>NZ_JAJFAW010000019.1 GCF_020711255.1 Hymenobacter plasmatis
CTACTGCTCACCCAACCACTTCGAAACCCATCTTCAAACAACGTCCCAATTGTGTCCGGCTTAGCTAGACCACCTCAATAAGTTGCAAACTCGCCTTACCCAAGGCATACTGTCGTCGCTTCGCTTAGACAGTTGCCAGCTCACCGCCCGCCAACTCAGAGCCCAAAAAGCGTCCCAAACACACTTTTCTACCTCTCTTCAACTGAATACATTCCGTGGCCTACCCCATCCGCAACCAGCAGGGCTTGTACTTCATCACTTGCACTGTTGTGGAATGGGCCGATGTCTTTACCCGTCCGCTCTATAAAGACATCATCATTGACAGCCTGCGGCATTGCCAGAAGGCTAAGGGACTGGAGCTGTTTGCGTATTGCCTGATGAGCAACCACCTGCATCTGATTGCCCGGGCTGCCGATGACGTTAACCTGTCGGACATCATGCGGGACTTCAAAAAATATACCGCCAAGCGCATCTTCGAAAACCTGCACGCCAACCCGCAGGAAAGCCGCCGCTTCTGGCTGAAATGACTATTTGAGAACGCTGGTGCCTTCAATCAGCGCAACACCCACATTCAGTTTTGGCAGCAGCCCAGCCATAGCATTGAGCTGCTCAGCGATGCTGTTGCGCAGCAGAAGCTGCACTACATTCACCAGAACCCGGTGCGAGCGGGGATTTGCTACCGGGCCGAAGATTATGTGTATTCTAGCGCTTCGTTTTATGCGGGACTGGAGGCAGTGTTGGAGGTTGAGCGGTTGTTTTAGCGCCGCTTGTGAGGCGAGTTGCAAACTCGCTTTTACGGACGGCGCGCAGTCGTCGCTTCGCTTAGACTGCGGCCAGCGGCAGCGGAACTGGCTTCTATTACGGCGTTGACTGGGCGTTGCGGCTCCACAGGTAGGCACATGAGGCTTGGAACGCTCGGGAATAGCTGGGAAAGCCGCTGGGGGCGATGATGTTGTTGTTCTCATCAACCACGGGAGGGGTAAGGTTGCGCAGACCCCAACTGTAGCCGGCCTGCACCAGCAGGGGGCCGGCCCGGTAGCCCAACCCGACTTGTACCCCGGCATCGAGCCGTTGGGAATAATAAGTGCGGTCAACCAAGGGGTAGGGCTGCCCGCCGCCTGCTACCCGGGTCCGAATTTCTACTGGCTGCGGATATGCCATTAGGTCATCCACGACGCGATGGCCGCCCACCAGGGCCCCCAGGTAGGGGCCGACAAACACCTGGAATCCCTGGCCCGAATGCGCGGGGGCATAGGCTAGGTTTACGGCCAGTGCGACATAATTCAAGCGCACCTCTTCTTTGAAGTTTGGAACCGATTTCCCACTGCCCGAGAGTACCGCGTCGGCGTGCGAGATGTATCCCTTTTGGGAAAAGAGCACCGCGGGTTGCACCGCGAAATGCCGGTGTTCACAGGCGGCCATCACTCCGGTTTCCAAGCCGGCTTTATAAGAATAGCGCGGGCCGAAGCCGTTCAAGTTGTGAAAGGTGCCCATGTTCATCCCCACTCTCGGGCCCACCGCAAACTGTTGCTGGGCGTGGGCAAAGGCAGGGAGCAGCCCACCGCAGGCAAGCAACCATAGAGGGAGCCGTTTCATCAGCACTTGGCACAATAGAAAGTTAAACTATTGTCAAGACAACAGGGATATATAATTCTTATTGCCCTGACGCTTGCCACAGCGTTAAAAACTCTCTCGCTGAAACGCTTCCTTGGGTCGCTCGTGGGCCTTTTAAAACCGAGCGAGCCGTCCAGTCAGGCTAGCTATGGTTGGGCAGGCAAACCCGCCCCAGCTTCCAGCCCGTTTTACAAGCCCGCAAAATGCCTGCCTTTGCGCTAGGCTTATTTTGCCTATTGGGCACGGCAGACACGAAACGAGCTGACCAGGTAGCCAGCTCGTTTTCAGTAAAATGGGCTTTCCGCCCTCCCACATTTGAAGTGAACCAAGCGCCGTACCACTAAGGGCCCTCAAAGAAGAGTTGCCGGTGCGCCTTATCCTTTTTGCCAGCGCTCGCTGAACTCCTGCTTGCTGCAGTACATCCACGCTTTCGACACGGGGTTGACAATGACAACCTCTGCCGGGCGCTCGTCGTCGGCCTCGCTCATGCCCAACTCCAGTTCGTACTCTTTGCCGTGGCGGAACCCAGCGTAGCCGTCCATGCCGCGAAAGCTGTATTTCTTTTTCTGAAACTCCATCCCGCAAAGGTATGGACCCGCAGAGGCAGTAGCTTGGTCATTTCCGCGTCCGGGTACCCGCGTTGCTGCTTCCAGCCTGCACACCCATGCTGGAAGCGGCTTCATGTTTTAAAAGCGTCTCCAGCAAGTCGTATTTCATGTTGGGCCTACTTGTCGAATTACCACCACCGCGCTGGCAGAAGCGGCCGATAAGGCACCAAAGCAGCCTCTTGAATGCGACCCCAACCGTGTGATGAATTACTGCGCAGTTTTACAAGCAAAAGCGCAAACTTTTCAGGGAGATGAATCTTGTAGTTGGACGAAGTAAACATCCATTTCAAGATGCATAATACCCAAAGTACCCCACCCCCGGAAAACTCTATCCTTTACGAGCTGAACGAGCCCGCGGCCCAATGCCCGTTTAGCAGTGGCGCGCTGAAACAGAGCGCCGGCGGTGGCCGCACCAACCGCGAATGGTGGCCCAATTTGCTCAAGCTAAGCATCCTGCGCCAGCACGCGGACCTGTCCAACCCATTGGGCAAGGATTTCGACTACGCCGAGGAGTTCAAGAAGCTGGACCTGGCGGCCGTGAAGCAAGACCTGTTTGCGCTGATGACGGATTCGCAGGACTGGTGGCCAGCCGACTACGGGCATTACGGCCCGTTCTTCGTGCGGATGGCCTGGCACAGCGCCGGCACCTACCGCATCGGCGATGGCCGGGGCGGCAGTGGCTCCGGTGCCCAGCGCTTTGCGCCGCTTAACAGCTGGCCCGACAATGCCAACCTCGACAAGGCCCGCTTGCTGCTGTGGCCCATCAAACAGAAGTACGGCCAGAAGATTTCCTGGGCCGACCTGATAGTGCTCGCCGGTAACTGCGCCCTAGAGTCGATGAACCTCAAGCCCTTCGGCTTCGGCGGCGGGCGCGACGATGTGTGGGAACCCGAGCAGGACATTTACTGGGGCCCGGAAACCGAGTGGCTGGGCGACAAGCGCTACACCGAGGACCGCGAGCTGGACAACCCGCTCGCCGCGGTGCAGATGGGCCTCATCTACGTGAACCCGGAAGGGCCGAACGGCGAGCCCGACCCGGTGCGGTCGGCCCGCGACATCCGCGAAACTTTCGGCCGCATGGCCATGAACGACGAAGAAACGGTGGCGCTGATTGCCGGTGGCCATACCTTCGGCAAAACCCACGGCGCCGCCGACCCCGGCGAGTACGTGGGCAAGGAGCCCGCCGGGGCTAGCCTGGAAGAAATGGGCCTGGGCTGGCGCAACAGCTTTGGCCAAGGCCACGGCAGCGACACCATTACCAGCGGCCTGGAGGGGGCCTGGACCAGCACGCCCGCCCAGTGGAGCACCGACTACTTCGATAACCTGTTCGGCTTCGAATGGGAGCTGACCACCAGCCCCGGCGGCGCAAAGCAGTGGCGGCCCGTGAATGGCGGCGGCGCCGGCACCATTCCCGATGCCCACGACCCGGCCAAGAAGCATGCGCCCTTCATGCTCACCACCGACATCGCCCTGCGGGCGGACCCGGCGTATGAAGTCATTTCCCGCCGCTTCCACCAGAACCCGGCGGAGTTTGCCGATGCCTTCTCCCGGGCCTGGTTTAAGCTGACGCACCGCGACATGGGCCCCAAAGAGCGGTACCTGGGTCCGGAAGTGCCCACCGAAGAGCTGCTCTGGCAAGACCCGATTCCGGCCGTTACCTATCAGGTAATTGACGACCAGGATGTGGCGGCTCTGAAAGGCAAAATTCAGGCTTCCGGCCTGTCGGTGTACCAGCTGGTATCCACGGCCTGGGCGTCCGCGTCTACCTACCGCGATTCCGACAAACGGGGCGGCACCAACGGCGGGCGCCTGCGCCTGGCCCCGCAGCGCAATTGGGAAGTAAACAACCCAGCCCAACTGGCGCAGGTGCTGCAAACGCTCGAAGGCATTCAACGGGAATTCAACAGTGCCCAAAACGGCGGCAAGCAGGTTTCCCTGGCCGACCTGATTGTGCTGGCGGGCGGAGTTGGCATCGAGCAGGCGGCGCAGAATGCCGGGCAGCAAGTGACGGTGCCCTTCACCCCGGGCCGCGCCGATGCCTCGCAGGCGCAAACCGATGTCATGTCGTTTGCGGCGCTGGAGCCGGCGGCCGACGGCTTCCGCAACTACCTGAAGCCGCATCACAGGGCCGCGGCTGAGGAAATGCTGGTCGACAAAGCCCAACTCCTGACCCTGAATGCGCCGGAGCTGACGGTGTTGTTCGGCGGCCTGCGGGCCATCAACATCAACTTCGACCAGTCGCAGCACGGCGTCTTCACCAGCCGCCCGGGTGCCCTCACCAACGACTACTTCGTGAACCTGCTCGATATTGGCACCACCTGGAGTTCCACGTCGGATGCGCAAAACACCTTCAACGGCCGTGACCGCAAGACCGGCACCGTAAAATGGACCGGCACCCGCGTGGACCTGATTTTTGGGTCAAATTCGGAGCTGCGGGCCCTGGCCGAAGTTTACGGTTGCTCGGATGCGCAGGAGAAGTTCGTGAAGGACTTTGTGGCGGTGTGGAGCAAGCTGATGAATCTGGGCCGTTTCGATTTGGTCTAGTAGCAACCCGCTTGGCAGGCGGAAAAACCTGGCCGCATTGCGGAGTGATAAAAGGTGGCCCTGCGAGGGGCCACCTTTTTTTATGTCACGTTGAGCTAACAGGCGGAAGGATTATCAGACTGCACGCGGCGCAGCAGGCTTGCGACGATTAAGCCCCTGCTCATGCCACTAGTTTGTGCTTGGCCCTGCACCGTAACCCCGACGCAGGCCAAATTGGGCTGAACATTGATTGCGGCTCCAGGCCCTTTGGGCATGTGCGTGGCCTGCACTTTGGCAGTTGAGCTAAAGTATTCTCAAAAGCCGCTGGTGCTATGGTGATTATCAGAGAAAATAAATAAAGAAAGAACTGGGTTTGTCAGTAGCTTGCTGCTTTAAAGCTCAACTTTCCCACGGATTAATTCCAACCACGAGTAGCGCTTGCTTGGTGGTACCCCTCGTTGCTATGCGCTACTTTTTCTTGCTGGTGGCCGGTTGGCTACTGGCCCTGCCCGCCGGGGCCGCTCCGCTGCCGGCCGATACCGCCGTACAGCCTATCACCCGCCTGCCCGCCGACGGCCTGCTGCTCACCCAAGGTTGGCGCTACCACGCCGGCGACGACCCCACCTGGGCCCGGCCTGACTTCGATGATAGCCGCTGGGATACCCTGAATCCCACCCGCCCCCGGCGCGAACTGCCGACGCGCCTGCACACGGGCCTCGGCTGGCTCCGGCTGCGTTTTCAGCTCGGCGATAGCCTGCGCCTGCGCGCCCTGCTGCTGCAAACCACCGGCAACGGCGCCTGGGAGCTGTACCTCGACGGGCAACGGCTGCAGCGCCAGGGCACCCTGGACCCCGCCCCCCACCGGGTGCGCGTCAATCCCCATCCGCCCGAACCGCTGGAGCTGCCCGCCACCGGCCGCGCGGGCCACGTGCTGGCCGTGCGCTTTGCCCCCTGGCACCACCCGCTGCTGCACCAGAGCCTCGACGAGGCGCTGGTGTTTAGCGCGCGGCTGCAGGGCACGGCCCAACGGCGGAAGGCCACCGCCGAACAAGCGGCCGCCGGGCCCGTCTTTTTGGCACTGGGGAGTGTGGTTGGGCTGCTTATGCTCCTGCACCTGGCGTTCTTCTACTACAACCCGGCGCGGCGCGCCAACCTGTACTTCGCCCTCTACACGGGCGCACTGAGCCTGGGTGCGCTGGGCGTCTACTCCACTCCAGCCGTGCCCTTCTCCTCGCCGGTCGAGCGCCTGGCCTTCGAGCTGCTAACATGGCTGCTGCTGGTGTCGAGCGGCTTATGGGCCGCCCGGGCGCTGTATGCGTTGTTCGGCTTTCGGCCCGGCTGGCTTTACGCCGGCCTGTGCGTGTGTTGCGGCGCCCTGCTGGCCTACTCCGTGGTGGAGGTGGTGCACCACGGCTTTCAGAACGGCGCGTTTTTCGGCTTCATGATGGCCATCGTGCTCGCGACGGCCGAGCAGCTGCGCCTGACGGGCCGGGCCTTGCGCCAGCGCCGGGGCGGCGCGGCCATCATCGGGGTGGGCTTCGCGGCGGCGCTGCTGGCCGTGCTCGGGTTCATCGCCATCGTGACCAGCGCGACGATGTACTCTTCTCTGGTAAGCGCGCTCATGTATCCCCTCATGTTTCTGCCGCCGGCGCTGGCCATCTCGCTGTTTCTGGCCCGCGAATTTGCCCTCGATGCGCAGCTGCTGCAAGTCAAGCTGGGGGAAGTGGAAACGCTCTCGGCCCAAACTCTGGCCCAGGAACAGGAGAAACAAGCGCTGCTGGCGGCGCAAAACGAGACGCTGGAAACGCAAGTCGCCCAGCGCACGGGCGAGCTGCAACGCTCCCTCACGGAGCTGCGCGCCACCCAGGCCCAGTTGATTCAGAAAGAGAAGATGGCCAGCCTGGGGGAGCTCACCGCGGGCATTGCCCACGAGATTCAGAACCCGCTCAACTTCGTCAACAACTTCTCCGAGGTGAGCACCGAACTGGTAGAGGAGCTCCAGGAGGCGCTGGCAGCCAGTGACACGGCCGAGGCCGCCGAACTGGCGCGCGACGTCGCTCAGAACTTGAGCAAGATCATCGAACACGGCAAACGGGCGGCGGCCATTGTCAAAGGCATGCTCGAGCACAGCCGCACCAGCACCGGGGAGCGCGCCCCAACGGACCTGAACGCCTTGTGCCAGGAATACCTGCGCCTGGCCTACCAGGGCCTGCGCGCCAAAGACAAATCCTTCAACGCCGAACTGATTACGGACTTTGCCGCCGACCTGCCGTTGGTCGAGGTGGTGGGCGCCGACCTGGGTCGGGTGCTGCTCAACTTGTTCGCCAACGCCTTCTACGCCGTGCACCAGCGCCAGCAGCTGGGCGTGGCCGGGCACCGGCCCACCGTGGAGGTGCGCACGCGCCTAGCCAAGCAACGGGTTGAAATCCGTGTGCAAGACAATGGGACGGGCATGAGCAACGCCGTGCAGGCCAAAATATTCCAGCCTTTCTTCACCACCAAGCCCACAGGCGAAGGCACCGGCCTGGGCCTGTCGCTCAGCTACGACATCATCACCCAGGGCCACGGCGGCACGCTCAGCGTGGAGAGCCACGAAGGCCAGGGCACTAGTTTCATTATTTCCCTACCCGCTTAATAGTATATGTCGCTTTTTACGCAACGTTGCCTCACCCGCTTGTTTTTGCTCTCGTTGCTGCTGGGCAGCGGCTCTGTCATGGCCCAGTCTTCGACCCGCTACTGCTACTGGGATGCTAACGTTGACTCCTTGCGCCGGGTGCTGGCCGGGCAGCGCGCCGACACGGCCCGGCTGCGCACCTTGATGCATATGGCTGATTTAGAACCGGGCTCAAAAGAAGTTGAAGAAGCCACAACCCTGAGCGCGCGCCTGCACCGCCCCGAGCAGCGGGCCTACCGCCTGCTGTGGGCAGTAAGCCGGCTCGATAAAGCCAACCGCATCGGCCTCGCTCTCGACAGCCTGCAGGCAGCTATCGATGTCTTCGACCAACTGGGCCGCCCGGTGCCTTATGCGCTGAGCAGTGTGCGGGTTTTGTATAACGCGCTCAACAAGCAGGAAGCCAGGTTTAAGTATTACACAACTAAGCTGGCCTACTACCAAAAGCGCGGCGCGGTGGAGAACATGGCCGCCTGCTACCACGGGCTGGGCGGCTACTACGTGTACCGGGCCGACTACAACCAGGCCATCGGGTACTACCTGCGGTCGGCGGAGCTGTACCGCACTTTCAACCTCAAAAATTACTACAACGAAGAGTTGGTGCTGGGCAGCTATTACGCGGAATGGGGCAACGATGCCAAAGCCTTGCCTTACCTGAAAGAAGCCCTGGCCGCATTTACAAAGGGTGACGAGTCTAATAAAATGTACTTGTACCGCAATCTAACCCTTCTGTACCTGCGCCAGCAACGCTACCCCGCCGCGCTGCAGGCCATCGAGCAGGCTCTGACCGTCGCTTCTGTCGATACGGCCTCCGCTGCTGCGGAAAAAGCCTATGGGTTGGTGCTGAAAGGGGAGACGCTACTAGCTCTGCACCGCAACTCCGAAGTGCTGCCGCTGCTGCAATCGGCCCAGCACTCGGCCGACTCACTGCAGATGCCCATTACGACCACCGCCGGCGACTTTGAGCTGGACGCGACCTGGGCCCGGTATTATGCCGCCCGTGGCGATGCGGCCCGTGCCGAAACTGCATGGCGCACCGCCTACCACAAGGCCCTGGAAAGCCGGGTGACGCCGCTGCGGCTGAAGTACCTGCGCGAGCTGGCACTGTTCTACCAAGGGCACGGGCAGTCGAAGCAGGCCGCGCAGTACGCGCTGGCCGCCGTGGGGCTGGCCGATACCCTGAAGGCCGCCGAGGGCTCCCTGCACGTGGCCCGCTACGAAATTGAGCAGGCAGGCCGCGCCCAACAGGCCCGCATCACGCAACTGGACCAGGCGCAGCAGCAGGCCGCTACCCGGGCCCGGCGGCAGCGCTGGGTACTCGGGGCCGTGCTGGTGGTGCTAGCGCTAATCGGCGGACTGGTGTTTGTGCTCTTGCGCGGCAGCCGCCAGCAGCAGCGGGCCTACGCCCTGCTGCAAAGCCAGCGCGACCAAACCACCCAGGCGCTCACGGAGCTGCGCGCCACCCAGACCCAGCTCATTCAAAGCGAAAAAATGGCCAGCCTGGGCGAGCTCACGGCCGGCATTGCCCACGAAATCCAGAACCCGCTCAACTTCGTCAACAACTTCTCGGAAGTGAGCGCCGAGCTGGTGACCGAGCTCCAGGAAGCCCTCGCCGCCAACGATTCGGCCGAAGTAGCGGCCCTGGCTGGTGACCTGGCGCAGAACCTGGGCAAAATTGGCCACCACGGAAGGCGGGCCGCCAGCATTGTCAAAGGCATGCTCGAGCACAGCCAGACCCGCGCCGGCGAGCGCCGGCCCACCGACCTCAACCAGCTCACCGACGAGTACCTGCGCCTGGCTTACCAAGGCCTACGCGCCAAGGACAAATCCTTTAACGCCGAACTCACCACCGACTTTGGGGCTACGCTGCCCTTGGTCGAAGTGGTGGGCACGGACGTGGGCCGGGTGCTGCTCAACTTGTTCACCAACGCCTTTTACGCCGTGCGCCAGCGCCAGCAGCTGGGCGAGCCGGGCTACCAACCGCAAGTGGGCGTGCGCACCATCATGCTGAACCAACAGGTGCAAATCCAGGTCACGGATAACGGCATGGGCATTCCGGCGGCCGTGCAACCCAAAATCTTCCAGCCCTTTTTCACCACCAAGCCCACGGGTGAGGGTACGGGCTTGGGCCTGTCCTTGAGCCACGACATCATTGCCCAGGGCCACGGCGGCTCGATAGCTGTCGAAAGCCAGGAGGGAAAGGGTACCGCATTCACCATCACCCTGCCCGTTTAATTCTCAAGTTGCTATGTCAAACTATTTGCTGCGCCGGCTGAAACGGGCTGGGCTGTTATTCAGCGTGCTTTTGCTGCTCTTCCTGTCGGTTGGTCCGCTGGCAGCTCAAACGCGACCGCGGCGGTACTGGGAAGCCGACCCGGATTCGCTTCGTCGGGTCTTGGCCGGGCAGCACACCGACACTGCCCGCCTACGTACCCTGTTGCATCTGAACGACATCGGCGACACTCGGACGGATACCGAGGTCAGACAACTGATCCGAGAAACGGAGCGGCTGGCGCGCCGGCTCCGGCGGCCCGAAGCTGACGCTTTTCGCCTTTGGGAGAACTACGCCAAAATGGATTCGGCCGGCGTGGCACCCGCGCGCTTGCTCGATACCCTGCGGGCTATGATTAAGGTGGCCGCCCGCTCGCATTTGGCTGTCGTGGGCCCCCTGTATGAGGTAGGCGACCTGTTTAACAAACTCAAGCAGCCGGAGGCGCGGCTTGCTTACTTTCAAGCCAAGCTGGCGCAGTACAGCACCCGCGGGGCCCGGGAAAACATGGCCGCTTGCCACGTGAAGATTGGCGGGTATTACCTACGCAAAGGCGACTATAACCAGGGCATCAGCCACTACCTGCGCGCTGCCGAGCTGGAGCACACCTTTAACCGATTTCAGGAGGAGAACGAGCTGAAAGTGGCCGGCAGCTATTACGCCGAATGGGGCAACTCGGCCCTGGCGCTGCACTACCTGCGCCAGGCGCTGCACGTGCACGAGGGCCTGCCCCGGCAAGACAAACTGCTGGCAGTGGGCTACACCTACCGGGGCATGGCCCAGGCCTACCGCCAGCTGGGCAACCCCGCCGCTGCGCTGCGCTACGCCAATCTGGCCCTGGTGTCCCTTCCGGCCAACGATACCGTTGCCGCCCGCAAGGAATGGAATCTGCTAGAACGCGCCTGCGGGTTGGTGCTCAAAAGCGAGGTACTACTCGACGCCCGCCGCGGGGCCAAGGCCGGGCCACTGCTGGCCCAGGCGCAGCGCCTGGGCGACTCGCTCCAGATACACTTGTTTACCACCCACGGCAATTTCGAGCTGGACGCGACCCGGGCACGCTACTACGCGGCCCGCGGCAATTGGGCCCGCGCCGA
Source organism: Hymenobacter plasmatis (assembly GCF_020711255.1). GTDB lineage: Bacteria > Bacteroidota > Bacteroidia > Cytophagales > Hymenobacteraceae > Hymenobacter. The sequence continues at coordinate 10,780 of NZ_JAJFAW010000019.1, forward strand.
AACCGCGTGGCGGGCCGCTTATGATAAAGCCCAGCACAACAACCGGGTATCGCTGCGCCTGGTGTATGCGCGGGAACTGGCCCGCTTCTTCGACCAGCGCGGGCAAGCCGGCTTGGCCACCGGCTATTACCGGACTGCCGCCGCACTGGCCGACACGCTGGAAAGGACCCAAGGCGCCCTGCACGTGGCCAACTTCGAGTACGAGAAAGCCGACCGGGCCCAGACCGCGCGCATCGCGCAGCTACGCGACACCCAGCTGCGCGAAGCGGCCCAGGCCCGGCAGCAGCGCCGGGTGCTGTGGGCCGTGCTGGCCGGGGCCGCCTTGCTAGTGGCGCTGGCCGCCGTGCTCTACTACGCCTTCCGCCGCTCCGAACGCCTCAAGCACTTGGTCATCGACCAGAAGCAGGATTTGCAAGCCCAACGCGACCAGCTCAACACGTCCCTGACGGAGCTGCGCACCACGCAGGCCCAGCTGGTGCAGCGCGAAAAGATGGCCTCGCTGGGGGAGCTCACGGCCGGCATTGCCCACGAGATTCAGAACCCGCTCAACTTCGTCAACAACTTTTCCGAAGTAAGCGCAGAATTGCTCGACGAGCTGGCTGAGGAACAAGCCCGGCCGGAACGCGACGCCGAACTGGAAGCCGAAATGATGGAGGACCTGCGGCAGAACATGGCCAAAATTACCCAGCACGGAAAACGTGCGGCCAGCATCGTCAAGGGCATGCTCGAGCACAGCCAAATCAGCGCCGGCGAACGCCAGCCCACAGACCTGAACCGCCTCGCCGACGAGTATATGCGCTTGGCTTACCAAGGCCTGCGGGCCAAGGACAAAACCTTCAACGCCACCCTCAGCACCTACTTCTTAGCCGACCTGCCGCCAGTAACCGTGGTAGGGGCGGATGTAGGACGCGTGTTGCTCAACTTGTTTACCAATGCCTTCTACGCCGTGCGCCAGCGCCAGCAAGCGGGCGAGCCGGGCTACCAACCACAAGTCGGCGTGCGCACCATCATGCTGAACCAGCAAGTCCAGATTCAAGTCACCGATAACGGCACGGGGATGCCCGAAAGCGTCAAGCAGAAAATCTTCCAGCCCTTTTTCACCACCAAGCCCACGGGCGAAGGCACCGGCTTGGGGCTCTCCTTGAGCCACGACATCATCGCCCAGGGCCACGGCGGCACGCTCACCATGGAGTCGCAGGAAGGCGAAGGCACGACTTTCTGCATTGGCTTGCCTGTGAATGCTGCCGTGTAATTCACAAGGGCAACCTGTCTCAAGAAAATTGAGCTAGCTTAATAGCGAAGAGTCGCCTAGCTTCAGCAGATACAGTTGGAAAATTTCTGGCCTGCTTTGGGTGCTTCGGGCTGGCTGTATTTAGCCCAGCCCAGTGCGACTCGGCTACTTCTGCAGCTCCAGTACCACGGCAGTTTTGGCCGGGAGCTGGAGCGAAGTTATACTGGCCAGGTTCTCGCCGGTGAGCACGTTGCGGGCTTTGGTGAAGCCACGGGTGCGCTCGGCGAAGCGGGCGGTGGGCAGCGTGGCCGGTTTGTCGGAGGTGTTGGACGCCACCATCACGGTGCCGGTGGCGTCGTAGCGGAAGTACACGTAGAGGCCGTTTTCGGGCAGAAACTGCATGAGCTTGCCGTTGTGCAGTACCGGGTGGTCGCGGCGGTAGGTGGCCAGCTTTTTCACAAAGTCGAAGGCTTCGTTTTCGCGGGCGTTGCGGCCGGCGGCGGTGAACTTATCCTCCTTGTCGCCGGGCCAGCCACCCGGGAAATCGCGGCGCACTTCGGCATCGGTGGGGTCCTTGAAATTCTTCATCAGGATTTCGGTGCCGTAGTACATGCTCGGGATGCCGCGGGTGGTGAGCAGCCAGGTCAGCCCCATTTTGTACTTGGCCAGGTCGTCGCCAATCACGGAGAGGTACCGGTCGTGGTCGTGGTTGTCGAGGAAGGTCACCAGCTTGGTGGGGTCCTGGTACACGGCGTCCTGGGCCAGGGTCTGGTAGAAGCGCTGCACCCCGCCGTCGTAGCTGATGGGCTGCTTCAGAGCGTCGAGCATGGCGCTTTCGAGCACGAAATCGAGCCCGCCGGGCTGGTTCGACTTGAAGGGAAAGCCGATGGTGTTGCGGGTGTAGTAGCTCTGGTCCACCACGTTGTTCACCGACGACTCGCCGAAAATGTGGATGCGCGGGTACTCGGCCAGCAGCGCCGCGTTGCAGCGGTTCATAAACGGCTGGTCGTTGTACATGTACGTGTCGATGCGCCAGGCATCGATGCCGAAGTTCTCGACGCACCAGATGGCGTTTTCAATCAGGTAGTTGGCCACGTAGGGGTTGCTCTGGTTGAGGTCGGGCAGGAAGGGCACAAACCAGCCATCGAGCGTGATTTTGCGGTCAATCTGGGCGCCGTGCGGGTCCGTGATGGACTGGTAGCGGTAGCTGGTGTTGGTGTAGGTGGGCCACTGGTGCAGCCAGCTTTTCATGGGCAGGTCCTGCAGTATCCAGTGGGTGTTGCCCACGTGGTTGTACACGGCATCCTGCACCACTTTCAGGCCGGCGGCGTGGGCCTGCTGCACGTAGGCTTTGTAGGCCGCGTTGCCCCCAAAGCGCTTGTCGATGTTGTACTGGTCGGTGAAGCCGTAGCCGTGGTAGGAGGCGCGCATGGTGCCGCCTTCGTTGGTGAGCGGCTGGTTGTTTTCGATGAGGGGCGTAAACCAGATGGCGGTCACGCCCAGGTCTTTGAGGTAGGGAATGCGCTTGGCGGCCCCGGCCAGGTCGCCGCCGTGGCGGAGGAAGGGGTTGGCGCGGTCCATGTTCGGGTCGCGCATGCTGGCAAACTTGTCGTTGGTGGTGTCGCCGTTGGCAAACCGGTCGGGCATGGCCAGGTAGATGAAATCGGCTGCCGTCACGCCTTGCGCTTTGGGCGATTTGTCGCGGGCCCGCAGCTCCCAGCTTTGGGTCACGGTCTGGCCGGCTTTTTTGCCCACAATCTGCAGCCGGCCGGGCTTGGTGCTGGCCGAGATGCTAAGGTCCAGAAAGGCGTAGTTGGAGTTCTCAACGGTGCTGCTCTTCACCAGCTTCACGCCGGGGTATGCGATGGTGTACGTCAGCGTGCCCGCGCCGGGACCGTGGATGAGCAGCTGCACGTTTGGATTTTTCATGCCCACCCACCAGTTGGTCGGGTTCACGCGCTCGATGGAAACGGATTGGGCACTGGCCAAACCAGAAAGCAGCGCACTAAACACAAGGAACAGAAGGAGGTATCCTTTTTTCATAGAATCAGATGAGTGAAAGCTGAGTATGGTGCGGGGCGGCTGATTTGCTTGCCGCGCCTCTTATAATGTCGGCTGTCATGCCGTCTGTCATGCAGAGCGCAGCGAACCGTAGGTCGGCGTAGCCAAGCATCTTATCACGCCTGAGCAAGTTGTGCAGCGGCGATAAGATGCTTCGCTGCGCTCTGCATGACAGGCGATTATTGATGGCTGATTGAAGTAGTGCCGCGAGCGAGGTGCTTCGCACTTCTTGACCGTTCTAGGAAATTACCCGCGCTTGCGGCCCTGCGTCAGCAGCTCCACCGTTTCTTCCAGGCGGCGGGTGCGGGTTTCGGGCTTTTTAGCGCCTTCGAGCCAGCGCACAAACTCGCGCTGATGGGTGTAGGCCAGCTTGGCAAAGTAGGCGGCGGCTTTGGGGTTGGTGGCCAGCTTTTCGGCCAGGTCGGCGGGGGCTTCCATTTTGCGCTCGGTCACGTCGCGCGACAGCGTGACGCGCACCGTGTCGCCCACGGTTTTGTCGATGGCGCGGCGAATCTGCTTGAGCAGGAGCAGGGCGTGGTGGCCGTCGCCGATGGGGACGATGCTGCCCTGGTAGGGGTAGTTGTCGAACGTGGCCTGCACGGGAACCCGGCCGCGCGTGCCGTACACCTCGGCCACGTTGAAGGGCACGACAACGAATACGCCGCCGTGGTCTTCGCCAGCTTCTAGAATGGCTTCAAATTCGTATTCGGGTTGCATAGCGGCTAATGGGACTGGGTTATGGAGACTTGCTGGGGCAAAGTAAACCATTGCGGCGCCGGCCGGCACGCCGGGGCTTACCCAAATGCCACTTCGCACAGCACGTCCTGCACCCCATCCTCATCGGCGGCGGCCACCACGCGCACCTCCCCAATGGTGCTGCCATACTGCAGCTGCAGCTGCTGCCGCAGGTCTTCGGTCGGCACCAAGATGATGCGGGCCCGGCGCAGCGTCATCCGCTCTACTTCCAGGAGCCAGCCGCGGTCGCCGGGGCTGCTAAAGTCGATGGCCAGGCTGGCCACGTACAGCACCAGCGGCTGGCCCGTGCTGTTGCGGATTTCGAGCGCCGCCAGCCAGGCTGGCCAGTTGGGCGCATAAATGACCCCAAAATCGGAGCGCCCGCGCACCAGCTGCGCCGAACGCCGGGCGTACTGAATCATGCGGAAATTGAGCCCGTCGAATGCTGGGGTCCGGGGGACCGGCGCAGCAGCCTCCGGTTCGGGCTCAAAAGCAGGGGAGGCGGATAGCTCAACGACTGGGCTGAATTCCAACGCCTCCAGCGTGATATCGTCTTCGGGGGCTGAGAGTGCCGCGGCCTCAAAAGGGCCGGTTTCTTCCACGGCTTCGGTAAAGGCATTGCCATCCAGAAGGGTCGGCAGCTCCGGGTCAGGGTCGAAGTTTGTGTCTTCCGCTTCGGGTTCTATGTTGGGCTGCAGTTTGCTCGGGGGAGGCGTAACCGCAGCCGGCGGGAGCGCGGCCCGGTACGCCAGGTCGGCCGCCTCGCGCACCGATTGGGAGGCGCCCGCCACCGGGTTGGGCACGAGCAGTCCTTGCGAAGCAGCACTCGTGGAGCTGCCAACGTAAGGCGCCACCGGCTCCTGCCTCTGGTGAAACTGCGGCGCGTTCACGCCGGTGGGCCATTGGCTGCGCGAGCGGGCATTGGGCTGACTGGTAGGCACAGCTTCAAGAGCTGCTGCAATTTCTGGCGACGGGTGGTAGCTGGCGGCTGCCAGGTCTTCCAGCCCAATGATGCGCGACTGCAACGCGGGTACCGCCAAGTCACTAGCAGCCTGCGAACCAGCGGCTGGACCGGCCAGCAGCCGCACGCCGGGCCCGGAGGCATCCGTGCTCAAGGCATCTGTTTCGTCTTCAGTTTCATCGGCCGCATCAGTTGCGGCTGCATCGCCGGAATCCTTTGTTGGGCTGGCCACAGGGGTAGTAGCCGGGGCCTTGGGCTGGGGGTTGATGGGCTCGTCGTACCGTTCATCTGCGGCGGGCAGGTGCGGGTACACGGCCAGCACGGGCTGCTGGGCGGCCAGCTGGTACACCAGCGGCAGGGTGGGGGGCAGGGCCTTCCCGCCAAGCACATCCACACTCGGGTCGGCATCGTCCCAGGCCAGCAGCAGTACAGAAAATTCGGGCGGGGTCATGAAAAGCAAGGATGTGAGGCAAAGTCCGGCCGGCTGAGGCGCCCGCGGCGGTGCAGCAGCCAAACAATCCTCAATGCTACGTCAACCGGGCCACATATTAGCTAAAAAATCGTGAGGACCCGGCCACTGAAAAGTAACTTGCGTACTCAACACTCGCAGAACCGGCCTCGCCGGTCTTTTTTTGCCCGGTTTTGCGATTGAACTTGCCTTTTGCTTAGAATAAATTTATGGATACCACGATACAAGAAAACAATTACATGGTGAACGACCTGGCGGCCCAAAGCCACCAGGAACATTATCCCGGCGAAGTCATTCGCGCCGAACAACTCGAAGGCAACCGTTTCCTTTTCAACTGCCAAAACGGGGTGCGCCTGATGCTGTATGTGCTCAGCGACAAAATCCTGCGCTTCCGTTACCTCACCGACGGCCCGCTGGTTCCCGACTTTTCTTACGCCCTGCCCACCGACGGCCGCCAGCGCCCGGCGCCCGAGTTCCTGGAGTTCAAGGAGAAGACCGACCATTACCGCATCACCACCGAGCGCCTCATCTGCATCGTGCAGAAGGAGAACCTCAAAACCCGCGTGCTCGACCGCTCCGGCTCCATCCTGAGCGACGACGAGAAGGGCTTCCACTGGGAGTACGACTACGACACCGGCAACGACATCGTGAAGATGAGCAAGCACGTGCCCGCCGGCGTGCACTACTACGGCCTCGGCGACAAGCCCGACAACATGAACCTGCGCGGCAAGCGCTTCACCAACTGGGGCTCCGACACCTACGGCTACACCAAAGGCAGCGACCCGCTCTACAAGAACATCCCGTTCTACCACGTGCTGCACCAGAAAATTGCCCACGGCATTTTCTTCGACAACACCTTCAAGGCCAGCTTCGACTTCGCGGCCGAGCGCGCCGACGTGACCAGCTTCTGGGCCCAGGGCGGCGAGATGAACTACTACTTCATCTACGGCCCCACGCTCATGGAAGTGACCGAGGAGTACACCCTGCTCACCTGCCCGCCCGAGCTGCCCCCGCTCTGGACCCTGGGCTACCACCAGTGCAAGTGGAGCTACTTCCCGGAGGCCAACGTGAAAGAAATCACCACCGGCTTGCGCGAGCGCCAGATACCCTGCGATGCCATCTACCTCGACATCGACTACATGGAGGGCTACCGCTGCTTCACCTGGAGCAAGGAGCACTTCCCCGAGCCCAAGCGCATGGTGGAAGAGCTGGCCGAAGACGGCTTCAAACTGGTGGTCATCATCGACCCGGGCATCAAGATTGACCCCGAGTACCCCGTGTACCAGGAAGGCATCGCCAACGACTACTTCTGCCGCCGCGCCGACGGCCCGCTGATGAAGGGCTCGGTGTGGCCCGGCCTGTGCAACTTCCCCGACTTCACAAACCCCGACGTGCGCGAGTGGTGGGCCGGCCTGTTCAAGGAGCTGGTGCAGGACATCGGCGTGAAGGGCGTGTGGAACGACATGAACGAGCCGGCGGTGTTCGAAAAAGGCACCTTCCCACCCGATGTGCGCTTCAACTACGACGGCCACCACGCCTCGCACCAGAAAGCCCACAACATCTACGGCATGCAAATGGCCCGCGCCACGGCCCAGGGCATGAAGCAGTTCAGCTACCCCAACCGGCCGTTCACCATCACGCGCAGTACCTACTCGGGTGGCCAGCGCTACTCTTCGGGCTGGACCGGCGACAACATTGCCTCCTGGGAACACCTCTGGCTGGCCAACATCCAGTGCCAGCGCCTGAGCATCTCGGGCTTCAGCTTCATCGGCTCCGACATCGGCGGCTTTGTGGACACGCCCACCGGCGAGCTCTACGCCCGCTGGATTGCGCTGGGCGCCTTCCACCCGTTCTTCCGTACCCACTCATCCGGCGACCACGGCGACCAGGAGCCCTGGAGCTTCGGCGAGCCGTTTACGAGCCTGGCCCGGCACTTTATTGAGCTGCGCTACCGCCTACTGCCCTACATGTACACCACGTTCTGGCAGTACGCCACGCACGGCACGCCCATGCTGCGCCCGCTCACCTTCCTCGACCAGAACGACACCGAAACCTACCTGCGCATGGCCGAATTCGGCCTCGGCGACAACCTGCTGGTGTGCCCCATCACCCAGCCCGGCGCCGAAGGCCGCTGGATGTACCTGCCCCGCGGCGACTGGTTCTACTACTGGACCGACGCCCCCACGGCGGGCGGCAGCGAGGTATGGGCCACCGCCGACCTCACCCGCATTCCGCTGTTTGTGAAGGCCGGCGCCGTGCTGCCCATGCAGCCCGTGCTGCAGTACGTGGGCGAACGCGCCATTGAGGAACTCACGCTGCACGTCTACTACAAAAACGGCACCGCCGACAGCGTGCACTACGACGACGGTGGCGAAGGCTATGCCTACGAGGACGGCCACAAAACCCTGCGCCGCTTCACCGTCACGGGTTCCGAAACGGAGCTGGTGCTCACCCAGGAGATTGAAGGCAGCTACCAGCCCAGCTACGCCACCTACCGCGTGGTGCTGCACGGCTTGCCGCTCGCCCTCACGGTATTCTCCGTGAATGGCGAAGCCGCAGAAGCCACCGAAGCCACGCTGGAAACGGGCCTCGTCCTGCCCAGCGTGGTTGTGCCCGTCAGCTTCGGCGAGGTGCGCGTGAACGCAGTGCCGCCTGCTGCCGCCCCGGTAGTAGTGCCACCGGTAGCGCCCAAAGTGCCGCTGGTTTAAAGCGCTGAACTTGATATAGCGCCCCGCCGGATTTAAATGTCTTTCATTTGAATCCGGCGGGGCGTTTGCAGTTTCCCGCTGGCACGGGGTTAGCAGCCACTGGGTCAGCCTGTAATTTATTGGTTGTAATGCAATAAAATGATATAGCTGCCGATAAGTGAGAGTCTGGAGAAACCAGTCACCTCTTATATCGCCCACTATGAATTTTAAAATGCGGTTTCTCCTTGGAGCCCTGGTGCTGACCGGCAATTTGGGCTCGAGGTGCCGGGCACAAGATGCTCCCGTTCCAGCCCAATCGGCGGTGGCTTTGCCGGCCCAGCCCAGCACGCAAAAAACCAAATGGCAGCATCAATACCGGTATTATGTCGGAGCTCAGGCGGCCGCCCAACTATACCGGGTGGTAAATACTGGCTACTCGGTGCAGGAGGCCATTGTAAAGCCGCTTTATGTGTTTGCCGGCTACCAGCTTACCCCACACCTGGCTGTGCAAGCAGGCTTTTTGCGCCGCACCTACCTAGAGTCCAGTATTAACGCTAGCTACACAAACCAGGCAAATCAGCCGGTTACCTATATTGGTCGAACGGAAATGTTCGATTCGGCCGTGCCGATTTTTCTCCGCTTTCGGCTGGCTCGGCAGCCCACCCACCGGCTGTATATAGATGCATTGCTGGGCCCCACGCTGCTATTTCACCGGTATAAGAGCGATGTCATCTACACGGTGGGAGGACAAGTACAAAACGACGTACACTTTGATTTGCCTACCCAGCACCTGTATGTCACCGGCGGTTTGAGTGCCGGATTCCGGATTATCCCCCGTCTCGATATTATGGTGGAAGGCACTGCCATTCGGGGCGTAGAGAAAGGCTCTTCGGACGGTTCCAAGCCGTTCACCTTCGGCATCGGAGCTGGCTTGTGCTACCGGTTCGATGGATTTAAAATGCCTTCTTAAGCTGCTGCTTATTGACCCATCCGTTCCGGGTGGGTAACTCAAGAGCAGGTTGTCAGGATTGCTGAAAAAGCCCCGTTGCCGCAGTTTCAGTCTGCGGCAACGGGGCTTCTTATTTGCCAATAGAGGAGCTAGCGCGTGCCCCGGATTATCTGCCCATCGGCCGAAACAGCAAAGCCGGCCGCGGCGGTAGGGAAGTGCAGGCTATTGATGGTAGCGGGATACTGGGAGTCGGGCGTGGTGTGGAATTCCTCATGCCAGGTTTTCCCACCGTCGGTGGTGCGCTGAATAGACTGGCCGTCGGCAAAATAGCCCTCCTGCTCGCTCAGGAATTGCCCATTGCCAGAAGCCGGCAATTGGCTGTTTACCAAGGCCCAGGTGTTGCCGCCATCCTGGGTTTTGTAGAGGTGCTGGTCGGGATAAGTGGCCGCAAAGCCTACTGTGGCGCTCACAAAAGATAGCGAGCTGATGTATTGGTGGGGCCAGGGCAGCGCCTGCCAGGTGGCGCCCTGGTCGGTGGTTTTGGCCAGGCTGCCCGTGCTGAGCAAGGGGCCCACCACAAAGCCGCCGGAGATGCCGCCCCCGGCCGCGTAGCCCACGGCGGGAGTGGGAAACTGCACCCGGTCCCAGTTGCCGGAGGCCGGGGCAAATACCGTTTGCCAGGAATTGCCGCCGTCGGTGGTGCGCTGGATGGTCTGGTTTTTAAAGGAAAGCCCGTTTTGTTCGTCGAAGAAGTGGAGCTGAAAGCTGTCGGCAAAGCCGGTGCCGGGCAGTTTTTGCCAGGTGGTGCCGCCGTCGGTGCTCTTGTATACGGCGCGGCCATTAGCGGGCCCCACCGGCCCAGGCAGGGTGGGGGACACGGCCGCCGGGTCTACGCCCACGGCGAAAACCACTTGTTCGCTCACGGGAAACAAGGCTCGGAACCCGTTGAGGGTGAAGGGCAACATCTTGACGCGCGCCCAGGTGGCGCCCCCGTCCCGCGTGGTGAGCAGGGTACTGCTATTGAGCTGGTCCGGCACGTACCCACCGATTATCCAGCCCACCTGCGCAGAGGCAAAACGCACCGCCGAAAAGCTGGTGAGCTGTGGTGCCCCGTAGGGCAGGACTTTCCACACGACCGGTGCCGGGTCGGAATCGTGGCTACAGCCAGCGGTAATCCCCAGCACGAGGGTCAGCAAAACAGCGAAGCGAAGGCGCATGGCAGCGAAAGTAGAAAGCCGTGGTTCACGGGCCTGACCGGTGCCGTGGCGGATTCGTTGCATCCTCGCCCAAGTAAGGTGCTTAGGCTACTACTTATTGGGCTAAACTATAAGGGGAAACCAACGGCAGTTTCAGCCCAACGCGCTAGCTATTGCACTACCAGCTTCTTGGTAATTAAGCCTTTGCCCGTGAACACTTGCAGTGTGTATAGGCCGCGGGCCAGGTCGTCTAGGTCGAGGCGACGGGTGGTGGCTGGGCTCGCGGCGGCTTCGTGGCGCACCACGCGGCCGGAGGCGTCGAGCACGGTGAGGGGGCCTGCCAGCAGCGCCGGCTCGGTGGCGTGGAGCGTGTAGCGCCCGTCGGGGCTGGGGTTGGGCGAGACGCTGAGGGCGGCAGCCAGGGCCGCGTCGCGGGTGGCCGTGGCCCCGCCGGCGAAGGCAATGTCATCGATGCGCAGGATGGTGCCAGCAGTTATTGTTTTGGCCGTGCCGGAGAGAAATATCATCGATACCGAATCGGGTGCGAGGGCCGACAGGTACTGCATGGGCAATGTGACCAAGGTATAGTTGCCCGCCAGGGAGGTGAACAGGTACTCGGCTTGCGCCACCACCTGGGCCACGCCATTTACCCGGCGGGTGAGCTGCACCCCCATCGCGGCCGAATCAGTCAGGGCGCGGGCGCCGCTGAGCTGGTAGTAGAACTGAATGCTGGTGGGGCGGGCCGTGAAAGGCAGGCCACCTGCTAAATCGGCGCCGCCATGAATAGAGTTGCCCAAAATGATGGAGCCCTGGATGGCTTGGCCCAGAACACTTTGGGTCTGAAGCTGGGCGGCAAAAGGTCCCCCGTGCACAGTGGTTGTTTTGGTCACGGTATTGGTGGGGATGCGCGTGCCCAACACTGCGGCAACTACGTCGTCGGTAGTTTGCCAGTTGGTAGGGGCTTCCACGCCGTTGCGGCTGGCCCAGGTATCGAGGCTACTGTTGGGAAAGGTTTGGGCCTGGGCCGGGGCCGCCACAAGCTGGCAAAGGCCAGCCGAGAAGGCCAGCAGAGTGTGAAGAAGTGTTTTCATGGAGCAGAAAGCAGGAGGTGAACAGGCCGGTGTGCAGCAGAGGCCTAATAAGGTGTATTAATTTGCTCAATATAAATGGGATATTCTAAATATGACGTTCCCAGACCCCATGCCGTCCGGCTATCTTTGAAGCATGACCCAAACGTGGACGCAGCCGTGAGAGCCACGGCGCTACTGTTGCTGCTATTGCTGGCTTGGCCCCGGCTTAGCGCAGCCCAATTTCCGGGCAATCCCCTGCGCCAAGTGCTGCGCCACGACACCGTGGGGCTGGCCCGCGTGCTGGCCCATCCCGAAGCTTACCGACTACAAATACTGTACACCCGCATTCGGCGCGATGCGGCGGGCCGGCCGCATTTTCGTAGCTCCAGCTACCGGCTGCGGCCCCGCGAGTACTTCTACCCGGCCAGCGCCATCAAGCTTGCCGCCGCCGCACTGGCCCTGGAAAAGCTGCGCGCGCTGGCTGCCCAGGTATCCGGCCTCACGGCCGAATCGGTGATGCTCACGGACTCGGCCTACCCGGGCCAGACGCGGGTGCGGCGCGATACTTCCTCGGCCACCGGCCGGCCCAGCGTGGCCAACTACGTTCGCAAGGCTTTGTTGGTGAGCGATAATGATGCCTTCAATCGGCTCTATGAATTTGTGGGGCCAGCTGAACTGAACGCGGGCCTGGCCCGGCTGGGCCTGCGCCACAGCCGGCTGCTGCACCGCCTCTCGGTGGGCGACCAGGAGCCCGCCAGCCGCCACACCAACCCCGTGGCTTTCTATGCCGACACCGCGGCCACGCAGCTGCTCTACCAGCAGCCGGCCGCGTTCTACGCCGGCCCATGGCCCCGGGCCGGGCTGCACGGCGAACAAATTGGGCAAGCGTACATGAAAGGGGACCAGCAGCTACCGGGCCCGCTGGACTTCCGCCAGAAGAATGCGTTTTCCCTGCCGGACCTGCAGCGCCTGCTCCGGGCGGTGCTGTTTCCGGAATCGGTACCGTCCGCGCAGCGCCTCCTCCTCGCCCCCGAAGACTACGCACTCCTGCGCCAGGTCATGTCGCAGCTGCCCCGCGAAAGCCACCACCCGCGCTACGACGTGGCCCATTACCCGGATACCTACGCCAAGTTTTTGCTGGGCGGCGGCGGCATTGCTCCCTTGCCGCCGGGTGTGCGCGTGTTCAATAAAATTGGGCAGGCCTACGGCTTTCTCATCGACAACGCCTACATCGTGGACGCCGAAAAAGGCGTGGAATTCCTCCTCAGCGCCGTGATTTATGTGAACGCCGACGGCGTGCTCAACGACGATAAGTACGAGTACAATGCCATTGGCTTCCCCTTTATGCGCGACCTGGGCCTGCGCATTTACGAAGCCGAAAGCCGCGCACAACGGAACCTCACCCCTGCCGGGCACGGCCCATCTGCCGCGGAGAGGAGAGCCGGACGATTGTAACGCGGACTCTGTAGTCCGCGTCCCGGGCGGGAACCCGAACGACACCCAAACGGCGTGGGGACGCGGACTACTGAGTCCGCGCTACAGTCCTGCCGCTGTAGCGCCCTTTCCGGGGGTGAGGTTCAGCCGGGGTGAGGTGCCGGAAAGGCACATTTACTCTACTACCAGGCGCCGCGACTGGCCATTGGCCCGCACCACGTAGATGCCTTGCGCGAGGCTGCTAGGTAGTTCTAGTTGCAGTGGGCCGCTGGTGGACTGCGTCTTTTGGAGCAGCAAGCGACCCGTGAGGTCAAGCAGCTGGACGACCTGGCCTGGCGCCACGCCAGCTACAGACACGGCCGCCCGCGCCGGGTTGGGCCACACCTGGAACTGCGCGGCCAAGCCTGCGGGAACGGCCACCGAGCGCACCGGCGAGAAGGTTTCGGTGCCATCCACGTCGATTTGGCGGAGGCGGTAGTACACGGTGGGGTTGCCGTATTGGGCTAGCGTTCCGTCTTCGAATTGATATTGGCTGGGGCTCGAGCTGTTGCCCTGGCCTGCTACCCAACCCAGACGCCGGAAAACGGTGCCATCGGCCGAAGCCTCCACGGCAAAGCCGGTGTTGTTCTTTTCCGAAGCAGTGGCCCAGGCCAGGTGCGCGGAGGTGGCGCGCGCTTCGGCGCTGAAGGCTGTCAGCTCCACGGGCAGCGAGCCGGAAAGGGTGATGTTGCCGCTGTTGATGGCGAAAAACACGTTGTTAATGGCCTGGATTTTGATGCGGCCCTGGGTGGTTGCTGTCTTTGGGAAAGTCACCTGCGCCGTGCCGTTGTTGGGAGTGCTGCTCAGGAGCACCGTGGGGAAAGTTTGGCCGCCATCGGTTGAGAACAGGATTTGCACATTGGCGCAGTTCACCGGGGCCAGGTCGGTGCCCAGCACGTCCCAGCGCACGGTGTAGGTGCTGCTGCCGGCCGCCGAAATGGCCGCACTGGGCGCCGTCACGCGGAAGGGCCCCGCGGCCGCTACGGTCAGGCTCACGTCGGCCGTGGCCATGCCGCTGTGGTTGTCGCGGGCCGTGAGGCGGAAATTGAGCGGGCGGGCCACCAGGGGCAGGATTTCTCCTGTTGAAGCGGTATTGTTCAGAATGCTCGATAGGGCCGGGAACGTGCGCGTGGCACTGGCCTGCGGCGCAAAGCTGCGGAACAAGGGCGGGGCCGTGGCATCGGTGGCCGCGCCCGCCAGGCCGCTGGCATTGCCCAGGTCCAGCTCTTCCCATGAGAAGGTGAGGGCGTCGCCGTCGGCATCGGTGCCGGTGCCGGCCAGGCTGAAGGGCGTGCCCATGGGGATGGCGTAGCCGCTGGGCGGCACCGTGAGTGTGGGCGGGTGGTTGCCGTTGGCCGTGAGCGTGCCGCAGCTCAACTTGCTCATAATGGCGCTGATGCTGCCGGCGTGGAAGTAGGGGACGGCGCTGCCCACGTTATCGGGGTTGCAGCGGCCGTCGTACGACATAATGGTGTTGCCGGCACCCGGCTCAAAGGCCAGGCTGGCGCTGCGACTGCCGCCCGCGCAGTTGCCCTGGTCGCCGTTGAATGTGTGGGCCGAGCCCAGCTGGTGCCCAATTTCGTGGGTGAGCACCGTGGCCATCAGCCCGGCCGACGAGCCCGTGGAAGCGCCGGCCGCCGCCAGCGTGGTAGAGCACACCACCCCCACGTACGCAATGCCCGAGTAGCCGCCGCTCATGTAGCCCAGCACGTGGCCCAGGTCGTAGTTGGATACCCCGACGGCCGCGTTCACCACGGCTTCGTTGGCGTTCATCAGGGCGACCGGGCTGCTGTTGTCGAAGGGGTCGGTGGCGGGGTCGAGGTACACGAGCAAGTCGGTGTTGGCCACTAGCTGCAGCCGCAGGGCCAGGTCGCGCTCGTACACAGCGTTGAGCTGGCTTACCAGCGTCACCATGCTTGCTACGGTGCCGGCCACGGTGCCGCCGCCCAACTGTCGGGTGTATTCGCCGGTGGCGGCCAGGGCCAGGCGCATGGTGCGCAGCTGCGAACCGTAGGGCGCGGTAGGCGCCGACGCTGTGGTTCTCAGTAGGGGTTGTTGGGCCGTTGGATTGGGCAGGGCCTTGCAGTCAAATTTTACGGGGGCATCCTGGCGGCTTTCGTAGCGATTGGCAGCCGCTGGGTCGGCCAGGATGCTGTGCACGCCGGTAGGGCCGGTTACCTGGGCGTGTAGGCCGGCGGGGCCGGTTTCGAGCCGCACCGTGGTGGCGGGGTCGTCCTGGGCGTGGCCGGCGTAGGTCCGAATCTGGGGAAAGCGGGCGGCCAGGGCGGGCGCCATCACCGGTACCTGGGTCAGGGCGAAGCGGTGGAGCGTGCCGTCGGGGTAGGGCAGTTCCAGGGTCACGGCTTCGGTGGGCCGGGTTTCGGGCGGGGCGGCGGCCAGGCGGGTAGCTAGTTGAGCCGCATCGAGGGTAAACCAACTGGCCGGTTCGGGCGAGGCCGCTGCGGCGCGGGCCGCGGGAGTGGCGGGCCGCCACAGCGCTAGGGGTTTTTGGGCGTGGGCTTGCCCTGCAACGAGGAGGAGTAAGCTAAATAATAGGGGGAAGGTTAGTCGGTAATGTCTGCTCATATAAAAGGGTAAGCCAACTAGTTCGAGCTTTCGGAAAAAGGAAAAAGCCCGGCCACAGCCGAACAGAAGTACAATTTCTACTTGCTAAAAAGTGGGGCCCGAATTCCCGCTTTTAGCCCGATTAATTAGAAAGTTAGGCACAAAAGCCTATGGAACCATTCAGGAAAATGCTATATATTTTTAGCCAAGTGCAAGTGTATCAGCTAATAAATTAAACCTATTATTGGAAAGGTGAAATCACGCTGTCTGGAGCATACTTAACAATGCCAGCTCGAAAAAGCTGTTTGTCAAGCCCATTCGCATTTCTCGCTGCCAAATGGGAGCTTGGTACAGGCGCGATTACTCCATCTTGCAGGTACCCAATAAATTGGGTTTAAAAGATTTTGTCATTTAGCTCAATGGGCAGCGTCCGGCCATAAAGGCCAGAAGAAGCTCGGCACTAGATGCGTTCAGTGAAACTCAGCATCGGCGAAATGCAGGCTCCACCATTTGGCTTTGCTAAATGGCATTGTGCCGCGCTCAATCCAACGCACTAAGCAGTTGCTTGTAGGTTGAGCCACAAGGCAATCGACTAGTGCGACCGTCTTTTTCTTTCGCCCACTTTGTCAATGCTTGGTGTACAGCATACCGCTGCTGATAGGGCCAGTGCCGCTATAAAAACCGTGCTTTCAGCGCTGGGGTGGGCAGCATGCAGCTTTCTTCGCGGCCAAACCAGCGGTAGCGGTGCCGCGCTATAAAGCGGTAGAGTGCATCGCGCCAGGCGCGGGGCAGTACCCAGCCCAACGCCGCCAGCTGCCAGATGCCCCCGAGGCGGCGGGCAATGTGCAGCACCGCCGTGGAGTGGGAGTAGAGCCGGCCGCCGCTGAGCAGCAGCACCGATTCGGGCTCGGCGGCCAGGGCGGCGGGTGCCAGGCCCTGGGCCGCGAGCAGGCGTTGGCCGGCTTCGCTCTGCAGGGCCGCAAAGCGGAACCGGCCCTCCGGGTCGTGGCGGATGATGAACTGCACAAAGCCGTTGCAGAGGTTGCACACGCCGTCGAACAAGATGGTATCGGGGGCAGCAGCGGGCATGGAACAGTGGCGGAAGTGGGCGTTGGTTTGGCTCGGGAATGGTAACGGGGAGCACGCCGGTATGTTTAGCCACTGTAGCGGGATGCCCCCAGTTAGGGTCGTGCTTACTGCCTGGCAGCAGGATTGACCGGATTTATTTAGCCATACTTGCCGGGTGGAGAGGCAGTAAATTAAGTGTTTTTCCAACCGATATTCATGCAATAATAGCCGTATAGCCACGGCAAGTAATTTAACAGATACACTTTGCGTCTTGCCGATTTTCGGCCGCTCCCGGCCCCGGATTCAGGAATGCTTATGCCCAACCAGACAGTAGGTTTTTGGGGAGTGCTGCGGCGGCCGTTCGTGCTCGATTTGCGGGCGCTGGCCTTGTTGCGTATGGCTACTGCGGCAGTGGTGCTGCTCGATTTGGCCATTCGCAGCACCGACCTCGAAGCCCACTACGCCAACCTAGGCGTGCTGCCCATGGCCGCCCTGCTCGACCATGCCTGGACGCCCTACCAGTTTTCGCTGCACGCCGCCAGCGGCATGTGGCAGGCCGAAGCCGTGCTGTTTGCAATAGCGGCAGGCCTGGCCGTTGCCATGCTGCTAGGGTACCACACGCGGCTGGCCACGGTGGGCTCCTGGGTGCTGCTGGTATCGCTGCAAAACCGCAACCCGCTCATTGGGCAGGGCGGCGACGACCTGCTGCGGATGCTGCTGTTCTGGGGCATTTTCCTGCCCTGGGGCCGCGTGTGGTCTTGGGATGCGCACGGCAAACCCACCCCGGCCCGC
Source organism: Hymenobacter plasmatis (assembly GCF_020711255.1). Taxonomy (GTDB): domain Bacteria; phylum Bacteroidota; class Bacteroidia; order Cytophagales; family Hymenobacteraceae; genus Hymenobacter. Next base: position 28,037 of record NZ_JAJFAW010000019.1, read on the forward strand.
CTAGATTATTTCAGTGCGGCTACTGTGGCCTACATCGTGCAGCTGGCCCTGCTGTACTGGTGCACGGCGCTGCTCAAAAGCGGCCCCGAATGGACCCGCGACGGCACGGCGCTGTACTACGCATTCAGCCTCGACCAGGTGCTCATGCCCGGCGGGCGGCTGCTGTACCCATACCCCGAGCTGCTGCGCTTTCTCACCTTCGCCACCTATTATACCGAGCTGCTGCTGCCGTTTGCGCTGTTTTTGCCGGTGGGCGTGGCCCGCTGGCGGCTGCTGGTAGTGGGGGTACTATTCGGGTTTCACCTGGTCATCAGCCTCACCTTATTTGTGGGCATATTTTTCCTGGTGAACATGGCCTCGCTGCTGGGGTTGCTGCCGCCCGTGGCCCTGGACTGGCTCACGCGGCGGCTGGCCCCGCACCTGGCGCGGGCCCGTAGCTGGCGCCCGCACCTGCCGGCCTGGCAGCTGCCCTGGCGGTTGCGCCTCGAGCGCACCACCGCGCCCACGCCGGGCAGCCAGCGCCTGTTGCGGGCCGTGCGCGAAACCTTTGTGGCCGTGGTGTTGGCGTATGTGTGCTGGTGGAACCTCGACGACGTGGCCGTGATTCGCCCCACCGGAGGGCTCATGTCGGAGCCCATGCGCTGGTTTGGCTACTTGTTTCGGGTCGACCAGCACTGGGGCATGTTTGCGCCCACGGTCTTCAAAGATGACGGCTGGTACATCCTGGAAGGCACCACCGCCGATGGCCGCAAGCTCGATTTGAACCGCAGCGGCGCGCCCGTGCGCTACGCCAAGCCTGCCTCGGTGGTGGGGCTGTTCAAAAACGACCGCTGGCGCAAGTATTCCGAGAACTACCTCTTCGTAAGCAATGCCTGGATGCGCCCCTACTACTGCAATTACCTGCTGCGCATCTGGCACGAAAATCCCGCCCACGCACCCCTGCGCCACCTTTCTGTGGTGTACATGAAAGAAGTGTCGCTGCCCGACTACCAGCTTTCTACCCCCACCCGCGAAGTGCTGTGCGACTGTGAATTGCCGGCGGTAGCGCCGGCCATAGCCAAGAAATCAGAATAGAAAAGAAGCACTTTTTCAATAATCGGAAATAAGTATTTGCCGAATGAAAATACGGGTAAATAGCGCTGCTAATGTCCGTATAGCTTATAGGCCACTGGCCGCAGAATCTTCTTTTCCACTTTTCAATTGCCTTATGAAACGTAAATGGCTTTTTGGGCTGACCGGTGCCATCATGTGCACGGCGCTCACCTTATTCAGCGCGTGCACTGCTTCTGAAAATGCCGGCTCTACCAGCGGTTCCACTTCGGGTAGCACCAGCGGCACTACCTCGGGTACCACGTCCGGTACTACTACTACTACTACTACTACTGGTACTACCACCACTGGCACTACCACGACGGGTACTACTACCACCGGCACCACTTCGGGTACCACGTCGGGCACTACCACCACGGGCACCACTACCGGTTCTACCACTACTGGCACCACCACTTCCGGCACCACCACGGGTACTACCACCTGAGCCATCGCCGTACCGTAACTTTCAAACAAAAGAGCCATATTCTACCCGAATATGGCTCTTTTACTTGGGCCAGGTTTCAGCCCTAAACCCACTGCTTTAAGTACTGGAAAACGCCCGGATGGGTGAGCAGGCCCCCGTGGTGCTGCTGGCTGAATACGGCCGTGCGCACGCTGGCGCCAGCTTGCAGTGCCGCTTCCTCGCCGAAAGTGGCGTGGCCGCGGGCGCTGTCCTGGCCCACCAGCCCATCGCCGAAATACTCGCGCAGCGCCGAGGGCCGCGTCGAGCGCAGCCACGCCCCCATCAGGATATGGTACTGCACGCCCGGCAGCGGCGGCACCGGCGTGCGGGGCGGCGTGAGGTCGTCGGCGTGGGCATCCTGCCAGTCCTCGTCCACGAGAATTGAGAAGCGCAGGTCCTTGATGCCGTTGCTACGCTTGTTGAGCGCCTTGCTCAGAAACCGGGTCGGAAACAGGTCGATGCGCTGCAGCAGCCGCGCCGTGAGGTGCGAGTTTTGCTCCAGCCAAGAGCCGTCGTTGGGCGTGCCGAGCAAGAAGATGGACCGCAGGTGCGAGAGCCACGGCGCTCTTTTTAATGTGGAATGAGGAATGACGAATGAAGAATTATTATTCGGAGAGGATTCCTGCTGGCTCAATTTTTCATTCTTGGCCAACTCCTTAGTCTCCCCCAATTCTTCATTCGTCGTTCTTAATTCTTCATTAAGCGAAGCCTGCGAAGCGTAATACCCCGCGCTGCGGATAATGAGGCCGCCCATGCTGTGGCCCACCAGCACCAGCTCGCCGATGGCGTCGGGGTAGGTTTCGACCAGCTCGGTGAGCAGGCGGTTGAGTTCGCGGCCGTTTTCGGAAAGGTGCAGGCCGGAGTTGAAGCGGAGGTAGAGGGGGCGGATGTGGGCTTCCTCCGCCAGGCGGGGGCCGTAGCGCCGGGTGTCGGGCGCGTCCTGAAAGCCGGCTTGCCAGATGAGCTCATCACCCATGAGGCCGTGCAGGAAAACCACCGTTTTTTGGTGCGGTTGGGCCAGGCACAGTTCCGGCACGGCCACGTCGCGCTCGCCCTGCCGGAAGCTCATTTTGATGGCGCGTGCGTCGTAGCGGGCCGCCAGCTGGTCGCCCAGCGCGCCATTAAGCACCGGCAGGAAAAAGTGCTGGTGGGCCTTGCCGGAGCGCACGAGGTAGCCCGCCCCCCGCACGGGCAGCAGCGCCGCCCGCCCCACGGCCCCCAGTACGCGGCGGAAGCGGGAAGGCGGCTTGGGGTCCGAATCGGTCATGGGCAAAGGGGCCGGGCAACAGCTCAGCAAGGGATGGAGCCCGAAAGTAGCGCCGCGCGAGACATTGCGTTGGCCTTCCGCGCGAAATCAACGTACTTTGCACGACCAATCCCTAGCACAACTTCATGAAGCTTTCTTCCCGTTCCGCCCTGGCCTTGTTGCTGGGCACTGCCCTTGCCGCCTCGGTCTCGTCCTGCGATTATCACTGGAGCCCCGGCGAGAACACGCAATACCAGCACGGTTTCGTTAACCCGCCGCCTGCCTACCACAACATCGACGTAAACCGCGACAGCATCAACTACAAGCAGAAAGCGCCCGCTGCCGGCGGCGTGGGCTCGGCGGCCGCCATCAAAAACGGCACGGTACAAGACCAACTCAACTCGGCCCCGGCCGGCAAGAGCACCTCGTCGCCCCAGGCCCCCAGCGGCACCATGGCCAGCCCCAATAAGGCGACCAATGGCACGGGCAACAAGAACGATATGCCCCAGCGCAAATAAATTTAACGGACTGTGCAAGAAGCCCGCTATCTGCCAGATAGCGGGCTTCTTGCGTTTGAGCCAAGCGGCGCCGTGCACCGGCTATAACCTCAACAGTAAGAAAAAAAGACCAACCCCCGGCCGGCCCGGCATCGTAGTACTGCCATCCTTTCCCACATTTCCCTTCACCCTAACATCTTCTACACCTATGCTATCCAACGAAGCAACGCGGGCCTCGACACCCGCTTTCACTGCCGTTGTGCCCGGCCTGAGCATGCTGCGCGACGTGTTTGTGAACCTGTACTACGCTTTCCCGGAAGCCCAGCCGCAGGGGCCCTGGGTGCTTATCGACGCCGGCCTGCCCGGCTCGGCCGATAAAATCAAGGCGCACGCCGAAGAACAGTTCGGGCCCGCTACCCCGCCCACGGCCATCATCCTCACCCACGGGCACTTCGACCACGTGGGCGCCCTGGATGGCTTGCTCGCGGCCTGGCCAAACGTGCCCGTGTATGCCCACCCCCTCGAGCTGCCCTACCTGACCGGCCGCTCGAGCTACCCGCCACCCGACCCCACCGTGGGCGGCGGCATGATGGCCTATATGTCGTTTGCCTATCCCAAGCATGCCTATGATTTCGGCTCCCGGGTGCAAGCCCTGCCCGTAGATGGCAGCGTGCCCGGCCTACCCGGCTGGCGCTGGGTGCACACGCCGGGCCACACCTTCGGCCACGTGTCGTTCTTCCGCGAGCACGACAAGGTGCTGGTGGCCGGCGATGCGTTCACTACGGTGTTTGCCGAATCGGGCCTGAGCACCCTCACTCAAAAGCAGGAAGTACACGGCCCGCCGGCCTACTTCACACCCGACTGGGACGCCGCCCGCGAATCGGTGCAGCTGCTGGCCCGCATGGAGCCCGAAGTAGCGGCCACCGGCCACGGCATTCCCATGCACGGCGAGGCGCTGCGCCGGCAACTCACGGAATTGTCGGCTCACTTCGACCAGCTGTCCCGCCCCAAAGTGGGCCGCTACGCCCACCAGCCCGCCACGGCCGACGCCAGCGGGGTGCGCTCGGTGCCGCCGCCCGTGGTAAAACCGTGGGTAGCGGGCCTGGCCGTGGCGGGCCTCGCCCTTAGTGCCGTGGCCCTGGCCTCGGCCGGCAATGGCAAGAAAAAGGGCCGCCGATTCAAAAGCACCAGGCGCTCTTACAAAGGCCAGCCCGACACCACTTACCGGGCCTGGTACCGCGACAATCCCGCTCCCCAGGGACCTTCGGGCCCCGACTGGCAGTACCGCCGGCCCAGCACTTTTGCCGACGCGGACCATTTCGACTCAAGTCGACAGAACGATTCCAGCCAGTTCAATACCGACCAATCGTTTGCCGACAAACGCTATTCCGACCAACGAAGCCGGAAGATTGAAACGCAGTATCCGTAGCTAAGGCTTTGCCTGTGGCAATAAAAAAGTCCGTTTCAGAAATTGAAACGGACTTTTTGCGTTTGGGTAGCTCAAGAATTTACTGCGCCACGGGCGGCTGCCCCGGCCGGGCGTAGCCGAAGCGCATGGGCGGCAGCACTTCGTGGTAGCCGTCGAGGCCAGAAACGCAGGCAGTACCTAGGGCAAAAAGGTCCAGAGTGCCGTCGGCGCGCAGGCCTTCTTCGCGCAGGTACACGTGCTCCACGGTGCCGACCAGCAGCACGGTGCCGTTGGAAATGGGCAGTTCCTCGCGCAGCCGCAAGCCGATGCTCAAGGGGCTCTCGGCTACGTAAGGGGCCGGGAAATCGTCGCGGTACACAGCCGTAAAGCCGCACGCTTCAAACTCCGATATTTCCGGCCCAAAGTCGGCGGAGGTGTAGTGGGCCTGGGCGGCCAGAGCCACGGGCACGTGGTTGAGGGTGTAGCAGCCGCTGCTTTTGAGGTTTTGGTAGGTGTGGCGGGGCACGGTGGTGGGCCGCGTCACGATGCCGAGCAGGGGCGGGTCGGAGCCTAGGTGCAGGGCGGAGCTGAACACGGCCAGGTTGGTGGCCCCATCGGGCGCGGCCGTGCCAATGAGGTTGGCCGGCTTAAAGCCCGGCAGGCCGTTGACGAGGTTGAGCCGATAAATCCGCTCAAAGTTTTTGATGTCGGCCGCGGTAATGTGGTGCATGCCGGTAGAAATCCGCACGGGGCCCTACTTGTTTAAAAACGCAATAACCGTTTTGGTGAGGGCCACGCGCTTGTTGCTGAACGGATGGTCGGTGTTCCACACTTCGTAGCGGAAGCTGGCCTTGTTGGCCGCGCCAATGGGCTTAATCCACGCTTCGTTGCGGCGGTTTTCGTCCAGAAACACCAGCTGCTTTTTGCTCAGGGCCGGACCATCGGCATTGAGCTGAAAAGCCTTGGAATCGGCCAGCACGGGCGTCATCAGGGCATTGCCCGACGCTTTGCGGAGCATAAACAAGCCATCGGCGTACTTCTCAAACGCAGCGCGTGGCTCGTCTTTCGCCATCCCGGCGGCGGTGGCGTAGATGTCCCAAGGCGAGAGAATGACGGCCTTGCGGATTTCCGGCAGATGCGGCAAGGCTTTCAGCCCAACCCAGCCGCCCATGCTGTGCCCAAACAGCGCCAGCTGGGTAGTGTCGATGCGCAGCGCTTTGGCCTGCTTTTTACAGAAGGCCACCACGCTGGCCACGTCCTCCACGCAGTTGGCAAACGAAAACTCGCCCTCGCTGCCCCACGAGCCGCGGTAGTCGAAATACAGCACGTTCCAGCCCGTGCGTCGCACCGATTGGGCCAGGTCGAGGTTGCGCTCGTTGCCGGGGAAGCCGTGCAGCAAAATCAGGGTGGGGTGGGGCTGCGGGCCGCTGGCCGTGTACATGAAAGCTGCCATCCGGCTGCCGTGCGACGGAATCGTTAATTCCTCTAAACCGGCCGGGGCCTTGGGATTATTCTCCAGGTCGGCGGTCAGGTATTTTGGCGCACTTTGGGCTCTCGCGAGCCCGGGCGTGCTGCCCGCCAGAATGGCGAGCAGCAGAAAACGAAGCGGGAATCTGAACACCGGATTAACCATAGTAGGCATGGGCTGGCTAGCGCTCCAGCTTGAAGCCGGGCTCGCGGGCGGGTGGCGCGGTGCGGTTGGCCACGGCCCAGCCGGTGAGGTACATCCACTGCGTCATTTTCGTCAGCTTGGGGTAGTTGATGCGGCTGGGCTCATCCTTGGGCGTGTGGTAGTCCACGTGCAGCAGGGTGGTGTACATGATGGCCGGAATGCCCAGGCGGGCATAGGGCAGGTGGTCGGAGCGGAAGTACCAGCCTTCGGGGTGGGTGGCTTTGTCCCACTCGGTATCCAGCTTGAACTTGGGCCCGGCCTGGTTGGCGGCCAGGGCGGTTTTCACGAGGTCGGAAGAGTTGAGGTGCGGGGGCGTGGAGCCGAGCAAAGCGGCGCTATCGGGGGCGTTGCGGCCCATCATTTCAGCATTGAGCACCGCCACGATGGATTCCTTGGGCACCGTGGGCGTGGCGGCGAAGTAAGTTGAGCCAATGAGGCCGCGCTCCTCCGCGCCGTGGTACACAAACAGGGCCGTGCGGCGGGCCGGCTGCTGCTTGAAGGCGCGCATAATGGCCAGCAGGGCCGCGCAGCCGGTGGCGTTGTCGTCGGCGCCGTTGTAGATGGAGTCGCCGGCAATGGGGGCGCGCACGCCGTCGTGGTCCTGGTGGGTGCTGAACAGCACGTTTTCTTTCTTGAGCTGGGCATCGGTGCCTGGCACTTTGGCCACGATGTTGACGGAGGGATACTGGAAGCTTTCCACCCGTAAATCGGCTGTGAACTGCTGGCCGGCCTGCTGCGCCCAACTGGCCGCGCTGGCGGGCAGCCACACCACTGGCGGCGTGCTCACCACCTTCGTGCTGGCCGCGCCGGGCAGGCTATAGCGGCCACGCTCATAAATGTGGCTCCAATGGTCGTACAACGCCTGCGAAGGCGCGTCGGAAATGAACACCACTGCTACGGCGCCGGCCTTCACCAAGTCAGCCGTTTGCCCGCTGAATTTGCCAAACACGTAGCGCCGGTAGCTGATGCCGTCGGTGGGCGCGCCCGCAATCTGCACGGCCACGGCTTTACCCTTTACGTCTACTTTCGCCAGCTCGGCGGGCGAGCCGGTGCCGACGAATACCAGCGGCGCGTTCACGGTGGCGTTGGTGGGGGCCGTCACCACGCCGTCCTCGTTGAGCTTGATTTGGTGCGTGCCGATGCGCAGGGTGCTGGCTTTGTTAAGGCGCGTGCGCTGCAGGTTGAACCACTGGAAGTAGGTGCCGTCGTCGCCGGCCGGCTGCAGGCCGATGGCCCGAATCTGGTCGGCCAGCCACACGGAGGCCTTCAGCTCGTCGAGTGTGCCACCCTCGCGGCCGCGGAAATGGTCGCCGGCCAGGGCATACAAGTCGCGCTTTATGTCGCTCTCCTTGATGGCGGCTTCTGCGTTGGCAGTCGAGGTGGTTTTGCGGGTGGTGGCCGCGGCTTTCTTCTGGGCCGAGGCGGCCAGCGGCGCGGCCAGGCTCAGGCCGGCCAGCAGCAAGCCGGTGGTTGTCTTGAGAAGTGAATTCATGCTAAGCAGTAGGTACTTGTAGTTGAAGATGCGTCTGAAAGGAAGTTGAGCTAAATTACTTGCCGGGCGCGGCCGTGGCGGCTTCCGGCTGCAGATACTGGTCGAGCCAGCCCACCCAGAGGCGGTTCCATTCCTGCAGGCGCACGGGGTCGGAGGGGGTGTGGGCGGCGATGGGGAAGGCCACAAAGCGCACGGGCACACCGTTGTCCTGCAGCGCGTGGTAGAGCTTGTAGGAGTTGGTGATGGGCACGCGAAAGTCGCCCACGTTGTGCAGAATGAGCGTGGGCGTGCGCCAGCGGCCTGCCCGCGAAAGTGGCGACTGTGTGCGGTACCGCGCCAGGTTTTCGGCGCTGCGCCAAGGCGAAGGACCGTAGTGCCCGGCGTTGGCGACGTTGTTGTCGCTCAGATTGTAGCTGTCCAGCAAATCGGTGACGGAAGCCGCGGCCACCGCGCAGCGCCAGCGCCGCGACTCGCCCATCAGCCACGTAGTCATAAACCCGCCGTAGGATGCGCCCGAAAGCGCAATGCGGGTGCTGTCGACCCAGCCGCGCTTTTCGAGCATGGCAATGCCAGCCAGCACGTCGCGCCCCGGCCCGGCGCCGGCATCTTCCCGAATGGCCCGCTGAAAGGCGTAGCCCAGGTTGTCGCTGCCCCGGTAGTTGGGCTGAAATACCACGTACCCGCGCGCCGCCACGGCCTGCCCCAACCCATAAAAGGCCAGTCGCGACGCATTGGAGGGGCCGCCGTGCATCAAGAGTACCAGCGGGTACTTTTTGGTGGCGTCAAAATCGGGCGGATAAGTCAGGATGCCGTTCGGGCGCAGGTTGTCCGAGTTCCATTCCACGGCTTCCATGCGGCCCAGGGGCATAGCGGCGGTTTCGTGGTTGAAATCGGTAAGGCGGCGCGGGGTGGAGGTGGGCGAAGCGAGGTAGTATAGCTCGGCTGGGCGGCCGGGCTCATTGGCTGTGATGGCCAGGGCATTGCGCCGGCCCACGGCCATTTCTACCCAATAGCTGCCGTTGGGCGATACGGGGCCCAGCTTCAGCTTGCGGCTGCTGCCATTCAGGCCTTGCTGCCAGATGGATACGCTGGCGCCGTCGTTGCCGCCCACAAACAGGCTCTTGCTATCGGGGCTCCACACGGCGCGCTGCAGGTTGCGGTCAAGGGCCCGGCCCAGGTGGCGCGGCTTGCCGCCGGCTGCCGGCACCACGTCAAAATCCAGGGACTCGAAAAATGGTGGCTCCCGCGGCGTCTGGTAGCTAATCCAGCGGCCATCGGGCGAGAAGGCGGGCAGGTCAACGCGGTGGGGCGAACCCGGCAGGGGGCGTACCGTGCCGGTGGCCACGTCCAGGGTGCACACGGTGGTTTCCTGGTCGCCGGTTTGGGCGCTGGGCCGGAGCACGCACACGAGGGTGCGGCCGTTGGGCGCCCAGGCAAATGGGGCTGAGGAGTCGTCGGGCAGACCACCGGGGCCGTTGGTCAGGCGTTGGGCTGGCTGGCTGCCGGCGGCGCTCACCAGCCAGAGGTGGTCGGGCGTGGGCGGGGCCGTGAGGGTCACGCTGCCGTTGCCTACTTCGAAGCTGTCGTTGCCGCGGGCCACTTCGGCGGCGTTGGTGGGCGCATCAGCAGAGGAGTAGGCGAGGGCCTTGCCGTCGGGGCTCCAGCTGTAGAGCTGCACGTTTTCGACTGCTGTCGTGAGCTGTACGGGCTCGCCGGTGGGCAGCGGCTGCACAAATAGCTGCGTGTGGGCGTCTTTGCCAGAGCCGGTGCGCGCCAGAAAGGCGACCCGGTCGCCGGTGGGGGACCACCGCGGCTGCTTCACGGTGGGGCGCCCGGCTACCAGCACGCGCTGCCGGCCGGTAGCTACGTCCACCAGCACTACCTCGGCGTCGTTGCGGTTGGTGGCGAAATTCGACCTCGACACCACGACCAGGATGCTTTTGCCATCGGGCGAGAGCTGTGGGTCACCCACGCCCACGGTTTTGGCGATGTCGGTTAATTCGAAGCGCTTTTGCCCCGTTGCATTCCCGGACAGCAGCAGGAGCAGACTCGCGGCCGGTGCCCAGCTCAACTTTGAAAACAAGGATTTCATTACAGGCATAGCGGAAACTCTGCGCTAAAGCTAAGGACCCACCCTCAAGTAACCTGGTATTTTGAAGGTAGGAGCGTAATCATTCAGTGTCTGAGGAGCAGAAGTAACCTGCCGCTTCGTTCTCGTCGTTATAAACCATCTGTCATGCAGAGCGCAGCGAAGCATCTTATCAGGTCAGAACCAATTGTTGGGCCGTGATAAGATGCTTCGCTGCGCTCTGCATGACAGACGATTGGGTATGCTGATGTCATGATTCGCTCAACATGGCCGTCATTGCCAAAAGCCTCATGCCGACGCCGCAACCCCGACGTAGGTTTTCTCACGCAGCCGCGAAGCCACAATTGCAAATAGCGTCACGTTCACGGCCATCAGCCCCACGAAAAACCAGTAGTAGTTCGCGCCCTGAAAGCTGGCAAAAAAGCCACCGCTGGCAATGCTGCTGTTCATGATGCCCAGGAAGAAATTGCCGCCCGCAATGGTGAGCAGCCACAGCGCCGTAGTCAGGCTTTTGATGACGAGCGGCGAGTGGGTGTAGGCGTATTCCAGGCCCGTAACGGCCACCATGAGCGTGCCGCCCGCCACCACGAAATACGCCAGCACCTGCCACCACACCGAGGGGCTGCCGCCGGCATCGAGGCTGTGCTGAATGCCGGCCACAATGGCCAGGGCCAGGGCAATAATGACCATGCCCGTGCCCATGCGCCGCAGCGGACTCATGCGCAGTCCCAGCCGCTCCAGTCCCGGATATACGCGGTAGGTAAGCAGCGGATTTAGCCCAATTCCAAACACGATGCCCAGTATCTGGAGCTGCTCGGGCAGGGGCGTGAAGCCGGGCCACAGCTCGCGGTTGAGGTGAGCCGCCTGCAGCACCCATTCGCTCACGCTTTGGTCGTAGAGCGCCCACACCACCGGGATGAATAGGAACACCACGCCCACCCGGCGCAGCGCCGCCCGGCCCTCGCCCGGCCCGAAGGTTTGGCGCAGGCCCTGCACCAGCCCGGTGGGCGGCACGCGCACGTAGCGCTTGCGCCCCAGCCAGAAGATGAGCGTGGCCGCGCCCATCAGCAAGCCGGGCACGCCGAAGGCAACGGCGGGACCATACCGGGCATATAGCTCCGGAATGAACGCCGTGGACAGCGCCGCGCCCACATCAATAGCCAGCTGAAACCAGCCGTAGGCCTTGGGCAGCAGGTGGGCGTTGTGGCGCGAAAACTGGTCGCCGAGGTTGGCCGTCACGCTGGATTTGATGCCGCCCATGCCAACCGCTATTACCAGCAGCCCCAACTGGAAACCGGTTAAATCGTTCGCAAACGCGGCCAGCAGGGCGTGGCCCACGCAGTAGAGCAGCGACAGATACAGAATAACGCGGTACTTGCCCACCACCCAGTCGGCCAGCAGGGCGCCCACCACCGGCAGCGCGTAGCCCAACGCCGCAAACGAGTGCACGAAGTCGTTGGCCCGGGCTTCGGCCACGGCCGTCAGGGCCGGGCTGTGGCTGGGGTTGAAAAATTGAGCCACCAGAAACGTGGGCAAAATGGCCCGCATGCCATAGTAGCTAAACCGCTCGGCCACCTCGTTGCCGATGATGAAGGGCACTGCTTTGGGAAAGCGGGCAGTTTCGGTGGGCAAAGCAGTAGAAGTGGGCATGCGGTGCGGGATTTAAGCTAGCGCAACGAATCGTAGAGCCGGGCCATGGCCAGCAGGGGGTTGTGGCCGAGGTAGTCGCGGCAGGGCACGTTGTATTTGCTGGTGGGCTTGCGCTGCAGAGTTTCGGGGTGGCCGCCCAGTGGGTGGTAAAACTCCCAGATGGTGCCGGTGCGGCGAAACTGCTTGGCGGAGTCGTCCAGGGCTTTCTCCAGGATGAGCCGGGCGGCGTCCCGCCGGCCGTAGTTCAGGCAGGCGCGGGCAGCCCAGTAGGCCATGCTGTTCCAGGCCGGGCCGCGCCACATGCGCAGCTCAAACTTGGGGTCGTGGCGGCCCACGGTGGCAACCGGGTGCTCGGTAAGAAATACCTTGGGGTTGGCCAGGTAGCTGTCGATGTAGCGGTTGGCCTGCTCGGGCGTGGCCGCGCCGCTCACCAGGGGCCACATGCTTTCGAAGGGCAGGTTGCGCAAAGCGGGATTCTGCACGGCCCAGCTGTCGTAGAACATGCCATCGGCGGGCACGTAGAGCCTGGTTTGGATATAGGTCCGCAGCTCGGCGGCGCGCTGGTTGTAGTAGCGGGCATCGAGGCCGAGCTGCCGGGCCCATTGCGCGGCAACGCGGTAGAGCGTGAACACGTGGCTGGTGGCGTCTACACAGGCCAGGGCGCCCTTGGCCACGTCATCAAACCGAATGCCTTCGTCAACCCCGCTTTCCCATTTTTTCAGCAGGATGTCGTTATAGAAAAAGCCGCCATTCGCGGCCCGTCGGTTGTTTTCAAACCAGGTAATCTGCCGCACCAGCGCGGTGTAGAAGCGGCCCACAATGGCGCTGTCGCCGGTCTGGCGCACGTAGTCCTGCACGGCCACCGGCCACAGCGGCGGGTGCCCCTGGGTGCTGTGGTTCCAGTACACCGAGTCGTGCCGGGCCAGCCCGCCGGGTATGTAGATGGAGCCTGGAATCAGCCCGGTGGGCTCCTGGTTCTTGATATCGTTCAGCAGTTGGTGCAGGGCGTGCTCGGGGTAGGAGGGCAGCACGTCGATGATTTCGTGCACCACGTCCCAGTGCCCGAAGGCGTTGCCGTACACGTAGCCCGGGCCGAGGTCCTCCCATTCGTAGTCGAAAGGCGGGGCGGCCGGGTGCGTGGCCCGCTGGTGCAGGGCCGCCACGTAGGCCAGCATGGGGCGCCAGGCGGGCTTGCCCACCCGGTTAGCCTCGGCCGTAAGCTCAGCCCAACTGCCGGCAGCGGCCGGGCGTGCCGCCGAAACCGGAGCGGACTGGACCTGGGCCCAGGCCTGCTTTGCAGTGCACAGGCCCAATACACAGCAAAACACGGCTGCTCGAAAAACCCTATTCATAGCGTGCATGCAAAACGAAGCGGAAGGTACTCACCTCTGCCGCGCGGCCCAAGCGTCCATCTTGCGCTCCAGCACCGCCAGAGGCATGCTTCCGCCAGCCAGGAGCTCGTCGTGAAAAGCGCGTAGGCTGAACCTGGGGCCCAGCTGCTTTTCGTAGCGGGCGCGCAATTCCAGCAGCTTGAGCTGGCCTACTTTGTAGCTCAAGGCTTGGCCGGGGTTGCCCATGTAGCGCTCAATCTCGGCGGTGGCCAGTTGTTCGCTAATGACTTCATTGTCGAGCATGTACTTGATGGCTTCCTCGCGGGTCATGCCCTTGGCGTGCAGGCCCACGTCCACCACCAGCCGGATGGCGCGGTGCATTTCGCCGCCCAACGAGCCGGCGTACTGGTAAGGGTCGGTGTAGAGGCCGAGCTCTTTGCCCAGCGACTCGCAGTACAATCCCCAGCCTTCGCTGAAGGCGCTATAGCCGCCAAAGCGGCGGAACTTGGGCAGGGCAGTGTTTTCCTGCTGCAGCGAAATCTGGTAGTGGTGCCCCGGAATGGCTTCGTGCAGAAACACGTCTTCCATGGGCGGCAGGGAGGTGATGTTGTACTGGGTGGCGTCGAGTATGGGCACGTAGAAAATGCCGGCCCGGGTGCCATCGGCCGACCCGCGGGAGTACTGGGCACTGGCCGATGCCGCCCGGTAGGCCTCGGTTTGGCGCACTTCGAAGGGCGTTTTGGGCGTGCGGCCGAACATCTTTTTGAGGTTGGGGAGCATCCGTTGGTGAATGGCCTCAAAGCCGTCGAGCACCTCCTGCGGCGTTTTATAAGGCCGGAACTTGGGCTCGTTTTTCATGTAAGCAAAGAAGGCGGGCAGGTCGCCCTGAAAGCCCACCTGGTTTTTCACGGCCTCCATTTCCGTGCGCAAGCGCTTCACCTCGCTCAGGCCGGTCTGGTAGATTTGTTCGGGCGTCTTGGCCGTCGTCGTGGCGGCCTGCACGGCGTATCGATAAGCGGCCGGGCCGCCGGGCAGGTCGGCAAAGCCGGAAGTGCTGCGGGCCTTGGGCAGGTACTCATTCTTCAGGAAGGCGCTTAGCTTTTGGTAAGCGGGCACCAGCTCGGTGACGATGGCCTGCTGGTACGCGCTGGTGAGGCGGGTTTTGTCGGCCTCAGAGAAGCTAGCGGGCAGCTTGGCGATGGGGCCGTAAAACACGCTTTTGGTTGGGTCCGTCACCACCATGGCGTCCAGCTGCGGAATCATTTTCACCACCAAGGCCTTGGGCAGCAGCACGCCCCGGGCCATGCCCTGGCGGAAGTTGCCCACTGCCGAGTCGGACCAGGCCGTGAAGGCGTGCACGCGACTCAGCCAATTGTCGTAGTCCTTGGCGGTTTTGAACGGTTGCGCGCCCGTGCCCGACCCGTATTGGGCCATGCCCTGCGGCAAGCCCCCCGCTTGGCCAAAGGGCATCATCCAGCGGATGTGCTGGAAGCCGGCCAAATTCGTTTCCATCTCGTACTTGAAGATGTCGTAGCTCACCTGGTCTTCGGCCGCGAGCTTGGCGCGGTCGAACTTTTGCAGCGAGGCGAGGTACTGCTGGTAAAACCGGTGTTGCTGCTGCCGGAAGGCGCGGGTCTGGTCGTTGGGCAGTTGGTCGTTGTAGCGGTAGTCGCCCTGGCTGGTGGCCCCCAGCGGAAACAGCCGGGCCTCCGCTTCCGAGTACGCTTCAAATAATGCCGCCAGGGGCGCCGAGGCGGCCGGCTTGTCAACTGTTGCGGCAGGCTTTGCCGAGGCTTTGCCTTTTTGCGCCAGTGCGGGGGCTGCCGTAGCAAGTAGTAAGCCAGCGGCCAAGGGTAGTAATATTCTCATTAATTGGTTGTTGGGTATTAGTTTGCCTTTGCGGGGATGTCTCTATTCGCCGCAGGCCCGGGTCCTGGAATTCGTAGCTGAGGCTGCATAGGCTGGAAATGGAATTTAATACTACAGCTGATGGCCCGCCTTTTCTAGTCAGTTCGATACTGGAGCTTCTCGTCCTTCAGATGCTTTCGCCCAAGCCGCTCAGCGCTTGGCCACGGTTGATTGCAACATCAACTCGCGGATGTATTTGACTGGCGCGTTGCCGTAGCTTAGAAACTGCTCGTTGAAAGATTTGATGGAAAAGGCCCGGCCTTGCTTCTTTTTCATCTCCTCCCGCAGGGCCATAATCTCGGTGTAGCCGGCGAAATAGCTGCTGAGCTGCACCTGACTGAGGGTAGCACGCCGCCACTTGTTGCGGGCTTCAGACTCTTCCTGGAAGCCCTCGCGCCGTAGCAAGGTTACCATGTCGGCTTCACTCATGTTGTCGACCTGAATGGCGTGGTCGATGATGCTGTTGAGCGTCACGCGCATGTTCCACTTGTCCCAGAGCAGCCACATTTCGTCGGAGTTGTTGCCGTAGCCGTTTTCCAGCATCATGCGCTCGGCGTACACAGCCCAGCCCTCCGCCATGGCGCCGTTGCTGAAGATGCTCTTTACCAGCGAAGGCGAGCGGTTGCCATATACTCGCTGGGTGTAGTGGCCGGGAATGGCTTCGTGGATATTCAGAATTTGCAGGGTGTAGGCGTTGTACTCGCGCAGGTAGCTTTCAGCCTGGGCCGCGGTCCACTCGGCCGGAATTGGCTCCACGTTGTAGTAAGTGTTGGCGCCTTTTTCATACGGCCCGGGAGCCGACACGCTAGCGCCCGCGCCGCTGCCGCGCATGTAGAGCGGCGTTTCGCGCACTATCAGCGGCTGGCGTGGGTCCTGAGTCAGCAGCTTGTGCTCGTTTACAAATGCTACGAGCGTGGGAATCTGGGCCCTCACCGCCGCCACGAAGCCGTCGCGCGTGGTGTGTTTGAGGGTGAGCTGGTCGATGACGGCTGCAATCAGGGCCAGCGAGTCGGCGGGTGCGGCCTTGCCGGGCAGGTATTTGGAATAGAGGCGGGCGGCGCGGTGGCCCATGTCGTGCAGCAGCTCGGCTTTGTGCTTCAGCGCCTGCTGGTACACTTGGTCGGCCGTGAACCGGGACTGGATATCGTAGGCAAATTTCTGGTCGTACAGTTTTTTGCCGATGCGGAAGGACCGGAATTTGCCAGCCGGCAGCACCTCGTTCTTCAGGAAATCCAGGTACCCTTGCATGGCCTGCCGGGTGGCAGCAATGCGGGCGGTGAAGGTCTGTTTTTCAGCGGCACTCAGTCCCGACTTCTGCACCGAATCGGCCAGGGCGGGGCCAAATACGGCCATGCCGCCCGCCACTTGTTGCAAGGCCAGCTCGGTGTGTTCCTTGGTGGGGGTGCTGATGTTGGCCCGGGCCGCGGCGTAGTATTCAGCCGCGTGGCTGATTTTATCGGATATGTTGCGCAGGCGCCGGTCCAGGCGGTAGTAGCGGCCATTGAGCAGGGGGCCAACGGTGGCGCCCAGATTATAAGTGGCGGGGTTCCACTGCCAGGCTTTCAAGGTGTCGGCGTACCAGCGGCGGGCGCGCAGCTCGTTGCGCAGCAGGCGTAAGTCTATCTGGTTGGCGGGCGAGAGGCGGGTGAGGTCAAACGTGCCCAGCGTGGCCAGGTTGGTTTGGGCAAACTTGGCACTCCGCTGCCGTTGGGCCGCGTCGGGAATCACCAGCAGCGAGTCGTATTTGTGGTAGCCTTTGGCGGCCGCAAGTTCCGGCTCCTGGCGCCACAGGGCCAGGAGGAACTGGGTTTTGTATGCGTCGAACCGGGCGTCGGGGGTAGGCGCGGGAGCCGCGGCAAGCCTAGCCGCCGGGAAGTAGCTGGCTGCTGTCAACGCCAGCGCGAGTACGGGAAGGGAGCGCAGTTTCATCGGTATAGGTTATGGATGGTAAGCCAGCCGTACCTCTAGAAAAGCAGGGCTTCTGGCCCAATATCAGGAGTAAGGCGGATTGTCTGGGCGCTTCATTCGCTGGCCTTAATTCACGGCAGCAGGCTCCGGTACGCGCTTCAGGTCCAGGTCGTGGAAGTCGTAGCTGAAATCGGTGAGACCGGAAATGGCTTTCATCTTGAGGCCCGTGGCCCGGCCCTGCTCATCAAGCGTAAAGGCGGCAAAGGCATCGGCGTTTAAGCTGCGGGCTTTCCAGCGCACCGCGTAGGTATTGCCACGGTAGGGCAGCACCTGGCCCACCAAGCGCGGCGCCCGCACTGCTTTCAACCAGAGCTGGTTGCCCTGCGTGTAGATGTTTACGTCGCCGAGCCACTCGTCGTGGTAGCGGCCCACGAAGGCTTTAAAATCCGGCCGCTTGCCCGCGGCTTTTTGGGCCGTGGCCACCTGCTTCCATACGGCATCGGTGGCTTTGGAGTCGCCGGACACGCTGTTCTTTGTCAGGTCCGCCATCAACTGCACGTTATCGAGCCCGGGCATGCCCAGGTAGTGGTCCTCGATGGTGTTGGAAATGGCCGTAAAGGCGGCACCGCTTTCCTGATTGGTGAGTACAATAATGCCCAAGTGCAACTCCGGCAACAGCGTCACCTTGGTCACCATCCCGACTTGGCCGCCAGTGTGCGATACTTCCTTATACCCGCGCACGTCGCGCAGGAACCAGCCCAGGCCATAGGCTGAAAAGTGCGTGTTGTAACTAAAAGCGGCGTACGCCGCCGGAAATGGGCGAACGGGTAGAATGGTTTGAGCCGACCACAACTCCCACTGGGTGGCCGGTTTCAGCAACGATGCCGGAGCGCCGGGACCACCCAGCAGCATCATGGCCCACTTGCTCAGGTCGTTCACGCTACTATACATGCCGCCACAAGCCCAGTCTACGGTGCCCAGACTGCGCCGCACTACTTGCACCCGGCCGTCTACCGGGCCATGACCGTCAATTACATTGGTGGGGTCGGGCAGGCGGGCAAAGCCAGCGGCGCTGCGGGTCATGCCCAGCGGTTTTAGAAAGCGGGCTTCCACAAAATCAGCCCAAGGCTTGCCCGATACCCGCGCTACTACTTCGCCGGCCACCAGGTACAGGTTGTTGTCGTAATCGTATTTGGTACGAAACGACGATACCGGCTTGAAATAGCGCAGGTTATGAATCACATCCTTGATGGTGAAATCCGTTGAGTCGGGGAAGAACATCAGGTCGCCGGCGCCCAGTCCCATGCCGCTGCGGTGGGTGAGCAAGTCGCGCACGGTGAATTCGGCAGTGACGTAGGGGTCGTACATCTTGAACTCGGGGATGTAGTCGGTCACCTTGTCGTCCCATTTCAATTTGTCTTCCTCCACCAGCAGCCCCAGAGCGGCAGCAGTGAAGGCCTTGGTGTTGGAAGCAATGCCGAACAGGGTGTTGGCGTCCATGGGCGCTTTGGTGGCTAGTGAGCTTACGCCGTAGCCCTTGGCCATGACGACCTGACCATCCTTCACCACGGCCACGGCGATGCCCGGCACGTCGAAGGCCTTGAGGGTGCGGGCCACCACGGCATCCACAGCCGCCACGTCGAGCGGGCCTACGGGAGTCGTAGAAACCGATTGTGCCTTGGCCGACAGGAACAATCCCGCGACCAAGGCACTACTGAGGAGAGCAATTCGAAGCATGTCGAAAATCTGAAAAGTTCGTTTAAAGAATTATCAAATCTCGGCCTTAATATTTAATTTATTGTTATATTTTGCTATATATTATTGAAATTAAACAAATAAAATAGCAAAAGACTGCGAAGCGCTACCGTTGGCGGGCGGCCCAGGCGTCCATCTTGCGCTCCAGCACGGCCAGCGGCATCGAGCCTCCGGCCAGCACCTCGTCGTGGAAGGCACGCAGGTCGAACTTCTTGCCCAACTGCTTTTCGTAGCGGGCGCGCAACTCGCGCAGCTTCAGGGCGCCGGTTTTGTAGGCCAGCGCCTGGCCCGGCATGGCCATGTAGCGCTCTATTTCGGCCGTAGCGCCCTGCTCCGAGATGGGCTCGTTGTCCATCATGTACTTGATGGCCTGCTCGCGGGTCATGCGCTTGGCGTGCATGCCCACATCGACCACCAGCCGGATGGCGCGGTGGATTTCATCGCCCAGCGCCCCGATTTTCTGATAAGGGTCGGTGTAGAGGCCCAGCTCGGGACCCAGGCTTTCGCAGTACAGCGCCCAGCCTTCGCTGAAGGCCGGGTAGGACGCAAAGCGCCGAAACTTGGGCAGCGTGGTGTTTTCCTGTTGCAGCGAGAGCTGGTAGTGGTGTCCTGGAATGGCCTCGTGCGCAAACAGCGACTCCATGCCCGAGGTGGTATTGAACTTGGTGGCGTCCAGAATGGGCACGTAGAAAATGCCCGGCCGCGAGCCGTCGGGCGTGCCGCGGTTGTACTCAGCCGAAGCCGTAGCGGCGCGGAAGGCTTCGGTCTGGCGAATCTCAAACGGCGACTTCGGCGCGTGCCCGAATAGCTTGGGCAGGTTGGGCGTAATCTTGGCCTGGATGGCGCGGAAGGCGTTTAGCACATCCTCCGGCGTCTTGTAGGGTGTGAATTTGGGGTCTGAGTTCAGGTAGGTGAAGAAAGCGGGCAGGTCGCCTTTGAAACCCACCTGGTTTTTCACGGCTTCCATCTCGGCCCGGATACGCTTCACTTCGCTCTGGCCGGTTTGGTAAATGGCCTCGGGCGTGCGGTCGGTGGTGGTCATCAGGCGCACGTCGTAGCGGTACATCTCGGCGCCGCCGGGTATGTCGGCCAGGCCGGTGCTGGTGCGGGCTTTCGGCAGGTATTCGGAATTGAGGAAGTCGGCCAGCTTGCGGTAGGTGGGCACCAGCTGCGTGAGAATGGCCTGCTGGTAGGCGGCGGTGAGGCGGGTTTTGTCGGCCTCCGAAAAGCTGGCCGGCATCCGCGTAATGGGCCCGTAAAACAGGCTCTTGGTGGCATCGGCCGTGACCTGGGCCTGCAGCTGCGGCACCATCTTCAGCACCAGCACGCGGGGCAGCACCACGCCTGCTTTCATGCCCTGCCGGAAGTTTCCGATGGCCGAATCGGCCCACACCGGAAACTGGCCCACGCGCGCCAGCCAGTCGTCGTAGTCTTTAACGGTTTTGAACGGCTGCGCGCCGGTGCCCGCCCCCAACTGCCCCAGTGTATTGGGCAGGCTGTAAAACTGGGCAAAGGGCATCATCCAGGTGTTCAGCTTCAGGCCCTCGAGCCGGGTATCCATCTCGTACTTGAAGATGTCGTAGCTCACCTGGTCTTCGGCCGCGAGCTTGGCGCGGTCAAACTTCTGCAGCGATGCGAGGTACTGCTGGTAAAACCGCTGCTGTTGCTGCCGGAAAGCCTGGGTCTGGTCGTTGGGCAGTTGGTCGTTGTAGCGGTAGTCGCCCTGGCTGGTGGCCCCCAGCGGAAACAGCTTGGCGCGGTCTTCCCAATAGGTGTCAAACAGGGCCGCCAGCGGCGCCGATGCCTTAGTTGAGCTGACCATTGCTGCGTGCAAGGTTGCTTTGGATTTGGGCGGGGTTTTGGTGGCCTTTTTAGTGGGCTGGCCCTGGGCGGTGGGCAGACCGGCCGGCAGGCAAAGCGCCGCCAGTAAGACAATAGAGGTTGTTTTCATTGAGAGTGCTAATGTGCGGGGCAAGCTACGGCTATTCCCGGAAATGGGGAAGGCGGTAGGAGGGGAGAACCGCACGCCGCGGGACCTCACCCCCGGCCCCTCTCCATAAGAGAGGGGAGCCGGATGATTCTCATCTGTCATTGCGAATGGAGCGCAGCGGCATGCGGCAATCCGTCCTCTCTGTGCGATTAACTCTGAGTTGTGACAAACCCTTTTAAAGCGACAAGCCCCGGTACTGCGCAGTACCGGGGCTTGTCACACTATTGGGCTGGTCGCTGAGAACAGGACGGATTGCTTCGTCCTGCGTCCTTGCAATGACAGGACCGCGCCGCCGTGGCTCCCCTCTCCTTGGGAGAGGGGCCGGGGGTGAGGTTCCTCAAGCCGCTATTGCTTCGCGGCCCAGGCGTCCATCTTCTTTTCCAGCACAGCCAGCGGCATGGAGCCATCCTTCAGCAGCTCGTCGTGGAAGTCGCTGAGCTTGAACTTGGGGCCCAGCTGCTTTTCGTACTTGGCGCGCAGCTCCCGGATTTTGAGCTGGCCGATTTTGTAGCCCAACGCCTGGCCGGGAATGGCCATGTAGCGCTCAATGGCCGAAGTGGCCTCGTCGCGGGTGGTGCTCAGGTTGGCCAGTAGGTACTCGATGGCCTGCTCGCGGGTCATGTGGCGCGAGTGCAGGCCGGTGTCAACTACCAGGCGCACGGCGCGCAGCATCTCATCGCCTAGCGCGCCCATTCGCTGATAGGGGTCTTTAAACAGGCCCAGTTCAGGGCCCAGGCTTTCGCAGTACAGCGCCCAGCCTTCTACGTAGGCATTCTGGCCCCCGAAGCGGCGGAACTTGGGCAGGCTGGTGTTTTCCTGCTGCAGCGAAATCTGGTAGTGGTGACCCGGAATGGCCTCGTGCAGGAACAAGGACTCCATGCCCGAGGTGGTGGCAAACGTGGTGGCATCGGGGATGGGCACGTAGAATATGCCCGGCCGCGAGCCGTCCGGCGAGCCCTGGTTGTACTCGGCTGAGGCCGAGGCTTCGCGGAACTTCTCGGTTTCGCGGATTTCAAAGGGCGTTTTGGGCGTGCGCCCAAACATCTTCTTCAGGTTGGGCAGCATCCGCTGGTGGATGTTTTCGAAGGCAGCCAGCACTTCCTGCGGCGTTTTGAAGGGCCGGAACTTAGGGTCGGTGTTCAGGTACTTGAAAAACGCCTGCAGGTCGCCCTTGAAGCCCACCTCCGACTTTATCTGCTCCATCTGGGCCCGAATGCGCGCCACCTCGGAGAGGCCAATCTGGTAGATTTCGGCCGGCGTCTTGTCGGTCGTGGTCTCGTACTTCACGTCGTAGGCATAGATTTCCTTGCCACCGGGTACGGCATCGATGCCACTCGTGGTGCGTGCTTTGGGCAGGTATTCCTGCTGCAGGAAAGTGCCCAGCTTGCGGTAGGCCGGCACCAGTTCGGTCAGGATGGCTTTCTTGTAGGCGTCCGTGATGCGGGTTTTGTCGGCATCCGAAAAGTTCTTGGGGAAGCGCGAAATGGGGCCGTAGTACAGGCTCTTGGTCGGGTCCGTCACGAGAATATCGGGAGCTTGCAGCTGCGGAATCATGCGCACCACCAGCGCCCGCGGCAGCACCACGCCCCGCCGCATGCCCACCCGGAAGTTGCCGATGGCCGAGTCGGTCCACGCCGTGAAGCCGTGCACCCGACCCAGCCAGTTGTCGTAGTCCTTCACGGTCTTAAAGGGCTGGTTGCCTTGGCCGGAGCCGTACTGGCCCATCGTAATAGGCAAGCCGTAGAACTGGTTGGCGGGCATCATCCAGGTGTTGAGCTTGAGGCCGGCCAGCCCGTGGTTCATCTCGTAGGCGAAGATGTCGTAGCTGATTTTGTCGTTGTCGTTCAGCTTTTCGCGGTCGAACTGCTGCAGCCGGGTCAGGTAGTTCTGGTAAAAAGCGTGCAGCGTGTCGCGAAAGGCCCGCGTCTGGTTGTTGGGCAGGATGTTGTTGTAGCGGTTGTCGCCATACGCCGTGGCCGACATCGGGTCGAGGCGCAGCTGCTTTTCCCAGTAGCTGTTGAATAAGCCCTGCAGGCCGGTGGTCGTATCGGCGGCGGCTTCGGTGCCGGCGGGCTGGCCGGTGGCGGTAGCGTTTTCGGTGGTTTTGGTCTGGTTGCAGGCCGTGGTGAGCGCCGCGGCCACAAGGCCGGCGAGGGCGAGTTTTTTCATGAAGGAAGGAGCCGAATTAAGCGGAACGTTGAGGTCAAATAACGGCAAAATACCCGAAGGGCACCGCTAGGAGTGGGGCTCGGTAGCAGCGGGAAGACCCACCGACTGCGTCTGAGCCAGCTCAACTTAGGCTTTTATGGAAGTCATTATCTTGGAGTTTAGGGAGATACGCAAGTATAAAGATATTTACCCAAGCCACGTTTCCCCCGGAGTTATAGCAAAGAGCCTCTCCGGGGACCGAAGAGGCTCTTGCGTATGGCAGCGGCTCCTGTTTATTTCTTGTGGTGGGCCATGGCCTTATGCCCGGCCTTGCGCCCGGAGTGCTTTGCCATGCGGTGCGTGCTGGATTTCCGGGTGGTTTGGGTGGTAGACTTGGCTGTGGAGGCCGTTGAAGTGGGGGTGGTCTGCGCCACGGCGGCAACCGTGCACAGCGCAGCCGCGAGCGAAAGCATGAGCGTTTTCATGAGAATTAAGGGTTAAAAGGGTTAAGGAATGATTCAAATTTATTGGAGCCAAAGTGAAAATCATGTGAGGTTTTACCCGCTGTAAATAAAGATTTTAACACTGAATTCTCGGTTGAAACCTAGCCTCCGCCGTGCTGTCGTAACGACGTATTTATCAACCTGCAACCAGCCATATGCCGCCAGCAAAAAGCCCCGGCATGGCGCCGAGGCTTTTACAAATGGAGCTAAAAATTGAGCTAACTACCCAAAGACTATTGCCGCACGAGGCGCTGCGTTACGGTGCCCTCTGTGGTGACGGCCCGCAGCACGTACACGCCGGTGGGCAAGCTGCTCAAATCCAATTCGCGGGCGGTAGCGGCTGCGGCCAGGCTGCTGGTCAGCACCTGCTGCCCGAGGGCGTTGTACACCGTGAGTTGTGCGGCGGAGTGGCTCCCGGCAATGCTGACGGTGAGCGAGCCGGTGGTGGGGTTGGGGAATACCGCCAGCCCAAAGGCCGACTGCCCCGAGCGTACCGCCGTAACCGTGACCGTAACTGCTGCCGAAGGGGCTGACACGCAGCCATTCGTGCTAATGACTACGGTGTATGCCCCGCTTTGTTTGGTGGTATAAGTGGCGCTGGTAGCCCCGGCAATGGCCACACCATTAAGGTAATACTGGTAGGTAGCGCCGGCTACCGTGGGCGTGCTCAATACGCCGTTGGCTAAGGTCAGAATGGGTTGGGCGGGCAGGGCGTTCACCGTGAGCGTTGCCGTAGCCGAGGTGGCAGCACAGCCGCCGCTGGCTGCTACCGTGTTGGTGATGGTATAGGTGCCGGGCTGGCTCTGGGCCAAGTCAATGGCGCCGGTGCTGGTGTTCAGCCCTAAGCCCGTTGTTGAGCTGAATGTGCCCGCCGAGGCACCACTGGCCAGGGTAGGGGCGACGCTAGTGCTGGCACAATAGGCCGAGGCAGGGTAGCTGAACGTGGCAGCGGCCGGGGCCGTGATGGTCACCGTTTGGGTGCTGCTGCTCGGGCAGGGGCCACCCACGGCGTAGGTAATGGTGTAAGTGCCCGGCGAGCTGCTGCCTGGCGTGATGGTACCCGTAGTTGCATTCAGGCCCAACCCGGCTGGCGAGGCGGCAAAGGTGCCGCCAGTTGTGCCGGTTACGGTAGCCGCCGCGGCCCCGCTGCTCTGACAAACACTGGCGCCGGCGTAGCCGAAACTCGCCGTAGTTAGTGGGTTCACGGTCACAGAAACGGGCGCCGAAGTAGCTGTGCAGCCCCCGGGGTTGGTGATGAGGACCGTATAAGAGCCGCTGGCCGTGGCCACGTAGCTGGTGCCCGTGGCGCCGCTGATGGCCTGGCCGTTGTTCAAGAACTGGTACGTAGCCGCGCCCGTGCCGCCCGTGGCGGTCAGCGTAACCGAGCCGCCCTGGCAGAACGTGGTAGCCGCGGCGGCGGTTAGGGCCGGCGTGGGCTGGGCATTGAGCACGAGCGAAGTGCTGGCCGAGGCAGCGGAGCAGCCGTTGGCTGCTGCGAGGCTGTTGATGATGGTGTAGGTGCCGGCCTGGCTCTGGGCCACATCCACGGCGCCGGTGCTGGCGTTCAAGCTCAGGCCCGCTGGGCTGGCCGTGTAGGTGCCGGCGGTGGCGCCCGCTGCCAGCGTAGGCGAGATGGTGCCCTGGGTGCCCGCGCAGCGGCTGCCGCCCACGTAGCTAAAGTTGGCCGTGGGGGCTGCTGTGATGGTAACGCTGACGCTGGCGCTGGCCGGGCAGGTGCCCCCAATGCCATACGCCACCGCGTAGGTGCCGGGCTGGCTCTGGCTCAGGTTGATAATGCCGGTAGTGGGGTTTAGACTCAAGCCCGTGGGCGAAGCCGAGAACGTGCCGCCGCTGGGCGAGGCCGTGGGCGTGGGGGTGCTGGGGCCGCTCAGGCAGTAGCTCGGCAGGGCATAGCTAAACGACACCGTGGGAAGCGGCGTGGCAGTAACGATTATCGTATTGGAAGTAGAAGTGCACGTGGCGGGATTGTACGCTACCACGCGGTAGGCGCCGCTGGTGGTGGCGGTGTAGGTAGCGCTGGTCGCGCCCGGAATCTGCACGCCATCCTTCTCATACTGAAAGGTGTAGCCGCTGGCGCCCAGCCCGCTCGCATTGGCCGACAGCAGCACCGAGCCGCCTTGGCAAAACGTGGTGGGCGTGGCGGCGGTCAGGTTTACCACGTTCTGCTTCAGCACCAGTACCGTTACGGATGCCGAAATGGAGGAGCATCCGGTGGCGTTGGTTACTTCCACCGAATAGCTGCTGTTGGCCGTGACCAGAGCCGTGTACGTGGGGCTGGTAGCGCCCACTATTTCCCGGCCGTTGAGCAAAAACTGGTAGGTGTTGCCCGCGGCAACGGGCCCGGCCACCAGGTAAATGGTGCCCTGCTGGCAAAAGGTGGTGGGGCCCTGCGAGTTGATGGTGGCCGTGGGGGGCTGGCCCACCGTCACGGTAGCCACGGTAGAGGCCACCGCGGGGTTGGTGCCGTTCTGCACAATGGCACGGTAGCTGGTGGTGGTCTGGATGTTGGAGAAGGTGTACGTGGGCGAAGTGCCGACCACGTCCACGTAGCCGCTGCCGCTATCGGCCTGGTACTTAATAATGGAGCCGGTGTAGCCCGTCAGGGTCAGCGTACCGGAATTGAAGCCGGCGCAGACCGACGAAGCCGCCGGGCTGAGCGTGCCGCCGCTGGGGCTGGTGGTTTGGGCTTGCGTGCGGCCCGGCAGCAGGCCTGCCACCATCAGCCAGAGCAATACGAGAAGGCGGGGCCACGTTGCGAGTGGCTGGTGTGTTTGTAGGAGTGAATTCATGAAAAAAACTAAGGGGTTGAAAGTGTAGTTAAGCTGAAATAGACGGTCGGGCGTGGTGGGCTGAACAGTAACGCAGACCTGGGTTCAGCCACAGGGTTTAAAAGCCCCTCGTTCAATAATGCCAAGGCCACCATTTGCAATGATTTATAGTGGCGAATAGGCGCACAAACTGAACGGTAATGTTGCGCTCACAACACTACCGCCTCAACATGAAGCCAACATGATAAGCGGAACCAGTAGAGGCTCGTCGGCGCTAAAAATTCCGGGCTCGGGGCTACTGCCCGTCTGCAGCGGGCGGAAACGTGAGCAGGAACGAGGTGCCCAGCCCCTCAATGGAATTTACCTCAATCCCGATTCCGTGCCGGTCGGCGATGGTGCGGGCAATGCTTAGCCCCAGGCCATAGCTGTCAGGGTCGGGTCGGTGGTGGCGCCTTTGTCGAAGCGGTGAAACAGGCGCGGGAGCTGGTCTTTGGCAATGCCCTGGCCTGTCCGGACCTCGCAGGCGCCGGCCGCCCCAGCAGGTAAATTAGGCCGTTAGACCTTTTTATATAAAAAGAAAAGCCCTACATCACGCTAGGGGACGTAGGGCTTTTCACTAAGATTTTGCCGAAAGCCGGCAAAAGGAGAGAACTTATTCGCGCACCAGACGCTGAGTGGAGCGGCCGGAGGTGCCGGTCAGTTCAAGGAAGAACGTGCCTTTGTTGAGCGTGTTCAGCTCGATGCGGCCGTTGGTGGCCAATTTGCCGCTAAGCACCGCTTGGCCCAGAACGTTGAGGACACGATACTGAGTTGCACCTACTGCAGAAGGCACCGTAATGCTGCCCGCGCTGGGGTTGGGGAAAACAGCAAGTTCAGCAGTCTTTTGTTCAACTATAGACACAATAGGTGAGTAGGCATCTGTGCCGTCAACGTCAATTTGACGCAACCGATAGTATGCCTGTCCAGCTAAAGGGTTTTCATCGGTAAAGGAATAGGTCCGTGCCGAAGTAGTGTTACCTGAACCTGCAATCTTAGTCAGAGGTACAAAGTTTAAAGCATCTGCTGAACGTTCAACTTCAAAAAAGGAATTGTTAATCTCATTAGCTGTAGACCAACCAAGGAAGACGGTGCCCTTGGGTGTGCGTTTGCCAATAAATTGGGTAAGGGTTACGGGCAGTGCTGCGAGGTTCTGACAAGTTTGGTCGTTAGTCGGAGGGGGAATAAGGGGAGTCCCAGTTGTGGCAACACACCCACTTGGTTGCGGCTGCCCTTTTACACAAGTGATTAAATTTGAAGTGGTGAAAAGCGTGGATCCAGAGTTTCCAAAGATGTTTCCCACAATGCGTAGGCCAGCAACGCCAGTTGTTGGCCCGGTGATGTTGGGGTTGCCTGTACCTACAACCACATTGCCGGTTACAATCAGCAGCGAGTTATTTGCCAACGTGAAATTTTTGCTTGCTTGGTTTTGAAAATTGAGTGTGCAGCCTATTGTAACTACAGAATTTGCTCCTACACTAGTTTCAACTTTGTATAAATCCAGCACTCCTACTGAAAGTTGCGGCATAGAAGGCGTCCGCGAAACAGAGGATCCAATTATCAAATTAGCATTACTTAATGAGAGAGTAATATTAGGAACGCTTGCAGTTAAAGAACCGCCCGTGTTGATAGTAATAGTGCCCGAGCTGCTAAAATCCTGGCTGAGGGTAACCGCATGGTTAATAATGATGGTGCTTGTGGAGGTGGGAGCCGCGGTGCAGCCGCCAGTATATATGCTAGGGTCCAAAATGTTGCCCGCTTTGGTGGTAGTATATACGCACTGTGCGTTGGCACGGGTACTAATGAAGCCAGTCAAGACCAGTATTAGGGAAAAGAGTAAATAACGTTTCAAAGCGGTCATTATGTAAAAGGTGAGTTTTAAGGGAATCAGAATCGAGAAGGCTTGTTATGGGCTATGTTTTTGCGGTGCGTAAAGCTTACCAGTACTTTATATTCAGTAAACAGTTGAGATATGCTTTACATCAAGTTCATTAATTACAATTAAGCGGCTGCAAGGTAGTGAATATTATCGGTTTTATTATAAACAAATATATGCTATGCCTCGTATCACATCGGGCCTTTAAAAAATCAAGCTTAATCTTATTTGGATTAAATTATCATATTTCGCCATATAATTGGACATAACGCGGCTGCAAATGGGCGCAGTAAAAAATTTAGTGCTCAATTTACAGGTCAAATGACGATTGTGAGCTATCATCGAAATGCCCTATTCATCTGACTTACTACTGACGTGTTTAACTGTCTTGCGGCAGCCGGTGCTACTTTCGTAGTAAAAATCCCGCCCTCGCCTTGTCGTTCCCTAAATCCTTCCAGTCTCTTCTCGTGTGCCTGCTGCTGGCGGCTCCGCTGCTAGCTCCGGCCCAGCACCGCCCCGGGCATGCTCCCCAAAAAGCAGCTACCCATCGGGCCGCACCAGCCGCTCCTAAAACCAGGACCACCAGGCCAAAGACTGCCCGCGCCAAAGCAACAACCGCTGCCCGCCAAGCGGCGGCGCGCAAAGCTGCCCTGACGCCGAAAAAAGCGGCTCCTGCCCCCGCCTTTACCCAGTACCTACATTCGCCCTGGGTGGATAGCCTGATGCGTGTGCTCACTCCCAACCAGCGGGCAGCCCAACTCTTTATGGTAGCGGCGTATTCTAACCGCACGCGGGTGGACGAGGACTCGATTTCGGCCCTGATTAAGCAGTACGGCATTGGCGGGCTTATCTTCTTCCAGGGCGGGCCGGCCCGGCAGGCGCGGCTGCTGAACCGCTACCAGAGCCAAAGCCAAGTGCCGCTGCTGGTGGCCCTGGACGGGGAGTGGGGCGTGGGCATGCGCCTCGACAGCGTGGTGAAATTCCCGTACCAGATGAGCCTGGGGGGCGAAACCGATACTACGCTGCTCTACGACATGGGCCACGAAGTGGCCCAACAGTTCAAGCGGCTGGGCATGCACGTCAATTTTGCGCCCGTGGTGGATGTAAACAACAACGCCGCCAACCCCGTCATCGGCTTTCGCTCCTGGGGCGAAAACCCGGCGGCTGTATCGCGCGATAGCCGCCAGTACATGCGCGGCATGCAGGATGCGGGCATTCTAGCGGTGGCCAAGCACTTTCCTGGGCACGGCGACGTGGATGCCGATTCCCACCTCGCCCTGCCCACCGTGCGGGTAGACCGCCGCCGGCTCGATACGCTGGAGTTGCCGCCTTTCCGCAGCCTGATTGCGGGTGGCCTTGGGGGCATGATGGTGGCCCACCTCAACGTGCCCGCGCTGGATACGGTGAGTGGCCCCAGCACCCTTTCGCGGCCCATTATCACGGACTTCCTGCGGAAGGAGATGGGCTTTAAAGGGCTGATTTTCACTGATGCCATGAACATGAAGGGTGTCATCAGCAAGTTTCCGCCCGGCGAGGCCGATGTGCGGGCCCTCATTGCGGGCAACGACATCCTGGAGTTTAGCAAGAATGTGCCGCTGGCCATTCAGATGGTGCGCGCCGCTGTGGATAGCGGCCGTATTTCGCAAAAGGAAATCGACGAGCACTGCCGCCGCGTGCTGGCCCTCAAGCAGTGGGCTGGCCTGGACCACTACCGGCCTATCGAAACCAAGCACATTTACGAAGACCTCAACGGGCCCCACGCCCGATACCTGAGCCACCGGCTCACGGAGCTCAGCATCACGCTGCTGCGCAACCAAAACAAGCTGCTGCCCCTGCAGCGGCTAGATACCCTGCGCATTGCCACGCTGGTACTGGGAGGCTCCGCACGCGATACCACCGACTTCCAAAAAGCGGTGGCCGACTATGCCCCCACGGCGCATTTCCATGCCTCGGCCTCGCCCACGCTAGATGAGCTGCTGCAACTGCGCACCGCCCTTAAGCCTTATAATATGGTGCTGGTGTCGCTGCAAAGCCTGGGCCGACTGCCCGCTACCAGCTTCGGCATTACGCCCGAAACCAACCTGCTGCTCCGTGAGCTGGTGAATCAAAAGCAGGAAGTGGTGGTGAGCGTGTTTGGCTCGGCTTATGCCGTGGCCAAAGTGCGCGACCTCGACCGTGCCGGCGCCGTGGTGTTGGCCTACCAAGAGAGCCCCGATGCCCAAAACCTAGCCGCGCAGGCCATTTTTGGCGGCATGGCAGCTGCAGGCAAGCTGCCCGTCACGGTGTCGGACCGCTACCCGCGCGGCTATGGCCTGCGCACCGCCGGTAACCTGCGCCTGCGCTACGCCAACCCCGAAGACGTGGACATGGACGGGCACCTCGAGGCCCAGGTAGATAGCCTGGTGGGCCGGGCTATGGCGGCTCAGGCGTTTCCGGGCGCGCAGGTGGTCATTGCCCGGCGCGGCACGGTGGTGCTGCGCAAAAGCTACGGCAACCACACGTATGCAGGCCTGGGCAACGTGGTTATTCAAAAGAAAAAGAAGCGTAAGCAGCAGGCTGCCTCCAGCCCAGAATCGCTATCGGTGCCGCGCCCCGTGCGCAATGACGACATCTACGACCTGGCCTCGGTGACCAAACTCATGGCCTCGACGCCCGCCCTGCTCAAGCTGCAGGAGCAGAATAAATTCAGCCCCGACAGCACCATGGGGCAGTATTTCCCTTTCCTGCGGGGCACCAACAAGGCCAACTTGCGCATGCGCGATGTGCTCACCCATCAGGCCCGGCTCAAGGCTTGGATTCCGTTTTGGAAGGAGCTCACCAGAAAGAACGGCGAGCTGCGCCGGCGCTTTTTCCGGTCCGATTCCTCGGCCCGGTTCCCGCTGCCGGCTGCCCAGGGGCTGTGGGCTCGCAAGAAACTGCCGGCCCGCATCTACAAGGAAATAGGGGAGTCGCCGCTGAATGAAAAGCCCGGCTACGTTTATTCCGACCTGTCGTTTATTCTGTATCCGGAGCTGGTGAAGGCGCGCACCGGGCAGACATTTGATGCCTTTTTGCAGCGCGAGGTATATGGCCCACTGGGCGCCACCACCCTGGGCTTCCGGCCTACCAACCGCTTTCCGCTGCGCCGCATCGTGCCCACGGAAGTCGATTCGGCGTTCCGCCGCCAGCTGCTGCACGGCACCGTGCACGACGAAGGAGCCGCGCTGCTCGGCGGCCTTTCGGGCCACGCCGGCCTGTTTGGCTCGGCCAATGACCTGGCCAAGCTGGCCCAAACTTACGCCTGGGGCGGGCGCTACGGCGGCCAGCAGATTTTCAAGCAGGAAATTCTGGCCGACTGGACCCGCTGCCAGTTCTGCCCCGATAACCGCCGCGCCCTGGCCTTCGACCGGCCCGCCACCAACCCGACTGTGAATTCCGCCAAAAATGCTTCCCAGAGCAGCTACGGCCACACCGGCTACACCGGCACGTATTTCTGGGTTGAGCCCAAGGAGGATTTGGTGGTAATACTGCTCACCAACCGCGTGCATCCCTCGCGCAACAACAACAAGCTGACGGAGCTGGGCGTGCGCAGCGCGCTGCTGCAAATAGCCATTGAGGCCGTGCACAAGCAATGAGAAACGCTGGTTGCGAACCGGATAAGTAACGCACGGTTGTAGGGGTTCTGGAATCAGAAATATTAGGTAGCTTGGCTGCCATTCCCACCCCTTACTGCCGACGGACTTATGCTAGGATTGATGATGGCTGACCAGCTGCGCGTGGCCGGCGTGCTCGAACACGCCGCCAAGTGGCACGCCGAATCCGAAGTCGTTTCGCGCCTGCCCGAGGGCGGCATTCACCGCTACACCTACGCGCAGGCGCACCACCGCAGCAAGCAGTTGGCCAATGCCCTGCTGAAACTGGGCATTAAGGACGGCGAGCGGGTGGGCACGCTGGCTTGGAACACGCACCGGCATTTCGAGCTCTATTTTGGCGTGGCGGGCATCGGGGCCGTGTGCCATACCATCAACCCGCGCCTGTTTCCGGAGCAGCTGGTTTACATCATCAACCACGCCGAGGACCGGCTGCTGTTCTTTGATATCACCTTTTTGCCCTTGGTGGAGCGGCTGGCGCCCCTGTGCCCCAGCGTGGAGAAGTGGGTGCTGATGACTGGCCCCAAACACTTGCCCACCGATTCTACTCTGCCCGGCTTGTGCAGCTACGAAGACCTGCTTGCCGCCGAATCGGCCGATTATGAATGGCCGATGTTTGACGAAAACACGGCCTGCTCGCTCTGCTACACCTCCGGCACCACCGACCAGCCCAAGGGTGTGCTGTACTCGCACCGCTCCACGGTGCTGCACGCCATGGCCATTTCGCTGCCCGATGCCCTGAGCTGCTCGGCGCTGGATGTGGTGATGCCCGTGGTGCCCATGTTCCACGTCAATGCCTGGGGCCTGCCGTATGCGGCCCCGCTCAACGGGGCCAAGCTGGTACTGCCCGGCGCCGGCATGGACAGTGCCAGCCTGTACGAGCTGGCCGAGAACGAAGGCGTGACTTTCTCGGCCGGCGTGCCCACCATCTGGCTGGCGCTGCTGCAATTCATGCGCGAAGGCAAGCGCACGTTCAGCACCTTGCGGCGTACGGTGGTGGGCGGCTCCTCATGCCCCCCAGCTCTGATGAAGGCGTTTGAGGAGGAGCTGGGTGTGACCATCAAGCACGCCTGGGGCATGACCGAAACCAGCCCGCTGGGCACCGCCGGCCACATCAAGCCGAAACACCAGGCGCTAAGCCCCGCCGACAACCTGGCCGTACGGGCCAAGCAGGGCCGCGTGGTGTTTGGCGTGGATATGAAAATTGTGGGCGACGACAGCCAGGAGCTGCCGCACGACGGGGTGGCTTTCGGCGACTTGCTGGTGCGCGGGCCATGGGTGGTGGGCGACTATTTCCGCAGCGGCAAGCCCGGTGAGCTAACGGCCGACGGCTGGTTCCGGACCGGTGACGTGGCCACCATCGACCCCGACGGCTACATGCAAATTACCGACCGCTCGAAGGACGTCATCAAGTCCGGCGGCGAGTGGATTTCCAGCATCGATTTGGAGAACCTGGCCATTGCCCACCCCGCCGTGGCCGAAGCCGCCGTGATAGGAGTGCCCAGCGCCAAGTGGAGCGAGCGGCCCCTGCTGGTAGTAGTGCGCCGCCCCGGCATGGACGTGTCGGCCCCGGACCTGCTCGCATTTTTCAAAGGGAAAGTAGCCAAGTTCTGCGAGCCCGATGCCGTGGAGTTTGTGGAGCAATTGCCCCACACAGCCACCGGCAAGCTGCTCAAAACGCAGCTACGCAAGGACTTTGCAGGGTACTCGGTGGCGTAGGGTCATTTAACAGTTAACAATTAACAGCTGTTCAATTAGCGCCATTCGGGCTGCCTGAAAGACTGTTAATTGTTAATTGATAACTGTTAAATGAAATCATTTCCCCAGCTCCTCGGCCCGGTCGCGGGCGGCCACGGCGCCGGCTACCAGCCCTTCGCGCACCTGCCCTGCGCCGAAAGCGTGCATGGCCGCCTCCGTAGTGCCGCCTTTGGAAGCCACTTTGGCAATCCAGTCGGTGCAGCTCAGGCCTGATTGGGAGTACAGCTCCACCGCGCCGCGGAAGGTCTGGCTCACCAGCAGCTCGGCTTCGGCCGGGGTGAAACCCATTTGGGTGGCGGCGGTCATCAGGGCATCCATGCAGTAGTACACGTAGGCCGGGCCGCTGCCCGAGATGGCCGTGGCCGCATCAATGGCCGATTCTTCCTCGACGTAAACCGTCTTGCCCGTGGTGCTGAGAAGGTTTTGCACCTGCACCAGCTCGGCGCGGGTTACTTCGTCGGTGCTGGTGAAGGCCGTCATGCCCATGCCGATTTGGGCGGGCAGGTTGGGCATGGCCCGAATGACTTTGGGCGTGCGCAATTCTTCGCGGAGCGTGGCAATGCGCACCCCAGCCATGATGCTGAGCACCACTTGGTGCGGCTGCACCAGCCCGCGCATCGCCTCAAACAGGGCCGGCGAATCCTGCGGCTTCACCGCCAGAATGATGATGTCAGCTCCCGGCACGCACTGGGCGGGGTCGCCCCATACGGTGCCCAGCTCGTGCGCGGCCAGGGCCGCCACGCGCTGGGGCGAGCGGGCCAGCAGCCGCAAATCGAGCCGCGAGGTGATGTGCGCCCGCACAAAGCTGCGGGCATAAGTCAGGCCCATGTTGCCGCCCCCGACGATGAGAATTTTCATAGCTGTAGTTGCTTGCTAACCAGAGTAAGGTCGCAAGTTCGGCACGAAGCATCCTACTGCCGCCGGAGGGGGCAACTAGCGCTAGCGGTGGAAGCGTAGGGCACTCACGTTGCGGCCCACTTTCACGCCTTCGCTCAAGCCTACTTCGTTTCCGTTGCGGAAGTGAATGCCGCCATAGAGGCGTGACATGGCTGCTTCGTCGGCAAAAGCGGCAAAGTTGGCGAATGAACGGGGCTCAAAGCCCGGTCCCCGGGTCTGGTGTGTGTAGTCGGTAAAGGGCGTTTGGGCACCAAACATGTCGGACAGGACTTGCGCGGTAGCTGCTGATTGGGTGGCGTGGCCGGATACAAACTCCGGGAAAGGGGGCGTTTCCCAATCTGGATTCCAGGTGGGGTCAATCATGGCCCGGATGGCCGTGACGGGCCGTTCCCAGTTATAGACGTATTTGCATTTCCAGCAGCCCATGAATGCATCGGCGACGGCAACGCCTACGCGGGCGTAGGCTTCGCTTGCTGTGGCGAGCGTGGCCTTCCGGTCGCGCAGCACGATGGACGTGATGCTCACCATATGGCCAGGCGGGGTAATGGTTTTGCCGGCATCGGCCCAGTAGGCGGAGATAACGCGCTGCCCTGCAGTAAGGGAGCGGCTCGTATTATACACCTCTAGTGCCTGGGCGTAATATGCGGAGCCAGGCTGCTTGGAGTACGTGTACGCAAGGCCAGGCATGGGCAGCGCGGCGTTGGCGGGCACGAAGCGGCGGTTGTTGCCCCAGTTGGGCTGCAGCGCCATACCGGCTGCGCCGGGCGATGTCTGCACCCACAATCCCACTCCGACGGGCGGCACGTAGCTGCTGGACTGGTTATTAAGGTAGCCTTGGTGCCCACCGTCGGTCTTCGACCAGTCGAACACGGCTTGGGCTACCTGCTGCCCAAACTTCACCGATCGGTCAAATTCTGCCGCCGTGTAGTAAGGCTGATTGAGGGCCGTTTCCAGCGAATCGATAGTGGCGCGCTGGGCCGCTGTGGCGTTGCCAAAAAGATTTTTGATAATGAAGGCTTCGGCAGCGTTCGCCGATACGTTCCAGTTATAGAGCTGGCCTGCCTCGGGTTGGGGCAAGGCACCCAAGCTAGTGAGTTGGCCGGCCAGGGATTGATATTCCGGCATGCCGGGCACTACGGCTTCGTAGAGGGTCACGCCGGAGTAGCCCAGCGCCCGGGCCGCTACCGGAGGCGAAAAGCCAGTCCCGTTTTTAATCAGCCGCAATTCTACATCAGCCCACTTAGTAGCTACGTCTGACGAATAGCTTTCCGTTAGCGGGGAAGCCGGCTTGGGGTCCATCAACGGGTCAGGGTCGGGGCTACAGGCCGAGAACAGCAGGGTAACGGCAAGGATGGAAACGGCACTTGCGCGCCGGAGAAACGAGTGGTTAGCCGGTGCTGATGGAGGTACGGTTGTTTTCATAGTGGCTGTGGATGTATTTGGTGGAGGACCCGACAAATATAAGTACAGCCATTGCAAAAATCATATTATTTCTTATTTTAATATAAGCTGAACAGTATTAGGCAATGATTCTACCCCTGACGCCGCTCATACTTTCAGCACAATGCCCTTTTTATACATCCAGCTCAATATTCCGAGCCAGATAAGCACCAGCACCACCGCGCCCACCAGCGAGGCGGTGCGCGGGTCGGAGAAGAAGGGCGCGATGCCCCACTCGTAGAGCCACTCCTTCAGCCCCACGGTTTTGCCCGCGGGCCCCATCAATTTGAACAGGCTGAACGTGCGCGAGAGCAGGGCCGACAGGCAGAACACCAGAATGGCGTTGACGCCATACACCAGGGCCGGGCGCGTCCAGGCGCGGTAGCCCTGTACGTCGCACACCCAGTACAGGGCCGCCAGCCCCGCCATGGCCAGCCCGCCGGTGTAAAGCACGTAGGGGCTGCTCCACAGGGCTTTGTTGATGGGAAACCACGGCGCCCACACCAGTCCCGCGATTATGACCACGCCGGCCGCTACAAACAGCCAGGCCACTTTGGCGGCCGGCTGCTGGTCGCGCCGCCGCAGCCACTGGGCGGTGAGGCCACCGAGCAGGCCGGTGCCCAGCGCCGGCAAGGTGCCGAGCAGGCCTTCGGGGTCCCAGGTTTTGCTTTGCTTCCAGAGGTGGGCTTCGCCGAATACGAGGCGGTCGAGCCAGGCGCCGAGGTTGGTGCTGGGCTCCAGGTTGGCAGGGCCGAAGCCCGGCACGGGCACCAGCTGCATGAGCACGGCGTAGCCCACCAGAAACGCCACCAGCAGATACACCTGCGTGCGCCAGTTAGTTTTCAAGAAGATGAAGCTGCAGCCCAGAAATACCAGCGCAATCCGCTGCAGCACGCCCATGATGCGCACCACCGAAAAGTCGAACTTGGGGTAGAGCGACAGGAGCAGGCCCAGCCCAAATAGCACGGCGGCCCGCCGCAGCACGCGCAGCAGCACGGCGCCTTGCGGGCCACCCTTCTGCTTCACGCCATCGAGGGCATACACCAAACTCACGCCCACGATGAACAGGAAAAACGGGAAAATGAGGTCCGTGGGCGTGCAGCCGTTCCATTCGGCGTGCTCGAACGGCGGGTAAATGTGGCCCCAGTCGCCGGGGTTGTTCACCAGAATCATGGCCATGACGGTGATGCCCCGGAAGACATCCAGCGAGATGAGGCGGCCGGGCTGCGAGGCCTCGGCGAGCGGGGTGGCGCCGGTGGTGGCTACGGCGGCTTCGGTGGTGGTTTGCATGGGGCCTAAGGTCGCTATTTATTTCGGGAGAAAAAGCAAGACACGCCGAAGTGGCGGGTAGGCAAAAGCCAGCAGCAGGGAGTAGGGTGCCGGTTTTGTTGGTCTGAAAAGGCGGAATCCGATGACTGCCATCGGCCCAACCAAGGCCGCTTCCCAGCCGGGGCCTACAAGAAAGTTCTGCAGTATTGCCGTCCTGCATTAATGTTGTTTTCTGTAGCTTTATTGCAACAAAATTCCGGATACTCTTTCACCTTTTAACCCTGCTGAAATGATGAAAATTTACGTCTTCGGTAGGCTGCCCCTGCAATGGGCCGGCCTGCTCTTACTGCTCCTGCTGGCCATGCAGGTAGGGGCCCAGCCCACCGGTGGCGCCCGGCGGTATGTGCTGAAGGGCCGCGTGACCGACGCCGCCGGGCAGGACGTGCCCGGCACCACGGTGCGCCTGGAAGGCACCACGGCGGGCGCTACCTCGGGCAGCGACGGGGCGTATTCGCTGGAGGCAACCTTGGCGCCCGGACTTTACACCCTCACCTTTAGCTCGGTGGGCTTTACGACCGAGACGCGGGCCATTACGCTGGGGGCCGACGAAACCGTGACCACCAACGTGGCGCTGACGGTAGCCCGCCAGAAGCTCGACGAGGTGGTGGTGGTGGGCTCCACGGTGAGCGCGCCCAAGCGCGAGCTGGGCAACGCCATCAGCACCATCAACGGGGCCGAGCTGACCCAAAGCGGCTCGGGTGGGGTGCTCAACTCGCTGCAGGGCAAGGTGCCCGGCGCGCAGATTACCCAGAACTCCGGCGACCCGGCCGGCTCGCTGTCCATTCGCCTGCGGGGCGTGCACTCGCTCCAGGGCTCTTCCGACCCGCTGTATGTAATTGACGGCGTGATTGTGAGCAACGCCAGCACCAACGTGTCGCAGCTGGCCGTGAGCAACGACGTAGGCGTGGCCAATGCCGGCCAGAACCGCCTGGCCGACCTCAACCCCAACGACATCGCCAGCATCAACATCATTAACGGGGCGGCGGCGGCGGCCCAGTACGGCTCGCGCGCGGCCAATGGCGTGGTGCTCATCACCACCAAGCGCGGCCAGGCCGGCACGCCCCGGGTGTCGGTGTCCACCAGCTTCAATATCAACGAGCTGCGCAAGTCGGTGCCGGTGAATACCTACGGCAAGCAGTTTGGCTTTGCCGGGCTGCGGCTCTACACCATCGGCGGGGTCACGCCGGCCCAAATAGCGGCCAACCCCGGCACTACCACGGTGGGCATCAACCGCGCGGGCGCCGTCACGCAGCTGGCTTCTAACCTGGTGGACGTGCCGCGCTACGACTACTTCAAGGAGATTTTCCGGACCGGCTACGGCACCGACGACGCGGTTTCCATCGCCGGCGGTTCGGACCAGACGCAGTACTACGTGTCGGCCAACTACCTCAAAAATCAGGGCATCATCAAGGGCACCGACTTCACGCGCTACAACCTGCGGGCGCGGGTCGACCAGCGCCTTACCAATTGGGCTAAAGTCTCGGCCGGGTTGAGCTACATCAACAGCTTCTCCAACGAGAAGGCCAACGGCAACGTGTTCTACAGCCCCATCAACTCCATCAACATCACCAACAATATCTACGACATCAACCAGCGCGACGCCGCCGGCAACCTGCTGGCCGTGGAGCCCACCCGCGTAAACCCGCTCTCTACCATTGAGGACATGAAGTTTACGCAGAGCGTGAACCGGACGGTGGGCGACGTGCAGGTGAACCTGACGCCTTTTAAGAGCTTTTCGCTCGACTACGTGTTGGGCGTGGACGCTTACTCGCAGGTGGGCCAGAGCTACATCCGGCCCTATCCGTACCAGGCCACGGCCGGCCTGCCCGCCGCCCGCTACCCCTTAGGCTTCGCGGCCAACGGCAACAACGCGGTACTGCAGCTCAACTCCGACGTGAACGCAGGCTACGAAATCGCGGTCAACGAAAACCTTAAGGTGAACCTGCGGGCGGGCTACAGCTACCAGTTTGCCCGGCAGGACTACACCACCACGCAGGGGCAGAACCTGGCCCCGTTCATCACCACGGTGTCGGGCGCGGCGAGCACCACCGTGGTGTCGGCCTACAGCCTCGACCGCTTTGATTTGAGCGGCTACTACGGGCAGGCCACCATCGGCTACCGCAACCTGGCCTTCCTG
This sequence comes from Hymenobacter plasmatis, assembly GCF_020711255.1. Taxonomy (GTDB): domain Bacteria; phylum Bacteroidota; class Bacteroidia; order Cytophagales; family Hymenobacteraceae; genus Hymenobacter. The sequence goes on from NZ_JAJFAW010000019.1 coordinate 67,080, forward strand.
ACCGGAGCCGTGCGGCGCGACCGGTCGTCGAAGTTCTCCACCACCGAAACCAACCAGGTGTACCCCAAAATCAGCGGCTCGCTGGTGCTGTCCGACCTGGGCTTCTGGCAGAACGCAGCTTATGCCAACACCTTCAATAGCCTCAAGCTGCGCGCCAGCTACGGCGAAGCCGGCAACCTGACGGGCATCGGGTCATATGACCGGTTTTACCAGTTCAACCCGGTGGGTTTCCTGGGCCGCAACACCATCACGCCCGGCACCACCCTGGCCAATCCGGCTGTGAAGCCCGAGCGCATGGCTGAGACCGAAGCCGGGGCCGACCTGGGCTTTCTGCGCGACCGCCTGAACCTGGGCCTCACGTTCTACTACCAGAAAATCAACGACCTGGTGGTGCGCCGCAACCTGGCCCCGAGCACCGGCGGCTCTTCCATCGTGAACAACGTGGGCTCGATGGAAAACCGCGGCCTGGAGATTGCGCTGAACGCCGTACCAGTGAAAACCAGCAACTTCACCTGGGACGTGGGCGTGATTTACAACCGCAACCGCAACAAGGTGCTGAGCCTGCCCGGCTCCAACGGCGCCACCCAGGCCATTTCCATCGACAACGTGGCCGGGGCCCCGGTGTACTTGCTGGAAGGGCAGCCGGCCGGCGTGTTCTTTGGCTCGGCCTACGCCCGCAACCCCGACGGCTCGCTGCTGCTCACAGCTCAGGGCTTCCCGCAGGACGAGCGCACCATCGGCCAGGCCGTAGGCTCGACGCAGTTCACGCCGGCCCGCAACAGCGAAGGCCAACCCAGCTACGGCCCGGGCTCAACCATTGCCAACGTCATCATCGGCAATCCCAACCCGAAGTGGACGGGCTCGTTCACGACAAACCTGACTTATAAGAAGCTTTCGCTGCACGTGCTGCTCGACGCCGTGCAGGGCGTGGACGTGTTCAACGCCGACAAGCGCACCCGGCAGGGGGTGGGCCTGGGCGACCTGGCCGAGCAGGAGCTGCGCGGGCAGCTGCCGCGCGGCTACATCTTCGCCATCTACAACACCCAGGAATTCCGCGTCGACGACGGCTCGTACGTGAAGCTGCGCGAAGTGGCCCTGAACTACACGCTGCCCACGTTCACCAAGCTCATCAGCGCCCTGAACCTCACGCTGGTGGGCCGCAACCTGTACTCGTGGGACAACTACAACGGCTTCGACCCCGAAACCAGCGCCGGCGGCACCTCCGACCTGCTGCGGGCCATCGACTTTGGCAACGTGCCCATTCCGCGCACCTACCAGCTGAAGCTGTCGGCCTCCTTCTAATGCCTGTTCTTTCCTTATTATCATGAAGAAACTACTCGTTTTTGCCGCCCTGCTGCCCCTGGCCCTCGGCAGCTGCAACAAGGAATACCAGAACCCCAGCACTACCAGCCAAGACCAGGTGGTGGCCTCTTCCGACGGCCTCATCACCCTCTGCAACGGCCTGCAGTACCGCTACGCCGCCGGCGGCTTCCTGAGCGTGCTCTACAACACCGTGGCCGCCGGCGGGCTCACTACCCGCGAACTGGCCATCCTGAACGTGGGCAACATCGAGGAATACAACGTCAGCCTCGGGGCCGGCAACCTCACCAACAGCAACGGCGTGGCGCGCAACCTCTGGACCCAGAGCCAACTGGTGCGCGCCAACGCCGACCTGATTCTGCTAAATGCGGGCAACGCCCCGGAGGCCGGCACCCGCAGCGGCATCGTGGCCTACGCCAGTATTTTCCGGGCGCTGGCGCTGGGCACGCTGGCCCAGTATTTTGAGCAGGCCCCGCTCACCACGCAGGAAAACGCCCCCTTTGTGCCCCGCCTCGACCTGCTGCGCAGCGCCGTAACCCAGCTCGAAGCCGCCGCCACGCAGCTGGCCGCCACGCCGGTTTCGGCCGATTTCAACGCCAAGATTGTGCCCGGCATCGACCTGACCAACACAGTGCAGGCCCTGATTGCGCGCTACAGCCTCGAAGCCGGCGACTACGACAAGGCCCTGGCCGCCGCCGGCAAAGTAGACCTGACCAAAAAGTCGGTGTTCAACTTCGACGACAACACTCGCAACCCCTTGTTCGAGACTTCTTTCGGCAACAAGAACGTGTTTGAGCCTACCAACGCCAGCCTCGGCCTGACGGGTGCGCTAGCTCCTAACTCCGCCGACCGACGCCTGCCGTTCTATATCCGCTCGAACCCGGCCGCCACGCAAAACCTGGGCACGGGCTTCTACACCGCCAACAACGCGGCCGTTCCGGTGTACCTGCCCGGCGAGATGCTCCTGATTCGGGCCGAAGCCTACGCCCGCAAAGCCGACCTGACCAACGCCGTAGTTGAGCTGAACAAGGTGCTCACCAAGACGCCGGCCGCCGATGCCTTCGGGGTGGGGGCCGCGCTGCCGGCCTACTCCGGGCCCCTCACCGCCGATGCCATCCTGCTGGAAATCTACCGCAATCGCCAAATTGAGCTGGCCTTCCAGGGGTTCCGCCTCAGCGACAGCCGGCGCTTTGGCCGGCCCGGCCCGGGCACCACGGGGGCCGAGCGTAACCGAAATTTCTTGCCATACCCCCGGGTAGAGCGGGAGAACAATTCCGCCACGCCAGCTGACCCTACGATTTAGTAGGACTCAGTCCGCCAACCTTTGCATCTGTCATGCTGAGGCACGAAGCATCTTATCACGCCTGAGTCGTTCAGCGGAGATAAGATGCTTCGTGCCTCAGCATGACAGGCGAATAAAAAGCAGCCCCTCACGTCTAGCGAAACTGGACAGAGGGGCTGCTTTCTGTTGAAGCTCTTCAGGAATTTGCTATTGGCAGTTCGGTCATGCAGAGCGCAGCGAAGCATCTTATCAGTTCAGCGCGACTCGTTCCGCGGGGATAAGATGCTTCGCTGCGCTCTGCATGACAGACATATAAACAGACATATAAAATGAAGCTAACCAATGGCTGAATCAGCCCGGGAATGAAATTTTCCCCATGCTTACGGCTGGCACCCGCTGCCGGCCAGCGCCAATCGCCACCGGCTGGCCTGCCACGGTTTCGTTGGCTAACACTGCAAACAGAATAGCTTCTTTAGCATCGCCAGGCACGCCCAATACATCGGTGCTCTGGAAGCGGGCGTCGGGCAGGTGCCGCTGCAGCGCCGCCATCAGGGCCGGATTGTGGGCGCCGCCGCCGCTGGTGTACACGGCTGTGGGCGCCGGCCGCTCTGTAAAAGCTGCCTGCACGGCCCGGGCCACGCCTACCGCGCTCAGTTCGGCTAGGGTGGCTAGCGTGTCTTCCAGGCTCAGCGAGGCAGTGTTGCTGCGCTGCTGGGCTTCGGTCAGAAAAGTTGAGCTGAATAGTTCGGGGCCCGTGGTTTTCGGCAGGGGAGCAGCGAAGAACGGGTGGTGGAGCAGGGCCGCCAGCAGGCCCTCGTGCACGTGGCCCGCGGCGGCCAGGCGGCCGTCTTCGTCGTACTGCAGGTTGGGGCGGTGGGCGCGCGCAGTGCCATCGAGCAGGGTATTTCCGGGCCCAGTGTCGGTGCTGAATGCTGTGCTGGCGTCGCCGCCGGCGCGGGGCAGGTACGTGAAGTTGGCAATGCCGCCCAGGTTGAGCAGCAGCCGTTCCTCGTCGGGACTGCTCAGTAGGAGAAAGTCTCCGTAGGCCGCCAGAGGAGCTCCTTCGCCGCCTGCGGCCACGTGCTTCTGCCTGAAGTCGCTGAGGGTGATGATGCCCGTGCCCACGGCTACGTGGTCGCCATCGCCGAGCTGCAGGGTAGCATTGATAGAGAAGTCGGCGCGCTGGTGTTGGTGCTGCGGGGCATGGTACACGGTTTGGCCGTGGCTGGCTACCAGGTCCACGTCGGCCGGCGCTATTTGCCACTCGCGCAGGCAGTCCAGGATGGCGGCGGCATGCAGGCTGCCCAGCCATGGGTTGAGCAGCGTGAGGTATTCCAGGCTGACCTGCTCTTGGGCAAACACGGTGCGAATGCGGGCCCGCGTGTCGTCATTGTAAGGCACGGTCCGGAACTGCTCCAGCTCAAGCTGCGTGCCTGGGCCATGACCAGTGAGCCGGCAGAGCGCCACATCCAGCCCATCGAGCGAAGTGCCCGACATCAGCCCAATGATGCGGCGACTGGGCTGACCCGCAAGCTGGTGCAGGCGCGCAACGTAAGGATTCATACTAAGACCTCTATAAACTACCGCAACGGCACAAAAGTATTTTGTGCCGGCTTGTGCCTAATAAAAGGCCTCAATGGGCAAATAACGCCTAAAACTCCCACCGGACAAAGGCTTCGATGCCCTCGTACTCGGGCAAACCCAGTTGGTCGTAAAGCTTGGCGGTGGTGCGGTTGCGGGCCTCGCTGCGCTGCCAGAACTCGCGCTGGTCGGCCCCGGGGAAGAGCGGCCGGTCTTTCTGCGACTGGTGCTTGAAAATAGCCCGGCGTTTGCGCGTGAGCTCATCGGGCGAGAGGGGCACGGCCATTTCAATCTGGTCGATGTCCCACTCTTGCCAGGCGCCGCGGTAGAGCCACACCCAGCAGTCATCAAGCCAGGGCGTGCCCGATGCTTTGAGCTGGTGGATGGACTGGAAAATAGCGGCCAGGCACACCCGGTGGGTGCCGTGCGGGTCGCTAAGGTCGCCCGCCGCGTATATCTGGTGGGGCTGAATGCGGTTGAGCAGCTCCATGGTGAGGCGAATGTCCTCGTCGCCCAAGGGCTTTTTGCGCACCCGGCCGGTCTCGTAGAAGGGCAGGTCGAGGAAGTGAACATTGGCATCGGGGATGCCGGCCAGGCGGCAGGCGCTTTTGGCCTCGCCCCGCCGGATAAGGCCTTTTATCTGCTGTACCTCGTGGGAGTCGACCTGTCCGGGCGGCTTGTTCTTCAGGAATTCCGTGACGCGGTGGTAGAGGTTGTCGGCGGGCTCGACGGCGGGCAGGCGGAAGGCGTGGTCGTAGTCGGCCACGAACTCCGCGAAGCGGATGGCTTCATCGTCGAATACGGCAATGTTGCCCGAAGTCTGGTAGGCTACGTGCACCTCATGGCCCTGGTCTACAAGCCGCAGCAGCGTGCCGCCCATCGAAATCACGTCGTCGTCTGGGTGGGGCGAGAAGATGAGCACCCGCTTCGGAAAGGGCGCGGCCCGCTCCGGGCGGTAGGTGTCGTCGGCGTTGGGCTTGCCGCCGGGCCAGCCCGTGATGGTATGCTGCAGCTCGTTGAACACCCGAATGTTGATGTCGTAGGCCGGGCCCGATTGGGCCAGCAGCTCCGAGAGGCCGTTTTCGTTGTACTGCTCGTCGGTGAGCTTGAGAATGGGCTTGCTCACGCAGCGCGCCAGCCAGGTCACGGCCTTGCGCACCAGCGCGTCGTCGTGCCAGTTGCAGGGCAGGCCCAGCAGCCAGGGCGTTTTGCGGGGCGTGAGCTCGGCGCCGGCGGCTTCGTCCAGCACCACTTGCACATCGGGGTGGCTTTGCAGGTAAGTGGCGGGCACGGAGTCGGTTACTTCGCCTTCCACCATGCGCTTAACCACGGCGGCTTTGCCCTCGCCCCAAGCCATGAGCACAATGCGGCGGGCTTCGAGAATGGTGCCCACGCCCATGGTGAGGGCGCGGCGCGGCACATTTTCTTCACCGTAAAAATCGGAGGCCGCGTCGGTGCGCGTCACGTGGTCGAGGGTGATGATGCGGGTGCGCGAAGCCGGCCCCGAGCCGGGCTCGTTGAAGCCGATGTGGCCGGTGCGCCCAATGCCGAGCAGCTGCAGGTCGATGCCCCCGGCTTCTTTAATCTGCTCCTCGTAGCGCCGGCAATATTCGGCTACTTGCTCCGGCGGCACGGTGCCGTCCGGGATGTGCACGTTTTCGGGCCGGATGTCGACGTGGTCGAACAAGTACTCGCGCATGAAGCGCACGTAGCTCTGCAGCGAGCTCGGCGCCATGGGGTAGTACTCGTCGAGGTTGAAGCTGATGACGTTCTGAAAGCTCAGCCCTTCTTCGCGGTGCAGGCGCACCAGCTCCTCGTACACCCGCGTGGGCGACGAGCCCGTGGCCAGGCCCAGCACGCAGGCCTTGCCTTCGGCGGCCCGGGTGCGAATCAGGTTGGCAATCTGCGCGGCCACGGCCGCAGAGGCTTCGTCGGAGTCGGCGTAGATGCTGACGGGCAGGCGGGCGCCGGCGTGCGTGGGCAAGGTGGCAAGGGTGGGGGCCATGGGTGCAGGGAAAAGATGGGGCGAAAGAGAGAGGCAACCAAACCGGAAATAGGCGAAAGCTAACCAGGAATCAAAGCTATTATAATCTTTAATAATCAACTTTATCTATTCAAACAAAGCTTTTTCTCAACCGTAGGCTTGCAAGAAAAATCGATTTTTGTGCGCACATTTGGATGAGTTTTGCCTGAACATTTAGCACATCTGACTTCGGCACGCTACTCTTCTGATGCACACTTATACCAGCCTAAATACGAACATACCGTTGTGTTGTAGCAGCATAGTATTTTCTCCGACCCGCTAGGCCGGAACCTGATGGTGCATCTTGCCGGGGTTCCGGCTTTTTTTATTGGCTTCCATTTTTCTGTTTTCCCACCCCATTTTTATTCACATGAAAAAAAATTACTGGCTACTCCTGCTCTTGCTGGGTGTGCTGCTAGCGCCTCCCGGCTGGGCCCAAACGGTTCGCGCCGTGACGGGCGTTGTTACCTCTGCCACCGACCAAACCCCCCTGCCCGGCGTAACCGTGCTGGTGAAAGGCACCACCACAGGCAGCACCTCCAGCTCCGATGGCCGCTTCTCGGTGCAGGCAGCACCGGGCGCCACGTTGGTATTTAGCTTCATCGGCTACGCGCCGCAGGAGCGCGCCGTGCCCGCCGATGGCAGCGTGGACGTGGCCCTGAAAGAAAGCACCACCGGCCTCGAAGAAGTGGTGGTGACGGGCTACGGCCTGGCCCAGGCCAAGCGCGAACTCGTGACGGCCGTGCAGGAAGTGAAGAGCAAGGACATCATCGACTCGCGGCAGACCAACGTGGTGAACGCGCTGCAAGGCAAAGTGGCCGGCGTCAACATCACCTCCTCGGGCGGTGCGCCGGGTGAAGGCTCGGGCATTATCATCCGCGGCGGTACCTCGCTCGACGGCGACAACCAGCCGCTGTTCGTCATCGACGGGATGATAATGGACAACGGCTCGTTTTCGGAAAGCGCTGCCCCCGGCGCGGGCTCACAGTTCAACGGCCTGCTGGGCCGCTCGGTGGGCTCGGCCAACCGCGCCGGCGACCTCAACCCCGAAGACATTGAAAGCATCACGGTGCTGAAAGGCCCCGCCGCCGCCGCCCTCTACGGCCTGCGCGCCGCCGGTGGCGCCGTGGTAATCACCACCAAAAAAGGCGTGGCCGGCCGCACCACCCTCAACTACCGCACCCAGTACTCGGTAGACGAGGTGAGCCGCCTGCCCAAGATGCAAGACCTGTACAAGCGCGGCTCCAGCGGCATCACCGACCCCACCACGCGCATCTCGTTTGGCCCCCGCTTTTCGCCGGGCGAGCAGGTGTACGACAACGTGGGCAACTTCTTCCGCAAGGGCCACAACTTCCAAAACTTCCTGAACATGTCGGGCGGTTCGGACAAGGCCAGCTTCTTTGTGTCGGCCTCCAACCTGCAGCAATCCGGCGTAGTGCCCGAAAGCAAGTACGACAAAACGACGGTGCGCCTGTCGGGCACGGCCGAGATTTCGCCCAAACTCAAGGTGAGCGGCGCAGCCCAATACCTGACCACGGGCGGCGAGCGGCCCATTCAGGGCCCCGGCCTGTTTGGCTCAACGGGCGGCTTCCTGCTGAGCTTGCTCAACTGGCCGCGCGATGACGATGCCCGCAACTACCTCAACGCCGACGGCACCCGCCGCCGCCTGCTGGCCCGCGGCAACGGCACCGACGCCGACGCCGACAACCCGTACTGGACGGTGCAAAACAACCCCCAGACCGACCGCACCAACCGCTTTATCGGCAACATGCAGCTCAGCTTCAAGCCGTTTAAATGGGTGACGTTGAGCCACAACATCGGCACCGACCTGTACACCTCGCGCGTGACTTCGGTGCGCGCCGTGGGCACCTCGCAGATTGGCAACCAGAACGGCGGCCTGGCCGAAACCGTGGACCAGTTCCGCTTGACGACTGCCACCACACTGGCCAGCTTCACCCACGATTTCAACGACAACTTTGGCGGCGCGCTCGTGTTGGGCAACACCATTGAAGAGAACCAGGACCAGGCCGTAGACTACCTCGGCCTGATTTTCCAGAACCCTAATTTCGTGGGGCTCAACAACACGGTGAACCGCAACGCCCTGCAGCGCGACACCAAGCGCCACCTCATCGGCAACTTCGCTCGCCTGAACCTGACGCTGCTCGACCAGCTGTTTCTGGAGCTGCAGGCCCGCTACGACCAGTCGTCGACCCTGCCGCGGCCCGATGAGAACAAGATTTACGGTAAAGGCTTCCTGTACGGCTCGGCCGGCCTGGGCTATGAATTCACCAAAACCCTGGGCCTGGAGCAGAACAACGTGCTGAACTACGGCAAGCTGCGCGCCTCGATAGCCGAGGTGGGCAAAGACACCGGCCCGTACCGGGTGCAGTCGGCCCTGGCCCAGAACACCTACATCGGCGGCGGCTTCCGCAACGACTTCTTTGGCTCGAACCCCAACCTGAAGCCCGAGCGCACCCGCACCTACGAAGCCGGCGTGAACCTGCAGTTCTTCAAGAACCGCCTGGGCCTGGACTTCAACTATTACTACTCGCGCACCAAGGACCAGATTATTGCGCCCCGCGTGAGCCAAGCGGCCGGTTTCATCCTGCAGTACATCAACGGCGGCATCGTGACCAACGAAGGCCAGGAAATCTCGCTGACCGGCACGCCCGTGAAAACCAAAGATTTCTCCTGGGACATCATTACCAACTTCTACCACAACACCAACCGCGTAGAAGAGCTGCCTTTCCCGCTCACGGTTATCTTCCAGTCGGATGCCTTCATCACGGACGTGCACGAAGGCGGTGCCTTCCCGGGCCGCCCCATCACGGGCCTCGGCGCCACCGACTTTGTGCGCGTAACCGACCCCAATAGCCCCGATTACAACAAGGTCATCATCGGCAGCACGGGCTACCCTTCGGTAAACACGAACTTCATCTACGCTGGCAACCGTGCTCCGCGCTTTACCACGCAGCTCACCAACACGTTTACCTACAAAGGTTTGTCGCTGACTTCGCTGCTCGACTTCCGCGTGGGCGGCGTGGTAGTGAACGGCAACGACTGGTACCAGACCGGCGTGGGCACCTCGCCCCGCACCGCCGACCGCTACAAGCAGGTGGTGTTCGACGGCGTGGTGAAAAACGCCGACGGCACCTACTCGCCTAACTCGCGCCCCGTTGAGCTGACCCAGACTTACTACACCAGCATTCTGGGCCGCACGGGCACCGCCTTCGTGGAAGACGGCTCATGGGCCCGCCTGCGCTACGTGACGATGAGCTACGCCGTACCCGCGACGTTCCTGTCCCGCACCGGCTTCATCAAAGGCGTGGAGCTGAGCGTGACCGGCCGCAACCTGGTGTTGCTGACCAAGTACAGCGGCGCCGACCCCGAAACCTCCGCAGCTGGCGCCGGTGTGCGCGGCGGCGGCTCGAGTGGGTTTGACTACGGCAACGTGCCTGCCACGCGCGGCGTGGACATGGCTGTGCGCGTGAATTTCTAATTGACGGCTAACGCTGTCCTTCCTGCTATAATATGAACCTGAAACATTTTTTGATGGGCCTGGGCTTGCTGCTGAGTGGCAGTGCCCTTACGTCGTGCGAGAAATTCCTCGACGTAAACGACAACCCCAACAACCCGGTGGTTTCCACCCCCAACTTCGTGTTGCCGGGCATTATTTCCAACGGCCTCCAGACCCAGATGTTTACGGCGCTCCGCACGCCCTACATCACGCAGTACGTGGTGAGCCGCACCGCCAACAGCGGTACCAACGACCAGTACTACTTTACCAACGCGCAGAGCACCAACACCTTCAACTACTCCTACTATCAGTCGGGCGGCAACATCCCCGGCATGATAAAAACGGCTCAGGAAGAAGGCTCGCCGTACTACGTGGGTGCCGGCAAAATCATGCAGGCCCTGATTCTGGCGCATGCCACCGACATGCTGGGCAACATTCCGTACACGGAAGCCTACCAGGGCGGGGCCAACTTCACGCCCAAATACGACAAGCAGGAGGATATCTATAAGGTTATCAACCAGCTCTGCGACGAGGGCGCGGTGGAAATGGCCAAGCCCGCCAGCGCGGAGTTCCGCCCGTTCTACAGCACCAACCCCAGCGAAAGCGGCGACATAATGTACAAGGGCGACCCCCTTAAGTGGCAGCACCTGGCCTACGCCCTCAAGGCCCGCCAAGCCCAGCACCTCACCAAGAAAGCCAGCTACGACCCCAAGGCGGTGCTGGCTTTGTGCGCCAATGCCTTTAAATCGTCGGCCGAAGACGCCCAGATTCAGTTTCAAGTGGCCGTGGCTCCGCTCGCGGGCACGACCAACATCTTCGGCACCACGCGGTCTAACTTCGGTGGGGCTACTTTCTCGACCAACATCATCAAGTACCTGAACGGCACCACCTTTCCCGGGGTAGTGGACCCCCGTTTTGGGGTGATGGCGCCGACCATCAGCACCGGCGCTGCGCCCGGTGCCGGCACCAGCTCAACGGCCAACCTGACGCCTGGCTCCACACTCACCGACTTCTACGGCAGCTGGTATGCCCGCGACCTGGGCTACTACGAGGCCATTACCTACCACGAGGTGAAGTTCATTGAGGCCGAGGCCGCATACCGCTCCGGCGACAAGACCCTGGCCCTGAGCTCGCTGAAAGAAGGTATCCGGGCGCACATGAAGAAAATGAGCGGCGGTGGCACCTTCGCCGCCCCGGCCGTGACGTTCCCCGTCATCACGGACGCGCAGATTGCCGCCTACCTGGCCAGCGCTGCCGTGCCCCAAACCGAGGCTGCCCTGACCCTCCGGTCCATCATGGAGCAGAAGTACATTGCCATGTTCCTCAACCCGGACTCGTGGTCTGATTTGCGCCGTCTCGACTTCGACCCCCTGATTTATGTGAACTTCCAGTACCCGACCTACAGCGGCAGCGGCACCGGCCCGCTGGCCGGCAAATACCCCCGCCGCCTGCTGCCCGGCGCCACCGAAGTGACCGTGAACCCGAACGCCGTGGCCGGCCTCTACTCCGAAGTGGGTGCCACTTCCGACCAGGACTACGTGACCAAGCCACTGTGGTTTGACATGCCCTGAGGCACCCCGCGGCCGGGCCGCGCTTTCCTTTTCCGGCTTTCGGGCCTCACCTAACTGACTCTGTTTATGAAATCATATATACCGGCCCGCACCACGCTGTGCGGGCTACTCGCCCTGGCCATGCTGGCCACCGGCTGTAAAAAAGAGCTCGACGATTTTTACACCAGCGCCGGCGACACGGGCTTTGCGTCCATCACCCTGCCCAACCTGGCTGTGAACACCAAGTACGCGGTGGGCGAAACCATTCCGATTTCGTTGGGCTACAACGCGGCCGACCAACTCAAGAGCGTCTCCGTTTTCCAGGTGATTAACAAAACCGACTCGGTAACCACCGGCACGTACAACGCCGGCGGTACCCTGAATACCGCCTTGGGCCTGACCGTGCAAACGGTGCCCTACGTGGTGCCGAACGTGGCCAATGGCCTGCCCGTGCGGGTCGACGTTATCTCGACGTTTGCCAACGGGGCTACGCGCCTGCGCCGCTTCACGTACAACGTGGCCAACAACCCCACGCTGAAATTTGGGGCCACCCCGGCTACGTACCGCAACGGCCTGGCCGCCGCAGCCCAGAGCGAAAACGACCTGATTGGCTACTCGTTAATTATTAACGAAAACGGGGTTTCGACTTTCCCGCCGCCCGCCGCTACGCCCACGGCCCAGCTGTTCAAAGCAGTCGACAGCCTCACGTACTTCTCCCGCGTTGGTACGGGGCCGCTGGTTCGCCAGGGCGTGGTGAAAAACCCCACCGCCGGCGTGACCAACACCCGCACGGTTGATGTGAAAGTGCCGGCCGGCAGCAACGGGCAGGCGGTTACGTTTGCCTTCACGGCTTATGCCCAGGCCGGCTCCAGTACCCTGGTTTCGGCCCCGGTGAACGTGGTGACTCCCACGGCCCTGGCCACCTCGCGCCTGGGCCGGGTTAGCTTCGGCGCCGGCTCCACGCCCGACTCGCTGGCCTTCAACCTGAAGACCGGCCTGAACGAGCCTTCCGCTAACCCCGTGACCGGCAAAGACCTGCAAGTGAGCGGCCTGAGCTCCACGGGTGGCCTCACCTTGAACGCGCCCAACACCACGCGCTACTACAAGCTCACCGCCGCGCAACTGACGGCCAACCCGTACGCGACGGCCACTGCCAACGCCATCGGTACCCTTGTTTTCCAAAACACGCTGGTGGCTGACCTGGGCACTGCCACGGCAGGCGACGTATACGCCGTGAAAGTGCGCGGTACCAGCGAAGTTATGCTGTTGCGCATTCAGGCCGTGCGCCCCAGCACGAGCGGCGGAATCGGCAGGGTAAAGTTTGAGTACCGCTCCCTATAAGCGCGGAACAGCAAGCCGCTTAGATTCAGCAGCAGCTGAATAGATTGAAAAAGGGCCGCTTTCCTGATTGGAAAGCGGCCCTTTTTTATTTACCCTGGCTGTCATTAAGCAGTTATTCGGGTTGGATTTTACAATAACCAGAACGGTGGTAGAGACGCGACACTTCGCGTCTCCGGGACCGCGCCATGTGGGGCTCGTTGAGCCGTCATCGTTCAACGAGGAGACGCGAAGTGTCGCGTCTCTACACCGTTTTGGCATCTCAATAATTCGTTGCGACGGCTTCTCAGGCATGGTTTTACTCCAGCTTGTACCACTCCAGCAGCCGCAGCAACACGCCGTTGGTCCACCCGAAGCCGTCTTGCAAGGGGTACTCGCCACCCCCGGCGGGCCGGTTGGGGTTCACCACGTCGTATTTCTCCAGCAGCTTGCCGGTCTGGGTGAACACGCGGCGGTTAAGCCCAATCCAGCGGTGGGCTATAGTGTCGGCCAGGGGCAGCTGCTGGTACCGCCGCAGCCCTTCGATGGCCAGGTACTCCAACGGGGCCCAGCCATTGGGCGCATCCCACTGCTGGCCGGTTTTGCTCAGACTGGTAACCAGCCCACCGGGGCGGAGGAAATTGCTTTTCAGCTCTTTGGCCACCCGGGTAGCCTGAACGGGCGTAGCCAGCCCGAAGGCCAGCGGGTACACCCCCGCCAGCGTGCGCACCGCTGAGCGCTGGCGTTTAGCCCAATTGTAGTCCTGAAACCAGCCCAATTTACTGTCCCAGCACAAGGCCAGGAGGGCGGCCCGGCGCCGGGTGGCTTTGGCGGTGTAGTCGCGGGCTTGCACGGGCTGGCCGGCCACGCGGCAGGCTTCGGCCAGGGTTAGCTCCATTTGGTAGAGCAGGCAGTTGAGGTCCACGGGCACGAGGTCAGTGGTTTGGATGGTAGCTAGCCCACCGCCTGGCTGGAACCAGCGGCTGCTGAAATCCCAGCCGGATGCGGCCGCAGCGCGCACGTTGCGGTAGAACCGGGCCGGCGCCTGCTTACTGAGCTTGGCGGCTTTCACGTCTTCGGCGTAGGATTCCTCACGGGGCTGCGTGCTTTCGTCCCAATACCGGTTGAGCACGGCGCCGCTGGGCACGCGCACCACGCGGTGGGCGGCGGTACCGGGCGCCAGCTGCTCAGCCCCCAGCATCCAGTAGCGGTATTCGCTCTCTAGGGCCGCGCGGTAACGCAGCAGCATTCCGTTGCCCTGGTCCTTGGCAATCAGGTTGACCATGCTGGCAAAAAAGGGCGGCTGCGAGCGGGTAAGGTAATAGCTGCGGGTGCCGTTGGGCACGAAGCCATAGCGACTTATCAGGAACGCGAAATTGTCGGTGAGGTCGTGCAGAAGCTGCCCTTTGCCGGCTTCGGCCAGGCCCAGCATCGTGAAGTAGGTATCCCAGTAATACATCTCGCGAAAGCGCCCCCCGGGCACGATGTAAGGTTTCGGGAGCGGCAGCAGGGAGCGGAAAGCAGCCAGCGAATCATTGGGGTCGGCTGGAGGAGTGGCGGGCCGGGCCAGTACCGTCCAAAGCGTATCGAGCTGATGGCGCAGGCCGGCCTGGACGTTGCTGCGGAACGTGGCTACGCTATCAGTCGGCATAACGAAGTGGCTTTCCACAAACGCCTTGAGCTGAAAGCCGGGCTTGCTTTTTTCGCGCTGCCACGCGGCCAGTATGGTGGCCGGACGCTGCCGTGGCGCCGCATCAACGAAGGTTTTGCCGTCGGGGAAAACCCGGCCCATCTGCACGGCTTCAAACAGGCCCGGAAACAGCTGCCGCGGCGATGCTGGCTTGGGTAACGTGGCTGGAGTCGCCGCTTCCGCCACGGGTTTTGGCACCGCTTTGGGCGTCGCAGTTTCGGTTTGCGCGCGGCCAGCCAGCGGTAGAATGCTTAGAAGCGCCAGTGACCAGCCGAATAATTTTGTGCGCATCGATGATGATATGGGATGTTATAAACGCTGCTGGCGCGGCCCTGGGAAGGCTTCTACCGCAGCATATAAATGGGTACGAATTCCGGGCAAAAAGAATATTCTTTTCTTGGTGCTGGTTGGGCTAAATATCAATTTGGGCGTGGCAGCAGCAACGCTCTCAGGAAACTAGCTCAATAAAAAACGTCATGCCGAGCACCGCTCATCAACTTGCCCACGCCTCTTGTCATGCAGAGCGCAGCGAAGCATCTTATCAGGTGCGAACGAGTCGTTCAACGGTGATAAGATGCTTCGCTGCGCTCTGCATGACAGCCGATTTAGGTTACTGCCGAGGCAGAGATGCCGCGCTTCTAGTATCCGTCAGGTGATGAATTAAAGCGCACACAATTCACCAAAAAAAGAGGCTTCCCAATCTGGAAAGCCTCTTTTTTTGCTTTTAAAAATCAATTCCCAAACAGCTTCGCGAAGAAGCCGCGCCGCTTGGGCTTCTCTTTCACTTTCATCTTGACTTTGGTGAATGGCGTGGAGGCTTCCGGGCTTTCGTTCGTGCCGTTGGGCCGGAGCACGATGCGCGGCTGGGGGCGGCTCATTCCTGGCTGCGCGGCCACGGTGGCAGGCCGGGCGCCGGTGCTGGTGGCGCCGGCGGGTGCTTGGCCCTGGGCTATTTCGGTTGATTGCAGCCCCATGGTGATGACGCGCATGGGCCGGCTTTCGTTGTGCAGGCGGTCTACTGCCGTCACATAATAGGCGTAGGCTTGGCCGGGCACAGCGGCCGTATCCACGAAGGTGGCGGGGAAGCCGGGGGCGGGGCGGGGCAGCGCCAGGATGCGGCGCGGGTCGTTGGGCGTCGAGCGCTCGTTGGCTTCAAAGCGGTAGAGAACGTAGTACGTCGCCACGTCGCCATCGGGGGCGGCGGGGCCGGGCTGCCAGTTCAGGGTCACGTAGTGGCTGAGGCGGCGAAGCGTCAGGTTGGCCACGGGTAGGGGCGGCACGGCATCCATCCAGGGCATGGAGGGCACCAGCGCCGGATAGCGGAATAGGTTTTGGCGCAGCGAATCGGTGGTGTGCAGTGGATTGGCCAGTAATGACTTGGCCGAGAAAAATACGCTGCCGGGAGCCTCGCCGTCATACGAGCGGTTGAGCCGAATCTGGCGGGGCAGCTCTCGGGGGTTGCGCCAGGTGGTGTCGGAGCGGGTGCTTTCCAGCATGCGGTATGTGCCGTGGCCGATGTACAGGTGCCGGTCGAAGTGGTTGCGCGTCCACCATTCCAGCAGGATGGGGTAGGGCACGAGGCGAAAGTTGGAGCTCCAGTACAGCTGCGGTACGATGTAGTCAATCCAGCCTTTTTCCAGCCACAGGCGCGAGTCGGCGTACAGATTGGAAAAAGACGGCTGCCCGGCGCGGGTGTCGGAGCCCAACGGGTCGGCCGATTTGTTCATCCACACACCAAAGGGCGAAATCCCGAATTTTACCCAGCGCTTGGTGAGCCGGATGCTGTCGTGCAGGTCGTGAATCAGCACGTTAACGTTGTTGCGGCGCCAGTCGGCCAGCTTCTCAAAGTGGTCGGGGTTGAAGTCGCGGAAGGCGGCTTCGTCGTGAAACACCTGGCCCGGCTCGGGGTACGGGTAGAAATAGTCGTCGAAGTGAACGGCGTCGATGTCGTAGCGCCGCACCACGTCGAGAATCACGCGGGTGATGTGGGCTCGCACTTCGGGCAAGCCGGGATTGTACAGCAGCTGCCCGCCGTAGCGCAGAAACCACTGCGGATGCTGGCGGTAGGGGTGGCTGGGCGCGAGGCGGCGCGTCACTGAGTCCATGGTGGCGCGGTAGGGGTTGAACCAGGCGTGGAACTCCATGCCGCGGCGGTGCGCTTCGGTGATGAGGAAGGGCAGGGGGTCGTCGCCCCCGGCGGGGGCCTTGCCCTGCACCCCGGTGAGCCACTTGCTCCAGGGCTCTAAAGTCGACTTATAGAAGGCATCCGAAGCGGGCCGGATTTGTACAAACACGGCGTTGATACCGGCGCGCTGGCCGGCGTCGAGCAGGCGGCGATAGTCGCGGCGGTACTGCTCCGGGGCCTCGCCGCGCTGGTTGGGCCAGTCAATGTTTTCGACGGTGGCAATCCACATGCCGCGCAGCTCGTGCTTGGGCGGCGGGGTATCGGTAGAGTCGGCAGTGACTCGGGCCTGTACCCGAGTGCCCAAACCGCTCCAGGCAATGGCAAATAGAAAAAACAGGAAACGGCCAGCGTGGAAAGAACGGAGCATTAATCAGATATCAACAGCACGAATAAGTGCTGCAAATTACGGAGCACAACAGTAGCATATAGCCTGACAACGCAAGTTGGCCGGGCCTATTGCGCAAAAAGCAGGCGGAAGCAAGCAGCCCCGGCCGGGTTGGGCCACGTGGTACTGCTTGCTTCCGCCTGCTTTTTGCGGGTTGTGCTTTAACTCAGGAACCGGTCAGCTCAGTATCGGTCTGGGGCTGGTCGGGGTCGGACCCGGCAGGGCCGCCTTCGAGGCCGTTGGTCTGGCTGGCATCGCCGTAATCGCCGCGGATGCCCGCGCCGTCGCCCATGTTTTCCTGGGTGCTCTTGGGGGTGGCGCCGTCCTCGGTAGTGCCCGCTTCGGGGTTGCCGGTGGCGTTCTGGTCGGTGTCGGTGCCTTGCGAAGTGGTTTGGCCGCCGGTGCTGGCTTGGTCAGGACGCGGGTCGGTGGGAGTGGGCTCGGGAATGGGCATGGCTAGGAGAAAATGAAAGATTAATTGGGGCGCAGTGGCCCCGGAAGAAGGTTTACGGCGGCGGGGCTCAACGGTTGGGAATGGCTTATTGCCCGCCATTCGCCAACTTGCTGTCCGCATTCATTCCTCAGCCCCAAACTACTGCCGTGTCCGAAACCGCTACCGACTTCTACCACAAGAAAACCGACGCCGAACTCCTGTTTTTCGTCGAGCACCCCGATTATTACCAACCCAGCGTGGTGGATGCGGCGCGGGGCGAATTGAAGCGCCGGGGCCTGCTGCCCACCGTCAGCCCCGACACCCCGGCTTACGTACCTATTGAGACCAAGGAAACCAGCTCCAAAACCGGCGCGGTGGTGCTGCTGGTAGCCGTGCTGGCCATTGGAGCGGGCACGTTTCATTTCATGAAACAAAAAAATGATGCCGCCGCGGCAGCAAAGGCCGCTGCTGCCCACGTGCCTCACGCCGCGCCCCAGCTCACGGAAGTGGCCACCTCCGTGATTCCCAGCTACGAGGGCGTGGTGGCCGGCTGCGTAGAGCAGCAACTCAAGCGGGTGCCTGCTTCCGAAAAGGCCGATGCCAAGCACCTGCGCCAGTTCCGAGAGCTGGCCAAGCGCTTCTGGAGCGCCAATGCCCAGACTGAGTACCTCACCAACCAGGCCGAAGCTGGCAAGGCCGGGCCCATGTTTGCCGACCAGGCCCTGGTGGTGCGCGAAACGTGGCGCGCCTGGAACCACGCCGCCGTTTATTCCTACGGCTTTCGGCCCGCCATGCAAAGCCAGTATGACCTCATGGCCAAGGCCGCCAGCAGCCAGCAGCACATTCTGGACAATTTGCCGGACCTGCTGCCCGGGCGCAAATTTTTGACCGATAAAGAAATGGTAAGCCGCACGGCCGAAGTGCAGGATATTCTGGGCGGCCTGGTGCGGGTGTCGCCCGTAACGGGCCGGGCCTACAAGCGTACGGTGCTCAAAATGTAGCCGCTGCCATGGCAATGCGCGGGTTCGGTTGTTACTTAGTTGAGGCGGCAGAAGTAAGGACGCGGGCGCTACCATCGCCTGGCAAAGTGGCCGATTGGCAAGGTGGCGTGCTCCTTGCCGCGGCAAGTTCATATGGAAGCACCTGACCCCGATAACGGCTCTTCGGCCGCCAGTTCCACGGCCGCGCTGGCCGCTCAGCTCTTCGCCCAAAAGCCCGAAGCCGAGCTGCTATACCTGGCTCAGAATGCAGCCCGCTACCCGCCAGCCGTGGGGGCTGCCGCCGTGGCCGAGCTCGAGCGCCGGGGCCTGCTGCCCGCCCCCGGCCAGCCGGTCCCACCACCGCCCGCCGAGGACCAGGAAACGTGGGCTGAACTGATTGGGCACTTGTTCAAGGGGCTGTTCATTCCCTCGCGCCGCTTCCTGGCCACGCCGATTCTGCTCGACCTCAACCTGCTGGTATTCGGCCTGATGCTGCTCAACGGCGTGTCGGCCTCCAGCCCTTCGGGGCATCAGCTCATGCGCTGGGGCTCCAACGTATCCGGCCTCACGCTGAACGGCGAGCCGTGGCGGCTGCTCACTTGCCTGTTCATCCACGCCGGCCTCTCGCATTTGCTCCTGAATATGTTTTCGCTCTGGCTGCTGGGCCTGTTGGTGGAAGACCGGGTGGGGCCGGTGCGGCTGGTGCTGGTGTACCTGGCCAGCGGCGTGGGTGGTGGGCTAGCCAGCCTGTGGTGGCATGTCTACGGCATCAATTCGGTGGGCGCAAGTGGGGCTATTTTTGGCCTATACGGCTTCCTGCTTACCCTGCTGGTGAGTAAACGGCTGGTACTTGACAAGTCCGACCGCCGCGCCATGTTGGGACTGGTAATCTACTTGGTGCTCAGTAACCTGCTTTCGGGCCTGACCGGCAACATCGACAACGCTGCGCACATCGGCGGCTTGCTCACCGGCCTGTTTGTGGCCGGGCCGCTGGCCTTGGCCGGGCTCAAGAAAACTCTGCCGTAAGCCGTCGTTGCGTGCAGCTTCAGCGGTGCGCATTCCGTGTTGCGCGTCGATAAACAATGCGGGGCTTAACTCATTACAATGCCGCACTGTCTATCAAAACCTTCCTAACCCAAACCCACCTATGCAAGCCCTGCAGCTCGACGCCATCAACCAACCCGCCGCCGTCCGCGAGATTCCGACACCTACTCCCGCCGCTGGCGAAATTCTGGTGAAGCTGCACGCCGCCGCGCTCAACCACCGCGATGTCTGGATTCAAAAGGGCCAATACGCGGGCCTGCGCCTGCCCTGCACCCTCGGGGCCGATGGCGCTGGTGAGGTAGCCGCCCATGGCCCCGAGGTGCCCGCCAATGCGCCCGCCGTAGGCAGCCGCGTACTCATCAACCCTGGCCTGCGCTGGGGCGACAACCCCCGCGCCCAGGCCAAAGACTTTGTGGTGCTGGGTATGCCCGACCCCGGCACGTTTGCCGAGTACATCACGCTGCCGGCGCGCTACATCCGGCCGCTGCCTGCTCACCTGAGCTTTGAGCAGGGCGCCGCGCTGCCGCTGGGCGGCCTCACGGCTTACCGCGCGGCCTTTACCAGGGCGCAGGTGCAGGCCGGCGAGCGGGTGCTGGTGACCGGCGTAGGCGGGGGCGTGGCCCTGCTGGCCGCCCAGTTTTGCGCGGCCCGCGGCGCCGAAGTTTGGGTGACTTCCAGCTCCGACGAGAAGCTGGCCCGGGCGCAGGCGCTGGGCGCCAAAGGCGGCGTCAATTACAACGCCGACAACTGGGTGAAAACCCTGATGCAGCAAGCCGGCGGCCCGTTCGATATCATCATCGACAGCGCCGCCGGGGCTCCGTTCAACTCCCTGCTGGATGCCGCTGTGCCGGGTGGCCGCATTGTGTTCTATGGCGGCACCCTAGGCACCATCCCCCAACTGCCGCCGGCCAAGGTGTTCTGGAAGCAACTCAGCATCCTCGGCTCCACCATGGGCACCGAGCAGGACTTTGAGGATATGCTGCAGCTGGTAACCGAGAAAAGTATAATTCCGGTGGTAGACGAAGTATTCCCGCTAGCCGAGGGAGAAGCTGCCCTGCGCCGCCTCGATGCCGGCGCGCAGTTCGGCAAAGTAGTGCTGAAAATCAGTTAGTAACAAAGCGGGAAATTGAGCTAAAAAAGTCGTGGTTTTCTTGGCTCTAAAGTGAGCCAAATACTGCGTTGGGTGGAATGATAATGAGGATTTTGGGGTTAATGAAGCACGCCGTTATCCTCATTGATTCAGCCCAATTTTTCGTCATGAAGTCTGCTGCCGAATACCTCGAAAACCACGTTTTTGAAGCCCGCCGTCCGCGCCGCGAATTGCAGCCCGTTGTGGCTTATGCCGACGCCGTGCAAGCCATTGAGCAAGCCCTGGCTGATGCTGAGAAATACAAATATCTCCTGATGCGTGCCCTGCGCCGTCACGCCGACGAAACGGCGGTTACTGTCCCAGCTCAAGTCACTGGCACCGCTGCTTCCTTCTTTGCTGAAGGCGCGCCCGTGCTGCCCATCTACCCGAACCAGGAGCGCATGGCCGCTTAAGTGGCTTTGCGTTTAAGTGGAGCAGCACCATAGTTGCTCAATCGCCTGTCATGCAGAGCGCAGCGAAGCATCTTCTCAGGTTCGAACGAGTCGTTCAATGGTGATAAGATGCTTCGCTGCGCTCTGCATGACAGCCGGGTAGGTTATAAAACGAGGCCCCGGCTACTTTTCGAAGTAGCCGGGGCTTTTGTCTTATTGAGCCAGCTCAATCAATATTCCCCTCGCGGCGGGCTATTTCCAGAGCCAAATCCGCCGCCTGCTGCCGCAGCTCTGGCACCGCGGTTGATTCGAAATAAGCCGGACGGCGGCTGGGGCCGAGCGTGAAAAGCCCCGGTGAAGCAGCGCCACTGGTCCCCAGGACTGCCCCAGATTCGTCGGTGAGCAGGCCCAGCCGCAGCGGGTCGGGGTTGAGCTGACCGGCTTCGCGCAGGCTCACCACCAGCGGGTCGTCAATGCGGCCATAATCAAGTAGCGGGCCGGCACAGCACACCACGTGGTGGGCGGCGTGCCAGCAGGCCTCAGTGCCGTGGGGCCGTATGCGCACGCGCAGCTGATTGCCGGCGGGCAGAATCTCGCGCACCGTGCCTATCTGCATGTGTATCATGCCCGCCGCCGTTAGGTCGTCGATGGCCTGCGCGTTTTGTGGGGGGCTGCGATGCCGCTTTACCGACCACAGGCCCGCTAGGTGCCGCAAGAATCGGCATTGCTCGTCCAGCGGCCAAGCTGCCCAGATATGCCCCAAGTTGGGCCGAAGCGAGTCGAGCACCGGCCGCCAGTCGATGCCCCGCGCGGCCGCCGCCTGCAGGTGCCGCTTGAAAACCGCCAGCACGCCAGTAACCGTGGTTTCGTGCGCTAGCTCCGGGTAAAAGTTCGGGTAAGCGGCCGTTTCGGGACCGTGCGTCGCGGGCCAGCGGCCGTGCCGTGCCACTACCGTAATGGGGGCGCGGTGGCCATCCTGGCGCAGGGCCAGCAGCACGTCCACCGCCGTGAGGCCCGAGCCAATAAGCAGCACGTCCTCGTCGGGCCCAATGCGGCGCAGGTTGCCGGCCACCCAGGGGTCGGCGTGGTAGCCGGGGTGGGCGAGGTAGGCCAGGTCGGGGCCGGCGGGCGGCGGGGGCGGGAAATTGCCCAGCGCCAGCACCACGTAGTCGCTCCGGATTTCGGTGCCGTCGGCCAACTGCACGGCCCGGCGGCCATCGGGGAGGAGCGGGGCGGCTACGGCTTTGGTGGCGTGCCACTGCACCTGGCCCGTGCCCGGCGCCAGCGCGGGGGCCAGTTCCTCGTGCAGGTAACGCCCGAAGGCAGAGCGCGAGGCAAACTCGGGCATGCCGCCCGTACTTTCGGGCTGCTGCCGTAGCCACGCGGCAAAATGCCCAGGCTCATCGGGGTACAAACTCAGCACACCGGGCCGCACATTGAGCAGGTACTCGGGGCGCCGAGCAGTGTACGCCAGGCCGGGCCCGGGAATGTCGCGTGGCTCAATCAGGTGAATTTCGGCCTGCGCCAGTGCAGGCTGCCGCCGTAGCTGCAGCACCAGCGCCGTTCCTGCGAAGCCGCCGCCCACAACGGTAATAACGGGACGGCCAGAGTGAGTCACAGCGGAAATAATGGGTGGGAAAGCAGGAAGGATTTCAGCCTAAGGAGAAGCACGCCCAAAGCTGAACCAGTAGCAGTGGGAAAGTGGCAACCGGTGGCCGCCCCGATGGTTTTGGGCGGCCCAAGCCGGGCGCAAGCTAAAAACTTCAGCCTACAAATACTTGCCCGGTACCAGGTAGTTCTTCACGTAGTCGGCGATTCCGTCTTCCAGGTGCGTGAAGGGCAGGTCGTAGCCGATGCTGGCGAGCTTGCTCATGTTGGCCTGGGTGAAGTACTGGTATTTGTCGCGAATGTCCTCGGGCGTGTCCCGGAACTGGATGTCTGCGGTGCGGCCCAGGGCGTTAAACGTGTTCAGGGCCAGGTCCAGGAAGGTGCGAGCCTGGCCGCTGCCCAGGTTGTAAATGCCCGAATCTTTGCGGTGGTGCAGCAGGAAGTAGCACACCTCCACCACGTCCTTCACATACACGAAGTCGCGCATTTGCCCGCCGTCTTCGTAGTCCGGGTTGTGCGACTTAAACAGCACCATCGAGCCCGTTTGCTCAATCTGCCGGAACGCGTGCAGAATCACCGACGCCATGCGGCCCTTGTGGTACTCGTTGGGCCCGTACACGTTGAAAAACTTGAGCCCGGCCCAGAAATACGGCTTCTCTTTCTGCTGCAGGGCCCAGTTGTCGAAGTCGTTTTTCGAGTCACCGTAGGGGTTGAGCGGCCGGTAGAGCGGAAACAGGGCTTCGTCGGTATCGGTGTAGCCCAGGGTGCCGTCGCCGTAGGTAGCGGCCGAGGAGGCGTACACCAGCGGCAGGTTGTAGCGGACGCAGGCCTGCCACATCTGCTTGGAATAGTTCAGGTTGAGCACATCGAACACGGCCGGGTCCATCTCCGTGGTGTCGGTGCGGGCGCCGAGGTGAAACACGAATTCCACCTGCTCGTGGTTGGCATCGAGCCACTCAAAAAACGTTTCCCGGTCGACGTACTCGCGCAGTTTTTTGCCCTCGATGTTGGGCAGCTTCTTGGCAATCGAAAAATTATCAACCACCACGATGTCGTTGAAGTTGGAGGCGTTGAGGCGGGAAACAAGGCAGCTGGCGATGAAGCCGGCCGCGCCGGTGACTACTATCATACTGGGCGGATTTGGGAGAGCGGCAAAGGTAAACCGTTGCGGTTGGCCGTTGGCCATCCGGCCTACCTTTGCCCCATGCGTTACCCGTTACTGATTTCAGTGCTGGCTCTGCTGGCGGCCTGCCACTCCGAGCCCCGGCAAGCGGCTGCCGTAGCCGTGCAGGACGACTTGGGCCGCCACCTCACGCTGCCCGCGCAGCCGCGCCGGGTGCTGGCGCTGGCCCCCAGCATGACCGAAATGTTGTACGCCGTGGCCGATACTGCCACCATCGTGGCCCGCGTGCCCCAGGACGACTACCCCGCCGCCGTGCGCCGGAAGCCCGTGGTCAACAACTACCCGCTGGACTTTGAAAAGCTGGTGCTGCTGCGCCCCGACGTGGTGTTTACCATCGAAGGCATCACCTCCGTCGACGATGCCCAACGCCTGCAGGAGCTGGGCATCCCGGTGTATTACATGAAGTTTCGCCGGGTCGAGGACGTGTTTACCGGCCTCGAAACTATGGGCCGGCTCCTTGGCCGCCAGCCGCAGGCCCAGCACCTCGCCGATTCGCTGCGCCGCCAGCTCAAAACCCTCGCTGCCTCAGCCCAAAGCCAATCCGCCGCGCCGCCGAGGGTGCTGGCCATCACCTGGCAGGACCCCATCTACTGCTACGGCCAAAACACGCTGTTTACCGATGAAATCCGCTTGGCCGGTGGGCAGAACGCCGTCACCGAGACCTTCCCGCAGCCTTACCCGGCCCTCACCCGCGAGTACATCCTCAAGCTCAACCCCGACGTGCTGCTGGGCGGCAGTTTCGAGAAGTTGGACAGCACCTTTTTCAAGAACTATCCCGAGCTGCGCCGCATCCGCGCCTACCAGACCCACCGCGTATTTCCCATCACCGGCAACCTGCTCGAGCGCCCCGGCCCCCGCGTGCTGGAGTCGGTGCGCGAGCTGCAAAAGCTGTTATCAATTAAGGCCGCGGAGTGAAAAATCGCCCCCTGTTGTGTTTAGCCCTAGGCCTCGTGCTGATGCTGGCGTTGGTGCTGCTGGGCTTGCGCGTGGGCAGCTACTCCACCTCGTACCCTTTCATTCTGAATACGCTGCGGCACTACGACCCCGCCGACCCAGCCCAACTTGCGCTGGTGCAGCTGCGCCTGCCGCGCATCCTGCTGGCGCTGCTGGCCGGGGCCAGCCTGGCCGTGAGCGGCTACCTGCTGCAAACCTTGGTTACCAATCCTTTGGCCGACCCTTACCTGTTGGGCACGGCCTCGGGGGCCTCGCTCGGGGCCATTGCTTCTTACGTGCTGGTGCCGTCGCTCACGGTGGCAGGCGTGTATTTGCCGCCGGTAGCGGCGCTGGCCGGGGCATTTGGGGCCACGCTGCTGGTGGTGGCCCTGGGCACCCGACGCGGCCGCATTCTGCCGGCCCCGCTGCTGCTGGCGGGCGTAGCCGTGGGGGCGCTGGCGGCGGCCATTGGCAGCCTGCTCACCTTCCTGGCTTCGCCCGAGGGCAGCTTGCGAAGCGTGGTGTTCTGGGCATTTGGCAGCTTTGAGCGGGCTGGCTGGAGCGTGCTGCCGTACCCGGCGGCGGCGCTGGGCATCAGCCTGTTTGTGCTGGCCTTTCTGCAAAAGGACCTCAACTTGCTGCTGCTGGGGGAAGAGCGGGCCTCGGCGCTGGGCCTGCCGGTGGCACAGCGGAGGTGGCTGCTGGTGCTGCTGGCGGCTGGCCTTACCGGGGGCGTGGTGGCGCTGTGCGGCCCGGTAGGCTTTGTGGGCCTGCTGGTTCCGCACCTCACGCGGGGGCTGCTGGGCACCACGGGCCGGTACAATCTGCTGGCGTGTGCGCTGCTGGGCGGCGTGTTTCTGCTGGCCTGCGACTTGCTTGCGCGCCTGCTGTACCCGCCGGCCGGCCTGCCGGTGGGCTTAGTCACGGCCCTGTTCGGGGTACCCTTCTTCGTATATTTGCTGCGTAGAAATTCATAGTTGCCGGTTGTTAGGTATCAGTTGTCAGGTCTGGAACAGGCTCGTCTATACTGACAGCCAACCACCGACAGCTGACAACCCGAAGAATGATATACGTTAGCCGTCAGGAACATTTCAACGCCGCCCACAAGCTGCACAACCCCAAGTGGAGCGACGAACGCAACCGCGAGGTATTTGGACCTTGCGCCAACGCCAACTGGCACGGCCACAACTACGACCTCATCGTAACCGTTAAAGGTCAGCCCGACCCGGATACCGGCTTTGTGGTTGACTTAAAGGCCCTTTCCGACCTGCTGCGCGTGCACATTACCGAGCAGGTCGACCACAAAAACCTCAACCTCGACGTGCCGTTCATGGCCGGCCAAATGGCCAGCACCGAGAACCTGGTCATCGCCTTCTGGCAAATTCTGGAGCGCGAATTACCCGCCATTACCGAGGCCAAGTTGCACTGCGTAAAACTCTACGAAACGCCGCGCAACTTTGTAGAATATTACGGCGGCTGATTTCATTTAACAATTATCAATTAACAGTTAACACTTGTTGATTGATGAGCCAGTGCTACTCTGAACAACCTTGGAGGCAACGGCTTACTGTTAAATGTTAATTGATAACTGTTAAATGAAAGAATGAAATATTACCTCATTGCCGGCGAGCGTTCAGGCGATTTCCACGCAGCCCACCTCATGCGCGAACTGCGCGGACAGGACGCCGCCGCGCAATTTCGCTTCTGGGGCGGCGACCAAATGCAGGCCGAAGGCGGCGAGCTGGTGCGCCACTACCAGGACCTGGCCATCATGGGCTTTGTAGAGGCAGCCACCAGCGTGCTCAAGTTCCGGGGGTATTTGAAGCAGTGCCAGGCCGATTTGCTGGCCTACAAGCCCGACGTGCTGATTTTGGTAGACTACGCCGGCTTCAACCTGCGAATGGCCAAGGTGGCCAAAGACCACGGCATCAAGGTGTTTTATTACATCTCGCCCAAAATCTGGGCTTGGAACCAGGGCCGCGTCGAAAAGGTGAAGGCACGGGTCGACAAGATGTTCGTCATTCTGCCCTTTGAGGAAGAGTTCTACCAGAAGTTTGGGTACAACGTGGATTACACCGGCAACCCCACCGCCGATGCCGTGGCCGAGTTCCAGCCTGCACCGGACTTCTACGACCGCAACCGCCTCGACCCGACCCGGCCGATAATCGCCGTATTGCCGGGCTCGCGCAAGCAGGAAATCGAAGAGATGCTGCACGAAATGATTGCCATTCTGCCCGGTTTTCAGGAGTATCAATTTGTGGTGGCCGGCGTGAGCAACCTCGACCCGAACTACTACCGCCATTTTGAGCGCAACGGCATCCGGTTTCTGTTCGAGCAAACCTTCGATTTGTTGAGCCATGCCAGCGCAGCCCTGGTTACCAGCGGCACGGCCACCCTCGAAACCGCCTTGTTTGGCGTTCCCCAGATTGTGTGCTACCGCACCAGCGGCCTGAGCTACGCCATCGGCAAGATGGTCATCAAAGTCCCGTACATCTCCCTTGTGAACCTGATTGCTGGCCGCGCCGTGGTAAAGGAGCTCATCCAGAGCGATTTCAACGCGCGCAACCTGCTCGACGAGCTCAAGACCATGCTGACGGATGCCGACTACATGGCCCGCATCAAAGCCGGCTATGCCGAGCTGCGCGAAAAGCTCGGCCAGCAACAAGCCGCCCGTAAGACGGCCGAGCTGATGGTGAAGTACTTAAAAGAGGCTTAAGGAACCGCACCGGGTTGAGCTAGCTTCTCGCTTCATTTCCAGGGTGCCAGCTGCCGGTTCTAAGAAAAATTTTATTTGCTGATTATCCAAAAAGCTCCAACGATAAGCGTCGGAGCTTTTTGCTTTCTTCCCAAAAGCCATTAACAAGAGGTTTGTAATTAGGCATTTACAATAGCGGTGGGGTGGTCAACTGTTATTAGCTCACGCAAAGCAGCAGGGGAGGAGCATCAAATTCTAATAGCATATCGTTTTCGGCTAAATTTACTCCTGCTACTAAAGGCACCATTTCTTCGTGAAGCAATTTTACAGCACCTGCGTGCCGGCAAGCTATTCTGCGGTTAAAACTACCCTGAGCCGAATTGGTGCCTCCATGCTCCTGGCTCTTGGTGTTACGCTGGCTGCCCAAGCTCAAAAGGAAGCGCCGCAGTTCTTCCACGCCGATGCTGCGGCGCGAACTACGGCGGCGACCTCGTCGCTGGCATCGGCGCTGTACCGGTCGCAAGCCCTGACGCTGGATGTGGACGGCCTGCAGGCGGCCCTGGCCATGGCGCCGCCGGAGGCGCTGGCCGGCGCCGTGCCGCTGGTAATAGCATTGCCTCTGCCCGATGGGGGCACCGGTCGCTTTGCCCTGCACGAGGCTCCCATCATGGCTCCCGCGCTAGCGGCTCGTTTTCCCGATATAAAGACCTACGCCGGCATAGGCCTCGACGATGCATCGGCGTCGGTGCGGCTCGACATGACGCCGCAGGGTTTTCACGGCCAAGTACTCACGGCCGGGGGCAATAGCTTTTACATCGACCCCGTGTCTCGAAATGATGCCCGGCACTACCTGGGCTTCTATCAGCGGGATATGAACCGGGCGGCGGCTGGGTCGGCCCTCGCGTGTAGCTTCGCGCCCACCGCTGCCGACCTGAAAGCTCAATCGGCTCGGCTGGCCGCGTCGGCTGGTAGGGCCACTATGGCGCGGTCGAGTGGACCGCAGCTGCGCACCTACCGCTTGGCTCTGGCCTGCACGCCGGAGTATGCCCTTACCAAAGGCAACACAGTGGCTGGCGTGATGGCCGCCGAAGTCACGACCGTGAACCGGGTGGTGGGCGTGTACGAAAAAGAGCTGGCCGTGCGCATGGTACTGGTGCCCGACAACGACAAGCTGATTTTTCTGAGCGGCGCCGGGCCGCAGCCGCCCACGCCGTACTCCAACTCCAGCGGCAGCGCCATGCTGAGCCAGAACCAAACCAACGTGGACCAACTCATCGGCCCGGCCAATTATGACATTGGTCACGTGGTGAGCACCGGGGGCGGCGGGTGGGCTTACTTCGGCGTGGTGTGCTCGAGCGCCTGGAAAGCCGCCGGTGTCACCGGCTCGCCCAGCCCCGTGGGCGACGCGTTCGACATTGACTTCGTAGCCCACGAAATGGGCCATCAGTTTGCGGGCCGCCACCCTTTCAACGGCAACGCTGGCAACTGCGCGGGCGGCAACCGCAACCCAAGCACGGCCTGGGAGCCGGGCTCAGGCTCCACAATTATGGCCTATGCGGGCATATGTGGCTCCGCCAACGACTTGCAGCCCAACTCCGACCCCACGTTTCATACGGGTAACTACCAGGAGATGCGGGCCTTCATCGAAGGCACCACGTGTAGCGTTGAATCGCCCACCGGCAACACCGCTCCGAGCATTACGGCTCCCGCCGGTGGCAAAACCCTGCCTATAAGCACGCCCTTCAAGCTGACGGCCTCGGCTACCGACGCTGAAAACGACGCGCTGACTTACTCCTGGGAGGAACTGGACTTGGGCAGTGCGGGCGCGCCCACCACGGCCCAGGTGCCGGGCGACAACGTGCCGCTGTTTCGCTCCTTCTACCCCACGGCGTCGGGTACCCGCTACTTTCCGCGGTTGAGCAATCTGGTGGCTAACACCACGACCATTGGCGAGCGACTGCCCACCGTGACGCGCGCGCTGACGTTTCGGTGCACGGCCCGCGACGAGCACAACGGCCCGGCTGGCATCATTGGCGGCGTAAATTTCAGCCCGCTCGTGAGCCTGGATGTGAGCAGCACCGCCGGCCCCTTCGTGGTCACGGCGCCTAATACGGCCGTGTCCTGGACCGGCGGCGCGGCCCAGACCGTAACCTGGGATGTTGCCGGTACCACCAATGCCCCGGTGAGCTGCGCCCTGGTAAAGCTGCGCCTTAGCCTTGATGGTGGCTTGACGTACCCTATCATATTGGCCCAGAACGAAGCCAACGACGGCTCGGCCGTGGTAATTGCCCCCAGCCCAGCTTCCACGCAAACCCAGGCCCGCGTAATGGTTGAAGCCGCCGATAACTACTTCTTTGATATCTCGGACGCCAACTTCACCATCACACCTCCCGCTGTGGGGCCCACCATTACCAGCTTCACACCCACCGGCGGGCTAAGTGGTACGGATGTGACCGTGCTCGGCTCAAACTTTACCGGGGCAACTGCAGTGAGTTTCAACAGCACAACAGCTGCCAGCTTCACCGTCAACTCGGCTACGCAGCTAACGGCGACGGTAGCTGCCGGCACCAGCACTGGCCCCATCAGCGTTGCGGGCCCAGCCGGCACGGCTAACTCGGCTACGCCGTTTGTGGTGGGAGCCTCGCCGGTTATCAGCGGATTTAGCCCCACCACCGGGCCCGTGGGCACCAGCGTCGTCATCACCGGCTCAGATTTTTCGGGTGCTACGCAGGTGGCGTTTAACGGTATCGTCGCGCCTTCCTTCACCGTAAACTCGGCTACGCAGATTACGGCGACGGTGCCCGTGCATGCTACCACCGGCTCCATTTCCGTGACTACGCCCGTAAGCACAGGCGTTTCGGCAAATAGCTTCACGGTCATTCCAGCTCCATTTATTGCCTCATTCACGCCTACTGCCGGCGCCGGGGGTACCGTAGTAGTGCTAACGGGCGGCTACTTTACCGGCGCCACCCAAATCACCTTTAATGGAACTGTGGCGCCCGCCTTCACGGTGAACTCGGCCACGCAGATTACGGTGACCGTGCCCACCGGCGCTGCTACCGGCCCCATCGCCGTGACTTCCGCTGGCGGCGTGGGCACTTCAACGGCTCAATTTGTGGTTGCGCCCGCCAATGATTTGTGTAGCAATGCTGCTCCCTTGACCTGCGGCCAGACCCTGACCGGAACCACTGTGAGGGCCACGGCCACCGGCGACCCCACCACCGCCTGTACTACCGCGGTGGACGGCGGGGGCGTGTTTTATAGCATCACCGGGACGGGAGCCAGCTTCACCGTTTCTACCTGCAATGCCGGCACGAACTATGACACGAAGCTCTTTGTGTATTCCGGCACTTGCGGCGCTTATACCTGTGTGGGCGGCAATGATGAAGATGACAACTGCACCACTGGCTCAACGGCCTCTACCGTCACGTTCAATTCGGTAGCGGGCACCCAATACCTCGTCTTTGTGAGCGGCTACAATGGCGACACCGGTACGTTCGTGCTAAGCGCCACCTGTGCCAACCTAACTTCGGCCCCGACCATCACCAGCCTGAGCCCAGCAAATGGGCCAGTCGGCACCCTTATCACCGTCACGGGCACCAACTTCACCGGCGCCACGACCCTGACTTTGAACGGAGCGGCCATCACAGGCTTCACGGTGGTGAATACCACCACCCTCACGTTTATCCTGCCCGCAGGGGCAACCACCGGCAACGTGGTGGTCACCACACCAAGCGGCGCCAGCGCTGGCAGCCCTTTCACCGTCACGACCCCGACGGCCACCGCCAATTCGACCACGAGCGAATTCAGCGTGTGGCCCAACCCAGTAATAGGCAATGGCCCGCTGCAGGTAAAGCTGGCCGCACCCGCCGCAAAAGCTACCCTCGCGTTACGCAATGTAGTGGGCCAACTAGTGAGCACGCGCACCTTTAGCGGCAGCGCTACTGAGCTGGCTACCGCAGGCCTAGCGGCGGGCACTTACCTGCTCACCGTGCAGGCAGAGGGCCGCAGCCCCAGCATCCGGCGCGTAGTCGTGGAATAAGCGAAGTTGAGCTAAAACCAAGTAATTCCAGCAAGCAAAAAGGCCCGCCAGTTGGCGGGCCTTTTTGCTTGCTGCCTGATAAATTCAGGCGAAATAGCAGTTGATTTGTTGTGGCCTTACGCGGCCCGCATGTGGCGCAGCGTCGATTTTTCAAACTTGCTGCGGCAGTAGGTTAAGTTGATGAGCAGCGCGTCGGCGCCTTCTTCCGAGGGCATCTCGAACATGGCATCGGTCATGATGCTCTCGCAGATGGAGCGCAGGCCGCGGGCCCCGAGGCGGTACTCGTCGGCTTTCTCCACGATGTACTCGAGGGCGTCTTCGGTGAAATCCAGCTCAATATTCTCCATGCCGAACAGGCGCTTGTACTGGCGCACGAGCGAGTTCTTGGGCTCGGTCAGAATCATGCGCAGCGTGGTGCGGTCCAGCGGGTTGAGGTGGGTGAGCACGGGCAGGCGGCCGATGAGCTCGGGGATAAGACCGAAGCTCTTGATATCCTGAGCCGACACGTAGCGCAGGAAGTTCTCGGTGTCGACCTGGTCATCGAGGTTGGTCTTGGCAAAGCCCATGGGCTTGGTGTTCAGACGGCTCTTTATGATACGGTCGAGGCCGGAGAAGGCGCCGCCGCAGATGAACAGGATGTTCTCGGTGTTCACCGAAATCATCTTTTGCTCGGGGTGCTTGCGGCCACCCTGCGGCGGCACGTTGATGGCAGTGCCTTCCAACAGCTTGAGCAAGGCCTGCTGCACGCCCTCGCCGCTCACGTCGCGCGTGATGCTGGGGTTGTCGCTCTTGCGGGCAATTTTGTCGATTTCGTCGATGTACACGATGCCGCGCTCGGCGGCTTCGAGGTTGTAGTCGGCTGCCTGGAGCAGGCGGGTAAGGATGCTTTCCACGTCTTCGCCCACGTAGCCAGCCTCGGTGAGCACCGTGGCATCGGCAATGCAGAAGGGCACTTGCAGAATCTTGGCCAGCATGCGGGCCAGGAAGGTTTTGCCGGTGCCGGTTTCGCCCACCATGATGATGTTGGACTTTTCAATCTGCACCTCGTCGTCCTGCGGCTTCTGCATCAGGCGCTTGTAGTGGTTGTACACGGCCACCGACATCACGCGCTTGGCTTCGTCCTGGCCCACCACGTACTGGTCGAGGTGGTCCTTAATTGCCTTGGGCTTGATGAGGTTGAACTTGGGCTGCTTGCTGGCGTCCTGGGCTTTGGCTTCTTCGTTGAGGATGTGCTGGGCCTGGCCCACGCATTTCTCACAGATGTGGGCGTTGATGCCCGAAATCATAACAGCGACTTCGCGCTTGCTTTTATTGCAAAAGGAACAGGATATTTCAGCCACGGAAAGAGGAATAGAATAGTAGGTGGGAAGGCTAGTTTTTAAACAAGCGGGCTCAAAGGTACAACAAGGCCAACGCCTGTTGCGCGGAAATTGGTGCCATTCTCAAAAGCTTAGATAAGGTATTCCCTAGATGTTGAGCTATTTAAAATCAGGGCCTGGCCCAGCTTTTACCGGCAAAGCATTTTTGACTGCCCACTTATCCAATTTTCAATAAGCACGCTATCAAGACACTGGCAACGGGCTAAGGGTTGCTACGCCGCTGATAAGACCAATATTTTACCGGCTTTGAGAACACAACCGCACCTCCCGCCCGGTAGTTTTTTCTAATTCTCGCCGAAACCATGCCAAGGCAGTATTGGGAACAATTTGTCCGATACCCAGGGCCTGAAAGTGGCTGTTGCCCGTTGCGTTGCCCATTTGCTGCCGCCAGTGTTCACCCTAGCGCCGCGCTTTTCTATCCATACCGTCTTACTTTGTCCTTCTATGAAAAGCGTCTTTCACATTTTAGTAGCGGCTTCGGCGGTGGCCGCGCTTCCGTTTCTCGGGGCCCAAGCCCAAACCACTCGCAAGCCGGCACCTCGCCCCGCGGCTACCAAGCCAACTGCTAAACCAGCTTCTAAACCAACTCCCGCGCCGGCCTCTCAACCCAAAGCTCAGCCGGCACCCGCATCCGAGCCGGAGCCGTCGCTGCTCGAAACCGCGCTTCCCACCACTTTCACTACTGGTCCCTTTCAGGTCGGCACGCGAGCCATTAATTTGGGTATCGGAGTTGGCAGCCGCTACAACTACGGCATGAAGGTGATTGGCGGCAGCTCCAGCGTATCACCTGCCATCAGCTTGTCCTATGAGAAAGGGCTGATGGCCGTGGGCCCTGGCGTGCTGGGCGCGGGCATCTTCGCGGGTTACCAGGGTGCCAAGTACGTGCTGAGCAGCGGCGATAAATGGAAATACACCGATGTCATCATGACCGTACGCGGCTCGTTTCACTACCCCGTCACGCCTGAGTTTGATGCCTATGGTGGGGTGGGCGTGGGCGTGCGGCATTCCGGCGTGTCTTTCGAAGGAAGTAACCCCAACGGCCTGGACACCAACAGTTCCACCGGCCTGGCCTACGGTCTGTTTGTAGGCGGGCGTTACTATCTATTCGAAAACTTCGGTGCTTTCGCCGAGTTAGGCTACGACCAAACCTACCTCAAAGTAGGCCTCACGGGTAAGTTCTAAACGCCGTCGGCTCAACCTGCTCTTCTTGGGCTGAATTCCAAGCATTCTGGCAAACAAAAAGCCCCTGCCAAATCAGCAGGGGCTTTTCTTATCAAATGACTCCGAAGAGTTCCACTATATGTAATTAGTCTTTCTTCTTCTCCAGCACCTCGTCAATCAGGCCGTATTCCTTGGCCTCATCGGCACGCATCCAGTAGTCGCGGTCCGAGTTGTCGTGGATTTCTTGGTAGGTCTTGCCGGTGTGTTGGGCCAAAATGTCATACAGCTCTTTCTTTAGCTTCAGAATCTCGCGGGCCGTGATTTCAATATCCGACGACTGACCCTGCGCGCCGCCCGAGGGCTGGTGAATCATCACGCGGGCGTGGGGGAGGGCTGAGCGTTTGTTGGCGGCACCACCGGCCAGCAACACGGCACCCATCGAAGCCGCGAGGCCGGTGCAAATCGTGGCCACGTCGGGGTTCACGTACTGCATGGTGTCGTAGATGCCCAGGCCGGCATACACCGAGCCACCGGGCGAGTTGATATAAAGCAGAATGTCTTTTTTGGCATCGGCCGATTCCAGAAACAGCATCTGGGCCGTCAGGATGTTGGCTACATAATCATCTACGGCCGTGCCCAGGAACACAATCCGGTCCATGATGAGGCGCGAAAACACGTCGATTTCGGCGAAGCGCGTGGGGCGCTCCTCGATTACCGAGCGGGTCATGCCGGTGGGCAAAATGAGGCCACCGCGCGTCTGGCCTTCCACGTGTTGGATATACTGGTCCACACCCAGCCCGCTGAGGCCCTGGTGCTTAACGGCAAACTTGCGAAACTCTTGTTTATTCAGCATTTGAAGGAAATGAGGCGCCTGCCGAAGCGTGCGCGAGTGAGGTAAGAAAGACGGGCGAAGTAAAGGAATGTTGTCGGAACCCCAACAAAAAAGCCCCTACGTCACCGTAAGGGCTTTTTGAAAAAAGGAAACTGCGGGGCTAAGCTTAGCTGTGCAGGGTCCGGAATTCTTCGGCCGTTACGGGCTTGTCCGTAACAACAACTTTGCCGCGGAGGTTTTCGAGCACTTTCTCTGCCAGAATGGCCTCGTACTCGCTCACGTAGTTCTTGCCGTTGTCCTGCTTCAGGAAGCTATCGGCGTAGCTGCGCATCGACTCGCGCATTTCGTCGGGCATGTTGGGCATGTTGAACTGGCCCATGATTTTGTCGAGGGTGCGGTTCACGATTTCCTCGTTGCTCACCTTCAGGCCGGCGTCTTCCACCACCTTGTTGCGAATCATGCTCCACTTCAGCTCCTTCTCGTAGTCGCTGTAGTGCTCTTCTACCTTCTCGGGCGTCAGTTTGCCTTCGTTGGCACGCACCAGCCACTTCTTGAAGAACTCGGTGGGCACCTTGATGTCCACGGTGTTCACGAGCTGCTCCACGATGCTGTTGTTCAGCGCGCCGTCGCTCTCGCGGTCGTAGTTCGACTGGATGGTCTCGCGCACTTTGGCGTCGAACTCCTCTTGCGAAGAAACCGCCTCGGGGCCGAATACTTTATCGAACAGCTCCTGGTTGAACTCGGGAGCCGCCGTGCGGTTCACTTTCTCCACGTTCAGCACGTAGTCGCCGGTGGCAGCAGCAGCCTCTTCCTTGCTCAGGCCCGAGAAGTTCGAAATCGAAGCCGCGTCGTTGCCGAAAGCGGCCTGCAAGTCAAACGTGATAACGTCGCCAGCTTTCTTGCCGATGAAATGCGATACGTCGCCGGTCACCTTATTGAGGGGCAGCAGCACCGTGCGGCCTTCGCCTTCCTCATCGGCCTTCTTCAGCTTGCCGAACAGGTAGTCGCCGGCCTCCGAAACCTCGGGGTTGGTGGTCTCGCCGTACTGACGGGCAATCTGCTCGTTGGTTTGGCTCAGAGTCTCCTCGTCGATGGTTACCTGGTGGCGCTCCACTTGCAGGGCACCTTCGGCGGGCAGCTCGAAGTCGGGCAGCAGGCCCAGCTCAAACTGGAAATCGAAGTCCTTGTCAGTGTCGAAATCCACGTTGCTCTGCACCGGCAGGGGCTCGCCGAGCAGCTTGATGTTGTTCTCCTTGATGTAGGAGTCCACCGCTTTGCCCAGCATTTTGTTGATTTCCTCGGCCAGAATGCCTTTGCCGTACATCTTGCGCACCATGCCGACCGGCACCATGCCGGGGCGGAAGCCCTTCACCTGGGCGCGCTTGGTGTACTCTTTGATTTGCTTGTCAACCGTAGGCGCGTAGTCGGCTTCGGTCAGATGCACGGTCAGCAGCCCGGTCAGCTGCTCGTCGTTCTTGTCGAGGGTAATGTTCAAAACAGGGGAGCCGGCTTCCGCTGGCCAAGTTGAAAAGTTGAAAAAAAGCCTCCAGCCTATGCGACTGAAGGCCTACATCAAATAAAGTGCGGATAGAGGGACTCGAACCCACACGCCTTGCGGCACCAGATCCTAAGTCTGGCACGTCTACCAATTTCGCCATATCCGCATATGAGCACCACGCAGCCAATTGCTACGGGCCCGCAAAGGTACTCGCTAAAACGATTGCACGCAAAGCCCAAGCGTAAGTAGTCGTTGTGGGGATTTTCGGGCCACCTTTTCTTCTTCTGCTTTGTTACTTTACCTATTATGCCTCCCGTTATCTCTCCCGAAGCTGAGCGCCAGGAAATCCTGCGCCACTACCGCCGCCTGCTGCGCACGGCCAAGCCCTACCTGAAAGAGGGCGACACCAAGCTCATCAAAAAGGCGTTCAATCAGAGCCTTGAGGCGCACAAGGAGATGCGCCGCAAGTCGGGCGAGCCGTACATTCTGCACCCGCTGGCCGTGGCCCAGATTGCGGTGGAGGAAATTGGGCTGGGCACGACGAGCATTGTAGCTGCCCTGCTGCACGACGTGGTGGAGGACACGCCGACGGAAATTTCGGATATCGAGCGCGAGTTCGGCCCCAAAGTGGCCCGCATTATTGATGGGCTCACAAAAATTTCCGGCGTATTCGAGTACGGCACCAGCGAGCAGGCCGAGAACTTCCGCAAAATGCTGCTCACGCTGAGCGAAGACGTGCGCGTCATCCTCATCAAAATCGCCGACCGCCTGCACAACATGCGGACGCTCGACTCGATGCCGCGGCACAAGCAGCTCAAGATTGCCTCGGAAACCCTGTATCTGTATGCGCCGCTGGCCCACCGCCTCGGCCTCTATACTATAAAGAGTGAGCTGGAGGATTTGTACCTCAAGTTTACCGATACCGAAACTTATAACGACCTCAAGGCGAAAGTCCGCCAGAGCCAGAGCGCGCGCAACCGCTTCATTAAGGAGTTTGTGCAGCCCATCGACGATGAGCTGAAGGCGCAGGGCTTCGAGTACGAAATCAAGGGCCGGCCCAAGAGCATCTACTCCATCCTGAAGAAGATGAAAAAGCAGAACATCACCTTCGACGAGGTGTATGACCTGTTTGCCATCCGGGTGATTCTGGACGTGCCGCCGGAGCAGGAAAAAGCCGCCTGCTGGCAGGTATACTCCATTGTGACGGACTTCTACCAGCCCAACCCCGACCGCCTGCGCGACTGGGTATCCACGCCCAAGGCTAACGGCTACGAGAGCTTGCACACCACCGTAATGTCGCGCTCGGGCCAGTGGGTGGAGGTGCAAATCCGCTCGCGGCGCATGGACGACATCGCCGAAAAAGGCTACGCTGCGCACTGGAAATACAAGGACACCGGCAGCATTCAGCCCGAAAGCTCTTTGGAAGGTTGGGTAAATAAGGTGCGCGAGATGCTGGAGTCCAACAATTCCAGCGCACTGGAATTCATGGACGAATTCCGCCAGAACCTGTTCGTGAAGGAGGTGTACGCCTTTACCCCCAAAGGCAAGCTCGTAATTCTGCCCGACAAGGCCACTGCGCTGGACTTTGCCTTCGAGATTCACTCACAAATTGGGCTGCACTGTCTCGGCGCCAAAGTCAACCAGAAGCTGGAGCCGCTGAGCTACCAGCTCCACAACGGCGACCAGGTCGAAATCCTGACCTCGCACAAGCAGCGGCCCACCAACGAGTGGCTCAACTACGTCATCACGACAAAAGCGCGGTCCAGAATCAAGGATTTTCTGCGCGACGACCGCCGGGCCAAAGCCGAGGACGGCCGCCAGCTGCTCGAAAAGCGCCTTGAGCTGATTGGCGTGCCTTTCACGCAGGAAAGCTTCAACCGGCTGCTGGCTTATTTCAATGTGCCCACGGCCCAGGAGTTTTACTACCGCTTGGCCGTGGGGCAAGTCGATGGCCGCACCATTCGGGAGTCGTTGTTCAATGCCGACAAGCCCGTGGCCAGCGTGGCCTCGGTGCTAGAGCCCAAGTCTTTCGACCACGAGGTGCAGAAAATTCGCGGCGTTCGGCCCGATATGCTCGTGGTGGGGGAGAACACCGACAAGTTCAACTATAGCATTGCGCGCTGCTGCAATCCCATTCCCGGCGACGACGTGTTTGGGTTCGAAACCGACAGCGGCATCATCATTCACCGCACCAGCTGCCCCCGCGCCGTCGATTTGATGTCGAACTACGGCAACCGCATTGTGCGCGCCAAGTGGACGGAGCAACTGGAGCTGGCTTTCTTGGCGGGCATCCGCATCAAAGGCACGGACCGGGTAGGCCTCGTCAACGACGTAACCCGCATTATCAGCACCAGTCTTAAGGTCAATATGCGGGCCATCACCGTGGACAGCAACGACGGCATCTTCGAAGGTGAGATTATGGTCTTTGTAAACGACACCGACCACCTGAATAAGCTCATCCATCGCCTGAGCAAGGTGCACGGCGTGTTGCAGGTAGAGCGGTTTGATTCGTTGAAGTGAAAATTGCGGCCCCCATCATCTGCCACGGCACCGGGGTAAACGAGCGCACCCAATGCGCCCACTACCATTCCGAGCGCGACATCATCGCTATCCAGTTCAAATGCTGTGAGGCCTTCTACGCCTGCATCCAGTGCCACGAAGAAGCGGCCGACCACGCCCCCGTAGTTTGGCCCAAGACGGAATTCGCAACTCAGGCCATCTATTGCGGCAATTGCAAAAGCACCCTGAGTATCGCTGAGTATCTGAGCTGCGACAACACTTGCCCCGCGTGCCAGGCAGCCTTCAACCCGGGCTGCGCCAATCATTACCATCTTTATTTCGAACGGTAAAACCGAAAGCGGGCTTTGGCGCTTAGCTAGCCTGAGTTTCTACCTTTGCCCAACTATACCTTATATATAACGTGAATTCCCCCCAAGCCACCCGCAAGGCGCCCCAGTCACCAGCAGAATCCGCCAAAGCGGCAGGGCAGGAGGTAGGCGGCTCTTCCGAAACGGGTTACGCGGCCAAGCACACGCCCAGCGCCGCCTCCCAGGCCACCCTCAATACCGACAAGCTGGAGGAGGTGCGCAAGCTCTTCACCGCCCACCTCGAAAACAAAGGCCTGCGCAAAACCGGCGAGCGGTACGCCATCCTCGAAGAAATCTACGCCCGTTCCGGCCACTTCGACGTGGAAGAACTCTACGCAGGCATGAAGGAGCGGGGCCTGCAAGTGAGCCGCGCCACGGTTTATAATACCCTCGACTTGTTGGTGGAGCAAGGGCTCGTGAGCAAGCATCAGTTCGGCCGCAACTTAGCTCAATATGAAAAGAGCTACGGCTACCGTCAGCACGACCACGTCATTTGCACCGAATGCCATAAAGTGGTGGAATTCTGCGACCCACGTATTCACGGCATTCAAACCATGGTGGGGGAGCTTCTGAACTTCCATATCTTGCACCATTCTTTAAATCTTTACGGCATTTGTGGCGACTGCCGTGCTCAGGCTGCCGCCCGCTCATCCGTTTCTCCCGCATGACCATCACCAGTTCCGTTCAAAACGGCATCCTGTTTATTCGCCTCGCCGGCGACCTCATCGGCAGTCCCGATACCGACCAGCTTCTCAAGTCCGTCAACGACCACTTGGGCGAAACGCTGAACTTCTGCGCCGTCGACTTATCCGAAGTCCGCTACATCAACAGCACCGGCATTGGCGTCCTAGTCTCGCTCCTCACCAAATTCCGGAGCCGAGGCGGTGAAATGGTCCTCATCAACCCCGCCGACCACCCCAAGAAAATGCTGGCGCTAACCAAGCTCACCAATATTTTTACCGTGGCCACCGATGAGGCCGCCGCCCGCCAACAACTAATCCCAGCCGTCCAATAGGGCGGCTGTTTTTTTGCCATTTGCCATCCGCAAGCTTGCGACGGACCCAATGGTAGCTTTTCTCTTTAAATAATAGATTCCCTGAGCAGGCCCGGAGGCAGCAAATCCTTCCCATGTTCAGCCCGACACAAACCCATTTCAAATGCCAGTAGACGTATTAGTAGGCCTCCAGTGGGGCGATGAAGGCAAAGGCAAAATCGTAGACGTACTCGCGCCCACCTATGATGCCGTAGCACGCTTCCAGGGCGGCCCCAACGCCGGCCACACCCTCACCTTCGATGGCATCAAGCACGTGCTGCACCAAGTGCCCAGCGGCATTTTCCACCCGCACATCCTCAATATTGTAGGCAATGGCGTCGTGCTCGACCCCATCGTTTTCCGCGCCGAACTCCAAAAGCTCACCGATAGGGGAGTGGATTGGGCTAAGAACCTCTACATCTCCAAGAAGGCCCAGCTCATCCTGCCCTCGCACCGCGCCCTCGACCGCATCAACGAAGAAGCCCGCGGCGGCTCCAAAATTGGTAGTACTCTTAAAGGCATCGGGCCCACGTATTCCGACAAAATCGGCCGCGTCGGCTTGCGCGTTGGCCACATTCTGCTGCCCGATTTCGAGACCCGTTATAAGGAAGCCGTTGCCCAGCATGCTTCCCTGGCTTCCCATTATAATAAGGGGCTGGAAATTGAAGAGCTAGAAGACGACTTCTTCTCCGCCGTCGCCTTCCTGCGCACCCTCCAGCTCACCGATACCGAATACCTGCTCAACGACCTGCTGAAGCAAGGCAAGCGCATTCTTGCCGAAGGCGCTCAAGGTTCCTTGTTGGATATCGACTTCGGCTCTTATCCCTACGTTACGTCTTCGAGCACCATCGCCGCAGGCGCCTGCACCGGCTTGGGCATCGCGCCCCGGCACATTGATAAGGTATACGGTATCACCAAAGCCTATTGTACCCGTGTTGGGAGTGGCCCGTTCCCCACAGAGCTGCATGACGAAGT
This sequence comes from Hymenobacter plasmatis, assembly GCF_020711255.1. Classification (GTDB taxonomy): domain Bacteria; phylum Bacteroidota; class Bacteroidia; order Cytophagales; family Hymenobacteraceae; genus Hymenobacter. Next base: position 108,114 of record NZ_JAJFAW010000019.1, read on the forward strand.
AGGGGAGCAGATTCGCCAGGCTGGCCGCGAGTTCGGCTCCACCACCGGCCGCCCACGCCGCACTGGCTGGATAGACCTGCCCGCCCTCCGCTACGCCATCATGCTCAACGGCGTCACCGAGCTGCACCTGATGAAAGCCGACGTGCTCGATGCCTTCACCGAAATCCAGGCTTGCACTCACTACCGCAGCGCCACCGGCGAAAGCACCCCGCAACTCCCTGACCCCGGCGAACTCACCACCATCACCCCCGAATACCGCACCCTCCCGGGCTGGAACAGTGACCTCACTACCATAACAGACGCTGCCCAACTTCCTGCCAATCTGCAAGCCTACCTGGATTTCCTGGAGCAGGAACTGCAAGTACCCATTAGCATTGTCAGCGTGGGCCCAGATAGAGTAAGCACCCTCCACCGCTAATTCTTGCCAAGAAAGCCACGGTAAAGCTTAACATCTACCAAGGGTAAGCCAAGAAAAGCGCCGTAAACTGAACCTATTGGGGACAGCTTACGGCGCTTTTTTTATAGTTGCCAGTCAAGCATACTACACTTCCACTACCAATTGAAAAAGCAAGCAGTGGATAAGTGAGCTTATAACAAGAGCATTAATATGAACAGGGCCTTGCCCAATGGTTGAGCTAAAAGCGACAATTGTTAGGCTTCGTGTTTAGGCTGGTTTAGCTCAACAGGGATACGTCTCTATACAGTATCATCATGCGGACAAATTTTTCGACGCATCAATCAGACACTTACAACCTATTTGCAGGTATTTCGTAAAAGCACCCTTGCCGCTCCAAAAACTCCTCCTACCTTTGCAGTCCCAAAAACGTCAAACGGACTACGGGGCGCTGCGAAACGAAGGTCTCCAGCGAAATTTTTTAAATATTGGAACTCCTGCAGACCGTAGAATTGTCTACCACCTGCGGCGCTTAAAAAGCCTCGAAAGAATTTATTTTTCGAACCGCTTGCAAAGCCGAAAAGAGCTACCGTACCTTTGCAGCCCGCTTCGATAGGAAGCAGAAAAATTTGAAAAGCGAGTTGAAAAGCTTCAAAAACTTTTCTTAATAAAACTTGCTAAGTAGAAAAAGCCTCGTACCTTTGCACTCCCAAATCGAATAGGGCACTGCAATAGCAACGATAAGGAGTCACAACTAACTCCGCACTGTTACTTCAAATGGAAGTAACACACGTTCTTTGAATGACGGAAACAGACAAAATAGTAAGTGTTTCATTTGCCGGTCTTTCTTCGGGAAGAACACAGTGAAACAAACCAAGCGAAACGAATTAGACGATAACGTCAAATATGTGAGCAAGGTCAGCACTCGACATCAGCCCCGGTTCGCCGGGGTGTAGAACATTTTACAATGGAGAGTTTGATCTTGGCTCAGGATGAACGCTAGCGGCAGGCCTAATACATGCAAG
>NZ_JAJFAW010000001.1 GCF_020711255.1 Hymenobacter plasmatis
ACTGCCTTCACCGGTGGGAGAGTCGGTCGCCGCCAACCTTATTTACGAGTAACGCCCCCCGCCGCTTTCACCAGCCGCGGGGGGCGTTTTGCGTTTTGCATCCCCTCTTACAATGCCTGTTCCGTGGCCAACAGAGGCTAGCGACACAGGCTATAAGTGTGTAAATTTGTGTAGGTATTTAGTCGTTATTATTTGTGCAAGTTTCACCAGCACGTTATAGTCGGAGTATTGATTGGCTGACAGTCCTACTATATGTAGTGCTAGTTGGCATAGGATGGATTTGCATTTACGCTTCTAGTTATTCGCCTGACGCACCGGCTAACCCGTTAGGCAACTTGAGCTTTGATAAGCTCATGGCTTTTAACTGGTTTAAACAGTTACTGTGGATTGCTACCGCTGTCGTGCTGGTGGTTGTGCTGCTGGTAGTTGACTATAAAGCCTATGATACCTTGGCATATGCCATGTATGCGGGCATGATAGTACTGCTTCTGGTAACAATGTTTGTAGCTAGACCAATTGCAGGTTCTCGCTCATGGTTGGAACTTGGACCAGTGCGGTTACAGCCTGCTGAATTTGCCAAATTCACTACTGCGCTTGCGGCATCTCGCTTTATGGCCAGTATTAACCTACGGTATCAGAACTGGCGTGACCAGCTTGTATTGGCGGGTATCACCCTGTTGCCTCCACTACTCATTGTGGCTTCCAATGAATCGGGGCAGGCGTTGGTATTCGGCGCATTGTTACTGGCTTATTTTCGGGAGGGAATGTCGCCACTGATACTGTTGCTGCTAGCTGCCGGGGGAGTAATTTTGCTGTTGGCCTTATTGGTGCCAAAGGTTTGGTTGATTGCGGCATTTACGGTGATGCTCTTAGCGGTGCTCGGGTTGAACCGGCGGATATTGCGTCATCATTTACCCCTTGCCATTGGCGTATGGCTGGCGGTAGCGGGGATGGTGGTAGGCGTAGATTTCTTTTATAATAAGGTATTGCAGCCGCACCAACGGCAACGGATTGAAATATTGATAAACCCTTCGGCAGACCCATTAGGGAAAGGGTGGAATGTGACACAAAGCAAGATTGCAATTGGGTCTGGTGGCTTTATTGGCAAGGGGTTCCTACAAGGGACCCAAACAAAATTTGATTTTGTGCCTGAGCAGAGTACTGACTTTATTTTCTGTACTGTAGGGGAGGAGTTTGGGTGGATGGGAAGCTTTGTGGTCATTGCGCTGTATCTAACCCTGCTCTGGAGGATTATTTATGTAGCAGAGCGCCAAAAATCAGTATTTGGAAGGACCTATGGCTACTGCGTAGCATGTGTGCTGTTCTTCCACATTACGGTGAATATGGGTATGACCATTGGGCTAGCACCAGTTGTAGGAATCCCACTACCATTTTTCAGTTACGGGGGCTCTTCGCTATGGTCATTTACTATTTTGCTTTTTAGTCTGCTGGCGTTGGACGCATACCGTAAGCAAGACTTACTGCGTTGATGGCACGCGGGCCGGTGCCAAGCTGGGTTTGGGCAGTATTAGTTGGGGCCCACATCCTGGCGTTGGGCTGGGTATTACATAAGGGCAGTTGGGACTTTCCCGACTCGGGCAGATACTTACAGGCCGCCGAGAACTTGCGGGTTTACGGCGAGCTTTATGCTAAGCCGTGGCTGCGCATGCCACCACGCGGACAAGCCGTTCAGGAGTTCACGATTCGGCCGTTGGGCTACCCGTTAGCAGTGCTGGGTCTTAGAGCGGGAATGAATCGTCCAGTGTTATTGCTGGGGTTGCAAAACCTATTGAGTTTGCTCAATATTGGGCTGGTACTAGCATTGTGGGCAAGGTGGGCACGGCCTAAAGCCAGTCAGTGGGCACTCGCCGTAGTGGGAGTGCTGTCCTTTCCAGCTCAACTCATCTATGCGAATGCTGTGATGAGCGAAATGCTGCTTCAAACAGCAGTGGTAGTAATGGTTTCTGTAGGACTGAGCTTTATTAGAACTCAGCGAGAGCAGTATTTTGCTGGAGTAGCTGGTGCCTCAATAATTGCATTGCTGCTAAAGCCTGTTTTCTACCCCTTAGCGTTCGTAATAGTTGGCCTAGGAATGTGGTTGGCGTGGCGAGTAAGGCGCATAAACTTTGCGTTTATTGGGCTGATTCCATTGGTGGTTGTGCTGCTTTATATGGGCTGGAATAAGGAGCGGACGGGGTATTTTCACTTCTCAAGCATTGCCGAAGTCAATTTGCTTCACTACAACGCCGCTGGCGTGGTGAGGCAGACCGAAGGGCCGGCAGCAGAAGAGAAATGGGTCGCCAGTGTGTTGAGGGAGGCTAATTCACAGCCCGATTTTGCCGCGCGGCAGCATGTGATTCAGTCGCGTGCTGGAGCGGTGCTGTGGGCCCACCCTGTGGTGTATGCACGGCAACACCTGCAGGGAATGGCAGCGTTGTTCTTAGACCCCGGCAGATTCGATGTTGCTCAATTTCTGCGGCTGGAGCCATCTAATGGCGCAGGTTTGCTGGCTCAGGCCCAGACGGGCGGCTTATGGCAAGCGCTGGGACGCCTGCCTTTGGCGATGCTGAGTTTGTTGGGCTGGGTGCTGCTGGCAAACGTGGTGCGTTTGGTGTTAGCTGCGCGCGGCTTTTTGCGGCTGAAGCACAGCGAACCAGGGCTACGTTACGGGCGCTGGGTAGCGTTGGGACTACTGCTGTATGTGGCATTTCTGACTGGCCCATTGGGCGCAGCGCGCTTTCTGGTACCCGTGTGGCCACTGCTGTTCGGCTTGGCGCTGATGGGGCTGCCAAAGGGGCCAGAGCGGGATGCGTCAGGTGCGGACAAGGCGGCGCCAGTAAGTAAAGACCAGCGCCAAAGCTGAACAAAACACAGGCGCAGAGAGGTATGCCATGCGGCCCAAATCGCCGGAAAGCAGCATATGGATGGCTACCACTGCAAGCAAACCAATTTCAGCCCAGCCTAAGGAGGCGTAGAATCTTAGTTCTGAATGGGCTCTGCTGCTTTTTTCAAGCCAGAAAGCAATGGGAATGATTAATGTATAAAGACCAAAAACACTGAGCAGTTCGCCTATTCCTTTGGGGGAAGCGGCCCGATGCACCGAATAAACGATGTTCTCAAGATGCTGTAAGGCATTGGTGACGGATTCGGTAGTATTAGTGTCGACATGGTTGTCTACGAAAAGATGGACGGCAACTAAGGCCGCTATGCCGCCTGCCAGCGCCAGTAGCTGCTTGGGCCAAACCAAGGTTTTACGACCGAACCAACACAACCAGGGCAGCGATAGGAAGAAAGATTCTTTTGCAAGCGGGCCAAGTACGAGGGCAATTCCCAAGGCCCAGGCGCCACGGGGCCCACGCCGGATGGCATAATAGCCCAGGCCAAAAACCAGCAGGTACAGGCTGTCGGTAAGGGGCAGCCCGGCGGCGTATTCTGCCCAGCGGCTGGTGAGTGCGGCCAGCATGGCCAGGGCCGCGGCGGGCGAAGAGGCACCGGCTAGGCGGGCCCCATTGAACCAACACGCTCCGGCAGCAGCCAGCAGCAGGCAATTGACAAGGTAAAAAGCAAAGCGCAGGGGCCATAAACCCGCTGGACGCTGGGGCCATATGCGCCCGTATACTTTAGCGACGGGGGCCGCTACCACCGCAGCAGCTGCGGGTACCAGCACCCGGTAGCGGTGAGTAACCTTTACGCTATCGTAATGCCACGCTGCCATACGCAGGTAGCTGCGCGTGTCCGGCGAATGCGAGAAATCGAAGTGCACGTACATCGGATAAGCCAGATTGGCCAAGGCAGCTACGGCTAAAAACCATGGCAGCAACCAGCGGCGGAGCCGAGGTCCGAGAAAGGGCAGCTTCGACGTCGATGAGGGGCTAGGCAAACTTGCGCTCGATGAGCTTCAGAAGTTTGTTGACGTGCTCCTCTTTGCGGTTCCAGTCGTAGCGCTGCGACAAATCGCCGGTGACATAGGCGCGGGCTTGGTCGGCCGTGGGTAACGAGTCGAGGTGCTGAATAGCGGCGTGATATTCCATGTTTTCTCCATTGAACAGCTCATTGATAAAGCTGAAGCGCTGGTTGATGGAAATGGCTTCGCGCAGGGACTCAACTTTGGGGCCGGGGCGTTCGGCAAGTTGAGCTGACGTGGCGGTTGCGCGCAAGGTTTCGGCCAGGGGAGCGGCTGCGGGCTGTCCGGCTTTCAGCTTTTCGTGGAGGGGCACGCTGGCCGTTTCGGTATGCGGCAGGGGCCGAGCCGGCGTCGCTGGCGTGGGTACCGCCCGCGCAGCAACCGGCTCTGGAACTGCTGGAGTAGCCGGAGCGGCAGTGACAGGCTGCGACGGGGCTACCGGGGCAGAAGAAGCTACAAACGTGGGCACGGCCACTGGAGTGGGCTCGGGAGCTTTAGCGGGCGCCGCGGGGGCTGCTTCGGGTGCGGGCGCTGCCGGAGTTGAAATGGCCGACACCGGGCCATCCTCAAGCAAATCGGCGGTGGTGAGGGGCAGCAGGGCGCTCAGCTCGGTTACCAGGCGCTGCATGGGCTGGTGGCCCTTGTAGTTGGCGGCATGGTACAGCTCGAAGCGGTGAGATAGAAAATCGCCACTGAGTTCGCTGCTGGCCGGCAGGCTGTCCACAAAGCCCTGGTAAAAAGCCTTATCGACGTCGATATAGCGCAGGTTGTCGCGCAGGCCTGATAGGGTAAAAGACTCTGCGTTGCCCAGCAGCAGGTGCTGGAAGCTGTGCACCGGGTCGGCCACAATGCCCAGCGTATCGGCAACGGCTTGGGCCAGCAAGGGTTCGAAAGCCGCCCGGCCCAAGCTGATGTGCCGCGACAGCACGTTCATAAACTGCGTGAGTGCCGCTTGCACGGGCGCCGCTTCAAAATCAAAATAAGGGCTGCGCAGGCGGGCGGTTTCGGCTTGCCACTGGCCCAATAACTGGCGTACTACTAGTAAGTTGACTTGGCGGACCGGCGTGAATTTGAGCACCGCGGGCCCATCGAGCGTGGCGGTGGGCTGAGCGCCGAAGTGCTGTTCGCAGAGACGAGCGGCCAACCGGCGACCGTATTGCGCGCACTTGGCGAGGCTATATTTGTCGTTCATAAAAAGGCCGTGTTTCGGTGGCCGAAGTTAGGCACAAATGGCCCTGTTAACGATTGAAAACTTGCCGGGCGCGGCCGTGACGGTGCCCGCCGGCGTTACGCTGCTCGCCGCGCTGCAAGCCGCTGGCCACGACTGGATGCACGCCTGTGGGGCCAAAGGCCGCTGCACTACCTGCCGCCTGCAGGTGCGCCAGGGCATGGAAAACCTAAGCCCGCCCTCCGATGCCGAGCTGCGCTACCGGGTTGCTGGGCGCCTCCTCGCCGATGAGCGGCTAACCTGCCAAACCCGCTTGCTGGCGGGCGAGGTAGTAGGCCGCGTGCCCGACGCCACGCAGCTGCCCCACGTGCAGTACCGCTAAACCCCCAACGCTGGCACGTCAAAATTATTGACTACGCCAGCTCAATAGTGGAATCACAGGCGGTCAAGACGTTTGCCTGAGCGACGGGCAGGCCCGGACCGGAGCCATGCTTTATGCTCTGCAGTTCGTTCCTAACTTTAGGTTTCTAAACCTCCCCAAGCCCGCCTGTACTTTGTTTATTGAACCCCGCGTTGGCAATCGCCACAACGCCCCGCGCCGGGGCTGGATTGAAGTGGTCTGCGGCTCCATGTTTTCGGGCAAAACCGAAGAACTGATTCGCCGCCTCACCCGCGCCCGCATTGCGCGGCAGCAGGTTGAAATTTTCAAACCGGCCGTCGACACCCGCTACGACGTTGATGACGTGGTGAGCCACAACGCAGCCCGTATCCGCTCAACTCCGGTGGCCATTGCCTCGGAAATCCTGCTGCTAGCGGCGGGCTCGGATGTGGTGGGCATCGACGAAGGGCAGTTTTTTGACGACTCGCTGGTGGACGTGTGCCAGCAACTGGCCAACAACGGTACCCGGGTCATCGTGGCCGGGCTGGACATGGACTACCTCGGCCGCCCGTTTGGGCCCATGCCGGCGCTGCTGGCCACGGCTGAGTACGTGACCAAGGTGCACGCCGTGTGCGTGTGCTGCGGCGAAATTGCTTCTTACTCGTATCGCAACGCGGCCAGTGAAAACCAGGTCCTGCTCGGCGAAACGGACTCGTATGAGGCCCGCTGCCGGCCGTGCTTTTTGGAAGGTATGCAGGCCAAAGCGCCGGCTCCGGAGGCGCGCTCGGCCGCCGCGCACTAAAGGGCTGAGCCCTGCGTTGGCAAAGGCAGCCCGGCTGCTTTTACTTAAACCGTGTTTTTGCTGAGCGTATGCTGCACATTTTCCGTTGTTGGCTGGGGCTAGTTGGGCTGCTTTGCTTGGCCCAAACCGTGGGGGCGCAGAGCACAGCCGGCTATGGCGACTGGCAGCTGCACCTGCCCACCAACCGCCCCCTCCGCCTTGAGGATGCCGGCGACCGGGTGTACGTGGCCACGGAGAACGCCTTTTATTTCCTGGATAAAAAGCTCAACACCACCCAGGTGCTTTCGCGGCGCGACGGCCTGAACGACGTGGGCGTGGCCGCCCTGGCCTACGACTCGGTAACCCAGCAAACGGTGCTGGCCTATCGCAACAGCAACCTCGACATTCTGCGGCCCAACGGCAGCGTGCGCAACCTGAACGATGTGCTACGCAAGTCGATTCAGGGCACCAAGGAAATCAATCAGGTCTCGATTGGGGCCGGCAAGGCCTACGTATCAACCAGTTTCGGCCTGGTGGTGGTGGATTTGACGAAACTCGAAATCAGCGACACCTACAGTAACATTGGCCCCGGCGGCACCGTCGTGGCCGTGTACGACGCCGCAGTGGCCAACGGCGCGCTTTATGCGGCAACCTCGGCCGGCTTGTTGCGGGGCCAGCTCACCAGCAACCTGCTCGACTACCGTAACTGGACCCTGTACCAGCCGGTGCCGCTGAGCGCCAATCCGGCGCAGCACGTCTATCCCTTTCTGGCCTCCTATGGAGGCGAAGTATATGCCGCCGTAGAGGGCGCAGGGGCGGCGGTGTACAAGTTTATTCCGGGCACGCCCGGCTCGTGGCGCGCCGTGCCCAATACCTATACTCCCCAGTTCCGGAAGCTGCGCGCCAGCAGCATCGGGGTGCTGGTGGTCGACGATATTTCCGGGGTGCGCCGCATCGACCGTACGGGCGTGGTGACTGGCGTGGTGCCGCCTACGCCCGGTACGTACACGCAGGACGCCGTGCGCTCCCGCGACGGCAGCTATTACGTGGCCAATTACCAGAACGGCTTGCAGCGGGTGCGCCCCGGCTCTGGCCAGGCGCCGGAGCGCTTCGTTCCCAACGGTCCCGAAACGGGACTGGCCTTCAGCATTCTGGCCGATGCTCACACCAACAAGGTGGACGTGTTCACCGGGGGGTACTCCGAGCGGTACTTGCCTAACGGCTATCGACTGGGCTTTTATGAGTTTGCCAACGGGCAGTGGACCAATTTTACGCCCGCGGCTTTCCCTGCCACCACCAATTTTCCGGACTTGCAGAGCCCCTCCCGTGGCACCCGCACGCCCGATGGCACCTTGTATGTGGCGGCCTACGGCGGTGGGCTGCTGGAGTGGAAAGGGCCTGGGCAGTTCCGTCAGTTCGGCGAGGGCACCCCGGCTGGCAGCCCTCTTTTTGGCACCTTTGGCAACAAGAACCGGGTGGAGGTGACCGATGTGGCCGCCGATGCGGCCGGCAAGGTGTGGGTGGTAAACCGGCACCTGCGCCCCAATACCTCGGGCCTGTTTATCCTGGACCCGGCCGCTACCACTTGGCGCACCATTCCGTGGGTGTCTGGGTTTGAAGCGCTGGAGCGCATTGTGCTGGATGATAACGGCTTTGCCTGGGTATCGGTATCGCGCAAGACCGACCCCACTGGGGCCGCCCTGGGCATCTTTGCGGTCGACCCCGCCACGGCTAACCCCAACCAGCCGCGGTTTTTTACCACCGCATCTGGCCTGCCCGACAACCAAATCTATGAGCTGGCCAAAGACCGGCGGGGGTACATCTGGGCCGCTACAATCAAAGGCGTAGCCGTTTTTAACGACCCCAGCGGGCCGTTTGGGTCCAGCCTGGGGTTTACCCTGCCTTTGGTGACGCGCGGCGAGGGAGCGAACTTTCCCGCGCTGTTTAGCGAGGCCGTACGGACCCTGGCCGTGGACGGAGGCGACCGCAAGTGGTTCGGTACCGACCACGGCCTGTGGCTGTTCAGCCCCGATGCCGACGAAGCGCTGCTGCACTTCACCACCGCCAACAGCCCGCTGCCGTCCGACCGCATCATTGACGTGAAGGTGAACGACAAGACCGGCGAAGTCTGGGTGGCCACCGATGGCGGCGTAGTAACCTACCGCGGCGCCGCCACCGTCACGGAAGGCAGCCCGAAGTGCACGGCCGTGTTCCCCAACCCGGTGCGGCCCGAGTTTACCGGCACGGTGGGCATTACGGGCTTGGCCAATAATGCCGTGGTGAAGATTACCGACATAGCCGGGCACCTCGTGTACGCCACCAAGGCCAACGGCGGCACCGTAACCTGGAACATGACCAACCCCGACGGCCAACGCGTCCGTTCGGGCACGTACCTCGTACTATCGACGGATGCCGACGGCAAAAATGGCTGCGTGAGCAAAGTGGCGGTGCTCAGCAAATAAAACCAAAATGAGGAATGAATAGTGAGGAGTGAACGCGGCGCGTAGCCCAATTCTTCATAGCTCAATATTCGTTCTCGTCCCCTTTTAAGATGTTAATCAAAACCCGGGGCATCGTCCTCAGCTACCTGAAATACCGCGAAACGAGCATCATTGCCCGTGTCTACACCGAGCGGCTGGGCGTGCAGAACTACATCGTGAACGGCGTGCGCAAGGCCAAGCCGCCGGGACGCATAGCCTTGTTTCAGCCCTTCACGCTGCTGGAGCTGGTGGCCTACGTGGCGCGGGGCAGCAGCGGCCTCACCCGCCTGTCCGAGTTCCGGTGTTCGGAGCCTTTTGTTAGCCTGCCCTATGAGGTGCAGAAAAGCAGCGTGGTGCTGTTTCTCTCCGAAGTGGTGGGCCGTGCCGTGCGCGAAGAAGAGCAAAACGAACCCCTCTTCCAGTTTCTGCACGACTCTATTCTCGCGTTTGACCAGCAGACCACGGGCAGCGAAAACTTTGCCCTGGTTTTTCTGCTGCGCTTAGCTACCTACCTGGGCTTTGGGGTAAGCTCGGGGGGCGAACTCACCGACCAGGTAATTATGGCTGGCCACGCGGCTACTTCCAAGGGCGCTACTGGCCCGGCCACGCTGCGCCTGCGCGAGTTTGAGGGTTACTTCGACGAGCTATTGCAGGACCCAGCCACCAGCACCATTCCCAACGGCCGCGTGCGCCACGAATTGCTGAATGTGCTCATTCGGTACTACCAGCTGCACGTGGAGCAGCTAGGCGAGATTCGCTCGCTGGACATTCTCTCGCAAGTGCTGGCAGAGTAAGGTACTTTTCAGCCCAAGTAACAGCCCCAGCGGCGGCCCTTCTAAAGGGGCCACGCACTGGGGCTGTTACTTGGGCTGAAATTTATAACGCCCTACTTAAAATCAACCAGCTCAACTTCGAAGCGAAGCACGGCGTTGGCCGGAATGTCGGCGCCGGCGCCGCGGGGGCCGTAGGCCAGGGGAGACGGAATGAGCAACACAGCTTTGCTGCCCTTGGTGAGCATGGCAATGCCCTGGTCCCAGCCCGGAATAACCTGGCCCGTGCCGAGCGCAAACGCAATGGGCTCGTTGCCGTGCTTGGCCGAAGAATCAAACTCTTTGCCCGTGGCCAAGACGGTGCCGCGGTAGAGTACGCGCACGGTTTGGCCTTTCTTGGGCGGCAGGCCTTTGCCGGGCCGGGTTATGATGTAGTAGGTGCCGCCAACGGTTTTCTTAGCCACCAGCTTGTTCTTCTTCAGGTAGGCCTGAATCCTGGCGGCGTCCTTGGCCGATTGGGCTACGGCGGCGGCTTTGGCTTGCTTGGCGTACTCAGCCTGCAGCTTCTCCTGGCGCGCCGACATTTCGGCCATGGTGAGCAGTTCGCGGGCGCTGGCAAACACCAGCATCGTGTTGCCGCCCTTGCGAATAAACGGCGGCACGGGCTGCCGGAAGGTCTTGGCGAATATGGTGTCGGCCGGGAAGCGGAACACGGCGCTGTCGCCGGGCAGGAGCAGGCCCAATGCTTCTTCGAGGCTACCGGCCTCGGGCTTGTCGGGCAGCGCGACGGGCTGCGGCGTGGGCTGCATCTGGCGCGACTTCATCAGCAGGGAGTCGCGGCCGGTGCGGAATTCCAGGAAGACCGTGAGCACCTGCCCAACGCGGCTGGCATATGGCGCATCGGTAGCAGCCAGTGTGTGGGGCTGGTAGCGGCCCGCCGCGTCTTTCCGAAACAGCCGGTACTCGGTGCCCGTGGGCAAGCGGGAGAACTCGGCGCCCGGCGTTTGCGCGCTGGCAGGCTGCAAAAAAGCGAACAGCGCCCAAACGGCGCTCAGGAAGAAGTATCGCATAGAAGAAAGTTGGTCAGTATCCAGGAGGGAGTTAGCGCACGCTCAGTACCTGCAGCTCAAACACGAGCTCGGTATTGGGCGGAATTAAGTAACGGCTTTCATCATCGGGGTCGCGCACGCCGGTGGCGCCGTAGGCCAGCGCCGCCGGTATCCAGGCCCGTACCCGCGAGCCCACCGGCAGCAGGGGCAGCAGCTCGTCCCAGCCCAAAATGACCTCGCCCCGGCCCACCCGAAACCGAAGCGGCCCGCCTGAGGCAGCCGTTGCATCGAAAATATGGCCATCGGGTAGAAAGCCGGTGTAGCGCACGGCCACGCGGCTGCCGGCCTTGGCCTGCGGCCCGGTGCCACGCTCCCGAAACACGAAGCGCACCCCGCTCCGCGTGTGCTGCGGAACGAGGTGCGCTGTATCGGAGCCGGTGGCGCTTGGGCTGGACGGCACCGCGGGCTTGGTAGCGGGCTGGGCGCTCGCGGCCGCAGCAGTGAGCCACAGCCCAAGTACCAACGCCAAGCTACTCAGGTGGCGTTTCAGGCCAGCAAACCAACTCACGGCGAAGGCCTTAAAAAACGTCGAGCACTTCCACGTCGAACATTAAGGCCGCGTCGGCCGGAATGCCCGTTTGGCCGGAAGGGCCGTACGCCAGGCGCGAAGGGATGAGCAACAGCTTGCGGTCGCCTTTGCGCATGAGCAGCAGCCCTTCGCTGAAACCGGCAATGGCCCCGCTGCCCGCCGTGAAGACGGCGCAGCCGCAGGCGGTGTGGTTCTCCGACGAATTGTCGAAAATAGCGCCTTGCGGGTAGCGGGAGTCGCCGGGCGAAGCCGGGTAGCCCGAGGACTCGGGGTGCGCGCCATTGCTCAGAATGCGGCCGACGTACTTCACACTCACCTGCTTACCGGCCGTGACGGGCGTACCCTGGCCCGCCGTGAGCGTAACCACGTACAGGCCCGAGTTGGTCCGCACTGCATTCGTCATCAGCTTATTTCGCGTCAGGTAATGCTGAATCGTATCCTCGTCGATGGCTTTTAGCTGCTCTTCGTGCTCACGCAGCGTTTTCTGGTAGGCAGTTTCGGTGTTGCAGCTCCACAGGGCCGGGGCCGCCAGGAGCAGGCCCGCCGCCAGCACCAGCAAGCGTGAACGGAGCAGAAGGTATTTCATGGCGAAGGGGATAAAAGGATTCCGACCAACGGAGGCCCTGGCAGCTGTGCCGGGCCGCCCGTTGGCCGGAATTCAGAAATAATAAAAGACTATTGGATGTCAACCAGCTCCACCTCGAAGCGCAGGGGCGCGTTTGCGGGGATGTCGGAGCCCGCACCACGGGTGCCGTAGGCCAGCGAGGAGGGGATGAGCAGGATGGCCTTGCTGCCTTTGTTGAGCAACGCAATGCCTTGGTCCCAACCCGGAATCACAGCGCCTTGGCCGATGGGGAAGTCAATCGGCTTGCCGGTTTTCTCCGACGAGTCGAACAGCTTGCCGCTGAGCAGCGTGCCGTTGTAGTTCACGCTCACCGTCTGGCCGGGCTTGGGCGTGGGGCCGGTGCCGGGCTTCAATACCTGGTAGTAGATGCCCGAGGGCGTCTTCTTCATCGTCAGGTTGTTTTTCTTGATGTAGTCCTGCAGCACGGCGTCGTCCTTCTTGAGCTGCGCTACCACGGCCGGGGCGGCCAGGGCTTTGGCTTGGGCATCTGCCTGTTCTTTCATCTGCTTGGCATACTCGGGCGAGGCCATGCGCTGCTTCATTTGAGCGGCCATGGCGCGCTTCTGCAGCTCGGGCTGCATGGCCTGGGCTTCTTCCTGCGTGATGAGCTTGGGCGTGGTGGCCACGTACATCATCACCACGTTGCCGCCGTTCCTGAGGAACTTGGGCACCGGCTGGCCCGACTTGGGCTTGATGAGCGAATCAACCTGGAAGCGGAACACGCCGCTGTCGCCGGGCTGCAGCATGGACAGGGCTTCGTCGGGAGCGCCTTTCTGCTTAAGTTCGAGCAGGGGCAGCGGCACGGGCAGGCCCACGTCGCGGCGGGTGTTCTGCAACACCGAGTCTTTGCCGGTGCGGTACTGCATGTTGCCCAGCAGGAACTTGCCTACCCGGTCTTTGTAGGTCGGGTCGCCGTCGGGGCCAATTTCGCGCCGCTCGTAATCGTTGCCGACTTTCTTGAAAATCTTGTACTCGATGCCGGATTTGGTTTTGGCAAAGTCACCGCCTCCTTTGTTACAGGCCGTGAGGGAAGCGAAGCCCAGCAGGCTGGCCCCAAGGGCCAACTGCCGCGCAGAGCGGGAGGAAAAACGCATGAAAAAGAAAGAAGTGAAGAGTCAGAAACGTTTCAAAGTTACGCCACCGGCGGCGCTACGGCGGCAGGTACGCCCGTCAGCTGCTCCTTATACTCGGGAAGGATGCTCAGAAAGCGCTCCACCGTTGCATCGAGGGGCAAATAACTGATGCCGCCGGCCGCGTTGTGGTGCCCACCGCCGTCGAAATGCCGGCGCGAAAAGTCGCTCACGGAGAAGTTGCCCACCGAGCGGAAGGAAATCTTCACGGCCACGCCGCGGTCGATGAACACGGCCGCAAACTTGATGCCTTCGATGCTCAACGCGTAGTTGACCAGGCCTTCGGTGTCGCCGGTTTTGCTCTGGTACTGGCGCAGTTCGTCCTGCGTGATGGCGATGTAGGCCGTGTTGTACTCGCGGTTCACCACCAGTTTGTCCTTCAGCACAAAGCCCAGGAAGCGGAGGCGGATTTCGGAATGCGAGTCGTAGATGAGGCGGTGCACCTTCGAGAGGTCGATGTTGACCTTCAGGAGCTCGGCAATGATGAGGTGCACATTGCGCGAGGTGCTGGGGTGGCGAAACGAGCCCGTATCGGTCATGATGCCCGCGTACAGGGCCTCGCCGATGCCTTTGGTGATGAGGTCCTGGTCGCCCAGGTCGCGGATGATTTCAAAAATCAGCTCGGCCGTTGCGGCGGCGCTGGGCACCGAAAAAACGATGTCGGCAAAGTCTTCGGGCTCCTGGTGGTGGTCGATGAGGACCTTGGTGGCCTTGGACTGGCGCACGTACTCGCCCAATTCGTTGATGCGGCCGAGGCAGCTAAAGTCGAGGCAGCAAATCACCTCGGCGCGGTTCACCAGGTCGCGCACCTGGCGGTCGTTCTGCCGCTTGTCGTACACCACCACTTCGTCGTTGCCCTCCATCCAGTTGAGGAACGCGGGGTAGTCGGAAGGGGTAACCACCGTGACGTGGTGGCCTTTTTGTTTGAGATAGCCGGCCCAGGCAAGTGACGAGCCCAGCGCGTCGGCGTCGGGTTTGTGATGGGTGGTGATAACAACCTGCTTGGGCTGCGCAAGCAACGCCTGCAGGGCGGATATGGAAGTGGACATCGACAACGTGAATGGCCCAAAAAGGAACTGAGGGCCGGTGGCTTACGAATAAATCGGGCGGCAAAAGTCGGAAGAAATCTTTTCTTAACAGCCAGCTCCCCTCGGAAGGTTCTCCCAAATCTGAATAAAGGTTGAGCTAAAAAGAGCGGTGAAACCTCGGTTTTTTCGCCAATATTGCCTTCTCGTCCCGGGTAAATAATGAGCGTTTTTTCCTTCTTGAGCAGGCGAGCGGCGGGCCGCGGAATGGCTCCGCTAACCCTGCTGGCGCTATTGCTGGCCCTAAGCGTGTGGCTTTATCACGATTCCATCGGGCTCTATCCGTCGTTCAACCATGCCTGGTCGCAGGCCGACTGGCTGGCCATCGCCATAAAATTTCGCGAGCGGGGCTATAATTTTTTTCTTCCGGCCACTTTCAATCTCCTCACCGACGACGGCGTGACCGGCGCGGGCTTCCCACTGCCCGCCTACCTGGCCGCCCTGCTCATGGGCCTCACCGGCCAGGAGGCCCCCGGCCTGATGCGGGGCGTGACATTAGTTGCCGGCCTGGGTGGCCTGCTGGCCCTTTTTGCGCTGGTGCGGCGTGCCAGCGGCTCGGCCCTCAAGGGTGGGGTAGTCGCGCTGTTTGCTTTTTGCAGCCCGATTTATGTGTTTTATCAGGCCAATTTCCTGCCGTCGGTGCCAGCGTTTGCGGCGGCGCTGGTGGGGTATTATTGGTTTTATCTGTCTCTGGAGGCCGATAAGCAGCCCCGTGAAGCGCGCCGACAGCTGGGGGTGGCCGTGGCCTGGCTGACGATGGCCGCGGCCATGCGCACGCCTTTCGCCTTGCCGCTGCTGTGCACGCTCGGCCACGTGGCGCTGCTGCGGCCCCGGCACACGGCGCTGGTGGGCCGGGGAGCGTTGGTGGTTATTTACGCAACAGCCTTTGCACTGCTGATTGCCGACTTTCTGTATAACGAATACCTGAACCAGGCCTACCATGGTGCTCTGTTTCTGGCGCGGCCGCGCTCCTTCGCCTCGTGGGCCCAGGCAGTGGAAGTGACCCAAACGGTCCGTGAGTACTGGCTGTGGAGCTTGCTCAGCAAGCCGCAGTGGCTCTTGCTGCTCTTGGCCGGCGGGGCGCTTGTGGGGCAGCAGGGGCGCCGGCTGCTTCGCAATGAGTGGGTGGGGCACTGGCTGGCGCTCTCGGCGGGTGGGCTGGTTTACTACGTGCTGATGGGGCAGCAATTTGCCATTCACGACTACTACCTGCTCGACACGTTCTTCCTGCCGCTGGTGCTGGCCTTTGCGGGCAGCGTAGCCAGCATACGCCTGCCTCAGCGGCGGCCAGCCCAACTCGCAATTATGGCGGCGCTGCTGTTGCTGAGCGGCACGGCGGCGTGGAAAGCCCGGGCCGAGCAATTGCGCCGCATTACCCCGCCCGCCACCGACAAGAGCGTGCTCACCCGCGACAATTTTGCCTCGAGTGCCCGCTGGCTCGATTCGTTGGGCGTGCCGCGTACGGCCACGGTTTTGGTGCTGGATGCCTACTCCTACAACCTGCCCCTGCTGTTGGCCCACCGCCGAGGGTGGACCATGCTCCAGAACCGGAAGTCAGCCCAGGATTTATCGGCGACAAACCTGCGGGCCGCACTGGCGCTTCCGGCCGACTACGTGATTACGCAAAACGCAACCTATGCCCAGGAAGTCGTGAACCGTTACCCGGGCATCGCCGCCTACCTGCAACCCATCGCCAACAACGGCCGCCTGAGTTTGTGGCGCATCCGCAAGGTGCCGCTGGTGGCTCACTGGCAACTGCGCACCGATATGGAAAGCCGGCTCGATACCATAATTTGGCTCAATTCGGCAAGTATTTCGGTGGGGCCTGCCGCATCGGGGCGGCAGGCTGCCCGCTTGGGTGGCAGCAGAACCACGGGGCTGGCTTTTCACCAGACGGTAGCTCAACTTGGTTTGCGCGCTGGTCAGCAACTGCTTTTTTCGGCGCGGTACCAGGCCGGCAGCGGGGCCGGAGCCGTGTTGGTAGCCAGTCTGGAGCCTAAGGCTGGGGCACCGCCTTACTGGCAGCAAACGGTGGTGTGCCGAGCCACCCGACCCGGCGATTGGGAGCCTCTGGGCGCTGCGTTTGCCCTGCCGGTACCGCACGCGGCCACCGACGTGCTAAAAGTGGGCATAAGGAAGTCCGGGCCGGGCGAAATCACCCTCGACGATTGGGAAATGAGCATTTTGCCCTGAGCTACGGCGCAGCTAAGAACCACCGGGTTGGGTGCCCGCCGGGGATGTGGTAGTTTTGCAGCTTCAACTTTTCATTTTTATCCGATTTCCCCTGCCCATGGCCACCAACCGCACATTCACGATGATTAAGCCCGACGCTGTACAGGAAAACCACATTGGTGGCATCCTGAACATGATGGAAGAAGGCGGCTTCCGCATCGTGGAGCTTCAGAAACTCACCCTCACGGCCGAGCGCGCCGGCCAGTTCTACGCTGTGCACGCCGAGCGTCCTTTCTACAACGACCTGGTTCGTTACATGTCGAGCGGCCCCATCGTAGCGGCAGTGCTGGAGAAGGACAACGCCGTGGCCGATTTCCGCACCCTCATCGGTGCCACCAACCCCGCCCAGGCCGCCGAAGGCACCATCCGGAAGAAGTACGCCAAGAGCATCGAAGCCAACGCCGTGCACGGCTCGGACTCCGACGAGAACGCGCAGATTGAAGCCGACTTCTTCTTCGGCGCGAAGTAGTCCAGCGTCCGTTAAATCAACAAAAAGCCCGCCCTGCGCTATGCAGGGCGGGCTTTTTGTTTGTGCCAAAAGCTGACTGATTTTGTACCAATTTTGTATTGTTGAGCTTACTTTATCGACTAAAACCGATGCGGCCGGGCGTTTTGAACTCGCTGATGAAATCGGTTTTTTCGCGATTGTAAAGCTCGGCCAGGGACGTGGGCTCCAGAATGGGCTCGGTTAGGCCGAGCTCGGTGGCCAGAGCCTGGGCTTTTTCCAGGGCCAGGGGCTCGAAGCGGTAGGAGGCGATGAGGCGGCCTTTGCGCAGCAGGGCTTTGTCGATGCGGGCCAAATCGGCGTTGAAGGTGCAGATAATCTGGATATGAAAGCCATCGGACAGCAAGCCGTCGGAGAGATTGAGCAGGTTGCTAACGGCGTTGCCGCCGTGGCCGTCGCGCTTGGCCAGCAGCTCCTCGGCGTCTTCAATCAGCAGAATGGAGTTGGTGTTGTCGTGCAGCAGGTTGATAAATTCCGGGTCGGCAATGCGCGTGGCCAGGTTGGGCGGAATAAACAGCTTGGGCTTGTCTGTGAGGCCGCACAGGTGGCGGATGTAGCTCGTTTTGCCGGTGCCGGGCGGGCCGTGCAGGATGATGATGCCTTTCTCCTCGGGCTGCTGCAGGCGTTTGAGAATGGCTTCGTGGGCGGGCAGCAGGTCGTCGTTGTAGTGCGTGGTGAGGTCCAGCGCCGGGATTTTAATGGGCAATGGCGAAAACTCCAGCTCGCCAAACGCTAGGCGCAGCACCTGAATGCGGTCGTGTTCCAGCTTCCCGGTATCGAGTTGCGCCGCTAGTAGCCCCTGTACCAGCGCCAGTTGGGCGGGGTCGGTCTGCGGGGAAAAGAACAGCTGGCCGGCGCGGTCGCCGTAGGTGCCCCGCTCGTAGAACCACAGCAGCAGGTGCGGGGCTAGGCTCAGGGCGTAGTGGCTGATGTCGGGCGCCTTGCCTTTTTTGTCCAGGTACACCGCGTGTGCGACGGTAGCCTGCTCCAGGTCGTAAGACTTGGCCAGCTCCGCCAGAATGGTCTGGCGGGCTTCGGCACTGGCCAGCTGGTAAATTTCACGGCGCGGCAACACCCCGAACGCCGAGTAAAACCAGGAGACAGGCTGGAAATATGCGTCTCTTTCGAAAGATTGCGAGAGGTCGGGAGTGGCCACCAGAGGCAATGCTGTTTTCATGCCGTTGACTTTCATTCCTAAAAATACATTCTACTGCCCGGAAATCAACTAGTCTCCGAGTAAGAAGCCAGCTCAACACGGCCAATGCGTTGCGTGGTAGAATGGGTCTGCGTTTCAAAAGAGCCAACTAAAAAGCCTCGCAATTGCGAGGCTTTTTATATTGAGCAAAGACGGATGCAAATTTTACCGCAGCGTCGTAGACTAGACTTGCTCTACCGTGAGCAGGCCTTCGGGGTGCGCTTGCTCTGCTGCCTGAGTGGTGTGCTTGTGCTTGAAGATGAGCACAAACAGCACGGCAATGGCCAGCGAATAGCCGGCAAACGTGAGCCAGATGCTGTGCCAGTCCTTGTTGCCGGCGGCGTCGGTGAAATAGTGTTGGATGATAAGGCCGCTCAGCGAGCTGCCCAGCACGGCCCCAAAGCCGTTGGTCATCATCATAAACAAGCCCTGCGCGCTGGCCCGGATGCTGGGCTGCGTTTGGGTTTCGACGAACAGCGAGCCCGAGATGTTGAAGAAGTCGAAGGCCATGCCGTACACGATGCACGAGAGGATAATCATCCAGAGGCCCCCGCCGGGGTTGCCGTAAGCAAACAGGCCGAAACGCAACACCCAGGCTATCATGCTGAAAAGCATCACCTGCTTGATGCCGAAGCGACGCAGGAAGAACGGGATAGCCAGGATGAACAGCGTCTCGGAAATCTGCGAGATGGACATGATGATGGCCGGGTACTTCACCGTCAGGGTCTCCTGGTAGGCGGGCGTCTTGTCGAAATCGTGCAGGAAGGTGTCGCCGTACGCGTTGGTGAGCTGCAAAGCGGCCCCCAGCAGCAGCGCAAATAGAAAGAAGGTGAGCATCTTGCGGTCGCGCAGGATTGCAAACGACTTGAGGCCAAGGATTTCCATCAGGCCCTGGCTGGACGTGCTGGTGGACTGGGGCGGGCACTTGGGCAGCGTGAACGAGTACAGGCCCAGCAGGAAAGCTGCGCCGGCCGCCACGTAAAACTGGCCGGCCGTCTTCTCGAAGCCCAGCAAACTCACCGTCCACATGGCCACGATGAAGCCAATGGTGCCCCACACCCGGATGGGCGGGTAGTCCTTCACCACGTCGAGCCCTTCGGTTTTCAGCACCGAAAACGACACCGCAATGGACAACGACAGCGTGGGCATGTAGAAAATCATGTTCAGCAGCATCACCCAGAACATGGTGGTCGGGTTGTCCACCATCGGAATCGAGAGCAGCGTCAGGCCGCCCAAGATGTGCAGGATGCCGTAGAGCTTCTCGGCATTAATGTATTTATCGGCCACAATGCCCATGAGCGAGGGCATGAAGATGGAGGCAATGCCCATGGTCGAGAAGATGGCGCCAAACTGCGCGCCCGACCATTGCTTGGTTTGAAACCAATAAGCGCCAATAGTTATCAACCACGAGCCCCATATAAAGAATTGTAAGAAACTCAATACGGTGAGGCGCAACTTAGTATTCATGCCGAGTCAGGATAACAGAAAGGTGGGATTTAGCCGCTAAAGATACACGGCTTCCTTCCAGAAGTGGCAAAGCCGCGCTGGTTTTGCCCACGCTGCTTTAACAAAGGTTCACTCAGGGCCTTGCCCAAGGAATAAGACCTCGTGACGTAGCGCCGGCCTGCAACTTCAGCCCAACGCCGACGTTTGGGCAACAAAAAAGCCCCGGCCGATAAAGGCCGGGGCTTTGTGTTTTTAACGGAAGCAGCGCCAGCTACGCCTGGTAGCTGGGCGAAAACGTGCCGGCGGGCTGCCCATCGGCCAGGGGATAGTCGATGTAGCCGTCGGCAAAGCCGTTGGGGCCGGGGGCGTACAACGTAGCCTGGTCGGCTTCGGCCAGCGGGGCGCCGGTCTTGAGGCGCTCCACGAAATCGGGGTTGGCGATGAAGGGACGGCCCACGGCCACAAGGTCGGCCCGGCCGCTTTCCAGCGCCTCGTTGATGGCTTCCAGGGTGGAGTAGCCGCCGCTGAGGATGAGCGTATTGGTGAATTTCTGACGGATGGTGGTCACCGTCTGGGCCGGCACAGCCGGGGCACCCATACTGGAATGGTCGACGAGATGCAGGTACACCACCCCGATTTTTTGGAGCTCCTCGGCCAGATAAGCGTAGGTCTCGTCAATCTCGGGGTAGTGGGCCATGTCGCTGGCCATGCCCCAGGGCGAGAGCCGAATGCCGGTGCGCTCAGCGCCAATAGCTTCCACCACGGCGCGGGCTACTTCCAGCACAAAACGGGCGCGGTTTTGCACGCTGCCGCCGTACCCGTCGGTGCGCTGGTTGCTGTTGGGGTTCAGGAATTGCTCGAGCAGGTAGCCGTTGGCACCGTGCAGCTCCACGCCGTCGAAGCCGGCTTCGATGGCCAGCTTGGCGCTGTGCACGTATTCGTCGCGCACCTGGGCCAGTTCCTCGGTCCGGATGGCGCGGGGCACGGGCTGGGGCTGCATCTGCTCCTGGTCGGTCCACATGTCGCCGGCGGCGGCAATGGCCGAGGGCGCTACGCCTTCCGCCCCTTCGGGCAGGTTGTGCGGATGGAAAATGCGGCCGGCGTGCATCAGCTGCACAAAAATATGGCCGCCGTGGTGGTGCACGGTTTCGGTTACACGCTGCCAGTTGGTCACCTGCTCCTGGTTGAACAGGCCCGGAATGCGGGCGTAGCCCAAGCCGTTAGCCGCCGGCGAGGTGCCTTCCGTGATGATGAGGCCGGCCGTGGCGCGCTGGCGGTAGTACTCCGCCATTAGCTCGTTGGGGATGTTGCCCAGGGCGCGGCTGCGCGTCATGGGGGCCATCACAATATGATTGGAAAGGGTCAGGGAGCCCAGTTTGGCGGGCTCGAAAGCTTTATTCGACATAGAGGTAGGAATAAGCCGAGGTGCGCGGCCACGGCGGAGATTAATGAGACGCGGTTAAAAAGCAAGTACGTACACGAATTGTTTTGGCAATAGGTTTTATTGAGCTGGGCAATGAGCTGAGAACCATAGCGAAAAAAGAAAAGCCCGGCCCACATTGTGGGCCGGGCTTCGGTCTTATAGTGGCAATGGCGGGTTCAACCGCCAAAGCGGTACTTACATGGGGGTGGCTTCGGCAAAGCGACGGTTCACCTCGTCCCAGTTAATCAGGTTGTAGAAGCCGGCGATGTAGTCGGGCCGGCGGTTCTGGTATTTCAAGTAATAAGCGTGTTCCCACACGTCGAGGCCGAGCACGGGAATGCCCCGGCAGCCCGCGTCGGGCATCAGCGGGTTGTCCTGGTTGGGCGTCGAGCAGATTTGCACCGAACCATCGGCCTGCTTGCACAGCCACGCCCAGCCCGAGCCGAAGCGCGTGGTGGCGGCCTTGGTGAATTCCTCTTTGAATTTGTCGAAGCTGCCAAAGGTCTTCGTGATGGCCTCGCCCACGGCACCGGTGGGCTGCCCGCCGCCGTTGGGCGACATGATGGTCCAGAACAGGGAGTGGTTCCAGTGGCCACCGCCGTTGTTGCGCACGGCCACGGGGGCCTTGGCAATATTGTGCATGATTTCCTCGAGGGACTGGTTCTCCATCTCGGTGCCGGCAATGGCAGCGTTCAGGTTGGTCACGTAAGCCTGGTGGTGCTTCGTGTGGTGGATTTCCATCGTCTGGGCGTCGATGGTGGGTTCCAGCGCATCGTAGGCGTACGGGAGTTTTGGGAGCTCAAAAGCCATAAGTGAAAAGGGTTTTGGGTGGACGGGCGTATGAAAAACAGAGCAGGTGCTAAAATAGCCTACCTAGATATCTAGTTACGACCAGCGCCCGCTCAAGTTCAAAAGTAGATTTATTTCCGCTTTAAACTAAAAAACTCTTGCATCAGCGCGGCGCATTCTTCGGCCTGCACGCCCCCGCGCAGCTGGGTCTTGGGATGCAGGAGCTGGCCGTGGCGCCGGAACCCTACTTTGGGCTCACTGGCCCCAAACACCACGGCTTTCAGTTGGGCCCAGTAGCTGGCGCCGGCGCACATCACACACGGCTCAATGGTGACGTAGAGGGTGCAATCGGCCAGGTATTTATTGCCCAAGTGGTTGGCGGCGGCCGTTAGGGCCAGCATTTCGGCGTGGGCCGTCACGTCGCGAAGCTGCTCGGTTTGGTTGTAGCCCCGCCCGATTATCTGTTTCTCGAACACCACCACGGCCCCGATGGGAATTTCATCGGCCGCCAGGGCTTTTTCGGCCTCGCCCAGCGCTTGGAGCATGAAATAGTCGTCGGTCATGGCGTTCGGTGCCCGGGCGGTGCGGGCCCGGCAAAATTAGCCCAATAAAAGAAGCCCCGGCACTGCGCAGTGCCGGGGCTTCTTTTATTGGGCTAAAAGGAAAAGCTGGAAAGAGCCTCGCCTTGGCCGACGGCCTTATTTCAGCGCAATGGCATTCATGACGGCTTGCGCGGTGGGCTGCCACTTGGCCTGCTCTTCGGCCGGGGCCACAAACGTGAAGACGTACAGCTGCTGGCCCTCGATGGCGTATTGCACCACCTGGTATTTCTTGATGGGCGCCAGCTGGCTGCCGCGGCGCGTATCCGCCACGGTCGACACAAATTCGAAGTAGATGAAATCGCGCCCGTTTACGGTGCGAATGTCTTCCTTCAAAAAGTCAGCCTTGGAATACAGGCGCTGGATGCTGGACTTGTAAATCTTGAGCAGCACGCCGTAGTCCATGCTTTCGAACGTGGTGGGGCGCACGGCCACGCTGTAGTCCACGCGGCCGCTCGGGTCAGAGTACACGGCCAGCGGCTTGCGCGGCGACGGGTACTTCACCGCAATGCCGTCGTCGGGCAGGGGCATGAAGCCGGCCGGCACGCCCACCGTCAGGCCCGAGCCGAGCTTGACATTCGTCAGCTTGGGCTTAGGGGCGAAGGCCGTGAGGCCAAGAATCAACAGCAGAAACGAGAAAATCTTCATGGTAAGCAGCAACGATGGGGGAATAAAAGTAGTGCCACGGCTGTGGGGCCGTGGCACTGCCGTAGGTCGTCGGGGCCTTAGCGCCGAACGGTGGGGTACTTAATCCGCACCTTCTTCCAGTAGACGTAGTTGCCGGTTTTGGCTTCTACCAAATAGGTGCCGGCCGGAATCTTGCCCAAGTCAACCGGGGCGCCGGTGTTGTTGGCCGGGTCGAGCTCGGTTTGGTAAATGACGCGGTTCTTGTAGTCCGTCATCACCAGCGTACCGGGCTTGGTGAACTGCTGGGTAAAGCTCAGCAGGATGCTGGTGGAGTTGGGCTTGGGAAATACGTCGATGCCCGACAGCGTTTCGATGCGCTTGATGGGGCCGTCGAGCGTCACCGCCCCGGACGTGCCCTTGGCTTTCACGACGGTACCCGACTCGTCCGACTTGTTTTTGGTCTTGATTTTGGTTTGTGCCTGAGCGGTGCCGGCAAACAACAGGGCGGCCGCGAGTGCGAAAGAGGGGAGGAATTTCATGGACAATTGAAGGATTGAGAAGACAAAGGAACGCACTTGCTGTTGGCCTTTGCATACTCCGTACCAAAAATGCGGGAGGTGCCGTCGGGAGGTTCGCCATTTGGCGGTTGGCTTCTTAGCCCAAGGGCCTAACTTTGCCCAAAACCCTTTTGCCATGCTCCGTACCCACACCTGCGGCGAACTCCGCCCCGAACACATTGGTCAAACCGTCACGCTTTGCGGCTGGGTGCAGCGCACCCGCGACAAAGGCGCCATTCTCTGGATTGACCTGCGCGACCGGTACGGCCTCACCCAGATAGCCCTGGAAGAAGGTGTGGAAGCCAACGAAGTGCGCGAAACCGCCCGCCACCTCGGCCGCGAGTTTGTGCTTTCCGTGACGGGCCAGGTAGCCGAGCGCTACTCCAAAAACGACAAGATGCCCACCGGCGGCATCGAAATCCGCCCCCAGAAGCTCGAAATCCTCAACGCCGCCAAGCTGCCGCCCTTCCTCATCGAAGACGAAACCGACGGCGGCGACGACCTGCGGATGAAGTACCGCTACCTCGACCTGCGCCGCACCCCCGTGCGCAACAACCTGATGCTGCGCCACAAAATGGCCCAGGCCGTGCGCCGCTACCTTGACGGCCAGCACTTTATCGAGGTCGAAACGCCGGTACTCATCAAGTCCACGCCCGAAGGCGCCCGCGACTTCGTGGTGCCCTCCCGCATGAACCCCGGCGAGTTCTACGCCCTGCCGCAATCGCCCCAGACGTTCAAGCAACTGCTCATGGTATCGGGCTTCGACCGCTACTTCCAGATTGTGAAGTGCTTCCGCGACGAAGACCTGCGCGCCGACCGCCAGCCCGAGTTCACGCAGATTGACTGCGAAATGGCCTTCGTAACCCAGGAAGACATCCTGAACACCTTCGAAGGACTGACCCGCTACCTGTTCAAGGAAATCAAGGGCCTCGACTTCCCCACCGTGCCCCGCATGACCTACGCCGACGCCATGCGCCGCTTCGGCAACGACAAGCCAGACACGCGCTTCGCCATGGAGTTCGTTGAGCTAACAGAAATTGTGCAGGGGCAGGGCTTCCCCGTATTTGACAACGCTGGGCTGGTCGTGGGCATCAATGCCTCTACCTGTGCTCATTTCACCCGCAAGCAACTCGACGAGCTGACGGATTTCGTGAAGCGTCCTCAGATTGGCGCCACCGGCCTTATCTACGCCCGCGTCGAAGCTGGCGGGGTGGTGAAGTCGTCGGTTGATAAGTTCTACTCGCAGGAAGAATTGCAGCGCTGGAAAGCAGCTTTCAACGCCCACGAAGGCGACCTGCTGCTCATCATCGCCGGCGAGCCCAACAAGGCACGCAAAGCCCTGAGCGAACTGCGCCTGGAGATGGGCCAGCGCCTCGGCCTACGCGACAAAGACGATTTCTCGCCGCTGTGGGTGGTTGATTTTCCCTTGCTCGAATACAGCGAAGAGGAAAACCGCTACTTCGCCATGCACCACCCCTTCACCTCGCCCAAGCCCGAAGACCTGGTTCTGCTCGACTCGCCCGAAACCATCGGCCAAGTTCGCGCCAATGCCTACGACCTAGTGATTAATGGCGTGGAAGTAGGCGGTGGCTCAATCCGCATTCACGACCGCGCCGTGCAGGCCCGCATGTTCGGCTTACTCGGCTTCACCCCCGAAGAAGCCCAGGCCCAATTTGGCTTCCTGCTCGACGCCTTCGAGTACGGCGCCCCGCCCCACGGCGGCATCGCCTTCGGCTTCGACCGCCTCTGCAGCCTCTTCGGCGGCGCCGATTCCATTCGCGACTTCATCGCCTTCCCTAAGAATAACTCCGGCCGCGACGTGATGATTGACTCGCCCTCGCCGATTTCGGATGCTCAACTGAAGGAATTGAGCATTGCCACGGCCGTGGTGGCGAAGTAGTTTTTTGTGACTGTAGAAACAGAAGCGGCGCCTGATACTTCAGGCGCCGCTTTTTTATGCCCAATTCAGTAGACCTCTTCTTTAATTATTACTTAATCTGAATATTTAGCCGGTTAAAAATCCACCGTTCAACGAGTAATCCGAATCCTTCAGCGAAGTGTTAAATCCGAAGGCAGCCCAGCCCAGTAAGTTTGAGCAGTTATTCTCTTAAACGCTTTCTGCACGTGTCTAAACTTTACGCCTTCGCTGCCTTTGTTCTGTTTATGGGGTTGAGCACTTCGCTCATTCGCCTGCAACTTGCATCGTCGCCCGTATCGAAGATGCGCGTGCCTACTTACCGCTCAGTATCGGTAGCCTCACACGCCATGGACCGCATAACGCGCCCCATCGTTGGTATTTACAATTAAGCCGTCATCGGTTACTTAAGCTATATTAGCCATTTTCTGCAAACAAAAGAGCCGCACCCTCAGGGCGCGGCTCTTTTGTTTATCGTTGAAATCAGGCTTTAGAAGTTCCGCTCGCCAGTCTCCCGTTTGCCCAGCATGACGGAACCCACCATCGCCGCCAGCAGCAATACCGAAGCCAACTCAAATGGCAAGGCGTATTGCTGAAACAGCACCAAACCCAGTCGGTCGACCATGCCAATTTGCGAATCGAAGCTAGCAGGGTCGTAGCCGGCGGGGCTCACGTTGCGCATAGCAGCTACCAGAATCAGCAGCAGCGAGCCACCGGCGATGGCTGCCGCAAACTTGGCCAGGGCCGGCTTGTGCGGCTCAGTTTCCTCGTTCAGGTTCAGGAACATAATCACGAACAGGAACAGCACCATGATGGCGCCGGCGTACACGATGATGTTCACCGCGGCCAAGAACTGCGCGTTCAGCAACAGGTAGTGGCCCGAGAGCGTGAAGAACGTGAGGATGAGGAACAGGACGCTGTGCACCGGGTTTTTGGCCAGTACCACGCCCAGCGCACTCAGCAAGGCCACGAACGAGAGAAAGAGGAAGAGAGGGGACATTAAGGTGTCATGCTGAGCGGAGCGAAGCATCTTATCACGCTTGCGCCGCGAGGGTTAACATATTCTGACGAAAGCAGCGGTGATAAGATGCTTGCTTCGTCAGCATGACAGGCAGTTACGCCAGTTGCGAACGCAGCTTGTCAGCCTGCTCGGGCGTGAGCTGGATGCCGCGCTTCGAGCGGTTATCCGGCGTCACGGGCTCTACCAGCCGGTCTTTGCCGTAGATGAACTCGTCGCGCTCGAAGCGCGGCGGGGCCATTTTGTCGGCTTGCAGGTACACGGCGGCTTTAGGACAGGCTTCTTCGCAGAGGCCGCAGAAGATGCAGCGCAGCATGTTGATTTCGTAGCTCACGGCGTACTTCTCCTCGCGGTAGAGGTTTTCCTCGCCTTTCTTGCGCTCGCCAGCCACCATGGTAATGGCTTCGGCGGGGCAGGCCACGGCGCAGAGGCCACAGGCAGTGCAACGCTCCCGGCCCGCTTCGTCGCGCTTAAGCACGTGCAGCCCACGGAAAACCGGGGAGAAGGGACGGGTCTCGTCGGGGTAGCGGATGGTTACCTGCTTCTTGGTAGCGGCCCGGAAAAAGTGCCGCATCGTAATCGTCAGGCCCTGAAAAATCGCCGGCAGGTAAGCCCGCTCGGCGAAAGTCATGGGCTTCTTTTCGAGGACTTTGGCGCGTTTGCTTAAGGATTCCATGGTCGTTAGTTAATTACGCCGAACGTAATCAGGCCGCCCGTAAGTAGGATGTTGAAGATAGCCAGCGGAATGAGAATCGTCCAGCCCAAGCGCATCAGTTGGTCGTAGCGGAAGCGCGGCAAGGTCCAGCGCACCCACATAAAGAAGAAGATGAAGCCGAAGATTTTAGCGAACAAGCCCACCAGCCCAAGGATGGTAATGATGTTTGAGGCCGTCACCAGCTCTAGGTGCTGCGATGAAACCAACCAATCACGCAATTCATATTGGAAAGGGAAGTTGAAGCCGCCGAAGTACAGCACGCTCATCACGGCCGAAGCCACGAATACGTTGATGTATTCAGCGAACAGGTACAGGCCCATTTTCATGGAGCTGTACTCGGTGTGGTAGCCGCCAATCAGCTCAGTTTCGCACTCCGGCAAGTCGAAGGGCGTCCGATTGGTCTCCGCAAAAGCACACACAATGAAGATGATAAAGCCCAGCGGCTGCTTGGCGATGTTCCAGAAGTGCCACTCGCCGGCCACCGACTGCTGCAGGGTGATTTCGCGCAGCGACAGTGTGCCCGACATCATCAGCACGGCAATCAGGGCGAGGCCCATAGCAATTTCATAGCTGATGTTTTGCGAAGCAGCGCGAATGGCGCCCAGCAGCGAGAACTTGTTGTTTGAAGCCCAGCCGCCAATCATGATGCCGTACACGCCCAGCGATACCATGCCGAACACGTAGAGCATCCCGACATTGATTTCAATGCCTTGAAGGTGAATAGACGTTTCACCGAATTGCAGCACATTGCCGAACGGAATAACCGCCGACGACATCAGCGCCGTGACCATCGCCAGGCAGGGCCCGAAAACGAACAGTGCGCGGTTAGCGCCAGCGGGGAAGAATTCCTCTTTGGTGAAGAGCTTCACGGCATCGGCCAGCGGCTGCAACAGGCCGAAGGGACCTGCGCGGTCCGGGCCCACCCGGTCCTGCAGAAACGCGGCGATGACGCGCTCGGCATAAGTAGAATACGTGGCAATCAGCAGCGAAACGCCGAAAACTACCAGAACGACGAGGCCTTGCCAGCCCAGAGCGGGAAGAGTCATATGTTATAATCGTTTGTCATGCTGAGCGCAGCCGAAGCATCTCGCTTGCACAACTAATTCAATCGATTGAGTTACTACCACACGCGAGATGCTTCGGCTCCGCTCAGCATGACGTTCGGTTTTTTAATTAGCCATTAATGCCGCCCAACCGCAGCGGAGGGTTGTGTTCCAGTTCGCGGGTGGTGCTTTCGGGCAAGTCCAGAATTACCTGTGGGTTCACCACCGGCAATTCGTAGTGGTTGGCCGAGATAACCGAAGCACGGTTGATGTGCGCCGGGCCTTCGAGCACCCAGTCCGAGGTTTCCTTTTTGTCGAAGCGGCAGGTGTTGCAAATCCACTCTTTCACCTCGCCGTACTGGTCTTTGCGGGCCGTTACGCGGAGCACATCTTTGCCTTTGTACCAGAGTGTTACTCGGCCGCAGCACTTCTCGTTTTCGCAGTCGCGGTGGGCGTTCACGGGCTTCGTGAACCACACGCGCTGCTTGAAGCGGAAGGTTTTGTCGGTCAGCGCGCCCACTGGGCATACGTCGATGACGTTGCCGCTGAACTCGTTGTCGATGATGTTTTCGATGTAAGTACCGATTTCCGACGCATCGCCGCGGCCCAACACGCCGTGCACACGCTCGGGGGTGAGCTGGTCGGCGGTGTACACGCAGCGGTAGCACAGGATGCAGCGCGTCATGTGCAACTGAATGAGCGGGCCGATGTCGATTTTCTCGAAGGTGCGGCGCTCTTCCTCGTAGCGGGTGGTGCTCACGCCGTGCTCGAAGGCAAAGTCCTGCAGGTCGCACTCGCCGGCCTGGTCGCATACCGGGCAGTCGAGTGGGTGGTTGATGAGCAGCATTTCCACGATGCCCTTGCGCACGTCCATCACCTGCTGCGAGGTCGTGTTTTCGACCACCATGCCGTCTTGCACCGTCGTGATGCACGAGGCCACCAGCTTGGGCATGGGGCGCGGGTCTTTGGCCGAGCCGGCCGCCACGCGCACTAGGCAGGCGCGGCATTTGCCGCCGGTGCCCTTCAGCGGGGTGTAGTAGCACATGGCGGGCGGCACCACGCCCCCGCCAATCTGGCGGACCGCGTTCAGGATAGTGGTTCCGTCCGGAACCTCTACCTCAATGCCGTCGAAGGTAATTTTAGCCATTGTATGGGAGGATAATCGTCAGGGATATTAGGCCAGTACCGGGGCGCCGCGGTACGCCGCGCCGGGCATGGTGGCCTCTTTGGGATTGGTCACGTGCCACTCAAACTCGTGGCGGAAGTGACGCACGGCGGCCGCTACCGGCCACGCCGCGGCTTCGCCGAGCGGGCAGATGGTGTTGCCTTCAATCTGCTTGGCCACGCTCACAATCAGGTCGATGTCGTGCATCGAGCCGTGGCCGTGTTCAAGGCGGTGCAGTACTTTTTCGAGCCAGCCCGTGCCCTCACGGCAGGGCGAGCACTGCCCGCACGACTCGTGGTGATAGAAGCGGCTGAAGTTCCAGGTGTTTTTCACGATGCACGTGGTTTCGTCCATCGCAATGAAGCCACCGGAGCCGAGCATGGTGCCCGTAACGAAGCCGCCGTCAGACAGCGACTCGTAGGTCATCAGGCGGTTTTCGCCAGCTGCGGTTTTCAGGATAAGCTCCTTGGGCAGAATCGGCACCGACGAACCCCCGGCCACTACGGCCTTTAGGTCGCGGCCTTTCCAGATGCCGCCGCAGTACTCATCGGAGTAGATGAATTCTTCCACCGGCACGCCCAGCTCAATTTCGTAGATGCCGGGCTTGTTCAGGTGGCCGCAAGCCGAAATCAGCTTGGTGCCGGTGCTTTTGCCCACGCCCAGCTTGGCGTACTCGTCGCCGCCATCGTTGATAATCGGCACCACAGCCGCGATGGTTTCCACGTTGTTTACCACCGTGGGGCGGGCGTAGAGGCCCTGCACAGCCGGGAATGGCGGCTTATTACGCGGGTTGCCACGCTTGCCTTCCAATGATTCCAGCAGCGCAGTTTCTTCGCCGCAGATGTAGGCGCCGGCCCCGGGGTGCACATGCAAATCGAGCGAGTAGCCCGAACCAAGTATGTTCTCGCCCAGGAAACCAGCCGCGTAAGCTTCAGCAATAGCCTTTTCCAGAATGCGCAGCACGTACAACAACTCGCCGCGGATGTAGATGTAGCTGGTGCGCGCGCCCAAAGCGTAGCTGCCCGTAATCATGCCCTCGATGAGCAAGTGGGGCAGTTTGGCCATCAGCTGACGGTCCTTAAAGGTGCCGGGCTCGGATTCGTCGGCGTTGCAGACGAGGTAGCGCGGCACGCCCTCAGGCTTGGCCAGAAAGCTCCATTTCATGCCCGTGGGGAAGCCCGCGCCGCCGCGGCCGCGCAGGCCCGACTTCTTCACTTCTTCCACCACTTCGTCCGGCGTCATGGTTTTGAGCGCCTTCTCCACGGAGCGGTAGCCGCCGTGCTTGCGGTACACCTCGAAGGTGTCAATGCCTTCGACGTTGATATGTTCAGTTAATAGCTTGCGGCCCATAGTGGTAAGCGTTGTGCTGATGGCCAGCCGATTAGTAGTTCTTCAAGGAATTGGGCAGGCCCGTTTCTTCCCACGGCAGAATGGGTCGGTGCACCAAGCTCTTCAATTCGCTGAGCATGGCGTCCACCGCTTCGGGCGTGTCCAACTGCTCGTAGTATTTCTCGCGCACCTGCACGATGGGGGCAAAACCGCAGGCGGCCAGGCACTCCACTTCTTTCAGGGTGAAGGTACCGTCGGGTGAGGTGCCGCCCACTTTGGCGCCGGTGATGCGCTCGAGGTGCGCCGTCAACTCATCGGAGCCGCGGAGCATGCAGGGGCCCGTGCGGCAGATTTCCAGCACGTGCTTGCCCACCGGCTTCAGGTTGTACTGCGTATAGAAGGAGGAAACCTCGTACACTTCAATGGGCTTGATGCCCAGGGTTTCGGCTACCAAGTCCTGTACTTCGGGGCTTACCCAACCGCCGAACTCGGCTTGCGCAATGTGCAGAATCGGCAGCAGGGCCGACTTGCTCCGGTCTTCCGGGTAGTGCGTGAGCAGGCGCTTGATTTCCGCTTGGGCGGCGGGAGAAAATTGCGGTTTGGTGGGCGCGGTGGTCGGCTCCATATCAATCAGATTCACAGAAAACTAGGCGTCCAGCTCGCCAGCGATGACGTTCATGGACGAGAGAATGACAATGGCGTCCGACAGCGTGGTGCCCACGGCCATTTCCGGGTAAGCTTGGTAATAGATAAAGCACGGCCGGCGGAAGTGCAGGCGGTAGGGCGTGCGGCCGCCGTCCGAAATCAGGTAGAAACCCAACTCGCCGTTGCCGCCTTCCACCGAGTGATATACCTCACCCACAGGCGCATCAATCTCGCCCATGATGATTTTGAAGTGGTAAATCAAGGCCTCCATGTTCTTGTACACTTCCTGCTTGGCGGGCAAGTAGTAGTGCGGGGCGTCAGCGTGGTAGGGGCCTTCGGGCAGGTTTTCCAGCGCTTGCTTGATGATGCGCAGGCTCTGCCAAATCTCCTCGTTGCGGACGATGAAACGGTCGTAGGTATCACCATTGGTGCCCACCGGAATGTCGAACTCGAAGTCCTCGTAAGAAGAATAGGGGTTCATGGCGCGCACGTCGTAGTCGACGCCAGCGGCCCGTAGGTTGGGACCGGTGAAGCCGTAGTTCAACGCCTTCTCCGCCGAAATCGGGCCCACGTTTACCACGCGGTCCATGAAAATGCGGTTGCGATTGAACATCGACTCAAATTCCTTCATCACGGCCGGGAAGGTCTTGAGCCAGTCGCGCAGCTTTTGCAGTGCTACCGGCGAGAAATCCCGCTCCATGCCGCCCACACGGCCCATGTTGGTGGTCAGGCGCGAGCCGCACACCTCCTCGTAGATTTCGTAAATCTTCTCGCGCTCCTGGAACACGTACAGGAAGCCGGTGAAGGCACCCGTGTCCACGCCCAGGATGGAGTTGCAAATCAAGTGGTCGGCAATGCGGGCCAACTCCATCATAATCACGCGCATGTACTGCGCCCGCTTGGGCACCGTCACGCCGAGCAGCTTCTCCACCGTCATGTGCCAGCCCATGTTGTTGATGGGCGACGAACAGTAGTTCATCCGGTCGGTGAGCGGCGTGATTTGGTAGAACGGCCGGCGCTCCGCGATTTTCTCAAACGCGCGGTGGATGTAGCCGATGGTGGGCACGCCCGACACAATCCGCTCGCCATCCATTTGCAGGATGTTCTGGAAGATGCCGTGCGTGGCCGGGTGCGTGGGGCCCAAGTTCAGCGTCGTCAGCTCCTGGCTGAAGTCGTTGAGCAGGGGCATGAGCTGGCCGTGGCGCTGCGCGGCGGCCTCCTCGTGGATTTTATGGGTGCCTTCCAGCGTGTCGTTTACTGCCATGATATGGGTATCAGGGGCCTAGCGGCCGAAAAACAGGTCGGTTTTATCTTCGCGGGTACCGTCCTCGAGCGGGTATTCGCGCCGCATCGGGAAGTAGTCCATGTCCTCGACGTTGAGGATGCGAATGAGATTGGGGTGGCCGGTGAAGATGACGCCGAAAAAGTCGTAGGCCTCGCGCTCCATCCAGTTGGCGGTGGCGTAGAGGTCGGTGAGGGTCGGCACCACCGGGTCGGCGATGGGGAAGTAGATTTTAATCCGCAGGCGAATGTTCTGCGTGAGGCTGTGCAGGTGGTAAATCATGCCTAGTTCCTTGCCCTCGTTCTCGGGGTAGTTGATGCCACACATCGTGGTCAGGAAATGGAATTTGATTTCCTGGTCCTGCTGCAAGCCGGCGATGATGTCGTGGATGCGCTCCCGCGTGGTGGTCACCGTCAGCAGGCCGTAGGGCTCCTCCACATCGGTGAAAGTGGCCTCGCCAAACAGGCGGGTTAGCAAAGCCAGCACCCGCGCATTCTGGACCTTAATCGGGTCTTCGGCAACAGCGACTTCGGGAGCGGCGGCAGATTCCTGAGGATTCATTCTTGGGGAGAAACTAGGAGACAGAAGCTAGGAGCTAGAAGCTGGATGTAATGGAGGCCTTCTCCTAACTTCCAGCTTCTGTCTCCTGGCTCCTTACTTAATGTTGTACGACGCCAGCAGGGCCTGATACTCGGGCGCGTTGCGGCGGCGGAAAGATTCGTTTTTGGCCAGGTCCTGCACGCGCATCAGGCCGTCGAGCACCTGCTCGGGGCGGGGCGGGCAGCCGGGCACGTACACGTCGACCGGGATGATGCGGTCGATGCCTTGTAGCACCGAGTACGAGTCGAAAATGCCGCCCGAGCACGCGCAGGCGCCCATGGCCAGCACCCAGCGGGGCTCAGCCATCTGCTCGTATACTTGCTTCACAATGGGAGCCATTTTCTTGGCGATGGTGCCCATCACCATGAGCAGGTCGGCCTGGCGGGGCGAGAAGCTGGGCCGCTCGGAGCCGAAGCGCGAGATGTCGTAGTGCGAGCCCATGGTGGCCATGAACTCGATGCCGCAGCAAGACGTAGCGAAAGGCAAGGGCCAGAGCGAGTTGGCGCGGGCAATGCCCACCACTTTTTCCAGCGACGTGGCAAAGAAGCCAGCGCCTTCGACGCCCTCGGGAGCCTCAACAGTTTTAATTTCCGGAACGCGGGTATCCATAGATAAAAGGAGTCAGATTTGGGGGCCAAATGGCCTGACTGCGAACACCAGCGGCGCCGCAAAAGTTTGGCCGAATTAGGCTTCGTTCCAGCGCAGAATGCCCTTTTTGATAATGTAAGCGAAGCCGGCCAGCAGAAACACCATAAATAGAATCATGGCAATGAAACCGTCGTTGCCCAGGGCGCGGAAGTTCACGGCCCAGGGGT
Organism: Hymenobacter plasmatis; assembly: GCF_020711255.1. GTDB lineage: Bacteria > Bacteroidota > Bacteroidia > Cytophagales > Hymenobacteraceae > Hymenobacter. Next base: position 33,861 of record NZ_JAJFAW010000001.1, read on the forward strand.
ACATGAAGATGACTTCGACGTCGAACAGCACGAATACAATCGCCGTGAGGAAGTATTTCACCGAAATCGGGGTGCGGGCGTTGCCCACCGACTCGATGCCGCACTCGAAGGAAGCATCCTTCACCGTGCTATGGCGTTTCGGGCCCACGAGGTGAGAAACAATCATGGCGAAGGCGACGAACGCCAGCGCCAGACCGAATTGAATGATAATCGGGAGGTAATCGGAAGGCTGGTAATTGGCAGCCGGCAGGACTAATAACATAACAATCAGACTAGTGGCAAGCAGGCCCCAAGGGCGCTGAAGGGCAAAGGTAGCGCGCACGGGTTTGGGGCGCAATGTTGGGGCTATGTGCAGGCCAAGAACCGTCGTTGGGAACGCAGGCCGCTACAAAATCTGCACAAGCTGATGTTGAGCTAATGCCTGTGAATCAATGATAAAGTGCTGCATCTAGCTTGCGGTAATCAGGGAATGCTCTTGCTAGGTTCAGCAAACCCCTTGATAACTATTTGCAGTGCGGGTGGGGAACTGGCAAATTCTTCGGCGCTATCCGCTTCTGGGTGTTGGCTGCTACTCCTGGGGCGTTAGCTCAGAAATGTTTTATTTAGCTCAATTACTTGATGAGTGGTTCTCCGCCACGCATGGGCGCCGACACGTCAAACCTCCCCAAGCTATGCTTAACCCAGATACACAGTTGGAGCGCACCCCATTTGAGCGAAGCGCGGAGGCAGTTTTCGTGCTGGACGGGGCCGGTAATTTCCTGCGGGCTAACTCCCGCTTTGCGCATTTGTTGGGCTATCCCGCGGCGCAGCTGCACGGCACATCGTTTTTGCATTACCTAAGCCCGGAGGAGGCGGAACAAGGCCAGCAGTACCTAGCACGGGCCGCTGCCGGCGAAGTGGTGAGCTACCAGGCGAGCGTGTTGGGCAACGGCGAGCCGCTGGTGCTGGATTTTCAGCTGCTGCCGGTGCTCACCGCCGATGAACGGACTGCCGGCGTGTATGGCATTGCCCGGCCGCTAGCCGACCAGCCCCCATTAAATGCGGCCTTAGTAGAAAGAGAGCAGCAGCTGTCCGTAATTTTTAATGCCATTGCCGATGTTACGTTCGTGCTTAACGTGGAGGACGATGGGCGCTACCGCTTTATTTTCGCCAACAAAGCCTTTGAGCGAACCACCGGGATTCCGCCCGAAAAGGTGGCGGGCAGCTACGTCGACGCAATAATTCCGGAGCCGTCGCTCGCCTTGGTGTTGCAGAAATACCAGGAAGCCGTGACCACACTGGAACGGGTGGTCTGGCAGGAAACGTCGGACTACCCGACCGGCCGGGTGACAGGTGAGGTGAGCGTGACGCCCGTGTGCGACGAGGCCGGCCGCTGCCACCAACTGGTGGGCGTCGTGCACGACCTGACCAAGGAGAAGCAGGTGGAAGAAGCCTTGCGGGCGAGCAACGAGCGGTTTGTGTATGTGCTGAAAGCCACCAATGACGCTGTTTATGACTGGAATGTAGTGGAGGACACGCTGTATTGGGGAGAGGGGTTTGCATTCCTGTTTGGGTATCAGCTCAAGCAGAACCCCGTTTCCTTTAGCGGCTGGGCCGATTACGTGCACCCCGACGATACGCACCGCACCGTGGCGGGCCTGCAGCGGGTGGTGTACGAAACCACGGATTCGTTCTGGGAAGACGAGTACCGGTTTCATCGGGCCGACGGTTCCTGGGCCGTTGTCATGGACCGGGGCTACATCCTGCGGGATGCCGCGGGCCACGCCCTGCGCATGATTGGGGCCATGCAGGACATTACGCCCCGCAAGCAGGCCGAAGAGCGGCAGCGGCTACTCACCGAAAGGCTGGCCAGGCAAAACTCGGACTTACAGCAATTTACCTACATCGTGTCGCACAACCTGCGCGCGCCGCTGGCCAATGCCCTTGGCTTTAGCGACCTGCTTAGCCGCGTCGACAAACAATCGGAGGTATTTGACCAATCGGTGCAAAACCTGCGCACCAGCCTCCTGCAGCTCGACCAGGTGCTAACCGATGTGAACGACATCCTTTCGCTTCGCGACGAGCAAGGAGGCTACCGGCCCGAGCCGGTGGCAGTAGCTGCCGTGTGCCGGGAGGCACTGCTTGGCCTGCAGGAATCGTTGCGGGCGTGCGGGGGCGAGCTGCACAGTAATATTCCGGAAACGTTGCGGGTACTCGGCAGCCGGGCTTATTTTCACAGTATCTTCTATAATTTGGTGTCAAATTCCATCAAGTACCGTTCCGACGAGCGGCCCTTGCGTATAGACATCACGGCCACCGTCGGGCCCAATGCCGACACGACCATCACTGTGCGCGACAACGGGCTGGGCATCAGCCAGGAAAAGGGAAGCGAGGAGATTTTTCAGCTGTACCGGCGATTCCACACCGATAAAGCCGGGCGCGGCGTTGGGCTGTACTTAGTTAAAGCTCACATGGAGGCCATGGGTGGACAAATTATTGTCCGGAGTCAGGTCAACGAAGGCACCGAATTCATACTTTATTTTAGGCAACGTGCGGATGAAAACCTACCTGATTGACGACGACCAGCTCGGGATTTACCTCACCGAGCAGTTGTTGCTAGCCGAAGGTTTTTCCAATTCCATTTGCACGTTCGAATCGGCCGAAGCAGCCTTGCAGTCGCTGGCGCAAGGAGAAGAAGAGATGCCGCAGGTGGTGTTTCTGGACCTGAACATGCCGGTAATGAACGGCTGGGAATTCCTGGACGCCCTGGCACCCTACGAGAAAAAAATGCGCGGCAACTGCCATATCTACATCCTCACGTCGTCGCTGGCGCTCACCGACCTGGAGAAATCCAAGCACTACGACCTGGTAGTTGGCCTGATTCATAAGCCCCTCGACAGCAAAGAAATCCGCGCCATTCAGGCGCAGCTGGAAAATGGCTTGGAAGCGTAGTAAAAGCCGGCCGGTGAATTAATTGAGCTGGTTTGAGTTGAAATTTCTGCTAAAAGCAAAAAGCCGCCTCCATTGCTGGAAGCGGCTTTTGCATGTTGAGCTGATTTGAATAAGCCCAATAGAAAGTTCTACAGGCCCTTGTCGCGGTTCAGGTCTTCGGCTGGCTCCGAGCCCAGGAAGGGGTAGCGGTAATCGGTCACGGGCACGAAGGTTTCCTTGATGGCGCGAGGCGACACCCAACGAATCAGGTTGAGCTGCGAGCCGGCTTTGTCGTTGGTGCCGGAGGCGCGGGCTCCACCGAAAGGCTGCTGACCGACCACGGCGCCGGTGGGCTTGTCGTTGATGTAGAAGTTTCCGGCCGCATTCATCAGGCGCTTGGAGGCCAGGTCGATGGCGTACCGGTCCTGGGCAAACACGGCACCGGTGAGGGCATAGGGCGAGGTGGTATCCACCAGCGCCAGCGTCTCTTCAAACTTGTTCTCGTCGTATACGTGTACCGTGAGCACCGGTCCGAATAGCTCCTCGCACATGGTCACGTACTTGGGGTCTTTGGCCACAATCACCGTCGGCTCAATAAAGTAGCCTTTCGACTTGTCGTGGCCGCCGCCGGCAATGATTTCCACGTTCGGGTCGGCCTTGGCGTCGTCGAGGTATTTGGCGAGCTTATCAAAGGAAACCTCGCTGATAACGGCGTTGATGAAGTTGCCGAAATCCTCCACGTCGCCCATTTTGAACGAGGCGAGGTCTTCTTTCACGTAGCCCAAGATTTCTTCGGCCGTGTTCGAAGGCAGGTACACGCGGGAAGCCGCCGAGCATTTCTGGCCCTGGTACTCAAACGCGCCCCGGCTCATGGCCACGGCCACCGCCTTGGGGTGAGCCGAGTGGTGGGCCAGGATAAAGTCCTTACCGCCGGTTTCGCCCACGATGCGCGGGTACGACTTATACAGGTGAATGTTCTGGCCAATGGTCTTCCAGATGTTCTGGAACACGCCCGTAGAGCCGGTGAAGTGAATGCCGGCAAAGTCGCGGTGCGAGAAAATAACGTCGCCGGCCGTGGGGCCGTCCACGTACACGAGGTTAATCACGCCGTCAGGCACGCCCGCTTCCTTGAACAGCTCCATCAGCACCTGGGCCGAGTAAATCTGCGTGTTGGCGGGCTTCCACACCACCACGTTGCCCATCATGGCCGCCGACGAAGGCAGGTTGCCGGCGATGGACGTGAAGTTGAACGGCGTGAGGGCAAACACGAAGCCTTCCAGCGGGCGGTGCTCCACACGGTTCCACATGCCGGGCAGGCTCTGGGGCTGCTGCTTGTAGATTTCCTGCATGTAGTACACGTTGAACCGGAAGAAGTCAATCAGCTCGCAAGCGGCATCGATTTCGGCCTGAAACGCATTCTTGCTCTGCCCCAGCATGGTGGCCGCGTTGATGCGGGCGCGGTAGGGGCCGGCCAGCAAGTCGGCCGCTTTCAGGAACACGGCGGCGCGGTGTTCCCAGGGCAATTCAGCCCAAGCCGTGCGGGCAGCCAGGGCGGCCTCAATGGCGAGGGTGACGTGGCTGGCGTCGCCGGCGTGGAAATGGCCAATGGTGCGCTGGTGGTCGTGGGGTGGGCTGATGCGCTCCAGTTTGCCGGTCCGTACTTCCTTCCCGCCGATGTACATCGGAATGTCCAGCTCCAAATTGCGCAGGCTCTTGAGTTGCTGCTGCAGCTCCAGCCGCTCTTTCGAGCCGGGCGCGTAGCCTTTCACGGGTTCGTTAATCGGGATGGGGACGTTGAAAAAGGCGTTGGCCATAAGGTGCGGGTTAGGTGTTTATGGAGTTTTGAGTGGGAGGGGGCAAAGGTAAAGCGAATCTTAAAGCTGCTTCGTTAACTCTTTCACCTGCTGCTCCAGGTCCTTGAAAGAGCCGGTATTGTAAATCGTAAAATCAAAGTGCTGATACGTATCCATCGCCGTTTCGCTGGGGTGGTTGTCGTCACGGGTGCCGTCGCCGCGCTGCTTGAGCGGGTCGCCTTCGATGCGCAGCATCAGGCCGCCGCGGGCCCGGATGGGGTCGGCTTCGTTGGCAAAGCGCACGTCGGGCACCAGCACGCAGGCATCGTGCGGCAGCGCGGCAAAAAAGGCATCGACCCACACCATGGGCTCCCACACGCGCAGGGCCTGGCCCACTTGCTGGAGCATTTCGCCCCGGGTGCGCTGGAAAGTGGGCACCAACTGGGCCTTGCCTCTTTGGGTGTAATAGGGCGCCACGTCCTCGCCCGTGAGGGCCGCACAGACCGACTTAATGGAATCGCCGAAAGAGCGGATTTGCCAGAGGCGCGCGGGTTGCTGTTGCTGCAGCAGGCGCGCCACGGTGTCTTTGCCGCTACCCCGGCGGCCCGACATGCCAATCAGATGTATCATAAGGAGGCTACAAAATGTCCTTCAGTTCGCTCAGGCAACTGATTTCGTGGGTAATCTGGTTGAAGTGCCGGCGTTTGTCGGGGTTGAAATACACCTGGTCGATGCCGGCGTTGTAGGCGCCCAGCACGTCGCACTCCAGGTTGTCGCCTATCATCAGGCTTTCGGCGGCGGTGGCGCCCGTGCGCTCCAGCGCGTGCTGAAACATGCGCGGGTCGGGCTTGAGGTGGCCGCTGTGCTCGGAGGTGATGACTTCCTCGAAATAGTGCGATAGGTTCGACGAAACCAGCTTGAGGTCCTGGATGTCGTTGAAGCCGTTGGTGATTAAGTGGAGCCGGTACTTGGGCTTGAGGTAGTCCAGCACTTCGTGTGTGAAGGGGAATACCGCCGATTTCTGCGGGAGAATGGTGGTAAACTCGGCCGAAATAGTGGCCGGAATCTGGTCTTCCGGCACGCCCAGTTTGGTCAGCGTGCGCACGAAGCGGACCTCGCGCAGTTGCTTTTGGGTAATCTTATTGTTTTGGTACAGGCGCCACAGCGCGTGGTTGACGTCGCTGTAGACCTGGATAAACTCCTCGACGGTGAACGTGCCAAAGCGCGCAAAATCATGCCGCTCAAATAGCGTGCGCAGCGTTTCGTTCGCGTTTTTTTCGAAGTCCCACAGCGTGTGGTCGAGGTCGAAGAAGAGGTGGCGATAGGTTTTCAATGGCTCAAGTAATAAGTATCAGAAAGCAACTACAGCTCGGGTGGCCCTTTTGATTCAACACGCCACGCTCAAAATCTCTTTAGCCAATGCCGCCGGCCAGCGCCATGCTCAGCACGCCCGCCAGCATAATGCCCTTGCACCAAGCACTTAGGTGCTTGAAGTGGCGCCGGCGGTCGGCCCGGATGAGCAGGCGCGCCAGCTGCACCATGGGCAGCAGCACCAGCAGCACCAGCCACAGCCCCAGCGGCCAGTGCCCGCTCCCAAACAGGCGCGCCGTGGCCCCCGCCGTGAGCAAGGCCAGGCAGCCCAGAAAGAAGCCCGCCACCCATTTGGTTTGGGCCACGCCCACCACCAGCGGCAGGGTGCGGCAGCCGTGCTGGGCGTCGCCGCGCATGTCTTCCACGTCCTTCACAATTTCGCGCACCATGGTGAGCAGAAACGCGGCCAGGGCGTAGGGCCACACCACGCTGTGGCTGTTGTTGCGCGCCAGCTGCAGCTGCAGCTCAGGTAGCAGCACCAGCGCCGCCGTGAGCGTGGCAATGCTGGCGTTGCCGGCCAGCGCCACCCGCTTGAACCGCGCCGAGTAGCCCCACAGCAGCAGCGCCGTGCCCAAGGTTACGGCCCCCAGCACGGGGTGGAGCCAGCCCGCCAGCAGCACGCCCGTGCCGCTCAGTATCAGGTGGGCCAGCATGGCTTTGCGCCGCTGCACCACGCGCCCAATCACCAGCCGGTCGGGCCGGTTGATGGCATCGATTTTAACGTCGTAATAGTCGTTGATGATGTAGCCGCCCGCCGCCACCAGCAGCGCCGCCAGCACCAGCACCAAGAAGCGGGGCTCCAGCAGGGCCGTGCCCAGCGGCTGCTCGGGCAGCAGCAATCCCGCACGCACCAGGGCCAGGCACAGCAGCATGATGAGCAAATTGGGCCAGCGCACCAGCGTGGGCAACGCCGAGCCCAGCCCACCCGCCGGAAACGGGGGCAGCGCCGGGTGCGGCAGCTTGGGCGGGGGCGTGGTCATGGTGGGCAGGTGGGGCAGACTGCAAAGGTCGGGGAAAGAGAACGGCCTTGGGCCGGAAGTGGGCGCCGGGCGCAATAAAAAAGCTTCTCCGGGAGGGGAGAAGCTTTCTGCGGGTAGCCCCGCTATTATTGATTTAGCTCAGACTTTGCGCACGTTCACGGCGTTGATGCCTTTGCGGCCTTCCTGGGTTTCGAACTCAACTCGGTCGTTTTGTTGCACTGTGGCTCCGTTCAGGCCGGTTACGTGCACGAAGAAGTCTTCCTTCGTTTGGTCGTCGGTCACGAAGCCGTAGCCTTTGGCTTCGTTGAAAAATTTGATGATGCCGGTTTTCATGCAAAAAAACAAAAATGGAAAGATGAGAAACTGCCCGGGTAAAGGCTGCAGAAATGCCTGAAATGGGTTTTTAATTCACTTCAGGGCAGCTTACGCGGGAAATCAACGCCGGGTTGGCTGCCCGGTGTTCTAACCCCATCCGTTATTGGTTATCGCGCCACTCGTACACCCACTTGGCCTGAATCTGCTCGAGGTGGCCTTCGGTAGCCTGCTCGCGGGTGCCGTTGAAGTTGCTCAAACTCAGCACCCATTCAATCAAATCGGTGAAGCGGATGCGGTAAATTTTCGCCTCGGTAAAATCATCGCCGAACTTCTCGTAGAGCGCCATGGCAATGTCTTCGTGGTCGGCCCAGTGCATGGGCGGCTCGAAATGATTCATCTGTTGGAGTTATGAGGTTTGAATTATGAGTTATGAGTTGAAAATGAGGCTAGATTGAGCTGCCTGGGCAACTCAAACCTCATAATTCAAACCTCATAATTAGAAATCTAGTGGCCCAGGAAATGCTGGGGCGGGATGGTCACGACCAGCTGCGTGCCGGCTTGCACCACGCACTGGCAGGCCAGGCGGGAGTTGATGCGCGGGTTCTCGGCGCGGTCAATAAAGTCCTCCTCCTTGTCGCTGATTTCGGGCAGGTCGTCGCCGCCCGAGTTGATGTAGACGTGGCAGGTGCTGCAGCCGCATACGCCGCCGCAGTTGTGCTGGAGCTGGATGCCGTTGTTGAGGGCCACGTCGAGCACCGACTCGCCGGGGGCCGCCACGTGGGTTTGGGCCGGCTGGCCGTCGCTAAGTTGGAAGGTGATGGTGGTGGCGGGAACAGACAAAACGAGAAGCAAAAATGGCGAAAAAGACACGGCCGTAGCCGCCGCAAAGGTACTCCTCCCGGTCCCGGCATCAAAGTTGGGCTTGAATGCTGGCGGTGAGCTGCCCATACAGGGCCTGCCACGCCGGGTGGGCCGCCAGCGCCGCCTGGTGGGCGGCCAGGGTCGGCGCATCTTGGCGGGCAGCGGGCCCGGTTTGCACGGAGAAAGGCGGATTGGCCAGGGCTTTGTCCACGGTTTCGCGCACGAGCGGGGCCAGCAACGCCGACGGCAGGTTGGCTTCGGCCAGGAGGGCCTCGGCAATGCCCAACAGGTGGTTGGTGAAATTGTTGGCAAACACGGCGGCCACGTGCAGCTTCAGCCGTTGAGCCGAATCGAGGCGCCGCACGTGCTGGCTCAGGCTACCGGCCAGGTCCAGCAGGGTGGTTTCGGCGGTCAGGTCGTTGGCTTCGATGCACAGCGGCACCGTGGGCCAGTCGATGGCCCGGCCCGGGCTGAAGGTTTGCAGCGGGTACAAGACGCCGCCGCGCACGGTGGGCTGGCTTTCAAAAATGCTGAGCGGCAGGGCGCCCGCCAAATGCGCCACCAGCGCCCCGGCCGGCCAGCTGATGCTGTTCAGCAGCGGCGTCACGGCCGCATCGGGCACTGCCAGAAGGTAGACATCGGCGGCGGGAAGGGGAGCTGCCAAAGTGGTCAGGACCGCGGTGCCGGGAAGCTGGGCGGCCAGGGCTTCGGCCGTGGGGGCTGTGCGGCTCCAGACAAATACCACGTGGTGGCCGGCGGCGGCCAGTGCCGGGGCTAGCTGGCTGGCCACGCGGCCCGCGCCAAATAGCCCAATTCGTAATTGTGGGCGAGGTAAACCACTCATTTAAATGAGGTTATTTGGTTGCCGATGTCGCAGCGAATATATTTTGGGACGGCTCGCCGCACTTCAGCGATACAAAGCTGCCGAATAAGGGTCGGGAGCTAGATAGTTATGCTAAAAATTAGCAATTTGTGCACTCAAAAGTACTCGATAGCATACTGCTGCTGCCGTTTTCCGGAGTCCTTATCCCCGCGCTTTATAATTCATCCTTTTCCAATGCTTTTATGAAAGACAAGTACACTCTTCCAGGGCTGAGGGCCCGCCTTCGGCACCTGGCCTTGGCGGCGCTACTTGCGTGCGGGGCTACCACGGCCCACGCGCAGTTCTATAGCGCGGCCAACGTACTAAACCAGGCCGGTACCTACACCGATCTGGGCACCAGCGGCACGGTTATCGCCACGCCCGACTTTGACGATTCGAACTCGGCCGTGCAGACGCTGCCGTTCCCGTTTACTTATAGCGGAACGGTATTCAATCAATTTGTACTGAACACCAACGGCTTTTTGAAATTGGGCTCGGTGGCTCCGGCCGCGCCGTTTTTTTCGAGCTATGCCCAGGAAGCCTCCACGGGCGGCCCGCTAAACTCGGCCACCGAAACCAACCTCGTGCTCCCGTTCAACACAGACCTGGAGGCTGGCACCGGCACGCCCGAGTACCGCATGGCCACCACCGGCACGGCCCCCAACCGGGTGCTCACCATTCAGTGGAAAAACGTGAGCGACAAAACCCGCGCCGCCAGCAGCACGGCCGCAGGCAACATCGACAAGCAATTTACCAACTTCAGCTTCCAGGTGAAGCTCTATGAGTCGAGCAACAGCATTGATTTTGTGTACGGCACGGCCACGCCGTCCGGCAATCAAACCAACGCCAACTTCATTGTGGTTGGGCTGAAAGGCACCAGCACCGCGGCCGCTCAGGTAATTACGGCCATCAAGGCGTCGAACAGTGCGTGGAGCGGCACGGTGTTTCAGGCCGGCCCCTACACCTCGGCCACCAACGCTTTCAACATCCGCGCCACGCCCTCGATAGCTGGGGGCACGCCGCTGCCCGACCCTGGGCGCACCTTCAGCTTTTCCGTTCAGGTGGCCAACGACGCCGCGGCGTCTGCCATTCAGGGCTACGGCTCCATTGCCGTGCCGGTGGGCAATTCATTCTCGCTGCGGGGAGTGGTGCGCAACTCGGGCTCTACGGCCCTGAGCAACACCCCCGTCACGCTGACCATCAGCGGCGCTAATACATACACCCAGACGCAGACGGTACCCTCTCTGGCGCTGAATGCCACGGGTCTGGCTACGTTCACGGGCATTTCGCTGCCCAACGTGGGCACCAATACGGTGACCATTTCGGTGGCGAGCGATGGCAACAACGCCAACAATTCCGTGTCGCAGACGATGGAGACCAGCGCGTCGACGTTCTCCTTTATTGCGCCCGGCGTCCCCCAATCCAACAGCTACGGATTCTCGCCGGCTGCTTCGGGGTTCACGAGTGCCTTCTGCGCCAAATTCACCGTGAACGCGGCCAGGGCTGTAACGGCGGTGCGGGCCATAATTGGCAACGACCCCGACCTGGCGCCTAACGCGGGCAACGGCCAGCGCACCACCACGGTGTTCGGCGTGGTAATCAACGCCACGACGGGCGACGTCCTCGGCCGCTCTCCCGATTATGTGCTGACCTCGGCCGACATTGGCCAGCTCCACACCTTCACGTTGGTGGCGCCCACTACGGTGCCGGCCGGTGATTTTCTGGTGGGCCTGGCGCAGGTAGTGCCCGCCGGCACCGCTACCGATGCCGTCTTCCCTATGGCTTTTCAGACGGAAGTACCCGCCCGCCCGGGTTTGTTCTTCAGCGCCGGCGTGTCAGCTACGGGCCCACCGAACGATAACACGGGCGACAACGCCCGCTACATGCTGGAAGCCGTGACGGCCGCGCCCTCCAACAACGACCTGGCGGTGGCCGAGATTCAGGGCTACGGCTCCATTGCCGTGCCGGTGGGCAACCCCGTGGCGCTGCGCGCCGTGGTGCGCAACAGTGGCGCGGCCGCCCTCAACAACGTGACCGTGACCCTCACCATCACCGGAGCCAATACCGTGACGCAAACCCAAACGCTGACTTCGGTGGGCGTGGGCGGTACGGCGCTGATAAACTTCACCGGCATTACGCTCAATAACGTGGGCGCCAACACCGTAACGGTCTCAGTGCCCAACGACGACAACAACGCCAACAACTTGGTAGCCCAACAAATGGCGACCAGTGCCACGCGGTTCTCGTTCATCACCCCGGGAGTGCCCGCGGTTAGTAGCTTCGGTTTCACGCCGAACACGGCGGCCCGCACGTTGGCGTTCTGCGGCAAGTTCACCGTGAATGCTGCGCGCGACGTGACGGCCGTGCGGGCCGTGATTGGCAACGACACCGACCTGCTGCCCAATGCGGCCAACGGCCAGCGCACCACCACCGTGTATGGCGTGGTGGTAAATGCCACCACCGGCGCATTGATAGCCCGCTCTCCCGACTACGTGCTGACGGCGGCCGACCTGGGCCAGCTCCACACCTTCAACCTGTCGGCCAACGTGCCCGCGGGCGACTTCCTGGTGGGCCTGGCGCAGGTATTGCCCGTGGGCACTGCCGCCGATGCGGTATTCCCGATGGCCTACCAGGCCGAAACGCCCGCCCGGACGGGTACCTTCTTCATCGCGAACATCACGACGCCAGGCGCGCCACAAGATGGCGCCGTAAACGACGCCCGCTACATGCTGGAGGCAGAATTGTCGGCTCCCGCTACCTGCCCCGTGCCCACGGCTTTGGCCATCACGGGCAGCACGGCCACGTCGGTATCGTTCTCGTTTACCGCCGCGGCTGGCGCCACCGGCTACCAGATTGTGTATGGCCCGCAAGGCTTCACGCCCGGCACTACGAGCAGCACATCGGCCACCTTCACCGGCACCACTTACACCCTGACGGGCCTCGCCGCCGGTAACACCTACGATTTTTACGTGCGCACCATTTGCAGCGCCACCGACCAGAGTAACCTGGCCGGGCCCGTGCGGGCCACCACGGCCTGCACCGCGCCCACCATCAGCACGTTCCCCTACACGCAAAGCTTTGACGTGGTGGCCACGGGCCAAACCTTGCCCTGCGGCATCACTGTAGCCGATGCGAACAACGACGGCTATACCTGGCAGGCGCGCGGCACCGTGCCAGCCGCCCTCAGCTCAACCAGCGTCGCCCGCTCCGCCCCGAATGCAATGGTGTACGTCTACAACGACGCCGACATTACCGTGGGCGCCAACGACTGGTTCTACACGCCGGCTTTGGCCCTGGCCACGGGGCAGAGCTACCGCTTGTCGTTCTACTACCGTGTGGCCACGGGTGGCTACACCGAGCGCCTGGAGGTGAAATACGGCACCGCCGCCACCCCAGCCGGGCAGACCACCACCATTTTTACCAACAACGCCATTACCAACACGGCCTACACCGTAGCCAACAACGCCAGCACCCCCGCCGTGCTCGACATCACGCCCACTACGGGTACGTATTACATTGGCTTCCATGCTATCAGCGGCGCCAGCCAGGGCTTCCTAGCGGTCGACGATGTAGTGATATCGGCCAGCCCCCTGGCTACGTCGGAGGCGTTGAAGCGCGCCATCAGCGTGTTCCCCAATCCTTCGATTTCCGGGATATTCAACCTGGAAATTCACGGCGCCAACGTCAAGAAGGCTTTAGGCGTGGAGGTTACCAACATGTTGGGCCAACGCGTGTACACGGGCACAGCGAAAGACAACTTCCGCAGTGAAGTGAACCTGTCGTCGCTGGCTCCGGGCATTTACAACATCAAGGTGCGTAATGGTGAAGAGTACACCATGCAGCAGATTTCCATTGTGAAGTAGGCTTTCACTTTGTTGATGAAAGGGCCGTCCAGTCTGTGGGCGGCCCTTTTTTGTTGAGAGGAGAATGCCGGCCCGGCAGAACCTCACCCTAAGCTCCTCTCCCCAGGAGAGGGGAGCCTGACGCCTTCGAATGAAAAAGCCCCAGCTCAATATTGAGCTGGGGCTTTCTGTTATTAGCAGTTGAGCTAAAGCTTGAGCCGCTGTGGCTCCCCTCTCCTGGGGAGAGGGGCCGGGGGTGAGGTTCTGCTGGGCCAAGCCGCGAGGAAAACCTAGCCCACCGCGGGCTGCGGCCGCGTATTCCGGTTGCTCGGCTGGCTTTGTGCATCCGTTGTAGGCTCCACGGGGGTGTCTTTGCGTCCGCGCTGACGCAGGCTCAGGCCGAACCCGAGGGCCATGAGCAGCGTGCCGCTCCACAGTAGGTTGATGAAGGGCTTCTCCATGGCCTTCAGGATGACATAGTCTTTCTGCGTGGTGCTCACGGCAAACGTGAACTTGCCGGCCGTGGGGTCAATGGCGTTCAGGCTCAGGCGCACGCCGAGGTCTTCCACCTCGTCGGGCACGCGGCCCACCATGCGGTTGCGCACCACAAACACCGGGTGGGCGTGGTACTGGCGCTTCTCACCCGACACAATCATGTCGGCCTGCAAGGCGAGGTCGCCTTTTTGCAGGTTCAAGCCGGCGGTTTCGTGGGCTGGCTCAATGGCCCGGAACACCGCGAAGTAGTCGTTCAGGAAAATCGTGTCGCCGACGCTTAGGATGTGCTCCTTGGCCTCGCTCCAGGTCTTTTCCTTGCGCGGGTCGAGCACGGAGCTGATGTGCGAGTAGATGTCGTGGCCCCAGAACTTCTTGATGGCCGGCGAAGCCAGCAGGCCGCCCATTTCCTCATTCACCTGCGCCCGGGGGTACAGCACAAACTGCTCGCCCGACTTCTGGTCTTTGTAAGTGATGCGGTAGTAGGTGTTTTCGGGCAGGATGTCGAGCGTGTCGCCGGTCTTGTAGTAGGTCTTGCCTTCGCTGGCGATGGGCGCGCGGGCAATGGCGCGGTAGTCGTCGTCGGTGCGGAACAGGAACTGCTTATCCACGTAGCCGGGCACGCCGGGCACGTCAAAATACTGGCCGGTATAAGTCAGCTCGTAGCCGTGCATGGGCGCGGTCTCGTTGCGCCACAGCAGCACGTTGTCGCGATTAAGCTCTTCCGTGAATTCCCGTGAGTAGAGCAGGCCCGAAACGTTGCGCGAAATGATTTTTGAGTAGCCCGACGAAGCCAGGATGCCCAGCAGCATCAGGGCAATGCCCAGGTGGGCCACCGCTCCGCCCGAGAGCCGCACCCCGCGCCGCAGCAGCGTGAAGATGGTGCCGAAATTGGCCAACACCCCAAACAAGCCTGCCAAGACGAGCACCACGTAAGCCGGCGAAATCGTGAGGCTATTGTAGCGCACCAGCAGCACCACCAGCGCCGTGCCCAACAGGGACAGCAGCGAGGGCGCGGTCAGGGAGTTGACCAGGGTGGTCTTGTCGTTGCGCTGCCACCACATGATTTGGGCCAGGCCGGAGAGCAGCGCCACAAACACGCCCATCCAGAGCTGCATCTTGGAGTAGTGGGCAATCTGGTCGGCGGGCAGGGCCACGTTGGTTTTGATGCCAATCAGGCCCATCAAGGCATTATAAACCGGGATGCTGGTGGTAAACAATACCTGGAAAGCACCCAGGCACAGCACCGTAGCACCCACAAATACCCACAGCTCGGGGTTGTAGGCGTTGAGCTCTTTCTCCGAAACCGGGATTTCCTTCCAGCGCCACACCAGCAATGCCACGGCCAGCACCGTAAACGCGCCCAGGTAAATCAGCAGCTGGCCCGACAAGCCCAGGTCCGTAAAGGAGTGCACCGAGGCATTGCCCAATACACCGCTACGGGTGAGGAAGGTGGCGTACAAAATCAAAATAAACGTGGCCACCACCAGCGCAAACGAAGTGCGCAGGCCGAGGCGGCGCTTCTGCCAGAGCACCATGCCGTGCAACGAGGCCACCAGCACCAGCCAGGGGATGTACACGGCATTTTCTACCGGGTCCCAGTTCCAGTAGCCGCCGAAGTTCAGGGTTTCGTAGGCCCAGTAGGCGCCCATTACCACGCCCACGCCCAACACGCCTCCGCCGATGAGCGTCCACGGCAGCGCCGGTTTTACCCAGGCGGTCAGTTCTTTTTTCCAAAGGCCGGCAATGGCAAAGGCAAACGGCACCAGGGTGAGTGCAAAGCCCAGAAACAGCGTGGGCGGGTGAATCACCATCCAGTAGTTCTGCAGCAGGGCATTGAGGCCGGTGCCGTCTTTGGGCACGAAGTCGGGGTTCATCTTAAACACCGGCAGGTCGGTGAGGAAGTCGCGCAGCAGGATAAACGGCGACGAGCCCACTTTCACGCCGCCCAGCACCACGCCCAGAATCATGCTCACCAGAAACAGCTGCACGCCGCTGAACACGGCCATCACTGGCGCCTCCCACTTGCGGTTGTAGCGGATGATGAATGCGCCCAGCACTACATGCCAGAAAATCCAGAGTAGGAAGCTGCCTTCCTGGCCTTCCCAGAAGCAGGAAATCATGTACTGCACCGGCAGGTGGTTGGAGCTGTGGCTCCAGGCATAGTAGTACTCGTAGCGGTGGGCGTGGATGATGTTGAACAAGCACACCACCACCGACAGCACGGCCGCCCCGTGCACAAAAAAGGCGCCGCGCGCAATGCGCAGCCAGCTGGCGTCGGTTTCGCCCAAGGCCCGGCCCCGTGAGGCCTGGAAGTAACTGTAGGCTGCCACCAGCGCCGCCGCGAAGGCGATGATGACGCTGAGGTGGCCAATGTTTCCTATTAATAAGTTCATATGGTAAGAATATCGGGCAAATTTACCGCAGCGACGCTTGGGGTGGCAGGGCTAATAACAGCCGGTCGGTGAAAAAGTGACCGCGCGGCGGGTGACAAGTGATTTCGACCGCAATTTTTTCTATTCCGGCATCCTGCCACTTGCTGGTGGGCAGCCAGCCCTGGCGGTTGTTGGTGGGCTGGTGAACGAGTTGTTGAGCTAACAATACTTGCCCATTTGCAGGGTTGGAAATCACCACCGAGAGCTTGGCGTTGCGCGGGTACTTGCCCAGCGGGAGCACCACGTGCGGCACCTGCGGCGGCTGGTCCAGCAGCGGGTTGAGCTGGCTAAACGACACCCACTGTTGCCGCAGCAGCACCGGCGGCTGGCCATCGGGCCCGGCGTCGGCCACTATCTGATAGAGGTAGTAGCCGGGGCGGGGTAGGGTGTCGGTGGCCGCATAGGTGGCCGGCTGGCCGCCCAGGGTGTTGCGGGAGACCGGCACACTAGCCCGCTCGGTGCTGCGAAACTCCCGCAGCTCGCGGCGCAGTACCCGGCAGCGGGGCGATGCCGCTAGGGAGTCGGGCAGAGTCCATTCGAGGTGAATGACGCGGTTGGTGCCTGGCAGCGCCCCGGCCAGCGAAGGGGGCGGCACCGCCGGCACGCCCACTGCCCGCCCGCTCACTTGCAGCCGAAACTGGCAGAAGTCCTTCAGGTAGCCATCTACATTGAGCAAATAGCGCTGGCCGGCGCGAAGCGAATCCAGCGTTACAAACATGTCGTCCTGGGTGCCGAGCGAAGTGCAACTCAAGATGCGATAAGTGGCGGGTTGGCACGGGGTGCCGGTAAGTACTACTAATTGCACGCCGCGCACGTCGCGGCACTGCTGTCCGCCGATGTTCACGAAATAACGGCCCGAAACACGCGGCGTGAATTCAAACCACTGGTCGTTGTGGTACTCGATGCATTTGCCGGTCAGGCGCTCGTCCACGCAGCTGCGCTGCACCGTGCAATCGGTGGTGTTGGAAGTGATGGTTGCTTCCGGCTGGAGCACCCTTCGGTTTTCGATGTTGTCGTTGGCTACCTGAGCCGCGGCCGGCAGGATTAGCCCAACAAGCAGCAGCAACTGGAAAAGCGCGCAGACTCGGAAGCGAAATATCGTTTCGGAAACCCTCCGCCTTATCAAGTGCGCGCCGACCAACTATTACTTAGCCGAAGCCGTGGCCCCCTTCAAATCCTTCTTCACGTACTTGCTGGGGCACTTGAGCAGGATGTTATCGGCCATGAAAACCTGGCCCTTCATGCTGCCGGTAATCACGACCTGCTCGGACGCATCGAAGTCCTGGGGCTTGGGGTTGTTGTACACCACGCGTTGGGCCACGCGGTTGGTGTCTACCAGCGTGAAGGCGAAGTAGTTGGGGTCCGTCATGGGGTCATATTCCAGCCCAATAGGGCGCTTCTGGCTGTCACGCAGGAGCTTGCCCACCACGTGCACTTTGGTGGTGTTGCCCTCGGCGGCCCGCTGCCGGGCCTCGCCGAAGCCCACGTACACGCTGGCATCGGCGGTGGTGCTGAGGATGATGGCGGCGGCCACCGCAATAATGGCCATGACGAAAATGTGCGACTTCTTCATATCACTGATTTGGCGGATGCCCCGGGGTTTGTAATCGGTAACCGGCTGTTCCGTTGCCCGGGGGTAACAGCTAAGAAGCGGGTTGGGTGCCCGGCTATTTTTTTATTTCCTGCTCCAGTTTGCTCACTTTGCGGTCGAGCGATATCAGGTAGAATAACAAGCCAGCGACGATAATGACTACGGCGGCTACCACCACGTAGATTTTGCCGCTCGCCCGCAGGCCATCGGCCATTTCGGGGGCATCAGTCGCTTGGGCCAGAGCCGCGTGGGAAGTAAACAACAGGAACTGCAGCAGGCAAAGCGCGCCAGCGAGGCGAGCCAGGAGGTTATTTTTCATCGAGTTTCAATTGCAAAAACGCCAGCCGGCTGCTCACTTGGGTCATCCAGAAGGCAAAGAGAATCCAGCCGATAACGGCGGGGTAAAACACCATGCGCATGGTGCTGTCGAGGTCGTACTTGTTGAAGCCCGGGTTGCCGGTCTGGCCGGGGTGCAGGCTGTTGCCCGAAATGCGGGGCAGGATAAACAGCAGGGGAATGGCCGCCGCGAAGGCGAAAATATTGTAGATGGCCGACACGCGGGCCCGCTGCTGCTCGTCGCGAAAGGAGCCGCGCAGCACCAGGTAGGCCCCGTAGATGAGCAGGGCCACGGCGGCGGCGTTTAGGCGCGGGTCGGGCGTCCACCAGGCGCCCCAGGTGTACTTGGCCCACAGGCTGCCGGTGGCCAGGCCCAGGATGCCCAGCACGATGCCGCTCTTGGCCGCTTCGTGGCTCAGAATGTCGAGCCGGGCCGACGGATTGCGCAGGTACTGCATGGAGCGGAATACCGACGTGCCCAGAATTACCATCATGGCAAACCACATGGGCACGTGGAAATACAGGTTGCGAATGCTCTCATTCACAATGGCCAGCCGCGGCACGGGCAGCAGGAAGCCCGCCACCGCTGAATACAGCAGCAGAATGACGGTCAGGACTTTCCACCAGGTAAATTTCATAATTAACCCCTCCACAAATACGGAAACAACAAATAAGACACGGCCCCCACCAGCATGTTCAGGGCCAGCAGCGTGAGCAGCGACTGCTGGCTCACGCTATGGTCGAGGCCGTCGAGGGCGTTTTTGCTCACTTTGATGAGCAGCAGCAGCATGGGCACCATTATCGGGAAGCCCAGCACGGCCATGAGCGTAGCCCCGTTGCCGCCAGCTTTGGCCGCAATGCCCGACACCAGCGTAAGTGTGGTGGCAAACCCCACCGCCCCCAGCAGCAGGTTGCCCACAAACAGCGGCGCATCCTGAATGGGATTGCCCAGAAACACCGTGTAGAGGAACAAGCCCAGCAGCGCCACTCCGCCCAGCAGCAGCGCGTTGTAGAGCATCTTGGCCAGAATAATGGCCTGGGGCCGCACCAGCGTATAGTAGTAGAGGCGCTGGCCGGGGCTTTCCTGCATGAAGCCCTTGGCCACGGCATTGATAGCCGCAAACAACAGGATAACCCAGAGCAGCGCATTCCAGGCCGGCGCCGGAGGCTGCCCGCCGCGCAAACTAAAACTCAGAAAGCACACAAACACCGTGCTGCCCACGTACAGCAACAGTCCCCCCAGGGCCGCGCGCTGCCGCCATTCGAGGCGGAAGTCTTTGGCTAGCAAGGTGGAAATTTCGTGGAGCAGGGGCACGGGCAGCGTTTCAGTTTCGGGCCGCAAAGATACGACCGAACCCGCCCGGAACGGATGAAAAACCAAGGGCAAAAAAGAAGGTCCGGCTGAGTTGAGCCGGACCTTCTGCTTATGCGCCGCTGGGATTAGAAGTCGTAGCCGAGCGAGAAGTAAAACTTCGGGCCGTGGGTAACATAGTCTTCCTGGCCCCAGGCCACGTCTACCTTGCCGTAGAAGCCCAGCAGCGTGGTGCGGGCGCCCACCCCGTAGCCGATAAGGAAGGGGTTGCGGAAGTTGATGACCGTGGCCGAGAAGTAGCCGCCGGCCGGAACCACCTGCTCGGTGTTGGCCGAGTTGTCGGTGCCGAAGGGGTTGGTACCCGAATACGCCGTGCCGGCATCGGCAAAGCCGGTGAGCTGCAGGTTGCGGAAGAAGCCCGAATAGATGGGCTTCCGGGCAAAGTACTGCACGATGGGAATGCGCAGCTCGCTATTGAACAGTACGTAGCGCGGGCCGCTGCGGGCGCTGTAGTCGAAGCCGCGCAGGTTGGTCACGAACTCCTGGTTGAAGACCTGGTCCGGTGCCGAGTAGTTCGGAATGAAGCGGGTGCCGTCCTGGTAGGCGGCGTTCAGCCAGTCGTCCATGCCGCCGAGTCGGAATATCTGGGGCCGGCGCCCGAAAAACTGGCCATAGCTGGCGCGGTTGGCCCACACAATGGAGCGGCTGATTTTCTGGTAGTGCCGCAGGTCCACCACGAACTTGCCGAAGCTCAGGCCCTTGTCGTTGATGTTGGTGTGGTTCAGCACGCTGGCCTTAAGGCGGGTGCCCGACACCATGTTGACCCCCGTGGCAATGCTGTTGTCGAACACGATTTCGCCGTTATAGCCCAGGTAGTTCGTGTTCTGGTCGCTTTCAGTCGATACGTCGCCGAGCAGCGTCCGGGAGATGTTGACGTAGCGGGGGCCGCCGCGCACGCTTAGGTTGTGCGTGAGGGGATAGGCAATGGTGGGCGCTATTTCGTGGCGGCCGTAGCGGTAGCGGCCGCTGTTGATGTCAAAGAAATAGGCCTGCTTTTGGTAGGCCACGCCCCAGTCGTAGCGATGGGTGAGGTTGGTGTAGGACGCGCGAATGTTGCTGGTGCGCAAATCAAACAAGCCAAACAAGCTGGCGTCGATGCGCTGGTTTTCCAGCACGTCGGTCAGCGCGGCTTTGAACTGCAGGCCCAGCCCAAGCAGTGGGTCCACGTACAGCGAGGTCGAAACGTTGTCGGCCATGAAGCGGGTATCGTACCGGAACGGGCCCGTGAGGGTCGGCACCTCGGCCTGAGGTTGGGCTGTGGCGACGGCTGCAGTGGGCGCCGTGCGCCGCCGTCTGGACTGAGTGGGTTGGGCTGGCTCGTCTTCCTCAAACTGGTAGTCGCTGGTGTTCACGGTTTCGCTGGCCTTCTTGCGCGGGGCCGGAGCGGCGGGCGGGGTGGCGGCCGAGTCGGCTGGAGTAACCGGTGGGGCAGGAGCCGTGGTATCGGCCGGTGCGGCGGCCGCCGAAACCGGCGCTGGGGCCTGGACTGGAATTGGAGCGGGTTTGGGCGCGGCCGCGCGGGGCGGGGCCGACCGGTCTTCCAGGGTTTGCTGCCGGGCGGTTTTAGTAAGGGGCAGCGCCGCGGGCAGCGGGAAGGTGGGGTAGACGTACAAGATGTCGCGGGCCTGCGCCGGCGCCACAAACACCAGGGCCGAGGTCAGCGCGCTGTAATCAAAGTCTTGGGTGTTGGGCAGCCACTTGGTCAGGAGCGTGCGCTCCTTGGTTTTCAGCGAGTAGCGGTACAGCTGCCGCACGCCGCTTTCCTCGCCCAGGTACAGCACTTCGTCATCGGAAATGGCCCGGGGCCGCGTCTCGTTCGAAATGGTGCTCACCAGCGTTTCCACCGGCGTGGCGCGCCCGTCGAGGTGGTACACAAACAGGTCGTAGTTGTTCACCACGTTCTGGAAAGTGGCGGTGTGGGCGCGGCCCGCCGAATCGAGGTAGCGGTTGGAGCTGAACACCAGCCCTTGCCCCCCGGGCAAAAACACCGGCTGCACGTCATCAAACAAGTCGTTGGTGAGCTGCTCGGCCTTGCGGCTGCCGGCCCGCAGCAGGTAAATATCGTTCTGGCCGTTGCGCACTGCGCTAAACACCAAGGCTTTGCCATCGGGCGCGTAGCTCATGCTCAGGACTTGGTCGTAGGCCCCAAACAGCGAAGCGGGCCGCGAAAAGCTTATGGCCTCGCGCACCCGGCGCACCAGCCCGCGGCCGTCGGCATCGCGAAGGTGCAGCGCCATCTCGCCGCGGCTCATTTCGGCCACGGCCACTTGCGAGTTGCCGCGCCAGGCCAAGGCAGGCAGGCGGGTTTCGATTTGCTGGTCGGGGGTTTTGTGGCCGCCGCGGCTCAATATCCGGCGGTGGCTGCCATCGCGGTTCATGGCCATCACGCGGTAACGGCCCTGCTCGTTCTGGGCATAGGCCACCATCTGGCCGTTGGGGCTGATGATGGGCTGCGAGAACACGTCGGCATGGCGGTTGCGGTCGCTCTGCCGGAATTTCTGGTCCGGCTCCACCAGCGTGGCCACGGGCTGGCCGTTGAGCTCGCGGTAGTAGGTGAGCCAATCCTTCAGAAACACCTTGTAGGGCACGTTCAGCGACGAGCTGATGCCCACTTCCACGTCGCGGGTGATGCGCGTCAGGTTGAGGATGTTCTGGATGGTGGTGTAGCCGTAGCGCTCGGCCACGTAGTTCCAGATGCTCTGGCCGGCCAGGGTGTGGTTGCGCAAAAAGTACGGGGCCGTGCGGGTGCCGGTGGGGTACTGCTTGCTCATGTCGCGCATGAAACCGTCCATGTCTACGCTCCAGCCCTCGGCGGCGTAGGCCGAAGCACCCGAAATAAACCAGTTGGGCAGCTGCAGCAGGTAGCTGCTTTGCAGCACTTCCTTCAGCGAGCCGCCGTACATCATGTCGTTGAGCAGCACCTCGGTTATCTGGGTGCTCAGCTCGCGCTTAAACTCGGTTTCCTGGCCGGTGAAGGCAATCTGGACCTTGCTCATGCGGGCCAGCGGGGTCTCGCCGCCATTCACCTGCTGCTGGGTGGCCGTCAGGCCGATGTTGCTCTGGCGCAGGTCGCCCACTGAGTTGTAAAACAGCAGGGTGGTTTTGGAGTAGGGGTAGTAGCCGATGAGCGCCGTGATGCGCTGCAGCTCCTTCTCCGCGTACTCGGCCGCCCGGCGGGCACTGGCCTCGCCGCCTTCGTAGTACATCACATTGAAGTTCTGGGTGCTGAGCTGCTGCCAGCGAAACGGCTTGTACTGAATGCGCACCCGCCCAAACGGCTCCTGCGCCGTCTGGGCCCGGGCCGTAGTAGTGAGCAGCAACGGCAGCAGCACCAGTATGCCCAGCGTGCGCTTCGCGGATAGTAGAATATTCATAAGAGAAACAACGAGCAAAGGCGAAAATTAGTCCGCTAAATCGCTAAAATTTTTGTGGGATTCAGCCCAAGATTCAGTCGATGGCTGAATGGCCGAGTTGAGCTGAAGTAAAGGCATTTAACGCGGAATTGTTGCCGGGCCCCATTTCCGTTGTTCAAACCAGGAATAACCCCAGCAGCACTATTCTCAATTATACTCAAATTACGCTGGCTGGCAGCAGCGCGTGGTACCGCTCCAAGCCCGCATCCAGCCAAATTTCGCCGTGCCCTTCCAGCCAATCGGCCAGCAGTTGGGCCAGCCGCGGGGCCAGCATCACGCCCTTGGACCCGTAGCCGCCGCAAAAGCTTAACGACGGCACCGTGGGGTGCGGGCCCAGCAGGGGGCGGCGGTCGCGCACGGCCGGCCGCACGCCGGCCTGCTGCCGCACCACCGCAAAGGGCAGGTCGGTAATCACGGTGAGCCGGGCCGCCAGTTCTTCGCGCGCTACGGCGGTGATGCCTTCGGCAAAAGGCGGCCAGCGGTACGTCGCGCCTACCCGAAACTGCGCCGGGCCTACCGGCACCACGTAGGCACCCCGATTAAGCACCTGAGCCGTGCTCAGGCCCGCGCATTCCACGTCGAGCACCTCCCCCTGGTTGGGGGTGAGGGGCAGCCAGCCGAAATACGGGTTGCGCACGGCCGCCGCTCCTTCGCAGCAGATAACCTGGCGCGCTCGCACCTGGCCGGCGTAAGTAGCGCCGGCGGCATCGGTAACGAGGCGGTTCCAGTCAAAAGTTTCGCGCCTAAGCCAGCCGTCGCGGGCACCTTCGGCGGCCAGGGCAGCCAGCAGTTCGCGCACGGCCACGTGCCCGCCGTGCCGCAGCCACGCGCCCCCAAACGGGGCGTGCACGCCCGGCAAATTGGGGTCGGTGGTGGCCAGGCCGGCCACGAAATCGCCCCAGGGGTGGTCGGCGCTGCGGGCCAGCACGGCGTTCTGCTCCTCCAGCGAGGCAAACAGCTTGAGGATGGGCGTTTCGGTGAAGAAAGGCTGGCCGTAGCGCTGCTCCAGCTCCCGATAGAAGGTGGCCGCGTAGGGCAGCAGCTCGGCCGCCCGCCACGAAAGGGCGAAGCGCTTGCCGGCTACCGGGTTCATGAGGCCGGCCGCCACGTTCGAGGCCGAGTTGTCCTGGCCGGGGTCATACACCAGCACGTGGTGGCCGCGCTGGCGTAGCACGTAGGCCAAGGTGGCGCCCGCAATGCCGTGGCCCACTACCAGAAAATCGCAGACTGTCATGGCCGGAAAGGTAAGGAATGGTGCGCTTAATGAAGAATTAATAGTGAAGAATGAGGAATTGAGCTAAAGTGCCCGAACTTCCTCATTAAACCTAGCGTCGTACCTTGCCGCATTGCTCAGAGACTCCAATTTCGCATGACCGTCGCCGGATTTACTTTCAACGCTTTTTCCGAAAATACCTACCTGCTGATAGACGAAGCCACGCGGCAGTGCGCCATCGTGGACCCCGGCTGCTACGCACCCGCCGAGCAGCAGGCGCTCCGGGAGTATATTGAAAGCAATGGCTTACAGGTAGTACTGCTGCTGAATACCCACGCCCACATCGACCACGTCCTCGGCAACCAATTTGTGCTGACTACCTGGCCGGGTACCCCTTTCCTGCTACACCGGCTCGACCTGGCCACGCTGCGCGCCGTGTCTACTTACGCGGCCAACTACGGCTTTCCGCAGTACCAGCCCGCCGAGCCCACCGGCGAGCTGGTGGCCGGCCAGCCCGTTCGCATCGGCGAAACGGAGCTGGAAGTGCGCTTTGCGCCGGGCCATGCGCCGGGCCACGTGGTGTTTTACCACGAGCCCACGGCCACCGTTATCGGCGGCGACGTGCTGTTTCAGCGCAGCATTGGCCGCACCGATTTGCCCGGCGGCAACCACGCCGAGCTGCTGCACAGCATCGAAACTGAGCTGATGACCCTGCCCGATGCCACCGTGGTGTACCCCGGGCACGGCCCGGCCACCACCATCGGGGAGGAGCGGCGCGAAAACCCCTTTCTGAATTAAGCAAACTGGAAAAATTGGGCTAACCGCCCTTCCCTGTCCTGCCGAGCTTGCTCGCTTGGCAGCCGGCGCCAGCCAGGCATCTTTACGGCGCAACTTACCAGAGCCTCTCGCGGTAGAGAAGCCGGGTTAAGCTCAGCCGGACGGCCGGATGCTTCCTTTGCTCATTACCACACCCCGCACCCCCTTGAAACGACACCTTCCTAACGCCATTACCTGCCTCAACCTGTTGTGCGGCTGCCTGGCGCTCACCAGCATTTTTGCCGGCCGGCTAGAATTGGGCGCCTGGTTTGTGGCCGCTGCCGCCGCCGCCGATTTTGCCGACGGCCTCGTGGCCCGGGCGCTGCGCGTGTCGTCGGCCATTGGCAAAGACCTTGACTCCTTGGCCGATATGGTGTCGTTTGGGGTGGTGCCGGGCGCTATTTTCTTCCAGCTACTGGCCCGGGGCATCAGTGCAGACGGCCTGCCGGTGTGGGTGCCGTACTTTGGCTTTGCCGTGAGCATCTTCTCGGCGCTGCGCCTGGCCAAGTTCAACAACGACACCCGGCAAACCACTTCCTTTATTGGGCTGCCTACCCCAGCCTGCACGCTGGTAGTGGCCTCGCTGCCCCTTATCCTGGCGTATGACCAGTTCGGGCTCACGCCCATCATCCTGCATCCGGGGCTGTTGCTGGGCCTTACGGCGCTGCTCTCGGGCCTCTTGGTCGCTGAGCTTCCGCTCTTTGCCCTGAAGTTTAAGAACTTGCGCTGGGCTGATAATCGCCGCCGCTTTCTATTTTTAATGCTGGCGGCCGCCTTGGTGCTGGTGCTGAAGGCTGCGGCTGTGCCCCTTGTGGTCTTGCTCTACGTCCTGCTCTCAGTGCCAAAGACGGCGGCCCGCTAGTAAATTGCCCCTTGGCTACAATAAATAGATTGTTTGGTAGTTAAGCGGCAAATACCGGGTGAACCTGATGCTCGTCGGTGCTGTTGCTAGCGCACGACCAGGCGCCCGCCGTGCAGGCGGGATGGTATTTAACATGTAATGCGTCTATGCGTCTAATTTTTCTCTGCGTTGCGTTTGCGGGATTGATACTAGGCGCGGCCACCCCCATAGCGGCCCAATCGGGCGGGGAGGCCACGGCCCACGGCGTTATCAAGTGGGGCGGCTACGCGGAAGTGCCCACGCTGAACTCCCGCAAGCAGAAAGTGCCTACGTTCGATGAAGCGCACCAGGCCCTGGACGACCAGGTTGGCTGGTTTAGCTTGCGGCTGAACGGCGAGGTAGGCGCGGGCGAGCTGGTGAATATGGTGTATGAGCCCTTTTCGGCGGCCGACGCCAAGCTGTTTGATGCCGCCCGACTGCCGGCCGGGCCAGAGCCCAAGCTCAGTTCCGGCACTGAGATGAAGCGGGTGGTATCGCACCTGAGCCTGCGCCCCGTGCGCCGCAACCCCCAAACCGGACAGCCCGAGCGCCTGATGTCGTTCGACTACCGCTACTCGCCCAACGCCAGCCCAATCTCGGCCCGCGGCTCAACGGCCAACCGCCCGCACGCTTCGCATTCGGTGCTGGCCACCGGCGACTGGTACAAGATGGGCGTGGCCGAAAGCGGCATCTACAAGCTCGACAAGGAAGCATTGCTGCGCATTCTGGGCCGCAAAGACCTGCAAGGCATCAACCCCAACAACCTCCACGTGTACGGCAACTCCATGGGCATACTGCCCCAGGCCAATGCCGTGCCGCGCCCCGATGACCTGGCCGAAAACAACGTGCTGCTGGTGGGCAACGGCGACAACGTGTTCGACGACAACGAGTACTTTCTGTTTTACTCGCCCGGCGCCCACACCTGGGAGGCCCAGGGCGGCGTATTCCGGCACCGCAACAACATTTACACCGACACGACTTACTACTTCGTGACGGTGAATAACACGGCCGGGCGCCGGGTGCCCACCGCCGCGGCGCCCGCCGCCACCGCCTCCACGCCTACCATCAACGCGTTCACCTACCGCGACTTTTACGAGCACGACCTGCTGAACCTGATGCACAAGGCCAGCTCCAGTGGCTCGGGCTCGGGCCGCAACTGGGTGGGTGAAGTCTTTGGCAATGGGGCCCAGAAAGAGTTCCTCTTCGGCAACATTCCCGACCTGGTGCCTAATTCGCCCATCCGCGTCACGTCGTCGCTGGTAGCCAATTCGGCCACGGCCAGCGCGTTTCAGCTCACGCTGAACGGCAGCGCGTTGGGCAGTCAGTCGTTGGATGCGCGGCCCAACTACGATTTTGGGGCCATTGCCACCGTCAGCACCGTTACCCGGCAGCTCACACTGGCCAACCCGGGAACTGAGCTAAAAGTTGGGCTAACCTACAACAGCGGCGACCCCGCTGCCAGCGCCTACCTCGACTACCTGGAAATCAACGCCCAGCGCCAGTTGCGGCTAAGCGGCAGCCAGCTCGAGTTTCGCTCGCTGTCGAACATCGCGCCGAAAGCGGTAAACCGCTTTGAACTCGCCAATGCCAATGGGGCCACGGTCTGGGACGTGACCAACCCGCGGCAGGCCACCGCCCGTGCGCTCGCCCTGGCGGGCAGCACCGGCACTTTTCTGGCGCCGGCCGATACCCTGCGCGAGTACGTGGCCTTCCAGCCCAACGGCACCTTCGGCAAGCCCCGCGAATTTGGGAAGGTAGACAACCAGGACCTGCACGCCCTTAACAGCAACGCGGCCGCTCTGGTCGACCTGGTGATTGTGACGTATCCGGCCTTTAAGGGCCAGGCACAGCGGCTGGCCAACCACCGCACCAGCCACGACAACCTGCGCGTGGCCGTGGTGACAACCTCGGAAGTATACAACGAGTATGGCTCGGGCGGCCAGGATATTACGGCCATCCGCGACATGATGAAGCAGCTGTATGACCGGGCGCCCCAGGGCAAGCAGATGCAGCTACTGCTGTTCGGGGATGCTTCGTTTGACTACAAATCAGACCCTTACAACAACAAGAGCTTTGAGCCCGCGTGGTGGAAGGACCGGACGCCATTCAAGAACGACGCGGACTTCGACGCCGTCAACCAAAACTACGTGCCCACTTACGAATCGCGCGAGTCTTTGGCGCCTTTTTATGGCGGTGCTTTTGGCCAGGCCAGCTACTCATCCGACGACTACTTTGCCTTGCTCGACGACGACGAAGGCGAGTGGAGCGAGCAAAGTCCGGGCAGCGAGCTGCTCGACATTGGCGTGGGCCGCCTGCCGATACGCACACCCAAAGGCGACCGGACCAACGCCGAGCAAGCCAAGCTGGTGGTCGATAAGCTCATCAGCTACGATGCCCCCGCGGCGTACGGCAAGTGGCGCAACCGCATCACGCTGGTGTCCGACGACGGCAACGGGGACTTGTTTGTGGGGCAAGGCTCGGAGCTGATTGCCAAGGTTATCCAAACTGACTACCCGGTCTACAACGTGCACAAGGTGTACCTCGACCTTTACCCGCAGCTGTCGGTATCGGCGGGCCAACGCTCGCCCGAAGCCAGCCGCGCCATCGACCAGTCGGTGGAGCAAGGCTCGCTGATTGTGAACTACCTGGGCCACGGCGGGCCGAAGGGCTGGACCGACGAGCAGATTTTGACCAATGCCTCGGTGCTGGCCCTGCGCAACGCCAACAACCTGACGTTTTTCACCACCGGCACCTGCGATTTCAGCACCTACGACAACCCCGACTTTACCTCGGCCGGCGAGCAGTCGCTTACGGATAACCCCACCGGCGGCGCCATTGGCCTGTTTACCACCACCCGCGTGGTAGACGCCGGCCTCAACGCCGGCCTGAACCAAGCCTATTTTAACCGGGTGCTGCGGCCGCTGGCCAACGGCCAGATGCCGAGCATCGGCACGGTGGTGATGCTGAGCAAGAACGATTACCCCGGGGCCGGGCAGCCGGGCGTTATCAACAACCGCAACTACACGCTGCTGGCCGACCCCAGCATGACGCTGGCCTATCCCCGGCAAACGGTGGCGCTCGACAGCATCCGGACGCGGGCAGGCGCCGGGCCCTGGACTCCCACCGATACCCTGCAGGCGCTGGCCCGCGTGCGGCTGCACGGCCGCCTGCTCAACAATGGCGCCGTCAATTCGGCCTTCACCGGCGTGGCCCAGGTCACCATTTACGACAAGCCCAGCACCGTGAAGACGCTCGGCAACGAGGCCGGCGGCGACCCCAACTCGGCCGATGCGCCGCGGCCGGTGGTAATCCAGGAAAGCGTGATTTATGGCGGGCAGGCCAACGTGGTGAACGGGGAGTTCAACCTGACCTTCGTGGTGCCCAAGGACATTAACTACAACGTCGGGCTGGGCAAAGTCAGCCTCTACGCCTTCGACGGCACGCACCGCATCGACGCGCACGGCTACCAGCTCAAGCAGGTGGGCGGCGCGGCCCGCGATTTCCTGAAGGATACCACGCCCCCGGTCATCAAGCTGTTCATGGACAACGAGTCCTTTGTGTTTGGGGGCCTCACTGGGCAGAACACCACGCTGCTGGCCCAGCTCAGCGACTCGAGCGGCATCAACACCACCGGCGCCGGCATCGGGCACGACATCACGGCCGTGCTCGACAACGACCCCACCAAGCTCATCGTGCTCAACGACAGCTACGTGGCCAAGGTGGGCGACTTTCGCTCCGGGCAGGTCAACAACCTGTTTAAGGACCTGCCCACCGGCCCGCACACGCTGCGCCTGAAAGCGTGGGACACGTACAACAACTCAGCCGAAAAAGAAATCGAGTTCATCGTGGCGCACAACGAAAAGCTGGCGCTCGACCACGTGCTGAACTACCCCAATCCGTTTGCCACGTCTACTACGTTTTTCTTCGACCACAACCAGGCAGGCAGCGAACCCACCAACTTAGACGTACAAGTCCAGATTTTCACCGTATCCGGCCATTTGGTGCGCACGCTCACGGCGGTAGTGCCCAGCACCGATGCCCACCAGCGAAGTATTTCCTGGAATGGCCGCGATGAATACAATGACCAGCTGGCTCGCGGCGTTTACGTGTACCGCTTAAGTGTGCGGTCACAGCTCAACGGTACTTCGGTCTCGAAATACGAAAAACTCGTCATCCTAAATTAATCTGCTTTTATTTGCTCTCAGGCCGCGTGTGGTCTTCTTTCCCTCATCTATGTACTCTTCCTTTTCCCGTTCGCGCGTGGCCCTGTTTGCCGGCTTGCTGGCCATTGCGGCCACTGGCCAGACCAAGGCCCAACTCAGCCCCCACGCCATTACCACGGCCGTGCCGATTCTGACGCTCAGCCCCGATGCGCGGGCTTCGGCACTGGGCGAAGCCGGCGTGGCCACTTCCCCGGATGCCAACTCGGCGTATTTCAACGCAGGTAAGCTAGGCTTTGTGCCGTATAAATATTCGGCGGCGGCCTCGTATTCGCCGTGGCTGCGCAACATCACCGACGACATGAGCCTGTCGTACCTCTCGGCCTACGGCAAAGTAGGGCAGCGGTCGGCGTTTGGTGGGTCGCTGATGTACTTCGATTTGGGCACCATCGACTACCGCAACGGCCAGAATATTCCGCAGGGCTCTTTCAGCCCCAAGGAGTATGCCCTCACGGTGTCGTACGGCATTCAACTCACCGATAACTTCGGGGTAGGCGCCTCGGCCCGCTACATCCGCTCCAACCTGGTAGGCACCGTAAACGGCAACGACGCCAAGCCCGGCAACGCGGCGGCGGTTGACTTGGGCGCCTATTACTCCAAGGACGCCACCATCGGCTCTGGGCTGTACAACCTGGCCTTTGGTGCCTCGGTCACCAACATCGGCAACAAGATTACCTACAACGACGCCGAGAACCCCAGCTTCCTGCCCACTACCCTGAAGTTGGGCACGGCCTTGACCCGGGAAATTGACCAGTACAACAAAATCACCTTGGTGTTCGACGCTAGCAAGCTGCTGGTGCCCTCGCCGTACTACGACGTGAACGGCGTGCTGCTGGATAACGACCCGGAGATAGTGGCCAAGAACAAGGAGATTGCCAACAAGTCCATCGTGAGCGGCATCTTGGGCTCGTTCAGCGATGCGCCCGGTGGGTTTAAGGAAGAGCTGCGCGAAATCAACCTCTCGACCGGCCTCGAATACAACTACAACGACCTGCTGTATGCCCGGGGCGGATATTTCTACGAAGCCCCCGACAAAGGCGACCGCCAGTACGTGAGCATGGGCCTGGGCGTGCGCTACCAGGTGTTTGGCATCGATGGCACTTACCTGGTGCCCACCGGCGGCAACTCCCAAAACAACCCCCTGGCCCAAACCATCCGGGTGTCGCTGCACTTCAACCTGAACAAGCTTTCCCAGGCCTTCGACGAAAACGGCGCCGGTGGCACCAGCGGCGAAGCCCCCTCGAACTAAGTCGCCTACTTTCGGTTGACGAGCTGATAGCAGAGCGTCATGCCGGGCAAAGCCGAAGCATCTCTACCACAGTACTAATTCATTCGGTTGGGTTAGCTGGGCAGGAGAGGGGCTTCGGCTTTGCCCGGCATGACGTTCTTTTTGCAGTTGTTTAGTCTGTCTTTTCATTCCCTATTTCCTTCCTGATGCTCGACCGTACCGTCGCTCCTCCCGTTCAGCCATTGGCCCGCGTAACGCTGCCAGCGGCCGACGAATTTCCCTTGCCCAGCGGCGCCCGTTTGCACGTAATGGCCAACGATGCCCAGCCGGTGGTGCGCCTGCAGGCCGTATTCCGGGCCGGTAAAATGGCCGAGCCACGCTTCGGCCTGGCTTCCCTCACCGCGCGCATGCTGCTGGAAGGCACCACCACCCGCACCGCCCGCCAGATTGCCGACGAAGTGGCTTTTTATGGTGCTTCGTTGGAGTGCGATGCAGGCTTCGACCGCTCCACCCTCACGCTCTACTGCCTCACGCGCCACCTGCCGGTGCTGCTGCCCTTGGTGACGGACGTGCTCACCAACCCCGCCTTCCCGGCAGCCGAGCTGGAGCAGCTGAAAACCCGCACCATCCAAAACGTGCGCGTAGAACGCCAGAAGACCAGCTTTCTGGCTTCGGAGCGGTTCAATGAGCTGCTGTTTGGGGCCGACACCCCGTATGGCCGGCCCTTCGACAGCGACGCCTACCAGGCCCTGACCGTGGAGGAAGCGCAGGCATTTCATCGCGCAGCCTATTCCTTTGGCAACGTCGAGGTGTTTTTGTGTGGCGATGTGGCCGCCGAACGCGAATTGGTAGCCGCTGCCTTCAGCGTGCCGGCCGCCACGGCGGCGCATTCGGCCGCCGACCTGCCTATTTCTACCAATGGCGCCGCCCATGATTTTACGGGCCGCGCCGCTACCGACCGGGTGGCCGTGGCCGGTAGCCTGCAGGCCTCGGTGCGCATGGGTCGCGCCTGGCCCGCCCCCACTCACCCCGAAACCCACCACCTGAAATTGCTGGTGAACGTATTGGGCGGCTATTTCGGCTCGCGCCTGATGCGCAACATCCGCGAAGACAAAGGCTTGACCTACGGCATTTACGCCAGCGTGGGCCCGCGCGAGCACGGCACCTCACTCGTCATTGGCACCGATGTAAAGGGCGAAAGCGCCGATGTGGCGGTGAGTGAAATTGAGCTGGAATTGCGCCGCCTGCAGGAAGAAGCCATTCCTGCCGAAGAGCTATCGACGGTGAAGAATTACATCCTGGGAAAATTCGCCAACGAGTTGTCCACGGTGTTCGAGCAGTGCGATAAATACAAAACGCAGGTCTTCCTGGGCTTGCCCGCGGATTACTACACCGAATTCGTGCGCCAAACCGAAGCCGCCGATGCCGCGACGCTGCAGAAGCTGGCCCAACAATACCTCAAGCCGGAGGATATGCAGATTGTCATTGCCGGCCCGGTGGAAGTGGTGGAGCAGCAGGAGTAGAGGTTGAGCCAAGCTCAGCTGGTGGGAACCTCCCCCCCGGGCCCTCGCCCGCGGAGAGGGGAGCCGGCCCTCTTCGAATAAAAAAGCCCCAGCTCAATATTGAGCTGGGGCTTTCTGTTGTAAAAAGTGGTGGTGGTAAAACAGGAGGCGACTTGAAGTTGTGGCGAGTCGGCGGTTATGCTCGTCAATGACGAGTTGAATGCGCACGGGGTGCATGGCTAAGCAGCGACTGAACGAGCAGGTTTTGCGCACATGCACGGCGCATTTCTGGCGCAAGGAGCAATTGGTGGCTTCTTCGATGCTGGTCAGCCCACTGCCTTTCGGGCCGGGCCGATGCGCTCGTGAGTGATGGCAGCACTTGGCCGTAGGCCTCCGACTCGTCCGTAAAGTACCAGGTACCGGTCTGATACTCTTCCGGTAAGGCGGCCCACAGGCGGCGCAAGGTGGCCGCACCCCGGCACCCAGGCCACAATCCGGCGGCTGTGCCGCTCAATGGCCAGCCAAAGCCACCCTTTGTGCTTCTTGCGGCCCACAAACGGCTACCTCTCCTCGAGTTCGAGACCCGCGGTCGGCTCGGTTTGGGCCGCAACCGGGGCGTGGCCGCCGCTTTTTTTTGCCAGCTTGACGATGGTCGGGCGCGCGACGCCCGTCAGGCGCACAATGGCGCGTTGCGAGACGCGCTCCAGCAAGAGCGTCGCCACCTGGGCGTAGGCCTGGGCGTTGCCGAGGGCAGCCGGAACAAACAGGGCCTGATGGCGGCAAGCCGTGCACTGGTACGCGGGCTGGCCCTTGCGGCTGCCGTTTTGCGCACCGCCGTGCTACCACACTGGCCACAGGTGAACGCGGGTTAAAGCATACACCCAAGGCGCGAATCACCTCCTACTTTACCACTGCCTAAAAAAATTTGGATTATTTAAACTTATAAATAAGTTATATTGCGGGATAATAAACCTGCTTAGGAAAGAATAAAAAATACCCCTTTGGTATTTCCTGCCGTCGGTTTGTTAGCTAAAAATCACTAAATAAGCACAACCCAACAAATTTACATGAAGAAAAAGTTACTAATAATAGGTCTGTTTACCACCCTTAGCAGCCTAGCTTACAGCCAAGACCGCCCAACGCCCGCCCCGGTTCCTACCGTTATCGATTCGGTGAAAAAAGTGGCGGGTGCCGCCGGACTGCAGGGCAACGCCACCCAGAAATCGCAGCCCAAACCGTACAAAACGGTAATTACCGATAAAGCAATTACCAGAGCCGGCTTCTTTAAAGTTCATAAAGTCGACGATAAATACTTTTTCGAGCTGGCCGATTCGGTTATGGGCCGGGAAATACTGGTGGTTAACCGGATTTCGAAAGCCGGTGCCGAAGTGCGTGCTGCCTCCGGTTACGCCGGCGACCAGATTGGCAGCTCGGTCATTCAATTCGAGAAAGGGCCGAATAACCGCGTTTTTCTGCGCAAAATATCGTTTAGCACCTACAGCCCCGATAGTACCAAGGCCATGTACCAGGCCGTGCGGCGCTCTAATATTCAAGCCATTGTAGCAGCATTTAATATTGCCGCTTACACCCCCAATAATAAAGGCAGCGTAATTGATGTTACCGATTATATTAACGGTGAAAACGAAATATTCTCGTTCAGTTCGGCGGTCGCCAAAACCCGCATCCGGCTGGGTAATTTTATTGGCGACCGGAGTTACATCGAAAACGTACGCAGTTTCCCAACCAACGTCGAAGTAACCACTGTTAAAACCTACGCGCTTGCCCCAGCGCTTACCCCGGCCCCGGGCAGCCCCGGAACGCCGGCGCCGGCGGCTGGGAGCGGACCGAACAATTTGACGGGTTCTGCTACCATTGAAGTAAACACGTCGCTGGTGGTTTTGCCTAAAAAACCCATGCAGCCCCGCTACTTCGACCCGAGGGTGGGTTATTTTACCGTGGGTTATACCGATTTTGACACCAACCCACAGGGCGTAAAAGATATTGAGATGGTGAAACGCTGGCGCCTGGAACCCAAACCCCAGGACGTGGCCCGCTACAAAAGAGGCGAATTGGTTGAACCGCGCGACCCGATAGTATTTTATATCGACCCGGCTACTCCCAAAAAATGGGTGCCGTACCTGATAGCGGGTGTAAACGACTGGCAGAAAGCCTTCGAAAAAGCCGGTTTTAAAAATGCCATTATTGGCAAAGTGGCTCCCACCGCAAAAGAAAACCCCAATTGGAGTCTCGACGATGCCCGGCACTCGGCCATTGTTTACAAACCTTCAGAAATATCCAATGCGAGCGGCCCCAGTATTTCGGATCCCCGCAGCGGCGAAATAATGGAAAGCCACATAAACTGGTACCACAACGTCATGAAACTGGTGCACGACTGGTACATGATTCAGGCTTCGGCGATTGATCCGCGGGCCCGTAAAATGGAATTCAGCGACGAACTGATGGGCGATTTAATCCGGTTTGTTTCGTCGCACGAGGTGGGCCACACCCTTGGGTTGCGTCATAACTACGGTTCCAGCTCCACGGTGCCCGTGGAAAACCTGCGGAATAAAAAGTGGGTAGAAGCCAACGGCCATACGCCTTCGATCATGGATTACGCCCGCTTTAACTACGTCGCCCAGCCCGGAGACAATATTACCGCGAAAGGCATTTACCCGCGCATCGGTGATTATGATTTGTGGGCGATAGAGTGGGGGTATAAAGTATTGCCGAATGCCAAAAGCGCCGCCGATGAAGTAGGCACTTTAAATAAACTAACGGTAGCAAAATCAACAAACCGCCGGCAATGGTTTGGCACGGAAACCAACCTGGACGACCCACACTCGCAAAACGAAGATTTAGGCGACAACGCCATGAAAGCCAGCGAGTACGGTATTAAGAACTTACAATACATATTAACCAAACTACCCGACTGGACCCGCGAGCCCAACGAAGACTACAAAAATCTGGAAACCATGTACGGGCAGTTAACCACGCAATACAATCGCTATTTGGGCCACGTGGCCAAAAATATTGGGGGTATTTACGAAAACCCGAAAACCGTTGATCAGGCGGGCCCGGTTTATGAACGCACTCCGGCGGACACGCAAAAAGAAGCGCTGGCTTTTTTAGACAAAAATTTATTTACTACGCCTTTGTGGCTAATAGACAAGCCGGTGTTGGATAATATTGGCGGCAACCCTTTATCGGTGGTGTCGCGGAGTCAGGAAAATATCCTTTCCCGTTTAATTAGCAACAATACGTTATCTAAATTAATTGCCGGCGAGGCCTTTGATGGGGACAAAGCATACAAAATAACTTCGTTTTTTACGGATATAAATAACTCTATTTTTAAAGAGGTTAAAATCAACCAACCCATTGATGTATACCGCCGCAACCTGCAGAAAATTTACGTTGAGAAGTTAATGGAATTGATTAAACCCGCGCCAGCTTCTCCGGTGGGTACGCCAGTTTCTGGCAACACCATCGCCGCCAATAATGCGAAATACGGTGATGTAGTTTCCGTGGCCAAAGCTGAGCTACGTAATATTAATGCCCTCGTAAAATCTTCGTTACCCAGCCAAAAAGATTCCTTAAGCAGCTACCATTTACAGGATATTTCGGATAGGATAGAGGAAGCCCTAAATCCGAAGGGCTAAAGAAAAAACCAACAATTCATAAAAGAGAGCTGCCCCTAAAATCAGGGGCAGCTCTCTTTTATTAAGTCCAATAATATCTAATTAACAACTGTATTTTTTAGCTCGAAGGCCAAAAGAAAGCACCCCGTGCGCATTCAACTCGTCATTGACGAGCATAACCGCCGACTCGCCACAACTTCAAGTCGCCTCCTGTTTTACCACCACCACTTTTTACAACAGAAAGCCCCAGCTCAATATTGAGCTGGGGCTTTTTTATTCGAAGATATCCGGCTCCCCTCTCCGCGGGCGAGGGGCCGGGGGTGAGGTTTCCACCAACCAGCCAGCTCAACCCGTTACCGGTGTCTGAATAGCCGGCGGCGTGGGATTGTACTCCGGTGTGGCGGTGCGGTGTTCGGCGCTTTTCTTGCCTTTGTCGTCCTTCACGTCGCGGCGGCTGAAGGGGCGAATGATGAGCCGCAGGGCCTGGTCGGAGTTGAAGTAGCTAAAGGCCCAGTCCACCAGGGCCACCACACGGTTGCGGAAGCCCACCAGCGTCATCAGGTGCACGAAGAGCCAAGTGAGCCAGCCGAAAAAGCCGTTGAAGTGGACGTTCTTGGGCAGGTCCACCACGGCTTTGTTGCGGCTCACAATGGCCATGGAGCCTTTGTTGGTGTACACAAAATCCTTGGGGGCTTCGCCGCGCAGCAGCCGCTCGATGTTCTTGGCCAGCTGGTCGGCTTGCTGCTGGGCTACGGGCGCGAGCATGGGCATGCCGCGGGGCATGTCCTCGGTCACCATGTTGGCCACGTCGCCGATGGCAAAGACGTTGGCAAGGCCTACCACCTGGTTCCAGCGGTTCACCGTCACGCGCTTGTTGCGGGTGATGACCTCGGCGGGCAGGCCGGGCACTTCGGCGCCGTTCACGCCGGCGGCCCACACCAGGTTTTCGGTCGGAATAAACTCGGTATCGGAGAAGTAGGCCCGGCAGTTTTCAAATTTCTTGATGCTTGTGTTGAGCAGCACCTTCACACCCAGCTCGTCGAGGTAGCGCTTGGCGTCGGCCTGTGAGGCCGGCGACATGGGCCCCAGCAGCACGGGCGCGGCTTCGACCAGAAAAATCTGCATGGTGCGCAAATCCAGCTCCGGGTAGTCTTTGGGCAGCACGTGCTTGCGCATTTCGGCCAGCGACCCGCTGATTTCCACGCCGGTGGGGCCGCCGCCCACCACCACAATGTTGAGCAGGGCCTGCCGCTCCTCGGGGTTTTCGGTGAGCAGCGCTTTCTCGAAGTTCTGGAAGATGAAGCTCCGCAGGTTCAGGGCGTTGGGGATGCTCTTAATCTGCATCGCATTGCGCTCGATGCTTTCCAGGCCGAAGAAATTGGTGAGCGAGCCGGTGGCCAGCACCAGGTAGTCGTAGCGGATGTCGCCGACGCTGGTCACCACCATTCGCGCGCTGGGCTCCACCCGGTGCACGTCGGCCATGCGGTAGAAGAAGTTCTTCTGGCCCGCAAAAATCTTGCGGATGGGGTAGGCAATGCTGTCGGCCTCGAGGGCACCGGTGGCCACCTGGTAGAGCAGGGGCTGGAAGTTGTGGTAATTATTGCGGTCGACCACCACTACCTGCACGGGGGCATGGCGCAAGGCCTTGGCCAGCCGCAGGCCGCCAAATCCGCAGCCGATGATGACAACGCGTGGTTGAGCCGACGAGGGAAGATTGGTATCCATGGAATAAAGCAAAAGTTAGCTCTTGCTTTACCCACAAAGCCCTCAAGAGGTTATCCCCAGCCCGTTGAGCTGGCCCCAATGGCCGAAAATTGAGCTAAGCCAGGGGCTTACTCGTCGGTGTCCTTCTTCTTGAATTCACCCTTTTTCACCTGCTGAATCAGTTGGAGCCAGCTGAAGGGGTTGAGCAAGGGGTTGTTGGAATACTGGTTGGGGGCCATGCCCTGGCGGGCGTCGTAGTTGTACTGCTGCCGGTCCATGGTTTGGCGGAAGTTGGCCACGGCGCCCATGGGCTGGGTGTTGAAGATGCGGCGCATCAGCTGCTCGTTCAGGTTGGCGGCGGCGGCACTGCCGCGCTCGGTGGGCAGGCGCAAGGCCAGGAAAGCCTTTTTGAAGTCGCGCTCGGTGGTGTAGGGAAATACCCGCACCTCGCCGAGCATGGTGGCGTCTTCCCGCATTTGAATGATGACCGAGTAGCTCTGGCGCTGAAAATCGGCCGGGATGACAATGGTCTGGTTGGCGTAGCCCAGGGAGCGAATCACCACGCTGTCGCCGGCCAGCACGGCCATCGAGAAATAGCCGTAGGCGTTGGAAGCCGTGCCCCGGCCGGCCTTGGGCACATAGATGGTGGCGCCGGGGATGCCCAGCAGGCTGTCGCCGGTGGCCACAATGCCCGTGAACTGGATGATGCGGCGCGTGCCCTGCGCGTGCGCCGAGGGAGCGGCCAGGAGCAGCACGCCCAGCAAGGCCACAGCAAAAAAGAAAGAGAAGCGACGAAGGCGCAATAAATCAGGCATGTTCAGGGGTAGGTAAGACAAATATACGGCGGCCAGGTTCGGGGCCGGCCGTAACTTTGGGCGATTAGAACGAAGGGCGCACGTCCCTTCCCAGACAGCAGATGCGCTTGAAACATTTCACGGTTGCTTTTGGGCAGCAACTTTTTAAATCGTTGGGCGACGAAAGCCGGGTTCGCATCCTGCATTTGCTCTGGCGCAACCGCGAAATGGTGGTGGCCGACCTGGAACAAGTGCTGGATTTCACCCAGACCAAAACCAGTAGGCAATTATCGTACTTAAAGAATGCAGGTTTGGTGAACGTGCGCCGCCTCGACAACTGGATGTACTATTTCCTGAAGGAAGAGGCGGCCGAATTGCTCCAGGAGTTGCTTGGCTTTATGGAAAAAGACCCGCAGCTGCTGCACGACCAGCAAGTGTACCAAACGCTCTGGTCGAACCGCGAGCTGGCTGCGTATAAGCTCCAGAACCGGCACTGGCACGGGGCAAAGTAGCGCGGACTTTGTAGTCCGCGCCTGGGCCGTTCGGGTATCGTTCCGCGCGGACTACAAAGTCCGCGCTACTTTTTCTACCGCCATGAGCACCGACCGCCGCCTTTTTGTCTGCACCAACCAAAAGTCCGGCGTGGGGGAAGACGTGGCCAAAGCGCTGAAAAAAGAGCTGAAGCACCAGGGCCTGAAAAAGCAGGAAGTGAAAGGCCAGAAGGTGCGTACCCAGGTGCAAACCTGCGACTGCCTGGACCTGTGCCGCAACTGCAAGAAAGGCCCCGGCGCCGCCCTGATTGTGTATCCCGAAGGCACCGTGTACGGCAACGTGCGGCCCGCCGACGCCGCCGAGCTGGTGGCCGAGCACATCGGCCGCGGCCACGTGGTGAAGCGGCTGCACCTGGACCAGTAAACGGGGGAGGGGCCGAAAACCTGATAATTAACTGCTTACTTGGCGGCTGAAATCCTCCTGCCGTCAAACCGTAGGCATGGGGAATCCGTTGTTAGCTCAACCCAAAGATTTTACCCCGTTATTCATGCGCTTCCCTTACGCAGCCCTGGTCCTGACCGGGCTGGCCTTTGCCGCCACCGCCCAGCCCGTTGCGCCTCCCGATACCGTCATTACGGCCACCCCCGCCCCCGCCGACCCGCCGGCTAAGCTGGTGCGCGGGGTCAAGGACGTCGACCGAACCAAGCGCCTCACGATTCTGCCCATTCCGGTGCTGTTTTACCAGGCCGAAACCGGCTTTGGCTATGGCCTGGGCGGCTTGCTGAGTGGGCGCTTTTCCAGCGATACCCTCACGCGCCCTTCCAACATCCGGGCGCAGTACTGGACTACGCAGAAAAAACAGTCGCTAATCCAGCTGGTACACACGGTGTACACGCCCGGCGAGAAGTTTTACCTCAACGGCGAAATCAGCGCCTACGACATTCTGCTGTATTACTACGGCACCGGCCCCAGAAGCCTGAGCGATGACGAGTCGGAAACGGCCTATAAGCTGTTCATCGTCAACCAGCGCATCCAGAAGCAGGTGGCGCCGAAGGTGTTTTTCGGGGCGCAGTACCGCTTCACGGGCATGCGCAACATTGAAATTCCGGCTGGCACGGTAGACGCCAAGGGCACCAATATCAACGTCTTTTTCCGCGACCCACGGCTCACGCCCCGCGAGCGGGAAGACACCCACGTGTCGGGCCTCGGCCCCGTCATTACCTACGACACGCGCGACGTGCCCTTGGCAGCCTTCCACGGCAACCTGCTCGATGCCAGCGTCATCTTCAACGGCACGGGCCTGGGCTCCGATTACCGCTTTGTGCGCTACCAACTCGATGCCCGCCATTTCCAGCCGGTGTTTTCTGAGCGCACCATTCTGGCCCTGCAGTTCCTGGGGCAGTTCCATACCGGCGAGGTGCCCTTCCGGGAACTGGCCGGCCTGGGCGCCAACCTGGGCGGTAGCTTGTACAACAACGCCAACCTGATGCGCGGCATCTACGAACAGCGGTTCCGCGACCGGCAGATGATAACCTTCCAGGCCGAGCTGCGCCAGAAACTGTTCTGGCGCCTCGACGGGGCCATCTTCGGCGGCGTCGGCAATGTGAGTAACTACATCGACACCTTCGAGCTCAACCAAACCAAGTTTGCGGGCGGGGCCGGTATTCGCTTCAACTTTATCCGGCGCGACCGGCTCAATCTGCGCCTCGACTATGCCGGCGGTACCGGCAGCAAGCCGGGCATTCTCTTTGCCATCGGCGAAGCGTTTTAGGCCAATCCTGAGCGATTGATTTAGCCCAACGAATCCCCTCCTGGAAGCAGGAGGGGATTTTTTGTGACCAAGCCGGGTACGCAGCTTCGCAGCTACCGTGGGCAAGGGCGGAAGGTGGCCGATGGGAGCAGATTTTAGCTCAATCGGCGCAGCTGCCACGGGGCGAAGTTGGATTATAGCGGGGGCGCAGCGGCTTGGCGAGTATATATTTTGGAGCGGAGAAAGATTTTAAAATGGCCTGGCCATCAGAACAAAAGCATTTATTCACTGTTCGGAATACATAAAATAAACCGCTTTAAGTATAAGCTAAGCATTATCCTTTGATAATTGCTGGCGTAGATAGGCCTGATGGAACACGCTGCGCCTGCCCGCTTCCTTGGCTCCCACGAAGCCACGGCCCCTGGCCCGCAGGTTCAGGTTAATTTCCGGCCTGCCGTGCCGCGTAGGGGCCGCCATGCTGAGCTGCTCCACCGGCAGCTGCCGCCCCCGCACGCCGGCTTGCAGGTGTGCGTTATCATCCCGGCCAAAAACGAAGCGGATTCCCTGCCGGCTACCCTGGCCGCCCTGGCTGCCCAAACCGATTGGCACGGGCAGCCCTTGCCCCCGGGCAGCTACGAGGTCATTGTGCTGGCCAATAACTGCACCGATGCAACGGCCGCCGTGGTGCGGCAGCAGGCGAAGCGGTACCCGCACCTGCCACTGCACGTGGCCAGCCTGTATTTGCCCAAGCCCCATGCCCACGTGGGCCGGGCCCGCTGCCTGCTCATGGACGTGGCCTGCGCACGCCTGCAGCAAGTGGGCAGCACCGCTGGCATCATCGCCAGCACCGATGCCGATACCCGCGTGGCCCCGACCTGGGTGGCCGCCATACAGGCCGAAATTGCGGCCGGGGCCGATGCCGTGGGCGGCCGCATCCTTACCGAGATAAATGCGCCGGCGCTGTTGCCGCTGCGCCGCATCAAAGACCGCGACACAGCTTACCGCCTGATGTGTGCCCGCCTGGAAGACCTCATCGACCCCAACCCAGCCGACCCCTGGCCCCGCCACCATCAGCACTTTGGCGCCAGCCTGGCCCTGACGGCGCGGGCCTACTGCCAGGTGGGCGGCCTGCCCGCCGTCCGGTTTCTGGAGGACGAAGCCCTCTGCCAGGCCCTGCTGCGGCACGATTTGGCCGTGCGCCACAGCCCCCGGGTGCAGGTGCTCACCTCCGGCCGCCAGCAGGGCCGGGTCGAAGTGGGGCTGTCGTGGCAGCTGCGCGAATGGCTCCGCATGAGCCAGCGGCAGTACGAGCCGCAGGTAGATAACCCCTTGCAATTGGCCGCGTTGTGGCAGGCGCGGCGCCACTTGCGCCACCGGTGGGCGGGCTGCTCCCCGCGCCGTCTCGATGCCCTGGCCATTTGCCTGGGGCTGCCCGCGGCCACGCTGCTGGCGCATATGCAAGCCGCCGCCACGTTTGGGGAGCTGTGGGAGGCGGTGCTGCCCACCGCGCGGTCGGCCGCGGTATCGGCCATCCCGTTGTCGCAGGCCCTGCGCATGCTGCCCCAGCTCATCAGGCACTACCAGCCGCGGGGCGAAGCGCTGGGGGCGGCTTATGCAGAGGCTAGCGTTTTTCCAGAAGGTCGAGGCGATAGTTCTCGTGCCGTTGCCCGGTGAGGTGGCGCAGCGGGCCGTTGGCGGCGGCTTGCTGCAGGAAAAACTCGTGCACGTCGTCGCCGGTCAGGGGGTAGTCGTGCACGGCCGGGGTCCAGTGCACCAGCAGGAGCTGGCCCGCGGGGCGCAGCCCGGCCACCACCTTATCGGCCGCCCGGGCCAAATCAGCTGGCGACCAGAAGTAGCCCACTTCGGACACCAGTATCAGGTCAAATTGCTGGCCGGGGAAATGCTCGGGTACCTGCATGAGCCGCAAGTCCACGTGGGGCAGGTCGGCGCAGCGCTGCCGCGCCTGGGCCAGGGCGGCTTCGTTTACATCCACGGCCAGCAGTTGGCCCGTGCGCGCGGCAAGCTGCGCCGTGAGCACTCCCAGCGAGCAGCCAATTTCCAGCGCCTCGGCGTAGGTAGGGTGGGGCAGGGCCGCGAGCGTGGCGGCATATTTATCCCGCTCATACGGGCTGGACTCATAGTTCCACGGGTCGCGGTTGGCCCGGTACACGTGGTCAAAGTATTCGGGCGGCAGCGAGTTGGGCTGGTTTTGATTCATGATTCAAGGGCCTCAAAATAAACTTCGTAGGGCGCGGTAAAATGAGCCAGCATTTCGGGAGATAGCAGAAAGCCGGAGGGGTCATCGGTGAAAATGCCGGGCGCCACCTGCGAGCGGTGGGCGGCAATGGCCCGCTGCTTTTGCGGCACCACCGGCCCAATATCCAGCCGGAACCCGCGCACGCCGTCTTCGGGGGCAGGCAGGTCGTCGGGCGCGGCCCGTTCCCAGGCCCACACTATATACTCCAGGCAGCGGGGTGGCTCCGGCATGGCCGCCAGGGCGGCTTGCACCAGCTGGCTGGTGGCACGGTGGTCGGGGTGGGGGTCGCGCCGCCAGGGCACCAGCACGGTAGCGGCCCGGTGGCGCGTTAGAAATTCACAGAGTTGAGCTACCGCTTCGGTAAAGCCCGGCTCAGCGGCCGAACCGGGCACCAGGCTATCGGGCAGGCCCAGCAAAAGCGGCTCAGTCATGATGCCCAGGCTGCCGAGAGCTTGCTGAAATTCTGCTTCACGCACCGCGCGGCGGGCGGGGGCCAAAAACCGCTCGGAAGCCGGGTGCGACATGGTGCCATCGCTGACCAGCACGGCCGCTACCGGCTGCCCAGCTTGGCGCAGCAAGGCCAAAAGCCCGCCGCAGCCCAGGGCTTCGTCGTCGGGGTGCGGCGCAATGACCACGGTTGAGCCCAAAGTAGCCGCGAAGCTGCCGGGCCGCACCGGATACGAAGAGAAAGGCAGTACGGGAGAACGAGCCATGAATGGAAGGTGCCAGCCCATTCTACCCCAGATGGCCCCGGGTGGTTGCTGTTAGGCTTCCAGCACAAACCGGCCCACATCGGCCAAAGAGCCATCGGGAGCGGGCTGGCGTAGGTAGTGGGTGAGGTCGCGGTGCAGCCGCTCGAAAGGAAGGGGCTGCAGGAAGCCCCGGGCTCCTACGCTGCGCTCGGCCAACTGCAGCATGTCGAGGCAAATGGCTTCAATGGCGGTGCGCGTCATGTTGGCGTAGGCCACGGTGGCGTCGGCGGCTTCGGGCGTGGTGGCGCCCGGGCGGGTGGCGTGCTCGGCGGCGCCGCGCAGCCACTGCCGGCCGCTTTCCAGCCCAATGGCCATTTGGCCTAGGCGTTGGCGCTGGTAGGGGTCGTTGGTGCGGCCCAGGCCGCGCAGGAAAGCGCGGGTTTCCTCAAACACCGCTTCGGCCCCGCCCAGCTGCACGGCGGCAAACCGAATGGCCCCGCCGCTGAAGGCCGGCTGCCGGTAGTACGCGTTGGGCTCGCCAATGAAGTCGTCGGGC
This sequence comes from Hymenobacter plasmatis, assembly GCF_020711255.1. Classification (GTDB taxonomy): domain Bacteria; phylum Bacteroidota; class Bacteroidia; order Cytophagales; family Hymenobacteraceae; genus Hymenobacter. The sequence goes on from NZ_JAJFAW010000001.1 coordinate 78,173, forward strand.
CCCAGCTCCAGCCCGGTCAAATTGGCGCGGAAGCTGGCGGTGGCGCGCATGCCCAGCGGCCGCCAGAAGGAGCGGTCCATTGCCGGCGGCTGGGTATCAGCCGGCAGCACAAACAGCTGCCAGCCCTGCCCATCGGGCAAGGCCCCGGTGATGAGCGGGCGCGCCAGGTGGCCGGCACCGGAGGCGAAGGTTTTGGCGCCGTGCAGGCGGTAGCGGCCACCTGCCAAAGGCTCCAGGCGCACGCCCTCGGCCGGGTCCTCGGTATTCCAGACGCCGAATAGCCGGCCGGCGCGGGCATCGGCGGCGTAGCGGCTCACCTGCGCGGCACTGCCCAGCTGCTGAATGAGCTGCAGCGCGTTTACATGCCCTTCATATAGGCGTCCCACCGCCAGGTTGCCCCGCCCGATGTGCTGTAGTACCTGCAGTAGCTGCCCCGTGGCGGCTGGCTGGTGCAGGCCCGCGCCGCCCAGCGCGGGCGGCAGCGCCGCGGTGAGCAGTCCGGCCGCCTGCAGCCAGTCGAATTCCTGGGTAGGAAACGCGCCCACCACATCCGTCTCGGCCGCTTGGGCAAACAGGCGAGGGGCCAGTTGGGCTGCCGCGGTTTCTGCCTGCGCCGGACTAGCCAGGCGCGGCGCGGCGGGGCGGGCCGCCCGCTTGGGCTTAGCCCGTATTAGCTCCGGGGTGGCACCAGAATAAAGTAAAGGCTGGGCGGGCATCTGCGTAGGAGGCAAGAGGGAAACTCTTAAAGTATAATTTGAAAAAGGGGCTAATGTTTAGGTTATGATGAAACCGACAGCGGGCAGGGTGGTAATAAATCGGTAATGCTCACGCTAGGTGCCCGCCGAACGGCCGGTGTACCTTTGCGGCGGCAATTCCGCCCTGCTTATTCGCCCGATTTATGTCATCCCGTCCCATTCGCGCCGCGCTGCTTTCCGTGTACCACAAAGACCGGCTGGCACCCCTGGTGCAGGTGCTGCGGCAGCACGGCGTGACGCTGTACTCCACCGGCGGCACCCAGAAATTCCTGGAAGACGAGGGCGCGGAAGTAATGGCCGTGGAAGACCTTACCGGCTTCCCGGAGGTGTTTGGCGGCCGCGTAAAGACCCTGCACCCGAAGGTATTCGGCGGCATTCTGCACCGCCGCCACGAGGCCGGCGACTTGGCCCAGGCCGAGCAGCACGGCATTCCGCCCATCGACCTGGTAGTGGTCGATTTGTACCCTTTTGAAGAAACCGTGGCCAGCGGCGCCGACGAAGCCGACGTCATCGAGAAAATTGACATCGGCGGCATCTCTCTGCTGCGCGCCGCCGCCAAAAACTACCGTGACGTGCTGGTGGTGAGCAGCCGCGACCAATACGCCGCCGTAACCGAGCTGCTAATGGCCAAAAACGGCGCCACCGACCTCGAAGACCGCCGCCAGTACGCCGCCGCTGCCTTCGCCACTACCTCGCACTACGACACCGAAATTTTCGGCTACCTGAGCCAGGGCACCGCCGTGGCCGGTACCGTGCTGCGCATCAGCGCCCAGCCCGCCACGCCGCTGCGCTACGGCGAAAACCCCCACCAGGCCGGCACTTTCTACGGCGACCTCTCGGCCCTGTTTGACCAGCTCCACGGCAAGCAGCTCAGCTACAACAACCTCGTGGACGTAGACGCCGCCGTGGCCCTGATGGCCGAGTTTGCCGACGGCCAGCCTGCCTGCGCCATCCTCAAGCACACCAACGCCTGCGGCGTGGCCCAGGCCGCCACGCTGCACGACGCCTACCTGCACGCCCTGAGCTGCGACCCGGTTTCGGCCTTCGGCGGCGTCATCATTGTCAATAAGGAAGTGGACGCAGCCACGGCCGCCGAGCTCAACCAGCTGTTTTTCGAGGTGTTGATTGCCCCGAGCTTCGCGGCCGATGCCCTGCTCGTGCTGCAAAGCAAGAAAAACCGGATTCTGCTGCGGCAAAAGCCGGTGCAGTTCCCAGCCAAGCAGGTTAAGACCCTGCTCAACGGCTTTATCGAGCAGGATGCTGACCGCCAGACCGAAACCGCGGCCAACTTCCGCGTCGTTACGAAGTCGGCTCCTACCGAAGAGGAAACGGTGGCGCTGGAGTTTGCCGGTAAAATCTGCAAGCACACCAAGAGCAATACCATTGTGCTGGCCCGGGCGGGCCAGCTGCTGGCGTCCGGCGTGGGCCAAACCTCCCGCGTAGATGCCCTGCGCCAAGCCATTGAGAAGGCCCGCAGCTTTGGGTTCGACCTGCACGGCGCCGTGATGGCGTCGGATGCCTTCTTCCCTTTTTCCGACTGCGTGGAAATTGCCGGGTCAGCCGGTATTCGCGCCGTGGTGCAGCCCGGTGGCTCCATCAAAGACGCCGACAGCATCCGCGCCTGCGACGAGTTGGGCATGGCCATGGTGCTCACCGGCGTGCGCCACTTCAAGCACTAGCCCAATTTTGAGGGGCGGGAGAGGACAGCATTTCGCCTTTTTTAGCTCCACTAATTAGAAATAAAAAAAGCCCCGCCAGCTACCAAGCCGGCGGGGCTTTTTTTGTGCGGCGTGCCCCAACAGCTTCTTGGGGCCTAAAGCACGGAGGGTGCCGTTGCTCGGGCGCCGACGGTTGGGCTTGGGCTGCTCAGACAGCCCGGAAGTTATGTTTAACCTCAGCCAAAACCTTCCGTACCTTTGCCCATTATTTTGCCCAGGCTCCTGCCGGGGCTTCGCCTTATTGCAGCTAACTCAATGGGTTTCTTTAATTTCCTTACCAGCGATATAGCCATAGACCTGGGTACCGCTAATACGCTCATCATTCACAACGATAAAATCGTGGTGGACGAGCCGAGCATCATTGCAAAAGACCGAACCACGAATAAAGTCATCGCGGTGGGCCGCCAGGCCCAGCAGATGCACGAAAAAACCCACGACAACATCCGGACCATCCGGCCGCTGAAAGACGGGGTTATTGCCGATTTCCACGCCGCCGAGGAAATGATTAAGGGCATGATTAAGATGATTGACACGCGGACCCGGCTGTTTCAGCCCTCGCACCGCATGGTCATCTGCATTCCCTCGGGCATTACCGAAGTAGAAAAGCGCGCCGTACGGGACTCCGCCGAGCACGCCGGGGCCAAGGAAGTGTGGATGATTCAGGAGCCCATGGCCGCCGCCATCGGCATCGGCATCGACGTGGAGCAGCCCGTGGGCTCGATGATTATCGACATCGGAGGCGGCACCACCGAAATTGCGGTGATTGCCTTGTCGGGTATTGTGTGCGACCAGTCCATCAAAACGGCCGGCGACGTCTTCAACCAGGACATTCTCGACTACATGCGCCGGCAGCACAACCTGCTCATCGGCGAGCGTTCGGCCGAGCGCATCAAAATTGAAGTAGGCGCCGCCCTTACCGAGCTCGACGTGCCGCCGCCCGACCACGAAGTGCGCGGCCGCGACCTGATGACCGGCATTCCGAAAGTAATTAAAGTGACCTTCTCGGAAATTGCCATTGCCCTCGATAAATCGGTGGCAAAAATTGAAGAAGCCGTATTGAAAGCCCTGGAAATATCGCCGCCCGAATTGTCGGCCGATATTTACGAGAACGGCATTCACCTCACCGGCGGCGGCGCCCTGCTGCGCGGCCTCGACAAGCGCCTGGCGGCTAAAACCAAGCTGCCCATTCACATTGCCGAAGACCCGCTGCGCGCCGTGGTGCGTGGCACCGGCAAGGCCATTAAAGACATTCAGGCCTTTAAAGGCGTACTGCTGACGTAATTTTGGGCTAAAGTACCCGTTCGTCATGCTGAGCGCAGCCGAAGCATCTCTACCGCGAGAGTAATTAATTACTACTGAGGTAAAGATGCTTCGGCTGCGCTCAGCATGACGTTCTTAATTACTGTAATCAATTAAAATACCCCCGTGCGGAATTTATTTCTATTCCTGTTTCGCTTTCGCGGGGTGTTGGTATTTGGCTTGTTGGAAATAATTAGCCTGTATTTATTTGTCACCAATAACTCGTACCAACGGGCAGCATTTTTTAATTCGGCTAACTCCTACGCGGGCCAGGTGCTGGCCAAGCGCACGCAGGTGGCCGACTACTTCCATTTGGCCGAGATGAACAAGCAGCTGGCGACTGAAAATGCCGCCTTGCGCCAGCAGCTCTACCTGCCCGATACCATTGGCCGCGAAGCCGATTCGGTGGCCGTACCCCCGGCCCTCACCGACTCGCTGCACCGCATTCGCTACCAACGGCCGGCGGCCAAGCCCGATACAATTCTGCTCGGTTTGCAGCGGCTAGCGGCCCGGGACCCAAGTTATCCACTTATTCCGGCCCGGGTTATCAACAATATGCTCCGGAATGTGGACAACTTCCTCACGTTGAACGTGGGCAGCGTCAACGGCGTGCGCCCTGGCCTGGGCGTGATAGCGGCCAACGGGGTAGTGGGCCGCGTGAAAGTGGTGAGCGAGCACTACGCCACCGTCACCAGCCTGCTCAACTCCAAAACCAGCATTGCCTCCAAGATTAAGCGCGACGGCACGTTTGGCACCATTCGCTGGGAGGGCGACGACCCCACCCACGCCACCCTCGACAACGTGCTGCGCGAGACCCGCTTGGTGAAGGGCGACACCGTGGTGACGTCTGGCTACAACGCGGTGTTCCCCGAAGGCATCTTCATTGGCACCATCGACTCCTTCGTCAAAGAACCCGACAAGAATTTCTGGACGATACGGGTGCGACTGGGCGTCAACTTTGGCAACCTGACGCATGTGTACGTGGTAACGCCCCGGCCCAAGGCCGAGCGCGACACCGTGGAAGCCCACGCGGGACTGAAAGTGGAAGGAGCCCCCCGCCCATGAGTGGACTGCGGTTTATCCTGATACAGACCATACGCTTTCTCATCTACGCGGGGGTGCACGTGCTGCTCATCAGCCGGCTGGTGCTGTTCGACCTGGGCTGGTGCTTTTTTTACCTGGGCTTCCTGTTGTTTTTGCCCATCGCCACGCCCATTGTAGTGCAGCTGCTGCTGTCCTTCGGCATGGGCCTCACGATGGACATTTTCTACGACACGGGCGGGCTGCACGCGGCGGCGGCGGTGCTGCTCGGCTTCCTGCGGCCCTGGGTGCTGCGCCTGCTCACCCCGCGCGACGGCTACGACAGCGCCGATACCGTGAACGTGCACCAGATGGGCTGGCAGTGGTTTAGCGTGTACCTGCTCCTGCTAGTGCTGATGCACCACGCGGCTTTTTTTCTGCTGGAGCTGGGCAGTTTCCGCCACATCGGCCTTACGCTCGGAAAAATTCTGGTGAGTGCACTCTTTACCAGTCTTGCGTTGTTGATTGTGCAACTGCTGTTCTTCCCCGTGCGAAGGGGCCGGAGCTAGCGGTTTGGCCCAATATTATCAGGGAACATCAGGCTTCTTCTCGCGTTGGCGCTGCGGGAGCTTATCGAGTGTGCTGTTAACTTCATTGATTGTAATAGTTGAGATTGTAATAGTTGAGCAGTAGAGATGCTTCGGCTGCGCTCAGCCTTTCCCCTTTTATAGTATAGAAAACCGATGCAATACCTGGAAGGCCGGAAATACGTCGTACAAGGCATTTTTCTGGTAGTCGCCCTTATTTTCCTGACGCGGCTGTTTTTCATGCAGGTGCTGGATGGCACTTATAAGCTGGCAGCCGACAAAAACACCCTGCAGCGCATCGTTCAGACGCCGTACCGGGGGCTTATTTACGACCGCAAAGACCACCTGCTGGTGCAGAACACCGCGGTGTACGACCTGGTGGTGGTGCCCCGCGAGGTGAAGCAGCTCGACTCAGCCCGTTTCTGCGAGCTACTGCAGATTCCGATTGAAGGCTTGCGCACCAGCTTGCGAGCGGCTAAAAAATACTCGCGCAACAAGCCCTCGCCAATAGTTCAAAACCTGACCACGCCCGATTTGGCGGCTATTCTTGACCGACTAGGCGATTTTCCGGGCTTTCATATTAAAGACCGCATGGCGCGGGCCTACCGCACGCCCAACCTGGCGCACGCCCTGGGCTACGTGGGCGCCATCACGCCGGCCTTTCTGGAGAAGCCCAAGTACGCCAAGTACCAGGCCGGCGAGAACATCGGCATTTCGGGACTGGAGTCTTACTACGAGCAAACCCTGATGGGGCGGCGCGGCGTGCAGTACAAGATGGTGAACGTGCGCGGCGTGGAGAAGGGCAAGTTCCGCGGCGGGGAGTTCGACACGCTCTCGGTGGCCGGGCAGGACCTGCACCTGAGCATCGACGCCGAACTGCAAGCTTATGGCGAAAAGCTGCTGGCCGGCCGGCGGGGCTCCATTGTGGCCATCGACCCCAAGACGGGGGAGATACTGGCGTTTGTGTCGGCGCCGCACTACGACCCCAAGCTGCTGACGGGCAAGGGCTCGGGCAACCGCTACATGGCCCTGCTCAACAACCCCGACCGCCCGCTCTTCGACCGTCCGCTGATGGCGACCTACCCGCCGGGCTCGGTATTCAAGCTGGTGAACGAGCTGGTGGCGCTGCAGTTGGGCGTGGTAAAGCCCAGCACGGGCTTCGAATGCAACCAGCGCCTGGTGCACTGTACCCACCAGCACGAGTACCCGGCCAACGTGAGCATTGCCATTAAAAACAGCTGCAACCCGTATTTCTACCAGGTAATGCGCGCCGCAGTGGTGCGCGGGCAGTCGCCCAACCGCTTCGAAGACGCCCGCCTCGGCCTGGGCCAATGGCAGAAAATGGTGAAGTCCTTCGGCCTGGGCGAGAAGTTGGGCGTGGACATGTCGCAGGAGAAGCGCGGTCTTATTCCCTCGCCCGAGTTCTACGATAAGCTGCGCGGCTACCACCACTGGAACTTCAAAACTGTGTATTCGCTCAGCATCGGGCAGGGCGAAATCGGCATCACCGGCCTGCAAATGGCCAACGTACTGGCCACCATCGCCAACCGGGGCTACTACTACACGCCGCATTTTGTGCGCGGCATCGGCAACGGCGGCCCGCTGCCGCAGTACCGCGAGCGGCATTACACGGCCGTCGACACCACGTTGTTTAAGTACATCATCCCCGGCATGCAAATGGTGGTGGACGGCAAGGGCGGTACCGGCAACCTGGCTTCGTTGGCTCAATTCGGCATTTCGGTGGCCGGCAAAACCGGCACCGTGCAAAACCCGCACGGCTTTGACCACGCCACGTTTGCCGCCTTTGCCCCCGTAGAAGCTCCCAAAATTGCCATCGCCGTCTTCATCGAAAACAGCGGTTTTGGCGGCGTTAGCGCGGCCCCGGCCGCCGGCCTCATGATAGAGCAGTACCTGCGCGGCAAGGTGGCACCCCACCGCAAAACCTGGGAAAACTGGGTGATGTACGGCGACTTCACCAAGCACCTGCACTAGCCGTATATAGGCGCGAAATGCAAACGCAGCCCAACCCTGGCCCCGTTTGAGAGTTATATAGGAACGTAACTCTTCAATATTTTAGCTCAATATGGAATCTCTGCAAGGAAAAGTCGCCCTGGTCACGGGCGCGGGCAAAGGCATTGGTCGGGCCGTGGCCCTGGCACTGGCCGCCGAAGGCGTGAGCGTGGGCCTGCTGGCGCGTACCGATAGCGACCTGCAAGTGCTGGCGGCCGAAATCATCGCCAACGGCGGCATCGTGGCCACCGCCGTGGCCGACGTAGCCGACCGCACCGCCGTGAACGTGGCCGTGGCCAAGCTCCACCAGGACCTGGGCCCGATTGACATCCTCATCAACAACGCCGGCATCGGCAGCTTCGCCAAGTTTCTGGAAATGGAGCCGGAGCAGTGGGAGCACATCATCCAGGTCAACGTGCTCGGGACGTACTACGTCACCCGGGCCGTGCTGCCGGACATGATAGGGCGCCAGACCGGCGACATCATAAACATTTCCTCGACGTCGGGGCAGCGGGCCGCAGCCGGCAGCAGTGCCTACAGCGCCTCCAAGTTTGCCGTGCTCGGCCTCACCGAGGCACTGATGCAGGAGGTGCGCAAGCACAACATCCGCGTATCGGCCCTCACGCCCAGCACCGTGGCCACGCCCCTGGCCCTGGAAAACAAGCTCACCGACGGCAACCCTGAGAAGGTGATGCAGCCGGAAGACTTGGCCGAATTCATCGTGGCCCAGCTCAAGCTCAACCGTCGCATCTTTATCAAAGAAGCCGGAATGTGGTCCACGAATCCCTAATCGGGATTTTAATAATTAACAAAGAGCCCTCGCAACTTACGTAGCGAGGGCTCTTTGCTTTTTAGGAAATTGAGCTAAAAAGGCAGGCGCTGTTCAGCTAAATTTTATTGAACGGCACGTTTTGAATGCGGTAGGATTTCCAGTCTTGGTAGTCGAAGTGCCACCACTCCGCTTCCAGCACGGCAAACCCGTTTTGCTCCATCTTGCTGCGGAGCAAGTCGCGCAGGGCGCGTTGCGCGGGCGTGCCGCCGGGGTAATTGGCATAGGAGCGCGGGCTCATCTCATCGTATTCGCCCGTCATCTGCACTTCTTTGGCCGCGGCAATATCCCAGAGGCTCAAATCGACGGCGCAGCCGCGGTTATGGCGGGAGCCTTTTTTGGGGTTGGCTACAAATTCCCGCTTGCCCTTTGGGGTAATGTCCCAGAATACCTTGGTAACACTCCAGGGGCGGTACCCATCGAAAATCAGTAGGCGATACCCCAGCGGCTCCAATTCCTTATTGACTCGGGCGAGGGCCTCGGCGGCTGGCCGCTGCAAAAAAGCGCGGGCTTCTGTATAAACCGGGCGACCCACCAGGTTTTTGCTCGTAGCGTACCGGATATCCAGTTGAATGGTCGGGTCGAGTCGCTGCAATTCTACCAAATCGGAAGGCTTAAAAGCACCGGTTTCCTGCGGTGGTTTGGCCGCGCAGCTGCTAATTAAAACCACTGCACTAAGTGCCCAAATCTTGTGAATAGCCCGATATTTATTTTCGAAATTGTACATGGAATAATGTTCGAAATTCGATTAAATATAACCCGCAATTAAATTCTGGTTTCTATAAATAAATTGAGCCGAATTAATTACCAATAAAAAAGGCCTCCGCAGTGGAGGCCTTTTTTATTGGTAATTAATTGCGATTACAAAATGCCGCTCAGGAAGCCCGGGGCGATGCCCAGCAAGATGGTGAGCAGCGCCAGTACTGCCAGCGTCACAGTTTGAATGCCGTCTACCGGTACGGGCGTGGCGTCGCCATCTACGGGGCGCAGATACATGGCGATAATGGGGCGCAGGTAGTAGTAGAGGCCCACCATGCTCATAATTACCGCAAAAACGACAAGGCCGATGTAGCCTTGCCCGGCCGCGGCGGCCAATAGGAAAAACTTGCCGAAGAAGCCGCCCGTGAGCGGAATGCCGGCCAGCGAGAGCATTGCCACCGTCATGGTGAAGGCCAGCAGGGGATTGGTTTTTCCCAGGCCGTTGAGGCTGGAATAGTCGTCGCGCAGGCGGTGCTCGGTTACCAGTTTCAGGACGCCGAAGGCGGCCACCGTGGCGATGGAATACGCCAGGGAGTAGAAGAAGATGCCATTGGCGGCGTCGCCGGTGAGGACACCCTTGCTGGCCACGAGGCCGATGAGCAGGTATCCGGCGTGGCTCACGCTGGAGTAGGCCAGCATGCGTTTGGTGTTGGTTTGGGCGGCGGCGCCCACGTTGCCGAGCAGCAGCGTGAGGGCGCACATGGCCTGAATGGTGGGCAGCCAGAAGCCCTGGGCCGCGGGCAGGGCCACAGCCAGCAGCTTGAGGAAGGCGGCAAAACCGGCCGTCTTCACCACGGTGCTCATGAAAGCGGTGAAGAACGTGGGCGTGCCCTCGTACACATCGGGCGTCCAGAAGTGGAACGGGGCGGCCGATACTTTGAAGCCAATGCCGATAATCATCATCAGGATGCCGATGTAGAGCATGGGCTGCAGGCTGGCATTGGCGGGGGCGGCCACGGCCGTGGCCAGCTGCGAAAGCACAAAGGTGCCGGTAGCCCCGTAGAGCAGCGCGATGCCAAACAGCAGGATGCCCGTGGCAAAGGCGCCCATCAAGAAGTACTTGAGCGCGGCTTCGTTGGAGCGCGAGTCGCGCTTGCTGGAGCCGGCCAGCACGTACATGCAGATGCTCAGGATTTCGATGCCCACAAACAGCATCAGCAGGTGGTCGTAGCCCACCATCATAATGGCGCCGACCAGCGAAAAGAGCAGCAGCGCGTAGTATTCGGCCAGGTTGGTTTCGCCCGACAGCACGTAGCTGCGCGAGAAGGGCAGCAGCACAATGGTGGTAAGCAGCACGATGCCGGTAAAGGCCACCGTGTAGTTGTCCACCACCAGCATGTTGTTGAAATACGGCGCGTGCACCACGTTCCAGTCGGCCAGGTTGGCCCCGAACACAGCCAGCAGCAGCAGCATGGCGCCGGGGAGCAACACCTTGTTCGAGCGCAGGAAGCCCAGGAACAGGTTGAGAATTCCGAAGACGGAGAGAAGAATGATGGAGGTCATGGAATAACTTCTAATAAGGACGTCAGCCGAAGCGGAACGTCATGCTGAGCTTGCCGAAGCATCTCTACCGGGTAACTAATTCATGCTATGGCAACGAAGCAGTAGAGATGCTTCGACAAGCTCAGCATGACGTTCTTTTAGCGGCCGACCAGCGCCAGGATGTTGGTCACGGCGGGCTCCGAGAGGTGCAGGAATGTGCCGGGGAACAAACCCAGCCAGAACACCAGCACAATGAGGGGCACCAGCACCAGCAACTCGCCGCCGGTCAGGTCGGTAATGGTTTCGGAGAAGGCAGAATCGGGGCCGAGCATCACGCGCTGGAACATGCGCAGCAGGTACACAGCCGAGAAAATGATGGTGAGGCCGGCTACGGCTCCCACCCAGGCATTGTACTGATACACACCGGCCAACAGCAGGAATTCGCCCACAAAGCCCCCCGTGAGCGGCAGGGCCACGGTGCTGAGCAGCATCACCAGAAAGCACACCGACAAGACGGGCGTGCGCCGCGTGAGGCCGCCCAGGTCGGGGATGAAGCGGGTGCCGGTGCGGCGCTCAATGGCATCGGCCACGAAGAACATGCCCACTACGTTCACGCCGTGGGCCAGCATCTGCACCACCGCGCCTTGCAGGCCAATTTGGGTAAGCGAGAACACGCCGGCCGCCATCAGCCCCACGTGGGAGAGCGACGAATAGGCGATGAGGCGCTTCATGTCGCGCTGCCGGATGGCGATGATGGCGCCGTAGATAATGCCGATGACCGACAGGATGATAACCAGCTTACCCCACTGGCTCACGCCGAGCGGCAGCACCGGCAGCAGCCAGCGCATGGTGCCGTAGATGCCCATTTTCAGCATGATGCCCGAGAGCAGCATGGTGGCCGGAGCCGGGGCCTCGGTGTAGGTATCGGGCTGCCAGGTGTGGAAGGGGAAGATGGGCATCTTCACAGCGAAGGCCGCGAAAATCAGCCAGAACAGCCACGACTGCTCGGCCGCGCTCAGCTTCAGGTTATAGAAAGCCGACAGCTCCGAGGAGTGGGAGGCCAGGCTGCCGGCGGCGGGGCCGGTTTGCAGGTACAGGTACACAAAGCCCGCCAGCATGAGCAGCGAACCCACCACTGTGTACAGGAAGAACTTGAGGGTGACCGCAATGCGGCGCTCGCCGCCCCAGGCGCCGGCCAGGAAATAAATCGGAATCAGGGCTACTTCCCAGAAGAAGTAAAACAGGAAAGCGTCGAGCGACATGAACACACCCAGCAAGCCCGTTTGCATGAACAGCACGAGGGCGTAGAACGCCGAGGGGTTGTCGTACTTGTGCTTGAAGGCGGCCAGCAGAATGAGCGGCACCAGAAACGTGGTGAGCAGCACCAGCAGCAAGCTCAGGCCATCCAGCCCAATGTGGAAGTTGATGCCGGCCGAGGGAATCCAGGCGTAGTCGAGGTTAAACCCGGCCGACCCAGTGGTTTTGAAGGCGAAAGCGGCGTAAACCGCAAGACCAAATTCGAGGAGGGAAGCACCCAGGGCCAGGGCACGGGTGGTGGCTCCCTTGGTGAAATGCAGCAATAAAGCGGCAACAAGAGGGAGGAAAAGCAGTACAGCAGTCAGCATGAACGAGCGGGTTGGGCGCGTTGCAGGGTGGGGAACCCACCCGCAAATTGACCGCAAACTTACGCACGGACCAGTAAGGCTCCGCTGTATTTGTGCAACTTCTGCAGTGGGGCTATCTTGTAATGCTTATTTACGCCTTTCTAGTCACCATGCGAGTTCCCACGCTTCGCATGGCCCGGCCCACCGATGATTTATCGGCCCTGCTTCGGTTTTATTGCGATGGCCGGAGCTTGTAGCAATTGGCCACTTTGGGACTCGGGTTTTACCAGCTCAATTTGATAGTAGGGGCAACCTTACTTAACTACGAAGCCCAGGCTGATGCCCATGGTCCAGAACGTGCCGGAGTGGCCATAGTCGGCCCGCGCCGAGCGGTAGCGGCTGGCCTCACCGGCGCTCGAGCGGCTATTCAGGGCGTTGAGGCTGAGAAACGTGTCGAAACGCAGCCGCGGATGAAACACCTGGCATTGGTAGCCCAGGGTGGCCGCCCCACCGTAGCGGTTGATGGTTTCGGTGAATTCGCGGAGGCGGAAGGTGTAGTAACGCAGGCCATCGGTTGCCGACAGGTCTTCGCCCCAGCCTTCCTGCTGGTAGGCGAAGCGCAGGTGCTGGTACTCGGCTTTCAGGCCGAGGTACACGCCGGCAAGCTTGGCGCCTTCGGTGCCGGTGTTGGGAATGTAATAACGGGAGCCCAGGCCCAGCCCAACGCCCCGAACGTGGTCGTCGGAGCTGCGCGTGCTTGGCGGCGTAGAATAATCCACTGCTGTGCCGGCGACCACCCGCGGCAGCAGCGAAATGCTTAAACGTGGGGCACAGCGGTACTCCACCTCCGCTTCATAAGTGTTCGACAGCAGCCGAACCAGCGCCAGCTTCACGGCCAGTTGAGCTGAATCGGGGGCAATCTGGGCTTGAGCCATACCGGCATTCAGCAGAAGGAACAGCCCCGCCAGCAGCTGCAACACGGTTTTGAGCTGGGGCCGGCTCATGGTTTCGTGGTCACGGGGATTCGGCTCAACTGCTGCAGCGTGGCGGCACTGGTGGCCGTGGCGGCGGTGTAGCGGTATTGGTACAGGCCGTCGGTACCCGTGACGAGCAGCACGCCCTTGTGGGCGATGACGTCGGTAGCGGCAATGGAAAACGACTGGACCTGAACCAGCGTGGGCGCGTTGCGGGCGTCGAACACCTTGATGCCTTTATCGCACACAAATACCAGGGAGCTGTCCACACCCAGGCCGTAGGGCTGCGAGAGCGGGTAGGATTTTGCCAGCTGGGGCCGGGTCAGGTTTGCCAGGTCCACCACGTCGAGTTGGTTGAGGCCGCGGGCGCAGGGGCCGTCGCTGCGCAGCGTCACGTAGGCGTAGCGGTCGGCCACTACCACCGGGTCACAGCTGAAGGTGTGGGTGTAGGTGCCCACCAGCTTGGGCACGCCGCCAACGGTATTATAGATAAACATGCCCTGCTGGCTGCCGATAAACAGGTAGGGGGCCTGGGGAAAAATGGTTTCTACGCCGATGCCCACGTTCACCACAGGCCCGGGCGTAGGTGTTTGCGGGGTGCTCAGGTCGAAGGTGCGCAGGCTGACATTGTCCACCGCGTACAGCGTGTTGGCCATGAGGGCGAACCGCGCCGTGGAGCCGGCCTGCCCTTCGCCGCCCGGGGCCGAATTGGCTGCGGAGGGCGACGCCGATTCGCCGCAGCCGCCGCTGCTTAGGGTAATGGCTAGGCCCAGAAACACGCCCAAACGGATAAGAAGGAGGGTTTTCATGGCTTAGCGTTTTTCCCAGCCCACAATCACGGAGTTGGCGGGGCGGTTGGCGGGTTGGTATTCGGCGGGCAGGGAGAAGTTGCGGACGGGGGCCGCCAGCTCGGGCAGGGCGTTGCGGGTGCGGCCCACCACGCGTGCCTGGGCGGGGTCGCCGATGTCGATGACCACCAGGTCGGGGCCGTTGTCGGCGTAGAGCAGGCTGCCGCGCACGGCCAGGTCCACGTTGCCGGGAATGCGCAGAAACTGCACCTCGGTGGGCTTGGCCGGGTCGGCGTTATCGTAGATGTGAATGCCCTGGTACAGCTCGTTGACGAACAGGTAGCGGTTGCTTATGAAGATTTTGCCTGGCACCTGCAGGGCGCGCGGCGGCTGCCCGGCCACCGAAGTTTCCAGCTGCTGCCGCGACATGAGAATGGGCCGGTACGACACGGGTGGTGTGCCCGGCGCGGGGTTTTGGTTGGGGCTGACGCAGCTTTTCAGCAGCAAACTCAGGCCCAGCAACGGCAAGTAGAAGAGGCGCATAGCACGGGGGCGGATAAAGAGCTGTTCTGCTTAGCTGCAAGTCAAGTAGTTGAGCTGTCGCAATTGCTGCCTAAGGTAAGGGGTTTTAATAATTATATACTTGACTTTATTAGCCCAACAATTCCCTGCGGGCCCGCGGCTTATACTTGCGCCTCCAAGCCTCCCCATGTCATTGCCCCCTGCTGCTTTGCCTCCCGTCGTTTCGCGCCTGGCGCCCACGCCCAGCGGCTACCTGCACCTCGGCAATGCCGTGAACTTTGTGCTGACCTGGCTGCTCACCCGGCAGGCCGCTGGGCGACTGCACCTGCGCATCGACGACCTGGACCGCGCCCGCCTGCGTCCGGCTTACCTGGATAATATTTTCCGCGTCATCGACTGGCTCGGCCTCGACTACGACCAGGGCCCCAGCGGCCCCGACGATTTCCTGCGCCACCACTCCCAGCTGCTGCACCTGCCCGAATACAACGCCGTGCTCCGCCGCCTGGCCCTGCTGGGCACAACCAAACGGCCCAACCTGGTGACGGCCAGCACCCGCTCCCGTACCTCCAGCACCGATACTCCGGTCCCCCTCGAAACGCCCGGAGCCGCCTGGCGGGCGCACGTGCCTCCCGGCACGGCCGTGGCCTTCACCGATGGCTGGCAGGGCGAAACGAGCATTCCCCTCGGGTCGCTCATGCCCGACTTCGTTATCCGCAAAAAGGACGGCGTGGCAGCCTATCAGGTCGCATCAGTAGTCGATGATTTGCGCCTGGGCACCACCCTCATTGTGCGCGGCCTGGACCTACAGCCCAGCACAGCCGCCCAACTCTGGCTGGCCGCGCAGCTCTCCGAAACAGCTCCATTTAATGCCGCGCGCGTTCATTTCTACCATCATGCCCTCCTCACCGACGACGCGGGGCAGAAGCTTTCCAAGTCGCAGCAGCTACCGCTGGATGCCGGCGTGTTGAGCCAGGCGCAAGGAAAGCAGGCGGTATTTCAAGCAGTGGCCAAGCAGTTGAATCTTCCGGCTGAGGCTGCGGAAAGTCTGCAGACACTGCAGGGGCATCTCAGCCGGTAGAACCTCACCTCTGCCGGGCACGGCCCCGGCCCCTCTCCAAAAAAGAGGGGAGCTTGATTGTCATTGCGAATGGAGCGCAGCGGAATGCGGCAATCCGTCCTCTCGCTGCGACAAACCCTGAGCTGTGACAAACTCTTTTAAATCAAAAAGCCCCAGCACTGCGCTGTTTTGGGGCTTTTCGCATTAGAAGGTTAGTCGCTGAGACCAGGACGGATTGCTTCGTCGTGCCTCCTCGCAATGACAAGCAGGCTCCCCTCTCTTTTGGAGAGGGGCCGGGGCCGTGCCCGGCAGGGGTGAGGTTCCACAGGAGTGAGGTCCCCCGCTACAGAGTCTGCCGTACCTCTTTCTTAAACTGCTCAGCCCAATGGTCGGCCAGGCGCGTGGGTTCCGGTAGCTTGTAGCCGCGCAGGCACGCCAGCGTGAGCCGCGTCGCGGTGGCCTGGTCGCAGCGGTGGCCGGGGCTCACAAAGAGGGGTAGCACTTTGTCTTTGCTGCGGATAACCTGGCCTATCAGCTCACCGGTTTTGGCGTCGGTGAGAGGCGAAATCTGACCGCGCTCCGGGCCGGGCTCAATAAAAGTGCCCGTCAGCTTTTGCTTGGCTACGCCGAAGGTGGGCATATCGAGCAGCACGCCGAGGTGAGCGGCGATGCCCATGCGGCGCGGGTGCGCAATTCCGTGCCCGTCGACCATGATGACATCGGGCTTGTTTTGGAGCTTGGCGAAGGCCTCGATGACGTTGGGCGCTTCGCGGAAGGAAAGGAAGCCCGGCACGTAGGGCATGTCCACCACTCCATAGTTATACACCTTCTCCACGAGTTCCAGCGAGGGGAATTTCAGCACCACAAATACCGACAGAATGGTGTCGGGCGTGGGGAAAGAAGAATCGCAGCCGGCGATGAGGCGCGGCTCCTGAGCCAGCGGCTCGGCGCGGACGCGCAGGCGCATTTCCTGCTGCTGCTGGGTGAGCGTCTGAACCAGAACGGGGTCGGGTGGGGGACCGGGCGGGCGGAAGTAAGCCATAGGAGAAGTTATGAGTTTTGAATTAGGAGCTATGATTTTGGGATGTGTCGTCGGCCATGTCCCGAAATGTCCAAATGGCGTATACGCAAGCTGTGCAGTTGGTGCCCAACTCCCAATTCATCCCTCACAACTCATCATTCCCCGTGGAACAATCTGAACAGCCGGCGGCCACTGGTTCGGGCCCGTGGCTCGAGCGCCGCTACTTCATCGACGTGGCCCGGCCGCGCCACACACCCACGCAACTTATGCGTGATGTACAGGCCAACGTGGCCGACTTTGCCCCCGAGATGCTGGCCGATTTCAAGAAGAAAGACGGCCCAGAAGACTGCCTGCGGGTAGGCGAGGAGTTCGAAATCACCATTCTGGGCCCTTGGAACGGCTGCGTGCGCGTAACCGAAGTGGGCGACACCCACTTTGAGTTTATTACCCTGGAAGGCCACCCGGAAGCCGGTCGCATTCATTTCGAAGCCCATTTTCTGGACGAGTCTCCGGACGTGCTGCGGTTTGAAATCCGCTCCCGGGCCCGCTCCCGCGATGGGCTGGTGGCCTTTGCCTACAATACCATTGGCGTGGGCAAGCGCGTGCAGGAAGCCACCTGGGTAGAATTTTGCCGGCGGGTGGCGGCGGCCAGCGGCGGCCAGGCCCTCGGCAACGTCACCGTCGAAACCCTTACGCACACCGAAACCGGCTCCCATGACCACGAGCGCCACGCCTAACCCGCCCGCCACCAGCGCCCCACCGGCCAAGCCGGGTACCACGCCGCCGCTCTGGGAGCAGCAGCGTGCCCGCCTCGATGCCTACGCCAATGCCGAAGTCAACTACGACTTCAGCCGCCAAAACGAGTACACCAGCGCCACCGGCTGGCGCATCGACGACTACGAAACCGACCTGCCCGCCGAAGCGCCCGGCCCGCCCGCGGCAGCCGGCTCCTTCGCGGCCGCTCAGGACGTACTGCGCCGCTACGCCTTCCCGCCGCCCGACCTCATCACCGGCATCTTCTCGCCCGATGGACCCCTCGAAAAGCGCGTGATGGTGCTGCGGGCGCAGTTCCTGTTCTTTAAGTTTTACTTCGGCGTGCGGGTGAGCGGCGTGACCGACGAGGCCGCCCACGCCGCGCCCGACGGGGCCGAGCGGGTGTGGGGCTACGGCTACCGCACGCTCGAAGGCCACTTTGAGCGCGGGCAGATAGACTTTACCATCCACAAAAGCCTGAGCACCGGCGCGGTGCAGTTTCGCATTCACGCCGTGTCGCAGCCCGGCCAGATTCGTAACCCCTTCTACTGGGTGGGCTTTAAGCTGTTTGGCCGCAGCCTCCAGCGCAAATTTGCCCGCGAATCATTGCGCAGGATGCGGGAAATGGTGGCCACGGCCCTGGCCCAGGGCACGCCAGCCCCGCCGCCCGTGCCGGTGGTCACAGCCTCCTGACGGACCTTAGTGAAACAGGCGCCGGTCGGCCCAAAACGTGCCGAAGGGCACCACGGAAGCCAGCAGGGCCAGCGCCATTTTGCCAAATGACCAGCGCTGCTGCATCGCCACCTGAATGACCAGCACCACGTACAGCACAAACAGTAGGCCGTGCGCCATGCCCACGTAGCGCACGGCAGTGGGCTGGCCCGCCAGGTACTTCAGCGGCATGGCAATGCCTAGCAGTACCAACAATGAAACCCCTTCTAAAAAAGCAATTAGCCGCAGGCGGCCCAAAGACGTAAGCAACAGCTGACTTGAAATAACGGGCATAGCGGAAGGCATACAGGTATAATAATGCTGCAAAGCTACCCCGGACTTTCCTGCCCGCCGCCCCAAACCTTCGTTGGCTGGTTCGGTTTAGCCCCCTGCGGCCTTCGGCCCACTTTTACCCTTACCCCAGATTTATGATTCCTACCAAAGCCTACGCAGCCCCGGCTGCCAGTGTCCCGCTTGCCCCGTTTGATTTTGCGCGCCGCGAAGTTGGGCCGCACGACGTATTGATTGACATCCAGTTCTGTGGCGTGTGCCACTCCGACCTGCACCAGGTGCGCGACGAGTGGGGCGCCGGCGTATTTCCCATGGTGCCGGGCCACGAAATCGTGGGCCGCATCACGAAAGTGGGCGACCACGTGAAAAACTTCAAAGTGGGCGACTTGGCCGGCGTGGGCTGCATGGTCGACTCCTGCCGCACCTGCCCCAGCTGCCTCGAAGACCTGGAGCAGTACTGCGAAGTGGGCATGGTGGGCACCTACGGCGGCCGCGAGCGCGGCACCGGCCAGCCCACCTACGGCGGCTACTCCAACCAGATTGTGGTCGACGAGAAGTACACCCTCAAAGTATCCGACAAGCTGGACTTGGCCCGCGTTGCCCCGCTGCTCTGCGCCGGCATCACTACTTACTCGCCCCTGCGGCAGTGGAAGGTGGGCCCCGGCCACCGCGTGGGCGTGATGGGCCTTGGCGGCCTGGGCCACATGGCCGTGAAGCTGGCCGCTGCCATGGGCGCCGAAGTCACGGTGCTCAGCACCTCGCCCAACAAGGAAGCCGATGCTAAGGAGCTGGGCGCCCACAACTTTGTGGTGACCAAGGACAAAGACCAGCTCAAGTCGGTTACCAACTACTTCGACTTTATCATCAACACCGTGTCGGCCCCGCTCGACCTGGCCGCCTACCTGAACCTGCTGCGCCGCGACGGCACCATGATTCTGCTCGGCGTGCCGCCCGAAGCGCCCCAGGTGCATGCCTTCAACCTCATCGGCAAGCGCCGCCGCATCGCCGGCTCGCTTATCGGTGGCATTGCCGAAACCCAGGAGATGCTGGACTTCTGCGCCGAGCACAACATCATGTCGGATATTGAGCTGATTGACATCGCCGACATCAACGAAGCCTACGAACGCATGCTGAAGGGCGACGTGAAGTACCGCTTCGTTATTGATTTGGCCACTCTGAACTAAGACCTTAGCTCAACTGGCGCCAGCTCAACCCAGCCCAAACGGCCGGCCTTCCGCGTGGAAGGCCGGCCGTTTTTTTATGTCCTTTCGGGGTTGGGCAGTAGGTTGAGCTGGGCCTGGGTGGTCACAAAAAGCCCTGCGCCATTCGCAGGGCTTTTCTACTCGTCACGCTGTAGGGGCGGGGCTTGTCCCCGCCCGCCGTTCGCGCCTACCCAAGGATTTCGTTCAACGGCGGGCGGGGACAAGCCCCGCCCCTACGGTGTTTTTCGCAAACCACTTCGTGGCGGGTATGAAGTATGCACGAAGCGGTTAGTCCTTCACCAGTTTCAGGCGCTGGGTTTGCCCATCTGGATAGCGCACTTGCACCACGTACATGCCGTGAGGCAGGGCGGTCAGGCCGGGCAGTTGCAGGCTACCGGTGCCCACGGCTAGCTTGGGCTGCCAGGTCCGCACCACGCGGCCGAGGCCGTCAAGCATGCGCACAGTGGCCGGGCCCGCGGCGATGGATTGTAGGGTCAGGTTGATTTCCGAAGTAAACGGGTTGGGGTAGCCCTGCACCAAGGCTAGTGCCACCGCGCCGAAGTTGACTACGCGCGGCCCGTAGAAGCTTTGCTTGCCGTCGATGTCAAGCTGGCGCAGGCGGTAGTAACGGGTGCCGCCGTGGTCACTGGCCGCCACGTCGCGGTACTGGTAGGTGCGGGCCGCGCTGCTGTTTGGGGTTTCGGAAGCCACAAATCCCAGTTTCTGGAAGCTAACCCCGTCAGCCGACACCTGTATTTCAAAGCCTTTGCTGTTTATCTCCTGGGCTGTGCTCCAGGTGAGCAGGGCGTCGGCCCCGCTGGTTACCGCGTCAAAGCTGGTCAGGGTCACGGGCAGTGGTACGCGCCGGTCGCCAAGGGTGAAGGTGGCGGCCAGGGTGCCCTCAATGTTGGTGCGGATGAGCACGTTGTTGATGGAGTCGATGCTGGTGCGGAACAGGGGCGTGAACGGGATGCCGCCCGACAGCGAACGGAAGAGCACCAGGTCGCTTTCAAAAATCCCGTTTATCTCCGAATCCAGGTAATGGAAGCCAATGGTATAGCTCGTCACGTTGGGGTTTTCGGGCGTGAAACTGAAGCTGCGCTTTACGCTTTTGCTCGGCGGTACCCCGTTGTACACGTACCCGGTGAGGCGGGTGGCCAGGGTAATCCGGGAGGCGGTGGTGGTGGTGAGGTCCACGCCGATGTTGCCGAATGAATTGGTTTGCCCGGCATCCACAAAGCGCTGGGCGCGCAGAATACCCAGTACGAAGCTGGTTTCGGTCTCGCCCGTGATGGTGGCATTCACGCCCAGGTCGATGTTATAAACAACTGAGTTGTCGGTGCGCGTGGAAATAACCCCGCCCTGTCCGATAAAGGCCAACCGGGACAGGACGTCCATGCGGTTGGTCAGCAGCTTGGTGCCGCCGCCTTCAATGTGGACTTCTGTAAAAGCCGCGCCATCAAATGTTTGTGTGCCGCCGGCCAAGGTGAATACCCCGCCCGACTGCCCAAACCCGCCAAAGGGGTCCTGGAAGTCACCATACACCCGCAATTCGCCACCCGTCAGAAAGTTGCGCGCCCCCAAGGCGCCGTTGTTGCCCAGAATACGCAGCGTGCGCACCTGTGCAGCAACGGGGTTGCCTTGGTTGTCGAATTGCGACCGGATGGTGGGGTAGGGGAAGGCGCCACCAGCAAAGAAGGCAATAGTGGCATCGGTGGTGCTGGTGGGAATGGTGTTGGGGCTCCAGTTCAGGGGGTTAAACCAGTCGTCGCTCACGGCCCCCGTCCACAACACGGGCACGCTGCCGGTTACGGTGAAGGTGGTGGTGTAATTCAGCCCGCCGCGGTTGTCGAATATGAACGCCGTGCCACCGCCACCGCTCTTAAAATCGTAAGCACCCTGGAAATACAGTTCCAGCACGTACACCCCGGGACCGCTGGTAGCGGCCAATAGGTTGGGGTTGCTGGTGATGTTTTGCCATTTTTTGTCTCGGGAGCCCGGGCCACTCGCTTCCACAAAAGTCAACGGCAAAGAGGTAAACGCGCCCGGCGTCGAGCCCTGCAAATACACCCGGTAAAACAGCTGCACGGCCTGCACGTCGTCGTTGCCGGTCTCGTTGGTGTTGGCCTCGGCCCCGAGGGTCAGCACGCCGGTGCCACGGTCGAAGCTGCCCAGGCTGCTGATGCCCAGAAGCGGGGGCTCGGGGCCTCCGCCGTTGCTATTGGTATAGTACCGGGTCCCGTTCAGAATGACGAAATCCTTGACAAAACCGGTGGCCTGGACGGGGTTGGCAAGCCCGGAAAGCAGCATCAGCGCAAGCCCCGCCAAGAGCTGAAGCGTAGCAGATTTATTCACTTTTCTGAATAGTGAATAAATACTATACATATTGTCGATTATAGCTTTTTTCATGGTAGTGGGCTATAAATAGTGTAAATGAAAAATTGATAGACAAAGTATTTTACGGAATTTACCGAAAAAAAAGTGTCGATTAATCAAATAAAATCTTTCTTTTATACTGTTGAGTTTATGCCTTGCTGGCAATTTGGCTGCTGTTGAGGTGGGCGGGCGGCCTAGTGAGGAGGCGTGGCTCATGGGCTCCAAATGGGAGGCTCATCTTGTGGTTGAGCTTACCTCGCTGCGCTGCAAAAAATCTGAGCAGAACAGCCCAATATTTTTCCCGATGCACAAAAAAATGCCCTTCCGTTGGGAAGGGCATTGGAAGGTGTTTGCAAAGAAATTCGGGCTTGTTTTTTAGTGCGATGGCCTGTTAATGGAACACAGCCCGCGAAAAAGCGCAATAATCAGTTGGACACGATGAAGCGCTTTTGGATTGGCGTGCCGCTGCCAAACAGCGTGAGGACGTAGGTGCCCGAGGCTAACCCTGCCGGCAGGGGGAGCGGCGCAAGGTAGTACGCTTCCGTCGGGGCCAGGGTACGGGCCAGCAGCACCCGGCCCACGGCATCGCTGACGCGCAGGCCAACCACTTCATCGTCGTAAGCCTGCAGCAACAGCTGCACGGGTTGGCCGGCGCTCGGGACGGGGTACACCTCCACCCGGCGGGCCAGGCGCGGCGCGGGGGCCAGGGCCACCACGGCTCTGTAATGCACCGCGCCGTCGCGGTCGACCTGCCGGAGGCGGTAGTACGTGGGCTGCGTGAGCCGCTGCGGGTCGGGCCACTGGTAGGTTAGCGGGCGGGTGCTGGTACCCGCCGCAGCCACCCGGCCCGCTTCGGCAAAAGTCGAGCTGTCGAGCGAGCGTTCCAGCCCAAAGTAGGCCGTATTGCGCTCGGTGGCGGTGGCCCAGTGCAGCACGGCCATGCCGCGGGCATCCACGGTGCCGGTAAACGAAGTTAGCTCAACGGGCAGGGGAGCGGGTGGGGCGCTGCGGGTGGCGATGGAGATGCTGGTGCTGCGGGTGTTGTAGGCAATGCTGGCGCCGGCGGCGTTGTACTCGGCATTCGTGATGTAGTAATACGTGTTGGGCTGGAGACCCGTGACCGTGGCAGCGTGGCCGGTGCCACTATACACCGCATAGCCGGCCCCGAGCGTGGTACCCTGGCCATAGGCCGCATTGCCGGTGTAAAAATGGTCGTCGGCAGCTACCAGTGGCACGGGCATGCCCCCCACGGTGGCGGCCAGCGCCAATACCCGGCCCTGGCCCGTGCCCCCGATGCCAAATTCCAGCTCCATGGTCGTTTCCGTGACCCGGATAATGCGGATTTCGCCGCCCTGGCTGGGGGCTGAAACTTGGGCCTGGACGCGACCAAACGAGAGCCCAACTGCCAGACACAGCAGCAGCGATAAAATGCGTGAAGGCATAAAACGGAAAGTAAAAGAAGAGGCTATATAGAGATTGAAATTAAATGAGAATCAAAAGCTGTTTTATGAATATTGTCATAAGGAGGCTGCTTTTATGCCTTTCTTTCTAATGTTTTTGAGTATCAAGTTATGGCAACACTAATGTAGGACTTGTTTTTAATTAATAGCTAATAAACGCGTAAAAAGGCCGAAATTTGTTTAATGCTATTGAAATAAAACCAGTAGGTTAAAACTGGCGCAATCAAAAATCGACCGGTTTTAGTGCCTGAAAGCGTTAGGGTGAAAATAGTATTAATAACCGTTGGCTTTATGTTGGGCTGCAGGGGCGCATTGCTGGCGTTCGAACATGAAAAAGGGCAGCCTGTTGGGCTGCCCTATGTGGAAGTGCTGGTGGTAAAATGTCCTACACCATCACGCGCATGGCGGGCACGGCGGGCCAGGCCGTGTGGGTCACCTGCACCTCGGGCCACAGGGCCTTCTGGCCGGTGTAGTGCAGGTAAACGCGGGCCGTGGTGATGACGTCCTTTTCGCAGTAGGTCACGATGCGCTTGAGGTTCTTTTCGGTCCAGTAGGTGTAGCCCACCTGCGAGCCGTCGATGTCGTCTTTGGGCGACGGGATGCCGAAAACGCCGGCCAGCAGGGGTAGGGAAATGTGGCCTTTGTTGTCGCCAAATTTCCAGAGGTCCATGGTGTCGAGCAGGTGGGGCAGGTCCCAGGGCTTGT
The DNA here is from genome assembly GCF_020711255.1 of Hymenobacter plasmatis. Taxonomy (GTDB): domain Bacteria; phylum Bacteroidota; class Bacteroidia; order Cytophagales; family Hymenobacteraceae; genus Hymenobacter. Next base: position 102,096 of record NZ_JAJFAW010000001.1, read on the forward strand.
GGCCGGCAATGTCGAGCATGGGCGGAATGGGCTGCCCGCAGATGAGCATGCGGCGGCCCAGGTAGCCGTAGTCGAACTCGCGGCCGTTGTGGGCGCAGAGGTAGTAGCCGTCTTTGCCGGCCGTGTCGAGCTTGGGCCGGTAGTCCTGGCTGGCGGGCGGAAAGCGCTCCAGAAACTTCCCGAAACCACTGAGTACCTCGCACTCGTCGTCATCGGCAAAGGACTTGATACGGAACTCAAGCACCTCGTCTTTCAAGTACCGGAAATAGCCCACCGAAATGCACACCACTTTGCCGAATTCGGCGTAGAGGCCCGCTTTTTCATAGAGCTCGGGGTGGGTTTTGCCGTCGGCAACCTCCTTGGCGTGGCGCTTGGTGCTGAACTTTTCCCAGAGCGGCCGGTGGGTTTCGGGCAGCTCATCGTGGCAGCTATGACAGGGCACGGTCTCAATATCAACGAAAAAGACTTTGGTGAGGTCAACGTGACGGAGAATGTGCATGGCAGAGGCGGGTTATAGTCGAGTATGAAGGTAGTGCCCTGGTGGGCAACCGTGCAAAATTCCGCAGCGCTACCCTGGAGTTTAAAAATTATTAACATATGAATATTAAATAAAAGCTAACCTGTAACGTTGGCGTGGTTCTTGGCCTCATCTTGCGGCATATTTCTCCCATCAAGCCACTGGTTACTGTGACTTTTCTCTACCGTTTCGCGCTGCTGGGCCTGCCCCTGGCAGCCATAGGCAGCCTGCCTACGCCCACCGCCCACGCCCAAACCGCCCCGGCCGCGCTCCCGGCGGCGCCCGCTGCTACCGGCTCGCTCACCGGCCAGGTGCTGGACTCGCTCACGCGCAAGCCGGTGCCCTACGCCACGGTGGTGCTGCTGCCGCCGGCTCCCAACGACAAGCCCATCACGGGCGTGGCCGCCGACGACAACGGCCGTTTCTCGCTGACCAAACTGGTGGCGGGCCCGGCGCGGCTGCGCATCAGCTACGTGGGCTACGGCACCCAGACGCGGCCCATCACCATCACGGCCGGCGCCACGGATGCCGGCACGTTCCGGCTGCCCACCGCCGGCACGGCGCTGGACGAAGCCGTGGTCATCGGCACAAAGCCGGTGGTGGAAGTGCGGCCAGACCGCATCATCTACAACGCCGACCAGGACGTAACCAACGCCGGCGGCACTGCCTCCGACGTGCTGCGCAAAGCGCCGCTACTGGCCGTGGACGGCGACGGCAACGTGAAAATGCGCGGCTCGAGCAACTTTAAGGTGCTGGTGAACAACAAGCCCTCGCCCACGCTGGCCAGCAATCTGGCCGAGGCGCTAAAAGGCATTCCGGCCGACCAGATAAAGAGCGTCGAAATCATCACCACGCCGCCGGCCAAGTACGACGGCGAAGGCACGGCCGGCATCATCAACATTGTGCTGAAAAAAGGCGTGGACCGCGGCCTGAACGGCCGCGCGAGCGCCTCGGCCGGCAACCGGAGCTCTAACCTAAGCGGCTCGCTCAACTTCCAAAAAGGCAAATTCGGGGCAACCTCGGCCTTCAGTGCCGGCGTGAACAATGGGCCCACACTGGGCTTGGTCGACCGGATAGGCTTTACCAGCCAGGGCCCCACGCATCTTTCGCAAAGCAGCACGGGCCTCCGCCGCGGGCAGTCGTACTACGGCACGCTAGGCTTCGACTACGACCTGAACGAGTACCAAAGCCTGTCGCTAGCCGGCTCGTCGTATGGGTACAATGGCTTTAACGAAGGCACTTTGCTCAACCGCTTTGAGGCTCCCAATGCCAGCCCCGCCGTATTTATCCGCGCCACCGACTCGCAGTACAAAAACTTCAACGGCGAACTAACCGGTACCTACACCCGCACCTTTGCGCAGGCCCGCCGGGAGTGGAGCGTGCTGGGCCAGGTGGCCCGCAACAGCGGCCACAACGATTACGATTTCGACCAGTTCAGCAACTCCGAGGTGGCCCTGGAGCCCGGGCTGGCCAACTACCGCGAGCGCAGCCGCAGCCGCACGCCGAGCCTGGAAGTCACGGCCCAAACCGATTTTGTGCAGCCGCTGGGCGAAAAGCAAACCATCGAAACCGGGCTCAAGGCTATCTGGCGCCGCACGGCTTCCGTGGCCGACGTGGAGGGTTTTACCCTGGGGCAAACCGCAGATTTTGTGCCCCTCCCGAGCCGCGGCACCGACTTTACCTACGACCAAAACGTGCAGTCGGCCTACGCCACCTATTCGTTTGCGGCCAGCAAGAAGCTCAACCTGAGCGTGGGCTCGCGCCTGGAGCGCACGGCCATTGCGGCGCAGTTCCACACCACCGATACGGGCTTCGAGCGCAGCTATCTCTCGCTGCTGCCCAACACCTTTGCCCAATACGCCCTGAGTGAGGCCAGCAGCATGCGCCTGGCGTACAGCCGGCGCATCACGCGGCCGTACATCTACTACCTCAACCCGTACGTGAATCGCAACGACCCGCAGAACATTTCTACGGGCAACCCGAACCTCAAGCCGGAGCTGACCGACTCCTACGAGTTGAGCTACAACACCAACGGCAAGGCCGGCTCGCTCAGCGTGTCGGGCTCGATGCGGCGCACCGGCAATGCCATCCAGCAGGTGCGTACGCCCACGGCCGAGGTGGGCGTCACCGCCTCCACCTTCGATAACGTGGCCAACGAGGCCACCTATCAGCTCAATTTCTACGGTTCCGTCAAGCCCATGCCCAAGTGGGACGTCAGCGGCGGGCCCAACGTGGAGTACGTGGTGCGCCGCAGCCCCACGCTGGGCATTGAGCGCCGCGGCTTCAGCGCCAGCCTCAACCTCAACACGTCGTATAAGCTGCCCAAGAGCTTCACGGTGCAAGCCTTTTTTTATGGCTCGCTGCCCTCGCCGGAGCTGCAGGGCCGCGACCTGGGCTATGTCTACTCTTCGCTGGGGGTGAAGAAGTTGCTCTTTAAAGACAAGGCCGACCTGACCGTGAACGTCTCGAATCCCTTCAACCGCTACACGGCTTACGGCAGCACGCTCAGCACCGCGTTTTTGGAGGAGCGGCAGGAGTATCGGTCGTACCAGCGCGGGTTCCGCGTGAGCTTCGGCTACCGCTTTGGGCAGGAGAAGCAAGGCAAGCGGCGTAAGTCTATCTCGAACGACGACGTGAAAGGCGGCAGCAGCAAGCAGGGTGGGTAAATCGTCTGTCATGCAGAGCGCAGCGAAGCATCTTATCACAATTGAACGATTCGTTCCGCGGGGATAAGATGCTTCGCTGCGCTCTGCATGACAGACGGTAGAGCTGCTTCGGCAAGTTCGGCATGACGTTCCGGATGACTGGTTTACCTCTGTTTCCAAAAGAATCCTCAACTCCTTTTCAGGCAACCCGGCGGGGAATTATTGCATCTGTTGCTGCAGCCACTGTAATGAAGGGGCAGCCCCGCCGATTCATTGGCTTTCAGTACCTTTCGCTTTATCAATTCACACCTTCTGCAAATAAGTATGGCCCTTACGATTACTAATCTTTCCAAAACCTACGCCAACGGGGTGCAAGCCCTGAAAAACGTTAGCCTTGAAATTCCCACCGGCATGTTTGGTCTGCTCGGGCCCAACGGCGCCGGCAAGTCGAGCCTGATGCGCACCATTGCCACGCTGCAGGATGCCGATACCGGCTCCATCATGCTCGATGAGCTCGACGTGCTGAAGGACAAAGACGGCGTGCGGCGCATTCTGGGCTATTTGCCGCAGGAATTCGGCGTGTACCCGCGCGTGTCGGCCGAGGAGCTGCTCGACCACCTGGCCGTGCTCAAGGGCATCGGCAATGCCAAGGAGCGCAAGGAGACCGTGGAGGCCCTGCTGCAGCAAACCAACCTCTGGAATGCGCGCAAAAAGAACCTGGGCGGCTACTCCGGCGGCATGAAGCAGCGCTTTGGCATTGCCCAGGCCCTGCTCGGCAACCCCCGCCTCATCATCGTGGACGAGCCCACCGCCGGCCTCGACCCCGCCGAGCGCAACCGCTTCCACAACCTGCTCTCGGAGATTGGCGAGCACATTATCATCATCCTGAGCACGCACATCGTGAGCGACGTCACGGATTTGTGCCGCAGCATGGCCATCATCAGCCAGGGCCAGGTGCGCCTCACCGGCGACCCGCTTACGGTGGTGGAGCAGCTGCGCGGCCAGGTGTGGCGCAAGCTGGTAAACAAAGACGAAGTGGCCGCCGTGCAGGCCCAGCACCACGTCATCAGCTCGCGTTTGTTTGCGGGCAAAACCATCGTGCACGTGCTGAGCGACAGCCGCCCCGATGGCAGCTTTGAGGAAGTGAACCCGGATTTGGAAGACGTGTACTTCGCCCAGATTACGGAGCGGCCGGTGCTGGCCTAACACTGTAGAGACGCGACACTTCGCGTCTCGGCGTCCGCGCCAGTAGGCTTATTCCAACGTCACCGTTCCACGCTGAGACGCGAAGTGTCGCGTCTCTACTGCGAACCACCCCACCTCTCTGCAATTATGTTTCTCCCCATTTTTCTGTTTGAGCTAAAATACCGCCTGCGCCGCCCGGCCACGTGGATTTACTTCGTTATCCTCACCATCCTGGGGGCGCTGCTCACGGCGGGTGCCGGCGGCATTTTCGGCTCGGGCGCCAGCGTGAGCATCGGCGGCGACGGCGGCAACGTGCACGTCAACTCGCCGTATTCGCTCACAGCGGCCATCACCGTGCTCAGTAGCTTTGGCGTGCTCATCGCCTCGGCCATCATGGGCAACCCCGTGTACCGGGACTTTGAGCACCGTACATATTCGCTGTTTTTCACCAAGCCCATCAGCAAATTGGGCTACCTGGGCGGGCGCTTTATGGGCTCGTTTGTGGTGTGCGCGCTGGTGTTTACCGGCATTGCCATAGGCACCTGGATAGGTGGTCTGCTGCCGGGCGTCGATGCCACCAAGTTCGGGCCCAACCACTTGAGCTACTATGCGTGGCCCTACCTGTTGTTCGTGCTGCCGAACCTGCTGTTTACGGGTGCCATTTTTTTCACGTTGGCCACGCTCACGCGCAACATTCTGAGCACCTACATCGGTTCGGTGCTACTGCTGGTGGGCTACCTGATTGCCAGTTCCTTTCTGAATGACCTCGACAATATCACGCTGGCCTCGCTGCTCGATGCCTTTGGGGCTAGCGCGTCTTACTATACCACCCGCTACTGGACACCGGTCGAGAAAAACACCCTGCTCGAACCCCTGAGCCAGTATATCGTGCTCAACCGCGCCCTGTGGCTGGCGGTGGGAGTGGGGCTGCTAGCGCTTTGCTACGTGCGCTTCCACTTCTCGGCCTTTGCATCAGACAAAGCCCCTTCCAAAAAGAAAAAAGCCGCTGCCGAGGCCGAACTGCTACCGGCCGCGGCCATGGGCGGGCGCCTGGTGCTGCCGCGCGTCACGCAGCTGTTTTCCACCGGCATGAACCTGCGCCAGTACTGGAGCCTCACCAAACTGGAGTTTCGCGGCATCGTGCGCAGCGTGTATTTCGCGGCCATTGTGGGCGCGGGCGTCATTTTCCTGCTGGTGAGCGGCTGGCAGGTGGGCAAAATCTACGACACCACCACCTACCCCGTCACCAACGAAATGGTGCAGCTGCTGAGCGGCACGTTTTCGCTGTTCATCCTCATTATCATCACCTACTATTCCGGCGAGCTGGTGTGGCGCGAGCGGGACGCGGGCGTGGCGCAGATTACCGATGCCCTACCCGTGCCCAACTGGGTGCCTTTCCTGAGCAAGCTCACGGCCCTGGGGCTGGTGCAGGTGGTGCTGCTGGTGGTGGTGATGGCCTGCGGCATCCTGCTGCAAACCCTGAAAGGCTACTTCAAATACGAGCCCGGCCTGTACCTCGAAACCCTGTTTGGCCTGCGGCTGATTGACTACCTGCTGCTGTGCGTGCTGGCCATGCTCATTCAGGTAATCGTAAACAACAAGTACCTGGGCCACTTCGTGATGGTGCTCTACTACCTGAGCAATATCTTCCAGAGCCAGCTGGGCATCAACCACAAGCTGCTCGACTACGCCGGCAGCCCCAACACGCCGTACTCCGACATGAACGGCTACGGCCACTTCATCACCGGTTTTACCTGGTTTAAGCTGTACTGGGCGGCCGGTGCGCTGCTGCTGGCCCTGGTGGCCAACCTGCTGTGGGTACGCGGCACCGATGCAGCCCCCGTGCGCCGCCAGGCCGAAGCCCGCCGCCGCTGGGGCCGCCCCGCCTGGACGGCCCTGTTCCTGGGCCTGCTCACCATGCTCAGCGCCGGCAGCTTCATCTTCTACAACACCAACATCGAGAACAAGTACCGCACGCCCAAAGCCGAGGAAAAGCTGCGCCTGAGCTACGAGCAGAAGTACCGCCGCTACAAAGACGTGGCCCAGCCCCGCGTGGTAGCCGTGAACCTGCGCACCGACCTGTACCCGGCCACCCGCTCGGTGCACATCGAAGGCAGCTTCTGGCTGAAAAACCGCCACGCCCGGCCGCTTGATACCATCATCGTGAGTTTGCCGCAGCGGGGGCGTGTGCGCAAGCTGGCCTTTAGCCGGCCCGCCGCGCTGCTCCTGAACGACACCACCGTGGCCCTGCGCTTCTACCGCCTTGCCCAGCCCCTGGCCGCCGGCGACTCGCTGGAAATGACCACCACGCTCGACTTCGGCGAGAAAGGCTTTCCCAACTCGGGCTCCAACACCGACATCGTGCAGAACGGCATCTTCATGAACAGCCAGACGTACCTGCCCGTGTTGGGCTACCGCGAGGAAGGCGAGCTGAGCGAAGACGACGTGCGCAAGCGCAACGGCCTCAAGCCCAAAGAGCGCCAGGCCCCCGCCACCGATATGAAGGCCCGCCAAAACACCGGCCTGAGCCAGGACGCCGACTGGATTCGCTTCGAAACCGTGCTCAGCACCAGCCCCGACCAACTGGCCGTGGCCCCCGGCCGCCTGCTGAAGGAGTGGAACCAGGGCAACCGCCGCTACTTCCACTACAAAATGGAGCAGCCCATGGTGAACTTCTACACCTTCCTTTCGGCCCGCTATAAGGTGTATAAGGACCAGTGGACGGACTCGGCCGGCCACCGCGTGGTGCCCATCGAAATCTACTACCAGCCCGGCCACGAGTACAACCTCAAAACCATGGCCCAGGCCGTGAAGGAGTCGTTTGCTTACTACACCAAGCACTTTGGGCCGTACCAGCACACGCAGGTGCGCATCCTGGAATTCCCCAAGTACCAGCAGTTTGCCCAAAGCTTTGCCGGCACCATTCCCTTCTCCGAGAGCATTGGCTTCATTGCCAAAGTGGACCCCAACGACCCCGAGGACATCGACTACCCGTTCTATGTGACGGCCCACGAAATAGCCCACCAGTGGTGGGGCCACCAGGTAACGGGCGGCAACGTGCAGGGCGAAACCATGCTCATCGAAACCATGGCCCAATACTCGGCCCTGATGGTGATGAAGCACCACTTTGGGCCCCACACCATGGGCAAGTTCCTGAAGTATGAGCTGAACAGCTACCTGCGCGGCCGGGCCTTCGAGCGCAAAAAAGAGGTGCCGCTGGCCAAGGTGGAAAACCAGGGCTACATCCACTACCGCAAAGGCTCGGCGGTGATGTACGCCCTGCAGGACTACATCGGCGAGGACAAGGTGAACACCGCGTTGCACAACTTCCTGGCCCAACACCGGTTCGAAACCGCACCGTATTCCACGGCGCCGCAGTTGGTGGCCGAGTTCCGCAAGGTCACACCCGACTCGTTGCAAAGCCTGGTGACGGACATGTTCGACAACATCACCCTCTACGAAAACCGCCTCACCGAAGCCTCGGCCAAGAAGCTGGCCGATGGCCGCTACCAGGTGGACATGACCGTAGAAAGCAAAAAGATAGTGGCCGACAGCCTGGGCACCGAGCGCGCCAGTCCCGAAAACGACTACCTGCCCGTGGCTATTTTCCCGGCCCTGGGCAAAGACAAAAAGCCCGTGGCGCCGCTGCTGCTCACCAAGCACCGCATCCACACTGGCACTAACAAGCTCCAGTTTGTAGTAGCCAAGGAGCCCGCCAAAGCCGCCGTAGACCCCTACCACGAGCTGATAGACCGCGTGCTGGAAGACAACGCCAAGGATATAAAGCTTTAGGCCGCCAATCAGCAGCCGTAAAAAAGCCCAGCCCAATTAATGGAGCTGGGCTTTTTACGGCTGCTGCTTTCTCGCGCTTACTTAATGCTGCGCAAAGAGCGGCGGGCCTGGCGGTGCGCCGTTTTCAGGTATGCCTTCATGCGTTGGCGGCGGGCAATGGTACACGTGACGGGCTGCGAAGTGCTAAGCTTCAACATAGCCGAGCATTCGGCGGCGGCAATGGTCGTGGTCTCGTCGGCGAAGCCGGCGTAGCTGGCCACCAGTTGCACGGGGCTGCCGTTGTCCGGCACGGTCAGGCTGAATTCGCCGTTGGCGTTGGTGACGGTAGCTTCTTCGGTGCCGGCTACTTCGACTACTGCACCCACCTGCGCGCCGGCCGGGCCCATTACCCGTCCGCTCACCACCTTGGTCGCACTGCTGGGGCTGGCGGCCTTGCTCGTATGCCCATTGCCCATTGCAGAGGGCCGGCTGCCCATCGGAGCGGCCGAAGCAAATACCAGCTTGCTGGTGGGCTTGCTCTGAGCTTGGGCGCTGGGACCGGTCAGGCTCAGGGCGAGGGTGAGGAGGGAGGTGGCGGCCAGGAGTAAAGAAGAGCGCATGCGAGGAAGTGCAGAAAAGGTGGGAAAAGCCGTGGTGTTTTTGAATGATACAAATCTAGACTTGTATATAAACCCGTTTGTCGCGGCTTGGCTCAACTGTGCCATTGCACCGGTCAATGAATGATTTGGCCAGGCGAGTGAAAGCGATGTTTGCGAAAGCCTGCTTTTCAGGCATAAAAAAACCCTGGCCGTATGGGGCCAGGGTTTTTGCTAAGGCACTGTTTCGCAGAAAAATGGTGCCGGTTGCCTTGGTGAAAGAGGTGTTTTGGTAAGGATGAAGCTTATTCGTCGCTCAGCTCGTTGGCCGAGGGCCGGGTGGGACGCACCAGGTACACGGAGCCCAAGGCCTGAACGGGTGCGGTGGTGAGTACGGTCTCTTGCAAACCGCCGTAGCTGCACACCAGCTTCACGGCTTTGGCATCGGCGGGTACGCGGAGCTCAAATTCTCCTTCGGAGTTGGTTACGGCGATGGTGCGGGTGCCGTGCAGCCAGACAGTGGCCCCGGGCAAGGCGCCTTGCTCGTCCTGTATCACCCCGTGCACCAGCTTATAAGCGGTTGATTTAGCGTTTTCAACGGCAGAAGACTTAGCAACAGCCTTTTTGGGCGGTGCCACGCTAGCGTAGGCGAACTGAGCCCGGCCAGGCAGCGCTAAGAATAACAAACCTAAGGCGACTACAGCAGAAGTAAAGCGTGAGGTCATATAGAATTGCGTTGATGTCTTTTTTGATTGGACATTACAAACGTACAAACTAATAATAGCGAATTGCAAATATTTCCAGTAAAAAAATTATTATAATTCTGGGTAAAGCCCAAATTGTACAGTGGGCGAATCAAAGTTCACAAATGAAAAATCCGCCCCACAGCAAGTGAGACGGCTTTTGTGCAGCATTTGAACCTGGCTTGTGGTTCAGCTTGCGAGGCGGCTGGTAGCGGAAGCATCAGCGTACCGTTCTGCTTATACCGAGCGGCCTAACCGTTCCTGCTGCCGGAAAAGCAGGTAGGAATAGAGGTAGCAAAATGCCGCGGTGCCCAGTATCAGGCCCAGCATCGCCTTGTCTACCCAGGCCAGGGGTAGCACCAGGGCCAGGGCCGCCATGAGCAGCCCAGCCAGGCAGAAGAGAATGCCGCCCACGCGGTGCGTGCGGGCCCAGACGGAAGAACTTTCCAGCGTCCAGGGTGTGCGGATGCCCACAAAATAGTTGGGCTGCACCGTGGTGAGGTAGTTGCCCAGCAAGGTGAAAAACAGCCCAATAATAACCACCAGCCCCCGGCCCGACAGGGCACCGGGGTGCAGGGATACGTAGATGCAATAGCAGGCCAGCCCACTGATGAGCCCCACGATGGCCAGGCGCAGCTTCTGGAAATTGGCGGTGTCGGTGGCAATGCGGTGCTTGGGGTCGAGGCGCGGCAGCATGCTAAGCAGCACGGCCAAGCCCAGCGGCAAAGCCAGGGTAAGCAGCCAGAGGTGCTCGCGGCCGGTGTAGCCGTTGGGCTGGCCATCGAGCCCAAAGTGCGTGGGCACCTGGGCCGGCAGCGCCGCCCAAGCATACGCAAGGTAGGCGGTGGGCAAGACCAACGCCAGCAAAGTGAGCAGTTGCCAGAGAAGCAGGTTCTTTTTCATGGAAACGTTGGAATTTATGCGAAAGGTGAGAACACAGCTCAGGATTTGAACTGGTAAAGCCAGCCCAACAGCTCGTCAAACACGGTCATGTTGAGGGTGTAGACCACGAACTGGCCTTGCTTCTGGCTGGTCACCAGCTCGGCTTGGCGTAGCAGGTCGAGGTGGTGGCTGATGGTGGGGGCGGAGAACTGGAACTGCTCGGCAATGGCGCCTGCCGTGGCCGGCCCGTTGCGCAGCCTCTCCAGAATAGCCCGCCGGGTAGGGTCGTTCAGGGCTTTGAAGAGGGCATTCATGGCTGTGTTTCAATGTTTAGGCAAATGTCTAAATAAAACGCGAATAAAAAAGCGCGGCTCCCGCAAAAGGAGCCGCGCCACTAAAATAATTTTACAACGTCGCGGAGCAAAGGCGCTAAGCCGGTTGCTCCATTTTGGGTTCGGCCGCAGTTTCGGGCCGGCGCATCCAGCCCATGCCGCAGCGCTGCTGCATTTGCAGGCGGAATTTTTCGCGCTCTTCGGGGCTCAGGTTTTCGAGGCGGCCGGCCATGCGCTGCTGCCAGGCCTTGCGCCGCTGCGCCCAGGCACCGGGCCGTCCGCCTCCCCGGAAGCCGCCGAACAGAATGCGGCTCAGCACCAGCAGGCCCACCGTTTGGCCCAGGCCGATGGCCGGGCCGTGGAACAGCTCTGGCACCAGCCAGTTCCAGAGGTACTGCGTCAGGAATACGGCAGCAGTAAGAAACAGCGCCGCGAAGAGGAAAATGCGGAGGCCGCGGAGCAGCCAGAATTTACGGTCCATGATAAGTAGTGGTTCGTTGTTAGTTGTCTGTTGTTAGCTGCAGTTATATAGTTTTCAGGAAATTATATACAAGCCTGACAACGAGCAACTGACAACCAAGAATTAATCGGTGAATAACTCGGTGTACAGTTTTTGCAGGCGTTTGCGCAGGTGCAGCACGGCGTAGTGCTTGCGCGAAATCAGGGTTTTGAGCGGTACGCCCGTTTCTTCCTCCATTTCCCGGAAGGTCTTGTCCTCTAGCTCGTGCCACACAAATACCTGGCGCTGGGCGGCCGGCAGCTCGGCCAGCGCATCGGTGAGAGCGTCCATGAGGGTTTCGCGCAGCAGCCGGTTTTCGGGCGAGTCGTCGGGAGCGGGCAGCAGGTCGGCCAGCAGAAGGCCTTCGCCGTCGTCGGAGGCTTCGGCCGCACCGAAGGCCGCCTCCAGGCTCACGGGGCGCTTGCGGCGGTACAGGTCGGTGATGCGGTTGCGGGCCACCCGAAAGAGCCAGGCCGCGGCCTGCTCCACGGGCTTGAGCAAGCGGTAGCTTTCCACGAGCTCGGCAAAGACGTCCTGCAGGAGGTCTTCGGCCTCGGCTTCGTCGGGGATGCGGCGCCGGATGAACTGCAGCAGCCGCGGCCGCTGCTGTCGCACGGCGTCGGCAATCTGGCGGTCTTGCTGCGAGGCCGACATCGGGGCGAGGGAGGAGGGGAGCGAAAGTGCCATGGTTTCCATTCTGAACAAGCAGACGCTGGCCCCCCGAAATTACTTTAACTTTTTGTCGCCCGGACTTATTAGTCCGTCATGCTCATCTGGCGTCCGCGCAGCCGAAGCATCTCGCGTGCTTCAACTAAACAATATAGCTGCACCGATTAGATTACTGCCACAAGCGAGATGCTTCGGCTGCGCGGACGCCAGATGAGCATGACGGTCCTATTGTTGAGGATGCCACACGCAAAATCACCCCGAATTTTCCATTTTTCAAGGATACCTTTGCCGGCCGGCCGGCTGCACTGTTCTATCGCCGGCCCTTTCGCATGGACCAAACCGTTTCCCAGACCATACCCGAAGTTATCCGCACCGTTCCGCTGCAGTACTACGTCTTTTTCGCCTCGGCTTTGTTTGCCATCGGCGTGACGGGAGTGCTGGTGCGGCGCAACGCCATCATTATTTTCATGTGCGTGGAGCTGATGCTCAACGCCGTGAACATTCTGCTCACGGCCTTCTCGGCCTACCGCGCCGACCCCAACGGGCAGATTTTCGTGTTTTTCATCATGGCCGTGGCCGCCGCCGAAGTCTCCGTGGGCCTGGGCATCATCGTCATGATTTACCGCAACTTCCAGACCACCGACGTCAACCTGCTCAGCCGGTTGAAGTGGTAGAAGGGTGCCATTTGTCATCCTGAGCATTCTGCGAATCAAGCAGAGACGAAGGACCTTATCATCCCTGCGCATTTCGGGCACTAAATTTTGATGAAGGCAGCCGTGATAAGTTGCTTCCTTCGTCAGCATGACAACGATTAAACACAATGCAAGAAACCGTTATCCCTGGCGCCACCGCCCCTTATTCTACGTTTCTCTACGTCCTGATTCCGCTGCTGCCCTTCCTGGGCTTTTTGCTGAACGGCCTGCTCAACCGGAAGCTTTCCGGCACCGTGGCCGGCCTCATTGGCAGCGCCACCGTGCTGGGTTCCTTCCTCATCTCGCTGATGCTGTTCCTGAACTTTCAGTACCAGTACACCGTGGAGCTGTTCGACTGGATTACGGTGGGCTCGCTGCAAATCCCCTTCAGCTACCAGATAGACCAGCTCAGCCTCATCATGCTGCTGCTCGTGACGGGCGTGGGCTTCCTCATTCACGTGTACAGCATCGGCTACATGCACCACGACGAGAACGTGGGCAAGTTCTTTAGCTTCCTGAACCTGTTCATCTTCAGCATGCTGCTGCTGGTGCTGGGCGCCAACTTCGTCATCCTCTTCATCGGCTGGGAGGGCGTAGGCTTGTGTTCCTACCTGCTCATCGGCTTCTGGAACAAGAACACCGCGTTCAACAACGCCGCCAAGAAAGCCTTCATCATCAACCGCATCGGTGACTTGGGCTTCCTGCTCGGCATCTTCCTTATCTACCTCACCTTCAACTCGGTGCAGTACGCAGAGGTGTTCCAGAAGGCGAGCCTGGGCCAGTTCGGTACTTATGGAGTAGGCATCTGCACGGCCATCACGCTGTTACTCTTTGTAGGCGCGATGGGCAAATCAGCTCAATTGCCGCTCTACACCTGGCTGCCCGATGCCATGGCCGGCCCCACGCCGGTATCGGCGCTTATCCACGCCGCAACCATGGTTACGGCCGGTATCTACATGGTGCTGCGGGCCAACGTCTTGTTCACGCTCTCACCCGATACCCTGCAGGTAGTGGCCATTGTGGGTGCGGCTACTGCGTTATTTGCCGCCACCATCGGCTTGGCTCAGAACGACATTAAGAAGGTGCTGGCCTACTCCACGGTTTCGCAGTTGGGCTACATGTTCCTGGCCCTGGGCGTGATGGGGTATTCCACGGCCCTGTTCCACGTGCTTACCCACGCGTTTTTCAAGGCGCTGATGTTCCTCGGCGCCGGCTCCGTGATTCACGCCATGAGCAACGAGCAGGACCTGCGCCGCATGGGCGGCCTGCGCAAGGCGCTGCCCATTACCTTCCTGACCTTCCTTATCGGCTGCCTGGCCATCTCGGGCATTCCGCCGTTCTCGGGCTTCTTCTCGAAAGATGAAATCTTGAGCCACGCCTTCGAGCACAACAAGGTGCTGTGGGTCATGGGCTTGCTCACGGCCTTCCTCACGGCGTTCTACATGTTCCGCCTGCTGTTCCTGGCCTTCTTCGGCGAGTTCCGCGGCACCGAGGAGCAGAAGCACCACCTGCACGAGTCGCCGGCGTCGATGACGCTGCCGCTCATTATTCTGGCTATTCTGGCAGCCGTGGGCGGCTTTATGGGCGCGCCTATGTTCACCGGCGGGCACCACTACCTGGCCGAGTACCTGGCCCCGATTTTCACTTACTCGCAACGCCTGATGCCGGCCGCGTTCAACACCGAGCCCGACCACAACACCGAGCTGATGCTCATGGGCCTGTCGGTGGCGGCTGGCCTGCTGGGCATCATCCTGGCGTATGTGCAGTACGTGGTGCGCGCCCAGCGCCCGGCCGCCGACGAGGCCCAGCGCTCGGCGCCCGAAAGCCTGGTGTACCACAAGTACTACATCGACGAGCTGTACAATACGCTGTTTACCCGGCCCGTTATGGCGCTGTCTACCGGCTTGTATAAGTTCGTGGAAAACGGCATCATCAATCCCGTGGTCGGCGGGTTTGGGCGCGCGGTGAACGGCGGCGGTCAGTTGCTGCGCTACGTGCAAACCGGCGCTGTGGAAACCTATTTGATTCTGATGGTAATCGGCATTGTCCTGATTTTGGGGCTAAACTTCGGGCGGTTCTAACGCCCCGGTCTCTTCCGCTTCCCATGGACAAAAGCCACCCGCAAAAGCAGGTGGCTTTTGTGCTTAAAAGGCAGGGAATTAAAGCAGATAAAATGGCCTAGTAGCGGGCCGTAGCGGGGCCAAAATCCTGCTAAGCCGATGCCGGGCCCAAGCCCGACGCATGCGGGCAAGGGTATTTCATTTTCAATATGTTCGGTGGTGGGGCTGGCGCCCGGAAGGCATTCGGGTAGCAACTTTTTTGGGTAGAAAGGGTATACCAGAATATCTGCCATTGGCTGGAAAGCGAATGGTGGAATACTCCCTCTTTCACACCCCATTATTATGCACCTAAAACCTCAACTCCTGCGCGGCCTCGCGCTGGGTGCGGTCTTGCTCGGCGTAGCTGCCCCGCACACGCAGGCCCAGACCCCCGATAGAAAAACAGCCCTCAGCGCCAACATTGGTTTGCTGCAGTACCACGGCAACATGGGCTCGGATTTTTGGAACCGCTCCGGCGTTGACCTCGAGGTTGGCGGCGGCGGTGCCATTTCCCGCTACCTCTCGCCTTCCTGGGACGCGGCCCTGCTGGGCTACTACGAAACGTACAAATTCAGCAGCCAGGTACGCGCCGGCGATAACTTCGAAGCGCGCGTGGGCATGGTTGACCTGGGCTTCAAGCTGAAGCTCAACAACGGCAAGATTCTCAAAGAAGAATCCCGGATTCAGCCTTACCTGATGGCGGGCCCGGGCATGTTCCTCTCCAACACCTCGGGCCGGGCCAATGGCAAGGATTTCGGTGTCACCCAGATTCGCCGCCCCGAGCTGTTTGGCTTGGCCGGCATTCGCATCCGCCTCAGCGATGTGGTGTCGTTGGACCTGACCACCAGCCAGCACTACCCACTCACCGAACGCGTGGATAACCTGTACGGCAGCCCCGATGACAAGCTATATGACCGGTTCCTGCTGCACCAGGCTGGTATTACCGTAGCCCTGGGCCAGGCCAAGGATGAGGATGGCGACGGTGTGTCTGACAAAAAAGACAAGTGCCCCGGCACCCCCAAAGGCGTAGCCGTAGACCCCAATGGCTGCCCGCTCGATAAAGACGGCGACGGTGTGCCCGACTACCAGGATAAGTGCCCCGACGTGAAAGGCGTAGCTGCTCTGCAGGGCTGCCCCGACCGCGACGGCGACGGCGTGACCGATGCCGACGACAAGTGCCCCGACACCCCCGGCAAGGCTGAGCTGCAAGGCTGCCCCGACGCCGACAACGACGGCGTAATTGACCAGAACGACAAGTGCCCCGACACCCCCGCCGGTGTGAAAGTAGACGCCAACGGCTGCCCCCTTGACCGCGACGGCGACGGTGTGCCCGACTACCAGGACCGCTGCCCCGACCGTGCCGGCCCCGCCTCCAACAAAGGCTGCCCCGAGGTGAAAGCTGAGACCAAGAAGCGCCTGAAAGAGGCCACGAAGTTTATCAACTTCGAGTTCAACAAGGCCGTGCTGCTGCCCAGCTCGTACCCCACGTTGAAGGACCTGGCCGCCATCATGGCCGAGTACCCCGACTACACCATGAGCATCTCGGGCCATACCGACAGCAAAGGCAGCGACGACTACAACCTGCGTCTGTCTTACGACCGTGCCGCTTCGGCCCGGGCGTACATGTTGAGCCAAGGTGTTCCGACTGACCGGATTGAATCGCGTGGCTACGGCGAAACCAAGCCCATTGCCGACAACGCTACCAAAGCCGGCCAGGCTCTGAACCGCCGCGTCGAGTTTGACCTCTACCTCACCGGCGACCCCAACGCCGCCGAAGTGAAGTACGGCCCAGCTCCGACCATCTCGGAACTGCAGAAAACGCCCGCTGGTCGGCCCACGGCCGGCAAGGCTCCCGTGAAAAAGGCACCTGCCAAGAAAGCTCCAGCCAAAAAGGCTCCCGTGAAGCGTAAGTAAGCCGCCCGCGCGGCAAGCGCTAAAGTGAAAAAGGCCCGCTCGATGAGAGCGGGCCTTTTTGCGTTTGGAGGAGAACAAAGATTAAGAAGTTGAGCCAGTTAGCAAGTCGAATTAGCTCAACATTACATGCTTATACAAGGGCCAGCATTTGCCGGGCGTTGCCAATGGCCGAGGCGTCGATGTCGTTGTTGAAGTAGACGTAGGCTTCCTGCACCCCGGCCTGGTCCTGAATCGCGCTAGTGATGCGCCGCAGAAAACCCTCGTCGTAGGGCGAACGGTAGAGGTCGGGCACGCCGTGGAAGCGGTAGTAGAGCACGGGCGCGGTGGCCACCACGGCATCGGGCAGCTGCGGGTGGCTCTGGCCGCAAAAGATGACCTTGCGGCGGACCAACTCCTCGTGCACTTCCGGCCGCCACCAGCTGGGGTGACGGAACTCCAACACATTCAGAAAGGAAGGGTCGAGGCAGTCGAGGATGCGGGCCAGGCGGTCGGGGTCGTAAGCCAGCCGGGGCGGCAGCTGGAAAAGGATGGGGCCCAGCTTTTCGAGCAGGCCGCGGCCGGTGGTGTCGTAGAAGTCGCCGAGCTGCTGCTTTACGTTGTTGAACTGCTTGTAGTGCGTGATGAGCTGCGGCACTTTCACGGCAAAGCGGAAGTCGGCCGGGCTCTGCGCGTACCAGTTCTCCAGAAACGACAGCTTCGGAAACCGGTAAAAAGTCACGTTCAGCTCCAGGGTGCGAAAGTGCTGGCTGTAGTATTCAAACCACAGCCGCATGGGCATTTTTTCGGGGTAGAAAGCGCCGCGCCAGTGGCGGTAGTGGTAGCCAGAGCAGCCGATGTGAAAGGTCGTCATGGTATTTACGAACGGAGGAAACGCTAGTTCGTTGGGCTGGTAGGCGTGCGGTTTTTCGTGAGAGAACTATTTGCCAATGCTATCCGGCCGGGTCACGATGGATTTCTTCTTGAAAAAATCAGCGTAAGCCAGGTTCGACCAATCGGTTGGGTTGGTGGTGATGTCGCTGAACAGCAGCGTGAGCGGCGGGTCGGTGAGCGGCGCCACCGTGGGTTGAGCCAGCGGCGTAGTCTGCAAAAACCGATAGCGGGCCGTGAGCTCGGCATCGTAGCGGGCAGCCGCGCCCGAGAGCAGGTCGCGGTAGGCCGTGAAGGAGTTGTTGGTGCTCAGGCGGTAGCCCGGCAGTAGGCGGTGGTTGTAGTCGTTGAGAAAGGTGATGGGCAGCCACGCCAGCAGCGTCCAGCGAACGAAGGCGGGCAGGCGCAGGGGAGCCGTCGTGGCATGGGGCCGCTGCCCGAAGTAAGCTATCCAAGCGTAAGCGGCTAGCATCCAGCTGCCAATAAAGCAGATGTAGAGCAAATCGAGGGCGCGGGGCGGCGCGAGTGCCCCGGTAGCCCATAAGCTCGGAAACAAGCCTGCCGCCAGAAAGGCGGGCACCAGCAGCGTCAGTAGCAGTGGGTGCCGCACCAAATGGTTGAGGGGCAAGGCCGGCAGCTTGGCCAGCCGGGCAAATACCGGAACCAGCAAGAGCGTCACCACAACCAGCAGGCCGTTGCCCAGCCAGACCACCAGGCAATAGACAGTGAATTCGATAACTCCCAGGATAGCTTTCAGTATGCCCGGCGACGCAGAGTGCTCGACGGCCATGCGCCCCGCATTGCCGGGGGCCAAAAAAGACACCGCACAGCCCGCACTCACCGCCAGCACCACCGCCAGCCCCACCAGTCGCCGCTGCCGCCAAGACTCTACCGCAGCACCCGCCCAGACTGTGAGCAGGACAGGCAGCGCAAGGGGTTCATTGCAGCCCACGGCCAGGAGCAGCAGCGCGGCAGTAGCCAGCAGCGGCCAGCGCCGGGCCGGCTGAGGCTGGGCCGTATGGGTAGCCAGGATGGCCAGCGCCAACAGCAGCAAGATGGCGGGCAGCAAGTAGTTGTAGCTGGCCGTGAGCCAGTAAAAGTATTCGGCCGTGTTGGGCAGGTAATAAACAAGGAGCAGAAAAGCGCCCGCGCCCGCCTGCCACAGCTGCCGGGGGGTAAAGCCCGCGCCGCGCAGCAACACGCGAAGCAGCAGCACTAGTGCCACCAGCAACAGCAGCATCAGCAGCGCGCACACCAGCCCGTACCCGGCCTTGGTCTGGCCGTACGAAACCGGGTTTAGGAAACTCCAGCCAACCATGGCGGTGTAGCGCCCGGTCCAGTTCAGGTACATGTATTTGAAGTACCCCAGGTGCCCGTGCTTGCTCACGTCGGTGGCCTGCAGAAAGTCGTCGGCCGAAGGGTGCGCGTACCAGCACAGCAAAAAGAAAGGCAGGATGCCCAGCCAGATGGCCCAGCCTCCCAGCTGCCATAGCACTGGCCGAAAGCGCGCAAGCCCTTGCAGTAAATATGATTCCATAGCGCGGGTAGACAAATAGAAAAGGGCACCGAGCAGGCGCCGTGGGGAATTTATTCGCGTGCAAACATGGAATCTATTTATTCAGCATTACTAATAGTCAGGTGAAAAAGCAGCGAATACCCCGCGGGTAAGCATGGCGCGGGCGCTTGCTTGCTCGGAGTTCAGCTCAGATATTAAGTAGTAGCAAGAGTTGCCCTACTGTGTGGGCACCGGCGCCGAAAGCAGCTGCTGCATTTGCCGAGCATTCTCCACGCCCACGGCCCCGATGCCGTTGTTGAAGTACAGGTACACTTCCTTCACGTGCTTGGCCGCGGTGATTTCATCGGCAATGCGCGCCAGAAACTCGGGGCTGTACGGCGATTTGTAGAGTTCCGGCACGCCGTGAAAGCGGTAGTACACCACGTCGGTATTGGCCACCACTTCGTCCGGGAGTTCCAGGGGAGGGGGGTAGCTCTGGCCCACAAACGTGACGCGGTGTTTGGTGAGGGTGCGCTGTGATTCGGCGTCCCACCAGCTGGGGTGGCGGAACTCGACCACGTTTTGGAAGGCCGGGTCGAGGCTGTCGAGCAGGCGCTGCATCAGCTCTTCGGTGTACGCGGCTTTGGGGGGCAGCTGGAAGAGCACGGGGCCCAGCTTCTCGCGAAGGCCTTCGGCCACGGTGGCGTAGAAGCTGGCCAGAATCGGCTGGGCTTCATCGTTAAACTTCTTGTAGTGCGTGACCTGGCGCGGCGCCTTCACGGCAAACCGGAAGTCCGGCGGACTCTGGGTATACCAGGTTTCGAAGGCCTTCAATTCGGGCATCCGGTAAAAAGTCACGTTCAGCTCCAGCGTGTTGAACTGCGTGCAGTAATATTCGAACCACTTGCGCGGCGGCAGGCCTTCGGGGTAAAACACGCCTTTCCAGTCGCGGAAGGAAAAGCCAGAACAGCCGATGTAATAGGTGGCGGGCATGGGAAATGAGCGGTAAGAAAGGAGTAATCTCTACGCTAAAAGGATTCCGGTGGCTGGAGTCAGCTCGTGGAAATGGGGATTTTTACTACGGTGGCCCAACTTCAATGCCCGTCGCAAAAATCAGCCTGTGCTTGCATCCAGTATTTGCGATGACGGCATGAAGCTCTGCAGATTGCCTAAACTTTATACCCGCCGCACCAGCGCCGCATGTTACCTTTCGACTACGGTATCATGCCGATATGTTTTTCTTTTCATTGCCGCGTATGAAAAAACTGCTTCTTTCCGTCACGCTTCTGCTTGCCACCATCGCGGGAGCCCAAGCCCAGGAATTCAAATACCAGACACCGCCCAAAGCCATTCAGGACATCCTGCTGGCGCCGCCCACGCCGCGCGTGTCGCTGTCGTCCGACGGCCGCGTGCTGGCGCTGCTGCCGGTGCAGGACTTCCCCACCGTGGCCGAATTGGCTCAACCCGAGCTGCGTCTCGCCGGCCTGCGCCTAAACCCCCGCACCAACGGCCAAAGCCGGGTGAGCTACGCCGTGGGCATCAAGCTCAAGACCTTGTCCAACGGCGCCGAAGTTGAGGTGAAAGGCCTGCCGGCCCAGGCCCGCATCAGCGGCCTGAGCTGGTCGCCCGATAACAAAACCATGGCCTTTGCGCTCACCACGCCCGGCTCCGGTACCGACGGCCGCGTGGAGCTGTGGGTGGCCGACGTGGCCAGCGCCACTGCCCGCCGCCTGCTGGCCACGCCCCTCAACGATTCTTTCGGCAACGCCTTCGAGTGGGTTTCGGATAGCAAGACCCTTATAGCCTGCACCGTGCCCGCGGGCCGAGGCGCCGCTCCCGCCGCCGATGCCGCGCCTACCGGCCCGGCCGTGCAGGAGAGCGGCGGTGGCAAGAAAACTGCCGCGCCCACCTACCAGGATTTGATGAAAAGCCCCACCGACGAGCGGCTGTTCGACTACTACGCCACCTCGCAGCTGGTGAAGGTGAGCCTGGCCGATGGCGCAGCCCAACCCCTGGGCCAGCCCGGCGTGATTCAAAGTGCGTCACCCTCGCCCGATGGCAAGTACGTGCTGGTACGCACCCGCCACCGCCCGTATTCCTACACGCTGCCCATCAATAGGTTCCCGCAGCGCCTCGACGTGCTGGACTTGGCCAGCGGCGCCCCGGTAAAAACCGTGGCCGACCTGCCCCTGGCCGATGCCGTGCCCATTTACAACGATGCTGCGCCCACCGGCCCGCGCGGCCACGCGTGGCGTGCCGATGTGCCGGCCACCATCTACTACGTCGAAGCCCAGGACGGCGGCAATCCCAAAACGAAAGCCGACATCCGCGACAAGCTGTTCACCATCGAAGCGCCGTTCACGGGGGCGCCCCAAGAGCTGGCGGCCCTGCCGCTGCGCTTTGGTGGCCTGAGCTGGGGCAATGGCCAGCTGGCCTTGGTGGACGGCTACCGATGGGCTGACCGCCACCAGACCACCTGGCAGCTCAACCCAAGCAAGCCGGCCGCTCCGCTCACCGTGCTGTTCGATGGCTCGTCGGAGGATAAGTACAAGGACCCCGGCACGCCCTATGAGCACCGCAATGTTCAAGGCAAGTCGGTGCTGCTCACGGGTGGGCCCATGGGCCAAAGCATTTACTTGCTGGGCACCGGGGCCTCGCCCGAAGGCGACCGGCCTTTTGTGGACGAGCTGGACTTAATCTCCAAGAAAACGACCCGCTGGTGGCGGTCGCAGGCGCCGGTGTACGAAGTTCCGGTGGCCATCATCGACGCCAGCGGCAAGAAGCGCCAGCTGCTCACCCGCCGCGAGTCGCTCACCCAATCGCCGAACTACTACCTGCGCGACGCCACCAAGAAAGACAAGCTCACGGCCGTCACCAAATTCCCGAACCCCTACGCGGCGTTCGGCGGCAGCTTCCCCAAGCAGGTATTGAAATACAAGCGCGCCGACGGCGTGGACTTAACTGCTAACCTCTACCTGCCCCCCAACTACAAGAAAAGCGACGGTCCCCTGCCCACGTTCATGTCGGCCTATCCCTTGGAATTCAAGGATAAAAGCACGGCCGGGCAAGTGACTGGCTCCCCCTACGCCTTTACGCGCATAGGTGGCGGCTCGCCTGTTTTTTGGGTCACCCAAGGCTATGCCGTACTAGAAAATGTCAGCGTTCCGATAGTAGGAGAGGGCAGCAAAGACCCCAACGATACCTACATCGAGCAGCTGGTGAGCAGCGCCAAAGCGGCCATCGACGAAGGCGCCCGCCTGGGCGTGGTTGACCCCGGCCGCGTGGGCGTAATGGGCCACAGCTACGGCGCCTTCATGACGGCGAACCTGCTGACGCACTCCAACCTGTTTAAGGCCGGCATTGCCCGCAGCGGCGCCTACAACCGCACTCTCACGCCCTACGGCTTCCAGGGCGAAGAGCGGAGCTACTGGCAGGCGCCGGAGGTGTACAACGCCATGTCGCCGTTCAACTACGCCGATAAAATCAAGACGCCCATTCTGCTCATTCACGGCGAGGCCGACAACAACACCGGCACCTATCCCATCCAGAGCGAGCGGTACTACGCCGCCCTGAAAGGCCAGGGCGCCACCGCCCGCTACGTGGTGCTGCCCGCCGAAGCCCACGGCTACGCCGCCCGCGAAAACCTGCTCCACGTGTTGTGGGAAACGAATGCGTGGCTGGAGAAGTACGTGAAGGCTCCTGCGCCCCAGCCCGCTAACTAAGCTGAGCGGCGTTCGAAGTTGATGGTCGTTTTTTAGCTCAACTTTTCAAAAAGCCCGGTACTACTGTGCAGTACGCCGGGCTTTTTGCTATGAGCCATGTGGTCAGTTTGGTGTATCAGTAATAACAGCTTTTAAGTGAACTTGATGCAGTGGTTAGCTCCCCATCAAATCCTGCCAAGCAGAAGGCTCTGTTTCTAACTTTCTTTGGGCCATGCTCATGCCACACATGCTACCCTATTGCCTCCTAGGCTTGGTATCTGCCGCCACCGTTTCCACCCTTCCCTTGCGTGCCCATTCTGGACAGTCCCCTCGGCAAGCCGCACCGGCAGCGATGCGGCCGCAGTTCCTTATAGGAGACACCGTCTACGTATCCGCCAGCGTCCTAAACGTGCGAGGACGCCCGCACGCCGACGGGCCCGGGAACCCCAAACTTTACGTGGGTCGCAATGCCATGGGGACTATCGTCGCGTTGCCCAACCGCAACTGGGCCCTGGTGCTGTTCATGAGCGAAGACGTGGGCATAGAAGGCTATGTATCGCAGTGGTACCTCGCCAAAGAGAAACCAAAAGCAGGCAAGTAATAGGCTCGTTTTGCTTTTCGGACCATCCTTTTCCTGGGCGACATCTGGAAGCCGAGCACCCAATGGGACTCGCGCTACCTCTGGATGCCGCTCGAAATCGGCGACGGCCAGCTTCGCTTGCCCGCGCCCCGGCCCTTCACGCTGAATGTGAAAACGGGCGAAACGACTTTTCCGGCGCAGCCCTAGCAACCGCGTTTTACGTCGTTTTCGACCTATTCATTGTGCTGATTCTGTGGGGCCCCCACTGGCGGACATAGTGAGCAAACAGGTCCTCCTGATAGGGGCTCATAAACAAGGAGTCAGACTCTCTGGCACACTTGCCGTCTAAAAAACCTCACTTTTAGCGTCCCGGCTTCTACTAGCCTGGCATATTCATTCCAGAAGGTGCATAAGCACCCCGGCTTCTCCGCATCTTCGGGCAGGAATTAGCTTTGCCCCCTTGCTGTGGCAACGCCCGGCGCCGCTCCACTACCTACTTGATTATGCAAGACGCTATTCTAGAACTCGTTCGGCAAGCGCACGCCCTGACGGAGTCCGCGGCGGTTGCGACCAGCGACCCCACAACGCGCAAGCAACTCGTGCTGGCCGATTTGTCCCTGCACCTCGTGCAGGCCGCGCTGCGCCAGGAGCAGCCGGCGCCCGCAGAGTTGAAGCGGTATCTGTTTAGCATCCTCACCGTGTGTGATGGCTTTGTGGCGGACCTCGACCTCAAGGCGATGGCGAATGTGGTGCTGCCGCTGCCGGCCGAACAGGTACCGCTCTTGGTGCCGCAGGAAGCGTCCAACATCGGCAAAGAGTAAGTGCTGAGCAGTCCTTTTACTTTGCCCGAAAGAAGCATCGGTAGATTTTCCGAGGGCAGCTTCTTGCTTGTAAGCGTGCTCCAACCCTTGTAAAGCTGTTCCTTCTTTTGCTATTCGGACTGTTTTTCTGAACTAAGGATGACATTTGCCTTGCTCCACTTTAGCACTGCCACCTACGGTTTTTTTTCGTGAAAACAACTCCTGCGCGGCTCGTTTGTCTTCTCCTATCCGGAGTGCTTGCCGCTTGCGGCCTCTTGGGGGCTGGGTCGCACGTGTACTGCGAATCCGTGGTGGTGGCCTATCCCAGCGATGGCATTATTCAACGGCTTACGGCACTTAAGGCCACGGGCCGCTTTGATGATAATCGCTCGTTTCCGGACGGACCGGGCGATGAACAGCATGCGCCCCACTACTTTTATTTCTATGACCTGGAGCACCAGTTTTTAGTGTTTCTGGATGTGCCCCGCCACACGCCCACGCACACGGACGTGCACATAAACGCCATTAAGGACTTTAAAGCGAGTAGCGAATGGCATGGCTTTAATAAGGACGTAACGGAAGCGAAGAAAGCGGAGGTCTTGGCGTGGTTTGAACAGGTCATTCGGCCGACCTTGGCGTGCGGGGCCTTGCCATGGAAGCCGAAAAGGGACGCCGTTTCGAAATACTAAAATCCTCACTTTCCTGACCTGCTGACTCATATTCAGTAATTGAGCTACTGAAGTGACTTACGGTCCAGATGGAATTCAAAAAACTGGTTCACCAAATCAAAGTATAGAAAACGCGTTCGGACATGATTTTCATGAGCTCCATTACAAGGTTGTATGATTGACAAAATAGCCTGGCTGCACCTGCACAACGGCCAGCTGCTGAGCACCCGCAGCCGCGGCAAAAACCGCTACTACATCCCCGGCGGCAAGCGCGAGGCCGGCGAGACCGACGAGCAAACCCTGCTTCGCGAAATCAAGGAAGAGCTGACGGTGGACCTCGACCCGGCCAGTTTGGTGTACGTGGGCACCTTCACCGCACCGGCGCACGGCCACCCCGAGGGTATTTTGGTGCAAATGACCTGCTACAGTGCCCGCTACACCGGCCATTTGCAGCCCGCGGCCGAAATCGAAGAAGTGGTGTGGCTCAATTACCGGCACCGGCCCGAGGTTTCGGCCGTAGACCAGCTAATTTTTGACTGGCTCAAGGAGCAGGAACTGCTGGCGGAATAGCCGGCACAGGCAAAGAATATTGCGCCGGGGCCGTATACATAAGTTGCCGGTGCTTATTCCGCCTTTATATCCTTCCAACCATGGCCCTGATTAAGTCCAAAACGCGTAAAGCCATTCTCAAAGAGGTAAAACGGCTGATTATCAAGCACGGGACAGAAGTGGCGGTGGGCCTGCTTTCGGGGCTGATAACGAAGATTTTTGCCGATGCCGTGGAGGAAACCGACAAGCCTAAGAAAAAGAAGGCAAAAAAGTAAGACTTCTTTATTGAGCTGAAATGCACCGGTGTTGATAGCCACTACGGTTCCTGCACAGGGAAGGAGCGGGCGGCCCGGCTTACTGCTGGTAGTAGCGCTTGGAGGTTTTGGTGATGTTCCAGTACTGCAGCATCTTGCCGTCGAGCTCGGATTTGTGGTAGTCGGTGAGGGGTTGCCAGTCCAGCATGGTGCACGTGGCCGGCAGGCGCACGATGGGGTCCGGCGACTTGGACAACTGGGCAAACAGGCTCCGCTCGCAGTCGTTGGAGGTGCCTAGCTTGCGCAGGTCGGCAAAGGTGAAGAGCGCCAGGCAGGCTACTACCGCTGCAGCATACCGCCGCCGGGCTGGGGTGGGCAGGTGCGTGAGCAGGAAGTAGGCCGACAGGGCAAACCCGCCAATCAGGCCGAGCGTGATGGGCAGGATGCTGTCGTGCCGCACAATGTATTCGCGGTAGGAGCGGTAGCCGCCCAGGGGCAGCAGCAGCAGGTACGCCACCGCAAACCAGCCCAACCACTTGAGCACGGCCAGCACCCGGCCGCTCGGTACGGCCTGCCGCCGCAGCAGGAAGGCGTTGAGCAGCAGCAGGCCCAGCAGCACTGGCAGGCCCACATCCTCGGTCAGCTCGTAGTAGATGCCCAGCGGCAGCCGCGCATAGCGCTCGGCCAGCGGCATGCTGGCCCACTGGCTCTCAGAGTTATTCAGCCCAATAAACATCGAGTACAAGCTCAGGGCGCTGAACAGCCCAAACGGCACGAGCAAGGCCGGCGGTAGCTGGGCGAGGGCGCGCACCGCCCGATTCAGCACCGGTTCCAGGGCCGGGCGCGCGGCAAAGGCCCGGTACCAGCACCCGAGCAGCGCCACAGGGCACACCAGGAGCACCGTGGCCGGCACGGTGGGGCCGTTGAACGCCAGCACCACGGCCAGCCCAATCAGCCCAGCATAGCCGGCCCACGACACCTGCAGCGGGGTGCCGTGCACTGCCGCCCGCAGATACGGCAGGAAAAACAGCAGCAGCAAGCTCAGCGGCAGCGCGTAGAAGGCGACGTAGGTAATGGACCAGTCCACCACGCCCATCTGGTAGTTGTAGCCGCCTGTTTGCAGCAGGGGCGCTACCAGCGCAGCCGCCAGCAAAAACCGCCGGCTCAACAGGTGGCGGCTGTTGCTGATGGCCACGGCCAGCACGTACACCACGAGGGCGTGCACGGCGATTTTCAACAGCGCACAGGCCACGTACAGGCTGTCGACGGGGCTCAGCAGCTGCTGCAGCCACAGTGGCACGTGCCGGAAGTATTCGTACAAAAAGAAGTGGGTGAAAAACCGATTGGGCGCCGAGTAATGCTCGTGGTGCAGCAGCACGCGCAGGCCAAACGGGTCGTGCAGCACACGCCGGTACGCCTCGTCGGGCCACACGATGGGCGCCAGGTCGCCGTCGAGCGGAAACTGCAGGTACTGCCAAAACGAATGCCCCAGGTCGGCCAGCAGGAACAGGAGCAGCAGGTAATGCCAGTTTCGTTTCAGCACTTAGCAGGGGCTTGGTAGAGGGTGGGAGAGAGGCAGCAGCCAGCTCAATTTTGAGGCGAAACTACGGCAATACAGTTGAGCTGGGGCATGGCATGGGCGCGGGCAGAGACCGAAGCAACGCCAGTTTTCTGCCGTCGAGCTTGGTCAGTTTGTGCTGGTTGCAACGCCGGCGGTGGTGTATCTTGCCCTACACAATCGAGTGTGGACAGGGCTGAAAAGACCGCAACCCGCTTCCTCACCCGCTTTTGCATCCTCCCATTTACCCTAAAATTCCCCTTATGAGAAGCCTTTATGCCTCGTTGGCGGCGGTGCTGCTGAGCTCGCAAGCGTTTGCCCAGGCCCCCATCAAAACGTTGCCGTACCCGCAGACCAAAAAGGTCGACACCGTGACGACTTACTTCGGGACCAAGGTAGCCGACCCGTTCCGCTGGCTGGAAAACGACCAGGCCCCCGACACCAAAAACTGGGTGCAGGAAGAAAACAAGGTGACCCAGAATTACCTGGCCCAGATTCCCTTCCGCGATGCCGTGCGCAAGCGCCTCGAAACGCTGTGGAACTACGAGAAATTCGGCGCCCCTTTTAAGGAAGGCAAGTACACGTACTTCTCGAAAAACACGGGCCTGCAAAGCCAGTCGGTGGTGTACCGGCAGGTGGGCGCCACGGGCACCCCGGAGGTGTTCCTCGACCCCAATACCTTTTCCAAGGACGGCACCACATCGCTGGCCGGCCTGAACTTCACCAAAGACGGCAGCCTGGCTGCCTACCTGATTTCGGAAGGCGGCTCCGACTGGCGCAAGGTGATTGTGCTGCGCACCGCCGACAAGTCCATTGTGGGCGATACGCTCAAGGATGTGAAGTTCTCGGGCACCGCGTGGAAGGGCAACGACGGCTTCTACTACAGCAGCTACGACAAGCCCAAATCCGGCAGCCAGCTGGTCGGCAAGACCCAGATTCACAAACTGATGTACCACAAGCTGGGTACGCCGCAAAGCACCGATAAACTGGTGTTTGGCGGCGAGAAAACGCCCCGCCGCTATATCAACGGCTCCGTGACGGAAGACCAGCGCTTCCTGGTTATCTCGGCTCGCAACACCACGACCGGCAACGAGCTGTACATCCAGGATTTGAGCAAGCCCAACAGCCCCATTGTGACGGTGGTCGACAATGAGAAGACCAACAACGATGTGGTTGACAACGTGGGCAGCAAGCTCTACATTTTCACCAACCTCAACGCGCCCAACAACCGCGTGGTGACCGTGGACGCCGCCAACCCCAAGCCCGCCAGCTGGAAAACCCTGATTCCGGAAACCAAGAACGTGCTGGAAGTGAGCACCGCCGGCGGCAAAATATTTGCCCAGTACCTCAAAGACGCCACTTCGCTGATTGAGCAGTACGATATGGCCGGCAAGAAGGAGCGGGACATTGCCCTGCCCGCGCTGGGCACGGCCAGCGGCTTCAACGGCAAGAAGGAAGAGAAGGAAACCTACTACACCTTCACGTCCTACATCTACCCGCCCACCATTTTCAAGTACGACATTGCCAGCGGCAAATCCACGGTGTGGAAGAAGGCCGGCGTGCAGTTCGACCCCACCAAGTTCGAGTCGAAGCAGGTGTTTTATAATTCCAAAGACGGCACCCGCATCCCGATGATTATCACCTACAAAAAAGGGATGGTGCTGAACGGCAAAAACCCCACGCTGCTGTATGCCTACGGCGGGTTCAATATCTCCATGACCCCCGGCTTTAGCCCCGCCAACATCGTGCTGCTGGAGAACGGCGGCATCTACGCCGTGCCCAACCTCCGCGGCGGCGGCGAGTACGGCGAAAAGTGGCACCTGGCTGGCACCAAGCTGCAAAAGCAGAACGTGTTCGACGACTTCATTGCCGCCGCCGAGTACCTCAAAGCCAACAAATACACCGACACCGACCACCTGGCCCTCTCGGGCGGCTCCAACGGCGGGCTGCTGGTGGGTGCTACCATGGCCCAGCGCCCCGACCTCGCCAAAGTGGCGTTCCCCGCCGTGGGCGTAATGGACATGCTGCGCTACAACCAGTTCACGGCCGGCGCCGGCTGGGCCTTCGACTACGGCACCGCCCAGGATTCCAAGGAGATGTTTGAGTACCTCTACAAGTACTCGCCCTACCACGCCCTGAAGCCCGCCAGCTACCCCGCCACCATGGTCACCACCGCCGACCACGACGACCGGGTAGTGCCCGCGCACTCCTTCAAATTCGCCTCGCGCCTGCAGGAAGCCCAGAAAGGCGACGCGCCGGTGCTCATCCGGGTTGAAACCAAAGCCGGCCACGGCGCCGGGCGCTCCACCGCCCAGGTAATCAGCGAGCTGACGGACAAATGGAGCTTCATGTTCCAGAACATGGGCGTGACGCCGTATCAGAACAACTAACCTCTCCCGCGGAGAAGGGTAATTGTCATTGCGAGCGCAGCGAAGCAATCCGTCCTGGTCTCAGCGACCAGCCCAATAATGTGAAAAGCCCCGGCTCTACTGCAGAGTCGGGGCTTTTTAATAGGGCTTGTCACATCATCAAGGGTTTGTCGCTGAGACCAGGACGGATTGCCGCGTTCCGCTGCGCTGCGCTCGCAATGACAGGCGGCGCTAGGCTCCTCTCTCCGCGAGAGAGGGGCCGTGCCCGGCAGGGGTGAGGTGCCGCGGCTCGCTATCCAATGCGTCAATTTTGGCCCGGTAAGCGGGCGGCAGAATGGCCGCCCGCATCCAGCGGCCCAGCGCCAGCTGCTGGGTGCGGCGGTACACCGGCAGCACCGGCCGCACCCACGAGATAGTGCCCAACTGCAGCAGCCCGCGCACGGTGCCGGGCACCACCAGGCGCTGGGCGTGGCGCAGCAGCCAGTAGCGGAAGGGGCCCAGGTGCTTGCGGTATTGCTGGTAAAGGTCGGCGGTGAAGCGGCTGTAGTCCAGGTCGGCGGCCAGGTGCTGCTGGCGCACCGGCAGCCACTCGGCGTAGCTGGCCGGCAGGTCGCGGATGCCCATGCGCTGGCCCACGCGGGCAAACACGTCGAATATCTCCTCTTTTTCGGCGAGGGTGAGCGGCCGCTCCAGCGTTTCGAACGCGCGGATGGAGTAATCGATGAGCAGAAACAGCACGTCGCGGTAGGCCCAGTCCGGGATGGCCATGCCGCGCTTGGCTTCCACGGCCGCGTGGATGGCCGCAATGGAATCGATGGCGCGCTCGGCGTCGGCTTGCCTGGAGTACAGGATTTTGCGGGCGTACTCCACCGTCGAAAACAGGCGGGCGAGCGGGTCGGCGGGCAGGCGGCCGGTGAAGTATAGCCAGTCCACGGCCTTGTTGAGGGCAAACTCGGCCGCGGCTCCCGCAAAAATGAACAGCACGGTATCGGCCTTGCCCCAGATGGCGCGGACCACCGAATCTTTTGCAACGAAATAAGCCATGACGAAAAAACGGAAAAATTGAGCTAAAAGCTCCTGGCCCAACGCTGCTGGTACCCGCTTGGTGCAGCGCCTGCGCCGGCTCTATGGGGGTGCCGCCGTATACGCAGGCGCCAAGCCCCCGTAAAAGTGGCGCCTGGCGGCCCGACGTCCGTTCTATTAACCCCTTTCTGGCCTATGCTTACTCCTTTTGTCGAGCAGTTTTTCCGCAACCCCGCCACGGTGGGCTCGCTGGTGCCCAGTTCCCGCGAGCTTTCCGACAAGGTGATGGAGCCCATCGATTTCACCACCGCCCGCTGCATTGTGGAGTACGGGCCCGGCACGGGCGTCTTCACCGATGTCATCATCCAGCGCCGCAAAGCCGAAACCGTGGTGGTGCTCGTGGAGCTGAACCGGCGCTTTGCCAAGCTGCTGCGGGAGCGCTACGCCGGCCAGCCCAACGTGCACATCATCCACGGCTCGGCCGATAAAACCGGCCAGTACCTGCAGGAGCTGGGCGCGCCGGCGGCCGAGTACGTGGTGTGCGGCCTGCCGTTTTCGTCGTTGCCGCGGCGGCAGGGCTGGCGCATCCTCGAGCACACCCGCAACTTGCTCCGGCCCACCGGGAAGCTGATTTTGTTTCAGTATTCGCTCCAGAACAAGCGGCTGTTTGCGAAATTCTTTCGCCTGCTAGACCATGCTTACGTGCTGCTGAACCTGCCGCCCGCGCACGTGCTGGTGTACGCACCCGCCCCGGAGGAGGTGTAATCCCTCAGGACAGCGCCTGCGGGGGCGGCGAGCCCGCCGGGCGCGACTTATCCTCCGGCAGCGGCACAAACACGGCGTTGTCGTTCGGCGGCAGGGCAATGCGGCCGGCCTTCCAGTCGGCTTTGGCCTGGTCGATGCGCTCGCGGCGCGACGACACGAAATTCCACCAGATAAACCGCTCGCCCAGCGGCTCGCCGCCCAGCAGCATCAGCGTGCTGGGCTCGCGGGCCACCAGCACCGGGTCGAGGCCGGATGTGAACACCAGCAGCTGGCCCGGGGTGTAGAGGCGGCCGTTTACTTCCACGCTGCCTTTGGCCACGTAGGCGCCGCGCTCGGGGTAGCCACGGGGCAGGCCAAAGCGGGCGCCGGCCTGCAGCACCACGTGCAGGTAAAACAGGGGCGAATGCGTTTTGACCTCGTTGCGCAAGCCAAAGGCATCGCCCGCAATCAGGCGCATCCACACGCCTTGGTCGGTGAAAATGGGCAGCTCCTGGGGCTGGTAGTTGGCGAAGGTGGGCGCCTGTTCTTCGGCGGCTTCGGGCAGGGCCACCCAGGTCTGAATCATTTCGAGGGCGCCGCCCGCCAGCGCGCCCGGGTCCTCAAACCGCTCGGAGTGGGCAATGCCGCTGCCGGCCGTCATCCAGTTGACCTCGCCCGGCCGGATAATCTGCTCCACGCCGAGGCTGTCGCGGTGGGTGACC
The DNA here is from genome assembly GCF_020711255.1 of Hymenobacter plasmatis. Taxonomy (GTDB): domain Bacteria; phylum Bacteroidota; class Bacteroidia; order Cytophagales; family Hymenobacteraceae; genus Hymenobacter. The sequence continues at coordinate 133,970 of NZ_JAJFAW010000001.1, forward strand.
TGGCCGCCAAATAGATAGCTCACCGTGCTTAGCCCAATGTGGGGATGGGGCAGCACGTCAAACCTCGGCAGCTGCTCGGGCGGCACGTGCACGGGGCCGGCGTGGTCCATGAAAATAAACGGCCCCAGCATGCGCCGCAGCCGGTAGGGCAGAATCCGCTTCACATCAAACCCCGGCATAATGGCGGCGGGGCGGGCATCGATGACAAGGTCGAGCATGGCAGGAGCACAGGTGAAAACCTAAAGTTATGGCCCGGTGCCCACTGGGTTTGTGGCCCGTTTTGGGAAATACGCTGAAATAACAAGCGGCATGCTCGTTGGTCAGCTCAATTTCTGAATAGCCGGCTCGGCAGGTCGCCAGCAAGTTGTCTGAAAGTAGGATAGGGGGCGTTTAAAGCGGAGATGCTTACCGCAGCCATCTGCGACTCAGCAATGCCCCGCGTGCCCCAGAGTTGCCGTAATTGAGCTACCTTCCGTCCCATGAAAACGGCTCTTCCGGCCCTGGTAATCACGGGCGTATCGAGCGGCCTGGGGCTGGCTTCGGCCCGCGCGTTTCTCAGCCGCGGCTACCGCGTATTTGGCAGCGTGCGCACCCCCGCCGATGCCGCCCGGCTGCAAGCGGAGCTGGGCGAAGCCTTTGTGCCGCTGCTTTTCGACGTGACCGATGGCCCCGCCATTGCCCGGGCCGCGGCCGAGGTGGAGGCCCAACTGGCCGGCGAGCCTCTACGCGGCCTCATCAACAACGCCGGCATTGCGCTGGGCGGGCCGCTGCTGTACCAGCCCATCGAGGTGGTGCGGCAGCACTTTGAGGTAAACGTGCTGGGCCTCGTACAGGTGACCCAGGCGTTTTTGCCCCTGCTCGGGGCCCAGCCCAATTTCCAGGGGCGCGTCGGCCGGGTCATCAACATTGGCTCGGTGAGCGGGCAGGTGGCCGCTCCGTTTATGGGCGCCTACGTGGGCACCAAGTTTGCCCTGGAAGGCCTCACGGCCTCGTGGCGCCGCGAGCTGCAACTGTTTGGCATACCCATGGTGCTCATTGGGTTGGGCGTGACCAAAACCCCCATCTGGGACAAGGGCATCGACCTGGCGCCCTACCGCGACACCCCCTACTATGCCGCTGCCCAGCGCTTCGCGGGCTACGTGAGCAGCACCCGCGACAAAGGCCTCAGCGCCGACTACGTGGCCGGGCGACTGGTGGGCATTCTGGAAACGCCGCGCCCGCGCCTGCGCTACACCATCGCGCCGGATGTGTTCCGCAGCTGGATAGTGCCCCGGCTCCTGCCCGCCCGCCTCTTCGACTGGCTCCTGGGCAAGGGCATTGGGCTGCTGCCGCCGAAGCGGTAGCCGCCATCAGCGTATCAGCTCAAACCAGCCTTTGTAGGGCCTTTCTGCTGGCGCAGTCAAAATCTAAATATCGAAGTAATAGCTACTACTTTTATTGCTCTACCCTCACGCTCATTGATGAAATATTTCCTACTAGCGCTTCTTATCATTTTAGGTGCTCAAAGCCCGGTGCGCGCCCAACGCATACGCTTCGAGAAAGACTCGCTGGCGCAGGTTTTTGCCCGGGCCCGGCAGCTGAACAAGCCGGTTTTTGTGCTGCTTGCACCACCGCCGGTGTCAGCCAATACGCCGGCGGCGCTCCAGAAAATGCGCAACGAATCGGGCCTCAACGCCCCGGCCGTGGTGGCCGCGCTCAACAAGGACTTCCTGAGCAAGGAGCTGCCCTTTGGCAAGGCCGAAACCGCGGCCGTGGTCCGCAAATACGCGGTGACGAGCTACCCCACCTACCTATACTTCGGCCCCGACGGCACCTTGCTCTACCGTAACTTCGGCAATGCCTCCAGCGAGCAGCGCTACCTGCACGACCTGCAGGCGGTGCAGCAAGCCCAGGCCGACCCCGAGAACCTGAGCCACCTACAGGAAGAATACCGCCAGGGCCACTGGTCGGCCGAATTCCTGAAGCGCTACATCGGCAAGCACCGGCAGCTGGGCCTGCGCGTGGAGCCCGCCGTGCTCGATGCCTACGTGCAGCTGCTGCCCGTGCACGCCTTCGACCAGCCCGCCGAAGTGACCTTTATTCTCGACAACGGCCCCGTGGTGGGCAGCAAAGCCCATCAGCTCACGCGGCTCAACCCCCGGCTCTACGACAGCCTGTTCCGCAGCCTGCCCTTGGCCCGGCGCGTCGCCATCAACAACCTGATTATCGCCAACACGATGAATCAGGCCATTGCCACCAAAAACCGCGTGCTCGCTACTCAGGGTGCCAATTTTGCCCGCGGCAGCTGGACCAATAACTACCAGCAGGGCTCGCGGGCTTACGAAACCAACATGCTGCGCTTTTTAAGCGCCATTAAAGACACGGCCAGCTACCTGCGGTCGGCGGTGCTCTACTACGACCGCATCAACACGGGCATCTCGGCCGACTCGGCCCGGAAAGCGGTGGCGGCTTTGCAAGCGTTCCGGCAGGAGCAGCTGGCCAACCGGCAGCGCCTGAGCACAACGGCCGGCCAGCCCGGCGGCATGGGCCCCAACGTGAGCCGCGTTACGACGATGGAGCCGACGGCCCGGCGCGTGCCCCCGGCCGCCTTTTTGCAGGAGTTGAACAACGGCGCTTGGTCGGTGTATCAAACCGGGACCCGCAACAGCCAGCACCTCATGCGCGCCCTGCAGTGGAGCAAGCGCACCGTGGACCTGGACCCCGCCGCCTACAATTACGATACCCTGGCCCACCTGCTCTACCGCCTCCGGTTCTTCAGCGAGGCCGCGGCCATGCAACAGCAAGCCGTGGCGGTAGCCCGGCAGGAAAAGGCCTCCACTACGGCCTACGAGCAGGAACTGGAGAAGATAAAGAAGCGCACGCTGTAAAAGCTTACCGCTTGAGCTAACCATATCCGCTGCCGCTGGTTTCATCGCCAACTCTTAAGTCTCACATTTTGGCAGAATCTACTACCGCTAAGCAAAGCAGCCCAACTACCGAACGCGCCACCATCGTGCTGGCCGGCGCCACCGGGGATTTGGGGCACCGCATTGGGCTGGCCCTGCTGGCGCGCGGCGCCGTGGTGCGGGCGCTGGTGCGCCCGGGCAGTGCCCACAAACCGGAAGTGGCCGCTTTGCGCGAGCAGGGCGCCGAGCTGGTAGAAGTCGATTTCAACAGCGTAACGGCGCTCACGAAAGCCTGCACGGGCGCGGCCTGCGTGGTCTCGGCCCTGTCGGGGCTGCGCGAAGTGATTGTGGATCTGCAAAAGCGGCTGCTCGATGCGGCGGTGGCGGCCGGCGTGCCCCGCTTCATTCCGTCCGACTACTGCATCGATTACACCAAGCTCCCAGTGGGCTCCAACCGCAACCTCGACCTGCGCCGGGAGTTCAATCAACGGCTCGACCAGGCCCCCATTCAGGCCACGTCGGTGCTCAACGGCATGTTTACCGACTTGCTCACCGGTCAGGCGCCGGTGGTGCTGTTCAAAATCAAGCGGGTGATGTACTACGGCGACGCCGACCAGCCCCTGGACTTCACCACCACGGCCAATACCGCCGAATTTACCGCCGCCGCGGCCCTCGACCCCACCACGCCGCGCTACCTGCGCGTGGCCGGCGAAGTGGCCACCGTGCGGGGCCTGCAAAAGGCCGCCAGCCAAGCCACTGGCCAGCCGTTTAAGCTGCTGCGCATGGGCGGGGTGTGGGTGCTGGGCGCTCTGATAAAAGTGACCAAAGCCCTGATGCCGGCCAGCGACGACGTGTTTCCGCCCTGGCAGGGCATGCAGTACATGCACAACATGTTTACGGGCCGGCCCAAGCTTCAGCCCCTGGACAATGCCCGCTACCCCGACATCCGGTGGACGCCGGTGCGGGAGGTGCTGGCCACCCGAGCCGCCTGATTTCCGGCCGGAGCAGCCCTGCGTTAGCTCAACTGTAGGCGCAGGCTAAGCGGTTATCCAGGCAAAATGTACGAAAACGCCTACCTGTTTTAAGGTGTGCCGTATATAGACGTCGAAATCTTACTCTTCAGCTAGATAATGACGATGAAAACCTTTTCTTATTTCCTGATAGCTGCCGCAATGGCCACCGGCACCGCGTGTAGCAGCACCAACACGGCCGCTTCCGAATCGGCGACCAGCAACGCCACGGATACCCGCATGGGTACCGACATGAACCCCACGCCCGCCCCCGACGCCAACGCGGGGGTGACCGCCACCGGCGCCGATGCCACGGGCGGCAGCGCCGACATGACGGCCTACACGAACACGTTTGCCACCATGCAGGACCCCGTATTCCTGATGAACGCGGCCAGCAGCAACATGCTGGAAGTTCGGGCCAGCCAGATGGCGGCCCAGAAAGCCACTAGCCCCGAAGTGCGAAAATTTGCCCAATCGATGGTGAGCAAGTACACCCAGGCCAACCAGGAGCTAAAAGCCATTGCCGCGCCCCTGGGGGTAAAGATGCCCCAAACGATGATGCCCGTGCACCAGGCCCTGGCCGACCGGCTGATGGACAAGCGCGGCAAAGAATTCGACGACACTTACCTGGACCTCCTGGACAAAGCGCACCAGATGGACATTGCCATGTTTGAGGTGAAGAGCAAAGCGGCCGAAACGCCCGCCGTTCAGGCGTACGCTGCCAAAACGCTGCCCGTCCTGCACTCTCAGCAGGACATGACTACTTCCCTCGAAAAGAAATAGCCTGAATTGAAACGGGAGCAGAATAGTTAATCTGAACCCGCTCCTCGCTTAGCCCCAGCCCAGTGCATCCGCACGGGCTGGGGTTTTGTTTTGGGCGGCGCTTGGTGCGGCCGCTTTCCGGCTGCGTTAGCGGAAGACCTCAAACCATCCTTTGTAGATGGCACCCTCGGCGGTTTGGCAGAGGTAGTAATAGAGGCCGGGCGCCGTGGTTGCATTGCCGTACGTATTGTGGTAGTCGTCGGAATGGTACAGCTTCTGGCCCCAGCGGTTGAATATGGTCAGCGCCGTGTTGGGGTGGCGCTCGATGTTCTTGATGGCAAAGGTTTCGTTCTGCGTATCACCGTTTGGCGTGATAACGTTGTAGAAGTACAGGCACCGGTCGTCGGGGCTCACCAGCAGCGTTGTTACGCAGGAAGTGAATAGCGGCTCGGCTACGCGCAGGGTGGCCGTGGCCCCCGGCGACAAGTCGACCACTACTTCCCGGGTGCCCTGCCCGCTCACGATGGTGCCGTTGGTAATGGTCCACTGGTAGTTGCCGTTCGGTCCGGATACCGCGTAGCGCAGCCCCGTGGCCGCCGTGAGGCAGTAGGCCGTGGGGCCCGTTACGGACAGGCCGGGCCGGATGCTGACGGGCAGCGTTGCGGGCTGGGTGGGGCAGCCCAGGTCCGTGGTGCCATTCACGCGCACCAGGCCGGTACCGGTAGCGCCCCACAGTACTTGTACCGTGGGCCCAGTGGCGGGGCCCAGCACCTGGCCGCCCTCCACACTCCATTGGAAGGGGCTAAAGCCCGTGCCGCCCAAAACGGAGTACGTGGCCGCGCTTTGGGCGCAAACATCAGCAGTGCCCAGCACAGAGCCCGGAAAAATGGGCCGCGCCACCGTGATGCGGAAGGTGGCCACCACCGTTTGGCTGTTGCACACTTCGTCGGCGGCGGTTACCACCACCTCGTAGGGTACGCGTCGGTCCAGCCCGCAGCCGGTTAATCGAAAAGTGCCGGCCACCGTGCCGACGCCCTTTATGGAGGCATTGCCCACAGGGTTGGCGCCCACGTTGGTGCCGGGCTGGTTGCCGAAGGAGGCTTCTATGCCGCCCGGGCCATCGAGCAGCGCGCTGCTTGCCGTCAGGGTCAGCGGGTCGCCGTCGGGGTCGGTAGCGGCCACGTCAAAGGCCAGCGTTTGGCCTCCTCTTATGGTGAAGTCCCGTTTGGCCAGGCTGGCCGCCGTGAAGGCGGGCGGCAGGCCCGAGGGCCCGCTGCAGGTGCGCACCACCACCTGCATGTCGCGGTGCATGGTGCTCAACAGCAGCCCTTGGCGATACTCCTGCACGTCGACTGCCAGCTGAAATACGCCTTGCGCCGGGCTGAAGTAAGTTGAAAGGCCGGTGCTCGGGTTTAGCGCAAGCAACCCGGTAGGCCCGAAGGGCTGCGATTCGCTATACCCCGGCGCGTACGCCACCGGTACCTGCAGCGGCAAATAAGCACTGATGGGCTTGCTCAACACGTACACGAGTTGGTCGCCGTCGGCGTCGTAGGCGTTATTGGCCACGAAGCTGCTGGCCCCGACGCAAATGAGGGCCACGGGAACGCTGGCAAAAACCGGCGAGGAATTGACCACCGTGCCCGGCGTCATCTCCACTTCCAGGGTCATGTTTTCATCCACAGAATTCTTCAGGTTCGTGATGCCGGCAATGCGGTTGCTGTTGGTGCACGACAACCAGAAGCCCTCGTTGGTCACCGGCAGGTTCAGCGTGGTGACGTACAGGCCCAGCGCGACGGGAGGCGCCGCCTGGCCACACCCCGGCAGGGTAGGCACCGTGATTACGGTTTTGCTGATGCGGTTAACTTTTACCAGTTGAATTGGGGTGCCGTAGTGGGTATATCGGCTGTATACCCTAATAATAAGCTCCTGCTCCACGGGGTCGGTGTTGGGGTTGAAATAAACCCGCATGGTCAACTCATAGCGCCACGGCTTATCGGCGGGGCCTTTGGCATCGAGATACTTATACGTCATTTCGCCGCCCAGCAAATGGACCGCCGATGCCGGCAGCAGCCCCACAAAAAGCCACAGCCACAGCAGCAGCCCACCGGGCAATAAGGTCGCTTTAAGAGTAGATAGACGCATGAAGAGGGGATAGACAGCAGCCCTAAAATCAGTCATGCCAAGGTAGCTCAATTCCTGCCTCGTTGTATAGCGCGGGACGCATATAACAGGGTGAAAAACCACTGTTTAAAGCACCGGGCCTCACCGTGTTGGATGAGCCCGCCATGCCGAGTCTCTGCCAGCTCTCGCGTAGGTCAAAACCAGCACGCATGGTAGATGAAATCGATGGGCATCTACAATTACGGGTGCACCAAGGACCAGCCCTCGGCCTGACGGATAATCAGCTCGCCGTTGCCGGTGGGCACGATGGAGATGTAGGGCAGCATGTCGGCCTTGGTCAGCTTGTAGGCCTTCATCGAGTTCTGGCACTGGGCCAAAACGACGCCCGCCTGCTGTAACGCCAGCACGTCGGCCTCGTAGGGTTGGTCTTTCCGGAACGCCACCGTGCCGCCGCTGAACACCACCAGCTCCAGTTCCAGCTTGCCTTTGAGGCGCGGGTCTTCCAGGGCGTTTTTCATGTTGTGCAGCGTCTTGCTGATGAGCTTCGGGTCGTCGCTATCGAGCTGGTACACGGCCCGGTAGTGGCCCTTGGTAGCCGGCGCGCCCTGGTACGTGGCCGCCTTCGCCGCCACCAGCGCGTTAGGTGGCGTCAGCACCGGGGCGGGCGTGGCGGTGGGCTGGGCCACGGGTACCGGCGTGGCTGGAGCAGCCGGAGTAGGCGTTTGGGCCCGGCTGATGCCAGGTACAGCCACGAGCAGCAAGGCCGCGCCAGCCAGAAAACGAGCGGTGGAATTCATCATGAGCAAGCAAGAAAAGGGTTGGAAACAGTAGGTGAGAATCTGGAATAACTTAAGCATCAGGCTGGGCTTGCCGACAGGCCCCGGCGAAGCTAATGCGCCGCAGCTGGCGGCCGGTGCGCATCCTCGATGGGCTGGTAGGGGCCAAACTTGTGCTGCCTCTCGGTGAGAGCATCAGCATAAGGCCCGAAGGGATAATCCACCGGCTTCTGGCGGATGTCGGGCCAGTCGTGCGGGGTGGCCAGGTGCGGGCGCGGCTGCGAATTCACGAACGCCGCCACATCCCAGGCCTGCTCGTCGGTGAGCTGGGGGTGGTCGAAGGTGGCTCCGAAGGGCATGGCCGCTTTCACGTACCTGGCAAAGTTTGAGACCCGAAACAGGCCCGCGCCGTCGTTGTAGCTGGCCGGCCCCCACAGCGGCGGGTATTGGTAGCCGGCGTTGTCGGCCAGTTTCTGGCCCTGGCCCTTGTGGCCGTGGCAGCTTTGGCACTTGCCCGCATACACGGCTTGCCCAATCTGCGGGTCGGCCGCCCGGGCCAGGTAAGGGAGCTTTACGAAGCCCGTGCCGTACACCTTTTTTCCTTTCGGGATGCCCTGGCCCAGCCACTTGATGTAGGCCACAATGGCGCGCATTTCGCGGCTGCTGTCGGGCACGGCGCGGCCGTTGAGGCTGCGCTCCATGCAGTCGGCCACGCGCTTTTCAATTCCTTCCACCGAGCCCGAGCGGGCCCGCAGCTTCGGATACGTCGAGGCCACGGCCAGGTAGTTGTTAGCGAAGCCCTGCGCGCCGGCCTGCAGGTGGCAATTCTGGCAATTCATGCCGTTGGTGAGGTGCGCCACCGAGCCCTGCGGCCCCAAATACTGCGCCGTGTGGGCAATCAACTCGCGGCCGTAGCGAATTTCGCGGCCCGCCGCTGTGTGCGGAATAGTGGCCGTATCGGGTGCCGGCGTGGCCGGGCGGTGGTAGCTGCCGGGCGGGGGCGGGCCCTGCGCGGCTTCGTCCTCCGCCGCCACGGGCTCCCGCGTGGCCTTGGGCCCGTAGAGTTGAGCCAACACCACGACCAGCACCAGCGCCACAGCGGCTGTCAGCAACATCAGCAGGCGAACCAGCCGGGGCAGTTGCTGCGCCTGTGCTTCCGTGGGTTTCATGGGCAGCTAAGTTACCAAAAGGAGACGGCGCCGAAGCGAGCTACTGGGGCAGCTTTTCGCGCAGGGCGCTGTAGGTCCAGGTGCCGGCCAGCGCAGCCAGAATGAGCACGGCGGCCGCGGCCACGCCACTGCCCAGCAGGGCAAACAGCGGGCCGGGGCAGGCGCCGGTCAGGGCCCAGCCCAGGCCGAAAATGATGCCGCCAATCCAGGTGCCGTGGTTGTACTGCTTGTCGGCAATGCGGATTTCTTCCCCGTTGATGGTCTTTACGTGGAAGCGCTTGATGAGCTGAATGGAAATCAGCCCCACGACGATGGCCGAGCCGATGATGCCGTACATGTGGAAGCTCTGGAAGCGGAACATCTCCTGAATTCGGAACCAGCTGATGACTTCGCTTTTGGTGAGAATGATGCCGAACAAGATGCCCAGCACCAGGTATTTGAGGTTTTTCATATGCAGATAAATCCAGCTTAAAACATCATCGGGTAAATCACCCAGGTCATGAGCAAGCCGCCAATAAAGAAGCCCACCACGGCCACCAGCGACACCCATTGCAGGTTAGAAAGCCCCGAGATGGCGTGGCCCGAGGTGCAGCCCCCGGCGTAGCGCGTGCCGAAGCCCACCAGAAAGCCGCCGAGCACCAGAAACACCCAGCCTTTCCAGTTGGTGAGGTTTTCGAGTGCAAACAGCTCGTGGGGCACCAGGCCCGAGAAGTCGGTGAGGTGCATCTGGGCTTTGAGGTCGTGCACGGTTTCTGGCGAGATGCCCACCGCCGCGGGGTGGCCCAGCAGCCGGTAGCCGATAAAGCCGCCGATGGCGATGCCCAGCACGAAAAACAGGTTCCAGGCCTCGGCCCGCCAGTTATAATTGAGAAAGGGAATGCCCGCGGGCACACAGGCGGCGCAAATGTGGCGCAACGAGCTGCTGATGCCCAGGGCCTTGTTGCCAATAAGCAGCAGGGTCGGCACAGTTAGCCCAATAAGCGGGCCCGCCACGTACCAGGGCCAGGACTGGCGAAGGAGGTCAAGCATGAAGGAAGGAATTCGTAACGAGGTAAAAAGCAGGAAACCAGCTCAACTTAGCGCACCAGCTGTTCGGGCCAGTCGAGCACGCCGCCGAGCAGGTTGGATACCTGCGCAAAGCCGGCGGCGCTGAGCTGGCCGGCAGCATTGGCCGAGCGGGCCCCGCTGCGGCAGTACACGTAGGTAGGCTTGGTGCTGTCCAGCTGCGCAATGCGCTGGGCAAAATCGGGGCTGGTCACTTCGATGTTGACGGCGCCGGGCAGATGGCCATTGGCAAACTCGTCGGGCCGGCGCACATCCAGCAGCACCGCGCCGGGCTGGCGCAGGCCCTCGGCGAACGGCGCGGGCAAAAGGTTTTGGAAAGCGGGGGCAGCAGATTTTGTGAAACCGAACATGATGATGGAGTATCAGAAGTGAAAAGGAAAAATTAGGAACGTCATGCTGAGCTTGTCGATGAATCTCTGCCACTAGAGTAATCTAACTAGCTCAACGAAGCGGTTGAGATGCTTCGACAAGCTCAGCATGACGTTCTTTTCGATAAATAGCCTGGTTAGTGGGCTGCTACGGCGGGTTGAAAGGTCTTCACGGCCTCGCTCAAATCGAGCACCGGCGTGCCGGCCAGCGCGGGGGCCACAATGCTGCAGCCCGCCGCCGAGCGGTAGCCGCCGGCACAATGCACCACCACCGGCTTGTCGGTCGGAATTTCTTGGGCCCGCTCGCGCAGCTCCGGCAGCGGAATGTTCAGCGAGCCGGCAAAAAGCGGCTCGTCGCGGTGCTCCGTCGCGTTACGAATGTCCACGATGGTGTAGGCTTCCGGGTGCTGGCGAAATTGAGCTACATCCAGCTGCGGCAGCGTCGCCTCGGTGGCGGGTGTGCCGACCAGGGCGCCTTTTATCAGGGTTTCGTAGCCGATTTTGGCGGCTTTCTGAATCAGGTCCTCGCGGTTTTTTTCATCGACTGCCACCAGGTAGAAGGGCTCTTCCGGGCCCACAATGGAGCCCAGCCAGGTTTCGAATTTGCCGCCCTGCTGGATGTTGAGGGCGCCGGCCGCGTGGCCTTTTTTGAACTCGGCCTCGGGGCGGGTGTCTACCACCAGCACGCTGGGCTCCAGGGTGGAACCGGGGGCCAGCCGCGGCACCTGCTGCACGCTGGGCGCAAAGGCCGGCGCGCCGGCTTTATTTAGGGCCACGTCGTAACCAAAGTACTTGGGAATGAATGGTTGGTCGGCCAGCAGCTCTTTGCTAAAGTCTTCCTCGCTGAGCGGGCGCAGCATGGGGTTGCCGATTTTTTCGGCCCCGATGGTGCTGCTGTTGGCGCCGCTCAGGGCCTTGCCGCAGAGGCTTCCCGCGCCGTGGGCTGGGTACACCAGCACGTCGTCGGCCAGCGGCATCAGTTTCTCGCGCAGGCTGTGGTACATCTGTTTGGCCAGCTCTTCGCGCTTGGCCGTGAGGTTGCCCGCCTTCTCGCGCAGGTCGGGCCGACCTACGTCGCCGATGAAGAGCGTGTCGCCGGTGAACACAGCCACGTCCTGGCCCTCGCGGCTGAGCACAATGCTGATGGAATCGGGCGAGTGGCCCGGGGTATTCAGGGCCCGGAACGTAAGCTTGCCCACCGTAAAGGAGTCGCCCTCGTCGAAGGCCTGATGCGGATAGTCGGCCCCCAGCAGCTTGCTCACGCGAATGGCGGCGCCGGTAGCCTGCGCGACTTCGAGGTGGGAGGAAATGAAATCGGCGTGGGGGTGCGTCTCGATAACGGCCACGATTTTGGCGTTGTGGGCCTGGGCAAAATCATAGTATTGCTGCGGGTTGCGAGCGGGGTCGATGAGCACGATTTCGCGGGCACTCTCGCTCAGAATGGCGTAGGAGAAGTGGGCCAGGCCCTTGTCTTCAAACTGTTCGATTTTCATGGGATGCAGCAAAAAACGGGTGAGAGGAATAGGGAATTAAGCGTGGTGAAACAGCAGCTCCTTGGTGAGGATAAACGTGCCCATAGCTAGCGTAAACCAGCCGAACGCGGGCTTAAGCTTACCGCCCGGAATGAAGCGCGCGAGGTAGGTGCCCAAGACGATGCCCACCAGAGCAAAGGCCAGAAAACCCAGCAAAAACGTCCAGGCGATGGGCGTGCCGGCGCTCAAGTCGCCGGTGAAACCGATGAGCGAATTCAAGGCAATGATGGCCAGCGACGTACCCACCGCCAGCTTCATGGGCAGGCGGGCGCCCAGCACCAGCGCCGGGATGATGAGAAAGCCGCCGCCCGCGCCCACAAAGCCCGTGAGCGTGCCCACCACCAGCCCAATGGTCAGGATGAGCGGGTAGTTGAAGGCGTGCGGGAAGTGCAGCTCCTCGTCGAGCACTTCTTCGGCCTGCTTGCTGCGAATCATGGAAGTAGCGGCCACCACCATCAGCACCGCAAAGGCCACCAGCACCAGCAAGTCTTTGGTGAAGACGATGCTACCGGCCGTGAACAGCACGTGCGGGATGGCCGGCATGAGCACCTTGCGCACCGCAAACACGGCCAGCAGCGAAGGCATCAGGAAGACCACGGCCGTTCTCAGCGACACCAGCCCCTTGCGGAAGTAGCCCGACGCGCCCACCACCGACGTGCTGCCCACCACAAACAACGAATACGCCGTGCTCAGCACCGGGCTCACGCCCATCAGGTACACCAGCACGGGCACCGTGAGGATGGAGCCGCCGCCGCCCATGATGCCCAGGGAGAGCCCAATGAATATTGCCGCGAAGTAGCCGAAGAGGTGAAGCATGGTGAGCGACGTATGAATTTATGATAAGTTGTTCATGTGTTTTGGCAAAAAAAAGCCGCGGCCCTTACAGGAACGTGCAGCCGGCCAGGCACTGAATGACGTCGATGACTTCGCGCATTTTCAGGGCGTAGTAGATGTTTTTGCCGTCGCGGGTGCTGCTCAGAATGCCCTTGAGCTTCATGCCCGCGAGGTGATGCGAGAGCAGGCTTTGCTCCACATTGAGCCGCTCGCTAATGTCCGTCACCGACAGGCTGTCGTGGGCGGCCAGCAGCTGCACGATGGCAATGCGGGTGGGGTGGGCCGTGGTCTTCAGGATAAAAGCCACCTTCTCCATCTTCTCAACGGAGAGGCCCAGGTCGATGGGAGGAGGGGGGAGAGGGGTGTTCATTTGATGGAGTAAATGTATGAAAGAAGCTTCATATGATGGCGGTGTTGGGCTAACTCTTTCGCCTCCATGCTAGTTCCGAAAAGCTGTTAATTTATGGCGACTGTCTAGAAATCAATGCCTTGCTGGTTTTGGGCCAGGAGCTCTGGTTAATTCAGCTTCGGAGTAATAGCAGCACCGGGTCAGTTTGCAAGCGTCTAACAAATGAAACTTGGTTCATATTACATTTGTCCCCTCGTTTAAATTTCCTGTCATGAATCGTAAGACCATCACCTCCTGGCTGCCGCTGGCTTTGCTTGCCTTCGTGCTGCTCACGCCCCTGCGGCCCATTGTGCTCGGCGGCGTGCAGCGCGGCCTGCTGGCCACGGGGCTGTGGAAAGCGGAGGTCCCCGTGGCCCCCACCACCGCGCTGCCGGTGGTGCCGACCGGTGGCCCGGTTTACCCGCACAACCTGCCGATGATGACCCCGGAGGGCAAGGCCGTGAGCCTGAGCGACCTCAAAGGCAAGGTCGTGTTCGTGAACCTGTGGGCCAGCTGGTGCCCGCCCTGCCGCGCCGAGATGCCCGGCATCGAGGCCCTATACCAGAAGGTTGATAAGTCGAAGGTGGCCTTCGTGATGCTCTCGCTCGACGACAACCCCGCCAAGGCCCAGAAGTATCTGAAGAGCCAGGGCTTCACCTTTCCCTTGTATTTCCCCACGGGCCCGCTGCCGGCGCCGTTCGACTCCAACTCCATCCCGTCCACCGTCATTCTCGGCCCTGACGGCCAGGTAGCCGCCCGGCATGAGGGCATGGCCGAATACGACACGCCCGAGTTTAAGGCCTCGCTGGAAAACCTGAGCAGAAGGGCCGCGCGTTAGCCCTTCCGCCCGGGTTCTGTAGGTGCCGCTACTTGGTGGTTTCCATCACGCTGATGGCGTAGCCGCCGCCGGGCGCGCAGTACTGCGCCAGCTTGGTCTTGCGCGTCACGTTCAGTTTGCGGATGGTGTAGGCCTGCGGATTTTTCTCGTAGTGGGCGTCCTTGGCGTCGGCGTAGATGGTGGCCACGTACTTTTTGCCGGGCGCCAGGAAGTCGAGCTTGATGTTCGACGTGCGGCCATTCTCATCACAAGTGCTGCCGATAAACCAGCTGCTTTTGCCCTTGGCTTTGCGGGCAATGGTGATGTAGTCGCCGGGCTCGGCTTCGAGCACGTGGGTATCGTCCCAGTCCACGGCCACGTCCTTGATAAACTGGAAGGCGTCGAGGTGCTTGTTGTAGTTCTCGGGCAGGTCGGCGGCCATTTGCAGGGGCGAGTACATGGTCACGTACAGGGCCATTTGGCGCACCAGGGTGCTGTGCACGAACGACTTGTTCTGCGGGTTGATGGCGCTGATTTGGGTCTGAAAAATGCCGGGCGTGTAGTCCATTGGCCCGCCGATGAGGCGGGTGAAGGGCAGGATGGTGGTGTGGTCGGGGTTGCTGCCGCCAAAGGCTTCGTATTCGGTGCCGCGGGCGGCCTCGTTGCCAATCAGGTTGGGGTAGGTGCGGGCCAGGCCGGTGGGGCGCACGGCCTCGTGGCCGTTCACCATGATGTGGTGCGCGGCGGCTTTTTCCAGCACGTAGTTGTAGTGATTAATCAGCCACTGGTCGTAGTGGTGGTGGCCCAGGGGCACGATGTCGCCCACGTAGCCGGTTTTCACGGCGTTGTAGCCGTACTTATTCATGAACTGGAAGGCCGAATCCAAGTGCCGCTCGTAGTTGCGCACCGAGCCCGAGGTCTCGTGGTGCATGATGATTTTCACGTTTTTGGCGGCGGCGTACTGCTGCAGCTCGGGCACGTTGAAATCGGGGTAGGGTGTCACGAAGTCAAACACGTAGTCTTTGTGCTTGCCGAACCAGTCTTCCCAGCCGATGTTCCAGCCTTCCACCAGCACGGCGTCGAAGCCGTGCAGGGCGGCGAAGTCGATGTACTCCTTCACGTGGGCCGTGGTGGCGCCGTGCGTGCCGTTGGGCTTCACCTGCTTGTAGTCAACCGAGTCGAGCTTGATGTTGTCCATGTTGGTGTACGACCACGTGCTCTTGCCCGTAATCATCTCCCACCACACGCCCACGTACTTCACCGGCTTAATCCAGCTGGTGTCTTTGAACTTGGTGGGCTCGTTGAGGTTCAGCACCAGCTTCGACTCCAAGATGTCGCCCGCTTTATCGCTCACGATGACCGTGCGCCAGGGCGAGAGCGCTGGCGTCTGAATCAGGCCCTTGTCGCCCACGGCATCCGGCGTGAGGTGTGACTCCAGCACGAAGTTCTTGTCGTCGAGCTCCAGGTTCATGCAGGAGTAATCAATCAGCGCCGCCTCGTGGATGTTGATGTAGAGCCCGTCCTGGCTTTTGAGCATGAGCGGGGTTTGCACGCCGGTGGGTGAGAAGGTGGTCTGCGAGGCGTTGCCCGTCACGGCGGCTTTCATTTTGCCGCGCACTTCCGAGAGCTTGGACGTGACCGTGCTGTACTCCTGGGTGTCGTAGTCGCCGGGCAGCCAGAAGGCCTTGTGGTCGCCGGCCAGCGCAAACTGCGTGCGCTCCTCTTTGATGGTAAAGTAATCGAGCTTGGGCTGGCGCGGAAACTCGTAGCGGAAGCCCAGCCCGTCGTCGAACACGCGGAAGCGTACCCACACCGTGCGGTCGGTAGCAGCCTGCTTTAGCGTCACGGCCAGCTCGTTGTAGTGGTTGCGGATGGTTTTCACCTCGCCCCACACCGGCTGCCAGCTTTCGTCAAAGGTGCGCTGCTTGCTGTCTGCCACGGCAAAGCCGCTGGTGAGCGCCGGGGCGTTTTTCAGCTCAAGCCCGAGCTTGCTGGTTTTAATAACGTCGCGCCCCTTGTAGGTGAGGTGGTAGGTGGGCACGCCATCGGCCTGCAGGGCAAACGTGAGCGTCAGCTTGCCATTGGGCGATTTAATTACTTCCGCGAGGGCAGTTTGCCACAGGAAGCAGAGGAAGAGGATGGTCAGGGTTTGACGGACGCTTTTGAGTGAAAAACACCCGGTTGGAATGCGGTGAGAGGGCATGTAGGAAGTGAGGTGAGTTGGGATGGATTTGCGAAAAAACCCCACCCGCCCTGGCAAAGGCAAGTGAGGCCCCAGAAGCTGCAGCAGCTTCCAGTATCCTGCAAAGGTGGCTATTTAGCCCGTTATACTGAGCAGGCCGACGCATCTCTCCCACGCAACTAACTCGGCTGCGCCTCATTCACGAACAGCACAATTAAATTTCCCCAAGCCAATGCTCGGAGCCGGTACCGCGGCGGCACTTGGGCCCCGCAGCTCAGCGCAGCATCGCCCCGACGGTGCCTCCCAAGAAGGGCAGAAAGGGAGGCCTAAAGGTCCGTCACTCGACGGGGCTTTAGGCCTCCCTTTCGCTTAAACTGAACTCAGATGAGCTACATACGGAGGGTTGGTGTGCCCGACGCGGTTAGCGAGCCGATTGGGCGACCATCACTTGGGCTGGGGTCGGGGCCAGCTCCTGCACCAAGATGGCGGTTTGCGGAGTGGCCGGTACTTGCACATGGTAGCGGTAGCTCTCGCGCCCCACGCGCAGCCGAACGGCATAATCCCCGGCGGGCACTTTGTTGAAGCCGAGCTTGGTGCCGTAGGAAGGGCGGTGGTGCACTTCATTCAGAAGGCGGGAGTAGTGGCCTTGGGATGATACCACTTCCAGCTGTACCCGCTGCTGGGTGGGGTTTTCGACGGTGAGTGCCAGGGTGTGGGCATCGGTTTGCTGAGCTTTAACGGACGGAGCATCCTGGCCCATCGCCGCACTGCTGCAGCCCAGGATGGCCAGCCCGCCGAACAAGGCAGCCCGCAGGGATTGGGCTGAAGCCAGGCGTAGGGGAGCGGCGGCAGGAGTGGCGGCCGTGAGCGACTGAGTGGGGCGGAGGTTGAAAGAGAAGTTCATGGTTGCAGAAAAGATGAGTTGAAAAAGGAGAAAAAAGGTGGTCTAGGAAGCAGGTTATACAGAAGTATAATGTTATGCCGGGTAGCATGCAAAGCATAGTAGATAATGTTTATTCTACCTGTTTGGCTTACTTCTATCCCAGTGTAGTTGATAATCGAGAGCCAGAATTCAAGGAAATTCTGTCGCAGGCTTCGCGCCGGCTTACAAAGCCGGGCGGCTGGCGGGATTGCGTTTTAGTTCTTCGGAGCAGGGCTTCGGGGAGAACTCAGCAGCACAAGGGGCTGCACGGTGGAGCGGCGTGCATATGGCAGGCGGAGAAGAGTGCTTTCAGAAGTGGATACCGCCCATGTAGGAGAACGTTACAGACTTTTTAGAAATTTTTTTTCAGCGACGGGAGAACAGAGGTGGGAAGGAGGTCTTGGCCTGGGTGCCAGCCCTATGCCTGGTACTACTTGCTCGTCCGCGCTCTGGCCCTTCACGGAGTATGAGCGGACTTCGACGACTACCAGCAGCGTAGCCTGTAGCTCGTTTTCGCTCCGGTAGCTATTGAGCACGAACATATGCCCCAGTGCCTTGCAGCGCGCCTGCTGGCAGGGGAGTAGGTACCGTGAGGCCCAGCTCAACCCTGCCCGTGGCCGCCCCACGATGCTCCGGCCGGTGGGGAGAAAATTGAGCTGATTTCTCACACGAGAAGTTCTTCCCGAGTTCTGCAAGGGTAAGGGAAAAGTGGCTGTACTTTGCTTGCCAATCCTACTCCCGTCAACGCCTTTATGGAGATGAAGCTTGAGTTGGTGCCGGTGCCGGTCACCGACATCGACCGCGCCAAAACGTTTTATGCCGAGCAGGTCGGTTTTAAGCTCGACCACGACGTGCGGCCCAGTCCCACAGTGCGGGTGGTGCAGCTCACCCCACCCGGTTCGGGTTGTTCCATTGTGCTGAGCGAGGGGTTGTTTGGCCTGGCCATGCCGGTGGGTTGCCTGCGCGGCTTGCATCTGGTGGTAGCCGATATTGCCCAAGCCCGCGCCGAGATGGCTGGCCGGGGCGTGCCCATGGGCGAAATCCAGGACCTGGGCGGCGGCATGAAGTACGCGGGCTTCCAAGACCCCGATGGCAATACCTGGACGCTGCAGGAAATGCCGCGCAAGTAGCGCTAGGGCGGCCAGCAGCAGGCCGTGGGCCGGGCCAGGCGGTGGGGCTAGCTTCTGAGAAGCTTTGTAGCTAAGTGGCTCATGCTTATCAGCGTACAAGCAAAAGATGCAGGTGGCGGGCGCCCATCTAATAGCACGCCACGGGCTTTACCATCGTCCCATTCTTGAGCTAAATATTTACGCCCATCGCAAAGGTGAATAATTTTTTAAAGCGGCACTTTGCAATGCAAAGTTCTTTTGTTTCCTTTGCATCGTTCTATCTCATAAAGCCGTCCACCGGCGGGGGAGGTAGGTTGCGGGAAGCCCTTGGTACTTGTTTTTCAGTCCCGTGGCCCTGGCTCCGGCCGCGCCGACACTGCTCCTTAGTTCAAAGTGACCCGCTTTTAAAGGGTTCTTCTAACTCTCATCTCAACCAAAACGACTACTGCCATGACACTCGCCAAAAGCCTTACCCGCGTGGCCCTCGCTACGGCCTTCCTATTGCTGATACCCCTGGTGGCAATGCAGTTCACCACGGAAGTGAATTGGACCTTGTCCGATTTCATTGTCGCGGGCGTGATGCTGTTCGGCGCGGGTCTCACGTTTGTCCTGATTGCGCGGATGGGGGACAATACCATGTACCGCCTGGGCGCCGGCCTGGGGGTGGCCGCCGGACTGCTGCTCGTGTGGGCCAATCTAGCGGTAGGGCTCGTCGGGAGTGAGGATAACCCCGCCAATCTGCTGTATGGGGCGGTGCTGGCGGTTGCCCTCGTCGGGGCATTCGTGGCGCGCTTCCGGCCGCTGGGCATGTCCAATGCCATGTTTGCGGCGTCGCTGACCTATGTGCTGGTTACGGTGATTGCGCTATTTATCTGGAAGCCCACGGGTGCTGCTGCCGAACCCCAGGTGCACATGGTGAATGTGGTAGGTGCGAATGCAGTTTTCGCCGCGCTGTGGGCCGTTTCGGGGTTGCTGTTTCGCCGGGCCGCCACGGGCACACATTCAAACCGCCAGCTGGCGTAGCGGGTTAGGCACCCATCGCCGCAGCTTCTTGCGTTGCGGGCGCTGGCCTGGGTGGTGAATAAAATGCTGCTGGCCGAGCCGGTGTCCGGGGCTGCTGCGCGGCTGCCACAGGCCCAAATGTGCCTTTCAGGAAGTGGGAATCCACAAGGATAGAAAAAAAATACTTTTTATGTAATGCAACGTTGGGGTACCGCGATACACCTATTAGGCGCGGATGATAAATCCTGCCTACTCGTTGCACGCACCGCTTTCCTGACCACCTTTTTTCTGCACTTTTTATGAATAACCCCTTACTGCCAATGCTGGCCCTGGCCAGTGTGCTTGCTCACGAAGCCGTGGCTCAGGCTCCCGCGGCTCCAGCTTCACGTCCCGCGGGTGGCCCCGCCGGCATTCCGACGGGCGCACCGGGCGCTACCGCCCCGGCCCTGGTAACGCTGCCCGCCGCCCGCGGCACCGGCCGCATCAGCGGCGTGGTGCTGGACGGCGCCACCAAGAAACCAGTGGAGTTTGCCACTGTGGCCCTGCTGCCCGCCACCGGCGACAAGCCCGTGGACGGCACCGTGGCCGACGACAAAGGCCGCTTCAGCATGAAGGGACTGGCCGCCGGCGAGTACCGCCTGCAGCTCAGCTTCATTGGCTACGGCAGCCTCACCCAGCCCGTGACTTTGGCCGACGGCAAAATGACCCTCGACCTGGGCACCGTGGCCCTGACGCCCGCCGCCCAGCAGCTCAACGAAGTAACCGTGAACGGCGAGCGCCCCGTGGTGGAAAGCAAGCCCGACCGCCTGGTGTACAACGCCGGCACCGACAACACCAACAAAGGCGGCACCGCCGCCGACGTGCTGCGCAAGGCCCCCATGGTGAGCGTGGACCCCGACGGCAACCTGCAGCTGCGCGGCTCCGGCAACGTGCGCATCCTCATCAACGGCAAGCCCTCGGCCGTGATTTCGGGCGACATCGCCACGGCCCTCAAGCAGCTGCCCGGCGACCAGATTAAGAGCGTCGAAGTCATCACCTCGCCCTCGGCCAAGTACGACGGCGAAGGCTCGGCCGGCATCATCAACATCGTGCTGAAGGAAAACAACCTGCAGGGCGTGAACGGCAACGTGGGCCTGGCCCTGGGCACGCGCAACTCCAACGGCAACTTCACCCTCAACGCCCGCAAAGGCAAGCTGGGCGTGACGGCGGGCGTGAACGCCTTCGCCTTCTATTCGCCCGGCGACCAGGAAGTGGACCGCATCGATAGGGGCGTGCGCACGGTGGTCAACGGCCAGTCGGTCCTGACCACGGGCCGCCTGTACCAGCGCAACGACGGCACCGGCGCGGGCGGCGGCGGCCAGGGCCGCATTGGGCTGGAATACGAGCCCGCGCCCAACCACGCCCTCAGCCTGACCTTCAGCACGGCCCAGTTCGGCAACAGCTTCGACCTCGGCATCAACAACCGCTACACCCTCGACGAGGGCCAGCCCACCAGCACCAACCCGCTGTTTGGCAACTACACCCGCGAGCAGACGATGGACGCGACCAACCGCAGCTACGACCTGCTGGGCTCCTACACCCGCAGCTTCGGGGCCAAGAGCCGCCGCGAGTGGACGGTGCTGGCCCAGCATAGCCGCAACCGCCGCGACAACGACTACGACGTGCGGCAGTTTCCGCTCCTCAGCCCCGATTTCAACAACCCACAGTACCGCGAGCAGAGCCCCAACCTGGCCCGCAACCTCGAAAGCACCCTGCAAACCGACTACGTGCACCCCATTGGCGAGAAGCAAACCGTGGAGGTGGGCGCCAAGATGATTCAGCGCACGGTGTTCAGCGACTACGAGGTGTACCGTACCAACTTCACGACCGGCGTGTTCGGCATCGAGCCCAGCCTGACCAACAAGTTTGACTACGACCAGGACGTGCTGGCCGGCTACGCCACCTACGGCACCAGCCTGGGCAAGAAATACACCGCCCGCCTGGGCGCCCGCGTGGAGCGCACCGACCTGCGCGGCAACTTCCAGAACCAGGACAATGAATTCCGCCTGACCTACACCAACGTGCTGCCCAACGTGGCCCTCACGCGCAACCTCAAGCAGCCGGGCTCCTCGCTGCGGGCCACCTACTCGCGGCGCATCCAGCGCCCCAGCATCTTCTACCTCAACCCGTACGAAAACACCAGCGACCCGCGCAACGTCTCGAAGGGCAACCCCGAGCTGAACGCCGAATTCACCGACAACTACGAGCTGAACTGGAATACCTTCGCCAAGGGCACCAGCATCAACGTATCGGTGTACTCGCGCCAAACCAACAACGCCATCGAGCGGGTGTACAGCACCGACGCCAACGGCCGGGTGCTGGCCACCTTCGGCAACGTGGCCCGTAACCAGACCTACGGCCTCAACCTGTTCGGTTCCGCCAAGCCCCTGCCCAAGTGGGACATCAGCGGCAACATCAGCGCCTTCTACGTGTACCTGAGCAGCAAGACCCTGAACACCAGCAACCGCGGCGTGGTGTACTCGGCCAACATCAACTCGGGCTATAAATTGGGCAAGGGCATCAGCTTCCAGATGTTTGCCATGCTCAACTCGCCGCGCATTCAATTGCAGGGCACCAGCTCGCCCTGGCAGATGTACTCCCTGGGCCTGCGCAAAGACCTCTGGAAAGGCAAAGGCGACCTGACCCTGAACGCCGACAACCCCTTCAGCTCCTACGTGAAGCTGACCAATGACTTTGACACCGGCCAGTCGGTCTCGACCAACACCACCTACGTGTACAACCGCGGCGTGCGGGCCGCCTTCAGCTACCGGTTTGGCAAGCTGGAAAACAAGCCCAGTCGCCCCAAGCGCAGCATCCGCAACGACGACCAGAAAGCCGGCGACAGCGGCAACGGCCAGGGCGGCAACTAACCAAGCCGCGCGTTGCCCAAGAGTGGGTTGACTCCCTGCGCTGGCCCGGCCGAATGGTTAAGCCGATTGAATACAGTTAAGGCAGCAGTTTTTCCCACAGCTTGTGGGGCGAGCTGCTGCCTTGGCGTTTCCAAGCCTCGCAAATTCGCCGCCCGCGCCCCACCCGGTTTCCCGGGGGCGCGGGCGGCGAATTAGCGATATAGGCTCTTCTGCAACTGCCCAAGCGTGGGTTTAGCGCAGCGCAGCTTGTGCCGAAGAGGTAGCCTTTTCCCGGCTTTTGCCGCGCCTGCTGATATTGCAGCGTAGCGGCCGCTTCCAGGTGCCTCGCCACGAGCATCGCCCGTCCCCAGCTTTATGAATCCTCCGCCTGCCCTGCGCGAATCCGCCGTACTCATTCCCGTGTTCCGCAACGCGGCCGGCGAACCTACGCTCGTGCTGGTGCGCCGCGGCGACCACGGCGTGCACGGCGGGCAGCTGGCGTTTCCCGGCGGCAAGCGCGACCCCACCGACGCCTCGCTGCTGGCCACGGCCCTGCGCGAAACCGAAGAAGAAATTGGGCTGCCCGCCACCGCCATCGACGTGCTGGCCGAGCTGCCGCCCTTGCAGACGCGCACCACGGGCTTTCACATTGCGCCGTTTCTGGCCCGCATAGCTCCGCCGCCCACGTGGCGCGCGGCCCAGCCCGAAATTGCCGAGGTGCTCGAAGTGCCCCTGCGCCACCTCGCCGACCCGGCCAACGCCGGCCAGGAGCACTGGCACTTCCCCGGCTGGCCCAACCCCGAGCCGGTGTCCTTCTGGCGGGTGGGGCCGCACTACCTGTGGGGCGCCACCTACCGCATGCTACACCCGTTGCTGCCGCGCCTGCTGGCGGGGGAGTGGGAACTGTAAAGGCGCACGCCAGCCGCCGCACCGCTCGCCGCTAAACAATCCTGCCGGGCAGGTGGTCTTAGAGCGTGCCGCTTTACACAATAGCGGCTCACAAGACACTAGCTCAATTTACTACTTATGAATATTGGAATCATTGGGGCCGGCTACATCGGCAGCGCCCTCGCCGGGCGGCTCACCAGCCTCGGCCACTCGGTATACATTGCCAACTCCCGCGGCCCCGAAACGCTGACGGACCTGGCCCAAAAAACCGGCGCTACCCCCGTTACGGCCCGGGAAGCCGCCCGCCACGGCGACATCATTGTGGTAACCATCCCGCTGAAAAGCATTCCCGACCTGCCCAAGGACCTGTTTGAGGGCGTGCCCGCCGACGTGCCCATCATCGACACCAGCAACTACTACCCCCTGCTGCGCGATGGCCAGCTACCCGAGCTGGAAAGCGGCGACCTCACCGAGAGCGAATGGGTGCAGCAGCACCTGGGCCGGCCGGTGGTGAAGGTGTTCAACAACATCTACGCCGCGCACCTCGAAAATTCGGGCAAGCCCGCCGGCACGCCCGGCCGCATCTCGCTGCCCGTGGCTGGCGACGATGCCGCCGCCAAGCAAAAGGTAATGGCCCTGGTAGAGGAGCTGGGCTTCGACGCCGTAGACGCCGGCAGCCTGCACGAGTCGTGGCGGCAGCAGCCGGGCACGCCATCGTACGGGGCCGATATGCCCGCCGCTGAGCTACAGCAGCACCTGGCCAGCCTGGGCACCAAGCGCACGCCCGAGCAGCACGCCCAATACGCGGCCAACCAAAACGCGGCGGAAAAACAAATGCAGGCCCAAGGCATCCAGTTGTAAGAACCGCCCAAACCAGCTTTGCGCCGCAACCGCTAGCCGGTCACCTCAGGCGCTCATCAAAAAGCCCCGGCAGTTGCCGGGGCTTTTTGATGAGCGCCTGTTTGATAAAGGAGCGTTGCCTGCCATGGTCCACTGTGAGCACCACTGCGCGCAACTGAAATTTTAAGGAATCGGATTTGCAAGACAAGCGTGTTTGGATTTTGCCAAAAACCACCTCTGGAACATCATGCTTTGACAAACTCAGCGTGACATGACTCTACCGTGTCGGTCCTGTTAACAGGGTTCCCACAGCTCAATTTTATTGCCGTCGGCGTCCAGGATATGGACAAACTTTCCATAGTCGGAGCTCTCAATGCTGTCCAGTATGGTGACGCCGTTTGCTTTGAGTTTGTCGACCAGGCCTTCGATATTCTGAACGCGGTAGTTAATCATGAATTCCTTGGTTGAAGGAGCGAAATAGTCACTCCCTTTTTTGAAAGGACTCCATTGCAGCTGGTTGATTTCGTCTGGTTGGTTAGCGTTTCTGGATTCAAAAGTTGAGCCCCATTCATTGACCTCAAACCCTAAGTTTTGGGCATACCACGCCCTCGTTTCCTGTGGATTATCTGAAAAAAAGAAAATACCCCCAATTCCAGTGACTTTGGGGGTGGTGTCGGGAGCTGAATAAGTATTGGTCGTTTCAGTATCTGGTTCTTCCATTTTTCTGTTTTTTAATTGTTGAGCTGCAGAAAATTGCGGCAGAGAAAAAGAAACAAGTCCGTGATTTGTGAGCGGCATTCCTGGGCTTCGTTCCGCATTAGGAAGGATTATAATCAGCTCCTTCCTGACAAGCAGTGGCAAGGTATCATTTCCTTGTTGCCGTTACGCGTTAGTGAATGTGCAGCCTCCGCCGCAATGGCAGGCACGAGCTACAAGGTCAATAACCGCATTATATCGCGCACATCGGTGTATGAAGCGCGAAGTCGTAAATTCGCCCTTACAAACAGAAAACACCGGTTTATGTAATAGCTGATTTCTTTCAAAAATCGAGTAGCCGCCCCGCGCTGTGGGCCGCTATATCCGTTCGCTTTTTTGAGAAAGAACTCATGCTACTTCTACAAAACCTCGGGTATGCACACCCCAACAAAGATGTATTGTTCGATGGCCTGAATCTGGCTGTCAACCACCACCAGAAGATTGCGCTAATTGGCAATAACGGCGTGGGAAAATCTACGCTGTTAAAAATTATTGCGGGTTTGTTGTTGCCCTCGGTTGGGCTGGTTACGGCCAGCTCGGCGCCGTATTATATCCCGCAGCATTTCGGGCAGTTCGACGGCCTGACCGTGGCGCAGGCGCTGCACATTGAAGGCAAAATCGCGGCACTTGCGGAAATCTTGGATGGCCAAGCGACCGACGCCAACCTGGCCGTGCTGGACGACGACTGGACCATCGAGGAACGGAGCCGGGAAGCCCTGCTGCAGTGGGGCCTGGCCGAGGTGGGCCTGATGCAACGGATGGCCAGCCTCAGCGGCGGGCAGAAAACCAATGTATTCCTGGCCGGCATTGCCATTCATCAGCCCGAAATCGTGCTGCTGGACGAGCCGAGCAACCACCTCGACACCGCCGGCCGGCAGCTGCTGTACGACTTCATCAAAGCCAGCCCAAGTACCCTGCTGGTGGTGAGCCACGACCGCAAACTGCTGAACCTACTCCCTTCGGTGTGTGAGTTGAGCCGGCGCGGCATTGCCCTGTACGGCGGAAACTACGAGTTCTACTCCGAGCAAAAGCAAGTGGAAAGCCACGCGCTGAACCAGGACGTGAAGAGCCGCGAAAAAGCCTTGCGCAAAGCCCGCGAAACCGAGCGCGAAGCCCTCGAACGCAAGCAAAAGCAGGACGCCCGCGGCAAGAAAAACCAGGACAAGGCCGGCCTGCCCGCCATTGTGCTGGGCATGATGCGCAACAGCGCCGAAAACAGCGCTTCCCGCCTCAAGGGCATTCATGCCGAGAAAGTGGGCGCGCTGTCGCAGGAGCTGAGCGAGCTGCGGAAGGAGCTGCCCGATACCGACAAAATGAAGTTCGGTTTCGACCAGTCGGCCCTGCACCGAGGCAAAGTCCTGTTCGCCGCCACCGGCCTGAACTACGGCTATGGCGCCCGCCAGCTGTGGCCCGAGGACCTGAGTTTCCAGCTGCACAGCGGCGAGCGGCTGGCGCTGCACGGGCCCAACGGCTCTGGCAAAACCACAC
This sequence comes from Hymenobacter plasmatis, assembly GCF_020711255.1. Classification (GTDB taxonomy): domain Bacteria; phylum Bacteroidota; class Bacteroidia; order Cytophagales; family Hymenobacteraceae; genus Hymenobacter. Next base: position 159,772 of record NZ_JAJFAW010000001.1, read on the forward strand.
TTATCAAGCTGCTGCTCGGCGACCTGGAACCTACGCGGGGCACGCTGCACCGGGCCGGGAGCAAAGCGGTGTTCATCGACCAGGATTATTCCCTCATCCACGACCAGCTGTCGGTGTACGAGCAGGCGCAGCACTTCAATGCGGCGGGGCTGCAGGAGCACGAAGTGAAGATTCGCCTCACCCGCTTCCTGTTTACGAAAGACTATTGGGCCAAACCGTGCCGTACCCTGAGCGGCGGCGAGAAAATGCGGCTGCTGCTCTGCTGCCTGATGATAAGCCACCAGGCGCCCGACCTCATCGTGCTGGATGAACCCACCAACAACCTCGACATCCAGAACCTGGAAATCCTGACGGCCGCCCTCCACGACTATCACGGCACCCTCGTGGTGGTGTCCCACGATGAATATTTCCTGCAGCAACTGCAGGTGGCACGAACCCTCCGGTTGGGCTAGCCTTTGAGAAACTGCAGCAGCTTGGAGGAGCTAAGAGTATAGGGTTCTAACGAGCTTCCCACCGCCCCGCCCGCTGCCCCCGCCGCTGAAGAAACTCAAGCTTCTGTGTTAATTATGTGAATCTGTATTTATTGTAGATTAATAACGGTCTTCTGGGTAAAGCGGGTATATTTCTTCTTCGTATTTATCCTTAAACCAGTCTTTATTAAAAAATAAGTATAAATCAAAAACGAAATTGATTATAAACGTAATTGTTATTGAAAAGCAGGTAAAGCCTATAATTTGACTGGTTAGTGGGCTGGTTTCAAAAAGGAGGGTGTATAACGGAATTACAACGCCAAATGCTAAAATAAATATTGTGTCAAATGAAATTGATGAAAAAGTGTTTGGTGATAGAGTGTAAAGTATTTTATCCATTTTATTTATCATAGCACCAATAAATTGCTCATAAATACCAGCTTGGTTCATTACAAACTTTGCCTTGTCTTTAGGGGCTTTTTCTTCAAGAGAAAAGCTTGGGATTAATTCTTCCATTCTCTTGTTCCAGTAGTCGTGCTGCTCATTATAATTGTAATTGAATGGCTCACTTAAGTATTTATATTTGTCAAAGGAATACCAAATGGCTCCACAGCACTCTTGTAGATACTGTAGTTTTTCTAGAGAAAACGTATATTCCGAATGCTTTCTATAGAAACTGATTCCACCTGCAGATGCTTCATAAGCAAAATCTCTTATTGCTGCATACAAATGCATTTTACCACTGTCTTGAGGTTTTACCTTTTCAGAGTTGATTAAATCATTTAGTTCTTCTTCAATCTCTAAAGAGGACCTGTAGTCGTTAAAGCTTCTGCCTTTTAAGAACTTGTTCCTTAGCATAGACACGATTGGCTCGCTAAACATGCCGAAATGCAATGTAAAATGCATAAACGACCGGAAAGCTGCTAGTTGCTTGCAGTCATTTCTATATTCTTGAATCAGTTGTTTTCTTTCAATGCCTCTCTCTGAAAACTTTGGCATTAGTATAGCAAACATCAAAGCTGTGAAAATACCGCTGGTTGTAATCAGCTGTTTTTGCAGTTCATCAGCTCGCTCTACGAACGGATGATTAATGTTTGTAGCCATTAAAGCGGCGATTGACGCGAGAATTATCATAAAAACTATTAGCACTCGTATTTTTCTATAGTATAGAAAATAGCTGAAAAGAACCCGCATGGTCTCGTTCTCTTGTTGGTGGAAATCGTTGCAATATGCTGTTGTGACAAATTTACTTATTGTTAGTTGTTTATAGCGGTGTTATCCGCCAAAAAGTCCGAAAGCCCACTCTCGCACCCCATTTGCTATTCCCTTCGTACACTTCCTAACCCGAAGCACCTACTTAGAGACTCGCATCATGGACTTTAAAAACTTCACCATCAAGGCGCAGGAGGCCGTGCAGAAGGCCACCGAAATCGCCGGGGGCAACCAGCAGCAGGCCGTGGAAACGGGCCATTTGCTGAAGGGCCTCTTCCAGAGCGACGAAAGCGTCTTCACGTTTCTGGCCAATAAGCTGGGCGCTAACCTCAACATCCTCACGCCGCGGCTCGATGCCATCGTGGCCGCTTACCCCAAGGTGAGCGGCGGCTCGCCCTACTTCGCCAACGAGGCCGCCGCCGCCGTGCAGCGCGCCAACACGGTGATGAAGGACATGGGCGACGAGTTCGTGTCGGTGGAGCACCTGCTGCTGGGCATCCTCGGCGGCAAGGACGCCGTGGCCACCCTGCTCAAAGACACCGGCTTTAATGAGAAAGACCTGAAAGCCGCCATTCAGGAGCTGCGCGGCGGCCGCAAGGTCACGAGCCCGAGCGCCGAAGACCAGTACCAGAGCCTGAACCGCTACGCCCGCAACCTCAACGAGCAGGTGCGCGCCGGCAAGATGGACCCCGTGATTGGCCGCGACGAGGAAATCCGCCGCGTGCTGCAAATCCTCTCGCGCCGCACCAAAAACAACCCCGTGCTGCTCGGCGAGCCCGGCGTGGGCAAAACCGCCATCGTGGAGGGCCTGGCCCAGCGCATCGTGGCCGGCGACGTGCCCGAAAACCTGCGCGACAAAACCATCATGAGCCTCGACATGGGCCTGCTGGTGGCCGGCGCCAAGTACAAGGGCGAGTTTGAGGAGCGCCTCAAAGCCGTCATCAAAGAAGTAACCGACTCGGATGGGCAAATTGTGCTCTTCATCGACGAGATGCACACCCTCATCGGGGCCGGTGGCGGGGGCGAGGGCGCCATGGACGCCGCCAACCTGCTCAAGCCCGCCCTGGCGCGCGGCGAGCTGCACGCCATCGGGGCCACCACGCTCAAGGAATACCAGAAGTACATCGAGAAAGACAAGGCCCTGGAGCGCCGCTTCCAGGCCGTGATGGTAGACGAGCCCACCCAGGAAGACGCCATCAGCATCCTGCGCGGCATCAAGGAGAAGTACGAGCTGCACCACGGCGTGCGCATCACCGACGACGCCGTGATTGCCTGCGTGGAGCTGAGCTCGCGCTATATCACCGACCGCTTCCTGCCCGACAAGGCCATCGACCTCATGGACGAAGCCGCCGCCAAGCTGCGCATTGAGCTGAACTCCATGCCCGTGGAGCTCGACGAAATCCAGCGCCGCATCATGCAGCTCGAAATTGAGCGCGAAGCCATTCGCCGCGAAAACAACAAGGACCGTGAAGCCATCCTCAGCAAGGAGCTGGCCGAGCTGAACGACCGCCGCGACAGCCTGAAGGCCCGCTGGGAAAGCGAAAAAGGCGTGCTTTCTGCCATCCAGGCCCAGAAAGAAGCCATCGAGCGCTTCAAGGTAGAAGCCGAGCAGGCCGAGCGCCAGGGCGACTACGCCCGCGTAGCGGAGCTGCGCTACGGCAAGATTCAGGAAGCCGAAGCCAAGCTCAAGGAGCTGCAGGAGCAGGCCAACGCCAACAAAGACGGCGGCACCCTGCTGCAGGAAGTAGTCACGGCCGAAAGCATTGCCGAGGTGGTGGCCAAGTGGACCGGTATTCCGGTGAGCAAGATGCTGCAGTCGGACCGCGAGAAGCTGCTGCACCTGGAAGAAGAACTGGGCAAGCGCGTGGCCGGCCAGAGCGAGGCCATCGCGGCCATTTCCGATGCCGTGCGCCGCTCCCGCGCCGGCCTGCAGGACCCCAAGCGGCCCATCGGCTCGTTTATCTTCCTGGGCTCGACGGGCGTGGGCAAAACCGAGCTGGCCAAGGCCCTGGCCGAGTACCTGTTCAACGACGAGAATTCGATGGTCCGCATCGACATGAGCGAGTTTCAGGAGCGCCACGCCGTGTCGCGCCTCATCGGGGCACCTCCCGGCTACGTGGGCTACGACGAAGGCGGCCAGCTCACCGAGGCGGTGCGCCGCAAGCCCTACTCGGTGGTGCTGCTCGATGAGATTGAGAAAGCGCACCCCGACGTGTTCAACATCCTGCTGCAAGTGCTCGATGATGGCCGCCTCACCGACAACAAAGGCCGGGTGGCGAACTTCAAGAACACCATCATCATCATGACCTCCAACACCGGGGCCGACATCATTCAGAAAAACTTCAAAGAGCTGAATGAGTACAACCACGACGAAGTGGTGGACCGCACCCGCGAGGAAGTCATCGAGCGCCTCAAGCAGCACATGCGCCCCGAGTTCCTGAACCGCATCGACGAAATTGTGATGTTCCAGCCCCTCAAGCGCAAGGAAATCCGCAAGATTGTCGACATCCAGTTCAAGCAAATCCAGCACCGCCTGGAAGAAGCTGGCATCCGGCTGGAAGCCACGCCCGAAGTGCTCGACTACCTGGGCGAGCAGGGCTACGACCCGCAGTTTGGCGCCCGCCCGCTCAAGCGCGTGCTGCAGCGCGTCATTCTCAACGAGCTGTCGAAGGACATTCTCTCCGGCCGCGTGCACAAAGACGCCGTGGTAGAAGCCGTGCTGGAAGACGGCCAGGTGAAATTCGAGAACGTGGAAATGCCCGCGGTGTAATTATTGAGCTGAATTAATTAATAAAAAAGCCCCGCTAGCAGTTGCTGGCGGGGCTTTTTTTGCATGTTAAACACTTCGTGCAATTGTAAACAAGAGCGTATTACTTGCCTACAAGTGGCATCCAACGCACTGCGTAGCGCGGCAATGGTTGTCCTCTTTCCAGCGCTGCAATAACCTCTCGTTCACGGCGGCGGCTGAATTGCACCATATTCATTGTGCCGATAACCAGTGCACTGACTCCCCCAATTATAGAGAAACCAGTATTGCGAAAGCTCTCTCCGCTGAGCGCGTAGCCTGTTCCGCTACCCAGCAAAACGCCTCCGCTCACTGCGCTGATGGTGCCGAATAAACGGCCTCTTTTGAAGAGTTTATGTATCGTCTGTCGCATGCTATCTGATAAGGAAGCAGTAGTGGCAGCCCGCACACGCGGAGAATCAGTAGGAGAGGGCTGCCCTACCTGCTCTGCTGCAGCAGGCAAGGCTACTTGAGCAAAACTGGCGTTGCCGGCAGCTAGTAACAGTAAGACGAGCAGAGTAATAATTCTCATGAGAAGGACGCTAATTAAGTGTGGTTAAAATACGGTCAGTAAAATTGAATAACGGGGATAATGAATGGTTTATTATAGCATTAGTTGAGCTGTATTCAAACTTGCGTCAGTTTAGCGCAGCGGGTACGCGAACTTGTTGTGACCGCTGCTGCATGAACCGCGGCCGTGGGGTGTGCCGAGTGGAAGGCGTAACCTTTTAGACGTATGAAAAGCTCCATTGGCTGTTGCTAGCAGCCTTTTTGTTAGTTGCAGTATCTATTTAGCAAAATAGTGCTTGCGTAATCGACTGGTGATATTCGCTGGCAATGCACCGCCTTGGTTATACGCGTCTATCACCGTTCTTTCTTGCTGCTCCGAAAAGCGCCTGCGTTTCCCTGAGGCTAATAACGCGGGCCCACCGCCGATGATAGCCGCTCCCAGAATAGTAGGAGCGGTGTAATCCTTTTCTGAGCGTCCCCAGTTCTGAAGCCCGACGGCAAGGAATACAAACGCGGCGGCAGCAGATAGCCCCACAATAGTTACCTCATCGGCTTCTCTGCGCATTGCTCTAAACAGGAAGTGGACGGCGGCTACCGTGTCGGCATGAGTAGTGCTGGCTCCTGTAATATTACCAGCTGGAGTTACAGCGGATTTTTCAGCTTTTGCTGCAACTGAAACAAGTGCATTCTGCGCGCACACCGGCAATGATAACCAGCCGATAAGGGACAAGAACAGTAGAATATGTTTCATAGAGAAAGGAGGTAGAGATGCAAAGAAACACATTATGATAAGCGCATTTATAAGACTAGCTTAGCTGCGTATAAATGCGAAGCTTCAACCAAACCCAATTTGCCATGCAGCCCACTGATTTGCTTAACCAAGAGGGGAATAGTGTTGAAGTTTTGTCACGTTCAGCTTTTGTAACTGGACGGAAAGTGGGCATCCTGCTATTGCTGCAGTTAGCTGCGGCGCTCACGCTGCCTTTTATCTTGGCGCATGCCATAACTGTGGGCTCTCCCGCTTTTCTTACTGCGGTGGCAAAGGAATCATTCCAAGTTCGCACGGCGGTGCTGCTCTCGTTCGTGGGTTCTGCGCTCACCGTTTATTTGGGTATCACGGCATTTCCGGTATTCCGGCGCTACAGTAAATCAGCGGCGCTATTGTTCCTGGTAGTATGTGCGGTCAGCTGCACCTTGGATGTCGTGCAGGCCGGCACCATTATGTCGATGCTGGCAATCAGCAATAGGTTCGTTGAAGCGGGTGCTGCTGCTGATTCTGAGCTGTATCAGGTGGTAGCTGCAGCCGTCGCTTCCGCCAGACGCTCGGCGCATGCCACGCAGCTGCTGGCCATTGGCGCCTGGATGTTTGTTTTCTATGTTTCACTGCTACGCTTCCAGCTGGTTCCGCGGGTGTTAGCGGTGGCAGGAGTCATTGGAGTCGCCCTTCAATTCACTGGTGTAACCTTGATGATGTTCCTGGGCTATCCATCCATCGGACAGATGGCCATGCCGCTGCTCCCCATTCAAATAGCAGTCGCAGTATGGCTGATTGCTAAGGGCTTTCGTGTACACCCCGCCGCGCCAAATCGGCGCGAGTTTAGCGCAGCGTAACTCGTGCCACAGTAATTCCTTCCAACTTCCTGCCCACTTGCCGCGTCAGCCACAGCCGCGGGGTGCATAGCTAGCTCAACAAAAGCGACGGCTGTATCTTGCGTGTCCCCAGTCCCGTAGCCTGCTTTATGGAACCCGTCCGCACCAAAGCCGAAGTTATCGAGCGCCTGCAGGCGCAGCGTGAGCAGCTGCGGGCCCTGGGCGTGGCGCAGTTGGGCTTGTTCGGTTCGTTCGTGCGCGACGAGGCCGGGCCGGAAAGCGACGTGGACTTGCTGGTGGACTTTCAGGAAGGTCAGAAATCTTTACACACGCTGGTGGCGTTGGGCGACTTCTTAGAAGACTTGCTGGGCCGAAAAGTGGAACTGCTGACCCGTCCGGGCCTTTCGCCCTACATCGGGCCTCATATTTTACAGAGCACGGAAAATGTCCTCGCCACCGCCGCTTGAGCGATTGATGCACATCCGGGATGAGGTGCTATTCTTGCAGCGGTGCCGGTCAACGTACGAGTTGGGAACGATAATTCACGATGAAACGCTGAGCCGTGCTGCGGTGCGCAGCCTGGAAATCATTGGCGAGGCCACGAAGAATGTACCGATGGCTTGGCGTGATGCCTATCCGCAAGTGCAGTGGAAAGGCATTGCTGGCATACGTGACCGCATGATTCACCACTATTTTGACATTGACTTTGAAATAGTAGGAGCTGTGCTGGAAAACGACCTCGACATACTTGGCAAAACCGTAGCACTAATGCTGTCAGAATTGCCCAATAACTCGCTGCATTTCTCTTGAAACTCCCGTTACCTTGGCCGCTGCAGCCACAGTTTCGGAAATTGATAACTCAAAAAAGGCCCTGGCTAATCTAGCCAGGGCCTTTTTTGTGTCCTGATTTAAAAACAAATCCTAGAAATCCTTTGCATTTAGGCGGCCGGCCATGCTTTTGGGCAATGCTTTTCCGCTGCGGTAAGCGTTTTCGAGCTCGGTTTGCCTCGCTTCCGAAAAGCGCACCAGCTTCCCGATGCCAACAGCAGCAGGCATGCCCGCAAATACGCCGAATACCACAGCCAGCCCACCGGCATCGGGGCCCGAAGTAGTAACGTTGGGGCTGGGAGAGACCGGCTCGGCCGTAGCGGCGCGAACGGAGGCCAGGGTGCCACCTACTGCTACGTAAAGCCAGTTTCTGCCACCTTTCCGCCGCCGCTCAAACATATGCCCGAGGGCCCTCAGTGTGTCCTGACGGCCCGCTGATAGGGGAGCAACAATCTGAGTTGCTGGTGCAGGAGTTGTAGCAGCAGGCGTTGGCGCAGTTGCAGGTGCCGGGGCAGTCTGAGCCCGCAATGGCAAATATGACCCACCGAGTAAGAATAAGAACAGTAGAGATTTTTTCATGTGGCAGAAAAAATTGAAAACTGGTTTGCGTTTTGGTGTGGCAGCAAGACTAGCAACAACCTCAATCTGAGGATTGCAAAAAGCTGGACGGTTTGGAAATTGCCGCAAGATAAGTAGACTCAGTTCTAACTGGCTATTTAAATTATTCCGTGATTCTATCGGAAGCCGGCTGAGTACTCCCGCGAAACGCGCATTCAATAAAATTCCGACCTTCGCCTTCCGGCCTAGTTGTCAAGAATGCCTTTTTGATGTCTGTATTTCAAACTTACCTGCAGCTCGGGTTCCTGCACATTTGCACGCCCCGGGCGGCCGACCACCTCACGTTTTTGCTGGCGCTGTGCGCGCCCTACGTCCTGGCCGACTGGCGCCGGGTGCTGGCGTTAGTCACCAGCTTCACGGTGGGCCACTCGCTCACACTGGCCCTGGCTACGTTGGGCGTGGTAGCGTTCAATCCGGCCGTGATTGAGGCCCTGATTCCGATTACCATCATGGTTACGGCGTTGCTCAATTTGCGCAGCGCCAACAGCCGGGTGCTCCGGCCGCGGGCGCCGGTGGTGATAGCCGCTGCGCCCAATGCCCTGGCGCTGGGGTTTGGCCTCATTCACGGCCTGGGGTTTTCTAACTACCTGCGCGCCTTGCTCGGGGCCAACAGTCGCCCCATCAAGGAGCTGCTGGCCTTCAACGTAGGCGTTGAGCTAGGGCAGGTGCTAATTGTGAGCGTCATTTTGCTGGCAGGGGCGTTGCTGCTGCGGGGGCTGGGCGTGGCGCGGCGCGACTGGCTGCTCACCACCAGCGGCGCCGCTCTGGGCATTGCCACGGTGCTGCTGCTACAGCAGTTGTGGCCTTGATGGAGGAATTTTTCTTGCCGCTACCTGTTGGGGTGGCAGTTACCCCAATTATTTGCGGGAAGCGCCGCCACCTCTGGTGTATCTTCGTCGACTTTCTCAGCTACGGCTTCTTTTGCTTTTTTCTCCTTTACATTTTTCTATGCGTCGTTTTCTATTTGCCGGCTTGGTGCTGGCTTTGGCGGGCCATCGGCCGGCTTTAGCTCAGACCACCAATTCGGGTACCGACAAATTTGCGCAGCTTGAAACGCTGCTGCCCACGCCCAATACCTACCGCACGGCCAGCGGCGCACCCGGCAAAGACTACTGGCAGCAGCGCGCCGACTACGACATCAAGGTGTCGCTCGACGACGCCAAGCAGGCCATCACGGGCCGCGAAACCATCACCTACACCAACCTGTCGCCGGATGTGCTGCCTTACCTGTGGGTGCAGCTCGACCAGAACATTCTGGATAAAAATTCGATAACAAAGGCCACGGAAGTAGGCCAGCTGCAGGATAAAATGTCGTTCAACGCCCTGGAAGGCATGCTATCGGATTTCGACGGCGGCTTCAAGATTGAGAGCGTGACGGGCAAAGACGGCAAGGCCCTGAAGACAGTGACCAACCACACCATGATGCGCGTGGACCTGCCCTCGCCCTTGCGCCCGGGCCAGTCCTTCGCTTTCAACGTGAAGTGGCACTACAACATCAACGACCAGCTGAAAATCAACGAGCGCAGCGGCTACGAGTATTTTCCGGAGGACAAAAACTACCTCTACGAAATCGCGCAGTTCTACCCGCGTATGGCCGTGTACTCCGACAACCAGGGCTGGCAGCACAAGCAGTTCCTGGGCAATGGCGAGTTCACCCTGCCCTTCGGCGATTACAAGGTGAGCATCACCGCGCCGGCCGACCACATCGTGGGCGCCACGGGCACGCTCCAGAATGCCTCGCAGGTGCTTACTGCCACCCAGCAAAAGCGCTTCGAGCAGGCCAAAACGGCCAAGAAGCCGGTGCTCATCGTCAGCCAGGAGGAAGCCGTGAAGGCCGAAGGCAAACGCGCCACCGGCACTAAAACCTGGAGCTTCGCGGCCAAAAACGTGCGTGACTTCGCTTGGGCCAGCTCGCGTAAATTCATCTGGGACGCCATGCAAATCAAGCAGGAGGGTAAGCCCGTGATGTGCATGTCGTACTACCCCAAGGAGGGTAACCCGCTCTGGGGCAAGTACTCCACCGAAGTGGTGGCCCACACCATTAAGACGTACTCCAAGTTCACGATTCCCTACCAGTACCCGGTGGCTATTTCGGTGCACGGCCCAGTGGGCGGCATGGAGTATCCGATGCTTTGCTTCAACGGCGGCCGGCCCGAGAAGGACGGGACGTATTCGGCACAGCGGAAATACGGGATGATTTCGGTGATTATCCACGAAGTGGGCCACAACTTCTTCCCCATGATTATCAACTCCGATGAGCGGCAGTGGACGTGGATGGACGAGGGCTTGAACACTTTTGTGCAGTACCTCACCGAGCAGGAGTGGGAGCGCAACTACCCGTCGTCGCGCGGTGAGCCCCGGAATATGGTGAACTACATGCTCACCGACAAGACCCTGCAAACGCCGATTATGACCAACTCAGAGTCGGTGCTGCAGTTCGGCAACAACGCCTACGGCAAGCCGGCCACGGCGCTGAACATCCTGCGCGAGACGGTGATGGGCCGCGAGCTGTTCGACCACGCCTTCAAGACTTACGCCCAGCGCTGGGCCTACAAGCACCCGACGCCGGCCGACTTCTTCCGCACCATGGAAGACGCCTCGGCCGTGGACCTGGACTGGTTCTGGCGCGGCTGGTTCTACACCACCGACCGCACCGACATCGCTCTGGAATCGGTGAAAAGCTACGAGATGAGTACCAAGAACCCGCAGGTGGAAAACGCCCGCCTGCAACAGCAGCAAGCCGCCGCCCCGGCCTCCATCTCGGCCCAGCGCAACGCCCAGGACCTCAAGAGCACGCTCGTCGACGAGAAGCCCGAACTCAAGGACTTTTACAACAACTTCAACCCCTTGGCCGTGACACCAGCTGACCAGCAGCGCTACACGGCTTACATGGGCACCCTGAGCCCCGAGCAGCAGCAGCGCCTGGGCCAGGAGCAGCACTTCTACGAACTGAGCTTGCGCAACGTCGGCGGGTTGGTGATGCCCGTGATTGTACAACTCACTTACGCCGACAACTCGCAGGAAATTCAGACTATTCCCGCGGAAATCTGGCGCAAGAACAACGCGCAGGTGAGCAAGGTGATTGTGACCAAGAAGCCGGTCATCAGCTTCGTGCTCGACCCCTTCCAGCAGACGGCCGACACAGATTTGAGCAACAACGCCTTCCCCCGCCAGCCCGCTGCCTCCCGCTTCGAGCTCTTCCAGCAGCAGCAGCAGGCCCAGCCTAACCCCATGCAGCAGGCAGCCCAATCGACCAGCCCCATGCAAAAGCAGGAGCAAAAGCCTACTGGCGGCACCAAATAAGCAGCCCGATACATTCTGCACTACACAAAAAAAGCAGCTCAATTGAGCTGCTTTTTTGTGTAGTGCAGTTAGGAATTGGCGGCACCTCACCCTGACGGGCACGGCCCCTCTCCGGCGGAACGGGGACCCACGGTGGCGCACCTGTCATTGCGAGCGCAGCGCGGCAATCCGTCCTCTCACTGCGACCAACGCCGAGTTGTGACAAACTCATTTGAAGCGAAAAGCCCCGGCACTGCGCAGTGCCGGGGCTTTTCACATTATTGGGCTGGTCGCTGAGAACGGGACGGATTGCCGCGCTGCGCTCGCAATGACAGCACCGCGCCGCGGTAGGGGGGAGGCGCCGCTAAGACACGCGCTTCTTTTCTCCGCCCACCATGCGCGAAATCAGCCCGTGGTCCTCACTGATTTCGGCCCACACCACGCCTACCACATGGATGACAATGAAGCCGATAATCAGGAACATGGTCACGTTGTGCGTTTCCTCGGCCAGGTGATGGATGCCCTTCAGCCAGGATACGTCCTCATATATCAAAATGAGGCCGGTTGCTACCATAATGGTGATGAAGAGGTAAAACAGTGCGTAGGTGGCTTTGGCGAACAGAATTTTACCGGCTTTGCTCTTGTCGGCGGGCGGGGCCAGGCGGTAGCGACGCAGAATTTCCATCAGCCGCGCCGAGAAGCGCAGCTCCGAAGGCCCCGTCAGCTGCAGGCCGAACCGCATCACCCAAAGCGCCACCAGTGCCCACCCGAAGTAAATGTGCCAGGCCCAGATACGCTCGCTGATGATGTGGGCCAGCTCGCGTGCCTGTGGCACTGAAACATCTTTGCCGGAAGACTGAAGCTCCGATACTGCCGATTTGGATTTGACAATCACCTTCTGAAACAGAATGGTCATCAGCTGTAGACTGATGAGCAGCGCGTTGGCCCAGTGCCAGAACCGCATCGAGGCGCGGTAGTCTTTGATAGGTACTTCGACGGCAGGGGCAATACTGGTGTTCATAGGCGGTCAGAAAATCAAATGGTAATGGCAGTTGCGGCTTCTACGGTAGCGGCTGGCAGCGGTTCGGTGCGGCCGGGGTAAGCCAGCAGGGCAAGCTCCAGGCAGGTGAGGGCCGCCGCCAAATCGGTGCGGTTGAGCACGTAGGCCAGGCGCACTTCCTGCCGCCCCAGGCCCGGCGTTTGGTAGAAGCCGTTGGCCGGCGAAAGCATCAGGGTTTGGTTTTCGTAGGAAAAGCTTTCCAGCAGCCACCGGCCAAACTCCTCGGTGTCGTCGACGGGCAGGTGGGCCAGTACGTAAAACGCCCCGCCGGGGCGCGGGCACACCACGCCGGGCATGGCCTGCAGGCGCGCCACGGTCAGGTCGCGCCGGGCCAGGTACTCGGCCTTGCTCTCGTCGAAATACGACTCGGGCAGCTCCGAAGCCGCTTCGGCCAGCAGCATGCCCAGGCCGGGCGGGCTCACCCGCATCTGGGCAAAGCGGAAGGCGGCCATGTACACTTGCTTATTGAGCGTGACCAGCGCGCCCACGCGGGCCCCGCAGGCGCTGTAGCGCTTCGAAATGGTATCCACCACCACCACGTGCTGCTCGGCCCCGGGCAGCTGCAGCGCGCTCACGTAGGGCGCGTCGTAGCAAAATTCCCGGTAGGCCTCGTCCGACAGCAGGTACAGGTCGTGCGCTTGGCACAGCCCGAGAATGCTTTCCAGCTCGGCGCGGCTGTACACGTAGCCGGTGGGGTTGCTGGGGTTGCAGATGAGAATGGCCCGCGTGCGGGGCGAGAGCACGCGCTCAAAGTCGGCCAGCGGGGGCAGGGCAAACCCGTTTTCGATGTGCGCCGTGACGGGCACAATGGTCACACCGGCCGCGATAGCAAAGGCCGTGTACGTGCCATAAAACGGCTCCGGGATAATGACTTCGTCGCCGGGGTTGAGGCAAGTGAGCAGGGCAAACAGAATGGCCTCGCTGCCACCGGTAGTCACGATAATGTCCTCGAAGGCCACTGGCAGGCTGGCCCGCTGGTAGTAGGCCGCCAGTTTGCGCCGGTAGCTTTCGGTGCCCGCGCCGTGGCTGTAGCCCAGCACGCGCACGTCGGCGGTGCGCACCGCTTCCATAGCAGCGGGCGGAGTCTCAATGTCGGGTTGGCCGATGTTGAGCGGGTACACAATTTTGCCCTGAAGCCGGGCTGCTTCGGCATAAGGCGCTAGCTTACGAAACGGCGAAACGGGCATGGCCTGCCCTCGCAGTGATACTTCTAACATATAGGTAAAGTTAAGAGCGGCCACCCGGCTAAGCGCCAGAAAGCCTGATGACTAAGCGGCCGGCCCCAGGCTGGCACCGCGCCAGAACGTGGGCCCGGCCGCTTCGTCATCTGCGAAATATAATTCCCAGAGGCGGTTATAAGTACTTCTTGTAGAGATTATAGAGAATGCGGTTGTCGGCGTCGGTCAGCGGCGCGGTTACATTTTGCTGAATGAAATGGCGCTTGAACGCCTGAATGGCCGCCGGCAAGTCGCGGGTGTCGTACCCAATGATACGCAACGCTTCCTGCGGGTTGAAAGTCGCCTGCGCCCCGTTTAGGCGCGCCAGCTGCGCATCAACAATAGCAGTATCCCGCAGGATGGAGCCCAGCGAATTGCCGTTGGGCAAGGGCAGGCTGCCGGCCAGGGCCACTGTGCTGTCCACCAGCGTGCTATCGGGCAGGGTGGGGGTACCGGGCGGGCTGGGAAGCGGGCCCGCATCGTACCACAGGCCAAACCCGTTATCGGCCAGCCGCTTCCAGGGAAACAAGGCGCTGGGGTCGTTTTTGCGGCTGGGGGCAATGTCAGAGTGGCCAATGAAATTGGCCGTGGGGATGCCGTAGGCCTTCTTTAGGCCCGCCAGCACTTTCAGCAGGCTGGCTATTTGCAGCTCGCTGAAGGGCTCGGTGCCGTTGTTATCCAGCTCAATTCCGATGGACGCGGAGTTGATGTCGGTGGTGTTGCCCCACTTGGCCACGCCGCCGTGCCAGGCCCGCAGGTAGTCGTTGAGCATGTGGTACACCTGGCCGTCGCGCCCAATCACGTAGTGCGCGCTCACCTGGGTGCGGGGTAGCGTAAACGTCTTCAGCGTCTGCGCCGTGGAGTCCTGGGCCGTGTGGTGGATAACGACCAGGTTGGGCTTGCGCAGGTTGAAGTTGGTGGTGCCCACCCAATACTTGCCCAGCAGCAGGCTATCGGCCCCCGGCGTGGGCACAGGCATCGTGCGCAAGGACTTGGCGTAGGCCTTCACCTGCTTCTTGTAGGAGCGGTTGGTGGTGGCGTAGGGGTTCTGCACGGCGCAGGAAGCAAGAGTGGCCGCCACCATGCCAAGCAATAAATTCAGAAATCTAGTTTGAGTCATAGAGCACGAAGAAAGCACCAAAGGTCAATGGTTGAGCCGTAAGATTGGCTTCGGACAGGACATCTTACTACAACACCATTACCTTGGATGAAAGGCAAAACTAGTGTTTGCTACCTTGCCGAAATTCGCTTCACGTAGCTCAAGAATGAAAATTCTACTCATCGGCGGCACAAAGTTCCTGGGGCGCCACTTGGTTGTGGCGGCACAGGAACGTCGGCACGACGTCACGATTTTCCATCGCGGCCATCACTCATCGGCTGGCCTCGAAGGAATTGAAGAAATATGTGGCGATAGAAACGAAGACTTGAGCCAACTGCAGGGCCGCCAGTGGGACGCCGTAATTGACACCTGCGGCTACCTGCCGCAAACCGTCAAAGCATCGGCCGAGGCCTTGAGAAACGCCGCCGGGCAGTACGTTTTCATTTCCAGTGTTTCGGCCTACACCGATTTCAAGCTAGCCGATTATAACGAAACGACTCCGCTGGCCACCCTGACCCCCGCGCAAGCGGCGACGGTGGCCGCCATCGACCCCAAAGCAGATATCACGGCTGCCGGCCTAGGAGAGCTGTATGGCGCCCTAAAAGCAAGGTGCGAGCACGAGGCCCAGCAGGTTTTCGACGCCCGTACCCTGGTTATTCGGCCGGGCTTACTAGTCGGCCCCCTGGACCCCACTGACCGGTTCACTTATTGGGTCAGTCGGGTGGCCCGGGGCGGCGAGGTGCTGGCACCGGGCAGCCCCAATCGGTTCGTTCAATTTATGGATGCCCGGGACTTAGCCCAATGGATTGTTGAGCTACTAGAGCGCAACGCCGCCGGTGTTTTTAATGCGGCCTGCCCTCCATTCAGCCTCACGTTTGCCCAACTGCTGGAAGCCATAAAGGCCGTGAGCCAGAGCGACGCCTATTTTACGTGGGCCGACGACGCATTTCTAAAGCAGCAAGGGGTGAAGGAGTGGAGCGAGATGCCCCTGTACTTAGCTCAATCCAGCCAGGAAACCAGTGGTTTTATGGCGGCAAACATCGACAAAGCCCTTGCCGCAAACCTCACGTTCCGTCCCCTTGCCGATACCATTCGGGACACGCTGGCGTGGCATGCCACCCAGCCCGGTCCCCTACAAGCAGGCCTTGAATATGCGCGAGAAAAAAAGCTGCTAGATACCTGGCACCGCACCAGCAAAGGCGCTGGTATTACTCCGGCTGCCGATACCCGATGAGGTTTTAGCTCAAGACCATCAAACAGAAGAAGGCCCCCGCAACAGCTGTTGCGGGGGCCTTCTTCTGTTTAGCGCTTAGGAATCGCCGCTTTACTTGGCGTACGCCACGGCGCGCATCTCCCGGATTACGGTGATTTTAATTTGGCCCGGGTACTGCATTTCCTTCTCAATCTTCTGCGAGATTTCGAAACTCAGCTCGGCGGCGCGCTCGTCGGTCACGTTCTCGGCGTCTACCATCACGCGCAGCTCGCGGCCGGCCTGAATGGCAAAGCACTGGTTCACGCCCTTGAAGCCGTTGGCGGTTTCTTCGAGCTGCTTGAGGCGCTTGATGTAGCTTTCCATCATCTCGCGGCGGGCGCCGGGGCGCGAGCCCGAAATGGCGTCGCAGGCCTGCACGAGCGGCGAAATCATGGCCGTCATCTCAATTTCGTCGTGGTGGGCACCGATGGCGTTCACCACGTCGGGGTGCTCTTTCCATTTCTTGGCCATCTCCATGCCCAGGATGGCGTGGGGCAGCTCGGGCTCCTCGGTGCTCACCTTGCCGATGTCGTGGAGCAGGCCGGCGCGCTTGGCTTTCTTCACGTCGAGGCCCATCTCGGCGGCCATGGTGGCGCAGAGGTTGGCTACTTCGCGTGAGTGCTGCAGCAGGTTTTGGCCGTAGCTGGAGCGGAAACGCATGCGGCCCACCATCTTAATCAGCTCGGGGTGCAGGCCGTGAATGCCGAGGTCGATGATGGTTTTTTCGCCGATTTCGACGATTTCCTCCTCGATGTTCTTGCGCGTTTTGGCCACAATTTCCTCCACGCGGGCGGGGTGAATCCGGCCGTCCTTCACTAGCAAGTGCAGGGAAAGGCGGGCAATTTCGCGGCGCACCGGGTCGAAGCCCGAGATGATGATGGCCTCGGGGGTGTCGTCCACAATGATTTCAACGCCGGTAGCGGCTTCCAGCGCGCGGATGTTGCGGCCCTCGCGGCCGATGATTTTACCTTTTACGTCGTCGCTTTCAATGTTGAAAATCGACACGCAGTTCTCAATGGCGTGCTCCGAAGCGGTGCGCTGAATCGTTTCCAGCACAATCTTCTTGGCGTCCTTGGTAGCCGTCAGCTTGGCCTGGGCCACGGTGTCCTTCACGTAGGAGCTGGCCTGAATCTGGGCTTCGTTTTTCAGCGATTCTACCAGCTGCTCGCGGGCCTCGGCGGCCGTCAGGTTGGCGATGGTTTCGAGCTGGCGCTGCACCGAGTGGAGCTGCTCTTCGGCTTCTTTTTGCTTTTCTTCCAGCTCAGCCATCGCCTCTTCGTGGTCGATGCGGCGCTTTTCGGCCTGGCTTTCCAGCTTGTCGCGCAGCTGCTGGGTGTCAGTTTGGTTTTTCTCGCGGGCTTTTTCCAGCTCCACTTCCTTGCGCTGCAGCTGCTCGAGCTGGCGCTGGGTGGTTTCGGTGAGCAGCTTGATGCTCTGCTCTTGCTCTACTACGCCCTGGCGGCGGTCGGTTAGCTCTTGCTCGAGGGCCTGCTTGAGGCGGCGGCTTTCGACATCAAACTCGTTGCGGAGGTTCTTGAACTTGTTCTTGGACTGCTCCAGGCGCTCGTCGGCCTGCTTGATTTTCTCGTCGCGGAGGCGGTTGCCTTTCTCCTCGGCGTCGCGGAGGATTTGTTGGGCCCGGGCCGTGGCCTGGCCTTCGTGGTCCAGCCGGGCTTTGCCGGCCAGCTGCTTGCCAATCACGAAGCCCGCCACAAGGGCGACCACCGCGGTCAGCAAACAGTACATTATTATGGGGGACATATCAGTATGGTTTTGGAATGGGTGAAAACCATAACTGGGAGGAACAGTTTTGCCCGGGCTAAAGCGGTAGCGGCCGATTGCCGCGCCGCCCTGCCGGGCCAACGAGTGTGCGGTGCCGGGCGAGGGGATTACCTCGCCGGCACCACGCCTGATAGCAGCTCGTCGAAACGAGCCAGCCGCTCGGTTAGCGCCGCATCGGTGCCATCCTTTTCCTTGCTCACTTTCAATTGGTCGGCCATGGTGGCCAGCGCAATCATGGCCAGTAAGTCCTGCTTGTCCTGAATGCCGTAGCCCTCCCGAAACTCGCGCAGCTTGTCGCTCAGCAGCCGCCCGGCCAAGCGCAGCCGTTCCTCATCCTGCACAGATACGCGCATGGGATAGTCCCGGTCAGCAATACGAATTTTGATGGCTAGTTCGCTCATAAGGCGGAAGTTACGGCGGTGGGGGTGAAGGTCAGTGGGTTAGTCTCTCAAATAGGCAAGACACTTGTCCAGTTCGCGGATGTATTCGTTGAGGCGCAGTTTTAATTCGTTGGCGTGGGTGGGTTCCCCAGCTATGGTGTGTACAAGTTTAACAATATTTTCCTGGTTTTGTCGCTCCTTGAGCTGTCGGTCTCGCTCGCGCACATCGGCCCGCAGCTGCTGCACGGTGGTATTGGCATCGGCCAGCTCTTCACGCAATTGCTGATAGGCAGCCACTAAGGTGGTAATCTGCCGCTCCAGGCGGTCGAGTTGCGCAAGCTGTTGGGAAGAGGCCACGGTCGAGATAATTTTTGCGTGAAGATAAAGCGGGTCCCCGAAAGCTACGCTTTACCAGGGACCCGCTTGCAACTTACTACTCAGGCAGCTTTGTAATTGGTCTAGCTGGCCGGCTGAAATGGAAGCCTTGCTAAGAAGCTGAACCATGTCTTTATAAACAAGAACGTCCTGCTGAAAAAAGAACGTCATGCTGAGCGGAGCCGAAGCATCTCTACCGCTTCGTTTGATTTACTCTCGTGGTAGAGATGCTTCGGCTCCGCTCAGCATGACCGTTCAGTTAATGGGAAGATGCTGTTCAACCCGCTCCGCCGGCTAGCCTTTTTTCGTCTTGGTTTTCATTTTGCCATTGCCGTCTTTGGTTTTGGTCTTCTCATCAGCCGGAGCTGCGGCTGCCGGAGCTGCGGCTGCCGGAGCCGCGGCTGCCGGGGCTTGGGTGGCCGCCGGCGCCGCAGCCACTACCGGCTTGCCATCCAAATCCAGCTCAACTACGGGGTAGCCCAAGGCTTGCAGGGCGGGCAGTTGCTTGCGGTCGCCCACCACCACGATGTACATCTTGTCGGCCGGCAGGTACTTCTTGGCCGAGGCCTGCACGTCTTCCTTGGTCAGCTTCTTGAGAATCTGGCTGCGCTCGTCCACAAACGAGGTGGGCAGGTTATACTCTACAATGCGGCTCAGAAACAGAGCTTTCTGCGGGCCGGTTTCGTAGCGCAGGGCGTCGCTCTGGCCAATGGACGTTTGCATGAGGCTCAGTTCTTCGTCGGAAATGCCGTTGGGGAAGTTGGTGATTTCGCTCATGAACTCCTTCACCGAGGGCGCCGTGGCATCGGCGCGCACGCCGGCCTGGGCCGTGAACGGGCCCGCATAGCTGGTGCCGGCAAAACCCGAGCGGGCGCCGTAGGTGTAGCCCTTGCTTTCGCGCAGGTTCATGTTGATGCGCGAGGTAAAGCCATCACCCAGCAGGTAGTTGGCCAGGTAGGCGCGGTAGAATTCGCCGGTAGCGTCGTAGGGCAGGGCCAGGTAGCCGATGCGGATTTCTGACTGCGCGGCGCCGTCCTTATTCACGAAGTATACCGTGGTTTTGTCGGGCTGAGTCGCGGACAGGGCCACGTACAGGGTCACGTCCTTCTTGGGCCACGCTTTAAGGAAAGCCAGCTTGGGCGCAATCTCCTTTTGGTCTACATCGCCTACTATGGTGAGGAAGCTAACGTTGGGCGCGTAGTTCTGCTGGTAGAACTGTTTCACGTCGTCGAGCGTGAGGCTGCCGACGGTAGCGGCATTGCCACTGGCCGGAATGCTCATCACGTCGTTGGGGCCGTAGAGCAGGCGGCTGTAGGTTTTGTCGGCAATGACTACCGGCAGGGTGTTCTGGTTGGCAATGCCTTCCAGGGTTTGCTTTTTCACGCGGCCAAAATCAGCGGGGTCGAAGCGCGGGTGCATGAGCCGCTCCTCTACCAAAGCAAGGGTGGCTGGCAGGTGTTTGGTCAGGCTGCGCACTGACACTAAGGTGCGGTCATCGCCAGCTGAGACCTGCACGCTGCTGCCCAGCTTGTCCAGGGCAGCTGTGAATTCCTCGGCCGTGTACTTCTCCGTCCCTTCGTTAAGCATGGCCGCCGTGAGGCTGGCCAGACCGGCTTTGGCGGGGTTGGCCTGCTCCAGCCGGTGACCGCCCAAGATGGTGAGCAGCATGGTCACGGCCGGAATCTCCGTGTTGCGCGTGCCGATGACCTTCAGGCCGTTGGCAAATTCCTCCCGGTACAAGGCCGGTACTTTTACAACCGGGTTGGCACCCGCGGCGGGTGTCTTGCTGCGGTCAAAATTGTCGGTGGCCTTCACGTATTTCAGGCCGGCGTATTCATCTTTGGGAGCCTTGTAAGCCGACTTGTCGATGGTGAAGTTGTCGGGCTTGGCCGGGGCCACGCCGCCGGTTTTGGGCACCACGCTTAAGATAACGGCGTGCTTGCCTTTGAGGTACTTGTCGTACACGCGCTGCACGTCGGCTTTGCTCAAGGCCTTGAGCTCTTTGGTCTCAACCGTGATGTAGTTCGGGTTATTGAAGAAGGTCTGGTTGGCGGCGAGCTGGCTCACTTTGCCGCTCACGCTGGCCAGGCCGTTCACCATCTGGGCTTCGGTTTGGGCCTTGAAGCGCCGCAGGTCGTCGTCGGTCACGCCGCGCTTCTCAAACTCGGCCATGGTGCTGCGCACGATGGTTTCAAGGCTGTCGAGGCCTTTGCCCGGAAAGGCGCGGGCCACAAAGCTGAACTGGCCAGCCAGCTCTGAGCCCCGCTGTGAGGCATTGGCCTGCACGGCCTTCTGGCTTTTCACCAGGTTTTTGTAGAGCAGGGAGGTTTTGCCCCCGCCCAGGATTTCCGACAATGCGCTCAGGGCCAAATCGTCCGGGTGGCCGGCGGGCACGGTCGGGTAGGTCATCTGCAGCATCGGGAAGCGGATATTGTCCTGGTAGCTCACGTAGCGGTCGGCGGTAAGCACCGGCGTAGCCACTTTGGCTTTGGCCACGGCCGGGCCGCGCTTGATGGAGCCGAAGTACTTTTCTACCAGCTTCACCACCTGGGCCGGCTGCACGTCGCCGCCTATGGTGATTGTGGCGTTGTTGGGCCCGTACCAGCGCAGGAAAAATTTCTTCAAGTCCTCTACGTTGGAGCGGTCCAGGTCTTCCAGGTAGCCGATGGTCATCCAGGAATAGGGGTGCCCGTAGGGGTAGAGCGTCTTGCTCACGTATTCGCCGGCGAGACCGTAGGGGCGGTTGTCGTAGTTCTGACCCCGCTCGTTCTTCACGGTTGCGCGCTGCACCTCAAACCGCTCCTGCGTAACGGCGTCGAGCAGGAAGCCCATGCGGTCGGCTTCCAGCCACAGGGCGCGCTCCAGCTGATTGTTGGGCAAGGTTTCGTAGTAGTTGGTGCGGTCTGTGTTGGTGGAGCCATTGTTTTGGCCCCCGGAGCCGATGGTCATCCGGTCGAAGGTGCCCTTCGGCGCGTGGTCAGAGCCTTCAAACATCATGTGCTCGAAGAAGTGAGCAAAGCCGGACTTGCCAATCTGCTCGCGGGCCGAACCCACGTGGTAGGTCACATCCACGTGTACCAAGGGGTCGGAATGGTCTTCGGATACGATGAGGGTCAGACCATTGGGCAGCACGTACTTCTCGTAGGGAATCACGAGCTGGCCGGGCTGCTTGGTCACCTTTTCCACCAGCTTGGTGCCGCCAGGCGTAGCCGTTAGGGCCTTGCCGGAAACAGCAGCAGGCTTAGCAGTTGGTTTGGGCGCTGGCTTTTGCTGCGCTATGGCCGGAGCCGCGGCTAGCCAGGCCGCACACAGAAGGGGTAAAGTCGAATACTTCATGCAAGAGAAAAAGAGAAGGATGTCAGAAAAACAGGATGAATCAGTCTGCAACTTAGCCACGCGAATGTGACTGTGGCGCACGGCAGCCGCGCAAAGCACCGTTGCTGTTTGGGTAAAGGTGATAAAGCAGCAACGCCCAATTGAACTTTCAATAATCCGGCCGCCTGTTTCAAAAAAGAAGCCCGTTATGCTGAGCATAACGGGCTTCTGATGTTCAGATGCTAGTCAATCCGAATTGAGCTACATGCCCTTTTTGGTCTTGACCTTCATTTTGCCACCGTCTTCGGTTTTGGTCTTGATTTTCTCGTCAGTCGGCATAGCCATCTGGACGGGAGCGGCTGCGGGCATGGCAGCAGCTGCCACTACGGGCTTGCCGTCGAGGTCCAGCTCAACTACTTCGTAGCCCAACTCGCCCAGGCCGGGGAAAGACTTGGCGCGGTCGCCCACTACCACGATGTACATGTGGTCGGCGGGCAAGTACTTTTTGGCCGAGGCCTGCACGTCTTCCTTGGTTAGCTTCTTGAGAATCTGGCTCTGCTCATCCACAAACGAGGTGGGCAGGTTGTACTCCACGATGCGGCTCAGGAAGGCGGCTTTCTGCCCGCCGGTCTCGTACTTCAGGGCGTCGCTCTGGCCCACCGAGGTTTGCACAAAGCGCAGCTCCTCGTCGGAAATGCCGTTCGGGTAATTCTTGATTTCGCTCATGAATTCCTTCACCGAAGCCGCCGTGGCATCGGCGCGCACGCCGGCCTGGGCCGTGAACGGGCCCACGTAGCTCGTACCGCGGTAGCCGCTGCGGGCACCGTAGGTATAGCCTTTGTTCTCACGCAGGTTCAGGTTGATGCGCGAGTTGAAGGCGCCGCCCAGCAGGTAGTTGGAGAGGTAAGCACGGTAGTAGTCGCCGGTGGCGTCGTAGGGCAGCGCCAGGTAACCTATGCGGATTTCCGATTGGGCGGCGCCGTCCTTGTTTACAAAGTAGATGCGCGTCTTGTCGGGCTGGGTCACTGGCATGGCCGCAGGCAGCGTTATGTTCTGGCGGGGCCAGGCCTTCAGGAAGTCCAGCTTTGCAGTTACCTCCTTGGGGTCCACGTCGCCCACGATGGTCAGGTAGCTCGTGTTGGGCGCGCCGCCGGTCTGGTAGAACTGCTTCACGTCGTCGAGGGTGAGGCTGCTTACGCTGGCGATGGTGCCGCTCGGGGAGATGCCCATTACGTCGGTGGTGCCATACAGCAACCGGTCGTAGGTTCTGTCGGCAATCACCACGGGCTGGGTGTTCTGGTTAGCAATCAGCTCCAGGGTCTGCTTTTTCACGCGGTCAAAGTCGGCTTGGTCGAAGCGGGGGTGCAGCAGCCGCTCGTTGAGCAGGGCCAGCGTGGCCGGCAGGTTCTTGGTCAGGCTTTGCACGTACACGTTCACCCGGTCTTCGCCCGACTGCACCGATACGTTACTGCCCAACTTATCCAGCTCCGCCGAAAATTGCTCGCTGGTGTACTTCTTCGAACCCTCGTTCAGCATGGCTGCCGTGAGGTTAGCCAAGCCGGCTTTGGCGGGGTTAGCTTGCTCCAGGCGGCGGCCGCCGCGGATGGTGAGCAGCATGGTCACGGAGGGAATCTCGGAGTTGCGGGTACCAATCACCTTCAAGCCGTTGGCAAACTCTTCGCGATACAAGGCCGGTACCTTGATAACCGGATTGGCGCCGGAGGCCGGCTGCTTGGTGCGGTCGAAGCTGTCGGTGGCTTTGGTGTATTTCAGGCCCGCATAGCCGTAATCCGGCGCCTTGTAGCCAGATTTGTCGATGGTGTAGTTATCGGGCTTGGCCGGGGCAACGCCGCCGGTTTTGGGCAGCACGCTTAGGATAACGGCGTGCTTGCCGCGCAGGTACTTGTCGTAGGCGCGCTGCACGTCGGCTTTGGTAAGCGCCTTCAGCTCCTTGGTCTCGACGGTGAGGTGGTTCGGGTTGTTGAAGTACGTCTGGTTGGCGGCGAGCTGGCTCACTTTGCCGCTCACGCTGGCCAAGCTGTTTACAACCTGGGCTTCGGCCTGAGCCTTGAAGCGGGTCAGGTCGTCATCGGTCACGCCGCGCTTTTCAAACTCGGTCAGCGTTTTGCGCACAATGGTTTCGAGGCTGTCGAGGCCTTTGCCAGGGAAGGGCAGGGCCACGACGGCTAACTGGCCGCCCAGCTCGGAGTTCTGCTGGTAGGAACTGGCCTGCACGGCCTTCTGATTCTTTACCAGATTTTTGTAGAGCAAAGACGTTTTGCCACCGCCCAGGATTTCGGATACGGCATCGAGGGCCAGGGCGTCGGGGTGGCCGTTGGGCACGGTCGGGAACACCATCTGCAGCATCGGGAAGCGCACGTTGTCGGTGTAGCTCACGTAGCGGTCGGTGGCCAGCACGGGGGCGGGCAGCTTCTGCACCGGCACCGAAGGGCCGCGCTTAATGCTACCGAAGTACTTCTCCACCAGCTTCACCACCTGAGCCGGCTGCACGTCGCCGCCCACGGTCAGGGTCGCGTTGTTGGGGCCGTACCAGCGCAGGAAGAAGTTTTTCAAGTCTTCAACGTTCGAGCGGTCCAGGTCTTCCAGGTAGCCAATGGTAAGCCAGGAATAAGGGTGGCCGTAGGGATAGAGCGTCTTGCTGATGTACTCGCTGGCCAGGCCGTAGGGACGGTTGTCGTAGTTCTGGCCGCGCTCGTTTTTCACCGTTGAGCGCTGAATTTCAAACTTCTTCTGGCTTACGGCGTCGAGCAGGAAGCCCATGCGGTCGGCCTCCAGCCACAGGCCGGTTTCGAGCTGGTTGCTCGGCAGGGTCTCGTAGTAGTTGGTGCGGTCTTGGTTGGTCGAGCCGTTCAGGGTGCCACCGGCGGCCGTCACCAGCTTGAAGTGCTGCTGGTCGCCCACGTGGTCAGAGCCCTGGAACATCATGTGCTCAAAGAAGTGAGCAAAGCCCGACTTGCCAATCTGCTCGCGGGCCGAACCCACGTGGTAGGTCACGTCGACGTGCACCAGCGGGTCGGAATGGTCTTCGGCTACTACCAGCGTGAGGCCGTTAGGCAGCACGTACTTCTCGTAGGGAATCACGAGCTGGCCGGGCTGCTTGGTCACTTTCTCTACCAGCTTGGCACCGCCGGTAGTGGCCTGGGCCGATTTGGCAGCCGGTGCTTTGGCGGTAGCCTTGCTGGCAGGTTTCTGCTGGGCCATGCTAGCGGTAGTTACCAGCGCCAGCCCCAGCGTAGACAATAAACGAAGATTCATTTTGCGGGAAAAAGGATTGATAAAGAAAAGAGTGAAAAAGAATTGCAGCATTACTTAAGTATTGCTGCCTGAAAGATAGCGCTTCGGCTTCGAACCGGAGTAGAAAATCGACGAGCAATGCAATTGACCCGAGCAGGACATAAAAAAAGGAACGCCATGCCGGGCATGACGTTCCTTTAATTTCAGGCAACTGCCTACTCTTCGGTTGTGGTTACTTGCGAATTAGCGCGCCGGCTTGCTTTTCAAATTGCCCAATCAGGCGCTGCATCACCTGGTCGATGGCCTGCTCGCTCAGGGTCTGCGTGAAGTCCTGCAGGGTAAAGCTCACCGAGTAAGACTTCTTGCCCGCGCCCAGGTTTTCGCCGGCGTACACGTCGAACACGTTCACGCTTTGTAGCAGCTTTTTCTCGGTGCGCTGCGCAATCTGGCGCAGCTGGTCGAAGGTCACGCTGGCATCTACCACCAGGCTCAGGTCGCGGCGTACCTCCGGGAACTTGGGCAGCTCGCGGGCTACCAGCGTGGGCTTGTACTTCTTGCTCAGGGCGTCCCAATCCAACTCAGCGTACCACACGGGCTGCGTCACGTCGAGGCGCTTGAGCACCGAGGCAGCCACGGCGCCGAGTTGGGCTACGGGCTGGTTGTGCACCAGCAGCGTGAGGCCGCCGGCCAGGTAGGCGTGCTGCACCGGCTGCGAGGCTGCCCCGCCAAAGCCCAGCGCCGCCAGCACCTGCTGCACCGCCCCGGCCAGGTCGTGGAAGGTGGCCTTCTCCGACTTGTGTTGCCAGGTTTCGGCGGTGGCGTTGCCGGTCAGGTAAATCACCAGCTTGGTCTTTTCCTGGTACTTGCCTTCGGCGGTTTGCTGGTAGATTTTGCCGAATTCGTAGAGCTTCAAATCCCGCTGGCGGCGGTTGATGTTGTGCCGAATGATTTCCAGCCCCGAATGCAGCAGCGTGGGCCGCATGGCATTCAAATCAACGCTGTTGTAATTGAGAATGCGCACCAGCGACTCGTCCGCTTCGCCTTCTTTGTCGAAGTACTGCGCGTTGGTCAGCGAGTTGGTCAGAATCTCCGAAAAGCCTTGCCCGCTCAGCAGGGTGGCAATTTTGAGCCGCGTCACTTCCGGGTCGGGGTTCGGGAATTTAGCCAGGTACGACGCCGAGTTATTGGGCCGCAGCGCCACGTTGTTGTAGCCGTATATCCGCAGGATTTCCTCGATGATGTCGGCCTCGCGCGTCACGTCCACCTTGTGCGGGGGCACCGACAGCAGCCACGTGGCCTGGTCGCCTTCGTCCTGGTTTTCGTCGGTAATGACAATGTCCAGGTCGGTGAGAATCTGACGGATGCGCTCGGGAGCAATGTACTGGCCCACCAGCCGCTCTACGCGCGGCAGGCGCAGGCGCACCGTGGCCGGCTGTACCGGCGTGGGGTACTCGTCTACCACCGGCGCGGCCACCGTGGCGCCTGCTACTTCCTGCAGCAGCAAGGCCGCGCGCTGCAGGGCCACGGGCACCATGTTGGGGTCGGTGCCGCGCTCGAAGCGGAACGAGGCATCCGTCTTCAATTGATGCGTTTGGGAAGTGCGGCGCACCGCGGCGGGGCCGAAGTAGGCGCTTTCCAGGAACACGCGGGTGGTGGCCTCGCTCACGCCCGAGGTCTTGCCGCCGAACACGCCGGCCAGGGCCATGGGCGCGCCGTGGGCATCGGCAATCACAAGGTCGTCGGCTTTGAGGCTGCGCTCCACGCCGTCGAGG
This sequence comes from Hymenobacter plasmatis, assembly GCF_020711255.1. GTDB lineage: Bacteria > Bacteroidota > Bacteroidia > Cytophagales > Hymenobacteraceae > Hymenobacter. The sequence continues at coordinate 186,574 of NZ_JAJFAW010000001.1, forward strand.
GTCACAAATTTCTCACCGGCTTCGGCGCGCTTCACCCGAATCTGGCCGCCCGTAATCTGGTCGGCGTCGAAAGCGTGCAGGGGCTGGCCCAACTCGTGCAGCACGAAGTTGGTCACGTCCACCACGTTGTTGATAGGGGAGAGGCCGATGCTGCGCAGGCGGCGCTGCAGCCACTCGGGCGAGGGACCCACCTGCACGTTTTCCAGGAGCAAGCCGGCGTAGCGTGGGCAGGCCGTTTCGTCCTCTATGGTCACGCCGATGTTGGCCGCGGCCGAAGCCGGCGCCTGGAAGGCACTCGTATCGGGCAGGTGGCAGGGCTGGCGCAGCAGGGCGCGCAGCTCGCGGGCCACGCCGTAGTGCGAGGCGGCATCGGCGCGGTTGGGCGTGAGGCCGATTTCAAACACGGTATCGGAGCCCAGGCCGAAGTAATCGGCGGCGGGCGTGCCGTTGGGCAGCTCGGTTTCCAGCACCATGATGCCGGCGTGCGAGGTGCCCAGCCCAATTTCGTCCTCGGCGCAAATCATGCCTTCGGAGGCCGCGCCGCGGATTTTGCTTTTCTTGATTTTGAAGGGCTCGCCCTGTGCGGGGTACAGCGTGGCGCCTTCCAGGGCCACCACCACGCGCTGGCCGGCGGCCACGTTGGGGGCGCCGCACACAATCTGGCGCGGAGTACCGTCGCCCACGTCCACGGTGGTCAGGCTGAGCTTGTCGGCATCGGGGTGGCGCTCGCAGGTGAGCACGGTGCCCAGCACCACGCCGCGCAAGCCGCCGGGAATGCTTTCCAGCTCTTCCAGGCTCTCCACTTCCAGGCCCGAGCCGGTGAGCAGGGCGCCGATTTCGGTGGCAGGTTTGTCGGTAGGAATGAGCGTTTTAAGCCAGTCGAAGGAAATGCGCATGAGGAATGTCGGTTGTCGGTGGTCGTGTACCCGGCTGTGGGGCAAGCAGACAAAGGTACAAACCGAGGCAAGCCAGCTGAAAATGAAGCGGGAACTGGGGTAGACGTGGGCGGCAAAACTAGAACGTCATGCCGAGCGCAGCGCAGCATCTCGCCCGCACAACTAATCCAATCGCCCACAATCGCCTGTCATGCTGACGAAGGAAGCATCTTATCTCCGAAGAACGAATCGTTGAGCCGTGATAAGATGCTTCGCTGCGCTCTGCATGACAGACGATTAATTATAGATGATTGGGTTTGCTTCCCCGGTAAAGATGCCTCGCTGCGCTCGGCATGACGTTCTGTTTTCGCCGCCCACACGCTACTCATGAAACGACTTTTCCCCAGCCGGAATAGCCACCTGGAGCCGGTTCGCCGCCGGTGGTACCGGGCAGCTGTACTCGTTATTGTAAGCGCAGTAGGGGTTGTACGCCTGGTTGAAATCCAGCTCAATTTCGGTGGCGTCGAGCTTGGGCTTGGCTGCGTCGAGGTAGCGGCCGCCGCCGTAGGTTTCGTGGCCGTTTGTGAGGTCCGTAAATGGAATAAATAGCGTGGAATCTTGGCCCGTCGCTTTTAAATAAATACCCAATTGCTGGGGCTTATTATCTATTTCAAATTTCGCGGTCCCCCAATTTAAATATTTCTCTGCGCGGTTATCGCTCATTTGAATGAGTGTGGTATCGGGAGTTGCATTGCGCGAAACAGTGGCAGGAATTACAAATGATAATTGAGCTGGATAATACTTCAGGCTGTCAAATTGAGCTTTTTGTTCGGCAGAAAGGGGAGAGCTGTCCGACTGCCGAAACGAGCGGTTTTTTTCGCTGCGCGATTTGTTTAGCTTGGCAGAATAAGCACTTGCGTCGGGTTTGGTAGCATTTAATGAATAGAGAATAATGCCGATGATGGCGGCGGCCAGCCCAATTTTTTTAATCATGTTGATGGTGTTTTCGAAAAGGTAATGCCCGGCTTGCAAACGGAGCGTTTACCCGGGGCTCAATTACAGGTGAGTTCCTACCTTGTTCGCCTCATGCGAATTTTCTTTCTGCTCTTTACCGCGCTAGCCAGCATTGCTTCTGCCGGGGCTCAACAAGCTCCCGCAACTACTCTCCACGCCACCGAGCGCCGCGTAAATGACCTGGTGCACACCAAGCTGGATGTGCGGTTCGATTACGCTAAACGCTACCTCTACGGCAAAACCTGGATTACGCTCAAACCCCACGCTTTTGCCACCGATACATTGCGGCTCGATGCCAAAGGCATGGATATCAAAACCGCTGGGCTGCTGCAAGGCACCCAAGTGCAGCCGTTGAAATACGACTACAACCAGCAGCAACTGCTAATACACTTGGGCCGCAAGGTGCCCGCCGGCGAGTCGTACAGCATTTACATCGAATACACGGCCAAGCCCGATGAACTGGGCGCCAGCGGCCAGGGTAGCGCAGCCATTCGCGGGGCAAAGGGCCTGTATTTTATTAACCCCGACAGCGCGGTGAAGGGCAAGCCGGTCCAAATCTGGACCCAGGGCGAGACCGATGCCAACTCCGTGTGGTTTCCCACCATCGACCAGCCCAACCAGAAAACGACCGAGGAAATCAGCATGACCGTGCCGAGCAAGTACATCACGCTCTCCAACGGTTCCCTGGTCAGCCAGCAGCCGGCCGGCCCCGGCCTGCGCACCGACACCTGGAAAATGAACGAGCCGCACGCGCCCTACCTGTTTATGATGGCCGTGGGCGACTTCCGCATCACCAAAGACACCTGGCGCGGCAAGGAAGTTAATTATTACCTGGAACCGCAGTACGCCGCCCAGGCCAAGGCCGTTTTTGGGAAGACGCCCCGGATGCTGGAGTTTTTCTCGCAGCGCCTCGGCGTCGATTTTCCCTGGAATAAATACAGCCAGGTGGTGTGCCGCGACTTCGTGGCCGGGGCTATGGAAAACACCACTGCTTCGCTGTTTGGCGAGCAGGCCCAGGGTTCGGCCCGCGAGCTGCTCGACTGGCAGTACGCCGGCGTGGAGCGCGAAATTGCCCACGAACTGTTTCACCAATGGTTCGGCGACTACGTGACGGCCGAAAGCTGGGGCAACCTGACTATGAACGAGTCGTTTGCCAACTTCAGCGAGATTCTGTGGGCCGAGCACGAGTACGGCGCCGATGCCGCCGCCCAACAAGCCGACCTGAGCCTACGCACCTACTTCCGCGGGGCGGCCAATTATGCGAAGCCGCTGGTGCGCTTTCAGTACGCCGATAAGGAGGACCTTTTCGACGCCGTGACCTACCAGAAGGGAGGCAATATCCTGAACATGCTGCGCCACTATTTGGGCGATGACGTGTTTTTCAGGGGCCTGCAACGCTACCTCACGCAGCAGGCCTTCAGTACTGGCGAGCCGCACCAGCTGCGCCTGGCCCTGGAAGAAGCCTCGGGCCGGGACCTGAACTGGTTTTTCAACCAGTGGTACTACGGCGCCGGCCACCCCGTGGTCACCATCGATTACCAGTGGGAAGCCGCCCGGAAACGGCAGGCCGTGGTGGTGCACCAAACCCAGGCCGGAACGCCGTTTGTGCTGCCGCTCTCGGTGGATTTGTATACCAAAGGCCGCGCCCAGCGCTACCCTGCCACCCTGCGCCACGCCGTGGATACGCTGTATTTCCCGGCTGCCACCAAGCCCGACTTGGTGAACGTGGACGCCGAAAAAGTGCTGGTGTGGCAGAAGGAAGACCACAAGTCACTGGCCGAGTTTGCCTACCAGTACCGCCACGCCGGCCGCTACCTCGACCGCCGCGAAGCCCTGCGCGCCGCCCAGGCAAAGCTGGCCGACCCGCTGGCTCAGCAGATTCTCCTCGCGGGCCTGGCCGATAAGTTGCCCGCCCTCCGGGAGATGGCCGTTGAGCTGATTGACCTCAAAAATGCGGCACTGCGTAAGGCCGCGGCCCCGCAGCTAGCCAAGCTCGCGGCTGCTGATTCGTCGGTGCAGGTACAAGTAGCCGCGCTCACGGCCCTGGCGACGCTCAAGGACCAGCGCTATGCCCGGCTGTTTAATCAGGCCCTCGGCAGCAAGTCGTATCGGGTGCAGGGCACGGCCTTACAAGGGCTGCTGCCGCTGAATCCAGCCCAAGCGCTGGCCCGCGCCACGGCTTTTGAAACTGACAACAAGGGCGCGCTCACCGTAGCCCTGGTGACCGTGTACGGCCAGGCCGGCGGTGCCGCCCAGTGGCTCTCGGTGCTGGCCAAATACGATGCCGCCACCCCTAACGCCCGCTTCGACATGCTGCCCGGCCTGGGCGGACTGCTCGGCCGCCTCGACGACCCCACGGCGCTAACGCAAGGCATCGGCCGCATCAAGGACCTGACGGTGCAGTACAAGGCCTTCATCGACTCCAATCGGCTCATCGGCTTGCTGCGGCAGGTACAGCAGCGCCAAGCCACCCGGCCCAATGCTTCTCTGGTTGCTGGGCTAGTGGAGCAGGCTGTGGCCGAGATTCAGGCGGCGAAGTAGCGGGCTTGCCAGTGGGGCTTAACCCATTGTTAAAGTAAACTAAGTTGGTAACGATAGCCGAAAAAACAGGCCAGAGGGTCCGCTCGTGTTATTTCCGCGCTTACTGTTTAGGGTCATGCCGCTTGGCGAAACGCCAGGGGCGTGGTGCCGGTGTGCTGCTTGAAGAAGCGGTGGAAGTAGGTGGCGTACTCGAAGCCGAGGCGGTCGGCAATGTCGCCGATGCTCCAGTCGGTGTGGTGCAGGAGCAGTTTGGCTTCGCTGGTGAGGCGTTCGGCAATGTGGGCCGTGGTGGGCTTGCCGGTCACTTCCTTCACCGACCGGTTCAGGCTGTTGACGTGGAGGGCCAGCCGGTCGGCGAAGTCCTGGGCGTTTTTTAGCAGGGGCTCGTGGTACTCTTTGGTCACCGGAAACTGAATTTCCAGCAGGCTCATGAACAGGTTGGTGATGCGCTCGGCCGCGTTGGTGGCCACGGCGGGGTACGGGCTGGCCGGCTGCAACCGGGCCGCCTCGTGGACGATGAGCGAGAGCTGGTTGCGCAGCAGGTCGTCCTTGTGCTCATAGTCCGTATTGAAGTCCCGGCGCATGCGGCCAAACACCTCGCTCAGGTAGCGCCGCTGCTCGTCGTCGAGGTAATACACCGGGTTGCCGTCCACCCGGTAGAGCACCGACTCCTTGAGGCTGACGCCGCGCATGGCCGAGTGCAGAAACGGTTCGGTGAAGGCGCAGATGTAGCCTTCCTGCTCAATAGAGCCCACGGCCGGCTCCCACGAAAACGGCACCAGGCGGTTGGTGAACACCAGCGCGGGCCGGTCGATGCGGTAGCTGCGGGTGGCGTAATGCAGGTCGTTGGCTCCGTTCAGCACCAGCACGCATTTGAATACGTCGCGCCGGTCGTAGTGGCCCATTCCGCACTCGGCCTCCTGCATGGTCAGCACCGTGATTTCGCCCCCGCCGGGCGACAGGAGGGGAAAAATAGCCGGGCGCTGAACAGTGGAGATGGTCATGGGGAGCAGTAAGGCCCTGGCAAAGCAACTCGGTTGGCAAGGCACTTTGCCAGACGCAGCCCTGGGTCGTTTCGTTACGAACGGATAGAAGAAAGAGCCCACTGGTTCCTAAATGGGAAAGGGGGTGTTCGCGTGCTGCCATCAACAGGAGCTAGCTCGCGTGAGTGCGCTCATTGGCTTCGTCAAAAGCCAGCGAGGATGACAATTCCCGGTAAGCCGCGGTTTGCTGCTGGAGCTCGGCGGCGACCTGCTCGGCGGTGGCCACGGCATCGGCGCCAGCCAGAAAGCGGCGGGGCAACGGCGACTGGCGGGAGATGGTGAGCAATGCCTGCGCCAGCTTGGCGGGGTCGCCCGACTGCTGGCCGTTGTAGCCCTTCCAGAACTGCATTTGCGCCTCCCGGTGCTCGTCGTAGTCGGCAATGGGATGGTCGGCGAAGTTGGTGGACTCCTCGGTGAGCAGCTCGGTGCGGAAAAAGCCCGGATTGACCACGAGGGTCTCGATGCCAAACGGGGCAACTTCGGCCTGCAGCGACTGCATCCAGCCTTCGAGGCCGAACTTGGAAGCGGCGTAGGCCGACCCGAACTCAAACCCGACGAGGCCCGCCGTAGACGAGATGGTGATGACCTGCCCGGCACGTTGTCGGCGCAACACAGGCAGCACGGCCCGGGTCACGTTCATCGGGCCCAGGATGCTGGTGGCCAGCTGCTGGTTCATCTGCTCCGGGCTCAATTCCTCAAAGAAGCCGGCATAAAAGTTGGCGGCGTTATTTACCAGCACGTCGAGGCGGCCAAACCGGTCCACGGTCGCCTGCACGGCAGCTTCAGCGTCGGCCGCGCGGGTGATGTCCAGCGTCACTACGAGCAGGTCGTCAGCGGGGCCCAGGGCTTGAGCTACTTTATCCGGGTTGCGGCCAGTGGCCACGACGGCGTGCCCCGCGGCCAGCGCGCCTTGGGCGATGTATCGGCCTAAGCCCCGGCCGGCGCCCGTGATAAACCAAACTTGTTTGTTTGCCATGGTGATAGTGGGTGGAGGTGGTTGCTTCTGCACGAGAAGCAACACAAAGGTCCCCCGCCTCCGAAGGGCAGCACCATACCAATCAAACGGCTTTGTGCACAAATCAAACAGCTGCTAACGGGAGCCGTTGGGGACGCAGTCGGGAAGACCTGTAATGTCCGGCGGCCTGGTAGCTCATGCCCCGATAGGTTCCAGCAGTTTTCGATGCGATTGGCTTCAGTATCCCACTCGCGCTTTGAAAAGTATACTGAACGCTTTGATTGTCATCATCTGACTCGCCTGGTGGCAGCGGACTTTTGTTCTGTCATTCATTGGTCGCTTGCATCTGAGTCTTATCAGCTCAACCAGCGACGAAAAACTGCAACCTGGCTGTTGGGCTGGGCCTGTTGGTGAGGACGTACCTGGTGCTGCTCCTGTTGGCTGGCCATCCAGGGTGTGTAGCAGCCACGAATGGGCAAGTCCATTTCTCCCTTTAGTCACCTCTCCCCATGGAAAAGCCAACCGGTTCAGCCCAACCTTACTTCCAATTCCGTATCCGTTTCTTATGAGCAACTCCACCAACCCCCTACAGGCCCCGGCCGGCACGAAGCGCGGCCCGGCAGATTATTTCACCGGCACAGCCTGGGTCACCATGCTGGCCGGCGAAAACCCCACCGACTGCACTGTGGGCGACGTGACCTTCGAGCCGGGAGTCCGCAACAACTGGCACTCGCACCCTGCCGGGCAGATACTGGTGGTGACGGCCGGCGTGGGCTACTACCAGGAAAAGGGCCAGCCCGCCCGGCGGCTTCGGGCCGGCGACGCGGTGAGCATCGCGCCCGGCGTGGTGCACTGGCATGGTGCCGCCCCCGACAGCCTCTTCACTCACCTGGCCATCAACCCAAACGTCAGCAAGGGAGTGGCCAACTGGCTGGAACCCGTCACGGACGAGGAATACCGGGCTGCGCAAGGCTAATAGGGCGGATGGCCCAAGCGCGCTGCTTGGCGCGTGGCTGGTCGTCACGTGTCCGGCGGTGGCCTCGCCGCGGCTGGTTATGTTCTGCGCTTACTCCCCCGGCTTATGAAACGCACCCTTGCCCTGGCAGGAGCTTACACCGTCGTCCTGCTGCTGTTCACCGTCATGACTACCAACGCCCAATCTTCCGCTACGCTCTCCAAACGGCAACAAGCCCTTGTCGGCAACCTGGTGCTTTGCTACCGCGACTTCCGCTACTCCAGCGGCTTGGTGCTGCTGGGTAAGCTGAATGAAAGGCCGTTGACTGCGGGCTCCAACCTCAATGACGGGGTATTGTTGCGCTGAACGTAATGCCTATCGCATTCGCCGAATACGTTTTGCGATACTGGTCGGTGTACGTCATCGCCGTGTACATGAGGCCGACGCCACGGTATGCAATTTCGAAAGTTGGGCCATTAGCGCCTTTGAAGCTCACGTCTTCCCCAAGGCCATCGGTATTGAATTGAATGCCGCGGTGCATGGCCAGCCCGGCCCCCACACGGAGCTTATCGGTAAACATCCAGTTAGCCGTTAACAGAATGGGCACCCGGGTCAAACGGATATGGGCGTTATCAGCCGCAGTAGTAACGTACTTGTAGCCCACGGTGCCACGCAAGAGCAGCTTCTCCACTTTCGGCACCTGATACTCTGCTCCCACGGCGATGGAAATGCCCTGGCCGGCGTTTACCGATTGGGTGTTCCCGTTGGTGAAGTACACTTCGGCTACCCGGTCGCCACCCAGCTCCAAGGCGCCACCAAGCAGGAAGCGCACCGGTGATGCTTTCTTTTCTGCCTCTTGGGTAGTTTTCCCCGCCTCTTGCGCGAAGCCTTTATTGAAAGGGATAATTGCCAGAGAAGCAAATAAAATCAGGCTCCTGAAAGCTGTCATGTTGAAAGAAATTTGGGGTTTGCTGTTTGTTTTTTTACTAATGGTCAGTGGTTGTGCAGTCTGTGCAAAAGGCGCAGGTATTGCCTAATGAATGACAGTGAAAACACGATGCCGGACCGCGGTTTCCCAGCCTATCTATAGCATAGGCAAATATATATGTTGGCAACAGCGATTTTCAAAAGCCCGTATTCTGGAATATGAGTGCTTCCAGGCGCTCTGGGCCATTTTTATGGCGCAAGTTGAGCTAAATAAACCCGCTCTTGGCTTACTTAAGGCCCTGAAAGGCCAGCACAGAGGCCTTTGTTAAATCCTTCTGAGGTCAGTGCGTCTGCTGCACCGGCGCCTTAATCTGTGACAGGGACGCCGGTGCGGCAAAGTACAGGGGTTAGCCAATCACGCCTTCTGCGCGTAGGTTTACGCCCACTCAGATATATCTGCTTTCCTGCTACAAGAAGTCCCATAAAACATGAAAAACCACTTAGCGAAAGTGCTGCTGGCCGGGCTGGTGCTGCTGGCCTCGGCATTGCCGGGCCGGGCCCAAGCCGATTTCACCCCTGACTGGAGCAAAGGCGTCGTTTGGTACCAGATATTTCCGGAGCGTTTCAGCAACGGCGACCCGCGCAACGACCCGAAGGTGACTGACCAGAACGGTGCTTATCCTTTTGACGACTCGTCGGCGTTCCAGATTCAGCCTTGGGGCAGCGACTGGTACAAGCTGCAGCCCTACGAGCATAAAAACGGCAAAGACATCTATTACAACATTCAGCGCCGCCGCTACGGGGGCGACTTGCAGGGCATCCTCAATAAGCTCGACTACCTGCAGTCGCTGGGCGTGAATGCGCTCTACCTCACGCCGGTGTTTTGGTCGCCCTCCTCGCACAAGTACGATGCCCTGTGCTACCACCACGTCGACCCCACGTTTGGCCCCGACCCAGAGGGCGATAAAAAACTCATCGCCACGGAAAACCCCCTCAAGGCCGAAACCTGGGTGTGGACCAAAGCCGATTTGCTGGTGCTCAAGCTCATCGAGGAAGTGCACAAGCGGAAGATGCACCTCATCTTCGACGGCGTGTTCAACCACTTGGGAGCCAAAAGCTTTGCCTTTCAGGACGTCGTGAAAAACCAGCAAGCCTCGCCCTACGCCGACTGGTTTATGGTGAAGAGCTGGCGCGATGCCGCCAAGGGCACCGCCTTTGAGTACAACGGCTGGTTTGGGGTGAAGACCCTGCCCGAGTTAAAAGAAGACGAAACCGGCATTGTGGCCGGGCCCAAGCAATACATTTTCAACGCCACCCAGCGCTGGATGAACCCCATGAACAAGGGGGCAGCCCACGGCATCGACGGCTGGCGCCTGGACGTGGCCTACGACGTGGGGCACCCGTTCTGGAAAAGCTGGCGCCAGCATGTGCGCAGCATCAACCCCCAGGCCTACATGACGGCCGAGCTGGTGTTCCCAATAGAGAAAACCAAGCCCTACCTGAGCGGCGACGAGTTCGACGCCACCATGAACTACAACTTCGCCTTCGCCGTGCACGACTTTTTCGTGCAGGACGCCACCGCCGCCACCGTCACGGCCTTCGACGCCCGCCTCAAGCAGCTGCGCGAGGCCTTTGGCCCGGGCGTGGCACTGAACATGCAAAATCTGGTGGACAGCCACGACGCCACCCGCATCGGCAGCGCGGTGGCCAACCCCGACGGCAAAAAAATGGGCGACTGGGGACCCTACTTTAACTGGAGCCAGAAGAGTAACAACAAGACCTACAATGCCCGCAAGCCCACCGCGGCCCAGCTGCAAAAGCAAAAGCTGATTGCCGCCTTCCAGATGCTGTACCTGGGCTCGCCGATGATTTTCTACGGCGACGAAGCCGGCATGTGGGGCGCCAACGACCCCGACTGCCGCAAACCCATGGTGTGGGCCGACAAGCAATACGAGCCCGAAACCGCCAACCCCGACCAAACCACCCACGCCCCCGACGCGGTGCAGTTCAACAAGGACTTGTTTGCGTGGTACCAAAAGTTTATTGCCTTGCGCCGCCGCTCTCCCGCCATCCAGCGGGGCACCTTCACCACCGTGGCCACCGACGATGCTCGGCAGCTGTACGCCTTCCGCCGCACGCTGGGCAAAGAAGACGTGCTGGTGGTGCTCAACCGCGGCAGCAAACCGGCCGCGTTCAGCCACACGCTGCTCGCTGGCCACCAGTACCAGGATGCCTTCACGCGGGCAGCAGCCACTAAGGTCACTGTGCCCGCCATGGGCGTGGTGGTATTACGCACCAAGTGAGGACTACCGCCTCTTAAACAACCACTGCATAAGAGCCAATTTAACTTCAGGGAAACAGCCAGAAAAGAAAACAGGGGGCGGTTATACTACTAGCAAAAGAAACCCCGTTCTAGCCCAACAGGCCCGAATACGTCCTGTGAACAGACACCCTGCTGCGACCTGTGGCAGGGCACGACTCTTATTGGCGTCATGAGAAAAGCCTTTACCACCTCGTTCCTGGCGGGCAGTATATTGCTCGGTGCCATGGCCCACGCGCAGACCCGCTTCCGCATAGGCCCTACCGTAGGCTATAACTTCTCTTCCTGCCGCATCGCACTCCCCGACCTGCCCGACCACCGGTCAATAAGCACCTCGTACCGCAGTGGGGCAGAAGCCGGGCTGGTGGCCCAAGTGAGTGTGTCGGACCATTTGGCGGTGCAGCCGGCTGTGCTCTACGCGCAGAAAGGCTACGGCCTGGCGCAGCAGTACTACAACGCGTCCGCTGACCATACCTTTCGCGAGGAGTACGCATTTCGGTTCGACTACTTGACCCTGCCCGTGAACTTGGTATACAGCCATCGACCCGCCGGCCGGGGGGCGCAGGTTTTTGCCGGCCCGTACGCGGGCTACTTGCTCGGCGGCACGCGCACCACCACCACCAGCGATAATTCCGGGGCGGGCAGCAAGGTCGTGGACCGCGACCGCTACGCCAATACCCCCAACGGCAAGTTCCCCTCCCGGCGCCCCGACCTGGGCTTCCAGGCCGGGGTGGGTTACGGCTTCGCCGGCGGGCTGCAAGTGCAGGCCGGCTACAGCCAAGGTGTGCGCACGGTCGGCGCCGCCTACGAGGCCTGGGGCTCCGGAACGGTTGCTCCGCCGACCTACCGCAACCACGGCTTCCAGGTCGCGGTGGCCTACCTGTTCGGGCCCAAGAGCTAGCGGGCCGGCGAACCAACGTGGACGCTTGGGCATTCGGAGTTGCTTGGCGCCCCCACAGCCCCAACAAGCGGGCCAGGCGACACGTGGCGTGGGCTTACTGCCGCTGCGACCAGCCTTGAGTCGCTAAGGCGCGCGCTGGTGGCGCAAACCAAATCTTTCGGAGCAGAGAAACGCTACCAGTTAGGGCAACCGTCTTGAAGGGAAATGAGCATCTGATTGCCAACTTCGCACTTGCCTAGAGGTGGGTCTCAAACTACTTGAGTGCCTTGCCCCGTGTCGAGTAAATGGTGTGTCCTTCCACGTAGGAAATGTACTCACGTGGATAGAAGGATGGAGCCGGCCTTGTTTGCGCATTCCATCCCATATTAGCTTCATAGCCAAAGCGTGCCCGAAAACGTGCGGTATCGGACCGGTCGTTTTTCGCGAACCGATGCTATTGATATATGAAAAGCCGGTCGTGTTGTCGTGATGACTGCCCGGCACAGTAGGGCACGACCGAGTGTATGGCTGACATATATGCAACGCACCACGAGGTTATAGTAGCTGGTTACCAGGAATTTGTATGATTCTTCAGCTGCTGCGGGTTATCAGCCCCCCGCACGGCGCTTTTCGTCCTCGGCGCCGTCGGTGCGCCGGCGGGCGGGGGCCAGCTTGTCGTTGCCGAAGCGGTAGGTGAGCGTGAGCGTGGCCACGCGCGAGTCGCCGGGCTGCCGGAACCGCTCGACGTAGTTGTTGTAGGCCGAGGTACCGCCTTCGATGTTGGTGTAAAGCACATCGGTCACGTTGAGCTTCAGCGTGGCTTTGCGGTCCCACAGGCTTTTTTGGGCTCCCAGGGTGAGCTGGCCCAGCGGGCGGGCGTTGTTGAAGCCGTACTGCTCGCGCGACTGGTAGGTGGCGTTTACGTCCAGGGTCCAGGCGCGGGGCAGGGCCACGGTGCTGGTGCTACTCAGGTTGAAGGCGAGCCGGCCCCGGTTGAGGGCCGTGCCGGCCAGGTCGCCCACAAACTGCGAGTAGTACAGCACGGCGTTGTTGTACACGTTCCAGCCTTTCAGCGGCTCCAGCGGCGCCGTCAGGGTCAGGGCGAAGTAGTGCTGCGTGGCCAGGTTCACGGGCCGGGACACGATGAGCCGGCTGGTGGCCGACTCGGGCTGCACCACCTCGATGATGGGGTGACGGGTGTTGCTGTAGCTCAAGCCGGAGCTGAATTTCTGGCGCAAGGTGTGCGTCAGTTCCAGGTTGTAGCTGGTCTGCGGCAACAAGTCGGTATTGCCCGAGCCGTAGGTGGTGGCGTCGAGGTAAATGCGGAAGGGGTTGAGCTGGCCGTAGCTGGGCCGGTCGATGCGGCGGCTGAGCGAAAACGCCAGCGTGTGCCGGTCGGAGAGCGTGCGCGTGAGGCTGCCGCTCGGAAAGAGTTGGGCATAGCGGCGGTCGAAGCCCTCGTTGCCCACGTCCTGCCGGCCGGTGGCCAGGGTTTGCTCGGCGCGCAACCCCAGTTGCAGCTTGGTCTTGGGCCAGGCTTGGGCAAAGCTCAGGTAGGCGGCTTGAATTTGCTCGTCGTATCGGAACCGGTTGGTTTGGGTGAGGTCGACGCTGGTTTGGCCGTTCTCGGTGCGGTGGAACCGCACGTCGTTGTCGGAAGCCACGTGGCTGGCTTTGGCCCCCATCTCCAGCCGGCGCTGGTGCGTCAGAGGCCATACGTAGTCGGCCTTGGCCGACTGGATGGTGAGCAGGCCGGTCTGGTCGCCCACCAAGCTGGCGGGGGCGGGCGCCGGGCCGTCGAGCACCGTGGCAAGGCCCTGTTGCCGGCGGGTGTGGTACGTGGCGTAGTTGATATCGCCCGACAGCTCGCGGGTGCCACCGGAATCGGCCGGGAAGGTGTGCCGGAAGTTGACGTTGCTGGTGAAGTTGGGCGTGGTCACGGTGCGGAAAGACTCGGAATGGGAAGCCGTGCGCAGCGCTCCGTCGGGGCCGTAGACCTGGGTGGCGTTGGTGCCCACGTTGTTGCCTGTGCGCCGCAGCCCGCTCACGGCTACGCCCAGCACCGTGCGTTCGCTCAAGCTGTAGTCAAGCCCTCCCCGGAAGTTATGGGCCTGGTTTTGCAGGCGGTTGTAGCTCAACTGGTCGGTGGTGCCGGTGGGTTGAGCCTGTTCGAAGAAGTCGCGGTGGAGGGTAAGATTGGAGTAGGTGCGCCGGTCCGAGTAATTGTAGCTGCCAAACAGGTTTACTTTTTGGCGGCGATAGTTGGCGCTCAGGCCCGTGGTGAAGCGGCCGTGCACGCCGCGGCCGTAGCCCAGGTTGGCGGTGCCGTTGGTGCCCTGGCGTTGGTCTTTCTTGAGGTTGATGGCGATGATGCCGGCACCGCCTTGAGCGTCGTATTTGGCGGGCGGGTTGGTAATTAGCTCAATACTGCGCACCTGCTCGGCGGGTAGGGCGCGGAGGTAGTCGGCCAGCTCCGAGCCCGACATTGGCTGGCGCTTGCCGTCTATCATCACCAGCAGCCCCTGCTTGCCGCGCAGGGCCAGGTTGTCGTTGGTGACCGACACGCCCGGGGCGCGGGACAGCACGTCGAGGGTGGTGTTGCCAGCGGCCAGCGTCGAGCCCTCCACGTTCACCACCGTGCGGTCGGCCTCGCGCTCAAACAGCGGCTTCTGGCCCACCACCACCACTTCCTTGAGCTTGGTGCCCTCGCTGGTTTGTAAGGCGAAGGCCGGCAGCGTGAGCCCACCAGCTGGTACCTCCAGCGGTCCCGCCCAGTAGCGCACAAACCCAACCTGGGCCGCCGACACGAGGTAGCGCCCCAGCGGCACGGCGTCGAACTGAAAGGCCCCTTTCACATCGCTGAACTCGGTTTTGACCACCACTGAATCGGCCGCGCGGTGCAGCGTGAGGGTGGCAAATTCCACGGGTGCCCCCGTTGGGGTGGCCACGGTGCCGCGCACGGCGGCAGGCGTTTGGGCCAGGGCCCAGCCCGGCGCAGCGGCCAGCCACAGCAGGACCAGGCCCCGCCCCAGCGGGTAAAGTATTGAGCAGTTCATCAGCAGAAAAGAAAAGGCGGGGTACGGTGACCGAAATGCGACCTGATGAGGCCAGGGTGCCGGCTTGGTTGGCGGGCACGTGCAGCAGGCGGCGGTACTGGTCGTCCGTAGCGAGAAATCGTAAATACCGAAGGTAATAGCCGCGGCCTCCTTGCGTTCACTGAAACGCTCCGCCTGCCAGTTCGCAGGTGCTGGAGTGTCTTAATGGACGCGAGGCAGGCGCGTTAGACATAAGTGCACGCGCGCCGCGTTGGCCCAGAATGTTGTCAGCTGGCAACTTCCTCTTAACTTGTTGCCTAACTATTTATTCTCCTTTTTTCACCCATGCAAAAACTCTTCTTACCCCTGCTGCTCGCCACTGCCGTGCTCGCGGCTCCCACGCATGCGGCGCCAAGCGCGGCGCCCTCCGCTACGGTAGCCAGCAAGCCCACGCCCGAACCCTACGTACTGCAGCCGCAGCTAAGCACGTTGGGCTGGCTCGCCAAAAAAGTGACCGGCCAGCACAACGGCACCATTCAGTTTCAAAGCGGCCAGGTGCTGGTGAAAGGCAGCCAGATTGTGGGCGGCACGTTCGTGGTCGACATGGCTTCCCTTAAGGATGAGGACCTGAGCGGGGGGATGAACGAAAAGCTGGTGGGCCACCTCAAATCCGACGACTTCTTTGGCGTGGAGAAGAACCCAACGGCCACGTTCGTCATCACGCAGGTGAAGGCGCTGAAAGGCGACGCCAGTGGCAACAACGCCACCATCACGGGCAACCTCACCATTAAAGGCAAAACCAACCCGCTCAGCTTCCCGGCTCAGGTAGGGGTGAAAAACGGCGTGGCCGCCGCCAGCGGCACAGCCACCATCGACCGCACCAAGTACGACATCCGCTACCGCTCAAAATCGTTCTTCGAGAGCATCGGCGACAAAGCCATCGAGGACAATTTTACGCTGACCTTCAACGTCATTGCCAAGGCCGACGGCGTGGCCCAGCGCTAGTATTCGTACCAACACCACCGCAACGGCTCTGCCCTGGGGTAGGCCGTTGTTGTGCATATAGGGCAGTTCCGCAACTGAAAAAAGGTGGTTATTAGCCCAATTTACAGCATCCCCTCGTCGGCAAAGCTGTAGTAGCCCTGGTCGGAATAGATGAGGTGGTCGAGGATGGGCAGGTCCAGGAAGGTGCCGGCTTCCTTGAGCTTCTTGGTGAGCTGAATATCGGCGGCGCTGGGGTTGCGGTTGCCGCTGGGGTGGTTGTGCACCAAGATGATGCTGCTGGCCAATTGCTCGAGTGCTTCCTTGAAAATCATTTTGGGGTCGGCCACGGTGCCGGCCACGCCGCCGCGGCTGATGGCGGTTTTGCGCATCACCACGTTGGCCCGGTTCAGCAGAATCACCCAGAACTCTTCGTGGGGCAGGTCCATCAGATTGGGCCGAATCAGCTGGTAGATGTCGCGCGAGCAGGTGATGGTGGTGCGCGGGGCGGCGTCGGCCTCTTTGCGGCGGCGGCCCAGCTCCAGCGCGGCCACCACCGTAATGGCCTTGGCCTCGCCAATGCCGGGGTGGCGGCAGAGCTGCTTCACGCTTTCGCGGGCCAGGGCGTTGAGGTCGTTGTTCACGCCTTGCAGCATGAGCTTGGCCACGTCCACGGCCGAGAGCTTCACGGTGCCCGAGCCCAGCAGAATGGCCAGTAGCTCGGCATCGGACAAGGCGGCGCGGCCTTTGGCCATCAGCTTTTCGCGGGGCCGGTCTTCCTCGGCCCAGCTCTTGATGCCCAGCGCGCCGGGGGGCGCATAGGGTGGGGGCGTGCCCGGCAGGGAAGGTGCAGTAGGTTCGGTCAGGCTGTCAGTTAGTTCCATGCGGCACGGGGTTGGTAGAGGGCGGAAAGTAAATTAAAATTAAAGCAAAAGGCGCCTCAGCGCGTTTAAGCAGCGAGTCCGCTTTGGCAGTAAGCCCGGCGGACCACCCGCTTCAGTTCATATTATGCGAAATCCTTTGGTGTTATGGTTGGTATTGGGGCTGGTTATTCTGGCCGAATGGTATGGGTATCAGGCTACGCGCACGCTGGCGCAGCACCTGTCGGTGGGCGGCCGGCGATGGGCGGCCATCGGCTACTGGCTGCTCACGCTGGCCGTGTGGGTGCTGGCTTTCTGGGCCGGCTCGACCCGGCAAATGGGCAATACGGTGCTGAAAAGCTATTTGATGAGTTTGCCGGTGCTTTTGCTCGCGGCCAAGCTGGTAATTCTGATTCCCTTGCTGCTGGAAGACCTCACGCGGCTGGGCCGCTGGGCTGTGGGCACGGCCACGCGGCCGGCCGGGGCGGCGGGGCAGGCCATTCCGCGCAGCGAATTCCTGGCGAAGCTGGCCGTGGGCCTGGGTGCCATCCCATTTTTCTCGCTGCTGTGGGGCATGGCCAAGGGCGCAACCGACTACCAGGTACGCCGCGTGACGCTGCATTTCCCCAACCTGCCGTCGGCCTTCGACGGCTTTAAAGTGGTGCAGATTTCCGACTTGCACACCGGCAGCTTTAGCTCAACCGAGCCGCTGCAGCGGGCGGTGGCGCTCATCAACAAGCAAAACGCCGACCTCGTGCTCATGACCGGCGACCTGGTGAACAACCGCGCCACAGAAGTAGAGCCCCACATTCCGGCACTGCAGCAAATCAAATCCGACCTGCCCATTTTCTCCAGCCTCGGCAACCACGACTACGGCGACTACGTGCAGTGGGACAGCGCCGCCCAGAAGCGCGAAAACCTGGAGCGCCTGATGCAAAACCACGCGAAAATCGGCTGGACGCTCATCAACGACGCCAGCCACACCATCACGCGGGGCACCGACAAAATCGCCATCATGGGCGTGCAAAACTGGAGCAGCCACGCCAACTTTCCCAAGCACGGCAACCTGCCCCGGGCCCACGCGGCCAGCGGCGATGCGCCGTTCAAAATCCTGCTCTCGCACGACCCCTCGCACTGGGAAGCGCAGGTGCTGCATTACCCCGACATTGACCTGACCCTGAGCGGCCACACCCACGGCATGCAGTTTGGCGTGAACCTGCCGGGCCTGAAATGGAGCCCCGTGCAGTACGTGTACAAGCAGTGGGCCGGCCTCTACGAGCAGGGCCGGCAGAAGCTGTACGTCAACACCGGGTTGGGCTATTTGGGCTATCCGGGGCGGGTGGGTTTTCTGCCCGAAATCACGCTGTTTGAGCTGCGGAGGGCATAGCTAACAGGCAGTTGAGCTGGAATAGCCGACGAGGGAATATTCAAGTTTGGCAACATACGCCTCGGCATTGCCGTAAAGCGCCTCCAACCACTTACGGTTGTTCTTAACCTTCCCTGAAATGAAAAATTCCCTCTTGATTCTCGCGGGCGCTGCTGCCCTTTCGTTGGCTTCCTGCTCGCAGGAGAAGACCACCGAAGTCAACACCGTGCCGGCCGACGGCACCATGACCACCACCACCACGACCACCACGGGCCCGATGACGGACGCCCAAATCGAAGCCCGCGCCCAGCAAATCGCGGATAAGATGGCGGCCAATATGAAAATCACGGACGAGGCCACCAAGACAAAAATCCGCACCGTGTACGTGAACCGCTACAAGCGCATCAACGACCTGCGCACCAAGTACACCACCGATACCACCGGCATGGCCGCCGCCATGCGCGACGCCAACAAGGAGCAGGACCAGGAGTTCAAGGTAATCTTCGTGGACCCCACGCAGTACCAGGCCTACGAGTCGAGCCGCTCGAGCTACTACGACGACGGCAACTACACGAGCGATAACGCCAGCATGTCGTCGATGGACAGCACTTCGTCGGGCGCAATGAGCCCCTCGAGCACCACCACTGAGACTTCTACCACGACTACCACCGATGCCGGCACCGACGCTATGGGTGCTACCAAGCTGAAGGCGAAAGCTGAGGACGGCAGCAAAATCAAGGTGAAAGAAAACGGCAAAATGAAAACCAAAGACGCCGACGGCACCAAAGTAAAAAATTAGCGATTTGGTCGATGCAATCGGCCGAACCGTCGCTGAAAAGCCCACACCTGCAACGGTGTGGGCTTTTTTTGGCTCAATGGGTTGCAACTTTGTAGTTGCGGTGTGTTTACTAAGTTGATGTCTTCTGAAGTAGTGCCTTCTGTACGTGGCGTTTGGCCCAAGCTGCGCCAGTGGCTGGGGGTGGTGGCGGCGCTGTGGCTGCTGGCCGGCACCGCCCAGGCGCAAACCCAGCAAATACGGGTGAGCGGCAGCGTGACTGCGGCCGACACGCGCCAGGCCGTGCCAGGCACTACCGTGCAGGTACAGCGCACGCGCCGCGGCGTGGTAACCAACGCCACCGGCGATTTTGCCGTGGATGCGTTACCCACCGACACCATCTTGTTTCGGGCCCTGGGCTACAAAGCTCAGCGGCTGCCGCTGGGCGGCACCGGCCTCTCGCAGCTGGTGGTGCGCATTCAGCTGGTGCGCGACAGCGTGCGCCTCGGCGAAGTGCAAGTGACCGGCGACCGGCCCGACCGTGCCATTATCAACCGGGCGCTGCGCAACATGAAGCGCCCCACGCCGCCCGTGGCGAGCGGCGCCAAGCGCCCCCCCAAGCCCAAGCCCCTGTTCGCTGTCGACTCCACCGCGCCCAAAGCGCCGGTACCCACCATTGCCAGCCCCGTCAGCCTGATTTACGAGCAGTTTTCACGCGAAGGCAAGCAGCGCCGCAAGATGGAGGAGATTGAAGCCGCGCAAAGGGCCGAAAAAGCCCGCAAGGCCCGAGCCGACTACAACAAGGCGTTTCGGGACAACCGCGGCTACGAGCCGTAGGGCGAAGCTTGGTCCGGCGGCACCTCACCCCCGGCCCCTCTCCATAAGAGAGGGGAGCCTGCTTGTCATTGCGAATGGAGCGCAGCGGAATGCGGCAATCCGTCCTCTCCCTGCGACTAGCCCTGAGATGTGGTAAAGCCCTTTGATAGAAAAAGCCGCGACTCTGCAGTAGAGTCGGGGCTTTTCACATTAATGGGCTAGTCGCTGAGACCAGGACGGATTGCTTCGCTCCGCTCGCAATGACAATTACCGTCTGGCTCCCCTCTCTTAGGGAGAGGGGCCGGGGGTGAGGTTCCACCGGCTTGGGCTTTCCCCACCGCCGAGCTCCCAGCCTGATAAACTGAACCCACTTCCAACGCTTCGCGTAAGCCCACAGTATGAAAATTGGGTATCCCTGCGTGAACGAGGCGATGGATTGCAGCGCCGCCAATACCTTTCGGCTGGCCTCGTACTCGGAGGAGCGGCTCGTTGCGGCCGTGACGGCTAACCTCGTTTGTCTGCGCCGGATGCTGGAATGGAACGTGGCCCAGGGCCTGCTCTTTTTCCGGATGGGATCGGGTATTGTGCCGTTTGGCTCGCACGAAATCAACACCTTTCCCTGGCAGACCCACTTTGCCGCCGAGTTCCGGGAAATCGGCGATTACATCAAAGCCAACAACCTGCGGGTGAGCTTTCACCCCGACCAGTTTGTGGTGCTCAATTCGCCCAGCCCCGACATTGTGCAGCGCAGCATCCAGGAGTTGGTGTACCAGGGCTCGATGCTGGACTTGATGGGACTGGACGGCACCGCCAAGCTCCAGATTCATGTGGGCGGGCTGTACGGCGAGCGGGAGCTGGCCATCAGCCGGTTTGCGGCCGTGCATTCCACCCTGCCCGGGGCCGTGAAAGCGCGCGTGGTAGTAGAAAACGACGACCGGCTGTTTCCGCTGCGCGACTGCCTGCACCTGCACGAGCTGACTGGCGTGCCCATCCTATTCGACAACTTCCACCACGAGTGCCTTAACCATGGCGAGCCCATGGACGAGGCCCTGCGGCTGGCCGCTGCCACCTGGCACCCCACCCGCGACGGCGTGCCCATGATGGACTACAGCTCGCAGGCGCTGGGCGAACGCAAAGGCAAGCACACCGACGACCTGGTCGACGAGTTGTTTCGCGAATTCCTCACCAACCTGCACGGGCTCGACATGGACCTGATGCTGGAAATTAAAAACAAGGAAGCCAGCGCCCTGCGCGCCGTGGCCATTCTGCGCGAGCTGGGGCTGAGTGCTCCGGCGCCCAACGTGCCCAGCCCGCCGCTCACCCTGCCGCCCGACCCCAACGCCCCGCCCAAAGCTAAGCGCGCCAAAAAAGAGGCCGCCCCCGGCGCAGCGGGTTCATAAGTCCTTTTCGTTCCGTTTGCTGGATTGAGCCAGCGCACCTCCCTTTCCAATTTCACCTTTTTCCACCTTAGCGAATGTCTCTCGACCACCTTAACGCTACTGTTAGCGCCCTCCGCAATGGCCTGACCAGCCTGCCCTTGGGCTCGGCCATGGACAACACCGAAACCTGGCAGCAGATGTTTCTGCAAAGCGGCGAGCCAGGCCTGCAGGACATTGCCCGCGAAATCGGCAACCTGCAGTCTTTGCTCACCAGCGGGGCCCTGAGTGCCAGGGCCATCGGCAACTGCCTCACCATGCTCGGAGACCAGACCAGCGAGGTAAGCGCAAATGTTGATGCGGAGCTGAAAAAGCCGCTGACCGAACTGGCGGATTTGCTGCGTCGGCACGGCTCAGACCTGCTGGCCCATGCCGAAAAAAGCAAGAAAAAGTAGCCCGTAACGCCAACACGCGTACTAGCCCACAAGGCAAAAGCCCAGCCCAATTAATTGGGCTGGGCTTTTTTGGGTAGTAAAAGGGCTGCGATTTAGCGTGGGATTACGTTGCTGCTGGAACTCCGGCGCGAGCGGCGCGGCACGACGTCCGTCGATTGCCGGGTGCGGCTGTCCTTAATCACGGGCTGTTCCCGCACGTCGGGCACGGCCGTGGGCGACTCTTCGGGAGTGCCCGCCGTCGAGAAGCCGCGCTCGGGCAGCAGGCGGCTGGGCTGGGCGTCGGTGCTGGTGGGGGTGCGCTGCATATCGGGCGGCCCCTGAATGGTGCTCTGGTTGAGGGCCGGGTTGACGGGGGGGACGGTGGTTTGGCCTTGTCTGCCTCCGCGCACCGGCGCCGACGGGTCGAAGGGAACGGTCTGGGCTTGTGCTGTGGCTGCCAGGAGCAGGCCGGCCAGCAAAAAGTGCGGTTTCATGGGCTTGGGAGTAAATACAAAAGCCAAAACCGGCTGCTTCCGTGGAAACAGCCGGTTTGAAACCTTACGGTATTGGTCTTCAAAAGTTTATTTCTTGGGCCGGGCCTTCATCTTGGCCTTTTTGGGTGTGGCCTTGGCTTTGGCCTTCATCGGCCGCTCGCTCATCGACGTGGTGCTGCCGCTCATTTCGCCGCTGGTGGTGCCACTCGTCGTGCCGCTGGTGGTAGTGCCCGATGTCGTGCCCATGTCGCCGGTGGTAGTGGTACCCGATGTAGTACCGCTGGTGGTACCCGAGGTGGTGCCCATCGTGGTGCTACCGGTGGTAGTGCCAGACGTGGTTCCCATTGTAGTGCCACTCGTGGTCCCGCTCGTGGTAGTGCCAGAGGTGCTGCCCATGCCACTAGTGGTAGTGCCCGTAGTAGTGCCGCTGGTGGTGGTACCCGAGGTGGTTCCGCTAGTGGTGGTTTGGGCGAAGGCCGCGCTGCTTACGCCACTGGCAACCAAGGATGCGAGCAAAATTCTGGAGAGTTTCATAGTTCGCGAGTTAGAGGTGAGGGTGCACTTAATGTATTAGATGCCAAGCGAGTCTGGTTTTGGCGTGGGTTCTTTACGGCAGCTTCTCCGGGTTTGGTTACAGAAGTTAAGAATAATTATTGAGATAATTCGATTAAGCTCAGCACTTTGGCGGGGCGAAAGTCGCTCAGGCTCTGAGCGAAGCCGGCTGGTATGCGGGGCTGAATAAGCCGGTATCAAAAAAATATGTGAATTTTCTGTAACCTTCCCGATTGGGCCCGGTGTCCACAAGCAAATACCCTCACTACTTCAGCGCATCAGGTTGGACTCGCTATCGGATAATGCATTGATGCTGCGGGTGAAAGGCGGCGACCTGGACCGGATGGGCCTGCTCTTTGAGCGCTACCACCGCCAGCTGTTCGGCTTTCTCTACCACATGCTGGGCCGGGCCGATGCCAGCGAAGACCTGGTGCAGAACGTGTTCTACCGCATGCTCAAATACCGCCACACCTTCACCGGCGACGGCGAGTTTCGCACCTGGATGTATCACCTGGCCCGCAACGTGCTGGCCGACTTCATCAAGAAAAACCGCCACGACGCCCACCACACCGACGTGGACAGCATGGCCGAGCACCTGGCCGGCGGCAGCCCCGCCGATGCCGGCCTCGAGCACGCCCAGGACGTGGCCCTGCTGCACCAAGCGCTGGGCCGGCTGCGCCCCGAAGACCGCGAAATCCTGGTCTTGAGCCGGTTTCAGGAAATGAAGTACGGCGAAATCGCCCGGGTGCTGAACACCACCGAAGGCGCCGTGAAGGTGCGCGTGCACCGCGCCATGAACGAATTGAAGGCGAGTTACCTGCGCATCGAAAATTAACTGCTAGAGCTATGAACTGTGAACGCACCAAAGAGCAATTAGTCGATTACCTGAGCAGCCAGCTGAACCCCACCGAGCAGCAGGAGCTGGCGGCCCACCTGGCCGAATGCGCCGACTGCCGCGAGGAGCTGCAGGCCGTGCAGCGGGTGTGGCAAACCATGGGCAACGTACCGGTGCCCGAGCCCAGCCCGCACGTGCGCGCCGATTTCTACGCCATGCTCAGCGCTTTTAAGCAGCAGGAGGAAGCCGCGTCCAGCTACTCGCTCAAGGGCTTGTGGCAGCGGTGGCTGGCCCTGGAAATTCCGGTGCCGCTGCTACGGCTGGTATACAGCGCCTGCCTGATAGGAGTGGGGCTAATAGGGGGCTACTGGCTCAACAACGAGCACAAGCCCGAGCGCGCCGAACAGCAGCAAATTGCAGCGCTGGCGGGCCAGGTAGGCGACATGCGGCAGATGATGCTGTTGGCGCTCATCGAAAACCCCTCGGCCACCGAGCGGCTACGGGCCGTGAGCTACACCAAGCAGCTCGACGATCCCAACGCCCGCGTGGTAAATGCCCTGCTCAGCACCCTCAATAACGACCCCAACGTGAACGTGCGCCTGGCCACACTGGAAGCGCTGGCCCCCCTGGCCCAAGACCCCACGGTGCGCCTGGGCCTGGTGCACGCCCTGGCCAACCAGGATTCGCCGCTGGTGCAAACCGCCCTGGCCGACGTGATGGTGCAGCTGCAGGAGCGCCGCTCGGTAAAGCCCCTGCGTGAGCTGCTCAAGCAGGAAAACCTGGACCAGACCGTGAAAAGTAAAATCGAACAAACCATTCAAACCCTGTCCCACGGCCGGCCCGCCGCGCCCTCAACCCCCCTCAGCCATGACCAGCCTCAACATTCGCCCCAGCCTGAGCGCCCTGCTTTTGCTGCTGTCTAGCACCGGGTGCTGGGCGCAGAGCAAAGAAGCCAAGGAGCAAATCAGCAAGGAATTTACGCTCACGGCCGATGCCGGGCGTAGCACCCTGGCCCTCTACAACATCAGCGGCTCGGTGACGGTGCAGGGCTATGCCGGCAACAAGGTGCTGGTAGAAGCCACCAAAACCATCCGGGCCGACGACGCGGCTACCTTGGAGCAGGGCAAGAAGGAAACGCAGTTGGGCTACCTGCAGCACGGCGACAGTGTGGTGGTGTACCTGAGCGGCCCCCAAGACTCGCGCCCGCACAACCGCAGCAGCGGCGACCGCATGCGCAGCTGGAGCAGCGACGACGTGCATTACCGCTACAATTATGACTTTGTGGTGAAGGTGCCCTACCAGCTCAACCTGCACGTGTCGACGGTAAACAACGGCGCCGTGCTGGTGCAGGACGTGACCGGCCCGCTGCACGTGGGCAATGTGAACGGCTCCATCACCCTCAAAAACGTGAAGGGCACCACCTGGGCCCACACCGTGAACGGCAACGTGGACGCCACCTACGCCGCCAACCCGCCCGGGGCCTCGTCCTACCACACCATCAACGGCCAGATTCGGGTGCACTACCCGGCCAACCTGGGCGCCGACATGCACTTCAAGAGCATGCACGGGGAGTTCTATACCGACTTTGCCAATACGGAAGTCCTGCCGGTGCAAGTCACCAAAAACCAGGAGGGCCGCGGCGGCGGCACCGTCTACAAGCTCACCAAGGAAACCGCCGTACGCATCGGCAAAGGCGGGCCCGACCTGCGATTCGAAACCCTCAACGGCGACGTGACCGTCTCCAAACAATAGTACTTTCCCTTATCAACGATGAACCATCTAGTTCAAATGGCCTTCACGCACCCCGTGCGGCGGGCGAGCCTTGCCCTTCTGCTGCTGGCCGGCGCCCTGCCGGCGCTGGCCCAAGATGCCAAGGATACCAAGGAACAACTCACGGTAGCCCTCAGCTCGCCCGGCAAGCCTGGTACGCTGGAAGTGGGCCTGGTCAATGGCTTTATTCACGTGACCGGCTACGGCGGCAAAGACGTGGTGATTGATGCCGCGGCCCGGCCCCGTAATTCGGGCCGGCACAGCGAGCGCAACGACGACGGCCCCGCCCCGGCCGGCATGAAGCGCCTGTCCAACGTGTCGGGCCTGAACCTGACGGCCGAGGAGAAGAACAACGTGGTTGAGATTTCGACCGAGTCGCACATGCGACCCGTAGACCTGACCATCAAGGTGCCCCAGAACTTCTCGCTCAAGCTGAGCACCGTCAACAACGGCGACATCATTGTGGAGAACGTGAACGGTGAGCTGGAAATCTCCAACGTAAATGGCCCCATTCAGCTCAACCAGGTTTCGGGTTCGGCCGTGGCCAACACCGTGAACGGCAACCTCACGGCCACCTTCAAAAGCGTGAAATCAGGGGCGCCCATGGCCTTCTCCACCCTCAACGGCAAGGTCGACGTCACGTTCCCGAGCAATGCCAAAGCCGCCCTCAAGATGAAGTCGGACCGCGGCAATGTGTACAGCGACTTTGAGGTGGCCGTGGACAAGAACACGCCCAAAGTGACCCGCACGTCGCAGAATGGCCTCTACCGCATCAGCACCGACGACTGGACCTACGGCAAAGTCAACGGCGGCGGCGCCGAGGTGATGCTGAAAACCATGAACGGCGACATTCTGCTGCGCAAAGCCAAATAAGCCCAGTCGTTTTTGCGCATGATGGAACGTCATGCCAAATGCAGCCGAAGCCTCTTTTCCGCGCCGCTTGTCATGCAGAGCGTAGCGAAGCATCCTCTCACCGCTGAACGAATCGTTCGAACGTGAGAAGATGCTTCCTACGTCAGCATGACAGGCGGCGCGGGAAAGAGGCTTCACTGCGTTCGGCATGACGTTTATTTTAGCTCAATACCGAGCTTGCGAAAAAAAGTTGAGCCACCGTGTAACGAATGGCCCAAAGCCCGGTACTCCTTTCAATCCACTCCAAATCCCCACCCGTGACCACCACGAGTACGAGCGACGAAGCACTGATGGCCGCTGTACGGGCCGATGACCTCGACCAGCTCGTGCCGCTATTCGAGCGGTACCACGGGCCCTTGTTCAATTACCTCACCCGCCTCACCAACGACCGCGAAACCAGCGAAGACCTCACCCAGACCGTGTTCGAGCGCATCCTCAAATACCGCAGCAGCTACCAGCCCACCCAGCCCTTCAAGGCCTGGGTGTACCAGATGGCCCGCAACGTGCACGCCGACTACTGGCAGCGCCGCGAGAAGCTGCGCGCCGCCGATGTAGACGTGGAGGAGGTGGAGCGCACCGGCGGCCTGCGCGGCGCGGCCGTCTCCCAAATGCGGGTGAGCACCTGCGCCGACGACCTGCACGAGGCCCTGGCGATGCTGCCCGCCCCGCAGCGCGAAATCCTGGTGCTGAACCGCTTCCAGGGCTTCGGCTACGAAGAAATCGGGCAGCTGCTGGGCTGCACCGCCGAAGCCGCCCGCGTGAAAGCCCACCGCGCCCTGCAGGCGCTGCGCAAAATCTATTTCGCCACCTAAGCCATGAAAACGCCCGAACTTTCTGCCTGCCACGAGCTAGAAGCGCTGCTGCCGGCCTACGTGGAGCACAGTCTGCCCGCTGCCGAGGCCGACCGCGTGGCGGCCCACTTGCCCACCTGCCCCGCCTGCCAGCTGCAGGTAACCCAGCTCCGCGCCCTCACCGACGACCTGGACGCGGCCCTGCCCGAGGTGCCCCGCACGGCCCTGCGCGCCAACTTTATGGCCATGCTGGAAGAGCAAAAAGCCTTGCTGCCCACCGCAGCGGCCAGCAGCGCCCCGGCCCCGGCTCAACCCGAAGCCAAGGTGGTGTCGATGTGGCCCACGGCGGTGGCCAATAACTGGATGCGCATTGCCGCCAGCATTGTCCTGATTGCTGCCGGCGTGTTCCTCGGGCGCCAGCTGCCCTGGGGGGGGCGGGCTAATGACAGCGTGGCTACCACTTCGGAAGCGGATAAGAACACCCGCTACGCCCTGGCCCAGGCCCTGGCCGGCGACAACGGCCGCACGGTTTCGGCCAGCGACCGGATTCGGCTGGTGACCAACTCCCCCAAAGAATCGGAGCCCGGCGACCCCACCGTGCAGGTGCTCATCAACACCCTCAATTTCGACCCCAATCCCAACGTGCGCCTGGCGGCCTGCGAAGCCTTGTACCGCCTCCGCGACGACCCCCGGGTGCGGGAGGGCCTGGCCAACTCCCTGCCCATCCAAACCGACCCCAACGTGCAAATCGCGCTGATTGACATGGTGGTTTCGATGCGCGTGCGCCGGGCTGTGCCCCAGCTCGAGCGCCTGGCCAAACGCCCCGATGCCCTGCCCGTGGTGCGGGCGCAGGCCGAAGCCGGCATCGGCAAACTGATTTAGTCTTCTCGTTTTCCTACTCTTTTCTCACCTGTTTTCTGCTCGCGGCGCCGGCCTCCGGTGCCGCGCCAGGACCTCACTTGCCTAACTTTTTTACCTCCATGAACAAGCTCATTATACTCGCAATGGCGGGCCTGCTGGCGGCCCAGGCCGGGCACGCCCAGGAATACCGCACCAAACTCGGCGGCAAAGACCGCAAAATTATCATCGACATGCAGGGCAGCGACGTGACGGTGGAAGGCATCGAGGGCAATGAGCTGGTGATAAAAGGCGACGGCTACGAGGAAGCGCCCAAGCGCGCTGAGGGCCTGCGCCCCATCTACAACTCGGCCGTGGACAACACCAAAATCGGCTTGGCCGTGACGCAGCAGGACAACACCGTGCACATTGTGCGGGCCTCGCGCAAAGACGCCAACTACACCATTCGGGTGCCGCGCAACTCCACCGTGCAGTACAACCAGACCAACTGGAACGGCGGCGACGTGGCCGTGCGCGACGTGACCGGCGACCTCGAAGTAAACGTGAAAAACGGCGATATCAAGCTCACCAACGTGACCGGTCCCGTGGTGGCCAACACCGTGAGCGGCGACGTGCAGGTGCGCTTTGCCCCGCTCCGCCAGGGACCCAGCTCCATTTCTACCGTGAGCGGCGATGTGGACGTGAGCATGCCTGCCAACACCAAGGCCACGCTAAAGCTGCGCTCGGTATCGGGCGAGGTCTACACTGATTTCGACCTGAACCTGGGCAAAGGCCAGGACACGAGCATGCGCCACGTAGGCGGCCAGGTAGTCGACGGCAGCATCAACGGCGGCGGCAACTCGGTGTCGCTCAAAACCGTGAGCGGCGACGTTTTCGTCCGCAAAGCCAAGTAGGAACGCGCTGTAAAAAACAGTCATGCCTCGGCTTCTTGTCATGCTGAGGCACGAAGCATCTTATCGCCGGTGAACGAGTCGTGCGAACGTGATAAGATGCTTCGCTGCGCTCTGCATGACAACAGATTGCCTTCAGCCTCCACTATCACTCAAAACCAGCCTTTCACCTCTCATTTTCTGCATCATGCGCCGCTTCCTATTCTTTCTGTTGCTGGTTATTGCCGCGAGCGGCGTCCAGCAGGCTACGGCCCAAAAAATCATCGAAAAAAGTGCTAACCTGGCGGCCGGCCAGCGGGTGTTTCTGAACCTGCGGCAGGCCAGCAACATCCACATCCGGGCCGGGGCCACCGGCAAAATGACCGTGAAGGCCTCCGTCAGCATCAACCAAAATAAGCTCAACGATGCCTTGCTGCTCACCCTGGAGCCGGCCGGCGATGAGCTCAAGCTGACCTCGGAGTTTGACAAGGAAATGCTGCGCAAAGCCGAGCCCGGCGACTGCCCCAATGGCGGCTCCTACTACGGCGATACGTACATCAACAACGGCAAAAACGGCAGCGCCCGCGACCGCGGCGGCCGCGTAGTGAACCAGGTGTGCGCCGTGATTGAGTACGACATCACCGTGCCCGCCGATGTGGCCCTGCACGTGAGTACGCTCAGCGGCAACATCGACATCGTGGGCCTCACCGGGGCCATCGAGGCCAAGTCCCTGAGCGGCTTCGTAGACGTGGCCTGGCCCGCCACCAAGGGCGCCGAGCTGGCTCTCAAAACCATCACTGGCGAGGTGTATACCGACCAGGACATTGCGTTTAGCTCAACCCCGCAGAAAAACCCCATGGTGGGCTACCAGCTGCGCGGCACCCTGAAGGGCAGCGGCCCGCTCGTCAAGCTCGAATCCATCAGCAACGACGTGTATTTCCGCAAGCGGAAGTAACCATTCCACAAGGCGGGAGTTTCCACGCAAAAGGGCGCCACACCGGCGGCCACCTGCACTCGTGTGTCCTGATGGTCAGCCTTTAAAGACGAGATTTCCCTGGATTTTTTTGGAATCATCCGAAGAGTTGGGCAACCGTTTGCGCCGTTTTGCATCTATATCAACCACACTTCTTTCTGCTATGACCGGCACCTTTTCTCTGCGCGTTTTCTTTCTGTTTATCGGGTTTCTTGGGCTGGCCTTGCCCAATGCCATGGCCCAAACCGCAGCCCCCGCGGCTGCTCCCACGGCCACGGCCGGGCCCAAGCGCCAGCTGGGCGCCGTGCGCATCAAAGAGGCCATGAAAATTGACGGCGTGCTCGACGAAGCGGCGTGGCAAACAGCCCCCGTTGCCACCAATTTTATTCAGCAGCGGCCCAACCCCGGCGTGCCCGAGAAGCTGGCCACCGAAGTGCGGGTGCTCTACGACGATGCCGCCATTTACGTGGGCGCTGTGATGCACGACCTTTCCCAGGATTCCATTCCGCGGGAGCTGACGGCGCGCGACAACACCGGCAACTCCGACTTCTTCGGCATTTTCCTCGATACGTACTTCGACCAGCTCAACGGCTACGCCTTCATCGTGACCAGCAGCGGCGTGCAGATGGATTCGCGCTACTCGCCGGCGGGCGGCGAAGATTTCAACTGGAATGCGGTGTGGGAAAGCAGCACCGCGCCGCGGGGCACCGATTGGGTGGCTGAGCTGCGCATTCCCTACTCCGCCATCCGTTTCAGCACGGCCGATGTGCAGCGCTGGGGCGTGAACTTCATGCGGCAGCGCAAGCGCGAAAACCAGCAGTTTTTCTGGAACGAAGTGAAGCCCCAGGTCGACGGCTTTGTGAACCAGTGGGGCGAGCTCACGGGCGTGCAGGGCGTGAAGCCACCGCTGCGCCTCTCGCTCACGCCCTACGTGTCGAGCTACGTGAACCACAACCCCTTGAACGCCGAAGGCACCAAGCGCACCACCACGAGCTTCAACGGCGGGGCCGACATCAAGTGGGGCATCAACGAAAGCTTCACGCTCGACGCTACGCTTGTGCCCGATTTTGGGCAGGTGCAGAGCGACAACCAGGTGCTCAACCTCTCCCCGTTTGAGGTGCAGTTCAATGAGAACCGGCAGTTTTTTACCGAAGGCACCGAGCTATTCAACAAAGGCAATCTGTTTTACTCGCGGCGGGTGGGCGCCACGCCCATTGGCTTCTACAACGTGGCGGCCGGCGCCCACGAGCGCATCGTGAGCAACCCCGCCGAGACCCGCTTGCTCAACGCCACCAAAATTTCGGGCCGCACCAGCAAGGGCCTCGGCATTGGCGTGTTCAATGCCCTGAGCAACGACGTGTACGCCACCCTCCGGAACGAGGAAACGGGGGAGAAGCGCGAGGTGCTCACACAGCCCTTTGCCAACTACAACATTGCGGTGCTCGACCAGAGCCTGAAGAACAATTCCTACGTTTCGCTCATCAACACCAACGTGACGCGGGCTGGCTCAACCTACGACGCCAACGTGACCGGCGCCCTGTTTCGCTTCGCCAACAAAAAGAACTCCTACGCCACCGAGGGCCGCGTGGTGTATTCCAACCGCCGGGGCATGGCGTTCGGCACGGGCAAGGAGGTCTCGGACCGCGACGGCTATAAGTATCAGGTGGGCGTGAGCAAAATCAGCGGCAATTTCACCTGGTACTACAACCACGGCATTGAGTCGAACACCTACAACCCCAACGACCTGGGCATCTTGTTCGGCAACAACAACATCACCAACTCGCTGGATTTGGTGTACCGCAAATACAAGCCGTTCTGGAAGGTCAACAACTTCGCCATTTTCTCCAACATCAGCCACTCGCTCCTGTACAAGCCCACGCTGTACCAGGCGCTCAATTTTTACCTCGGCGCAAACACCACCTTCACCAAAAGCTTCAATCAAATCGGCTTCGACCTGAACGTGGACCCCGTAACCCACGACTTCTACGAGCCGCGCACCTTTCCGCTGGGCGACTACTACGTGCGCGTGCCCGGCAACGCCCGCCTCGTGGTGTTCCTGAATTCCGACTCGCGCAAGAAGTTTTCCTACGGCTGGAATGTCGGGGCGCAGCACTACGGCCTCGACGACCGGCTGCCCCGGCCGCGCCGCACGGGCTACAGCTTTGGCGCCTACCCGCGCTACCGCGTAAACGACCACCTTTCCTTCCGCTACAGCATCGACTGGAGCCTGCGCGTGAACCAAATCGGCTACGTAAACGGCGGTATGGACGCCAACGAAGTGCTTGACCAGCCATTTCTGGGCCAGATTATCCTGGGCCGCCGCAACGTGGCCACCGTGTCCAACGTCGTGTCAACGGCCTACACCTTCACCAACCGCATGTCGTTTACGCTGCGCCTGCGCCACTACACCAGCAACGTGCACTACAACGATTTCTCCCAGTTGAGCCACAACGGCGACGAGCAGCTGGTGAACTACCAGCGCAACCGCGACAACACCTACAACGCCTTCAACGTGGATGCCGTGTATTCGTGGTGGTTTGCGCCGGGTTCGCAACTCAGCGTGGTGTGGAAAAATGCCGGCTCAACTTATCTGCAAGCCGAAGAGGCCACGCCCCTATACTTCGATAATTTCAACAACACCATCAACACGCCGCACAACAACTCGGTGTCGGTGAAGGTGCTCTATTATCTCGACTACCTTGCCCTTAGGCGCAGCAAGGTGCCCCACTAGGTTGTTGTTTTACGCTTTTTTTGCTGACTATGAAATCGTTCGTCACCGTTTGCTGCGCCTTGCTGCTGTTCGGCAAGCTACCTCGGGCCGGGGCCCAGACTATCACGCCTCGGGAGCACACCAGCGAGGTGGCCAGTGCTTTCTTTAAAGAAAAACACAAGGTCAAGGACAAGAAAGGGACGCATACCGAGGTGCACGTCAGTATGAGCAGCCAGCCTTGGGTGGCCGCTCCTGCTGCTTATGCCGGAACGTATGAGGTGGAAGGCAGCGCGTTCAAACTTACGGTCGAAGCTCTTTCTTCTGGCCACTTAGGCCTTGCCGGTGTCGTTCCGGATGCTAACGGAGCTGGCTCCGCACGTCCGGTCAAGTTCAGCGATGTACGAGTGCAGGACGGATGGCTCACCGCCACCAAAACCGATGAATCGGGCGTTGCCCAGCCGTTCACGGCGGCGTTCCTGCTGCAGTCGCGCAATGGAGTGGTAAGCCAGGGCCTTGGCACCAAGCTGCCCCAGCCGCTGGAATGGCAAGGCTTGGTACTGAACAAGCTGTTTTATCAAAAGCAGAAATAGCTGCTGCGGATTAACATAGATGCCCTACTACCGCAGTTACCTCGACTACCTCACGCTGCGCAAGAAATAGCCGCCGGCGCCCCGTAAAGGCGCGGCCTTCAGAAAAACCGCCCTGCTGGGCGGGGTCGAAGCATCTCCCCACGAGCATCATGTTTGGTTGGTGAGTACGCTCCTTCGCTGCAACGAAGCGGGTGGGATGCTTCAACCCCGTTCGGTGGGGCGCTTTTATTGTCCAGGTTGCGGAATTGTCCGTCCTTTGCACGGACCCTTTAACCATTCGCGCGGTATGCCGGCAACCAGTGCCCTAGAACTTCGAACCGTGGCCGTGACGCGCTACGTGACGCCGTTGCGCGAAGGCGGCTCCCTGCCCGCCTTGGTGGAAGCCGACGACGGCTTTCTCTACGTGCTCAAGTTTCGGGGAGCAGGGCAGGGGGTGAAGGCCCTCATCGCCGAGCTAATTGTGGGCGAGTTGGCCCGGGTGCTGGGCCTGCGCGTGCCCGAGCTGGTGTTTTGTGAGCTCGACGAAGCCTTCGGCCGCACCGAGCCCGACGAGGAAATCCAGGATTTGCTGCGCGCCAGCACCGGCCGCAACCTGGCCTTGCACTTCCTCTCCGGCGCCATCACCTACGATGCCCTGGTCACCACCATCGACCCGCGCCTAGCGTCGCAAATCGTGTGGCTCGACAGCCTGACGCTGAACGTGGACCGCACCGCCCGCAACACCAACATGCTGATGTGGCACAAGGAGCTGTGGCTAATTGACCACGGCGCGGCCCTCTACGTGCACCACGCCGGCCCCGACTGGGCCCAGCCGCGTCCGCGCCCATTTCCGCAGATTAAGGCCCACGTGCTGCTGCCCCAGGCCAGCGAGCTGGCCGCAGTAGATGCCGAGAGCCGTGCCTTGCTCACGCCCGCGCGCATTCGGGCCATCGTGGCGCTGGTGCCCGATGAATGGCTGGCCCACGACGAGGCCTCGGCCGAGGAGCAGCGCGCCGACTACGTCCGCTTCTTGGAAACCCGCCTGGCGGCATCAGAAACCTTTGTTCAGGAAGCCCAAGATGCCCGACAAGCACTTATTTGAGTACGCCGTGCTGCGCGTAGTGCCCCGCGTAGAGCGCGAAGAGTTTCTCAACGTCGGCGTTATCGTGTACTGCCGGTCCCTGGGCTTTCTGCAAACCCGGCACGAGCTTCCAGAAGCCCGCCTGCGCGCCTTCGCAGACGGCCTGGACCTGGATGAGCTCAACGCCCGCCTGCACGCCTTCGAGCGCATTTGCCAAGGCCGCACCACCGGGGGCACCATCGGCCAGTTTCCCATTGCCGAGCGTTTTCGCTGGCTCACGGCCACGCGCAGCACCATCGTGCAAACCTCGCCCGTGCACCCCGGCCTCTGCACCGATGCCGCCGAAACCCTAACGCGGCTATTCGCCCAGTTGGTGCAATAGGGCATTCGGCTAGCGGTTGTGAGGGCTGCTGGCATGCGTGCCCTTTGGGTTGGGTTATTTTCGCTGGATGTTTCCACCCACTGAGCTCCCCGACACCTCCGCAGGCCGCATGATTTACTTGGCTAAGCAAAAGAATTGGGCGCTGTGGTGCCTGCGTGTAGCCTGCCTGGCCGGGTTGCTGGCCGGCAGCCCAGCGGCGTTTGGCTTGGCCACGCCACCCGTGCTGCGCAAAGACTTGAAAAAGGACTTTGGGGCGGTTGGCGACGGCAAAACCAACGACCAGGCTGCCTTTGAGAAAGCCGCTGCCTTTTTCAACGGCCGCGCGCAAACGCCCGCCGGCGCCACCGGCTCGGCCGAGCTCCGCATACCGAAAGGTGTGTACCTGGTGGGCCGCCAGGACAGCGCCGGTAAAGGCGCCGACCTGCTACGCCTGGTGGGTTGCCGCAACCTCACGGTGGTCGGCGACGACAGCGCCACCACCGAGATTCGCTACGCCCAGGGTTTGCGCTACGGCTCCTTCGACCCCGTTTCCCGAAAGCCCTACGAAGCACCTTCCGCTTACTTTGTTGACCATAACTACTCGGCCACCGGGGGCACCTGCGTGGTGCTGCAGGGCTGCGACAATATTTCCATTCGCAACTTAAACCTGAACGGCAGCAGTTCCAGCCTCGTGGTGGGCGGCCACTGGGGCGATACGGGCATTCAACTACCCGCCGATGGCATTTTTGTGAGCGACTCGCGCAACATTAAGTTGAGCCAACTGGCGCTGCACCACTTCGGGCGCGATGGCATTCAGGTACTGAACCACTTGGCCAAAAGCATCGACGACCCCAACCGCGAAGGCATCGTACTCGAAAACTCCACCTGTAACTACAACGGGCGGCAAGGCCTCTCCCTCACGGGCGTAAACGGCTTTCGGGCCGTAAACTGCAGCTTCAGCCACACCGGCCGCATTGTGCCGGCTTCTACCGGCAAACCGCTGTTCTCCAACCCCGGCGCTGGGGTCGATGTGGAGCCTCAGGATGGGTTCGTAACCAATGTGAGCCTGGAGAACTGCCGTTTCGTAGACAATGCCGGCCAAGCCATTGTGTCGGACTGGGTAGACGAGAGCCACCCCTCCGGTACCAAAAACATTGTGGTATCCGGTGGCTTGCTGTGGGGCATCACCAATTGGTCGGCCTGGATTACGCAGAAAGGGTTTTTGTTTCGGAACTGCCGCATCTATGGGGCCTTTGTGCACGGCTGCCACGCGGCTACCGCCGCCGATGCCACTCGGTTCGTGGGCTGCACGTTCGAGGACCGGCCGTATCGTGGGCAAGCCGCCTACGGGCCGTTTACGCTGCACTCTGACTCGCATGCCACCCGCATGAGCTTTACCGAGTGCCGTTTCGTGGGTACCCACAATTACCTGATTCACGCCATCCCGGCGGCGATGGATACCGCCAGCCTGTTCCATTTTCGAAGCTGTTCTTTTCTCTACGATTATGCCCAGCCTCCCCAGGGCTCCTACGATAAAATTCTGGGGGCCGTGTTCAGCGGCACTACCGTTTTTCAGGATGGCCCCCACCGCACTAGTCGCCACCGCACCGACTTCATGCTCGGCAACGGCGGCGCCACCGGTACCGCGGTGTTGCGAGCCCCCGGCA
The DNA here is from genome assembly GCF_020711255.1 of Hymenobacter plasmatis. Classification (GTDB taxonomy): domain Bacteria; phylum Bacteroidota; class Bacteroidia; order Cytophagales; family Hymenobacteraceae; genus Hymenobacter. The sequence continues at coordinate 222,169 of NZ_JAJFAW010000001.1, forward strand.
GCCTTCAGTTCTTGGCCCGAAACTCGTATTACCTGGTGCTGGGCGGCTTGGAAATTGGGCGCAGCCCAGCCCGAACTCGTGATGCCGCCGAGGTAGTAGTAGGTGACGGCAATGCGTTGGTAATTAACGAATCGCCGGGGAAGGTGCCGGAATTGTACATCGGTCCCACTTCGCGCTTGACCGTGAAAAAGGGTGGCTCGCTGGAAATTCTGCGTCACACCAAAGTGACCATCGCTGGCCAATTAATTGTGGAAGACGGGGCATATTTCTTCTGCGACCCGCTAACCAAAATAGCCGCCACCGGCAAAGGGCAGCTGCGTGTAGGACCCAAGGTCATCAAAACCAAGCACCCCACGCTTCGCTCCACCTACTACTAAGCTGAGCAGCGCTAATAGAGCCTCACTTATGCTACTTGCTGGGTGCGCTTTCTAAAATACTTCTCTATGCGGCCAATGCCTCCTTGGTGAGTCGGAATTGTGCAGCATCGGAGGATAAGTCAGAGGCCCGGGGTCCAGCTGAAACTAACGTTTCGGCTGGACCCCAGGCCTCATAGAGCTTTGATTAAGCTAAAAGAACAGCACCTGCAGCCGTTATTAGGCTGCTTTGGGCTATTGAGCCGGCGCCGGCTGGCTGGTATTCCAGATATCCTGGTGAAGCTTCCACTGGCCTTCCTGCTCCTTCCAGACCACCACGTATTTGCCCTGGTCCAGCTGCGTGTCTTGTGGCCCATACAGGGTGTAGTTGCCGAGCTCAATGGCGGTGTCGGTCAGCTGTTCTACTTCCCGGGTGTGCAGCTTCACCCGTTTGATGCCCATCTCCATGGCACCCTGCCAGAAGGCCTGGATGCCGGCTGGGCCCTCGATGGGCTCCATGCCGGTGGGGAGCAGCACGCCGTTGGGGGTGTACAGGCTGGCGACAGCGGCCGCGTCGCCTCGTTCAAAGTTGGCCTCAAAGGTGGCGTTGGCACGCCGGATTTCGTCGCTGATGCTGGTGGCTAAAGTGGGCATGAAGAGAATGGTTAAGGGTGAAGTTGTTTTTGCAATGTATGACTAATTTATATAATTAAAAACGACAATGTCTAAAAGTGCGGCTGCACTTATCATTCCTATTTCACCAATAGCCCAGAACCTTTCGAAGCTTAGCCCGACCTAAAAAGAAAAACCCCGCCTGCGAGCCGCAAACGGGGTTTTGAAGTGGAGATGCAGGGATTCGAACCCTGGTCCAGACAAGGAAATCGACGTGCTTTCTACGTGCGTATCTATGCTTGGATTTTCATGGCGGTACAGGCGCATATCAGGCCTTTGCACCGCCCCTAGCTGCAGTTGGGTTTCGCCCCCGAGTCACAGTTCCTCGAAGGCTATTTTCTACTTACGACGCTCCGAACTCCCAGGTGTAGAAACTTACCCAGGCGGAACGATGGCAATTACCTAATTCTGAACTAGGCAGCCATGGCGTACGAATAGTCGCCAGTTGTTGTTTGATAGATTTTTTGACAGGAGAGCTTCCATCAACTCCTGGCACGCTTACCCGCAATTTGCGCAAGCTGTCAATTCCGGTCATCCCCAAATGGTAAAGAACGAGTCCCGCAATGGTCTTTACAGCCCAAGCGGGCCGCGAAGGTACGCGGTGAATAGGAAACGATGGGGGAGGAGGGAAGGTTTCCGCTAATGTGGAGGTTTAAATAGGTAGAGGAGTAAAGGATTTATCCTCAAAAGAACGTCATGCAGAGCGCAGCGAAGTATCTTGCCCGCTTCGTTGCAAGCACTGAATTAGTTACGCAGGCAAGATGCTTCGCTGCGCTCTGCATCACGTTCTGATGTAAGCAAAACCGCTTCCAAAGCCGCCCTTTTTTGGGTAACTTTGTCAACAGAACTTATGGATAATTTCGTCGTTTCGGCCCGCAAGTACCGTCCTTCCACGTTTCGCAGCGTGGTGGGGCAGCAGCACGTCACCACCACGCTGCAGAACGCCATTCAGAGCCAGCACCTGGCCCAGGCGTTCCTGTTTTGCGGCCCGCGCGGGGTGGGCAAAACCACCTGCGCCCGCATCCTGGCCAAGACGATAAACTGCACCAACCTCTCGGCCGAAACCGAGGCGTGCGGCACTTGTGCGTCCTGCGTGGCTTTCCAGGAAAACGCCTCGTTCAACGTGCACGAGCTGGATGCAGCTTCCAACAACTCAGTGGAAGACATTCGCTCGCTGGTAGAGCAGGTGCGCTACGCCCCGCAGGCCGGCAAGTACAAAATCTATATCATCGACGAGGTGCACATGCTCTCGAACGCGGCCTTCAACGCCTTTCTCAAGACGCTGGAGGAGCCGCCGAGCTACGCCATTTTCATCCTCGCCACCACCGAGCGGCACAAGATTATCCCCACCATCCTGTCGCGCTGCCAGATTTTTGACTTCAGCCGCATCAAGGTGGAGGACATGCGCAGCCACTTGCGCTACGTGGCCACCCAGGAAGGCATCACGGCCGAAGACGACGCCCTGCACCTACTGGCCCAGAAGGCCGACGGTGGCCTGCGCGACGCCCTGTCGATGTTTGACCAGATGGTGACCTTCGGCGGCAACAACCTCACCTACAAAGAGGTAGTGCAAAACCTGCACATCCTCGATTACGACTATTATTTCCGGCTGATTGACAGCCTGCTGACCGAAAACCTCTCGGCCGCGCTGCTGCTGCTCGATGAGGTGATGCAGAACGGCTTCGACCTGCACAACTTCGTGGTGGGCACGGCCGAGCACCTGCGCGGCCTGCTCGTGTGCAAAGACGCCGTGACGGTGCAGCTGCTGGAAGTGTCCGACGGCATCAAGCAGAAGTACGTGGAGCAGGCCCAGGCCGCGCCGCTGGCCTTCCTGCTCTCGGCCCTGAACCTTATCAGCCAGTGCGACCGGGAATTCAAGCAAGCCAAAAACCAGCGGCTGCACGTGGAGCTGGCCTTGATGAAGCTGGCGTACCTAAACGGGGCCGTGCAGTTTGTCCGGGACTTGACTCCTTCCTCCAACGGCGAGGCTAAAAAAAAAACTAGTAGCCTAAACGGCTCAACCGAAGCGCCTAGCCCGGCACCTGCCGCCAGCGGCAACGGCAATGGCCAAGCTCAATACGCGCCCATTGCCACGCCAGCGGCCATCACTCCGGCGGTTGTAGTTGCGGAGCCACCGGCGGCTTCGTTTTCTGAGTTTGAGGCGATGCCCGCCGGGCGCGTTGCGCCGCCCGCCGACGGCCCCGAGCCGCTGCCCGTGGATAACGGCGTGGAAGAACTGCACGACACGCCCAGTATTGAGGTTGAGCCAGCCCCGGCCATCACCGAGCGCCACCAGATGCGTGATACGCTGCCGCACGTCGAAATCGGCGTGCCCAGCTTTGAAGGCATTGAGCCAACGCCGCGCCCCACGCCCGCGGCGGCCTTTGCCAAAATCCCCAGCCTGGCCAGCAAGATGCCCAGCCTGAAGGACCTGAGCAGCAAGAAAGCTGCCGGACCGGCCGCCGCCTCGGTGGTGGCCGAGCCGCAGTTTACCAGCGGTCCGGTGGCGCCCATCGACCCCGCGTTGCTGCAGCGCGTGTGGCAGGAACTGGCCGAAGAGCGCCGCGCCCAGGACCGCATGAGCGAATTCTGGGTCCTTAACCGCCCGGTGACCGCCAACGCCGAGCACATGATTGAGCTGAGCGTGGACAACCCCATTCAGGTGGACCAGTTCAACGACATGCGGGTGGAGTTTCTGGCGGAGCTGCGCCGCCGCACGGGCCACCCACGCCTCACGGTGCAGCCCGTGGTGGCTACTGCTGCGCCCACGGCCCGCAAGCTCTACACGGCCACCGACAAGTTTGAGTACCTGGCCGAGCGGTTCCCCGCCCTGCGCGAGGCCAAGCAGCGGTTGGGGTTAGAAGCTGACTTCTAAGGCTGGTTATCCTGATTATAGGCAAAGGCTAGTTATAGCTGCCGCTGCTAAGCATCAGGAGGGGTCTGCTGTGATATAATCTAATCGGCTGTCATGCAGAGCGCAGCGAAGCATCTTATCAGGTGGGCACGACTCGTCCAGCGGCGATAAGATGCTTCGCTGCGCTCTGCATGACAGACGTGAAGAGGGTGCGCATTTTAGAGCCGCTTTGCAGGAGGCCCCCTCGGTCTGACTAGCATTTCAAGAGCCCGTAACTCAGCCCAATTTTACCGCAAACGTTTGGGGAGAATTCTGAGCTGAATAGAGTGAGGAGCTTCAGGACAGAGCAAACTGGCAAGTTAGCTGAAAAATTCGTTTTTTATTCCCCTATCAGCCAGCTACCTTTGTTTTTTGAATCCTTTCGGCTACCGTTCCGCGCCCTTCGTGAAAAACAACTTTTTGCTGCTGTTTCCGGCCTTGGCGGCGCTAGGTCTTGCTACACAGTGCCAATCGAGCAAGCCAGCTACTACTGCTTCGGCAGCCAATGTTGCATCAGCTGCTGCGCCTGCTGCCCCGAAGGAATACCGCTACGAGACGGTGCCCGGCGACCCGCTGCAAGTTCGTATCTATAAGCTGGATAACGGCCTGACGGTTTACCTGTCTGATTACAAAGACGCCCCGCGCATCCAGACCTACGTGGCCGTGCGCGCCGGCTCCAAAAACGACCCCGCCACCGCCACCGGCCTGGCCCACTACCTCGAGCACATGGTGTTCAAGGGTACCTCCAAATTGGGCACGCAGGACTGGGCCAAGGAGAAAGTTGAGCTGGATAAAATCGAGGCGCTCTACGAGGTGTACCGCGGCCAGCGCAACGACCCCGCCGCCCGCAAGCGCACCTACCACCAGATTGACTCGATTTCGGGTGTGGCTGCGCGCTACGCCGTGCCCAACGAGTACGACAAGGTGATGGGCGCCATCGGGGCCAAGGGCTCCAACGCGCACACTTCCAACGAGGAAACGGTGTACCAGGAAGACATCCCGAGCAACCAGCTTGAGAAGTGGGCCGCCATTCAGGCCGAGCGCCTGCATGAAATGGTACCACGCTTGTTCCACACGGAGCTGGAAGCCGTGTATGAGGAGAAAAACCGCGGCCTGGATACCGATGGTTGGAAGCAGCGCGAAGTATTGGACGCGGCGCTATACCCCACGCATCCTTACGGTACGCAGACGACCATTGGCACGATTGAGCACCTGCAAAATCCGTCCATCACCGAAATCAAGAAGTACTTCACACAGTATTACGTGCCAAGCAACGTGGCTCTGTGCCTGAGCGGCGACTTGGACTACGACCAGACTATTCGGCTGATTGATAAAAGCTTCGGCTCGTTGCCTGGCAAGCCGGCCCCGGCGTTTACGCCGCCGGTCGAAAAGCCCATCACTGCGCCCATCAACCTCGAGGTGCTGGGGCCACAGGCCGAGAACGTGGTTGTGGGCTTCCGGCTGCCCGGTAAAGCCACGCGCGATGCTTTGCGCCTGAAGATGCTCGATGCCATTCTAAGCAATGGCCAAGCCGGCCTGATGGACCTCGACCTGAACCAGCAGCAAAAGGTATTGCAAGCCTATTCCTCGTTTGAGCCCATGGTCGATTATTCGACCCATACCCTGCAAGGGGCTCCCCGCCAAGGGCAGAAGCTGGAAGAAGTGAAAGCGCTGATGCTGGCCGAGTTGGATAAGGTGAAGCAAGGCAACTTCCCCGATTGGTTGATTCCAGCCATCATCAACAACGACAAACTGGACCGGACCAAGCGTTACGAAAGCAACGAAGCCCGCGCCAGCGCCATGTACGAAGCGTTTATCGAGCGCGTCGACTGGAAAGATTACCTCAAGCAGCAAGACGATTTCGCAACCATTACCAAGGCGGAAGTGGTGAAGTTCGCCAACGACAATTACGGCCAGAACTACGTAACCGTGTTCAAACGGAACGGCGTGGACCCCAATAAGGTAAAGGTGGTAAAGCCCGCCATCACGCCCGTGCCGGCCAACCGCGACGCGGCTTCGGCCTACTACAAGCAGCTCACGGCCATGCCGAGCTCGGAACTGCAGCCGGTATTCGTCGATTACAAAAAGGATATTCAGCAGACGGAAATTCAGCCCGGCCTGCCGCTGTACTACACGCACAATGCCGAAAACGGGTTGTTCAACTTATCCTACGTTGTTGAGTTGGGTACCAACAATGACCCCCGCTGGGGCCTGGCCGCTGACTACCTGCAGTACCTCGGCGCTGGCAAGTATTCGGCGGAGCAGCTGCAGCAGGAGTTCTACAAATTGGGCTGTTCCTTCAACGTAACCAGTGGGTCTGACCGGATTTCCATGACCTTGAACGGTCTCGATGGCAACCTGCAACCGGCCTTGCAACTCTTTGAACAACTCCTAAATGCGCCTAAGCCCGATGCCGCGGCCCTGAAAAACATGGTGGCCGGCATCTTGAAATCACGGCAAGATGCCAAGCTGAGCAAGCAGGTGATTTTGAATGCGGCGATGGTGAACTACGTGAAGTATGGTCCAAAAAACCCGTTCACAAACATTCTTAGCGAGAAAGAACTGAAGGCCCTGAAGCCGGAGCAGCTCACGGCGCTTATTAAAAAACTGCCTACTTATCAGCACCGCGTGCTGTACTACGGGCCACGAAAAATCACTGGCGAGCCGGACAGCGTTATCTCTAGCAAGCACTATGATGGTACAGCTGAAGAGGTATTTTATGGCGAAGCGCTTACTAGCATACTAAAAGCCGAGCACCGCACGCCCGCCAAGCTCACCCCCGTGCCGGCTGCCAAAGACTTTGCTGAGCAACCCCTGAAAGACAAGAAAGTCTATTGGGTCGACTACAATATGGTGCAGGCCGAAATCCTGTTCCTGACGAAGGGCGACTTGTATAGCAAGGACTTGGTGCCCACCGTCGCGCTCTACAACGAGTATTTCGGGGGTGGCATGGGCAGCATCGTATTTCAGGACTTGCGCGAAAGCAAGGCGCTGGCTTATTCGGCCTATTCCGGTTATTCCAATGCCAACAAGCTGGGCCGCTCCAACTACAACATGAGCTACATCGGCACGCAGAGCGACAAGCTGCCCGAGGCCATGGCCGGCATGGAAGCCCTGCTCACCGACATGCCCGTGGCCGAAGCCAACCTGGAAATTGCCAAAAATGCCATTCGCAACAGCATCAGCACCGAACGCATTACCAAAGGCAACGTACTGTTGAGCTACGAGCGGGCCCGCCGCCTGGGCCTCGACTACGACCTGCGCCGCGACGTGTACGCCAGCACGCAGAAAATGACTTTCGATGAATTAAAGAAGTTTCAACAGGCCAAGATTAAAGGCCAGAACCAGGTGATTCTGGTGATTGGCTCGAAGGACCGGCTCAATTTCAAGGAGCTGGCCAAGTACGGAACGGTACAGCAGCTCACGCTGAAGGAAATCTTCGGGTATTAGCCAATACCGCCAACGGGGGACCTCGCCCCTCTAGCCCCCCTCTCCCCAAGAGAGGGGGGGACTAGTTTCTAGCCATGCTGAAAAGTGGGCTGAAACCGGTTCTCAGGTTAGAAATTAAACCGGAAAATAGTCTACCCGATTCCTCGGAACGGGGGCTATGGGGTGAGGATTCCCCGCTAGAATCTAATTAAACAAACGAACACGCCTAACACACGACCCCACATGGCAGAGCAAAAAATCACCATTAAAAACGGCAAGCTGAACGTACCGGACAAACCCACCATTCCCTTCATCGAGGGCGACGGTACCGGTCCGGACATCTGGCATGCTTCCAAGCTTGTGTTCGACGCGGCGGTTGAGAAGGCTTACGGGGGCAAGCGGCAGCTCGTGTGGAAAGAAGTGCTGGCTGGTGAGAAGTCCTACAAGCAGACCGGCAACTGGCTGCCCAACGAAACCCTCGACGCATTCCGTGAATACCTGGTGGGCATCAAGGGCCCGCTGACGACGCCCGTGGGCGGCGGCATCCGCTCGCTGAACGTGGCCCTGCGCCAGGAACTGGACCTGTACGCCTGCGTGCGCCCCGTGCGCTACTACGACGGCGTGCCCTCGCCGGTGAAGCACCCGGAGCTGACCGACATGGTCATCTTCCGCGAGAACACCGAGGACATCTACGCCGGCATCGAGTACATGAACGGCACGCCGCAGGCCCAAAAAATGCTGGAATTCCTGCAGGACGAAATGGGCGTGAAGAAAATCCGTTTCCCCGAGTCGTCCTCGTTCGGCATCAAGCCGGTGAGCAAGGAAGGCACCGAGCGCCTCGTGCGTGCCGCCATCAACTACGCGCTGGCCAACAAGAAGCCGTCGGTGACCATCGTGCACAAGGGCAACATCATGAAGTTCACCGAGGGTGCCTTCAAGACCTGGGGCTACGAGCTGGCTGAGAAGGAATTTGGTAGCAAGGTGTTCACTTGGGCGCAGTACGATAAAATCGTGGCCAAGCAGGGTGTTGCCGTGGCCGACGCCCTGCAAAAGCAGGCCGTGGAGCAGGGCAAGCTCATCATCAAGGACAGCATTGCTGATGCTTTCCTGCAGCAGATTCTGTTGCGCCCCGCCGAGTACTCGGTAGTGGCTACGCTGAACCTGAACGGCGACTACATCTCCGACGCGCTGGCGGCTATCGTGGGCGGCATCGGCATCGCGCCCGGTGCCAACATCAACTACGTAACCGGCCACGCCATCTTTGAAGCTACCCACGGCACCGCGCCCAAGTACGCCAACCAGGACAAGGTGAACCCCGGTTCGGTAATCCTCTCCGGCGTAATGATGCTCGAGCACATGGGCTGGAAAGAAGCCGCTGCCCTCATCAACAAAGGCCTCGAAGCCGCCATCGCCAAGAAGCACGTGACCTACGACTTTGAACGCCAGATGGAAGGCGCTACGCTGCTCAAAACGAGCGAGTTCGGCCAGGAAGTTGTGAACAATATGTAGTAGCTTGGCAGCTGCCTAAGCAACAATAGAAACCCCCGCGTCTGCTTTGGCTGGCGCGGGGGTTTTGTTTTAAAATTTGACAGAAAGGCTTATTTAATTATTTTAGCGTCATGCTCTTGCCGCTCAAAATCGGGCGATTCTGTTCAACTGCTTTTCTTCGCCCATGCGTGTCAACGACAAAGGGTTCTGGTTGCTTGTGCTAGTGGCGGTTTGCTTAATAACTAGCGCTTGGCTTCCGGCTCACTACAAGCTCCTATTTGTTCAGGAAACCGGTAACGTTGGGCACAGCCAGACAACGAACGTGGTCCTAATTCTGATGTTGTTTACGCGGTGGCGGTACGCTCTCACGCTCACTATGTTTGTCAGCGGCCTCAGGTTTTTGTTTGGATGCGGTGTGCTGTGGTCTGCATGGAAATATGGAGGTCCACTGTTGGGCTACAGCTTGACAACGCTGCTGCATTTAATTGTGCTGAAAGTGCTGAATGACTCTACTTCCATAGAAGTGTTTTTGAAGCAGCATCCCGCTGATAACCTAGGCAAGCAGCAAATTTGAAGCAACACACGCGAGCCTGGGTTTTGGCACAATTTCCCCAAATGACGCGCGTTACGCGGCGCTAAACTCGCGCCAATACAAGCGGCCGGTATACTCTTACCTCCCGCCGCGCTTCAAATCCCGGAACACGTTATTCAACCCTTCAGCCCAAGTTGGGTGGGCGAAAATCATTTCCTGTAGCTGCTGATACTTAAGCCGCCCGGCCATGGCTACTTCGAGGATGGCCATGATTTCGCCGGCTTCGGAGCCGAGCAGGGTGGCGCCCAGCAGCCGGTCGTCGTTGCCGACGAGTACTTTCCAGAAGCCGCGTGTTTCGCTGGTGTGCTGGGCGCGGCCTATTGCGCGCACCGGCATGGTGGCCACGCGGTAGGGCACGTTCTGTTCCTGGGCCTGGCCTTCGCTCAGGCCAATACGGGCCATGGGCGGGTCGGTAAACACCACGTAGGGGAGGGGCCGCTGGCGGGCCGAGCGTTTGCGGCCGTGCAGCAGGGCGTCGCGCACGATGCGGTAGTCGTCGTAGGCGAGGTGCGTGAACTGCGGGCCGGGGTGAATGTCGCCCAGGGCGTACACGCCGCGCACGTTCGTTTGCAGGTTGTTATTGACCAGGATGTAGCCTTGCTCGTCGGTTTTGATGCCCGCATAGCCCAAGCCCAGCTTGTCCGAATTGGGCTGGCGGCCGGTGGCTACCAGCAAATGGGTGCCGCGCAGGCGCCGCTCGCCCTGGCTGGTATGGGCCGAGAGGGTGAGCTGGCCATCGGCGCCGCGGCTCACGCGGTGGGCGTGCGCGCCCATCACAAACTCGATGCCTTCCTGGCTCAAGACCTCCTGCAGGCCGCGGCAGGCGTCGTCGTCTTCGTGCTCAAGCAGCCGCATTCCTGCTTCCACTACGGTAACTCGGCTGCCGAAACGGCGAAACATCTGGCTGAACTCCAGCCCAATGTAGCCCCCGCCCAGAATGAGCAGGTGCTCGGGCAGTTCCTGAAGGTCGAGCAGCTCGGTGGTGGTGAGGTAGCCGGCCTCGGCCAGCCCTTCCAAGTTGGGCACAGCGGGGCGCGTGCCGGCATTGATAAAAACGAGCGGGGCCGTGAGGTCCTGGGCAGTGCCGTCGGCCAGGGCCACGTGCAGGGTGCGCGGCCCGGTGAAGGCGGCGTGGCCACCGAGCACGGTGATGTTGTCGTGCTTCCTGGTCAGGTTGGCCCGGGTGCCGTTGCGCATGGCGCGCACCACCACGTCTTTGCGGGCCACCGCTGCGGCCATGTCCACCCGAAGGCTGGCGGCATTGGGCACCTTCGGGGCCGCTACGGTGGCAGCAGTGCGGAGCTGGTGCAGGCGCTCGGCGGTGGCAATGAGCGTTTTGGTGGGCGCGCAGCCATAGTTTATGCAGGAGCCGCCCAGGTGGTTTTCTTCGATGAGCACCACGCGGCGGCCGGCATCGGCCAGGGCCGTGGCCAGTGGGTTGCCAGCTTGGCCAGAACCGATGATAATGGCGTCGAAAGCAGTAGCGGACATGAGCACGGCGATAGGTGAATCTCCTAGCTTACATACGGTTCGGCTTGCCTGCGTGGCTAGCCCACTACCAAAATGAGCGGTAATGTCCGGTTTAAACACGAAATTGCGGTATCAGGCGTTGGCTTGCCTATTCTTTACCTATCCCTATTCTATGAAGCACCTGTTGCGCCTTACCCTATTACCTGTCCTCTCGGGCCTCACAGGATGTGCTTCGCTCTACTTTCCGCCGCCGCCGCATGCGCCGCTGCTCACGCACGAAGGCGAGTTCTACGGCGCGGTGAGCACCAACCAGCACAATAACTACGCCATGCAGGGCGCCTACGCCCTCACCAACCACTTGGGCGTGGCCGGCACGTTTTCGTCGCTGCACCGCAACAAGTCGGCTAAAACCGAGAACATTGATTTTGGCGAAGTAAGCCTGGGCTACTTCACGCGCTTGCCCGATAAGCGCGTGCTGGAGGTGTACGTGGGCGGCGGCGGCGGCAGCACCGAGCGCATCGAGCGCGACAACGACCAGGTGACCACCAAAAAGCTGAATGGCAGTCTCTCCAAGGTATTTGCCCAGGTGAATTACGCCCGCAAAAAGAACGACAACCTGCACCTGTTCAAGCACGACTTCCCGCTGACGTATGGCGCTGCGCTGCGTATGAGCTATATGCAGCTCAACGACTTCCACATCAACGACCAGCTGGCTCCGGGCGAAAACAACCTGTTTTTTGAGCCCATCACCTTCACCCGCGTGCAGATAGGCGGCCCCGTGCAATTGCAGCTAATCAGCGGCCAGATTTTCGGCTTCCGTAGCAACAAGTACCTCAAGGCCGCCAACTCGGTTTTCCAAGTGGGCATTGTGGTGAACCTGGGCGGCGACAGCTCGGGGGACAACTAGCCCACAGCTTGAAAACAACCTGATTGGCCATGTAGAGACGCGACACTTCGCGTCTCGGCATCAACGCCGTTATAGAATCGTTCAACTGTCATCGCTCAACGCCGAGACGCGAAGTGTCGCGTCTCTACAAAGGGCAGGTGTAAAAACCACTGAGCGTACCGCACAAAATTGAATAAAAAAGCCCCGGCGTTGGCCGGGGCTTTTTTATTCAATTTTGTGCGGTTGAGCTAACTACGCTACCACAGCCGCTTCCTTGCCGCTCAATACGCGCAGCATGGTTTCTCCGATTTCGGCTGGCGAATCCACCACGTGGATGCCGCACTCGCGCATGATGGCCATTTTAGCGGCAGCCGTGTCGTCGGCACCGCCTACGATGGCACCGGCGTGGCCCATGCGACGGCCGGGAGGTGCAGTCTGGCCGGCGATGAAGCCTACTACGGGCTTCATATTGCCGGTGTCCTTAATCCAGCGGGCGGCTTCGGCTTCCATGCCGCCGCCGATTTCGCCAATCATAACGATGCCCTCGGTTTCGGGGTCGTTCATCAGCATTTCAATGGCCTGCTTGGTGGTGGTCCCGATGATGGGGTCGCCGCCGATGCCGATGGCCGTGGTCTGGCCCAGGCCGGCTTTGGTGAGCTGGTCTACGGCCTCGTAGGTGAGGGTACCCGACTTGCTGACGATGCCGATTTTGCCTTTCTGGAAGATAAAGCCGGGCATGATGCCCACTTTGCACTCGCCGGCGGTCATTACGCCGGGGCAGTTTGGCCCAACCATCGTGATGCCCTGCCGGTCTTTCAGGTAGTGCTTCACGGCAATCATGTCCTTGGTGGGGATGCCTTCGGTGATGGTGATGATGACGCGGATGCCGGCATCGGCCGCTTCCATGATTGCGTCGGCGGCGAAAGCCGGGGGCACGAAAATGATGCTGGTGTCGGCGCCGGCTTTTTCCACGGCTTCGGCCACGGTGTTGAACACGGGACGGCCCAGGTGCTCGGTGCCGCCTTTGCCGGGCGTTACGCCGCCCACCACGTTGGTGCCGTAGTCCATCATCTGCTGGGCATGGAACGAGCCTTCGGAGCCAGTGAAGCCCTGCACGATAACCTTGGAATCTTTATTGACCAGAACGCTCATTCGTAGGTGATTTTGGGAAAATTAATGGAGGAGGGGGCGGTGGCCCGGTTGGGCAACAGCGCTGCAAAAGTAGGGCTTTTTGGGGGCGCGGCAAGGCGCTTTGTTCAATAACCAACCGCTTGGCGTCCTGAGCGCAGTAGAGGACCTTATCGGAGTAGAACAGTTGGCTGCAATTCAATTGGCGTAAGCGCGGTAAAGGGCTTCGCTGCGCGCAGGATGAAAGGCGGCACCCCGCCCCGCCGTCGAAATTCCTACCTTTGTGCCTTCACCCGAAAACTCCCCCACCCAACCTTTTTCAATGTATTTCAACCACGTTATCGAGGCCGTTGGCCACACGCCCCTCGTCAAGCTCAACAAGGTCACCGACGGCATCAAAGGCACCATCCTGGCCAAAGTAGAGTATTTCAACCCCGGCAATTCGGTGAAGGACCGCATGGCCATCCGCATGATTGAGGACGCCGAGAAAGCCGGCCTGCTGAAGCCGGGCGGCACCATCATCGAGGGTACCAGCGGCAATACCGGCATGGGCCTGGCCCTGGCCGCCATTGCCAAAGGCTACAAGACCGTGTTTGTGATGAGCGACAAGCAGAGCAAGGAAAAGCAGGACATCCTGCGCGCCGTGGGTGCCGAGGTGGTGGTGTGCCCCGTAGACGTGGCCCCCGACGACCCGCGCAGCTACTACTCGGTGGCCCGCCGTCTCAACCAGGAAACGCCCAATTCTTTCTACCCCAACCAGTACGACAACCTCTCGAACACCGCCGCCCACTACGAGGGCACCGGCCCCGAGCTGTGGGCCCAAACCGAAGGCAAAATCACGCATTTCGCGTGCGGCGTGGGCACCGGCGGCACCATCTGCGGCACGGCCAAATACCTGAAGGAGCAGAACCCCGCCGTGGTTTCCATCGGCCTCGACACCTACGGCTCGGTATTTAAGAAGTACAAGGAAACGGGTGTTTTCGACGAAAACGAAATCTACCCTTATAAAACCGAAGGCATCGGCGAAGACATTCTGCCCAAGAACGTCGACTTCGACCTGATTGACTTATTCATCAAGGTGACCGACCAGGACGCGGCCGTGATGACGCGCCGCCTGGCCAAAGAAGAAGGCCTGTTTGTGGGCTGGTCGTGCGGCTCGGCCGTGTACGGCGCCCTGGAATATGCCCGCGAACACCTCACCGAGGACGACACCATGGTAATCATCCTGCCCGACCACGGCACCCGCTACCTCGGCAAAATCTACAACGACGACTGGATGCGCGCCCAGGGCTGGTTGTAATTAATGTGGGCTATTGCCGGAATGCGCCGGGGCTGGTATCTTCGTGGAAGCTAGAAATCAAACATTATACATGTCTGCGAATTTGAATCATATTGTACTGGTAGACGACAACGAGACCACTAGCTTCCTCAACAATCGTCTGTTGGGTCGCTTGGCCGTTGCCGACCACGTGAGCACGTTTTCGCGCGCCGATGAGGCGTTTGAGCAGCTCTGGGGCGATGCCGACAACGCCAGCCGCGGCCCCGCGCCCGACCTGGTGTTTGTGGACCTGAAAATGCCCGGCATTTCCGGCTTCGAATTCTTGGAGCTATACAATGCCCTGCCCCAGCCCGTGCAGGACAAAACGGTAATGGCCGTGCTCACCACCTCCATGCACGGCGCCGATACGGCCCGCGTAGCTAAGTACCCCAACGTGGAGTACCTAACCAAGCCCCTCACCGAAGAAAAGATGCGCAAGCTGCTCGAAAAGCGCTTTCAGTAACCCCAGCCAATACGCAGGCACCGCGAAGCCACCCGTATTCAGCTCAACAAATTCAAAGGCCCCGACTCACTCCGAGTCGGGGCCTTTGAATTTTCCCTTAATCTTATCGAACACCCCGTGGAAAAGGCCCTCGTTCTTCTGCTTCAGGATGATGTAGCGCACGGAGAAACCCGTCGGAAACCGGGTCCAGTCGCTGGAATGGAATTCGACGGTGGGCTTGAAGTCGATGGATAGCACCACGGGCACGAACGCAATTTTGTACTCGGCCCCGATGATGCCGTCGAAGCCCCAGAAGTTGCCGTCGTCCTTGTTGGTGCCGAAGTGGGCACCTGCCCCAAGGTAATAATTTAGGCTGGGGCCCAGAATGCCGAAGTGGCGCTCGGCCAGCAAGGTGGCGCTGCGCTCCCTGGTTCCCAGCATGCCCAGCCCTTCCAGTGTGGTGCTGGGCAGCACCAGCTGCTGAATGGTGAGGCCGTAGCTGCTGCCGCCGCTGCGGAAGCCCGCGGCCGTGCGGTACTTCTGGGCCAGGGCCGGCTGGGCGAGGCCGGCCACCAACACTAGCAACAAGGCGGGGCGAGCAGCCCGCCAGCTCAATTTCTGGAAGGGCCGATGCTGCAACTGAAATGGAAACGAGAAAATCATATATAAGGAAGCAATTCTGAGCTGGCCCGCCCGAGTCTTCGCTGGCAATGCCAGCCCGGGTCGGGCCCTACTACGCAGAATTGGTGCGGGAAATTGCTTTTGAGCAGCAGAAACAGCGCTGGGGCGGCTACTCCACGGCGGCTACAAACGCGAACTGCTGCCCGTCAAACAAGCCTTTGTCGCTGAGCTTCAGGTCGGGAATGACCAGCAGCGCCATGAACGAGAGCGTCATAAACGGGGCGCCCAGCGGCGAGCCCAACTGTTTAGCAAGAGCATCAACGGCGGCGTAGGCGCTGGCCACGGCGCGCCCGTCCTGGTCCGACATCAGGCCGGCCACGGGCAGCGGCACCAGAATTTCCTGCCCATCGGCGCCCACGGCGGCCAGGCCGCCTTTGGCGGCAATCACCAGGTTTACGGCGCGGGCCAGGCTGGCATCGTCGCAGCCCACCGCCGTGATGTTGTGCGAGTCGTGGCCCACGCTGCTGGCCAGTGCGCCGTGCTTCAGCCCAAAGCCGCGGATGAAGGCTACGGCCGGGGCCACCTGCGGCTGGTAGCGGTTGATGACGGCCAGCTTGAGGACATCGCCGGCGATATCGGGCACCACCAGGCCGTTTGCTACCTGCGCGGCCATATCTACCCGGGCCGTAATGAGCTGGCCGTCGAAGCACTGAATCACCCGCAGGTTGGGCTGGCCCGCGCCGGGCACTGGCACTTGGAAATCTTTAGCCCGCACGGGCTGGGCGTGAAAGTTATTGACTACGCCCACCGGCGCCGGGGGCAGCAATGACGTTCCGTTTTCGGCCACCAGCACGCCGTTGAGGTAGGTTTGGAGCACCTTGAACTGCTGCAGGTCCGAAACGGTGATGAAGTCGGCGGGGTCGCCTTCGCTCAGCAGGCCCACCGATAGGTTGTAGTGGTTCACGGGGTTTACGCAGGCCACGCGCAGTACCTTGAATACGTCGTGGCCCAGGGCCACGGCCCGTTGCACCAGCTGGTTGATGTGGCCCAGTACCAGCGTGTCGGGGTGCTTGTCGTCGGAGCAGAACATCAGGTTGGCGTAGTGCTCGGGCATCAGCTCAATCAGGGCGTCGAAGTTGCGGGCTGCCGAGCCTTCGCGGATGAGGATTTTCATGCCCACGGCCAGCTTGTCGCGGGCCTCGGCGGCGGTGAAGCACTCGTGGTCGGTGCTGATGCCGGCGCTGGCGTAGTGGGCCGCGTCCTGGCCGCGCAGTCCGGGCGCGTGGCCGTCTACGGGGCGGCCGGCGGCGTGGGCCAGCGCTATTTTGGCCATCACGTCGGCGTCGCGGTGCAACACGCCGGGCCAGTTCATCATCTCGGCCAGGTAGCCGATTTTGGGGTTTTCGAATAGCTTGGCAATGTCGGCGGCCGTGATTTCGGCGCCGGCCGTTTCGAAAGGCGTAGCTGGCACGCAGCTCGGGGCACCAAAGCAGAACTTGAACGGCGAGTGGTGGGCATTTTCCAGCATGTATTCCACGCCCGCCACGCCCAGCACGTTGCCGATTTCGTGGGGGTCCGACACCGTGGCCACGGTGCCGTGCGTCACGGCCAGCCGGGCAAACTCGGTGGGCACCAACAGCGAGCTTTCTACGTGCACGTGGGCATCTACAAAGCCGGGCAGGGCGTAGGGGAGGGCCGCATCCGGAGCCGTGGCGCCGGTGGGGGTGATGCTGGCAATGCGGCCGCCCGCTACCCGAATAGTGGCCGGCTGGATGGAACGGGCAAAGATGTCGACAACGTTGGCGGTGAGCGAGAAATCAGCGGGAGTCATGCGGGAAGCAAATAGTAGTGAAAAGCCGAACGGCTCAGCCCGCAAAGAACCTTAACTTTGAGTAAAATACCTGCCATGAGGAAATCCCCGTCGTTTCTGCTTCTGCTCGTGCTGCTGCTGAGCCTGGGCGCCAGCACCCTGAGCAGCTGTGCCCGCCGCACCACGCAGCAAAAGAAAACCAGCTGGTACAAGCACCACGGCCGCGGCAAAGCCGAGCCTTGCCCTTGCGACCGGTAATGAAAGCAGTGGCCTAAGTTGCATGAAAACACTCTATTCGTTTATCGCTGCAATATGCAGTTTGCTGCTGCTCAGTGCAGGCACGCCAGGCGGCGCAATCAGGCAGCCGCAGGGTGCCCGCTACAAATACGGCCACTATACCCTTGCCAACGGCACCCGCCGCGCGGGGCAGCTGCGCTGCTTTCTGGCCCACGACGACCAGCTGACGAAACTGGAAATTGAGCACAAGAAAGGCGAGATGACGCAAGTGCTGGGCCCCGCCGAGCTACGAAGCGCAGTCATCGGAACCGATTCGATGATAACCATCCGATTGGCCGAAATTGAGGATACGCTCAAGAACAAGCCATTCGTAGACTTGGCGCACGTGGTGATGGTGGGCAAGGCCACTCTGCTGATGCGCCGCGAATTGGTAAAAAACGGCCCCGGCATGATGAATACCGGGGCTAATGGCATGATGATGCCTACAGGAGGAGGCGATACGGAGCTAGCACGGTGGGCCTACCAGAAAGCCGGTGCTTCGCGCAGCTACTTACTCCCCCTCGACGATGAGGAGT
Source organism: Hymenobacter plasmatis (assembly GCF_020711255.1). Classification (GTDB taxonomy): domain Bacteria; phylum Bacteroidota; class Bacteroidia; order Cytophagales; family Hymenobacteraceae; genus Hymenobacter. The sequence continues at coordinate 240,083 of NZ_JAJFAW010000001.1, forward strand.
TTAAAAAGCTGGTCGCGCCCCTTTTTATCGACTTCCCCCATCTCTGCCAGCGCATTCGCGACGGTGATGCATCGCAGAACGACATCAAAAGAATTTTCTACGCCTACAATCTCAAAGCCGATGTCAATGAAGTCAGCTCCGAGCAAGCGGAAGCGGCGTGCCGCTTTCTTGTCTGGAAATAGCTTCTTGTCTAATCTACTGCTTCTATGCGTCTACCCTTACTGTTTCTGGCTCTGGTGGTGTCATTTGCCGTAATGGCTAAACCGGAACCACAGGTATTCAAAACCGGACACTACCGCTTGGCCGATGGTGTAGTCCGCCACGGCCTGTTGTGCTTGGTTAGCGACAACGAACTGCTGGTGAAAAGTCCTGATTCGACCCAGCCAAAAAAGTACGCAGCCGTGGCCGTGAAGAACTTTGTGATGGCAGCCGATTCTTTCACCGTGCTTCGCGATTTCGATGTTGAGGTGAATGGCGTTGTTACCCGCTATCCCTACTCGATGGTACAGGTATGTGTGGCGGGTAATGCCCTGAAAGTGTACCGCATCGAAGGCCCTATGGACGTGCTCATTACCCAGAAAGACGTCCTCGATAAAAATATTCTCCGTGGCGCAGCAAGTGGCGCCATTGGCATTGCTACCGGCATGATGGCCGATAAGATGAATGGCGTCTCGCCAGGCAATTTCAAGCAGCAAACGCTCTCGCTCTTTTTGATGCAGCAGACGGGCGGGCCGCTGGTTACACTTCAGCCCAAAACCCGTCGGGCGCTCGACGTCGTCAAAGCGACAATTGCCGACGATGCCGAATTGAGCAAATCGTTTCGCACCATGAGTTCAATGACTCTGACCAATGAATCAATTCTGAATGTTTTGACTCACTACCATGCCAGGGCAATAATTAGACAAACCAAGCCATGAGCGAAGTAACGCCCCTCGATTCCATTCTGATTGCTGCCGAACAGGTCCGCGAGCAGCTAAAGCTGAAAGCCTTCGATGCCGAAGGCGTGGCTCATCTGGCCAATTTTATCCAGGCCCAGCGCGGGCTGCTGGGGCCGGCCGAACGGCCGGGCTTTACCATGGCCCTGGGCTGCTTCCTCGGGCAGAGCCTGGTGCAGGTGTACGGGGGCGAATGGGGCACCGGGCGCGACGGTAGCACCGGTATTGGGCTGGCCAACAGATTTTTTTTTAATCCCTTCCATTTAGTCGATGCTCAACTGAATGAGGGAGAAAGCGCCTCCGTGGCGGCCTTTTTTGCCTCTGTGCCGGGCCGTCTGAAGACCCCTCCCGCCGTTCGTAAGAACTGGATTTCGTAATCTTGCGGGGCCAATGGCCGCCCGCGTCGTTATGAAACAACTCGTTATCGCCATTGATGGTTACTCCTCGTGCGGCAAAAGCACCACGGCAAAAGCCGTAGCCGCCGCCCTGCACTACGCTTACGTAGACACCGGCGCCATGTACCGCGCCGTGACGCTGTACCTGCTGGAGCACCACATTCCGTTCGATGATTTGACCCAGGTGGAGCAGGCCCTGCACACGCTGCAAATCAGCTTCCGCCGCAACCGGCGCACGGGCCGCAACGAGGTGTTCCTCGACGGCGTGAACCGCGAGGACGACATCCGCCAGATGGTGATTTCCAACTCCGTGAGCGAGGTGTCGGTTATTCCCATGGTGCGGCATGCCATGGTGGCGCAGCAGCAGCGGATGGGCCGCAAGCGCGGCGTGGTGATGGATGGCCGCGACATCGGCACCACCGTGTTTCCCGACGCCGAAGTGAAGGTGTTTATGACTGCCGACGTGGACGTACGCGCGCAGCGCCGGCAGGCCGAGCTGGCCGAAAAAGGCGAACACGTGGGGCTGGACGTTATTGCCGAAAACCTGCGCAAGCGCGACTACCTCGACTCGACCCGCACCGAAAGCCCCCTGCGCCGGGCCGCCGACGCCGTGCTGCTCGATACCACCCACCTCGTCATCGACGAGCAGGTGGATTTCGTGCTCGAGCGGGTGTCGGCCGCGCTGTTTGCGCCGCACGCGTAGCACTAGAGGTACGTTGAATGTAGAGACGCGACACTTCGCGTCTCGGCGTCCACGCCGTTCGCACGCTGCCATTCAACGACGAGACGCGAAGAGTCGCGTCTCCACATCGTTTTTAAGTGTTTAAGAGCCTGCGGACTCCCGGGTGCGCCAGCAGCTTGAACACCAGCAGCAGAATGCCGCCGGCTTCCATGGCCATGGCTGTTATCAGGATAGCATCGGCGCCGGTCCAGTGACAGATTTTGAATACCATGCCTACCGCGACGGCCACGAGCCCTAGTGCGAGGAGAATAAACGCGTGCTTGACTTTCATAGCGGGTAGAATGAGCAGTAAATATGCGCTTTATCAGCGGATGGTTGCCAGCAGCCGAATATAGCACTGGTTCCGAAAGCTCCGGAAGTTGGGCTAACTTTTGCTGAGTACGCCGGAGCAAAGGCGTACCTTTGCTCCGGCGAACCCCTAGCCGCCGCGCGGTGTTAAACTCCCAGCATGAAGGTCACTATAGATAAGAATTCCGGTTATTGCTTCGGCGTAGAATTCGCCATTCAAATGGCTGAAGACGAACTGGCCCATGGCCAGCAGCTGTACTGTCTGGGTGATATCGTGCACAACCGCATGGAGGTAGAGCGCCTGCACCAGCAGGGCCTGCGCATCATCGACCGTGAGCAGCTGGCTCAACTTCACGACACCAAAGTCCTCATCCGGGCCCACGGCGAGCCGCCGGAAACCTACCAGCTGGCCCTGCAAAACAACCTGGAGCTGATTGACGCCAGCTGCCCGGTGGTGCTCAAGCTGCAAAACCGCGTAAAGCACGCCTTCGACCTGAGCCAGCGTCAGGACGGGCAGATTGTGATTTATGGCCAGCCCGGCCACGCCGAAGTGGCCGGGCTCACGGGCCAGACCGGCAACCGCGCCATCATTGTGATGAACGAGGCCGACCTGGACCAGATTGACTTTGCCCGCCCCGTCACCCTCTTCAGCCAGACCACCAAAAGCACGGCCGGCTTCTATAAGATGAAGGCCCTGATGGAAGCCCGCATTGCGGCGGCCGGCGGTGAGCTGGAAAGCTTCGATGCCAACGACAGCATCTGCCGACAGGTGAGCAACCGCGAGCCCGCCTTGGCCAAATTTGCGGTGGATTACGACGTGGTGCTGTTTGTGAGCGGCCGCAAAAGCTCCAACGGCAAAGCCTTGTTCTCGGTGGTGAATGCCATCAACCCGCGCAGCTACTTCATCGAAAATGAAGCCGAAATCGACGAAGCCTGGCTGGCCGGTGCCCAGTCGGTGGGCATTTGCGGCGCCACCAGCACCCCGCTGTGGCTTATGCAGCAGGTAGCCCAGCGCGTAGAAGGGGTAGGAGAAATGGCATAATAAGCCACTTGAAACATAACAGCAGGGCCCGATGACTCACCAGTCGTCGGGCCCGGCTGTTTAGCGGCTCCGCTACTGCTCGTAGCGCCGGCGGCTCGCGTTGTTAAACGTCACACAATCCACAGTTTCGGGGAAACTCATGGCTGGCCAGCCAGCCGGCGCACGGGAATGGCTGCCGCTTCCTTTTTTTGAGTAGCATAAGTGCCGGTGTTGATGCCGCGGAAGGTCAGGGCTTCGCGCAGCGGCTTACGCTTCAGCAACCCCAACTGCTGCTTGGGAAACCTACTGTGACGCTTCGGCAGCGGCAAGTTGCGGGCCGCATTCAAAAAAGTGTATTTTTAACTAACCATTCCAATTACCCCTTAATTATCAACCTTATGGAACCCCTGAACCGCGACCCCTACCTGTGGCAAAAGGCCAAAGCCCGCGCCAAGTTTCAATCGCACCTCGTGGTGTACGTGCTGGTGAATTCCGGGCTGTGGGTGCTCTGGGCCCTGACCAGCCATCGGCACGACGAACTGGTGCCCTGGCCCGTGTGGCCCACGGTATTCTGGGGCCTGGGCCTAGCGATGCGCGGCGTGGCGGCGTACGGCGGCTTCGGTTACGAGCAGCGCACCCAGCGCGAATACGAGCGGCTGCTGCGCGAGCAGAAAGGCAACGACGCGCAGCGCTTCGCATAACCTCTTCCTTGGGCCCAGGGCCTGCAAATCTGACTGCTATGAGAACGAACCAGTCCCTGTTGTTTGCCGCGCTGCTGGCGGTGTTGTGGATGCTGGCTCCCGCGGCCGCGTGGGCCCAGCCCCCGCCCGGGGCGGTGCCACCACCCAAAGCGGCCGGGAACCTGGCCAACATCAAACTGCCCCAGGGCTTTCGCATTGCCTACTTTGCGCAGAACGTACCTGGGGCCCGCGAGCTAGCCGTGGGGCCCGACGGCACGGTGTACGTGGGCACGAATGCCAATGGCAACAAGGGCAAAGTGTACGCCCTGCCCGACAAAAACCACGACGGCAAAGCCGACGCCGTCATCACCATTGCCACCGGCCTGAACACCCCCAACGGCGTGGCCGTGCGGCAGGGCAGCCTCTACGTGGCCGAAATCAACCGCATTATCCGCTTCGATAACATCGCGGCCAATCTGAAAACGCCACCCAAGCCGGTGGTGGTGTACGACAAGCTGCCCGGCAACCCCTGGCACGGCATGCGCTACATCGCCTTCGGGCCCGACGGCCTGCTGTACGTGCCGGTGGGCGCGCCCTGCAATTCCTGCGAGCCCGAAAAGCCCATCTTTGGCACCATCAACCGGCTGCGGCCCGACGGCACGGGCTTCCAGAACGTGGCCACGGGCGTGCGCAACACCGTGGGCTTCGATTGGCACCCCGTTACCAAAGAGCTGTGGTTTACCGACAACGGCCGCGACATGCTCGGCGATGACGTGCCGCCCGATGAGCTGAACCGGCTGAGCAAGCCCGGTCAGCACTTTGGCTTCCCGTACTACTTCGGCGGCGACGTGCCCGACCCGGAGCTGAGCGCTGGCAAAACGCCCAACATGTACACCAAGCCCGCCCGCAAGCTGGGCGCCCACGTGGCCGCGCTGGGCATGAAATTCTACACCGGCACCAAGTTTCCAGCTCAATACCGCAACCAGATTTTCATTCCCGAACACGGCTCCTGGAACCGGAGCAAGAAAAGCGGCTACCGCATCATGCTGGTGAAGCTGGACCCTACCGGCCGGCAGGCCCTCAGCTACGAGCCCTTTGCGGTGGGCTGGCTGCGGGGCGAGCAAAGCTGGGGCCGCCCGGTGTGCCTGCTCGTGCTGCCCGACGGCAGCCTGCTGGTGTCCGACGACCAGGGCGGCGCGGTGTTCCGAATCTGGTACGCGGGCTAGCCCCGGGCGGGGCCAATGGCGGAGCTTGGGCTGGGGTCAGTACTTTTGACTGCCCAATTGCGCCCGCGCCCTCATTTAGCCCTTGCCTGTGGATATATCGGTTGTCATTCCCATCTACAACGAAGAAGCCAACATTGCCACCCTGCACAGCCGCGTAAAGGGCGTGCTGGAGGGCATGAAGGTGAGCTACGAGCTAATCTTTATCAACGACGGCTCGCGCGACCGGTCGCTGAACCTGCTGCTGGAGCTGGCCGCCCACGACCCGCAGGTGGGCTACATCGATTTGAGCCGAAACTTCGGGCACCAGATTGCCGTGACGGCGGGCCTGGACGTGGCCAAGGGCAACGCCGTGGTCATCATCGACGCCGACCTGCAGGACCCGCCCGAGCTGATTCCGGGCCTGTACGAGAAGCTGCAGGCGGGCTTTGAGGTGGTGTACGCCAAGCGCCGCTCGCGGCAGGGCGAGAGCGTGGCCAAGAAATTCACGGCCCGGCTGTTTTACCGGCTGCTGGCCAGCATCACCCACATTTCCATCCCCGTCGATACCGGCGACTTCCGCATCATCTCGCGCAAGGTGGTGGAGGGCCTGAAGCTGATGCCGGAGCAAAACAAGTTTTTGCGGGGCCAGATTTCGTGGATAGGCTACCGGCAAACCTTTGTGGAGTACGACCGCGCCGAGCGCGCGGGCGGCGAAACCGGCTACACCTACCGCAAGATGATTCGCCTGGCCCTGGACGGCATCACGGGATTCTCGGATGCCCCGCTGAAGGCCGCCACGCTGGGCGGGTTCGTGGTGTCGGGCGTGGCGTTTCTGGTGATGCTCTACACGCTGTATTCGCGCTTTGTGACCCACGACTACCAGCCGGGCTGGGCCTCGCTGATGATTAGCATCCTGTTTTTGGGCGGGGTGCAACTCATTGCCGTGGGCATTATTGGCGAGTACATTGCCCGGCTGTCGGCCAACGTGCGCCAGCGGCCGCTGTACCTGGTTTCCAATACCAACATCGTGTCCTGAGCCTAGCCGGAGGCGGCTATAAGGGCAGCAGTTGGCGCTTTGTGTGCATCTTAGACGTTCCTATGGCTAGCCTCCGTCCTCCCAAGCGCGTCCTCGGTCGGCGCGAGTTGATTGATTTCCCCGACTTTGCCCTCACGGCCATCGAAGCCAAGGTGGACACGGGTGCTTACACCAGCGCCATTCACTGCAGCGACATTCGCATCGAGCCCGACGCCAGCGGCCGGCCCGTGCTGCACGTGCAGCTGCTCGACCCCGAGCACCCCGGCGTGAACGGCCAGCCGCTGGCCTTTGCCGAGTTTGCCCTGCGCGACATTCGCTCTTCCAACGGCGAGGTGCAGGAGCGGTACGTTATTCAGGCGGTGGTGAAACTTTACGGCAAACTTTTTACGGCCGAGTTTTCGCTCTCCGACCGGTCCGATATGAAATATCCTGTCTTGCTGGGCCGCAGCCTGTTGCGGGAAGGACGCTTCGTGGTGGACGTGGCCCGACGCAACCTTTCTTACAAAGCACAGGTTAGGGCAGCTTCCCGGCGTACGCGGCCCTGAAAATCTTTTCGGCCGTAGTTTGGCATCCGTTACCCTTCTCTCCTCACCACCGCCCCTGCATCGTGAAACTGGCTATTCTCTCGCGGGAACCCAAATCCTACTCCACCCAACGGCTGGTGGAAGCCGCCGCCGTGCGTGGGCACCAAGCCGTGGTTATCGACCACATGCGGTGCAACCTCGTGCTGGAAAAAGGGCGGCCAGGCATCCTCTACCACGGCGAAAGCCTGGAGGGGTTCGACGCCATTATTCCGCGCATCGGGGCCTCGGTCACGTTCTACGGCACGGCCGTGGTGCGGCAGTTTGAGATGATGAAGGTGCGCACCGCCGTCGAAAGCCAGGCCATTGTGCGCTCGCGCGACAAGCTGCGCTCGATGCAGATTCTGAGCCGGGCCGGCGTGGGCATGCCCAAAACCGCCTTCACCAACAACTCGGACGACGTGCCGGCCATGGTGAAGCAGGTGGGCGGGGCCCCGGTCATCATCAAGCTGCTGGAAGGCACCCAGGGCCTGGGCGTGGTGCTGGCCGAGTCGGAAAAAGCAGCTCAATCTGTGATTGAGGCGTTTCACAACCTCAAGGCCCGCATCATTGTGCAGGAATTCATTGCCGAAAGCAAAGGGGCCGACCTGCGGGCGTTTGTGGTCGATGGCGAAGTGGTGGGCGCCATGAAGCGCCAGGGCCAGGAAGGCGAGTTCCGCTCGAACCTGCACCGCGGCGGCGTGGGCACGCTGGTAAAGTTGAGCCGCGCCGAAAAGGCTGCCGCCCTGCTCGCCGCCAAGGCTCTGGGGCTGAGCGTGGCCGGCGTGGACATGCTGCAGAGCAAGCGCGGCCCGCTGGTGCTGGAAGTGAACTCCTCGCCGGGCCTGGAGGGCATCGAAAAAGCTACTAAACTGGATATTGCCGGCCGCATCATCGATTTCACGGCGGCGCTGGCCCTCAAAAAGCACAAACGCGCCGCCCTGCTGACGCCCGAAATGGACGGCGACTCCCAGCCCGCCCCGCCGCCCGCACAATAGCCCAACCCGGGCCGTGCCCGCGCCACGCTTTATGAACAAACGATACCTGGTGGTTTTGCTGGCGCTGTTTGCGGTGCTGGATACGATTTTCACTTTTGGGCAGTACTGCCAGCAGCCCCTCGACGGCGACCTGGCGGCCATTGTGGTGCCCAGTGCCTGGTACCGCCCCGTGCTGCACGACCCTTTTGGCTGGGCCGTGCTCACCCAAAATGCCGTTTACGCGGCCCCGAACCGGTTTTTTGCCCACGCCGCGATGGTGGGCTACCTGCGCTACGTGCCCCGCTGGCTGCACGCCGTGGCCTCGCCCATCGACAGCATTTACCTGGCCGGTGCCTTGTTCAAAACCGGCGTGCACGTGCTGCTGCTGGTGCTGCTGGCCGCCTACGTGCGCCTGGGCAGCCCCGGCACCTGGGGCCGCCGCGGGTGGTGGCTGGCCGTGGCGCTGCTGGTGCCCCTGTTCCAAACGGCCGGCTTCTACGGGCAAATGGGCCTTGTGTCGCGCTCGCTGACTTATAGCTTCTTTTATGAGTTTCCGGTGGCGCTGCTGCTGGTGTTGCTGCTGCCGTTTTACCGGGCGGCGTGCCGCCAGCAGCCCGTGCGGCTGGGGTGGCTGCCGGTAGTGGCGTGGCTGGGGCTGGCGGTGGTGCTGGCCTTCAACGGCCCGGTGGTGCCGGCGGCCACGGCAGTGCTGTTTTTTGGCATTGGCGTGCACTGGCTCTGGCAGCAGTGGCAGCGGCAAAAAGGGGAGGGGCCGGGCGGCCCCGTCTGGCTGTCGGGGCAGGCCATGGGGCTGCTGGGGATTTTTGCCGGGCTGTGTGCCTACTCCCTGTTTATTGGGCGCAACAACGCCGAAAACGCGCATCCCTTCACCTTGTGGGAACTGTACCAGCGCGTGCCGCAAGGTATTTTTGATGAGCTAACCAGCAAGTTGGGGCTGCCCTTGCTGGTGGCGTTTGTGCTGAGCAATGCCTGGCTGGTGCGGCGCTTTACGCCGCCATCAGCAGAGGGCCGGCGGGTGCGGCAGGTGCTGCGCTGGGTGGGGCTCTTTGCGGTGGTGTACATCGCGCTGCTGCCCCTGGGCGGCTACCGCCCGTACCGCCCGTATATCCTGCGCAACGACTCCATTTTACCCGTGCTGCTGGGCTTGCTCTTTGCGTACGCGCTTTCCACAGTGTATTTGCTGCAGCAGCTGCCGGCGCGGTCCCGCCGCTGGTACGTGGGGGCGGTGTGCGTGCTTTCGTTCATCTTCATCAATGCCGACCGCCGCCTGTGGCTGCGCGACGGCAACGCCTGCGAACGGCAGGCCCTGGCGCAGCTCGCCGCCGCGCCGGCCGGCGTGGTGCGCCTGCCCGCCGACTGCACCGTGCTGGGCTGGCTGCCGATTACCGATTTCCGGCAGTCGGCCTACAATGCGGAGCTGCTCTACTACTGGGGCGTCACGCCCGGCCGCCGGCTGTATTACCAGTAAGCCCAGGGCCCGGTATTTTGCCGTTATTTGCAAAAATCCGGTTTTCCTGTGCCCCAAGCTGCGTCCTCGTTTCACCTCAACGGCCTCACCATTCACCCCGGCGAGCAGGTGCTCACGCGGCTGGTGATTTCGAAGCTGCCTTCGGGCACGGTGATTGACGTGCCGGTGCACGTGATGCGCGCCACCGAGCCCGGCCCCACGCTGCTGCTCATGGCCGGTATGCACGGCGACGAGGTCAATGGCATCGAAACCATTCGGCGGCTGGTACGCCGCGAGCTGCTGCAGCCGCTGCGGGGCAGCATCATTGCCATTCCCATTCTCAACATCTACGGGTTTCTGAATTTCAGCCGCGACGTGCCCGATGGCAAGGACGTGAACCGCTCGTTTCCGGGATTTCCGCGCGGGTCGCTGGCCGGACGGGTGGCCCACCGCTTCATGCGCGAAATCATGCCCCTGATTGACTACGGCATCGACTTTCATACCGGTGGCGCGGCCCGCGCCAACTTCCCGCAAGTACGCTGCCTGCTGGGCGTCGACGATGAAGTAGACGCCATGGCGGAGGCCTTTGCGGCCCCGTTTACGCTGCACGCGGCCCTGCGGCCGGGCTCCCTGCGGGAGTCGGCCCACCGCCTCGGCAAGCGCATCATCGTGTATGAAACTGGCGAAAGCCTGCGGCTCGATGAGACCGGGATAGAAGAGGCCCTGGCCGGGACCCTGCGCGTGCTGCACCACCTGGGCATGGCCCCCGCGGCCCCGCCACCTTCGCGGCCCGGCATTGTGTGCCGGCGCCATACCTGGCTGCGGGCCCGGTTTGCTGGGCTGTTTCGGGCCCACGTCGAAAACGGCCAGTACCTGGAGAAAGGGCAGGTGTACGGCTCTGTGGCCGACCCCTACGGGCAGCAGGCCGTGCGGCTGGAGTCGCCGGTGAGCGGCTACGTTATTGGGCTGAACTACATGCCGGTGGTGAACCAGGGAGACGCGCTGCTCCACATTGCCGTGCCCGAATAAGTGCCGCGACCAGCCATGGACTTTTCCTTCTTTGCCTGACGGGTGCGACTGTGCCACCTGCGGGCTCCGGTTGGCCGGACTTCACCGCGTACTGCACTTGCCCAGAAGGGCGAACGGCGCAATAAGTGCCGGTACGCGGTAATGGGCCCGGATTGGGCTAGTTAGTGTTAGCTCAGGCCAGCGGCTTACTTTTACAAATTATTCACTTGTTGTTTCCATGAAAAACCCCGTTCAGACAACCCTTAACATCGTGCTGCTGCTGGCTGTGGCCGTTTTGTATTTCCTGCATTTCAGCAGCCGCGTGGTCGCCCCGGCCATTGCCACCGACAAATCCACCGCCGTCATGGCCTCGCCCGAGCTAAACACGGCCGATACCACCGCTGCCAAAACCACCACTACCACCACTGGAGCCACCGCCGCGGCTCCGGCTCCCAGCACCGAGGAAAAAATTGTCTATGTGGAGTCCAGCAAGATGCTTGATGGCTACCAGGGCATGAAGGATGCACGCAAAGCCTTTGAGGGCAAAGCCCGCAACTGGGAGCGCCAGAACCAAGGCATGCTGACCAGCTTTAAATCTGCAGTGGAGGCTTACCAGAAGCAGGCGCCCACCCTCAGCCCCGAGCAGCGCGCCGCCTCCGAGCAGCGCCTCCAGGCCCAGCAGCAGGAAGTAGGCCAGAAGCAGCAGCAGCTGCAAGCCCAGGCCCAGGAGGAAGAAGCCAAGCTCACCCAGAGCGTGCTTGAGAGCGTGAACAAGAAAGTAGAAGCCTACGGCAAAACACACGGCTACAAGATGATACTGATTGCTGCTCCCAGTGGCACCATCGCCTATGGCCGAAAGGACCTCGACATCACCGCTCCGGTGCTGACTTACCTGAACGCCGAGTACCGCAAGAAGTAAGGCGGGCGGGAGAACCTCACCCCTGCCGGGCACGGCCCCTCTCCATCAGAGAGGGGAGCCACGGCATCGCGGTGCTGTCATTGCGAGGCGGCACGACGAAGCAATCCGTCCTGGTCTCAGCGACTAACCTCCTAATGTGAAAAGCCCCGGTACTGCGCAGTACCGGGGCTTTTTCTATCAAAGGGCTTTACCACATCTCAGGGCTAGTCGCAGGGAGAGGACGGATTGCCGCATTCCGCTGCGCTCCATTCGCAATGACAATTACCGTCTGACTCCCCTCTCCGCGGGAGAGGGCCGGGGGTGAGGTGCCCACGAGTGCGATATCAACCCCACTACTCCGCAAAGCATTTTTGCTGGTAGTAATCCAAGGCATTAAACCCGGGCAAAGGCGTCTTGTCGAAGTCAGTAAAATACCCAGTGTTTGAATTAGCCTGCTTTATCCAATGAAAACCCGTTCGTTTCTGTTGCTGCTAGCCTTGCTGCTAACTGGCCCGTTGGTGGCCACTAGCCCGACCCAGGCTCAGGTGATAGTGCGGGGTGGCTACTACAGCCCACCACCGCGTGCTTACTATGGCCCCCGCTACTTCCCGCCGCGGCCGGTGGTAGTGTATGCTGTGCCGCCACCCCCGGTGGTAATTGTGCCGGCGCCCTATTACGCACCTCGGGTTTATTATGCGCCCCGGCCGTACTACGGTTCGCGCGGCCGCCACTACGGCCGTCGCTGGTAACCGGTTGGTATTCTCTCGAAGAGCTGAAAAAGCCCTGCTACTGAGTAGCAGGGCTTTTTTGTGGCTGACGAAGTTGGGTGTTGGGCTGGGGCGTGGGGCCGGCTAGCTGCACGTGGCTGGGTCGTTGGTTTTGGCGTAGGTTTGGCTCAATTTCGGCCCGCAACTTTCTGTTTTGGCTTCCGCCCCCGCTCTTTCACCAACTCCCACTTACCACCGGCCGCGGTGGGTATTGCCCATCATTGTGTTTGCGCAGTTTGCCTGCACTTCGCTTTGGTTTGCCGGCAATGCCGTGCTGCCCGATTTGCTGCCGGACCTGGTGCCCGATGCCTGGCTGCGAAGCGCGTCGCTGGGCGAGATGGTATCGGCGGTGCAGCTGGGGTTTATTGTGGGCACGCTGGTTTTTGGGCTGCTGCGGCTGGCCGATAGGGTGGCGCCGGCTCGCCTGTTCTTGCTGTGTGCCGTGGCCGGTAGCCTGACCAACGCGGGGCTGTTGCTGCCGGGGCCCACGCCGCTGGTGGTGCTGGGGCTGCGCTTCGCCACCGGCCTTTGCCTGGCCGGCATTTACCCGGTGGGCATGAAAATAGCCGCCGATTACTACGAAAAGGGCCTGGGCCGGGCTTTGGGCTATTTGGTGGGGGCGCTGGTGCTGGGCACCGCGCTGCCCCACCTGCTGCGGCTGCTGGCCGCCGATGTGGAGTGGAAAGCCGTGGTGCTGGCTACCTCCGGCCTGGCGCTGGCGGGCGGCCTGCTGCTGTGGGCCCTGGTGCCCAACGGGCCGTACCGGCGGCCCGGGGCGCGGCTACAGCTGGGCACGGCGTGGCAGGTATTCCGGGAGCGGCCGTTTCGGCGGGCGGCGTTGGGCTACTTTGGGCACATGTGGGAGCTGTACACGTTTTGGGCTTTTGTGCCGCTGCTGCTGGTCACGCACGCCCGGCTGCACCCCGAGTCAGGGCCGTTTGGCCCTGGCTGGGCCTTCGGGCTGATTGCGGCTGGGGCGCCGGCCTGCGTGGTGGGTGGCTACCTGGCCCAGCGCTTCGGCAGCCTGCGCACGGCCCGGGCGGCGCTGGCGGTATCGGGCGCCTGCTGCCTGCTCAGCCCGCTGCTGCTGGCCTTGCCGCGGCCCGCTTTTGGGGTGGCGGTGCTGGTGTGGGGCATGGCCGTGGTGGCCGATTCGCCGCAGTTTTCGGCGTTGGTGGCACAGCGGGCTCCGGCTACGGCCACGGGCACGGCCCTCACGCTGGTTACCTGCCTGGGGTTTGCCCTCACCATTGTCAGCCTGCAGAGCTTCGCCGCGCTGCAGGCGCACGCAGATGCGCGCTACCTGTTTCTGCTGCTGGCGCCCGGCCCGCTGCTGGGGCTGCTGGCTACGCGCACTGCCGGGCCCCAAAATGCGGACGACAGCAGGCGCTAGCTGCTCAATTTTGCTTAATCTTACGGCAACTAAACCCGCGTTGGGTTCCTGCTTGATTTCTTGCATGAAACAATTGTATTTGCCCCTGTGCGCCGCCCTGCTGCTGGCCGGCTGCAACCAGACTGCTCCCGTTACTTCTGCTCCTGCCGCGGCGGCCCCCACGGCCCAGGCGCCAGCCGTAACCCCCGCGGAAACCGCTCGTCCCGATTCGGCCATTGCCGCCGATACTGCGCCGGCTGCCGATGGCGTAGCGGCAGCCCCGGCCGCCGCCCCCGCGTTGCGCGAAGCCGAGACGCTGAAAATGTCGTTCAAATTCAAGCCCGCGCCGAATCCCGACGACCCCAACCACCCCAAAACCAGCGCCCACCTCGTGCTGCAGGGCGCCAAGCCCCTCGATATTGACCTGGGCAAGTTTGCGGCCCTGCCCGATGTGGTGGATGCCACCAAAGCCAAGCTCGCCGGCTTTCCCGGCGGCATGCTCATGGGCTTCCGCAGCTACCACGCCTCGTCGGGCACCAGCTCCGACCTGGCCGTGCTGAGCGTGGACGGCCACCGCCTGCGCGTGGTGCAGCGCCGGGTGGAAGAAACTGCCACCGAGCCGGGCCAATTCGAAACCGCCCGCGAAATTCCGTTGCCAGCCAACACCGTGGTCGTGGCTGCGCCTTTGGCCCCAACGGCCAAAAAGTAGCTCAACCCAGGCGCACGCAACTCAATAACGCCGGTCCATTCTCCGGCGTTATTGAAGCCGCCGCTGCAAAATTGAATTGGGCTAACTGGTTTTTAATTTGTAGGTTAGGGCATGGATACAACAACCCTCCTTGCCCCGATGAAGGGGGCCGTGCGCCGCGAAGTAGGCGGTGTGCAAGTCGATGTGGTGAAAACCGGCAATGCGCGCGTTAAGCGCATCGTGTACCCCAAGGGCTTTCGCTGGTCCAGCAACCTGAAGGACATTGTGGGCACCCCCATGTGCATGCACGCCCACGTGGGCTTCCTGGCCAGCGGCGAAATCGACATTCAGTACGCCGATGGCACCATTGAGCGGTTTGTGGCGCCGCAGGCCGTGGCCATTGCGCCCGGCCACGACGGCTGGGTGGTGGGCACGGAGCCAGCCATCCTCATCGAGTTCGACTTCGAGGGCGAAACCGTGGAGCGCATGGGCGTGAAGCGCGACTAGGCCACCGAATCAGGCACCAGCACGCGCAGCGCGCCCGGCCGGATTTCCACGTCCACGCGGGTGGTTTTGCCCCGGTATTCGCCGTCTACCTGAAAGTCGACGGGGCGGGTGATTTCCAGGCTCACCGTGGTGGTACTGAATATTTCCACCGCGGTGGGGTTGAAGGGCTGGAAGCGCCAGAACATTTTCAGTAGCTCGCGGCCCACCAGGCGGCGCAGCACCACCACCTCAAACCGGCCGTCGGACACGTCGCCGTTGGGGTTGATGGTGGCGCCCGTGCCGTACACGCGGGCGTTGGCCAGCACCACCATAAAGGCGGTGCGCTCCACCTGCTCGTGGTCGCACTGAATGCGCACCCGCATCAGGCGCCGCCGCAGCAGCGACCAGAACGCGGCCCGCGCGTAGCCCAGCATGCCGCGCCAGTTCTGGTTTTGGGCATAGCGTACGAGCTGGGCGTTGAGGCCAATGTCGCTCAGGTGCAGGCAGAGGTCGGTGCCGTTGAGGTAGAGCACATCCACGGCTTTTTCGGTGCCGTGCACGGCGATGCGCAGCGCCTCGGTGGGGGCGGAGGGCAGGTTCAGCTCCTTGGCCATGCCGTTGGCCGAGCCAGCAGGCAGCACGGCCAGGGGCAGGTTGGCAGCAATGGCCTCGGCGGCCACAATTTTCACGGTGCCATCGCCGCCCACGGCCACCAGGCGGTGGGGGCGCTGGCTGGCGATGCGGGCCTGCAAGGCGGGACCATCGTCGTGGCCGGTGAGGGTGAGCACCTCGGCGGTGTGGGGCAAGGGCGCAAAGTAGTCGGCGATGGTGGTGGCCCAATCGGTCTTCTCCGCGCTGCCCGAGGCGGGATTCACGACGAACAGAAAGCACAGGGACGAAGGGGAGGGCATATGCGGCGGGGAAGTGGCGGGGCGCAAGTTGAGCTGAGGTTACGGTTAATTCCAGCAAAACCCATCTAACTCATCTTCTTCGCCGTAACGGTTTTTCTGGCCTCGCAGCCGAACATCTCTTTCCCGATGACCGAAAAACTCCTGGCCCGGCTCCGCCTCACCCGGCGGCCCACCCTCAAGCTGTACCGCGGCTTCGGCAGCCCCGGCTGCGTGGTGGTGCAGGGGCACGCCTTCCGGCAAAGCCCACTGCCGCGCACCCATTACCGGCCCAATTTCTGGGCCAACGCCTGGGGCCTGCTGCGCCTGTTTATAGTGCGGCCCTGGGCCGAGGTGCCCGTGCGCGTGACCGTGGCCGGCCACACCGCCGGCGCCCGCACCGATGCTGACGGCTTCTTCCGCCTGGAAATACCGCTACCCACGCCGCTGCCAGCCGGCTGGCACCCGGCCACCGCCGAGCTGCTCGACATTGACACCGGCACCCCGCTGGCCCATGCCACCGCCGAGGTGCACGTGCCCTACGAAACACCCCTCGCCTTTATTTCCGACATCGACGACACCTTTCTGGTCTCGCACTCGGCCACGCGCTGGCAGCGGCTGTGGGTGCTGCTGAGCCGCAATGCCCGCAGCCGCGCGCCCTTCGCCGACGTGGCGGCCCACTACCAGTGGCTGGCCCAGGCCGGCCCCGCCACGCCCGAGCGGCCCAACGCCTTTTTCTACGTTTCGAGCAGCGAGTGGAACCTCTACGATTTCATTCTGGAGTTTACGGCCCACAACCACCTGCCCAAGGGTGTGTTCCAGCTCAGCCAGCTCAAGCGCCTGAGCCAACTCCGGCACACCGGCCAAAACAAGCACGCCACCAAGCTCGACCGCATCGTGCGCATTCTCGAGGCCTGCCCCGGCCAGCGCTTCGGCCTGCTCGGCGACGACTCCCAGCAGGACCCGGGCATCTACGCCGAAGTAGTGAAGCACTTCCCCGGCCGCATCCGGGTAGTGTACCTGCGGCAGGTGCACGCCGGGGGCCGCCCCGCCGCCGAGGCTGCCCTGGCCCAAATCCGCCAAGCCGGCGTGGAAACGTGCTACTTTGAGCACAGCCGCGACGCGCTGCGGCACTCGCAGGAAATGGGGCTGTGAGTGAGCGGACTACTGGCGTTCCACGAAGGTCAGGCGGTTGCTAAACGGGTCGGTGACGGTCATTTCCATGGCCGTTGGGTCGTAGGAAGGCGTCACAATGCTGGGTTTGTTGTACTTGTAATCTTTTGCCTCCAGCTGGCGGTGAAAGGCATACAATTCCTGGAAATCATCGATGAATACCCGGGCCCCTGGCGAGCAGTCGCCGGAGTGTTCCGAAAGGTGCAGCGTGATGTCGCCGCGCGCAATTTGCAGGTAGGCGGGGCTGCCTTCCGGCCGGTGCTCCCACTCTATCCGGAAGCCGAGCCACGTCATGTAAAACTCCCGGGCCTTGTCGTAGTCAAAAATTCGGAGTATCGGAATTACATGCGCCACGTCGAGTCTTTTTATGATTTGAGGGTTGCCACTAGCCTGCTGCCGGGCAATGGGCTTGGGGCAGTAAGCTACAGATAGTTTCGGGTTATTACTGCGGTCCAGTTTGGGGTTCTACTGCCGCACCCGCTGCTGGCGTTTCAGGAAGTAGTGCCAAGCGGTAGCCCCCAGCAGCAGGGTCGCGCCGAGCAGCATGGTGCTGGTCATGGTGCGCAGCGAAACGGGGTAGAGCAGGCTGCCGATAACCACAACGCCGGCTCCCAGCCACCACAGCAGCTCCACGGGCCGCGGGGCGGTTTGCAGGCGCTGGGCGCGTAGTGCCGGCGCATCGGCGGGCGGGTAGAGCAGCCACTTCAGCCGCGGGTAGTCGTGCAGCAGCAGGCCCAGGTTGAGCACCAAGAAGCCGGTGGTGAGAAAGGGCGTGCCCACCCAGTGCTGCGACCAGGTGAGGAAGATGATGTTGAGCCACATGGGCACCAGCAGCACCGCTCCCAGCAGCGCAAACCGGCCCGAGAGCAGCAACAGCCCAATCAGCAACTGTGCCACCCCAATAAATTGGGCAAAGATTTCGAGGCTGTACTTGGCTAGAAACGCGTGGTTCATTGGCGGGCCCATCAGCCCGGGGATATGGTTGTCGGAGAGCTTGTAGAGCCCGCCGCCCAGCATGAGCGCGCCCAGCAAAAGCCGGCTGCCGAGTACGTACACGCGGCGCCATGGCCCACCGGCCACCAGGCCCACGCCGGTAGCCACCACCGGCAGCAGAATGCAGAGCGCGTAAAACAGGGCCGGAGCAATATTCATGAGGAGCAGGCTAAAGCAGATAAAGTAACTCTTGGGCTCAGTGGCCGGCTGCAATAGTATATTATCTGTTTCTAATATTCAACAAAAAGCCCCGCCAGAATCTGGCGGGGCTTTTTGTTGTTTTGGCTCAACAAACATTGCTTCGTTGCAAATCGACTGTCATGCTGAATAGAACATCATGTTGAGCTGGCGTCTGTCATGCAGAGCGCAGCGAAGCATCTTGTCACCGCAGAAGAAATCGTTGAGCCTTGATAAGATGCTTCCTTCGTCAGCATGACAAACGGCGCTCTGCATGACAGGCGGAAGCTAGAGTTGGGCTAGAACGTGTAGCGCAGGCTGATGGCGGCGTCGTTATAAAAGCCGGTGTAGCCGTTGAAGACGTCGAAGAAGGGCTTGTAGTCAACGCCCACTACGAACGGCAGGTCCTGCAGCTTGTATTCCAGGCCCAGAATCAGGTCGGCGCCGAAGGCTACGTACGTGGCGTCGTCGTAGCGGTAGTCACCGTGCACGAGGTAGTAGTTGTTGCCGTGGCCCTTGTAGTAGTACCGGTCATCGGCGAAGTAGTAGCGACCTTGGTAGGCTCCGGCGTGGAAACCGGCGCCATAGTAGAACTGCAGGCCTTTAGCATCCGGAACGCCGATATGCTTCTCGCCCAGCACCGTGAGGCGGGCACCGCGGGCTTTGTACTCTGTCGTGAGCAAACCTTCGATGGCCACCCCGTTCTTACCGCTCAGGAAGTGTTTGATGGTAAGTCCCGAAGAGTAGCCGCCGCCGCGCAGACCAATACCGGTGTTATACCCCGAATTGCTGCTGCCACCGCCGCCACTGCTTTTCTTTTTGGATTGAGCCTGGGCCATGAAGCCCGGCAGGAGGAGCAGGAGGAAAAGAAACCTGAACTGTATGTTTTTCATGTAAAGCTGAATGGTAATGGACTAGTATTTGGACAAAACTAAGCCATTCGCGCTAAACTTTCTGCGTTGCCCGGGCTTCTGCCGCTATTTCATCCGACAAATGCACCCGCACGCCGCCGCCATCGTCTTCGGCAGCGTGCAGCATGGCCGCAGCCACGGCATCCGCGGTTACGGGGCGGTATTTCTGCAGCGGGCCGCGCAGCAAGGGGCTCAGCACCCGCAGCAACACAGCCCCCAGCCGCTCGCCCAGGCGGGGCTGCGGCCGCTCGCCCAGCAGCAGCGACGGCCGGAAAATGTGGATGGCCCGGAACGGCACCTGGCGTACCGCTTCCTCCATTTCGCCCTTCACGCGGCTGTAGTACACCCGCGATTCGGGGTCGGCCCCGAGGCTGGATATCACCATAAACTGCGCCGCGAAATTGCCCGCCGTGAGCGCCGCCAGCGTCACCACGTACAGGAAATCCACTTTGTAGAAGGCTTCCTTCGAGCCAGCCTGCTTCATAGTGGTGCCCAGACAGCAAAACACGTCGTCGGCAATGAGCTGCAGGCGCACGTCTTGCAGCTTGTCTAAGTCGGTCACCACCTGCGTCAGCTTGGGGTGCTGCAGCGGCAGTGGCTTGCGCCCCACCACAATTACCTTGGCGTAGCGCTCCGATTCCAGCAGCAGCGGCAATAAGTGCGAACCAATAAGGCCCGTGGCCCCGGCGAGTAAAGCTGTTTTGCGCATAAGTAGCAGAGTGCAGAACGAAAAAACTCCCCTCCTTACCAAGGAGGGGATGTTGCCGCTGAAGCGGCAACGGGGGTGGTTGAGCCGTTGAACGACACCCGAACGACTTGCTAAGAACGACTAATCAAGCGCAGGGTTGACGGGCCTGCTAAATCGAGTCCTTTAACTAACGTTCTGCCATCGTTCAACGGCTCAACCACCCCGTTTTCGCTGCGCGAAAACATCCCCTCCTTAGCTTCGCTGACCTTCGGTTGGTAAGGAGGGGAGCTTCTTTGCTCTATTTCAACACAGTTGCTTCTGGCTCAAGGAGAACCAAGCCCTGGCGGAAAAGGGCACCCAGGGCTTTCTTAAACACCTTTTTGCTCATGCCCACGCGGCGGTACACGTCTTCGGCCAGGCTTTTGTCGCCGAGGGGCAGGCGGCCGCCGGGGGCGGCCTGAATGGCTTTGAGCAGCGTGTCCGTGGCCGATTCTACTTCGCCGTAACCTTCTTTTTGGAGGCGCACGTCGAGCTTGCCGTCGGCGCGCACTTGGCGCAGGAAGCCGGGCAGCTGCTCGCCCAGGCGCAGGGGGCGGAATACTTCGTTGTGAAACAGCAGGCCCTGGTGGGTGCCGTTCACGATGACGGGGTAGCCCAACTCGGTTTCGTCGGCCACGAGCAGGCGCACGGCATCGCCGGGCTCGC
The DNA here is from genome assembly GCF_020711255.1 of Hymenobacter plasmatis. Lineage (GTDB taxonomy): Bacteria > Bacteroidota > Bacteroidia > Cytophagales > Hymenobacteraceae > Hymenobacter. The sequence goes on from NZ_JAJFAW010000001.1 coordinate 260,143, forward strand.
CGGGGAAGGGCTCGTTGCTCAGGAACTGCTTCCACTTGGTGGAGGCCACCAGCCGGTCGCTTTCCTCGTCGAGGTACACGTACACCAGCACGCGGTCGCCGGTGCGCAGGTCGCGCCGCTGGTTGCGGAAGGGCAGGAGCAGGTCTTTTTCGAGGCCCCACTCCAGGAACGCGCCGGCCGGGCCGTGGTCGCGTACGGTGAGCGCGGCAAAGGAATTCACCAGCGCCAGCGGCCGCAGGTTGGTGGCAATGAGGCGGTCTTCGGAGTCGCGGTACACAAATACGCGGACGATGTCGCCCACGCGGGTGCCGGGCTCCACGTACTTATTGGGCAGCAGCAGGTCGCCGTCGTCGGAAGTCAGGTACAGGCCGACGCTGGTTTCGCGGGCTACTTCGAGGTCGTTGTAATCGCCGAGGAGGAGGCTGGCCATCGGGTAAAAAGTAATTAGGTGGAGGGCAAAGGTCGGGGCTACGGCACGGAAAGCCATGCGGCGGATTGGCGCAGCCCAACGAGCCCAACTTCAGGCAGTGGGCTAGCGGGCCTGTGGCACCGGTTGTACGCCGGCCTGAGCCAGGAGGTCGAGCACCTGCCGCTCAATCAGGTCGCGCACCTGGCGAAATTCGGCCGGCTCCAGGTGCTTGGGGTCCGATATCTGCCAGTCGAGGCGGTGCTTGGCCGCAATGAACGGGCAAGCGTCGCCGCAGCCCATAGTCACCACGTAGTCGAATTCCATGTCGCGCACCTCGTCGAGAGATTTGCTGGCGTGAGCGTTCAGGTCGTAGCCCAACTCGGCCATGGCCGCAATGGCTTTGGGGTTGATAACCCCGGACGGCCGCGAGCCGGCGCTGTAGGCCGCTACCTGCCCGCCCCCGTGCAGGGTGGCAAAAGCCTGCGCCATCTGGCTGCGGTTGGCGTTTTCGATGCACACAAAAAGGAAGCTGGTCATGGGGTCGAGGGGGTATCAAGGGTTGGTTTAAGTTGCAATAATCGGTCGAAGGCCACGGCCAGCAGCGCGCCGGCCAGTGGAGCCACTACATACAGCCAGGCATCAGTCAGATGCCCGCTGAGCAAGGCCGGCGCGAAGGAGCGGGCCGGGTTCATGGAAGCGCCGGTGAGGGGCCCAGCCACCAAGGCTTCCAGCCCCACGGTGGCCGCGATAGTGAGGCCCGCCAGCAAACCCTCTTCCTTAGCCCCGGCCGTGACGCGTAGAATCACGAGCATCAGCCAGAAGGTGAGGGCCAGCTCAATTCCAAACGCTTGGCTGGGGCCGTGCGCCGGCAGGGTGGCGCCCAGGGTAGAGCCTTCGGTGGCCAGCAGCTTTACCAGGCCGCTACCCGCCAGCGCGCCCAGCAGCTGGGCGCCCACGTAGGGCAGCACCCGCGCCCCCGGAAAGCGCCCGGCCGCCCAGAAGGCCACGGTCACGGCCGGGTTCACGTGCGCGCCGCTCACGGCGCCCAGGCTCTGAATCAGCACCAGTACCACCAGCCCAAAAGCCGCCGCTACGCCGCCGTGGCCCAGAGCGTGGGTCTGCTCGTTCACCACGGCCGCCCCGGTGCCAAAGGCCAGCAGCACGGCCGTGCCCAAGGCCTCGGCCAGCAGGCAGTGGCGCAGCGGAAGCTTCACGAAGCGAGCGGGGCCGCGCCCACTACCGCGCTGCGGCGCTCGAGCAGCAGGGTATCGCGCCACTGCCCGTGCAGCTGCCCAATCCGCTCGCGCCGGCCCACTTGCCGGAAGCCATTGGCCTCGTGCAAGTGCACGCTGGCCGCGTTTTCCGGGAAAATGCCGGCTTGCAGCGTCCACAATCCGTTTTGCTCAGATTCCGTTACCAGGGCTGCCAGCAAGGCTCGTCCCACGCCCTGCCCGCGGGCGCCATCGGCTACGTACACGCTCACCTCGCCCACGCCCGCATACACGCAGCGCCCCGAAACGGGAGTTAGTGCGGCCCAGCCCAATACCGTTTCCGGCTCAGCATCCGCTACGGCCACCAGCCGGCAGGTGGGTAGGTGGCTGCCATTCCACTCTTCCCAGGTGGGCGGCTCGGTGGCGAACGTGGCATTGCCCGTGGCCATGCCTTCGGCATAAATGGTGCGCACGGCAGGCCATTGGGCAGCAGTCATGGGCAGGATTTTCATGGGTAAATTGAGCTGAAAGGTGATTGGTGTTTGCCTTATTTGGGTGAGCATCTCTCACATTATTTGTCCCGCAAATTCTCTGTCATGCTGACGAAGGAAGCATCTTATCGCCGCTAAACGAGCCGTCCGGGCGTGAGAAAATGCTTCCTTCGTCAGCATGACAGACACTTGATGGACGTCGAACAGATGACTGTCGGCTGATTAGCAGCAGCCTCCGCCAGGCGTGCATGCGGTGGCTGTGGCCGTAGCGGGCGCCGCTTCAACGAGCGTGAAAGCCATGGGTGCAGTCGTTAGCACTTCTTCCGCGGCTGGGGCGGCTTGCTTGGCCGGCGCGATGCAGCACTGGCTGTTCCCGCTGGCGGAGTCATACTCTTCCTGGTAGCGCGGGTCGTTGAACTCGGCGTCGGCGTGGAAGTAGTACACTTCCCACTCCACGCCATCGGGGTCGTTTACCCAGAACTTGTCTTGCTTGGCGTAGCAGCAGCTGGTGCCCATTTCCTCGCGGCTCACCAGGCCGGCCTTGCGGGCCACGGCCAGGCGCTCGTCCAGTTCCTCCACCGTTTCTACCTGGAAGCCCAGGTGGCCGAAGTGGCTTTGCACGCGGTCGGGGTTCTCCACGAAGGATATAATCAGCGAGGGCTTGTCGAGCACGTACTTGGCGTAGCCGCGCTTAATCTTGGCGGCCGGCTGCCCAAAAAAAGCCGTGTAGAAGTTGACCGTGGCGGTCAGGTCGGACACGTACAGCGAGACGTGCATGCGGGGAAAAACAGAAGCTTCCATGACGTGTAAGGGATAAGATGAAAGGAGAAAAGGGGAGGGGGATTCTAGCAGGCGCAGCCGGCCGCAGGCAGCGGCAACTCGGCCAATAGGTTGCCGAGGAGCTGGCGGGCGCGGTCCCAGCCGGCCCGGTCGATGCAGTAGCACACGCGCGGGCCGTCGACTTCGCCCTGCACCAAGCCGGCCGCTTTCAGCTCTTTGAGGTGCTGCGACACGGTGCTTTGCGAGATGGGCAGCTCCATTACCAGCTCGCCGCACACGCACGACTGCCGCTGGGCCAGCAGCTGCAGGATGGCCACCCGCGCCGGGTGCCCCAGGGCTTTGGCGATAACTGCGATTTCTTGCTCGGCGGCGGTGAACTGCTCGCGTTTGTGGAAAGCCATACAGAAAGATATTTCGTTTATCGTCGATTAACGATGATAAATGTATGGCTTCAATTAGCCCTAGGCAAGTGTTTGCTTAGAATTTTGTGGAAATGTGCAATAAAACCGTTGAAATATAGTAGTTGTTCAAATTAGCTAAGTGCAAAAGGTACAAAAAGATAATATTGAAATGTGAGGGCAAGAGTTATATATTGCATCATCAATTGCATCCATTTGAAGCCAAATGCAATCCGTAGCTCTATCAACATATTCTATCTTACTATTTAGCTATTCCACTGAAAAGACAATTTGCTTAAATCCAGCTTCTGGAGAAATTCGTTGTTAATTCATAGAATGAATTTTTGACTTGCTTTTGATTCTTAACTTAAACCTCTACTAGCATGCTTCAATCTTTACGCTTCCATGCATTTCTGGCTTTCATCGCCTTATCTGGGGTAGTAGCCAAAGGGCAGACCCTGGCTCAGGTGAGCTCCAAAGTGGCAACCCCGGCGGCAGCCCCGGCGGCCACACCAGGTACCCTGGCTGTGCCCATGACGGCAATGCAGCCCGCCGTATACCCCGATTCGGTGTACATCAACCCCGAGGTGCGCCCCCAGTTCGTGGGTGGCGACAAAGCCTTCACCGCTTACCTCACCAAGTCGATTCGTTACCCCGCCCAGGCGATACAGCGCCACATTTCCGGTAAGGTGTACGTCAACTTCGTACTCAATGCCGAGGGCAAAGTGCAGGATGCGCACGTGGTGCGTGGCCCCGGCAACGGCCTTAATGACGAGGCTCTGCGCCTGGTGTGGCTGATGCCCGCCTGGGAGCCCGGCCGCGTAAACGGCCAGCCCGTGCGCGTGGCTTGCACTGTGCCCATCTCCTTCAATACAGAGCGGTAGAAGGCACTTTCTAAGAAAACAAGAACGGGGTAGAGGCCGCACGCTTAGCAATGAGCGTGAGGCCTCTACCCCGTTTTTATTTCGGCACCCTGCCCTTACTGGTACTGCCCCGTGCCGGGCTGGCCCAGCCCAAAGTCGGTGAAGGTGACGGTTTCGCGCGAGGTCTCGAACAAGCGCACGCCGGTGGCCGAGTTCAGGCCGCGCGGGTAGTAGCCAATCAGTAGTTGGAAGGTGCGCAGGGCCGTAAACTCGTTGCGGAAGCGCAGGCCCAGCCCGAAGCCAGTATAGGGCGCGCCGCTGAAGGGCGAGCCACCCCGGGGCCGGTCGCTCACCCAGGCCGCATCGGCAAAGGCAATGCCTGCCAGCCGGAAGCCCAGCAGCGAGAGCGGTGTAAACAGCGTGGTTTCGTAGTTGACCACAAAGCGGCTGGTGGCCGCAATGGGCTGCCCCGGCGAGAAGCCGCGCAGGCCGCGCTCGTTGGTGATGCCCTGTAGGAACTCGCCTGGCCGGCGGTTGAAGCCCACGGTGGCCCGGCTGCTCAGGAAGTGCCGGTACTGCCAGTTGCCGAAGTGGTAGAGCTTGGTAAACGAGGTGAATTCGGTGGACAGCAGGCCTTGTTCCCACTTGTGGTCTTTCAGCAACTGGTACGTGCCCAGGTCGGCGGCGGCGTATAGGTAGCCGCTGCCCGTGCTGAATCCGGCCGCTGCCAGGCGCACGTCCATGTAGCGGCGCGGCACCACGCTGTTGAGGTCGTAGCCGGCCGTGAAGCTGAGCAGCGTGCCGGTGGGCACGTCTTCGGTGCGGCCAAAGCCAAACAGGTACCGGTCCTTATAGTAGCGGCGCACGGAATAGCCTACCGTGCCCAGCAGCAGGGTGCTGTTGCGGAAGTTAGGCGGGTTTTGCAGCACCAGGTCGGGGTCGGGCTGCGGAATGGTGCTGTAGGCGGTGTGGTACACCCGGGCCGAGAGAATCACGCGGCCGGGGTTTTCGTAGCCCAAGTCGTAGGAGCGCAGGCGCAGGGCCCGGCCCACCCAGGCATCCTGCACGGTGTAGCGCAGCGGGTGGTAGCGGTAGGGCTCGCCCGGGGGCGGGGCGGTGAAGGCGATGTTCTGGCTGTAGCTGTTCAGGTTGAGCGCCCCCGCATACCGGGCCCGGGGCGAGTAGAAGTCGCGCTGCACCGACACCCCGCCCGAGCGGTAGTTGTACTCGTTGCGGTAGCGGGCCTGAGCATACACAAAGTTGCGAAACGGCGCCGTGTAGCTGCCCTCGTACGACCATTGCTGGGGCTGTTCGTGGTTTTCGGTGCTCAGGCCGCGCCCGTAGCGGTAGGCATTCTTGAGCTGGTGGCCCTGGCCCAGAAAGTTCTCGTCGCCGAAGGTGATGAGGCCCGACGTGGCCGAGCCCAACTCGTAGCCGGCCGTGATGCTGAACACGTCGGTGGTGAGCACCTCAATGTCGACGCTGTCGCGGGTGGTGGTGAGTTCGTTCACCAGCACGCGGGCGTCCAGGATTTCGGGCGTTTGGCGCAGCAGGCGTTCCGATTCGGCCAGGGCCTGGGGCTCCAGCGGCTGCCCCGGCCGGAACAGCAGCACCTGCCGCACCCGGGAGCGGGCGGTTTTGATGTGGAGCGTGTTGCCCGACTTTTCCCAAAACGTGCGCGGCACCTTGGTCGAGTCGGTGAGGCTGTAGCCGAAGGCGTCCAGGGTGCGGATGTCGACGCGCCGCACAATTTTGAAGTTGTGGCGGTCGAACTGCCGGTCCAGCAGCACGGCGTCGAGGCCGGCCTGCTCTTCCTTGCGCTGGGTGAAATTGAACAGCGCCGAGACGGCGCGGCCGGCAATGGTCTTGCGGCGCGAGTAGGCTTTGAGGCGGTTGATGACCCGCTCTTCGTCGAAGCGCTGGCGGAGGGAGTCGGCGCGGTGGGGCAGGATTTCCTCGCTGGCCTTGAGGGAGTCGGGCGGCACGGCCGAGCGCGGGTCAAACGTCTGCGCCTGAGCCGCGCGGGCGCCCAGGCCAAGCCAAACAAAGACCAACAGGACACAACCGCGAAAGCTCATAATGGGGCGCAACGCTGCAAATTACGAAAAGGAGCCGGGGCCAGCGTATACACGCCACTTCTTTGCTAAAAAATCAGCATTGGACTATCATTTCTTTTTCAAGAAAAAGAAACTATTACCAAAAAAATTAGCTTAACACTTTGCGTCTATATGGCCGCTGTTAACTACTTTTAAGGCGGAAAGCCAGCCATTCCTCATGAACGAGCGCATTCAAGAGAAACTAAGCATATTAGCCGATGCCGCGAAGTACGATGCTTCGTGCAGCAGCAGCGGTGGCAAGCGCAAAAACGAGAACAAGGGCCTCGGCAACGCCGAGGGCATGGGCATCTGCCACAGCTACACCGAAGACGGCCGCTGCGTGAGTTTGCTCAAGATTCTGCTTACCAACCACTGTATTTTCGACTGCGCCTACTGCGTGTCGCGCCGCTCCAACGACGTGAAGCGCGCCGCCTTCACCGTGGACGAAGTGGTGGACCTGACCATCAACTTCTACCGCCGCAACTACATCGAAGGGCTATTCTTGAGCTCCGGCATTTTCTCGAGCCCCGACTACACCATGGAGCGGCTGGTGCGCATTGTGAAAAAGCTGCGCACCGAGCACAAGTTCAACGGCTACATCCACGTCAAGACCATTCCGGGCGCTTCGGAAGAATTGATTCAGGAAGCTGGCCTCTACGCCGACCGCCTCAGCGTAAATATTGAGCTGCCCTCGGAGCTGGCCCTCACCACGCTGGCGCCGGAGAAGAACTACCAGGAAATCCTGACCCCCATGGGCCAGATTCGGGACGGCATTGCTCAGAATAAAGAAGAGAAGGCCCTGTTCAAGAAGGTGCCTTCTTTCGCCACGGCCGGCCAGACGACGCAGCTCATCGTGGGCGCCAGCGCCGAAACGGACCTGCAAATCATCAAGCTCACCGACTCGCTCTACCAGGGCTACGGGCTAAAGCGCGTGTACTACTCCGGCTACATCCCTGTGACCGACGACGCCCGCCTGCCGCAGGTGACGCAGCCGCCCGTAATCCGGGAGCATCGCCTGTACCAGACCGATTGGCTGATGCGCTTCTACGGCTTCCACGCCGACGAAATCCTCGACCCGGCCCACCCGCACCTCGACCTTGAGATTGACCCCAAGCTGGCCTGGGCCCTGCGCAACCGCCACGTCTTTCCGGTGGACGTGAACACGGCCGAGTACGAAATGATACTGCGCATTCCCGGCGTGGGCGCGCGCTCGGCCAAAAAAATCGTGGCCGCCCGCCGCTTCACCACCCTCAACATGGAAACTCTCCGCCAGCTGGGCGTGGTGCTCAAGCGGGCCAAATACTTCCTTACCTGCCAGGGCGAGCACCAGCCCATCATCGGCGAGCTGAGCGAGCAGCAGGTGCGCCGCCAGATTCTGTTCGGCGCCGGCTCGGTGCGTTCGGCCCTGGTCACGCAGCAGCTCGACTTATTCGCCCAGGCTTCCTAATCGACATGAACTACGACCTCCTTTTTTCGAACGGCCCCTCGCCGCTGCAGAAAAGCAGCCTGGGCGGCGTCCAGCACGACATTTTTTTCTCCGTTATGAAAGTTATTCACCGCCAGCCCCAGCCCGCTCGCACCCCGGCCTCCGATAAAGTAGCCCGCCTCTCGTGCTGCTGCCGCATCAGCGAACTCATGCCCTTGGTGCGCCAGATGCACGACGATGCCCGCGCCCGGGCCATGGCGCGCATGGCCGACGGCGACGCCCAGCAGGCCGCCTAGCGCAACTTCCGGGCACCGGCGCCGGTATTGGGCTCATGGCTTACCCCGTCGAACACCAGCAGGTGCCCACCAACGGCTTGCAGCTGCACGTGGCCCAAAGCGGGCCGGCCGCCGGGCCGCTGGTGTTGCTGCTGCACGGCTTTCCGGAGGGCTGGTACGCGTGGCGCTACCAGCTGGGCCCCTTGGCCCAGGCGGGTTTCCGGGTGTGGGCGCCCGACCAGCGCGGCTACAACCTCAGCGCCAAGCCCCACCACGTGCAGGACTACACCATCGACAAGCTAGCCGCCGATGTCCTGGGGCTAATGGACGCCGCCGGCGCGCAAACCGCCGCCGTGGTGGGCCACGACTGGGGCGCGGCCGTGGCCTGGTACCTGGCGGCGCACCACCCGGCCCGCATCCACCGCGCGGCGGTGCTCAACGTGCCCCACCCGCAGGTGCTGGCCCAGGCCCTGCGCAGCAACCCCCGTCAGTTTGCCAAAAGCTGGTACGTTTTCTTCTTTCAGTTGCCGTGGCTGCCCGAGGGCCTGGCGCGGCTCCGCAACTGGTGGGCCGCCCGCCAGGCCCTGCTGCGCACCAGCCCCGACGGCGTGTTTAGCCACCAAGACCTGTACACGTACCGGGAGGGGTGGAGCCAGCCCCGTGCCATGCGCAGCATGATAAACTGGTACCGCGCAGCCGGCCGCTTCGCGGGCCAGCTCGGTAAAACCGGCCGCGTGCAAGTGCCGGTGCACATTATTTGGGGCGAAAACGACGCTTTCCTGGAAGCCGACCTGGCCCGGCAGAGCCTGCACCTGTGCGATGAGGCCCGCCTCACGTACCTGCCCGCCAGCCACTGGGTGCAGCACGAAATGCCCGATGAAGTAAACGAGCTGCTGCTCAATTTTCTGAAATAGCCCCCTGCCGATGCCCAACCTCACCCCGCTGCGCCGCCCGGCGCCGGCCCCCGCTCCGCCCACGGCCGGGGCCCGCCGGCCGGCGCCGGTGCTATCTGGCGCACCGCGCGACTACACCTACGACGGCACGTTTGAGGGCTTGCTCACGGTGCTGTTCACCATTTACGACGGCAAGGCCGCGCCCAACAGCATTCAGCCCGAAGCCGCGGTGCAGGGCGGGCTGTTTGCGCCGGCTGCGCCCATCGAAACCAGCGAAGCGCTGGCAGCCCGCGTGTGGGATGGCCTGCTGAAAACCATGGACGCCGAGGCGCGCACCCGCTTGTTCCATGTATTTCTGAGCGAGCAGCCCGACCGCGAGCTGCTCATTTTCCGGTACGTGGACCTGACCCTGCGCACGCCCGTGGACATCTCCACTAACTATGCCGATGCCAGCGTGCGCCGCGTGCAGCGCCTGGCCCAGCAGATGTTCCGCGAAAAGCACCGCATGGAAGCTTTCGTGCGCTTCGAGAAAACCACCGACGACCTGTTTCACGCCACCATCGAGCCCGATTTTGACGTGCTGCCGCTCATCGCCGCCCACTTCACCAAGCGCTACGCCGACCAGCGCTGGCTGATATATGACCGCCGCCGCCACTACGGCCTCTACTACGACCTGACCCGCACCGACGTGGTGCAGTTTGAGGCTACCCAGGCGCCAAAGTCCACCCAGCTATCGGCCACTGTGCTCGACGAGCGGGAGCCGCTATTCAAGCTGCTGTGGCAGGCATATTTCGACCACGTGAACATTCCAGAGCGCAAAAACCTGAAGCTGCACCGCCGCCACATGCCGCTGCGCTACTGGAAATACCTGAGCGAAAAACAGCCCCGTGAAATGCGTTTTGAGCCCATTAAGAACAAGCGCCCGCCTACGGACCCTAACTTGCGGCTCGAATAGGGCCCCTGGGCTTTGTTTCAGTGCAGGGCTGCTGAGTAACGACAGCGACTGGCGCATCTATTCTTATATCACTAAGCAGCATAGTTCATGGGTAGCATATTGGTTTTTGGGGCTTCGGGTCAATTGGGGCAGTGCCTGGCGCACGTGGCGCAGGAGCGGAACACGCCCGGCATGGTGTTCTTGTCCGAAGAGCAGGCCAATATTCTTAACCCCGCCGGCCTGGCGGCCGTTTTTGCTGAGTACCGTCCGGCCTACTGCATCAACTGCGCCGCCTACACGGCCGTGGACAAAGCCGAAGACGAAATTGAGCTGGCCCGCAAAATAAACCGCGACGGCGTGGCCAACCTCAGCCAGTTGTGCGGGGAGTATGGCACCGTCCTCATCCAGATTTCGACCGACTTCGTCTTCGCCGGCACCGGCAACCAGCCCCTGGTAGAAACCGACGAAGCCGCGCCCATCAGCGTCTACGGCCTCACCAAGCTGGAAGGCGAGCAGGTAATTCCTGAATACACCAGCAAGTATTTCATCCTGCGCACCAGCTGGCTGTACTCCGAATACGCCAACAACTTCGTGAAAACCATGCTCAAGTTGGGCCGGGAGCGCGAGGAGCTCAAGATTATTTGGGACCAGCTAGGCACGCCCACGTACGCCATCGACTTGGCCGGCTGCATCCTCTCCATCATCGAAACCGGGAGCCAAGAATTCGGCCTCTACCACTACAGCAATGAGGGCGTCACGTCTTGGTACGATTTCGCTACGGCCATTTTCGAGCTGAGCGAAACGGCTGTGCGCACCGTTCCCATTCGCACGGCGGAATACCCCACCAAGGCTACACGCCCCACGTATTCGGTGATGGACAAGACCAAGGCTAAAACCCAGCTCGGCGTGGCCATTCCGCACTGGCGCCACAGCCTGCAGGTGTGTTTGGGGCGGCTGGACTAGTTGAGCGGGCGCAACCGCACTATCGCGGAACCTCACCCCCGGCCCCTCTCCCGCGGAGAGGGAGGGACACGGCGGCGTGGTTGTAGCGCGGACTCTGTAGTCCGCGTCCCAGGCGGACACCCGAACGGCGCAGGGACGCGGACTACAGAGTCCGCGCTACACTCGTCCGGCTTCCCTATCCCAAGGTGAGGTTCTCTGCGCTGGGCTCTATTTCCTGCTCACGCCCGCCCATAGCGCCGGCTCACCAGCAGCGCTACCGCCGTCAGAGTCCCGCCCACCGCGCACACGCCGGGCCAGCCGCCGTGCACCCAGGCCAGCCCGCCCAGAATTGAGCCCAAGGAGCCGCCGGTAAAGTAGGCCGTCATGTACACCGTGTTGAGCCGGCTGCGGGCCTCGGGCACCAGCGAGAATATCATCGACTGGTTGGAAATGTGCGTGGCCTGCACGCCCACGTCGAGCAGGATGACCCCAATTACCAACCCCGCCACATAGAGGCCGCCGAAACCCAGAATGGCGTAAGCGACCAGCGCTAGCACGATGCCCATTGCAATGGTATAATCTGGTCCTTTGGTGTCGGCGGTTTTGCCAGCTAGGGGCGCCGCCAGGGCTCCAAAAGCGCCAATCAGGCCGAAGAAGCCAGCCACATCGCTGCCGTAGTGGAAAGGGGCGCCTTCGAGGTAAAACGCCAAGGTGGTCCAAAACACGCTGAAGGCGGCAAACAGGCTGGCACCTACCAGCGCGGCGCGTCGTAGCGGCACCTGCTCACGGGTGAGCGTGAGCAGCGACTTCATCAGCGAGCCATAGGAACCGGTGAACGTGGGCTGGTCGGTGGGTAGTTTCCAGGCCAGCAGGGCGGCGAGCAACACCATGAGGCCAGCCCCGATTTCAAACATGGCGCGCCAGCCCAGGTGCAGGCCCACGTAGCCGCTCACGGTGCGCGAAAGCAGGATGCCGATGAGCAAGCCGCTCATCACGCGGCCCACAATGCGGCCGCGGCTGGCTTCCGGGGCCAGGTGCGCGGCCATGGGCACCAGCAGTTGCGGCACCGCGGAGAAAATGCCAATGAGCACGCTCGCGCCCGCCAGCACCGCAAAGCTGGGGGCCCAGGCGGCCAGGCCCATGCACAGGGCCGCGCCCAGCAGCATAAGCAGCATCATGCGCTTGCGCTCCAGCTTGTCGCCCAGCGGCACCACAAACAGCATCCCCAGCGTGTAGCCTATCTGCGTAGCCGTAGCCACCAGGCTGGCACTGCTGTCCGAAAGATGGAACGTGCGGCCGATGGCGGCGAGCAGCGGCTGATTGTAGTAAATATTGGCCACCACCAGTCCGCAGGTTATGGCCATGAGCCACACCAGCGCATTGTCTAGCAGGTGCGGAGCTGGTGTTTCGGTAGGGGAGGCGGTGGTAGGAGAAGTAGTGGGAATAGATAAAGGCGTATTCTCAACGAGGGATTCTTTCATGTAAGCTAGCGAACGGTTCTAAAGCTGCGCAGGACGCAGAAGGGGCTAACAGCGAAAACCCGCCAATGGTTACGCCTGCACCATAACCTGCCGATGGCCCCTGCGTTCAACCCACCATGAGCCGAGGATTTGTAAAAGAGGATGACTCCCAGCAGCCACCCATTATTCCGCCGCGGGCGGCGCTGCCGCCCGACACGCCCAACTATGTCACGCCCAACGGCCTCGAGCAGCTCCGCGCCGAGCTCACAGCCCTGGAAGCCGAGCGTGCCCAGGCCGAGGGCAACCGCGACAATGACACCGACCGCACCCACCGGCTGTCGCTCTACAACGGCCGCATTGCCCTGCTTACCGAGCGCATTACCAGCGCCAAAGTGGTAGACCCGCACACGCAGCCACCCAAGGAAGTGCGCTTCGGCGCCACCGTCGCGCTGCGCACGGTGAGCGGGGGCACCCCGGGGTCGCCGTCCGCCAAGGCCGGTTTTGAGCGGAAGTTTACCATCGTGGGCGTCGACGAAGCCGACTTGGCCGAGGGCAAGGTAGCGTTTGTGGCGCCCATTGCCCGGGCGGTGCTGGGCGCCAAGCTGGGCAAGACCGTGACCTTAAAGCTGGGCCCCAAGGAAGAAGTGGTGGAAATTGTAGGCATCAGCTACGCAGACGCGTAATTTAGCCTCTGCGCGGCCCATTGCCGCGCCGGCTGTACTGCATGATTGTTTATAAATCGACCGATTGGTGGGAAGCCCTGCGCCATCTGCGCTCCTCGGGCATCATCCGCCTCCTGCTGAAGCGCGTGCTGTGGGTGGGGCTGTACGCTACCGTGGTTACGGCCGGGGCGGTGCAGTTCAACCTGCTGAATTTCACCGTTGACAAGGAGTTTTTTACTTTCCTGGGCATCATGCTCAGCTTGCTGTTGGCGTTCCGGACCAATTCGGCCTACGACCGGTTTTATGAAGGACGCCGGCTCTGGGGGCAGCTCGTGAATAACTGCCGCAACCTGGCCGTGCTGCTCCACGCCCGCCTCCCGGCCGAGGACTACGCTAACCGCACGTACCTAGCCCAGCTCCTGTCCAACTTCCCCATTGCCCTGGATGGACACCTGCGGGGAGGCGTACGATTTCATAAGCTGGGCGAGGCCCACAGCGGCTATGTGGAGCAGCTGCGGCAGGTTAGCCATGTGCCGTCGCGCATTGCGGCTCAACTGCAGGAATTCTACGAACAGCTGCTGCAAGAGGGCCTTATTCTGCCCACGCACCTCCTCACCATTCAGCGGCACCACGAAGTGCTACTGGACGTGGCCGGCGCCTGCGAGCGGATTAAAAGCACGCCCATTCCTTTTTCCTACAGCTACTTCATCAAAGGATTTATCTCGGTATTCATCGCCATCATGCCCTTCAACCTGCTCGATACCTACGAGTACATGACGGTGCCCATCACCATGTTTGGCGCCTACGCCCTGCTGGGCGTGGAGATGATAGGCGACGAAATTGAAGACCCCTTCGGCAAAGACAGCAACGACCTGCCGCTCACCCAGCTCTCTAACCGCATCCGGGCTAATGTGCACGAAATCCTGGGAGTGGCCCTGCACGAGGACGTGAAAGGACTTGCCGACGTGCCGTATAGCGTGGTGTTTTAACCTCACCCCCGGCCCCTCTCCAATAGAGAGGGGAGCCCGATGCGGTACCTTGCCTCTGCACAGATGTAGGGGCGGGGCTTGTCCCCGCCAGGTCGTCTGCGCCGCTTCAACGATTCCGGGTAACGAGCGGGCAGGGGCAAGCCCCGCCCCTACGTCGGCTGGTGTCTCTCTTCGAGGGAATAGAGGTGAGGTCCGCGTTAAGCCACCATCTGCCTCTTATAAGCCCCGGGCGTCACGCCCTCGTACTTCTTAAACAGCGCCTGGAAGTAGGAGATGTTGTTGAACCCTGCCCGCATGCACACCTCGGCCACGCTGGCCAGCGGGTGGCGCAGCAGTCGCTTGGCCTCGCTCAGCCGCTCGCGGATGATGAACTCCACCGGCGTAATCCCAAACTCGCGCTTGAACACCCGGAAAAACGTGGCCTTGCTCATGCAAGCCAGCGCGCTGAGTTTATCAATGGATAAATTTTCCGCCAAGTGCTGCTTGATGTAGTCGACCACGGCAGCGAAGCGGTGGGAGGTGAGGTAGCGGGCGTAGTCGTGGAAAATGAGCTGGCGGGCCTGGGTTTGCATCAGGCGCACGAGTAGTTCCTGCAGGGTGAAGCTGGCCAGCACGTCCTTGTTGGCGTCGGTGGTGCGCGACACGGCTACGAGGCGGCCCAGCGTATCGGTGAGCTCGGGGGTGTTGGTGAGGTGGGCGTATTCGGGCTGCTGCAGGTTCCAGGGCTGGTGGGCCTCGGCGCGGGGGTACCGCTCGTTGAGCAGGTCCACGGTGTGGCGGATGGTGTCGGGCGCTATGGCCACGGCCAGGCACTGGGTGGGCTGGCACAGACAGGCCTCCGGGAAGTCAATTTCCATCAGCTCGTCCTTGTCCACCACCACCGACTCGCCGGGCAGGTAGTCGAAGGCGGCGCGGCCGGGCAGGTGCATCACTTTTTTGCCGCGCAGCATGGTGGTCAGGGCCAGGCCATCGAGGCGCAGCTGCACGCGGTGGGCCGCCTGGTGGGTTTCAAAAACGTTGAGCTCAAATCCATCAAGGGAGTACACGGTGCGGTTTTCGACGAGGCTGTGCAGGCGCTCGACGGTGAGCGGGGCAACGGCGGCGGGGATATGGACGCGCGTGGGCATGGGTGGGATTTGGGTTAACCCCGGCGCTTGGGACGCCAAGGGAGAAGGACAGGGCAGAAAGGCGCAACCGTAGCCCCAGATGGGGGTGCTTGCTCCGGCAAGTTGCGATTATTCCCGCACACTTTAAGACAATACCACAACCCGCCAAAAGGTTATTCAGAGACCTTTACCATCCAACTAACCCACTCAACCTTTTCTTTTTACATCGTCATGGCTGAAACCCTCGAAGCAACCTCCACCGTGGTGGAGCGTCCCAAATTCAAATCTCACTACGACAATTTTATCGGCGGCAAATGGGTGGCCCCGGTCAAAGGCCAGTACTTTGAAAACCCCTCACCCATCGATGGCAAGGCCTTCTGCCAGGTGGCCCGCTCCACCAAGGAGGACATTGAGCTGGCGCTGGACGCCGCCCACGAAGCCTTCAAAACCTGGGGCAAGGCCTCGGCCACCACGCGCAGCAATGTGCTGCTGAAAATCGCCGACATTATGGAGGCCAACCTGGCCCACCTAGCCGCAGCCGAAACCGTGGAAAACGGCAAACCCATCCGCGAAACCATGGCGGCTGATTTGCCGCTGTGCATCGACCACTTCCGCTACTTCGCCGGCGTGATTCGGGCCGAAGAGGGCTCGGCCACCGAGCTGAACGAAACCACCCTGTCGCTCGTGATTCAGGAGCCGCTGGGCGTGGTGGGTCAGATTATTCCCTGGAACTTCCCGCTCCTGATGGCCACCTGGAAGCTGGCCCCCGCCATTGCCTCGGGCTGTTGCGTGGTGATGAAGCCCGCCGAGCAAACCCCCGCCAGCATCATGATTCTCATGGAGCTGATTCAGGACGTGGTGCCCGCCGGCGTGATAAATGTGGTGAACGGCTTCGGCCTGGAAGCCGGCAAGCCCTTGGCCAGCAACAAGCGCGTGCAGAAGGTGTCCTTCACCGGCGAAACCACCACCGGCCGCCTCATCCTGCAATACGCCGCCGAAAACATCATACCCGTGACCATGGAGCTGGGCGGCAAGTCGCCGAACATCTTCACCAAATCGGTGATGGATGCCGACGACGACTTCCTGGATAAGTGCCTGGAAGGTGCAGCCATGTTTGCCCTCAACCAGGGCGAAATCTGCACCTGCCCCTCGCGCCTGCTCATCCACGAAGACATTTACGACGAGTTTATGCCGCGCCTCATCGAGCGCGTGAAGGCCATCAAACTCGGCCACCCGCTCGACCCCAGCACCATGATGGGCGCGCAGGCCTCGAACGACCAGTACGAGAAAATCCTGAGCTACCTGGAAATCGGCAAGGCCGAAGGTGCCGAGGTGCTGGTGGGCGGCGACGCGCACTTCCACGACCACCCTGAGCTGGCCAACGGCTACTACATCAAGCCCACCATCTTCCGGGGCCACAACAAAATGCGGATTTTCCAGGAGGAAATCTTCGGCCCGGTGCTGTCCGTCACCACGTTCAAAGACAACGATGAAGCCATCGAAATAGCCAACGACACCCTCTACGGCCTCGGCGCCGGCCTCTGGAGCCGCGATGCCCACGAGCTGTACACGATGCCCCGCGCCATTCAGGCCGGCCGCGTGTGGGTGAACTGCTACCACGACTACCCCGCCGGCGCCCCCTTCGGCGGCTACAAGGCCTCCGGTTTTGGCCGCGAAAATCACAAGATGATGCTCGCCCACTACCGCCAGACCAAGAACATGCTCATCAGCTACAGCAAGCAGAAGCTGGGCTTCTTCTAGGCCGAAATTGGGCTGAGCTGATGGGTTCCATTGGCGAATAATCAGGAACGTCATGCTGAGCTTGTCGAAGCATCTCTACCTCAATACTAATTAAGATTAGTTGAGCAGTAGAGATGCTTCGACAAGCTCAGCATGACGCCCTGGTTTTGCGCATTCTCACCGCCAAGAGTCTTTTAAGCAGTAGGTTGCGTCTTTACAAAACGGTTCTACCAATCCATGAAGATGAAGCGTTTACTGTTGCCCTTTTCGCTACTAGGTTGCATCTCCATTGCTCAGGCTCAGCTTTTGCCGGTGCCCGGCGGCAAGAACCCGGATTGGGTGCTGCTGAAAACCGAGGCCCGGCCTTACGATGCGCAGGCCCTCACGCCACCTCCGGCCACCGACGCCATGCCCAACGCCGCCCAAAAAAGCATCTCGAGCATTGGCGACCACCAGTACTATTGGGATGCCCAGCGCCAGCTAGCCTACGATTGGGTTAGCCGCGGCAGCAGCAAGGCGCCGTTTATGCTGGTGAACGTGCGCGAGCAGCGCAAAGACGTGGTGTATGTCTACCGCCGCGCCACGGTTAACGGCAAGCCAAATTACCTGCCTGGCCAGCGCAATCCCACCAACTAACTTCTCAAACCATGGCTACGCCCCGCGTCCTCGTTACCCAAGCCGCTGAGGCTACCATTGACCTTTTGCGCGACGAAAACGGCCCGCTCATGTTCCACCAAAGCGGCGGCTGCTGCGACGGCTCCTCGCCCATGTGCTTTGCCAAGGGCGAGTTCCGCATCGGCGGCAACGACGTGTGGCTGGGCCAGATTCACGGCTGCGACTTCTTCATGAGCACCAGCCAATTCGAGTACTGGCAGCACACCCAGCTCACCGTAGACGTCACGAAGGGCCGGGGAGCCAGCTTCTCGCTGGAAATCCCGCTCGGCGTGCGCTTTCTGATTCGCTCGCGCCTGTTCACCGAGGAAGAATCCAAGGACATGGCCCCGGTGCTGCAAGGCGAGGAGTACCTCGAGTCGCAGGCCTAGCGCCGGAGCCGCCACAGGTCCACGGTTTTGTCGGAGCTGGCGCTGGCCAACCACTGGCCGTCGGGGCTGTAGGCCACGTCGTAGGCATCGTCGGTGTGTTGGGCCAGGGTTTGTAGCAGCTGGCCGGTAGCCACGTCCCAAATCCGCACCGTCACGCCTTTGTTGGTGGGGGAGAGGCCCAGGAAATGCTGCGTGATTTCGCCCAGGGCCGTTTTGTCGCGGTAAGCTCCGGCTAGTTGCTTGTCGTCGGGGCTGAACTCGAGGGAATACACGCATTCCGAATCGCCCTTAAATGTGCGCAGCAGTCGGCCCGTGGCCATATCCCAGAGTCGGATGCTTTTGTCGTCGCTGGCGCTGGCCAGTTGCCGGCCATCGGCGGTGAAATCCACGTTCAACACGGCTTCCGTATGCCCGGTGAGGGTGCGGAGCAATTGCCCACTGGCGGTATCCCAAATTCGAATGTCGTTGTCGAAGCTGCTGCTGGCCAGCGAGCGGCCATCGGGGCTGAATTTTACGCCCCACACGTTGAGCCGGTGGCCGGGCAAGCTGCGAATCAGCGTGCCGCTGCCCAGGTTCCAGAGCTTCACGAGCTTGTCTTCGCCCGCGCTGGCCAGCGTGCGCCCGTCGGGGCTGAACGTCACGGCCCAGACCGTGCCCTCGTGCCCGGGCAAGGTGCTGAGTAGCCGGCCATCGGCTACCTGCCACAAGCGGATGACGTGGTCGTAGCCCCCGCTGGCCAGCGTCTTGCCATCGGGGCTGAATTCGAGGGTGGTGACCCCGGTTGGGTGTTTCAAATTGAGCAGCACTTGGCCCTGCTTGTTCCACACCTTCACAGTGCTATCGATGCTGCCGCTGGCCAGCAGCGCGCCATCGGGGCTGAATTTGACTTCCCAGATGTGGGCTTTGTGCGCTGAGAATATGGTGTGCAATTGAGCTAGCCCACCTTCCACTTGCTGGGGTTTTTGCCCCCAATAACCGTATGCCAGTGCCCCCACCAGGAGCAGCACAAGGGCTAGAATAATGGTTAAGATGCGTCTGAAGGCGCGGGGCTTTGAGGAAGAGTTTGACATGAGATAAGGAAGACAGTTTTGCAGAAAAGAGAGAGTGTGTACTGCGAAGCTAGCATTGGTAGAACTACTTTTTATCAGTTGTTACTAAAGCTGATTTCAGCCCAATAAAAAAGCCCGGTCCACTTGGGGCCGGGCTTTTTTATTGGGCTGAAAGTCAGGGTTACTTCACGGCCGTCTGCTTGACGAGCGTCACCGTTTTTGGGTTCACCGTGATTTCCTCCAGCCGCTTGGCCACGGCCGGCGACATACTTTCCTGGAAGCGGCCGCCCAGGTGCTTGGATAGAAATTTCTCAGAGGCCGCCAGCATGGCCATGTTGTTCACGGGGCGGGCAAAGCCGTGGCCTTCGTCGGGGGCGAGGAGGTACTGCACGGGGTAGTTGCGGTCGCGCAGGGCCACTACTATCTGGTCGGCCTCGGCCTTGTTCACGCGCGGGTCGTTGGCACCCTGCACCACCAGCAGCGGCGTTTTGATTTTATCGGCGGCGGTCAGCGGCGACATGCGCGCCAGCTCGGCTCGGCCGGCTTCGGTGCCGGGGTCGGCCATTCGGGCGTACATCTGCTTGCGGCCGGCCTCCCAATAGGGCGGAATGGCGTTCAGCAGCGTCATCAAGTTGGAAGGCGCCACAATGGCCACGCCAGCCGAGTACACGTCGGGGGTGAATGCTACGCCCGCCAGCGTGGCGTAGCCGCCGTAGGAGCCGCCCATGATGCCCACCTTTTTGGGGTCGGCAATGCCTTGGGCGATGAGGTACTTTACGCCCCAGGTCAGGTCGTCCTGCATTTTGCGGCCCCACTCGCCGTTGCCGGCGTTCAGGAATTTCTTGCCGTATCCGGTGCTGGCGCGGAAGTTGGGCGACAGCACCGCGTAGCCGCGGTTGGCCAGGAACTGGTGCATGGCGTTGAAGCCGTACGTGTCGCGTGCCCAAGGACCGCCGTGGGGCACTATCATCACCGGCAGGTTCTTGGCGGCTACGCCCTTGGGTAGGGTGAGGTAGGCTGGAATTTCCAGGCCGTCCGACGACTTGTAACGCACCACCTTCATGTCGGCCAGGTCACTAGACTTCAGCTTGGGCCGGGTTTCGTACTGCTTGGTGAGCTGCTTGGTCTGGCGGTCGAAGAGGTAGGCCACCGAGGGCTGCGTAGCCGAGTTGGCCGAGAGCAGCCACAGCCGCTCGTCGGTGGTGTTGGACACCGGGTATACGTCGAGACCGCTGAGCTTGGCGCTGGCCATTTTGAAGTCCTTTTCAAACTCCTTGTCTTTCCACACGCGGCGCATCCGGTCGTCCTCGAAGCTCACGAAAATGGGTTCGTGCGTCTTCTCCGAGATGGCCAGGTTACCCACGTCCACGCGCTTCTGTGGGTCGGCCTGGAAGGGCTCTTCCTTGCCGGTGGCGGGGTCCATCAGCACGATTTCGGCCAGGTTGCGGCCCTGGCCCATGTTCGTGACCATGTACACCCGCTTGTTGTCTTTGGCGAAAGACACGACGTTGCTCTGCTCGTCAATCGAGGTCTTGTAGAACGGCGTCAGCTTGTCGCCTTCCACGCGCAGCCATTCGGTGCTGCCGTCCGGATTCGAGCGCGAGGCCAGTCGCAGCTGGTCGTTCCAGTCGAATTCCCAGGCGCCGATGCGGTCATTGTTCTGGCGCACCAGGGTTTTCTCGCCGGTTGTCAGGTTTAGCTTGTAGAGGTCGTGCCACGCCTTGTCGCGGTCATTCAGGCCGATGTAGAGCGTATTGGGGTCGGTGAGCGGCACATTCACCACCTGCACCCGCACACCCTTGAGGCCGGTGAGGTCGCGGGCCGTGGGCACGGCCTGGCCGGCGGGCAAAGTCTCGGCCGGATTCACGGCGTAGATGTTGAAGTTTTCGTCGCCGCCCTTGTCCTGGCTGTAAAGCAGGTACTTGCCGTCGCGGCTCCAGAAGTAGCCGCGCACCGGGCGGGCCTGGTCGTTGGTCATGGGCCGGGCCTTGTCGAAGGGCTCGTTCAGGCCCTTCACCCAGATGTTGCGGGTGCCATTATAGGGCTTGATGAAGGACAGGAACTTGCCATCGGGCGAGAGCTGGGCGCCCGAAATCTCGGGGTCGCCAAACAGCAGTTCGCGGTCGATGAGCGGCGGCTGCGCGCCGGCTTTGGGGGCTTGCGCCACGCTCGGGAGCGGAGATGCCAAGGTCAACAGTAGCCCCAGGCAGAGCAAAACTTGTTTCATAAGTAAGCAGAAAAAGGTGAAAATGAGAGCCGAATGTATGCAAAAAGGACCGTGCAGCCAGCGCTGCACGGTCCTTTTCATCAATTATTTACGAATTTATTTCTTCTGATAAGCCTATTATTCCTGGAAGTGGTACAAGAACGTGATGATGCCGGTATAGGCGGGCTTTTTCGAGTCCAGGATTTCGAGGGTTACCTGTAGGCGGGCTTTGGCAATGCCGCGCAGGTTGGCCAGCGAGAGCAGGGAGGCGCGCAGACGCACCTGGCTGTTCACGGTTACGGCTTGGTTGAAGCGCAGGCTCTCGATTTCGTAGTTCACCTGCATCTTCAGGTTCTCAATGGTCACGATTTGCTGCCAGAGGTAGGGCAGGAGCGATACCGTGAGGTAGCCGTGGGCAATGGTAGCCTTGAACGGCGACTCGGCCTGGGCCCGCTCGGTATCCACGTGAATCCACTGGAAGTCGAGCGTGGCGGCGGCAAACTGGTTGATTTGCTCCTGGGTGATGGTGTGGAACCCGGAAACACCCATTTCCTGGCCCACACAGGCTTCGAGTTCGGCGAGGCTGCGAATGGTAAGTTTGCTCATAAGTGGCGATTAGATTGCGGATGAAGGGCCGCAAACATACGCCGCTTCAGCTTAGCCGTTGCGGCCAAATACCCGGCGCAGCAGCTCGGTGGTGCGGGCCACGGGGTTCTCGCGGATGTTGGCCTCTTCCTGGGCAATGAGCGTGAACAGGCCGTCGACGGCTTTGCCGGTGGCGTACTGGTTCAGGTCGGGCTGCACGGGCGTCACCAGCGGAATCTGGTTGTAGCGGGTGGCCAGGTCCGTGTAGTAGCGGGTGGCGCCCACTTTGTCCAGGCTCTGCTGCATAATGGGCGTGAAGGCGGCGGTGAGCTGGCTGGAGGTGGTGCGCTTCAGGTACTGGGTAGCGGCGTCCTTCTGGCCCGTCAGGATGTTCCAGACGTCGGAAAACGTCAGGCTTTTGATGGCGCTGATGAAAATGGGCTTGGCGCTGCGGGCCGCATCTTCGGCTCCGCGGTTCAGCGACAGCTCAAACTTGTCGACCTGGCTGCCCAGCCCAATGGTGCGCAGGGTGTTGGCCACGCGCTGGGCATCGGGCGGAAACGGAATGCGGATGAGGCGGTTCAGGTAGAAGCCGTCGGTTTTGGAAGCCTGGTCGGCACCCTTGCCAATGCCTTGTAGCAGCGCCTCCTTGAGGCCGCTGGCGGCTTCGGTATTCGAGAGTCCGCCAATGGCGGTGCTGCCCGTGCTGCTGGTACCGGTTGGCGTTTTGATGCCGGTGGGCAGCTTAAGGTCTTTGAGGCTGGGGAAACGGAACTGGGCCGAAGCGCTGAACGAGAGGCCCGACAAGAGCAACAGGGCGGCGAGGGAGCGGATTTTCATGGATGCAAAACGGACGGAGGCGGTGGGAGCCGGAGAAATTGAGCTGAATTGGGCAACCCGATTCAGCTCAATTTCTGGCTGCTTTATCCCGTTATGCAAGTGCCGTGCCGTATCTGCTGGGTTCCGCTCGTCGAGCCTGTCATGCAGAGCGCAGCGAAGCATCTTCTTACCGCTGAACAAATCGTTCGAACGTGAGAAGATGCTTCGCTGCGCTCTGCATGACAGACGACTTGATTACATAGCTGGAGACATGTTCGCAGCTCAATTATGGCTCAACTACAGCCGGGCCAGCCGGCCGCCGTCTACGCGGATTTCAGCGCCTTGCACAAATTGGGCATCGTCTGAAGCCAAGTAGGCAATGATGGCGGCTACGTCTTCGGGGCGGCCCACGTCGGCTTTATTCACGACTTCGACGCCGCTTTTAATGTTGGGGTTTTCCCAGAGCATGGGCGTGTCGATGGCGCCGGGCAGGATGACGTTGGTGCGAATGCCTTTGGCCTTGCCTTCCAGCGACGAGGAGCGGGTAAGCGAGAGCATGGCGGCTTTGGCCGCCGCGTAGGGCGCCACCAGCGGGCTGGTTTCGATGGCGTGAATGCTGGCCACGTTCACGATGGCGCCGCCGGGCTTCATGTGCAAAAAGGCCTGCTTGGTGAAGTAAAAAGCCCCGAGCAAATCCACGTTCAGAAT
This sequence comes from Hymenobacter plasmatis, assembly GCF_020711255.1. Lineage (GTDB taxonomy): Bacteria > Bacteroidota > Bacteroidia > Cytophagales > Hymenobacteraceae > Hymenobacter. The sequence goes on from NZ_JAJFAW010000001.1 coordinate 283,228, forward strand.
GCGCAGCCAGTCGTCGCCGGTCAGCTCTTCCAGCGCTTTGAACTGCATCAGGCCCGCGTTGTTCACCACCGCGTCGAGGCGGCCGAAGCGCTCCAGGGTACCGGCTACGGTGGCTTCTACCTGCGCTTCGATGGCCACATTGCAGAGGCTGGCCCACACCTCGGGGGCGCCGGCGGCCTGGACTTCGGGCACGGCGGCATCGAGGTTGGCCTGGTTGTAATCGGCGATTACGATGCGGGCGCCTTCGGAGGCAAGGCGTTTGGCCACAGCCAGCCCAATGCCGCTGGCGCCGCCCGTGACGATGGCGGCTTTATCCTGAAATCTCATGTGATGGGGAAAGTAGGCGGGGGTTAGGATTCGACGGTGGCGTTGGCCTCGGCCGTGGTTTTATCGGCGCTGGATGCTTTTACTTCTTCTTTTTGCTTGTTGGCCCAGGCGGTCTGGCTGTCTTTGGGCATCACGATGGGCACCTGCAGGCACACGCTGTGGGTGGGCAGCACCTGGTCCCAGCCGGCGATGAGCTGCTTGTAGGCCATGCCCACGGGCCGCACGTTGCGGTCCAGGTCGTACAGCCCCACGGGGTTTACGTGGCCGTTGCTTTCGCGCAGGGCGGTGTCCCAGTCCACCTGGTCGGTGAGGGAGTACCAGGTGAAGCCGATGACGGGCACGCCGTCGTTGCGCACGCGCAGCACGTTGGCCCATTCCTTCCACAGCCAATTCACCGATTCGTCGCCCTTGGGGCCTTGGTTGAGGTTGGTTTCGGTGTGCATTACGGGCAGGCGGTAGCGGTCGTGGTACTGCCGGGTAATGACGTGGTAGCCAAATATCTCGCCCGAGGCCCGGGTGCTGCCATCGGGCGATACGCGGTGCTCGTTGGTGTAGTAGTAGTCATTGCCCATGATGCAATGGTGCTTCAGGTTGTTGTGCAGGAAGAAGTGGTATTCGTCCTTGGTCATCCCGTTTTCGGTGAGGTACTCGTACATGTCCGAGTTCACGCGCCGGCCATAGTTCAAATCCAGCGACAGAAAGCGCTTCGAATTCATGGTTTCGGCCGGGCCGATGGCGGCCGGGTTTTCGGCATGGAAATATTCCGATGACTCGCTCTGAATAAAAATGGCGTCGGGCCGCACCTCCAGAATAGAGCGCATGGCCAGCACGTTGGCCTTCACAATGTGCTTGAGCGCCGTCACGAAGGCCTTGTCGCTGCTGAGCTGCTCGTTCCACCAGCCGTAGCGGGCCGAAAACTGCGCGCAGATGTACATCTCGTTCACCGGCGTGTACAGCTGCACCCACGGAAACCGCGTGGCGAAGGCCTTGGCGTACTGCCCAAACAGCTCCGGAAAATCCGGATTCTGGAAGTTGCCCATCCAGTCGGGCACCCCAAAGTGGCACAAATCGACAATGGGCGAGATGTTGCGGCGCAGCAAGTCCTGAAACGTGACATCGGCAAACGACCAGTCGTATTTGCCCGGCCCCACAAAGGCGGTGTGAATGGGCGGCCCGTAGCGCAAAAACCGAATGCCCAGTTCCTGGACCAGGTCGAAGTCCTTTTGCCAGAACTTGTAGTGGCCGCATTTTTCCAGCTCATCCACGCGCACTTTGCCGTTTTGGATGGTGGGGTTACTGTTTTCGATGCCGGTGGCAAACAGAAATTGAGGGCCCATAAGAGCAAAGTGGGGAAGTAGCCGGATGAAGTGCCAGCCGCTGCGGCCCGCACTTGCAAGGGTACTCAATTCAGCGCTTCTGTGTTGCGTACCGCCCGGCTTAGAGGTCGTACATTTCCAGAATCGCGAGTTGGGCATCGAAGCGGTACACGTGGACGCCGCCAGTCACGATTTCCAGCCCCACTACCTGGGTTTCGCTCAGGTGCTCGAGGTACATGCGCAGCCCGCGCAGGGTGTTGCCGTGCGAGACAATCAGCACATTCTTATCGGCGCGAAGCTGCGGCGCGATTTCGGCCTCGAAGAATTCTACGGCCCGGGCCCGGGTCTGCTTCAGGCTTTCGCCGTTGGGCGGGGCCACGTCGTAGCTGCGGCGCCATTCGTCTACCTGCGCCTGGCCGTATTTTATGGCTACTTCGGCCTTGTTGAGGCCCTGCAGGTCGCCGTACATCCGCTCCCTGAGGGCGGCCTCGTGATGCACCGGCAGGTCGGCCCACCCCGCCCGCTCCATGATGATTTCGAGCGTGCGCTTGGCCCGGACAAGGGTGGAGGTGTAGGCCACGTCAAAGTGGAAATCTTTCAGCTTATCGGCCACGGCGTAGGCCTCGGCCTCGCCGGTGGGGCTCAGGGGCACGTCGAGCCAGCCCGTGAATACGTTGGCGAGGTTGGAAGTCGATTCGCCGTGCCGGACGAGAACAAGGATGGCCATGGGGTGGGGAAAGCGCTGCAAGGTAGGGTGGGCCTCGGCCTAACCCGCCTCGGCGGTTCTACGTTGTCGGAAGGCCGCAATGTATCACGCTCCCTTCCCGGCCCGCCATGACGCCCCTATCTCATATCCTTGAACACAAGCTAGTCGCCATCATTCGCGGCGCCAACCCCCCGGACCTGCTGAAAATAGCCGAGGCCTTGCACGAAGGCGGCGTCCGGACCATGGAAATCACCCTGAATTCGCCCGGAGCGCTGGCCTCGATTGAAGAGCTGGCCGAGGCCATGGACGGCCGCATGCTGATAGGCGCTGGCACCGTACTCGACCCCGAAACGGCCCGGGGCGCCCTGCTGGCCGGCGCCCGCTTCATCATCTCGCCCACCCTCAGCAAGAAAACCATCCGCATGACCAAGCGCTACGGCGCCGTAAGCATTCCGGGCGCCTTCACCACCACCGAAATCCTGAAGGCCTACGAGCACGGCGGCGATATCATCAAGGTATTCCCGGCCTCGGTGGGGGCCAAATACTTCAAAGACCTGGCCGGGCCGGTGCCGTTTATCCCGCTCATGCCCACGGGCGGCGTTTCGCTGGACAACATCAAGGATTTTCAAGATGTCGGGGCCGTCGCCTACGGGCTGGGCAGCTCGCTGGTGGATACCAGCCAGCCGGTTAGCGCTAAGTATTTGCAGCAGCTCACGGCCAAAGCGCGGCGTTTCGTGCAAGCCGTGGCGTAAGCATTACTAGGAGTTTTATAGAGCGTTAAACTTAAGAACTGCTTTAACTTATTAGTCCGGCATGCCGAGCGCAGCGCACCATCTCGCCCCCGCCTCTTGTCATGCAGAGCGCAGCGAAGCATCTTCTCACCTTTGAACGACTAGTGCGATGGTGATAAGATGCTTCCTTCGTCAGCATGACAGACGGGGCTCGTAGCATGACATTTCGAATATGATTCGCCCCTCATTTTAGCTCAACTCAATGAAAATTACCCGCTTTACCTTGTTTCAGGTGCCGCCCCGGTGGTTGTTCCTGAAGATAGAAACCGACTCGGGGCTGGTGGGCTGGGGCGAGCCCGTAATCGAGGGCAAGGCGGCCACGGTGGCAACGGCGGTGACCGAGCTCATGGAAAACCTGGTGGGCAAGGACCCGCTCAACATCGAAGACCATTGGCAAGTGATGTACCGGGGCGGCTTCTACCGCGGCGGCCCCATTCTGATGTCGGCCATTGCCGGCATCGACCAGGCCCTGTGGGACATTAAGGGCAAGTACCACAACGCGCCGATTCACCAGCTGCTGGGTGGCCGCGTGCGCGACCTGATGCGCGTGTACTCTTGGATAGGCGGCGACCGGCCCGAGCACGTGGGGCAGGCTGCGACCGAAATGGTGGCCAAGGGCTTCAACGCCATTAAGATGAATGCTACCGATGAAATGGCCTACGTAGATTCCTACGTCAAGATAGACCAGGTGCTGGCCCGCGTGGCGGCCGTGCGCGAAGCCGGTGGGCCCGGCCTGGGCATTGGCATCGATTTCCACGGGCGGGTGCACAAACCCATGGCCAAGGTGCTGGCCAAGGAGCTGGAGCCGTATCGGCCCATGTTTATTGAGGAGCCAGTGCTGCCGCAGAACAACGAGGCCCTGCGCGAAATTGCCCGGCACACGTCCATTCCCATCGCCACCGGCGAGCGGATGTTCTCACGTTGGGATTTCAAGCAGCTGCTCATTGATGGCTACGTCGACATCATCCAGCCCGACTTGTCGCACGCCGGCGGCATCACCGAGTGCAAGAAAATCATTTCCATGGCCGAGGCATTCGACGTGGCCGCGGCACCGCACTGCCCGCTGGGCCCCATTGCGCTGGCGGCCTGCCTACAGGTAGATGCCACTTGCCACAACGCCTTCATCCAGGAGCAAAGCCTGGGTATTCACTACAACAAAGAGAATGACCTGCTCGACTACCTCGTTGATAAGACGGTGTTCGACTACGAAAACGGCTTTTGCAAAATCCCGGAAGGCCCTGGCCTGGGCATCGAAATAGACGAAGAATACCTACTGAGCCGCGTCGCCATTGGGCACAATTGGCACAACCCCGTTTGGCGGAACCACGACGGAAGCGTGGCGGAATGGTAAAGCAACCAATAGCCCGTCATGCAGAGCGCAGCGAAGCATCTCGCGTGCAGCAGTAACTCAATCGGCTGTCATGCTGACGAAGGAAGCATCTTATTACGTTCGAACGATTCGTTCCATGGTGATAAGATGCTTCGCAGGCTCAGCATGACAGACGGTTAGGATTAGTATCGAGGTAAAGATGCTTCATTGTGCTCTGCATGACGTTCAATAATTAATTGACCTACCATCATGAACCCAACCTCCACTTTCCTCAGCTGCGATTGGGGTACTTCTTCCTTCCGGTTGCGGCTGGTGGAGCGCGAGGGCCTGAAGATTCTGGCTGAGGAAAGCTCCAAAGAGGGCAACGCAGCCACGGCCGAGCTGTGGAAGCAGGCCGGGCAGCCCCCGGAGCAGCGCGTGGGCTTCTACCTGGCCATTGTGCAAAGCCACTTGAAGAAGCTAGAGGAAGCCGTTAAAACCTCGCTGGACGATGTGCCCGTGGTGATTTCCGGCATGGCCTCGTCCACCATTGGCATGGAGGAGCTGCCATATAAGCCCCTGCCTTTCGCCACCGATGGCTCGGATTTGCCGGCCAAAATCATTGAGCCCACAGCCGATTTCAAGCACGCGACGCTGCTCATTTCGGGCGTGAAAAGCGACGACGACGTGATGCGGGGCGAAGAAACCCAACTGGTAGGCTGCCAATTTGCGAATACAGCCGAGCAGCAGATGTTCCTGCACCCGGGCACGCACGCCAAGCACGTGGTGGTTCAGCACGGCCAGGCCGTGGCGCTGAAAACCTACATGACCGGCGAGTTTTTCTCGCTCCTCTCGAAGCAGGCAATACTGGCCGCTTCGGTAGCCGAAGGCGGCCAGTTGGAGGATGGCACCAATCGGCAGTGGTTTGAAAAAGGCGTGCAGGACAGCCAGCAGGACAACCTGCTGCACAACGCCTTTTTGGTGCGAACCAACGACTTGTTTAAGAAAGCCAGCAAGCCGGAAAACTTCTTCTACCTGAGCGGCCTGCTCATCGGCAGCGAATGCCAGGACCTACTGGCCAGCCTGCCCGCCAGCATCACCCTGGCCGGCGAACCCGTGCTGGTGGCGCACTACAGTGAGGCCCTGCGCGTGCTTGGCATCGCCGATAAATGCCCGGTAACCACAAAAACCGCCGTTGAGGTAACCCTACAGGGGCAAAGTGCCGTCTTACAGCACAGTCGCATCAACCAGCAAAAAGCATAACGGCAAGGCATCGATATGCAGGCTCAATCCATCTACCCCGCGCAGGCTGCCCTGGGCGAAGGCGCCCTCTGGAACCCGGAGACGCAGCAGCTGTACTGGGTAGATATTGAAGGCCGGGCGTTTCATGTTTTCGACCCCGCCACGGGGCAGGACCGGCACTTCGGCACCGGCGCCCGGGTGGGTACGGTGGTGCCCATGCACAACGGCGACGTGCTGCTGGCCCTGCAAACGGGCATTTACCAGCTCACTCTTGCCACCGGCCAGCTCAACCTGGTGGTGAACCCGCTCACGGCGCCCAGCCTGCGCTTCAACGATGGCAAATGCGACCCGGCCGGGCGGTTTTGGGTGGGTACCTTCGACCTGGAGCAGAAGCCCCACGCCGGTACGCTCTACCGGCTCGACCCCGATGGCAGCCTCCACGTGATGCTGCGCGGCATCACCAACTCCAACGGGGTGGTCTGGTCCTTAGACCATCGCACTATGTACTACATCGACACGCCCACGCTCACGGTGCAGGCCTTCGACTACGACAGCGGCACCGGCGAAATCGCCAATCCGCGGGTCATCATCACAGTTCCCCCCGGCTCCGGCGTGCCCGATGGCATGACCATCGACGCAGAAGGCATGCTCTGGGTGGCGCTGTGGGGCGGCGGGCGAATTCAGCGCTTCGACCCCCACACCGGAGAAGCGCGCGAAACCGTGGAGGTGCCCGCACCCTTCACGTCTTCCTGCGCCTTCGGTGGCCCCGACTTGCGCACGCTTTACATCACCACGGCCCGCAGTGGGCTCACGCCCGCCCAGCAGCAGCAATTCCCCTTAAGTGGCAATCTGTTTGCCGCAGAGCCGGGCGTGCCGGGCGTGCCGGCTTATTTCTTCGATAAGCGACTTTGACACGTGAGTAACTGCTGCTTTCTCTAATGCAATTGCCGAGCGGTTTGCTGTGCCTTGATAACCGCATCAATCTGATTTTCTGAATCGAAAGCTGAGTTTGGCAGGAAAATACTTGCTCCATTTTCCGGAATCATAAACAGCGCATTTGGCGTGCGGATAATGTTACTTATTCCATTCCATTGTAGCACACCGTGGGAAAAAGGACCATCTATTTTTATAAATTCCTCCCTGAAATTAATGACAATATCCTGGCCCGTGATTCCGCTCTTTTTTCGGTCTTTCAGCCACTTGCGCTTAGAGTAAATGAACTTTGTGAACTCGTAAACGCCAATAGCAATGAAAAAATATGGTAACATTCCCAAGACTTTTCCGGTGTCAATGAATCGTAAGACTATCCAGAATAAAATCATGAAAATAGCTAAGTATGGCTGCCATCTACGAAGCCATTTCTGCGACGCCCATTCCCGATAGAAATCGTTGTAATATTTATCGTTTGGAGTAATTACTATCGTGAAATCCATTTAAGAAGTATATAGGCAGATTAGTCCTGCGCCTCAAAGCTCGGCTACCTGCAGCTGGATATCCACGTTGCGGCCGTGGTCGTCGGCGCAGGAGATTTTTACGGCGCCGCTGGGGGGCCGGAAAAACACGCGTTCCGTAGCCGAAGCCGCCCGTAGGAACTGGTCGTTTACGTACCAAAATACCTGCCGCACTTCGCTGCCCGCCGCGCAGCTGAGCAGCAATTGTTGCTTTTCGCGGCGGTTGAGCAGGTATTCGGCATTGGCCAGAGGCGAGGTGATGGCCAGGGCGGCGCCGGTATCATCGTCGGCATTGCGTACGAGGCGGCAGGCGGGGTTGTGGGCAGGCAGGCGGGTGGCGGGCAGGCCCTGGGCTTCGCGAAACGCCAGCACTTCGGGCCGCGGGTTGGGGAAGAGCTGGCGCCGAAAGCCGCTGGCCGGCACGCAGGCCCGGCAGTAGGAAATGGAGCCATCGGCCGATACCAGGGCTTCGCGCTGGTGCTCGCAACGCTGGGCGCTGGATACGCCCGGGAGGTAGTAGTCTATCAATTGGTTGGGGCAATGCTCGCCGGGCACCAGCCCACTCTCGGCGCAGACCAGCCGGAAGTCGAGGCTGGTGGGCGGCGTGGCCCAATTGTTCGGCGAGTTGTAAGCCAGCGCGTTGAACAGCTCAAACAGCAGGGGCGTGGCAATGTCGGTGCCGGTGAGGGCGGGGCTGCCTTCGCCGCTGAAGTTGCCCACCCACACGCCCACGGTGTAGTCCTGGTTGTAGCCAATGCTCCAGGCGTCGCGGCGGCCGTAGCTGGTGCCCGTCTTCCAGGCAATCTTGGGCAGGCGCGAGCTGCCCTGGTAGCCCAACGGCAAATCGGGGCGGGTATGTTGAGCTAAAATGTCGGTGATGAGGAAGGCCGCGGCGGGGCTTGTTATTAATGAAGAATGAGGAAAGAGGAATGAAGAATTGGAAGTTGGAGAAGCCGCTTTGCCGGACAACTCCTCATTATTCATTCTTAATTCTTCATTAAGCGCCAGCGTCAGCGGTGCGTACCGCCCCTTGTCCGCCAGGGCCGCGTACAGCGCCGTGAGCTCCTCCAGCGTGGCGCCGCAGCCGCCCAGAATCGTGCTCAGCCCCAGCCGGGGGGCATCGTGCGCCACGCGCCGGAAGCCAGCATCGCGCAGCTTATCGGTGAAGGTGGATACGCCTAGCTCCGAGAGCACGCGCACGGCCGGGATATTCAGCGAGTAAGTAAGGGCGCGCTCCACGGTCACTTCGCCGCTGAAGTTCTTGTCGAAGTTCTCAGGCTGGAAGCCGCTGAAGTTGGTGGGCACGTCGGGCAGTTTGAGCTTGGGCGTCACGAGGCCGCGGTCGAGGGCCAGGGCGTAGAGAAAGGGCTTGAGCGTGCTGCCCGGCGAGCGAATGGCCTGCACGCCATCGACCTGCCCGGCGCTGGCGGCGTCCTGAAAATCGGCGGAGCCCACGTAGGCTTCCACGGCGCGGGTGCGGTTGTTCACGACCAGCACGGCGGCCTGGGCGATGCCCAATTCGTGGAGGCGGCGCACGTAGTTTTTGGTCAGGTCTTCGGCCTGAGCCTGGGGGCCGCGCCGCAGCGTGGAACGGATGATGGGCTGGCCGGGAAACCGCGTCACGAGGCGCCGGGCCAGGTGCGGGGCCAGCAGGGGGGCCGCGTGGCGCTGCACGGCCAGGGGCTCGGCCAGCGCGTCATCAATGTCCTGGTCGGGGAACAGGTGCTGCTGCCGAAAGCGCCGCAGCCAGCGGTTGCGCTCGGCCAGGATGGCGGCGTTGTTGTTGCCCAGCACCAGGATGCGCGGCTGGTTGGGGATGATGGCCAGCGTCACGGTCTGGGCCAGCGAGAGGTAGTCGGGCGGCTGCTGGAAGTACAGCAGCGCCGCCGATTTCACCCCTTCGATGTTGCCGCCGTAGGGCACCAGGTTCAGGTACAGCTGCAGAATCTCGGCTTTGCTGTAGTGCGCCTCCAGCTGCAGGGCCCGCAGCATTTCGAGAATTTTGTTGCCCAGGGTGCGCTCCTTGGGCTCGAGCAGCCGGGCCACTTGCATGGTGATGGTGCTTGCGCCGGTGGTGCGTCCCGTGCCCAGCAGGTTGCGGCCCGCCGCCTGCACGATGGCAATTGGGTTGACCCCGAAGTGATACCGGAAGTACCGGTCTTCCTTATAGATAATGGCTTGCTGCAGCGCCGGCGTGATTTCGGGCAGCTCCGTTTTCATGCGCCACTTCTGCGTGGGGTTCAGGTAGGCATGCAGCACGGTGCCGTCGGCGGCCAGCACCAGCGGCGAGTAAAGCGGCGCGCGGGGCAGGGGAAAGGCAAAATCCAGCCCCACTAGCAGCCCCACGGCTACCGCCAGTACTGCTCCTGCTAGCCGAAGTGCCTGCCGCCCATTCATAACCAAAGGTATCGGCCGAGTAACTGTAAAAAGTGTGTTTAGCCCAATTTACAAGCATCTGCCCGCTTGCTGCGCGAGCTGATTTCAGTGGAGCTGTGCTACTGCTAAGGCAACCACTCAGCTTGGGCCAGAAGCGGGCGCGATGCGGAAGAAAGGTGAGCCGTACGCGTTTTTAACAATCTGAATTATAGAATCAATTAAGAGGCAGATAATGCATTTTACTGAATTGGATTAAATAGTGTTGATACATGAGTCGTGAAATGGCAATTATTTCAAAAAACGGATGTGAAGGAGGCACAATTGGGGCTATCTGAGACGAAATGACAAAATTTTATTCATCAAACTAGCTTTTTTCATAAATATTTCATTTTTCGTTAAATCCGGTATCTGTATCCTCCCCGTAAATATTCCGTGTTCGGCAGGGACACTTTTCCTGGCTTTCAAGGCAAAGCGACTGCCTTTTAACAAGCGGTAACTCCTCCACAGAGCTGCCCGGCCGAACGAAATTCCTTTCACCAACCCCCACTTTATTTTCACACCATTACATGAAGAACAAATTTATCGCAACCCTCCTTTTGGTGGGCTTGAAGGCCGGTACTTCGTTTGGCCAGGCCGTTGTAGACCCCGCTCTGAAGACGGCCTTCGCCACTAGCCCAACGGCGCAGGTAATTGTTACCTTCAACGGCAGTGGGGCGCCCACCCTCTCCGAGCTCGGCCTGCTGCGGCAGCTAGGCATTACCAAAGGCATCACCTTGCGGGCCTTGCCAGTGGCTGGAGTGGTGGCTACTGCGGCTCAGGTAGATGCCTTGGCCAAAAATCCAACCGTACGCTCTCTGTACATTAACAAAAAGCTTGAGTATAACAACTACGACGACACCAACCTCACCGGCGTAAAGCGCCTGCGCACCGACCCGCAAACCACCGCCCGCAACGGCGGCACCCCGGTATCGGGCCGCGGCATTGGCGTGCTCATCAACGATAGCGGCGTTGATGGCACCCACGAAGACATCAAGTTAGGCACGCACCTCGTGCAGAACACGCTGGGCACCACCAACCTCAACTCGCTGGACGCCATGCTGCCCGTGACCTACGTGGAGGGTGTACCCAATACCGACAACAACTCCGGCCACGGCACACACTGCGCCGGCATAGTGGGCGGCAACGGCTCGCGCTCCGCGGGCAAGTACGAAGGCGTAGCGCCCGGCGCTTCACTGCTGGGCTATGGCTCGGGCGGTGCGCTGCTGGTGCTCGATGCCATGGGCGGGTTTGACTACGCCCTCACGCACCAGTTCCAGTACAACATCCGGGTTATCAGCAACTCGTTTGGCTCTTCCGGCACGTTCGACCCGAACGACCCGCTGAACGTGGCCACCAAGCGCTGCTACGACCGCGGCATGGTGGTGGTATTTGCCGCCGGCAACGCCGGCCCCGGGGCCGATACGCACAACCCCTACGCCATAGCTCCCTGGACCATTTCGGTGGCCGCCGGCGACCGGTACGGCTTGCTCGCCGACTTCTCTTCCCGCGGCGTAAAGGGCCAGCAGGGCACGTTTGTAGTCGATGGCCAAACCTGGACCTACAAGAATGAGCCAGTAATTACTGCTCCCGGAGTGGACGTAGTCTCGACCCGTGCCATTGGGCCGGTGGCTTCTCTGGGTATTCAAACTGACGCTGCCATCCTCTCGCCCGCCGAGGTTCCTTTCTACACCCACATGAGCGGTACGTCGATGGCGACGCCGCACGTGGCCGGCGTGGTGGCCCTCATCCTGGAAGCTAAGCCGTCGCTCTCGCCGGCTCAGGTGAAAGACCTCATCATGAAAACCGCTTCCAATATGCCCGGCCACGAGTCGTGGGAAGTGGGCGCTGGCTATATAAATGCCTACGCCGCCGTAGACAATGCCTTCCGCTCGTCGGCTTTCGGCTCGACGGTGAATGCCAGCCGCCGCTTCAACAGCAGCGTGAATTCGCAGGCTGCCGAAACGCCCTTCACGGTGAACTACAACCCCGCTACCACGGCCACTAACCAGTTCACCTTCTCGGTTCCGTCTGGTGTTAACAGCATGGAAGCAAAAATCTCGACAACCGGCGTATTGGGCCAAACCGGCAACACCATCAACCTGATTCTGCTGGACCCCAACGGCGTGCAGTACCGCTCGGGCATCCCAGTTGAGTTTACGCTGACCCCCGACCGCAGCGTGGCCGTGACCTCGCCGATTGCCGGCACCTGGACCCTTAAAGTAGATGGCCTGAATGGCGTAGCACTTCCCGAAACCATCAACGGGAAGATTACGATGCAGACGCCCAGCGGAACCACCAACCTGGCCGACATCGTGGGGCACCCCGCCGAAGCTGCCATCAAAATGGCCGTTACCAACCGCCTCGTTGACGGCCTGGCCACCGGCTTCCAGCCCAACGCCAACCTGACCCGTATCCAGCTGGCCGACTACCTGCTCATGGGCCAGGGCATCAAACAATACCTGCCCACCGACGGCGCCCGCACCTTCACCGACGTTTCCTCGCTCAACGACATCCTGCTGACTGAGTCGGTAGCTGCCCGCGGCGCTGCGCTGCGCGACCGGTTCAATGTGTACAACGGCGTGATGCTGCCCACCGCCACCGGCACTTTCTCGCCTACTGCCACCGTGAACCGGGCCTCGCTGGCCTACTCGCTGGTGCAGAGCCTGGGCTTCCAGCAAGCTGCCCTCGACCGCAATGGCAAAGCCATCACGGTAAAAGTGAACGGCCAGAGCGTGCCCCTCGACGACGCCGATAAAATCCCGGCCGGCCTGGAAGGCTACGTAAGCGTTGCCCTCGACCTCAACCTCATCAACGCCTACTACACCATCTCGCAGGGCCCCTACGATTTGCAGCCCACCATCCGCGCCACCTTCAAGCCTTCGCAGGCCGTTACCCGCGCCGACTTCGCCGTAATCGTAACGCGCACCTTCTCGCAGTACAACGCCATGACCCAGCCCACGGCTCAGGCCGCCACGGCTGGCTCCAGCACCACCAGCATGGCCACCCAGGAAGTGGCCGCTTACCCGAACCCCTTCACGGGCAGCACCACCATCAGCTACTCGCTGGCCCAGGAAGGCCCCGTGAGCGTGGAAGTGTTCAACACCATGGGTGCCAAAGTGCAGACCCTGGTAGTGGGCACCGAAGCCGCTGGCGTGCACCAAGTGAAGTTCGACGCGGCCAAGCTGGCTCGCGGCACCTACCTGTTCAAGGTAAAGACTGGCGAGGCGGTTTCGACCAAGCGCCTGGTAGTGCAGTAAGCATTGCGAATACCGTACAATTGAAAAAAGCCTGCTCCCCGGAGCAGGCTTTTTTGTGCCTTAGAGCCTGTCTGTAAAGTAAGTAATAGAACGTCATGCTGAGCTTGCCGAAGCATCTCTACCACGAGAGTAACCCAATCGTCTGACAATAATCGCCTGTCAGGCAGAGCGCAGCGAAGCATCTTCTCAAGTCAGCACGAATCGTTGAGCCGTGAGAAGATGCTTCGCTGCGCTCTGCATGACAGATGGTGCGGGCAAGATGCTTCGCTGCGCTCTGCCTGACGTTCTATCGCTTTACGGATAGGCTCTCAGCCCAATTTGAAGCTGTATTTGGCTGGCTATGCTGCGTAATTGACTCTAGGTGCCGGCAGGTATTCGCCGGGCCCGGGCTTGAGTGGCTGAGTATTCTAACACCCAGAAGCTGCCGTTAGCCGCCTGCACGATGCCGGTGGGTTGCCAGGGTGCGGGCGACTGAAAGAGGGTTTCGACTTTGCCGTTGGCCCGCACGCGCAGGTAGCGGCGGCCTTCCAGGTCGGCCACGTAGACGTTGCCGCGGGCGTCGGGCCAGATGCCCATCAGCGCGTGCCGTCCGTTGGTAGGCGCCAGATTGCGCGCCACGATGCGCACATTTCCTTTTGTATCGATTCGCAGCAATTCGCCCCCTGAAGCCACGTAAACGCTGTTGTCAGGCGCGACGGCCAGCTGATTCACGATATAGGGAAATTTGTAGTTGGGTACGAGGCGTCGCAGTTGGCCGCTGGGCGTGCGCTGGTAAACCTGGTTGTTTTGGCCTTCCACGTGGTGCAGGAAATACGTGGCCCCCGCTGCGTCGCGCACAATGCCGTAGTCTTCGCGGAAGCCATCGGTCCAGGGGCGCACGTCGCTGATGCGGCCCGTGGGGCTGCGTTTCCAGAGCCGGTGGCGCCATTTGCCACTTTCGTAGCGGCTGTCTTCGCCGTACAGGTTGCCGGCTTGGTCGAAGGCCAGCTCGTGGGTGTGCACGTGGGCTACCGCAATGGTCTTCCGGCCTGCTGCATCAATGCGCCAGACGTTTTCCAGGTCGGTGTAGAATACGTTGCCTTGCCGGTCGAGCACAATGCCCCAGCCCGGGTGAGCCCAGGCAGCGCCCGGCAGCAACAGAAACAGCAGGAGCCAAAGGCGCTTCATGGGTTCAGGAAATCGGGTTATTTCACACGCACGGTACCGGCGCCGTTGTAGGAGTGGTACTCGGCATTATACATAGCATCGGCATTCACTGGGCCGAGCTTGAAGGTGCCTTTGCTTACGGCGCGGGCCAGGTAGTAGAACGACTTGGGCTTTTCGGTGGCGGTGGTGAAGAAGTTAATCCGGTCGTCGCGCACGTCGAGGTAGTCGGGTTGGGCGGCGTCTTTGGCCCAATCCAGCTCGAGCACGGCGCCGATGCGGGAGTTTTCGATTTCCAGGCCGGCGGGCAGCAGGTCGGTGATGGCCACGTTCTTCACGGTACCGGCCGCGTCGCCGGCTTCGATGGTGATTTTGACCACCACCAAATCATTCTGGCGGAAGGTAGGCGTGCGCAGGGGCTGGCCAGCGCGGTTCAGGAACTGGCGGCGCACTTTCAGGTAGCTGTCTTCCTCCTTCACCTTGCCGCTGGCCGATATGCCTTCGGTTTCCCAGAAGTAGTAGAGGTTGCCGCTGCCCGCGGTGCGCAGGCTCAGGTCTTGGTTGGCTACGTTGGGAATCGTCAGGTCTTTGCCGGTGAAGCTGCCCAGGGCTTTGCCATTGGCCGAGACTGTGGCCGTGGCCGTGCTCTTAGCGTCGCGCTTCGCGATTTTGCCCAGGGCTAGCAGGGCGAAGGCGCGCTCCTGGGTACTGAGCCAGCCGGCGGTGCGCAGCCGGCGGCTGAGCTGCCGGGCCAGTTCCAATACTTGCGGGTTGTTGGGGTCGGTTTCGAGCAGGGCGTTCAGCACAAGGCCCTGGTCGCGGATGGGGGAGTAGAAGGAGCCATCCAGGGCACGCTTCGCTGCGGTTTCGCCCCCAAACTTGGTGGGCAGCAGGGCACGGAACTGGCGCTGGTTGCCGAGCAGGGCGTGGGTGCAGGCCAGCAAGAATTTGGAGTCTTCGGCCAGCAGCTGGCGGTTGGCTTTGTAGTAGTTCAGGGCCACGGCGTCCTGGCGGCCAGCCAGGGCCAGCACGTAGAGCGAGTAGGCAATTTCCTTGCTGGCGATGGTTTTCTCCCGCGCAATGTTGCTCGCGTCGAAGTATTGGTAGGGTTCAGTTTCGCGCTTTTTGAGGCGGAACTGCAGGTAGCGCAGGGTTTTGTCGAGGACAGACTTGTTCACGGCAAAGCCGGCGCGCTGGGCTTCCTGCAGGAAGTGGGCGGCGTAGGCCGTGGCCCACCAGTTGTCGTAGTCGCCGCCGGGCCAGTAGCTCAGGCTGCCGTTGTAGAGCTGCATCGCCTCAATCTTGCGGATGGCCTCCTGCACGTGGTAGTTGGGATTGTAGCGCTGGCTTTTGGCCGCGGCGCCGGTTTTCTGCTGCAAAGTGGCCGCCAAATCGGCGTAGTAAAGCTGCGGGAAAGCGGCCGACACGGTTTGCTCCAGGCAGCCGTAGGGGTACTGCAGCAGGTAGCGCAAGTCCTTGCTGAACTCCGTGAGCGGCGAGCGACTAACAACTAGCCGGCTGGTGAGCGAGGCGGGTAGGAAATCGGTTTTTAGGTTGAGCGGGAGCGAGGCCCCGCCGGCTAGTACGCCGCTGCCGGTGCGCTTTTCGAGCGAAGCGGCGGGGCGAACAGGGAGTTCGATAATTTCAGTATAAGTCTCATTAGGATTACGAAATACTGCGCTTACGACACCATTCCCAATCATTTTATTGGCGACAATGTGAAATACAACTCGCTTCTCTTTGCCAGGTAGTAAGTCAACTTTGCGGGCGAATCTGTCAGGTGGAAACGTAGCCTCATCTATCGAACCTAGAACCTCATCGGAGAAGTATTCCTCATGTGTTCCATACGTTGATAAAAGTCCGTTATAGACTCTCTTTTTGCGATTGATTCCGCCTTCGTTAAGGAAAATGCCAGCTTCGCCAGTGATTTTATCCTTCGTCGTATTCGTCAGCGTCACCGGCACGTCAATCGTGTCGCCCGGGCTCATAAACCGCGGCAGCGCCGTCGAAATCACCACCGGGTCGGCCACCTTCATTGTGTGCTCGGCACTGCCAAAAGCGTCGTCCTTATAAGCCACGGCCATGATGCGAAGCGCGCCCGAAAACTGCGGCACACGTACCCGGTAGCGCACTTTGCCGGCAGCATCTGCGGTGAGGACACCGCTCCATTTGGCCACCAGTTTCACGCGGCGGTTGGGGATGGGGTTGGTGCGGCGGCGCAGGTCGGCGGCGTCGCCCCCGCTGCTGCTGGTGCCCAGCTCGGGCAGTAGGAAGGGGTACATGTCGAAGGCCGCCACTTCCAGGGCGCGCTTCTGGTAGAAATAGCCGTAGGGGTCGGGCGTGCGGTAGTTTTTGATTTGCAGAATGCCCTCGTCCACGACGGCCAGCGTGACCTGGGCGCGTGGCGCGGTGGTGATTTCCACGGTCTGGAACGTCTGCGAGCGGCTGGCGGCGGGCGCGGCAATGGCCACCGCGAGGCGGGCGCCGGGCTTTTCCACCGTGAGTGGCACGAAGCCGCGGGCCACGGTGAGCGGCAGGCGGTTGTCCCTGATGGCGCGGATGGCCGTGGCCGTCACGTACACGTTGGGCACGTGCTCGGTCTTGATAGGGATTTTGACCTGGGCCGATTTCTGGTCGGTGGTCACGTAGAAATGGTCGAGCACGCGGCCCCGCTCCACGGTCACGAGCACGCGGCCGGGGAAGGGCGTTTTCAGGAGCAGGTTGGCGGTTTCGCCGGGCTCGTACTTGGCTTTATCGGCCTCGATGGTCACCTCGCCCTCGTTGTTTACCTCGAAGGAGTTGGCCTGGGTGTCGCCGTAGCCGTAGGCGTAGAAGCGCTGCGCCACGTAGCTCAGGGCGCCGGGCCGGCTGATGCGCACCTCGTATTCGCCCGAGTACAGGGGCGTGAAGCTGAACGGCGTGCCGTTGCCCACGGCCTGCGTCCGGCTCAATATCGTTTGCTCGCGCTGCTGTGAGTTGTAGACGTAGCGGCCGCCCTGGCGCTCGAGCACGGTTTCCCAGAGCAGGCGCACCAGCTTCACCTGGGCCTGGGCGCTGGTGGGCTGGCCCTGCGGCGTGAGGGCCAGCAGGCGCACGGCGGTGGCCTGGCGCGTGCTCACCAGCTCCGGAATTTCCTGGATGCCGAACATCGTGGCCTGCGTTTGCACGTCGAAGGTGGCGAGGCGGTTCACGGGCCGGCCGGTTTCGTCGAACACCGTGGCGAAAGCCACACCTTCCAGCGTGCCCAGGTCTCGCACTTCGGGCACGTCGTAGGTGGCGGTGGCTCGGCCGGCGGCATCGGTCACGCCCTCGCGCACGGTTTTTTCGAAGCGCGAAGCGGGTTTGCTGGCGCTTTCTTCGTCGCTTTCCGACGTGGTTTTGCGCCGCTCGCCGCTGTTGATTTCAAAAGAGTAGCCCGGGAAATTCTTGGGCTGAAACGTCTTTTCTTTCAGCGAAAACTCGACCTCAAACTTGCGGTCGGCCGCGGGCGGGCCGAATAGGTTTTGGGCGTTGATGGTGGCCGTTACGGTGTGGCCGGGCTGCAGCACGGCGGGCGCCGCCGTTACGCTCACCTTTAGGCGGTCGGGGATGAATTCTTCCACGCTGATTTGCTTGGACGTCAGCAGGATGTCGTTGCCGGTCAGCACTTCCAGGGTATAGAGGCCGGTCATCACGGCGGGCGGCAGAATGAAGCGGCTTTCGAAGGAGCCGGCCGGGCTCAATTTCTGGCGCAGGCTGCTGTATTCCTTGCCGGTGGGCAGCAGCAGGCGGATTTTCACGGGCAGGTTGGCGGGCGGGGTTTGCCAGTCTTCGGTGCGCACCACGGTGTTGGTGCGGACTGTGTCGCCGGGGCGGTACAGGTTGCGGTCGCCGTAGAGGAAGGCCTGGTAGCGGGCGGCGTTGCTGGTCAGGCCGCCCACCTCAAAGCGGGAGGTTTCGACGCGGCTTTTGGTCAAGTCCAGGAAGGTGAAATCGGCGCCTTTCACGGCCGTTACCATGCCCAGCTTGAAGCGTTTCATGCTGGCGGCCGAGTCGAAGGCGGCCACGCCGGCCGCGTTGGTCGTCACGGTGCCGATTACCTGGTTGTTGCTGCTCACCAGGTTCACGGTAACGTCCGCCAGCGGCTGGGCCGTGCGGATGGAGTTTGCGAATACCAGCGTGCCGCCGGTGGCGCCTTGCTTCACAATCAGGCCCACATCGGTCACGGCCACCAGCTTGCTCACTTGCAGCCACTGGCGCTCGGTGTCCTGCACACGCACCACGTACAGCCCCTTCATGGCTCCCTGAAACTCCAGGGCTTTCAGGTCGAGGTTGAGCAGACGCAGGCCGCCCGACTTGGGCAAGCCGCTGACCGAAATAGTGCGCTCGGAAATGACGCTGCCGATGTTCTCAGTGTCGTAGTAGCGGAAGCTGCGGTCGATGTATTCGCCGTTCTCGTCCTGGTTGCTGCCTTCGTCCATCCCTTCGTCATCGTCGTAGCGGGGGTAGCCGTAGGAGGGTTCGCCGCGCAGCAGCTGTTGGATGTTGTTGGCGTAAACCTTCGCAATGGTCACCTTCACTTTCTGCACCTCGTTGATGCGCAGGCCCAGGTTGCGGGTGCCCAGCGCGTCGAGGTACATGGCTTTTTCGCCGCTGGCAAAGCTGATACTGGGCCGCTCGGCGGCGAAGGAAACCGACTGGCTATAGGCGTCATACAACTGCCCGCCCAGCAGCCCGCGCGCCCCGGAGGCCAAGGTCACCTGGTAGGTTTTGCCCACCTGGAAATTGCCTTTCAGCGCAAAGCCGCTTTCCAGCGCCTCAATGGCGAAGGGCGCGCTGGGCGATACTTTGAGCGAGGTCTGAATGTCTGAAATCGCCACCGGCTGGTTGGTGAGCACCGTCACCACGGCCTCGCCATTCACGAGCGAGCCCGTCAGCTCGCGCACTTCCAGCACCTGCGGCTCGGGCACTTCGAGTTGGGCTAAAAGGGGCTTTTCGGTGGGTTTGCCGCCCACGGCGGGCGTGAGGCCGGGCGCCACTTCCACTGTGAGGGCAGCGCCGGGCTTCACATCTTGCGCGAAGCTGAGGCCCAATATCTTATCTGGCTCGGCCGTGATGAGCTGCACGGCCACGGGCTTGCCGTCCTGGGTCACGCGCAGGCGGGGGCGCAGGTCGACTGGCCGCACGGGGTAGTTGAACACGAGATTGGCGCGCAGCTCGGCCGTGCCCGCGGCCTTGGTCGAGCGGCCGTAGAACACCTGCGGCGTGGCCATGCCCAGGTAGGGCGTGTGGAAGCGCTTGCGGTTGAGCGCCAGCTGCTGCTTGCCGCTGGGCAGAGTTTGGGTTTGCAGCGCGGCGTCGAACACGGTGCTGGGCCGGAAGGGCTCCAGCGGCGAAAACGTCAGTTCCCGGTCGCCGGTCCACTTGAACTTGCCGCGCACGGCCGGCGAAAACCGCACGTACTGCGTGGTGTCCCAGCTGTTGAGCTGGGCATCGGGTACCACGGCCTCGTCGAAGGTGAAGACCAGGTTGGAATACGGGTCAATTTCTTCGCCGTCGGATTGCTCGGTGGCGACCTGTTCCTGGGCCGACTTTTTGGAGCACGAAAAAGCCACCAGCAGCAACAGCAGCAGCGGCAGAATACGGAAGCGAACCAGCATGGGGAGGGGAGGGTAAAATCGTCCGTAAGGTAGTGTTTTGCGGCTATATAGCTGGTCGTCTTTTCTTCTGGCGAGGGCTTGACCCGGCGGCTGTTTTCTGCTTTATATCCGGCAAGTACCCTGGCTAAATAGTCAAGTATTCTACTGGCCCAATAGGACTCTGATTCGCGGGGCGCCATTGTAATTTACCGTTTAAATTTAGTAAATTAGGTGGCGATAGGGGAGGCGTTTGGCTTCGGTTTTCGAAAGGAAACCAGGGCCCAAAGCGAACAGTATTTTTTAAAGCCAGCTCAACTGGCCTGATGATTTACCCGGCTATTCAACGACGTGATTAATTGATTTTCGAATGATAATACCCTTTACGCTAATCGTTTATGCAACTGATAGGGCACCTGCTGTTGGCCTTATTGCTGACACTGGCCGCCGCCAGCCCGGCACGTAAGCCCCGACTACTATTGCGAGCGCACGGAGCCGAGCCATCAGCCCAATCTGCGCCCGACTCGCTGCCGCTCCGCATCCGGGCATTGCTGGCCAACACCGCCGTGACCGCGGGCCACCGGCCCTTGCTCTGCCATGACTTGCGCGGAACCAATGCCTTTTACAGCCGCCGCGACTATGCCCCGGCCTGGAGTGCGGGTTCCCAGCTTAGCGCATCGGGCCGGGAGGCGCTGGCTTTGCTGCTGAAGGCTGAAGAATACGGGCTTCAGCCCAATAATTACCACGTGCCCGCCCTGCAGGCTTTGGCCAAATCAATTGGGCCGGCTGGGGCGTCGGCGCGCCAGCGGGTCCGCCAGGCCCGCTTCGAGGTCCTGCTCACCGATGGCCTGCTGCGGTTTTCGCTGCACTTGCGCCGGGGCCAGCTGCGGGAGCTCAAGCCCTCGCCCCTGGAAACAGCCGACTCGCTGTTTGAGCCGGCCGCCTGGCTGGCCCGGGCCCTGGAGGCGCCCGATTTTGTGCCCGAACTGCTGCGGTGCCAGCCCCAGCAGCGGGAGTACCAGCAGCTACAGCAGGCGCTGGCCCGCTGGCGCCAGCGGCCCCTGGGGCGCGACTCGGTGCGCATCCGGAGGGCCCAGCAGCTGGCCCTCACGCTGGAGCGCTGGCGCTGGCAGGCTATTCCCGATTCCAATTATGTGCTGGTGAACCTGCCGGCCTACGCGCTGGAAGTGGTGCACGGCGACACCGTATTGCAAACCCACCGCTTGGTCATCGGCAAGCCCGAGAGCCCCACGCCCACGCTCAGCAGCAAGCTCCGCGTCTTTACCCTGGCCCCCGAGTGGCGGGTGCCCTACAGCATTGCCACTGAGGAAATCCTGCCCCGCTTGCGGGATAACCCGCGGTACGCGGCCCGGCATAATTTTTCCATCTACAACGCCCAGGGCGAGCTAATAGACCCCACTGAGGTAGACTGGTGGGACGTCCGGAAGAAGCGGTTCTACTACACCATTCGTCAGAATCCTGGCCCGGGGAATGCGTTGGGCTCGGTTATTTTCCGCTTCCGCAACCCCTACGAGGTGTTCCTGCACGCCACCTACG
The DNA here is from genome assembly GCF_020711255.1 of Hymenobacter plasmatis. GTDB lineage: Bacteria > Bacteroidota > Bacteroidia > Cytophagales > Hymenobacteraceae > Hymenobacter. The sequence goes on from NZ_JAJFAW010000001.1 coordinate 304,357, forward strand.
ACACCCGCGATTTCAAGCGGCCCTACCGGGCGCTGGGCCACGGCTGCATGCGCATGGAGCGCCCCATGGAGCTGGTTTCCTACCTGTTGGGGGCCGACAGCCTTCGGGCCACGCTGCCCTCCGAGGCTGAACTGGCGGCCGCCCCGGTTCCGCGACGCGTCACGCTGGCGCACCCGGTGCCGCTGCATGTGCGCTACGCGACCTGCGCCGTGGTGGCGGGGCAGCTCCGTTTCTACGCCGACGTGTACAAGCAGGACGAAGCCCTGCGCCAGCAACTGTTTGGGCGCGGCGTGAACTGATGTTGGTAAGGTTAGCCTTGGTGTAGAGACGCGACACTTCGCGTCTCGGCGTGGGCGCCGTTTGCTAATCGTTCGGGTGTAATCGTTAAGGTGTAATCGTTCAACGCCGAGACGCGAAGTGTCGCGTCTCTACACCGTTCAGTTGAGCCATTCAGCCTCCTAAACCCTACTTTAATTAAGAGCGTGTTGGGGATTTTAGCAGGGCAAAAAGAAACGAGTCAGTAAGTTGCAAGGGGAGTTCCTAGGCTCCGCTTC
>NZ_JAJFAW010000020.1 GCF_020711255.1 Hymenobacter plasmatis
CGCGGTGCCGTTGAGGGCCGCGTTGCCGACTAGGCCCGCCAGGCCATTGGCCCCGTTGCGGAAGTCAAAGCCCGCAGGCGGCAGGCCAGCCGCACCGGCCAGCGACTTGGACTGGATGCGCAGGGGGCGCAGGCCGGGCACGGCCTCGCCGTAGTAGGTCTGGCCGGTGGGCTTGGCCGCCGCGCCGTTCACCGGCGTGTTATCGGCCAGGTACAAGCCCAGTTCGGGGTTCATCAGGTTCTCGTCGAAGCGGAACTGCTGGGTGCCGGCCGCGGGCAGCGGCGTGCCAAAGGGCGTGGCCGAGTTCCACTCGTCTTTCAGCCCAATGGGCTGCACTACTTCGTTGGTGAGCGGCATGCCCAGGCGCGATACCTGCACGAAGTTGCCCGAATGCGTCTGGGTGCCGTCGGTGTTGATGGTACGCAGCGACTGGCGACTGGCCGAAGCCCACACCCCGATGATGTAGTTAGAATCCAGAATGTTGGTAGCGGCCGTCAAATCGGCTCCGGTTTTAGCCAGCAGGCGCACCGGGATTTGCAGAGCAATGGCGTGGGTATTCTTGCGGGCCAAGCCGTCGCGGGCAGTGCCGTTGTTGTTGCCCGTGGGCGTTTGCGGGCCGCGCACCCCACCCAAATCGAAGATGGCGCCCAGGTCCGTAAAGAAAGGGTCGTCCGTAGGCCCACAGAACACCTTCATACCGTTGCTGAGCGTCTGCACGGCACTGGCCATGTAGGCCGTGTAGCCGGTTGTTTTGTTGAGCCCCGCCGCGCCTTCAATGGACCGGGGGCCAATGTTCGGCGCCGGCACCGTGCCCGCCTGCACCAGATTGGTGGTGTTGCCGCCCCGGATTACATCCAGGCGGTAGGTAGTCTTCTGGTTTTCCTTGCCCAAGCGCACCCGAAAGAAAGTGGAACCGTCTTCGTTGGTGCGGGTGAAGGTAAAGCGGTAGATAATGTCGTCGCCGGTGGTAGTCGCGTCGTTCTTGACGTGGATATCGTATTGGATATTCTCGCCGAAGGTGTTGTAAATAGGTCCGCCCTGGGGCAGCTCCAACGGTATGTAGTTGGCAATGATGGTCACCGTGGCGTTGGCGTCGTTGGCCGCCGCATCCGGGCTGCGGAACGCGTAGAGGTCGGTATTGTCGGCCAGCGGGTCGTCGGCGATGAGGGGAGCTTCGCGGTGGCTTGAGGCCTCCAGCGTGTTATGCTGGCCACTCCAGGCGAGCATTCCCCCTATCGACGTTGCGAGCAGAGCAACGTGGAAGAGAGGACGAGTAAACAGGTTTTTCATAAGAATGAAAAGGGCTGTAGGTGAAAAAAATGAACAACACAGAGCGATGCGGGCAGCACGCCGGAAATCAGCTAAAATCTTTGGCTTGCAACGAGATAGCGCCCTCTTTACTTACCTACGAATATTCCCTTTGACCAGTTTTTAAACTTGTCAATAATTTTATAATAATGTCAACGCATTCATGAAAATCAGTCATCAAAACCGCTGCAATAGTGCCATTATCTCAAAGTACTTCAGCTTTTACTGCAACATTATCATCGCAGCGAGCTATGCAGTGGGCATATTGGACCAGCCCCATTGCACATGGTGCAGCAGCCTCTGAAAGATGCCGCCCGCCGGTGCAGTTCCAGACCGGCGGACGGCTTTTTAGATAGCTCAATCTGTTCTTATTGCCGCTCAATTCGCGCCGAGGCCAGCACCGTATTGCCGCTGTACAGCGTCACATTGTATTGGCCGGGGCGGACGTTGTTGCCCGGCTGCCATACTACCTGGTTGGTGCCGGCGGCGCAACTTGTGCCCGCAACCACGGTAGCTACTTGGTGGCCCGATATCACGTCGGTTACGACGATGGTCACGTTGGTAGCAAACGCCAGGTTAAAGAAGAACGTCGTGCGGTCGGCGAAGGGGTTGGGGTAGCAATTCACCACAATCAGGCTGGGCTGCATGTTTAAGCCGCCGGCCCCGTTGCCGTTGCCCAGATACCCCGTGTTCCGCCGGGCGAGGTCGCCGCCTTCGAGCCCGTTCCACGGAATGGGCAAGTAAGGAAAAGCCCCACGAAAGGCCTTATCGTTCTGCTCCACATTGGTGGTAAAATTCAGCACCCGCAGCAATTGCGGGGTGAGCGGGCTCGGGCTGCGGCCCACCACGTAGTCGTCGTACCACAGGCCGATGGCGGCCAGCACCACGCCGCCCACGGCCTGCAGCTCGATGCGGGTCACGTCGTCTTCTAGGCGGCGCCCGTTGGGGAAGCCGTCCATGTTCGGAATAAACTGCAGCGCCGGGCTGCTATTGAAACGCGGGTCGGTCAGGCCCAGCACCGCCGCGGCCAGCAGGCCCTCGGAGCTGAAGTCGGGCGAGTTACGGGGCGTGGGGGGCACGGCCATGTTCAGGCGCAGCATGTCGCCAAAGGTGGGCAGGAAGTTGTTGATGAACGGCTTGCCGGCCGCCAACGGGTTGCCGTTTTTGCCCGTGGCCAGCTGGTACGGCCGCAGGTTGGGCACGCCCGTGTGGAAAATGGGCAGCAAGTCCACCGAACGCGGCTTGCCCGGGCGCAGCAGAAATTCGCCAAACCCACCGGCCGCTATCGGGGCCAGCGCCGTGCCCGCCACCGCCGAAGAGCCAGCCAGCCCCGCCAGGCCATTGGCCCCGTTGCGGAAGTCGAACCCATTGGGCACCGAAGGCAGCAGCCCCGCCAGCGACCGGGTTTGCACGCGCAGCGGGCTGAGGCCGGGCACGGCCTCGCCGAAATAGGTCTGCCCGGCCGGCTTGGGCGCGGCCCCGTTTCTGGGCGCGTTGTCGGCCACGTACAGGCCCAGCTCGGGGTTCATAAGGTTTTCGTCGAAGCGGAACTGCTGGGAGCCGGCCGCGGGCAGCGGCGTGCCAAAGGGCGTGGCCGAGTTCCATTCGTCTTTCAGCCCAATCGGCTGGATTACCTCGTTGGTGAGGGGCATGCCCAGGCGCGAGACCTGCACGAAATTGCCCGATTGCACATCCGACCCGTTGACGATGGTGCGCAGCGCCTGCCGATTGGCCGACGCCCACACGCCGATGATGTAGTTGGAATCCAGAATATTGGTGGCCGCCGTCAGATTGGCGCCGGTTCTGGCCAGCAGCCGCACCGGAATTTGCATCGCAATGGCGTGGGTGTTGAAGCGGGCCAGGCCGTCGCGGGCTTTGCCACGGCCCCGCACGCTACCCAGGTCAAAAATGGCCCCAATGTCGGTAAAAAACGGGTCGTCGGTCTGGCCACAAAACACTTTCATGCCGTTGCTTAGCTGCTGAATGTGCCGCCGCTGGTAAGCTGCGTAGCCATTGGTTTGGTTCAGCCCAACCGGCGACTCAATGGAGCGGGGCCCGATGTTGGGGGCCGGCACGGGCACCGAACTCAGCAGCCGGGTGGTGGCACCGCCCCGAATTTCATCCAACGAGTAGAAGGTCCGCAAATTTTCTTTGCCCAACCGCACGCGGAAGAATGTGGAAGGGTCCTCGTTGGTGCGGGTGAAGGTAAAGCGGTAGATAATGTCGTCGCCGGTACTAGTCGGGTTGTTCTTGACGTGGATATCGTATTGAATATTTTCACCGAACGTGTAATAGGTGGGGCCGCCCTGCGGCAGTTCAAAGGGAATGTAATCGGCGATGATGGTGACCGTGGCGTTGGCGTCGTTGGCCGGCGCGTCGGGGCTGCGGAAGGCGTAGACGTCGGTGTTATCAGCCAGCGGGTCGTCGGCAATGCGCGGGGCTTCGCGGTGGCTCGAGGCCTCCAGCGTGTTGTGCTGGCCACTCCAGGCGAGCATCCCCCCTACCGAGGTTGCAAAAAACGCAATCTGCAACAGGGGGTTGGTAAGCAGGTTCTTCATAGAAATATGGGTAAGTGAGAAAATAGGGATAGCGCGTTAAGCAGCGGGCAGAAACTGAAATATTCAAAGACTGCTACATGTAGGAGGCGCACGTTCACCCAACCCGGTGTTACAGCTGTGGTTATATATGTATCTCATTACCATAAATTTACGGTTTTATAAAAAGGCTGGATTTGCATTTGTTTATAAATTTTATTTATAAAATTTTGTCATTTATCGATAATCTCAGCAGTTGTATTCACCAGCGCCACGGCTACCCTTCGCTCCTGCCCAAGCCTGTTTATAAACTACTTTTGTACATCCTTTTTAGGCAAGCATTTGCCAATTACCCGTTACTTATGGGGGCTTGCGGAATCGTTGGCTCCGTGCAACTATGGCTACTGTAGCTATCAACCTTGCCACCGGCACGTTCCAGCAAGAAGAAATCATCGTCGGCATTGACCTGGGCACCACCAACAGCCTGGTGGCCTACGTGCACCCCGACACCCGCCAGCCGCTGGCCATCAACGACCAGGGGCGCGGCACCATCGTGCCCTCGGTGGTGCACTTCCCCGCCGATGGCGGCGAGCCCGTGGTGGGCACCGAGGCCCGCGAATTCCTGCTCACCGACCCCCAGCGCACCATTTACTCGGTGAAGCGCCTGCTGGGCAAAAGCTACCGCGACCTCGGCAACCACGCCGAACAGTTAGGCTACAAGGTCATCGACGACAACTCCGAAGGCTTAGTCAAAATCCGCGTCGACGACCGGTTTTACTCGCCCATTGAGCTGTCGGCCGATATCCTGAAAGAGCTGCGCGCCCGCGCCGAGCACGCCCTCAAAACACCCGTGAACCGCGCCGTGATTACGGTGCCGGCGTATTTCAACGACTCGCAGCGCCAGGCCACCCGCGACGCTGGCCGCCTGGCCGGCCTGGAGGTGCTGCGCATAGTAAACGAGCCCACCGCGGCCGCCCTGGCATACGGCATCGGCCTCGACCCCAGCGACGAGAAAACCGTGGCCGTGTACGACTTGGGCGGCGGCACCTTCGACATCAGCATTCTGCGCATTCAGCAGGGCATTTTTGAAGTGCTGAGCACCAACGGCGACACCTACCTCGGCGGCGACGACCTGGACCGGGTAGTTGCCGAGCACTGGACCACCACCTTCCAGCTGCCCGCCACCTTCCAAACCAACCCACACCTGCAGCAGCAGTTGCGCCTGGCCGCCGAAATGGCCAAGAAGTACCTCAGCCAGCACGATGACTTCACGACCCAGCTCACCGACGAAGCCGGGCAAGTATTCCCCGTTACGCTCACCCGCGCGCAGTTCAACGACCTGATTCGCCCGCTGGTGGACCGCACCATTGCGGCCTGCCGCCAGGCCCTTGCAGATTCCACCCTGGCCGCTTCCGACCTGGACGCCGTACTGCTGGTGGGCGGCTCCACGCGGGTACCGCTGGTGTACGACGCCGTATCGGAATTCTTCGACCAGCCGGCCAACAATTCCCTTAACCCCGACGAAGTGGTGGCGCTGGGCGCCGCCATTCAGGCCGACATCCTGGCCGGCAACCGGCGCGACGTGCTCCTGCTCGACGTGACGCCGCTCACCTTGGGCATCGAAACGCTGGGCGGCCTGCTCGACCCCATCATCCCGCGCAATTCCAAAATCCCCACCAAAGCCGGCCGCCAGTACACCACCAGTGTGGACGGCCAGGTGAACCTGAAAATCGCCGTGTACCAAGGCGAGCGCGACCTGGTGAGCCAGAACCGCAAGCTCGGCGAATTCACCTTGCGCGGCATTCCGGCCATGCCCGCCGGCCTGCCCAAAGTCGACGTTAACTTCCTGCTCAATGCCGATGGCATTCTGCAAGTAGAGGCCATTGAGCTGCGCTCCAACACGCGCCAGCAGGTCGAAATCAAGCCCCAGTACGGCCTGACCGACGAGCAGGTGGAGCAAATGCTGATGGACTCGCTGGTGCACGCGAAAGAAGACGTGTCGGCCCGCCTGCTCATCGAGGCCCGTACTGCTGCCGAGCAGTTGCTCTACCAAGTGGGTAACTTCACCAAGAAAAACCGTCAGCACCTCACCGAAGAGGAGCTGACCGCCACCGAAGCCCAGGTCGAGCGCCTGCGTACCGCCCTGGCCGGCACCGAGCGCGACCCCATCCTCAAGGCCATGGACGAGCTCGACGAACTCACCCGCCCCTACGCCGAGCGCGTGATGAACATCTCCATTCAGCAAGCCATGGCCGGAAAAAAAATCGGTTAGCGGCTTGTCTGCGTACGCCATGTATAGGCGTGTCCTCTTCCTTTCCGCATGAATCCTTCTCGTTTCCGTTCGCGGCTGTTGCTGCTGTTTTACGGTGCGCTGTTTAGCGTGCCCTTGTCCGTAAACTGGTTGTCGGGACAGTGGCATTTTGGGATGCTGATGGTTTCTGAGCCCCTGATGCTGCTCACCGTGGGCGTGCTCGGAGTGGGCCTGCTTTCCGTCCACCTGCCTTGGCCCAATAAAACCCAGAAACTCGACAAGCTTATTGGGCTGCATTTTGGGGCGTTGCTGCTAGCCACGGTGTTTTCGGATGCCCCCATTGTGTCGGTGAAGTACCTGGCCACTATGGTGCTCTACGTGGCCTTTGCCTATGGCGTGCCCCGCGTGCTGCGCCTGCAGCGAGGCGAATGGATGCGGGCGGTGGCCGCTATTGCAGCGGGCACGGTGGTGTTGGTAGCATATGTGCTCACCCAGCAGGTGTTGCAGGGCATCTCCTATCAGCTTTCCTACACCATTGCTCAGCCCTTCCTGGAGCACGCTCACACCAACCTCACGGTGATGCTGGAGCCGCTGGTGCTTCTGCTCAATCTCGCGCTGCTGTACCATCCGTTTATGCAGCGCACACGGGTCCGCGTGCTGACCACGGCGGTGCTCACGGGCGTGCTCATGGTGGTGGCCTTTTCTTATTCGCGGGCGTCTTATGTGTCCCTTTCAGCCCAGGCCCTGCTCTTGCTCGCCAATGCCGGCTGGACGATAGGGCGCCGCATCCTGCTGCCCTGGGCAGTATCGGGCCTGCTCGTTCTGGCTGCCTGGCAGGCAGTCGAAGGCGTGCACCCCAACGTCTCACAGCCCTCCGACCCCCAGCTGCTGCACGAGCTCAGCTCTGTAAGCGACTTCTCGCCAGCCAACGAATCCAATGCCGAGCGCAAGAGCCGCTGGCTGTTCAGCATTGACCTCTACCAGCAGGAGCCGGTGGTGGGCGTAGGCCCGGGCACCTTTCCCGACCGCTACCTCGATTTCGTGCGGCATTCGCCTTCCCACCCCACGTATTACACCACCCTGCGGCGCATGAATGCCCACAACCTGTATCTGGATTGGCTGGTAGAGGCCGGCGCGCTGGGCTTTGCCACGGGCGTGATGCTGCTGGGGTATCTGGTGTGGCGGCAGCTGCGGTGGGCCTTCCGCTGGAGTCGCACCCCCGGCCGCGTAGGCTTCACCGTGTACTTTTTGTTTTTCCTGCTACACTCCCTCACCCAGGATTTCTGGCAGGAACCTCGCGTGATGGTGGCGTTTTGGCTGGCCGTGGGCCTGCAGCGCTTCTACGAGAAGTCCCGCGTGTCGTCAGCGTCTGCTGCCGCTGCCGTTGCGGCCTGATGGCTTGCGAGGGCGTTTGGGTGTGGCCGGCGGCGCCAAGCGCTGGGCAAATCCCAGCACGGTGCGGGCGGTAGTGTCTCGAAAAGTGACCTCCAGCACCGCCGATGGCGATTTTGAGGCCGAATCCGACGCGAATGTAAACGCATAAAACATACGCGAGGAACCGCCCGCGCCGAGCCGTACCCCGAGCTTATACAGCTCAATTTGCTGCCCGTGCCGCTGCCCGGTTTTCCAGATGGGCCGCGCCGCTGCTTCGAAGCGTTCGAGGCTCACGGCTCGGTGCATTTCCGGCGCCAGCCGCGCATAAGCGGCCGTGTAGTTAGCCCGCAGCACTGCGCGCAGAAACTGCCACGCCACCTGCCCTTGGCTCAACTTCGCGGTCTTTGGTGCCGGGGCCGGCTGTTGGGCTGCGCTTCCCCCTATCACCAGCGCCAATGTTGCCAGCGCCAAGCTTAATGCCTTCAGCCGCGGCTGCTGGGCCCATAGAAATCCTGGCCCGCGACTGACAAATTCTTGCATGGCCAAAATTAAGCGGCAGCAGCCCAAGCAGCTCAGTTACCGATGCATTGGGCAGGCAATGAGCAGCTTTGTTCTGCCAAGTTGAACTGCTTTATTCTACTGTCGCGGGCACCAGCACAAATACGTCCTCTCCGGGGCGCTTCATCAGGTACTTTTCCCGTGCAAATTTTTCGAGCAGGGCCGGCGAGCTCATCAGCTCTGCCCGCTCCCGCTTCACTACCTCAATGTTATCGAGGTAATACTGCTTCTCGTTGCGTAGCTCCTTCCACTTCTGGTAGATGTCAAACTGCTTGCCCAAATCGTTGGCATCAAAAACCAACATCCAGACTAAAAAGCCCATGCCCGTAAGGAAATAAAAGCTGCGGACAACGCGCAGAACCGGACTAACAAAAGAAGGTAGTTGCATCAGGGTAAAGATACTGGACTAGCACGCTTAGCTTCCTATAGCCGAACCAACCTCTAAGCATCTGCTTCATAAAAAGCAGCTTATTCATAGCCGAATACTCCGCTAGCCTAGGCAGCAAGAGTTTCCTATATCCGTTAAATCCGTTGGGCTATTCTATCACTAGCCGGCGCGTAGCAGTCGCATTATCTCCCACTACTCGCAGCCAATATACGCCCGCTGGCAAGTCCGGAGTGTCAAAAGCCACTTGCCGGCCCGTAGCAATTGACTTACTGAGGGACACTTCCCGCCCCAGGGCATCGTAGAAAGCTAGCTGCAATGGTTTGCCATTTTCGGCGCCATTCAAATACACGCCAAGGCGGCCGCCGAGAGCTACGGGATTAGGATACACGCTCATTTCTGTAGCGGCACTGGGCGTAACTGCCGTTATAGCCCCCGTTACGCGCAAGGCCAGGGCGCGCGAATTGTTGTTCTCGTTTGATTCCGCCACCGCATTACGCGGGTCAGCCACTAGCAGCAGGTAGTAATTCCCCGGGACCGTCGAGCCCGGGACCGTGAGCACGGGTGCCGAGTGTATGGTGCCGTTATTCAACACAAGCCCACCTCCGGTAACAAGCCCTAGAAACACATCATTACCAGCCGAAAACACGGTATCGGCCGACAAATAAAATCCAAGTTCGTAGCCTCCAACCGCGCCCGGGCCTCGGTTAAAGATGAACGTAAACGCCCCCGTGCTCCCGCCAGCCGGCACCGCATCGAATGAAATCGAAGGGCGCCACAGCTCCAAGTCGGGCAGCGCACTGTTCCCCTTGGTAACGGCCAGGCTGAAGCTAACTACATTGTTGGTCTCGTCTAGTTCCAGCTCAGCGTTTAGCGGGTCGGCTACCAGCAGTAAGTAATAGTTGCCAGTAGCCGTCAGGGGCGGAATTGTGCCCATCACGCTGCAGGTGCCAGACTGGCCAGGAAATAGCAATGCCTGGCAACTCGCACCCATGTACGCATCCGTAGCATCCCACACGTTGTCGGCCGACAAGTAATACCCAATGCAATTGAATTGCGACCCGTTGGTTCCTTGGTTTTTTATCACCGCGGACATCTGATAAATGCCCCCACTCAGCACATTGCTAGGGATGTTAAATGGTGCCACGATTACCAGGTCCGGCTTTACTTGGGCCTGTACCCGATACGGCAACCAGCACAGGAGAACCCATAATGCGCAGCTTAAAACTTTTTTCATATACCTCGGAAAGAGATGGTCAATTGACTTGAATATACTTCTCCGCGATAAACAGTGCACGGTGAGTCGAGCAAGTTGAGCCGCTAGCAAAATGACTCAACTTGCTCAAGCTCAACTTGCTCAATAAATATTGAGCTAAAGCAGATGGGGCCAAAGGTATAAGACTTCCCCGTGCCACATCGACTTGTTCTAGTGTCAAGACGTTTTTCACAACAAAGCCCATCCGATAGCTATCGAATGGGCTTTATCAGAACCAATAGCAGTTGCTACTGGCGATACCTACATCTTCTTCCCAGGGAAGTATGCTACCTCACCGAGCTCTTCCTCAATGCGCAGCAATTGGTTGTACTTGGCCATGCGGTCAGAACGCGAAGCCGAGCCGGTCTTAATCTGGCCGGTGTTCAACGCTACGGCCAGGTCGGCTATCGTGCTGTCCTCCGTTTCACCCGAGCGGTGGCTCATGATGCTCTTGTAGCCATTGCGACGGCCCAGATTCACAGCCGCGATGGTCTCCGTCAAGGTGCCAATCTGGTTTACCTTAATGAGAATGGAATTGGCAATACCCTCGTCGATGCCGCGCTGCAACCGGTCCACGTTGGTCACAAACAAATCGTCGCCCACTAGCTGCGTCTGCTTGCCCACCCGGTCTGTGAGTGCCTTCCAGCCGCTCCAGTCGTCCTCGTCCATGCCGTCCTCCAGGCTGATGATGGGGTATTTCTTGACCCAATCGGCCCAGTACTCCACCATTTGCGACGAAGTCAGTTTATCACCGGTGCTTTTCTTGAAGTGGTACATGCCATCCTCGTAAAACTCCGAAACAGCGGCGTCCATGGCAATAAAAACGTCTTCGCCCGGCCGGTAGCCAGCCGTCTCGATGGCTTGCAACACAATCTGGATAGCCTCCTCGTTGGACTTGATGTTCGGCGCAAAGCCACCTTCATCGCCCACGTTCGTGCTGAAGCCTTGCTTCTTGAGCACGTTCTTCAGGTGATGGAAAATCTCTGTGCCCCAACGCAGCGCTTCTGAAAACGACGATGCGCCAGTAGGCATAATCATGAACTCCTGGAAGTCAATGGAGTTGTCGGCGTGTGAGCCGCCGTTCAAGATGTTCATCATCGGCACCGGCAGCGTCGAAGCTCCCACCCCACCCACGTAGCGGTACAGCGGCATGTTGGCATCCAGTGCCGCTGCCCGTGCGGCTGCCAAGCTCACGCCCAGAATGGCATTAGCACCCAGATTAGCTTTGTTGGGCGTACCATCCATTTCCAGCATAATCTTGTCCAGCAGCGCCTGCTCGTATACAGAGAAGCCCACCAGTTCCTCCGCAATGCGCGAATTCACATTGTCTACTGCCTTCAGTACACCCTTACCCATGTACTTCGAGTTATCCTCGTCGCGCAGCTCCACCGCCTCGTGTTTGCCTGTGCTAGCGCCCGAAGGCACCGCGGCACGGCCCATTACCCCAGAATCAAGGGTTACGTCGACCTCGACGGTCGGATTACCACGGGAATCAAAAATTTGGCGGGCGTGAATTTGCGAAATGAAGCTCATAATAGGTCGTCTTTAAAACAGTTGAATGAGCTACAAACCTACGCGAATCAGCCGGCATAAGCACAACCTCACCATTAAAGACCGTCCTACGGCCGAGCGGAGCGAACCTAAACCCGGCGCAGCTAAGTAACTCGCGTGCGTTGTTGAAAGCTTGGGCTATGGACTCAAGTTGATTCTTCGTTCAGGTGCTTACCACGTATTTCGGTAAGTACCAAAACGAAAAAGGGACGCACCTAATGGCGCGTCCCTTTCAATCGTAACAGTTAATGCTAATTAAGCGCCAGCCTCGTCAGCCTTCGCTTCATCGCGGCTTTCGCCTTCTTTAACGGTTTCGGTAGCGGTATCAGCCGGAGCCGACGTCTCTACTACAGCAGCAGGAGCAATCGCTTCGCCTTTTACTTCGATAGCCGAAGTAGCAGCGTCGCCAGCAGCTTTCTTACCACCACGGCTGCGCGAACGACGGGTCGTGGTAGTCTTCTCAGCAGCGGCCGATTTAGCCTCGAGCAGGGTTTCGTTGAAGTCAACCAGCTCAATGATGCACATCTCAGCGTTATCGCCCAGACGGGTATCGCTCAGCTTCAGAATGCGGGTGTAGCCACCGGGGCGGGTAGCAATTTTGCTCGAAATGTTACCGAACAACTCCTTGATAGACTCCTTGTCCTGCAACGCGGCAAAAACCATCCGACGCGAGTGCGTGGTGTCTTCTTTCGACTTGGTCAGCATGGGCTCCACGTACTTGCGCAGGGCTTTGGCTTTAGCAACCGTAGTCGTGATGCGCTTGTGGAGGATGAGCGACGAAGCCATGTTCGACAGCATCGCGTGACGGTGGGCGGTGGTCCGGCCCAGGTGGTTGATTTTTCTTCCGTGTCTCATTGGACGTTTGAAAAGATGTGCGCTTGCGGGCGGCGACCACGGCGGGCCTTGAAGGCCTCATTAGAACCGCTGCCCCTTGGGCGCACTGGTAAAAAATAAAGGTTTATTAAAAAGCGAATGGCTGAACCGTTAGCTGCCGACTGCAACACAGTCAACTTTCTAACGGTTCAGCCATTACGACTAGTCTTCTTCGAGGCGGTACTTGCCCAAGTCCATGCCGAACTCCAGGCCGCGCTCCTCAACGAGGTTCTCCAACTCAGTCAGGCTCTTCTTGCCAAAGTTGCGGAACTTCATCATGTCAGCGATTTCGAGCTGTACCAATTCACCCATCGTTTTGATGTCGGCAGCTTTGAGGCAGTTCTTGGCGCGTACGCTGAGCTCCATGTCCTCCAACGGAGTCTTGAGCATCTTGCGCATCTGCATGGTTTCCTCATCAATCGGCTCGTCTTCGGTCACGCGAGGACCTTCGAGGGTCATCGTGTTATCAGAGAACAGCATAAAGTGCTGAATGAGGATATTGGCCGCACCTTTCAGTGCTTCCTCCGGATGAATCGAACCGTCGGTCTGAATCTCAATGATAAGTTTCTCGTAGTCGGTCTTTTGCTCCACACGGGTGTTCTCGATGCTGTACTTCACGTTCTTGATAGGCGTGTAGATAGCATCGATAGCAATCTGACCAAAAACCTGGTCAGCCGGCTTGTTCTCATCGGCGGGCACATAGCCACGGCCACGAGCAATTGTCAATTCGAACTCCAACTCTTTGCTGGGGTCGATGTGCGCAATCACGTGGTCGGGGTTGAGCACCTCGAAGCCGCTGGCAAACTTGCCAATGTCGCTGCCCGAAAAGGTCTCCTGACCTTTCACGCGCACCGTAATTTTATCAGCAATGGCGTCGCTGGTCTTCTTGAACCGGACCATTTTCAGGTTCAGGATGATTTCGGACATGTCCTCAATCACACCTTCGATGGTCGAAAACTCGTGCAACACGCTGTTCGTGCGAACCGACGTGATGGCGAAACCCTCCAGCGACGACAACAGAATGCGACGCAGCGCATTGCCGATGGTGACGCCGTAGCCCTTCTCGAGCGGCTTAAATTCAAACGTCCCGGTGAAGTCGTCGGATTTCTCCATAACCACTTTCTCCGGCATCTGAAAAGCTAAGATTGACATATGTGGGGCGTAAAAAATTTGAAAAAATTAGGTGAAGTATAAGCACAAGTGCGGCCCGACAAATTGCCGGGCCGCTACCAGTAGCGTTAATTACTTCGAATACAATTCGACGATGAGCTGCTCCGTGATTTTCTCCGGAATCAGCTCGCGAGCTGGGGCGTTGATGAACTTACCAACCATCTCCTTGCCGTCCCACTCCAACCAAGAGAACTGGCGCGAGTTGCGAACCGAGAGGCTCGTGTTGATAGCTTCCAACGACTTCGACTTCTCGCGAACACCCACCACGTCACCAGCCCGGAGGTGGTACGAAGGAATGTTTACAACTTCGCCGTTAACGGTGATGTGCTTGTGGCCCACCAGCTGGCGAGCAGCGCGACGCGTCGAGGCAATACCCAAACGGTACACGGCGTTGTCCAGACGGGCTTCCAGCAGAGCAAGCAAGTTATCACCGGTGATGCCGGGCATGGTCGCTGCTTTGTGGAATAGGTTTTCGAATTGCTTCTCCAACATGCCGTACATGTACTTCACCTTCTGCTTCTCCATCAGCTGGACAGCGTACTCCGACTGCTTCTTGCGGCGGCCGCGGCCGTGCTGGCCCGGAGGATAGGCTTTCTTGTTGAGCGCTTTGTCGGGGCCGAAAATCGGCTCGTTGAAGCGACGGGCAATTTTTGAGGTAGGGCCGGTATAACGTGCCATCTTAATCTAATATCAGAAGTGAAAAACTAAACGCGACGACGCTTGGGGGGGCGGCAGCCGTTGTGCGGCAGCGGCGTTACGTCGCGGATGGTGGTCACCTCAATACCCACGTTGCCGAGGGCGCGGATGGCCGACTCACGGCCCGAACCCGGACCTTTAACGAATACTTCGGCTTTGCGCATGCCCAAGTCATGGGCTACTTTACCGCAGTCGCTCATCGCCATTTGGGCGGCGTAGGGCGTGTTTTTCTTCGAACCACGGAAGCCCATTTTGCCAGCCGAAGCCCACGAAATAACTTGACCGTTATTATTGGTGATGGAGATGATGATGTTGTTGAACGAGGCACGGATGTGTACCTGGCCAACCTGCTCCACCACGACAACGCGCTTCTTGGCTTTGTCTTTTCTTTTTTGTGCCATTTGGTTATCGCAAAAAATGCGGGAGGTGTTGGCGCTGGCAGCGCAAGTACATTACTCGCAGCCGCCAGCGCCGATTCCCGTGTGAGATTATTTGGTTGCCTTCTTCTTGCCGGCTACCGTCTTGCGCTTGCCCTTGCGGGTACGCGAGTTGTTCTTGGTGCGCTGACCGCGAACTGGTAGACCCTTGCGGTGACGCAAGCCACGGTAGCAACCGATGTCCATCAAACGCTTGATGTTGGTGGTTACTTCCGAGCGCAGCACGCCTTCCGTCTTGTGCTCAGCAGCAATGATGGCACGGATAGCGCCCGACTCCTCGTCGGTCCAGTCCTTCACCTTCTTGTTGATGTCAACCCCGGCTTTCACCAGAATCTTCTGAGAATTGCTCCGGCCAATGCCGAAAATGTAAGTCAGGGCGATTTCGCCGCGCTTGTTGTCCGGGATATCAACCCCTGCGATACGAGCCATTTTGTGTGGTTATGTGTTTGCGGACAGAAACCCGGCAACTACTTGGAAGGCGGGAAGTAGGTTAAACCAACTCCTCAGTACCCAAGGTTCCGGGATTCTAAAATAGGATTAACCCTGGCGCTGCTTGAAGCGGGGGTTTTTCTTGTTGATGACGTAGAGCTTGCCATTACGGCGGACCAATTTGCAGTCCACGCTACGCTTTTTCACCGAGGTTTTTACTTTCATGACCTGTGAAGGGAAACGGGTTTATTTATAACGATACTTTATCCGGCCCTTCGACAAGTCGTAGGGAGACATTTCCAGCTTGACCTTGTCGCCGGGCAGAATCTTGATGTAGTGCATCCGCATCTTGCCCGAAATGTGGGCAATCAACTGGTGACCGTTCTCCAGCTCCACGCGAAACATGGCGTTAGAGAGGGCTTCCAGGATGGTTCCGTCCTGCTCAATCGAGGCTTGTTTGGCCATAAGGGCTACTGCAGTGCTTTTTCTATGTACTCAAAGGAGGTGAGAATCTCCGCCTTATCTTTTCTAACTACTACCGTGTGCTCAAAGTGAGCAGAAGGCTTGCGGTCTTTAGTGCGAATGGTCCAGCCATCTGCCTCTTGTATCACGTCCTTCTTGCCCAAGTTTACCATTGGCTCAATTGCCAATACCAAACCGGTTTGCAAAAGCGGCCCCGAACCCCGCTTGCCATAGTTTGGCACTTCGGGTTTTTCATGCAAATTAGCGCCAACTCCGTGGCCGACTAACTCACGCACCACCCCGTAGCCCAATGGAGCAACATGGTTCTGGATTGCGTAGCTGATGTCACCGACACGGTTGCCGCTAACGGCTTGTTCAATGCCTTTGTACAGCGACGCCTTGGTTTCAGCCAAGAGCGTTAGTACTTCGGGAGCCACCTCCCCTATCGGGTAAGTGTAAGCACTGTCTGAATGAAAGCCATTCAGGTAAACCCCACAGTCTACCGATAAAATGTCGCCGCTTTTCAGCGGCTCGTCGGTAGCAAACCCGTGCACTACCACCGAATTCGGCGAGAGGCATAAGCTATAGGGAAACTTATTGTAGCCTTTGAAAGAAGGAACTCCACCATGGTCTCGGATGAATTCCTCCGCGCGCTTATCAAGCTGCCGCGTTGTCACTCCTTCCTTTACCATACCCGCGACTTCGCCGTGAGCCTTGGCCAGCACTAACGCACTGGCGCGGATAAGGTCAATCTCTTCTTCGGTTCTATATTGGATGCTGCCGCTGGCCATTGCTCCTTAAGAGGCTATCGAAATAGGCTGTGCCGTACGACCGCGCAGCTTGCCCGACTTCATCATGCCATCATAATGCTGCATCAGCAAGTAGCTCTGTACTTGGTTTACGGTATCTAGCACTACACCTACCATGATGATAAGTGACGTGCCACCGTAGAATGCCGAGAACGGACGAGTTACACCAAGCAATAAGGCGATGGCTGGGAAAATGGCAATCAATGCAAGGGCTATTGCACCAGGCAGCGTCACACGGGTAAGGATTTCATCAATGAACTCCGAAGTATCACGACCTGGCTTAACGCCTGGCACAAAACCACCACTGCGTTTCAAGTCATCAGCAATCTGATTAGGATTGACGCTGATAGCTGTATAGAAGTAAGTGAAGATGATAATCAGCAAGCCGAAGGTTAAATTGTACTGCCACGAGGTATAGTCCGAGAACTTCACGCCGATGTAGCTGGCAGTATCACTCTGGTTCTGCCATACCGAAGCCACAATAGCTGGCACGAACATCAGCGACTGCGCGAAAATGATGGGCATTACACCAGCGGCATTCACCTTAAGAGGGATGAACTGACGCTGGGCATCAAGCTGGGTAGTGCCGCCTACTTGCTTAGCATACTGCACCGCAATGCGGCGAACAGCCTGCGTAAGCACGATTACCGCCATTACTACAAGGAACAGCACCACCATTTCCAGCAGGAAAATTAGTGATTTGTTAACCCCCTTAGCTGCTGCCTCACCAATAATAGCACCTGGAAGACGCGAAACGATACCTATCATGATAATCATGGAGATACCGTTGCCAATACCCTTATCTGTGATTTTCTCACCCAACCACATACAAAACAGCGTACCGGCCGTGATGATAATCATGGTCGAAACGGTGAAGAAAGTGCCGGGATTGATGATGGCTTCGGCATTAATCGTGGCAATAAAACCAACTGATTGGGCCAATACAATTGGAATCGTCAGAATCCGGGTATACTGGTTAATTTTCTTACGTCCTGATTCGCCCTCCTTTTGGAGCTTTTGGAAATAAGGAACAGCAATCGTAAGCAGTTGCAATACGATTGATGCAGATATGTAAGGCATAATGCCCAACGCGAAAATTGACGCGTGGCTGAATGCACCACCGAGCAGTGTATCCAAGATGCCAAACAAGCCTTGAGCACCGGTCTTGAGGCGAGTCGGGTCTACACCCGGCAACACCACGTAAACGCCGAGGCGATAGATGGCAATGAAGAAAAGCGTATTGAGGATTCGCGTACGCAAATCCTCAATCGCAAAAATGTTCTTTATCGACGTGATAAACTTATTCATTGCCGAAGGTAGGCTTTAGAGCGTTACGGCTTTGCCGCCGGCCTTCTCGATGGCTTCAACAGCCGACTTCGAGAATGCGTGGGCGTGAACCTCCAAGGCAGTGGATACTTCGCCACGACCGAGGATTTTGATTTTGGCGTTTTTCGATACCAAACCGTTTGCTACGAAGTAAGCAGCATCCATAGTGGTAGCGCTGTTCTTCTCAAGCAGGGTAGCAAGCGCATCAAGGTTGATGGCTTTATACTCTACACGGTTAATGTTCGTGAAACCAAACTTAGGCACACGGCGCTGGAGGGGCATTTGACCACCTTCAAAGCCGGACTTGCGCTTGTAGCCCGAACGCGACTTGGCGCCTTTGTGACCACGGGTCGACGTGCCACCACGCGTGGAGCCTTCGCCCCGGCCAATCCGCTTCTCGTTTTTAGTCGAGCCGTAGGCTGGCGATAGATTGCTGAGATTAAGCATGACGATATATAGTCTTACAGTTCGGTTACTTCTAGCAGGTGCTTCACGCTGTTTACCATGCCCATGATGGACGGGTTTACTTCGTGCTGAGCGGTGCTGTTCATTTTGTTCAGGCCGAGGGACTGAACCGTGCGCTTCTGACGCTCGGGGCGGTCAATGGCGCTGCGCACGAGCTTTACTTGAATTTGTGCCATGTCAATTAACCGTTAAAAACGCGGGCAAGAGAGATACCACGTGCCTGTGCAATTTGCAACGGGTCACGCATTTTGGCCAAGGCAGCAAAGGTAGCCTTTACCACGTTGTGGGGGTTCGACGAGCCTTTCGACTTCGCCAGCACATCCTTGATACCAGCGCTCTCGAACACGGCACGCATTGCACCGCCGGCGATTACACCCGTACCAGCAGCAGCCGGTTGAATTAGCACGAAACCACCGCCATAACGGCCTTCCATAAGGTGAGGAACGGTGTGCTTGTACATTGGCACTTTCACCACGTTCTTCTTAGCGTCGTCAATGCCTTTGGCAATGGCGTCGGTTACTTCGTTGGCTTTGCCTAGGCCGTAGCCTACATTGCCGTTGCCATCCCCTACTACCACGATAGCAGAGAAGCTAAAGCGGCGACCACCTTTCACCACCTTCGCTACGCGGTTGATGGCTACTACTTTTTCTTTGAAATCGGAGTCAGCACCCATGCGGGAGTTGTCCTTGTTCCGGTCGCGGTCGTTGCTGCGCTGACGGTCTCCGCCAGGACGATTATTGTCGCGTTCTTGCGCCATGATATTTTAGAAATTGAGGCCGCCTTCGCGGGCTCCTTCAGCCAATGATTTTACGCGACCGTGATAGAGGTAACCCGAGCGGTCAAAAACCACTTTGGTGATACCTTTTTCAAGGGCTACGGCGGCGACCTGCCGACCTACAGCAGCAGCCAAAGCTACGCCATTGCCTCCTTCGGCCGATACTTTTTTCGACGTTGCTGCCGCCAGTGTGCGTCCAGTGGTATCGTCGATAATCTGAGCGTAGATGCCCGTGTTGCTACGGAACACCGAGAGCCGCGGCCGCTCGGACGTGCCAGCCACCTTGGTACGGATGATGCGCTGAATCCGCTTGCGGCGTTGTGCCTTATCAAATGCCATGATGCGAACTTATTTAGAGGCCGTTTTACCAGCTTTGCGACGGATGATTTCGCCCACGAAACGTACACCTTTGCCTTTGTAAGGCTCAACTTTACGCAACGAACGAATTTTAGCGGCCACCTGGCCCAGCAGTTGATTGTCGATGCTGGTCAGCGTAACAATCGGGTTTTTGCCTTTTTCAGTAACAGCAGTAGCAGTTACCTCTTTCGGCAGCGCGATAAACACGTTGTGCGAATAGCCCAAGGCCAATTCTAACGTGGTACCAGCGAGAGAGGCTTTATAACCTACACCTACCAACTCCAGCTGTTTGGTGAAGCCGTTGCTCACGCCTTCTACCATGTTGTTTATGAGCGAGCGGTATAGGCCGTGCATGGCTTTGTGGCGCTTCTGCTCCGTGGGACGGGTTACCGTGAGGGTACCGTCTTCGATGGCAACGTTGATATCGCGGTCCACTTGCGTGGTTAGCGTGCCCTTAGGGCCTTTCACCGTTACCACGTTGTCTTTCTCAACCGAGATAGCGACCCCAGCAGGGACGGAAATCGGGAGTTTACCAATACGTGACATAATTGAGTTAGCTAAAGCGGTTCCGGATTAGTACACGTAGCACAGCACCTCGCCGCCCACGTTCTCGGTTTTGCACTCTTTCTCCGTCATCACACCCTTCGAGGTCGAGATGATGGCGACACCCAGGCCGCTGAGTACGCGGGGCAGGTTGTCGGCTGCCACGTACTGACGCAAACCGGGCGTCGAAACGCGCTGCAGTTTAGTGATGGCGGGAGCCTTGGTGGTCGGGTTATACTTCAGAGCAATTTTGATGGTGCCCTGAACCGATGAATCATCAAAGCGGTACGACTGTATGTAGCCCTTGTGGTAGAGCACCTTCGTGATTTCCTTTTTGATGTTGCTGGCCGGGATTTCTACCACCCGGTGGTTCGCCTTGATGGCGTTGCGCACCCGAGTCAGGTAGTCGGCAATGGGGTCAGTATTCATTGAGTGTTAAATGCGTCCGCTTTTTTCGGAGCGCAAAGATAAGAAAATTTCGCCGGGTGCCCAACGGGACCAACGAAATTTCGGTTAAGACTACTTGGCTTGCCCGGCGACGGTACAGCCAATGGTTTCTTTTGGCAACCTGCCAAATGGTTTGAGGCCTTCCTCAGGATTTGGGAGTGCAAAGGTAACGGAAAACGTGACACTTATGCAAGCGCGCTGCATAAATCGCTCTTAAACTTTCCACCTTATGCTCCACCCCCTACTATGAATATGGTGTAGTATGTGAACAGGCCTAAGCTTTGCACACAAAAAAGCCCCCAATCGCTTGGGGGCTTTTTAAATTTAGCGAAAGCCTGACTGGACTACCAGCTCGACTTGGTCACACCAGGAATTTTCCCGGCCAGCGCCATTTCGCGGAAACGCACGCGGCTGATGCCAAACTTACGCATGTAGCCGCGGGGACGGCCATCAATCATGTCGCGGTTGTGCAAGCGCACGGGCGAAGCATTCTTGGGTAGCTTGTCGAGACCTTCATAGTCGCCGGCAGCTTTCAGAGCCTTGCGCTTCTCAGCGTAGCGGGCCACGGTGGCAATGCGCTTGCGCTCCCGTGCTTTGATGGATTCTTTAGCCATGAGTCAGGGAGATTATTTGTTAGCGTTTGCGAAAGGCATACCGAAAGCCTTGAGCAGTTCGTAGCTCTGCTCGTCGTTCTCGGCAGTGGTTACGAACGTAATGTCCATACCTGAGATGCCTTTAATTTTGTCAATCGAGATTTCGGGAAAGATGATTTGCTCCTTCACGCCGAGTGTGTAGTTGCCACGACCATCAAACCCTTTGTCGTTGATGCCTTTGAAGTCACGTACGCGGGGCAGGGCTACTGTCAGGAGACGGTCCATGAACTCGTACATTTTCTCGCCACGCAGGGTCACTTTAGCACCGATAGGCATGCCTTCACGGAGCTTAAAGTTTGACACCGAACGCTTAGCAATAGTCGCAATTGCTTTCTGACCGGTGATGGTCGTCAGCTCTTCTACACCATTGTCAACAAGCTTCTTGTCGGCAACAGCAGCACCAATACCGCGGTTGATGCAGATTTTGGTGATGCGCGGTACCTGCATAATGCTCTTGAACTGGAATTTCTCCTGGAGCGCGGGTACTACGTCTTTCTTATATATGTCTTTGAGACGGGCCATGATGCAGGGGGCTTATTAAGCCGTTTTGGCAGAGGCGCGCTTGGCTTTTGCAGGCGCTGCAGCTGGAGCTGCGGCAGCTGCGGCGCCTTTGCGCACCCGCTCACCGGTGGTGGGGTTAATAGCCTGCACGTTGCTCACGTGCATTGGCGCCTCCATCTTGGTGATGCCGCCCTGAGGCGATTTGGCGCTAGGCTTGTTGTGTTTCGTCACCAGGTTCAAACCCTCCACGGTTACGCGCTGGGTCACCCGGTTTACCGACTTGATAACGCCGGTCTTGCCGCGCTCGTCGCCTGCAATCACCTTAACGGTGTCGCCCGACTTCACGTGCAGTTGTACGGGGGCTGCTTTTTTGATAGCCATAGCTTACAGTACTTCAGGGGCCAGCGATACAATTTTCATGAACTGACGCTCACGCAACTCACGAGCTACTGGGCCGAAGATGCGCGTGCCGCGAGGCTCGTCGTTGTTGTTAAGCAACACGGCAGCGTTATCGTCGAATCGGATGTACGAACCGTCCTTACGGCGTACTTCTTTCTTCACGCGAACAACTACGGCCTTGCTCACAGTGCCTTTCTTAGCGTTACCGGAAGGAATAGCCGACTTAATAGCTACTACAATCTTGTCGCCAACGCTGGCGTATTTCTTGCCCGTGCCACCCAAAACGCGGATGCAGAGGACTTCCTTAGCGCCGCTGTTATCGGCCACCGTCAGGCGGGATTCTTGCTGTATCATCGAATTAGATTATTTAGCGCGTTCAATAATTTCCACCAGGCGCCACCGCTTGGTCTTGCTCAGCGGACGGGTGCTCATGATGAGAACCGTATCGCCTTCGCCGCACTCGTTGTTCTCGTCGTGGGCGTGGAATTTCGTGGTTTTAGTCACGAACTTGCCGTACATGGGGTGCTTTTGTTTCTGCACCACAGCTACGGTGATGGACTTGTCCATCTTGGAGCTCGTCACCTTGCCGGTGATTTCCTTGCGCATGTTGCGCGAGGCTTCAGCAGCAGCGGTTTGGTCTTGGGTTGTTACGTCGGTTGCCATCGGAATTAAGCGGGGTTAGAGGCCTGCTCGTTGTTCCGACGAGTCTGCTCGGTGAGCAAGCGGGCGACGTTTTTACGGTTGGCCTTGAGACGGGCAGGATTTTCCAGGGGCGAAATCGCGTGAGCGAAACGCAGCTGCTGGCCCTGGGCCTTCTCGGCGGTGAGTTGCTCTTTCAGCGCTTCAGCGGAAAGGCTTTTGTGGTCGGTCTTGTTTTTCATCTTAAGCGGCGTCCGTATAGTCGCGGCGAACCACGAATGAAGTACGAACCGGCAGCTTCTGAGCCGCGAGACGCAGCGACTCTTTAGCTACTTCCAGCGATACGCCGTCCGACTCGAACATGATTTGACCCGGTTTCACGCAGGCTACCCAATACTCGGGCGAACCTTTACCCTTACCCATCCGCACTTCAGCAGGCTTCTTGGTAATAGGTTTGTCGGGGAAAATGCGAATCCATACTTGCCCTTCGCGTTTCATGGCGCGGGTCATGGCAATACGAGCAGCCTCAATTTGGCGAGCCGTAATCCAAGACACTTCCAGCGACTTGATAGCGAACGAACCGAAGTCTATGGAGCTGCCGCGGTAGGCGAGGCCTGTTACGCGACCCTTTTGCATCTTGCGATACTTGGTCCTTTTCGGTTGTAACATTTGAGTTTATTAAAAGAGATTTTCTAAAAGGAATTGAGCGAACAGTCGAACATTTCACTTCGTTCACCCACTGTGCAAACGAAGTGAAATGTCTTTGACTTATTCTAGCGGCGCGGGCCGCGAGCGGCACCGGCTCCACCACCAGCGGCGGGGCCATTGCGACGGGGACCAGTGTTGTCGCCAGCGCCACGGGGGGCACGGTCGCCTCCTCCAGCGTTGCCACGACCAGCACCACCATCACGACGCGGGCCACGGTCGCCTTCACGACGCTCGCCACGGGGGCCACGGTCGTCACGACGTCCGCCGGCATCGCCACCGGGGTTGGTGAGTTGCTGGTTGGGCGAGAGGTCAGGCTTGCCGAACACTTCACCGCGCATTACCCACACCTTGATGCCGATTTTGCCATACACGGTCTGAGCTTCTGACAAAGCGTAGTCGATATCGGCGCGCAGCGTGTGCAGCGGCGTACGACCTTCTTTGTACTGCTCCGAACGGGCAATCTCAGCACCGCCGAGACGGCCACCGCACTGAATCTTGATGCCTTCGGCACCAACACGCATAGCAGCCTGAATCGACATTTTCATGGCGCGACGGAAGGAGATACGAGCGGCCAACTGCTGGGCAATGCTCTCGCCTACCAGCTTGGCATCCAACTCCGGACGCTTAATTTCGAAGATGTTGATTTGAACGTCTTTGCTGGTGATTTGCTTCAGCTCGTCCTTAATCTTGTCAACCTCCTGGCCGCCTTTACCAATTACCACACCCGGACGAGCCGTGTTGATGGTGATGGTGATGCGCTTCAGGGTGCGCTCAATCACAATGCGGCTGATGCCACCTTTCTGAATACGAGCGTTGATGTACTTGCGGATTTTTTCGTCCTCCACCAATTTCTCGGCGAAGTCCTTGCCGCCGTACCAGTTGGAGTCCCAGCCTTTGATTACTCCCAAGCGGAAGCCAACCGGATTTACTTTCTGTCCCATATTAAATTAGGATTTGGCGTCGGCCTTAGGGTTTTCGGTAGTACCAACTTGCTTAGCGTGCTCGGTGGTTTTCTTGCCAAGCTTCTCCACTTTCGTGTCGATTTTCAGCGTCACGTGGTTGCTGCGCTTGCGGATGCGGTGACCGCGACCCTGAGGGGCGGGGCGCAGGCGCTTCAGCTGACGTCCTTCGTCCACGAAGATTTCGCTGATGTAGAGGTTTGCGTCCTCAATCCGCTCTTCTTCGTTGTGCTGCTGCCAGTTGGCCAAGGCCGAAAGGAGCAGTTTCTCAATCTTCTCGGCGCCGATGTTGGCTTCGAAGCGCAACAGCCCGAGGGCCTGAGTCACTTTCTTGCCGCGCACGAGGTCGGCCACCAAACGCATCTTGCGAGGCGAGGTCGGCACATTGCGGAGTTTTGCTACTGCTTCCATCTTAGCGCTTGCCTTTATCTTTTTTGGCGACGTGACCACGGAAGTTACGCGTCGGGGCAAATTCGCCCAACTTGTGCCCTACCATGTTCTCGGTCACATACACCGGGATGAACTTATTGCCGTTGTGAACAGCGAACGTGTGGCCAACGAAATCCGGGGAAATCATCGAGCGGCGCGACCAGGTCTTTACCACCGATTTCTTACCAGCCGTTTCGAGTGCCGTGACTTTCTTTTCCAGCCGGAAGTCAATGTACGGCCCTTTTTTGAGTGAACGTGCCATATATTACTTCTTGCCTTTGCGGCTCACAATCAGGTTCTCCGAATACTTATTCTTGTTACGGGTCTTCTGGCCCTTAGCCAAAATGCCGTTACGGCTACGCGGGTGACCACCCGACGATTTGCCTTCGCCACCACCCATGGGGTGGTCGACAGGGTTCATGGCTACACCACGAACGCGAGGACGACGACCAGCCCAACGATTCCGGCCGGCTTTGCCCATGCGGACGTTCATGTGGTCACCATTTGAAACGGTACCAACCGTGGCCATGCAGGTAACGAGTACCATGCGCATTTCGCCGGAAGGCAATTTCAAAGTAGCATACTTCTCTTCGCGAGCAACCAGCTGTGCGTACGTGCCGGCCGAACGGGCCATGGCCGCACCCTGGCCGGGCTGCAACTCGATGTTGTGGAGGATGGTACCAAGGGGGATTTCGCGGAGCAGCAACGTGTTGCCAACTTCGGGAGCTACACCAGGACCCGACACTACCGTCGTGCCTACCGTCATGCCGGCGGGCGCGATGATGTAGCGCTTCTCGCCATCAGCGTAGCTGAGCAGGGCGATGCGGGCGGTACGGTTTGGGTCATACTCGATGGTCTTCACGGTAGCCGGAACACCGGCTTTATCGCGCTTGAAGTCCACGATACGATACTGGGTTTTATGACCACCGCCGATGTAGCGGTTAGACATTTTACCGGAAGAGTTCCGGCCACCCGATTTCGAGAGGGAAGTCATCAATGACTTCTCCGGGGTCGACGAGGTAATCTCGTCGAACGCCGGCGCAACGCGGAAACGTTGCCCTGGGCTGGTTGGTCTGAGTTTTTTAAGTGCCATTACTAGCTAGTTGTGCTTTTGCGGCGAAAAAATTTGAGGCGAAGCTTGCGGCCTAGAGGTTGCCGTAGAAGTCGATTACGTCGCCTTCTTTCACGGCTACAATGGCTTTCTTGCCGTGAGCACGACGACCGGAAACCTGGCCGCCTTTGGTGCCTTTCGACTTCATTTTGCCTATAGTGCGCATCGTGTTGATTTCGGTCACGGTCACGCCATACAGCGTTTCGATGTCCTTCTTGATTTGCACTTTGTTGGCCGTGCGCTCCACTTCAAAAGTGTAGCGACCTTTTTCGTTGAGGCCGGTGGCCTTTTCGGTCACGATGGGGCGTTTCAGCGTGCTCATTATTCGGCGGTGCTATAGAGTTCAACCAATGAAGCCATGCCGTCTTCCGAAATCAGCAGCGTGTCCGTGTTCAGCAGGTCGTGGGTGTTGAGGCCGATAGGCGTCGACACAGTCACTTTCTGCAGGTTACGGGCGCTGAGAACAACGTTCTTGTTTACCTCACCGGTAACAAGCATGGTCTTTTTGCCATTGTTCAGCTTGAGGCCGTCCAGGATGGCGAGGAAGTCCTTGGTGCGTGGAGCATCCATGGCAATGTTCTCCACGAGGGATATTTTGCCATCTTTAGCCAAGCTCGACAGAGCCGAGAGGCGAGCTACACGCTTAGTCTTCTTGTTCAGCTTGAAGCCGTAGTCGCGGGGCTGAGGACCGAACATCCGGCCACCACCTACGAACACACCCGACTTCATGCTGCCGGCGCGGGCACCGCCCGTACCTTTTTGTTTCTTGAGCTTCTTCGTGGTGCCATGCACCTCGTTGCGCTGCTTGGACTTGTGCGTGCCTTGGCGTTGGTTGGCCAAGTACTGCTTCACGTCCAGATACATCACGTGCTCGTTTACTTCGAGACCGAAGATGGCGTCAGACAGGGTCACCTTGCGGCCGGTGTCTTCGCCTTTGAGGCTATAAACTGAGAGTTCCATCGTATCGTCTATTTCTCGATTACCACGTAAGAATTCTTAGCACCGGGAATCGAGCCGCTCACCAGAATCAGGTTCTTGTCGCCTACTACGCGCATCACCTTCAGGTTCTGCACCTTCACGCGGTCATTGCCCATCCGGCCACCCATGCGCATTCCTTTGAATACGCGCGAAGGCCAAGAGCAAGCACCGATAGAACCGGGGTGACGCAGGCGGTTGTGCTGACCGTGGGTCTGGCCACCAACACCCTGGAAGTTGTAACGCTTTACAACGCCCTGGAAACCCTTGCCTTTAGAAGTGCCAACTACGTCAACAAACTCGCCTTCCTCAAAAAGGGTAGCGTCGATGGTTGCGCCAGCGGCGTAGGTCGATTCGGCATCGAGGCGGAATTCAACCAATTTTTTCTTGGGGGTAGTACCGGCTTTAGCGAAGTGACCTACCAATGCTTTGGTGGTGTTCTTGGCTTTTTTCTCGCCGTACCCAATTTGAATGGCGGTGTAGCCGTCATTCGCGATAGTCTTAACCTGCGTCACTACGCACGGACCCGCTTCGATGAGCGTACAGGGAATGTTTTTCCCATCCGGAGTGAAGAGGCTTGTCATACCGATTTTCTTACCGATGATGCCAGGCATTCTGTTATTGATTAAATGACACAAAAAGAAAACGACCGAATGCCGTTTTCGCTAAGGGAGTGCAAAGATAGGAAAAAAGGCTCGGGAATCACAACCACACTTAGAAATATTTTCTAGGTGAGGCTGTTAGCTAACTATTGGGTCAGCCTTTTTCCATGTCAAGCCGGTAGCCATCGGGGGTCCTCCTCACTTGTAGGAAGGGAGCCCTGTAAGGCTAAGAGAAGGAAGAACACTACATAGGCTAGCCCAATCTGAGTTTCCAAGGTGTATTCAACCAGGAATGAGAGGGCAATGCTGATATATTGAGCTAACAACAAGGGAGCATATTTCCGGCGAGCCCACCACGCCGGGTAGAAGATGCCCAAACAGAATACTAGCAGACCCAATATACCGTAAGCTGCTAAATTGTATAGATATTGGTTGTGGGGCTGTATGTAATACTCAGGAGTTAGCTCAGGATATAAAATGGCGTAGCGCTTCGCCATCTCAGTTTTGAGGTCTGGCTTCCCCACTCCTACTAGCTTATTATCCTTCCATACCGCTAAGGCCACTTTATATGAGTATACGCGTGAGGAAATGGAGTATGTCTTACCAACCGAGCTGCGGTTGACGCTGCTCACATCGTCTTGCGTATTAAATATCTTATTGCGGAAAGTCGGTAAAGCAATAAAGCTAATTGCGGGCAGCAGCAGCAGCACTACCGCTAGCGTAGCTGCTCGCTTCCACTGATTGGCGCGGGTTATAAGACGCAGCACAGCCAGCCCACCAAGGACGTAAAATGTCATTTCTCCGCTCCGTACTGCCAACAAATGAAGAAAAAGAGCGAGAAACGTTATGGCTACAATCAACCAAGGGCGCCAAAGCGGTAGAATGGCTTTGTGTAATATTAAAAGGACCCCAGCTGCAATTGCCAATGTAATAATTAGGCTGAAGCGGATATGGTCCGGCTCGGTTGGCATCACCTTCGAGTGCAGATACATCTCGTTTATTTCGCCAACATTCATTAGATAATTGATTGTAGCCCCTAATGCTGCTATCGTTGTTATGGCTATTAGAATAAGCCAAAGAGCCCGCAGGTACCGTGCTGGTAGTGCCGGCAGCAACCAGAACCCTACCACCAGTGCCAAGAAAGGCAATTGGAGCACCATGTCTTTCCCAAACTCATCATAATTGGAAGCATCGGTATTCAATCCCTGAACCAAGTGAAGTAGAAACACCAAAAACAAGCTTCCAAACACCGGCCATTCGTCCCAATTAGCTATTCGACGGTACACCCCCGCATATATTAGCCCGGTGAGTGCGATACCAGCCATGCCGATGCTGGGCAAGATGCGAAACCAATGGGCAATGAAAATGCCAATGATAATGCAAATACAGAAGAACATAGCTGCCCGGTGCAAACGGGCTTGAGTGAAAACAGATTGCATGTAGGGATTGTAGTACTGCCGCAAGTTCCAAAGAAAAAGCCCCACCGCGACGAATCGCAGTGGGGCTTTTCTTAATTAAGACTGAAATCGAATCCTCAGACTTTGATTTCTACGTCAACACCGCTGGGCAATTCCAGCTTCATCAGGGC
Organism: Hymenobacter plasmatis; assembly: GCF_020711255.1. Classification (GTDB taxonomy): domain Bacteria; phylum Bacteroidota; class Bacteroidia; order Cytophagales; family Hymenobacteraceae; genus Hymenobacter. The sequence goes on from NZ_JAJFAW010000020.1 coordinate 28,570, forward strand.
ATCTACCGTCTTCGACGAAGTCGAGAAGATGTCCACGAGGCGCTTGTAGGTGCAAAGCTGGAACTGCTCCCGGCTCTTCTTGTTCACGTGGGGCGAGCGCAACACGGTGAACTTCTCTTTTTGGGTCGGCAAAGGAATCGGACCGCTAACGATGGCACCGGTGGCCTTCACTGCTTTCACGATTTTCTCGGCCGATTTGTCTACGAGGTTGTGGTCGTAGGACTTCAGCTTAATACGGATTTTCTGGTTCATTGGGGGTTTTGGTCCGATTGACCAAGTTAGTGACCGGTGTTATTTACTTCCTTTTACTTTAGCAATGATGCCTTCAGCCAAGTTGCTCGGCACTTGCTCGTAGTGCGAGAACGTGAGCGATGCCGAAGCGCGACCCGACGAAATCGTACGCAGAGCAGTTACATAACCGAAAAGCTCTGACAACGGAACGTCAGCCTTGATGAGCTGAGCACCACCTTTGGTGTCCATGCCTTTCATCAAACCACGACGACGGTTCAAGTCGCCAGTTACGGGACCCGTGTATTCGTCGGGGCAAACAACTTCCACGCTCATGATGGGCTCGAGCAATTTCGGGCCAGCCTGGCGGGCAGCTTCGCGGAAACCACCACGGGCAGCAAGTTCGAACGACAGGGCGTCCGAGTCAACGTCGTGGAAGGAACCGTGGTACAGACGCACCTTCATGCCTTCAACCGGGAAGCCAGCCAACGGGCCCTGCTTCATTGCCTCTTCAAAACCTTTCTGAATTGGCTGGATGAATTCGCGGGGGATAACACCGCCTACAATGGCGTTGTCAAATTCGAAACCGGGCTTTTCTGGCTCGGTTTCTTTCGGGCCAAGTTCGAAGACGATGTCGCCGAATTTACCACGGCCACCAGTCTGCTTCTTGTAGGTTTCGCGGTGGTCGACCTTCTTGGTCAGCACCTCCTTGTAAGCTACCATTGGAGCACCCTGGTTGATTTCCACTTTGAATTCACGACGCATGCGGTCGATGATGATTTCCAAGTGAAGCTCGCCCATACCACGCAATACGGTCTGGCCGGTCTCGGGGTCGGTGTTTACTTTCAGGGTAGGGTCTTCCTCGATGAGCTTGGCGATGGCCATGCCCATTTTGTCTACGTCAGCTTGCGTCTTCGGCTCGATGGCGTAGCCAATTACTGGCTCAGGGAAGCTCATCGATTCGAGAACGATAGGGTTCTTCTCGTCGGTCAGCGTGTCACCGGTTTTGATATCTTTGAAACCAACACCTGCTGCAATGTCGCCCGCTTGGATTTTATCAATCGGATTCTGCTTGTTGGAGTGCATCTGCATAAGGCGAGAGATACGCTCCTTCTTGCCGGTGCGGTTGTTGAGCACATAGGAGCCCGACTCCAGCACGCCGCTGTAGCAGCGGAAGAAGCAAAGACGGCCTACGAATGGGTCGGTAGCAATTTTAAACGCCAGAGCGGTGAAAGGCTCGTCGTTGTCGGGGTGACGCTCAATTTCCGCGCCGGTATCGGGGTGGGTACCGATGATGGCGGGCATGTCGAGGGGCGACGGCAAGTATGCCATAACAGCATCCAGCATGGTCTGCACACCCTTGTTTTTGAAGGCCGAGCCGCACAATACAGGCGAGAACTTCATGTCGATTACCGCCTGGCGGATAACGACCATCATTTCTTCGCGGGTAATGGAATCAGGGTTGTCGAAGAATTTCTCCAGCAACGCATCATCATACTCAGCTACGCTCTCAACAAGCTTTTGACGCCATTCGGCTACAGTCTCCACCAAATCCTCGGGAACGGGGATTTCGCTATATGACTTGCCTTCAGTAGCATCATCCCATACAATGGCTTTGCCGGTCAGCAAATCCACGGCACCACGGAACGTATCTTCAGCACCAATCGGAATCTGTAACGGCACGGGGTTAGCGCCGAGCTTGTCTTTGATTTCGGCAACGGCCTTGAAGAAGTCAGCACCGGCACGGTCCATCTTGTTGACGAAGCAGATGCGGGGCACGCTATATTTATCAGCCTGGCGCCATACAGTCTCTGACTGCGGCTCAACACCCGATACGGCGCAGAACAGGGCCACGGCTCCGTCCAGTACACGCAGCGAACGCTCCACTTCCACCGTGAAGTCAACGTGACCGGGGGTGTCAATCAGGTTGATTTTGTATTGCTTGGTTTCCGGCGTTGGGTCACCCTTTACGTCGGTAGGGTAGTTCCAGAAGGTAGTAGTGGCAGCCGAAGTAATCGTAATGCCGCGCTCCTGCTCCTGCTCCATCCAGTCCATTGTGGCAGCACCGTCGTGCACCTCCCCAATTTTGTGGGTTTTACCCGTGTAGTACAGAATACGCTCCGAAGTCGTGGTCTTACCGGCGTCGATGTGCGCCATAATCCCGATGTTCCGGAGGTATTGTAGGTCTTTGTTAACGGCCATGATTATGTTGAAGGCTTAGAAATTTGGGGTCTCAGGTTCTTGGTCGTTTAACAGAACAATCCGTCAAATAAGTCCAAGTCCCTAAGACCCCAAATAACAATTAACCAGTTTAGAAACGGAAGTGCGAGAAGGCCTTGTTGGCCTCTGCCATGCGGTGGGTGTCGTCTTTCTTCTTAACGGCAGCACCTTCGCCCTTGGCGGCAGCGATGATTTCGCCAGCCAGCTTGTCCTTCATGGTCTTCTCACCACGACGACGCGCGTACTGAATCATCCATTTAGCACCTACCGAAATGCGGCGGTCAGCTCGCACTTCAATCGGAACTTGGAAGGTAGCACCACCTACGCGGCGGCTCTTTACTTCCACGGTGGGCATCACGTTGTTCAACGCTTTGCGCCACATTTCGAGGCCGCTCTCCTTGGTGCGCTGCTCCACAAGGTCGCAAGCGTCATAGAAGATGGTGTACGCCAGGTTTTTCTTACCGTCGTACATCATGTAGTTCACGAAACGGGTTACCAGCGTCTCCTTGTACTTAGGGTCCGGCAGCAAGATGCGCTTCTTTGGTTTAGATTTTCTCATGATAGGTAGTTGATGTTGAGTAGTCAGCATCAAGGATGCGCGGCCCATTTCCGGCGCCACGCATCACTGACTACTCACTACTAGCTGATTTATTTCTTTTTAGCTGGTGCGCCTTTCCCACCCTTGCCAGCTGCTGCTGCGGGTTGACCGGGCTTCGGACGCTTGGCACCGTACTTCGAACGACGCTGGGTCCGGCCGCTTACACCGGCAGTGTCCAGGGCGCCACGGATGATGTGGTAGCGAACGCCTGGCAAGTCTTTAACCCGGCCACCACGAATCAGCACGATGCTGTGTTCCTGGAGGTTGTGGCCTTCACCGGGGATGTATGCGTTTACTTCCTTACCGTTGGTAAGGCGCACACGGGCCACTTTGCGCATAGCCGAGTTCGGCTTCTTAGGCGTGGTGGTGTACACACGGGTGCACACGCCCCGACGCTGCGGGCACGAATCAAGGGCGGGCGACTTCGACTTGGTAGTCAAAGCCTCACGGCCTTTCCGTACTAACTGATTGATGGTTGGCATTTAGCGAATGGTTTGTTTGGAGCCGTTTGCCCCTAAAATTTGGCTTGCAAAGGTAAGATTATTTCGGCGCAATAGCAAACAGAGTGAGGATGTTAATTTGGAGATAGCTGAATTGAGCTAAAAAAGAAAGCGCCTCCTTAGTTAGGGAGACGCTTTCGCAAGTTGAGCTGATGTAAAACATTAGGCCTCCCCTACCGCACCACCAAAGTTCATCGGGTAGCTCGGGGCTTCGTTCTGCATTTTGATGGGGCCGAAGGCGGCTTCAAACCGCTCGATATTTTCCGTGAGCGCCTGCAGGAGGCGCTTAGCGTGCTCAGGTGTAACGACAATTCGCGCTTTCACTTTGGCCTTGGGCAAGCCGGGCATCATGCGGATGAAGTCAATCACGAACTCGCTGTTGCTATGCGCAATCATGGCGAGGTTGGCGTATTCGCCCTCGGCCATGGCTTCGGATAGTTCGATGTTGATTGCGTTAGGGTCTGGGTTTTGGTCGGTTGGCTGCATTAGTAATTATTTAGGCTTGGACTGCAAATAGTCCATGGTGGAGTGTACAGCAGCGAGAGATGCTGGCAGAAATATTATTGTAATAATTGCAAAAAGGGCAACCGAGCCTTTGCTAACTCCGCCTCGCCACACGCTATAGGTAAAGGTGAAAACAGCAAATCCATAAAAACTAAGAACTACAAGAGCAATTAAAGCCCGAATCACTAGTTCTGTCGCCCATACGAATTTCATACATCAAAGAAACAAAAAAGCCGACCGGTTTGCACCAGTCGGCTTCTTCTTACCTCAGCAAAGGGTTACTCTGCCGATACTTCACGCTTGCCAGCGCGGCTGGGCCGCTTGGCAGGCACAACTTCCTCGGCGGCCTTGGCGGCTAGTTGAGCAGCCTCCATTTCCTCTTTCGAGCCTACTACCTGACGCGTGTACTCGCGCAAGCCAGTACCGGCCGGGATGAGGTGACCAACGATTACGTTCTCCTTCAAGCCCAGGAGCTGGTCGGCCTTGCCACGGATGGCGGCTTCGCTCAGCACCTTGGTCGTCTCCTGGAAGGAAGCAGCCGAGATGAACGAGGCCGTACCCAGTGAGGCCTGCGTGATGCCTTGCAGAGTAGGACGCGAAACGGCAGGTTGGGCATCGCGCACTTGCACCAGGGCAAGGTCACGGCGCTTCAAGCTGCTGTTTTCGTCGCGCAGCTTGCGGGCGTTCACAATCTGACCAGGCTTCATGTTGGTCGAGTCACCAGCTTCGGTCACGACTTTCATGTCGATAATCATGTCGTTCTCGGCCATGAAGATGATTTTATCAATCACTTGGTTTTCGAGGAACGACGTGTCACCAGCATCCAGAATCACAACTTTCTGCATCATCTGGCGAACTACCACCTCGATGTGCTTATCGTTGATTTTCACACCCTGCAAGCGGTATACTTCCTGAATCTCGTTCACGAGGTACTCCTGCACGGCGCCGGGGCCCTGAATGCTCAGGATGTCCGAAGGCGTGATGGCACCATCCGACAGCGGCATGCCGGCGCGGATAAAGTCGTTGTCCTGCACCAGAATGTGCTTCGACAGCGGCACCATGTACTTCTTCTTGACACCGTCTTTCGACTCCACGTAGATTTCACGGTTACCGCGTTTCACGGTGCCGTAGGTTACTACGCCATCGATTTCCGATACCACAGCGGGGTTCGACGGGTTCCGGGCTTCGAAAAGCTCGGTAACACGCGGCAGACCACCGGTGATGTCACGGGTCTTGCCCACGGAGCGAGGAATCTTAGCCAGGATGTGACCGGCCTTGATTTTGTCGTTGTTCTCCACATTCAAGTGCGAGCCCACCGGAATGCTGTACGCCTTCTGGCCTTCGGCATCGCCCTTCTTACCGGGGCGGATGATGATGGACGGGTTCTGGTCCTTGGCCTTCGATTCGATGATTACCTTCTCGCGGTGACCGGTCTGTTCGTCCGACTCCTCACGATACGTAATGCCTTCGGTGATGGCATCGAACTGAACGGTACCGTCGAACTCGGCCAAAATAACGGCGTTGTAGGGGTCCCAGTTGTTCAGCTCCTGGCCTTTCTCCACTTCCTGACCTTCCTCTACCAGCATGAAAGAGCCGTAGGGAACGTGGTTGGTAGTGAACACTTTGCCAGTGCCTTTCTCTACGATGCGAATCTCGCCCGAGCGACCCATTACCACGGCCCCCTTCACGCCTTCGGGCGTGGTGGTGGCCACGGTACGTACGTCTTCAAACTCAACCACACCGGCGAACTTCGACTTGATGTTGGCTTCCACCGCAATGTTGGAAGCCGTACCACCTACGTGGAAGGTACGCAGAGTCAGCTGCGTGCCAGGCTCACCAATCGACTGTGCGGCGATAACACCAACGGCCTCGCCACGCTGCACCATGCGGCCCGAGGCCAGGTTACGGCCGTAGCACTTGGCGCAAATACCACGCTTGCTTTCGCAAGTCAGTACCGAGCGAATTTCCACCGACTCGATGCCGGTAGCATCGATGCGACGGGTCGTGTCTTCCTTGATTTCCGAACCGGAAGTCAGGATTACCTCTTCCGTAATGGGGTCGATAATATCGTGAACCGTTACGCGGCCTAGGATACGCTCCGAAAGTGGCTCAACGATGTCCTCGTTGTCTTTCAACGCGAAGGTCTCGATGCCACGCAGGGTACCACAGTCCGGCTCGTTCACGATTACGTCTTGCGAAACGTCTACCAGACGACGGGTCAGGTAGCCGGCGTCAGCCGTCTTCAGAGCCGTGTCGGCGAGACCTTTCCGGGCACCGTGGGTCGAGATGAAGTACTCGATTACGTCCAGGCCTTCTTTGAAGTTAGACAGAATCGGGTTTTCGATAATCTCACCAATCGAGCCTTGCAGCGACTTCTGCGGCTTGGCCATCAGACCACGCATACCGCCCAGCTGACGAATCTGCTCGCGCGAGCCACGGGCTCCCGAGTGCATCATCATGTAGATGGAGTTGAAGCCCTGGTTTTCGCGCTCCAAACGACCCATCAGCGTTTCCGTGATTTGGTTGTTGATACGCGTCCAGATATCGATAACCTGGTTGTAACGCTCGTTGTCGGTAATCAGACCCATCTGGTAGTTCTGAGTCACGGCCTTCACGTCGTTCTGCGCTTGCAGCACCAGTTCGTCTTTCTCTTTCGGAATCTGGATGTCGCCGAGGCCCATGCTCAAGCCGCCTTTGTAGGCCGACTGGAAACCGAGGGTCTTGATGTCGTCCAGGAATTGAGCCGTACGAGCCATGCCCGTGCGCTTGAACACCGTCGAAATGATTTGCTGCAGCTTCTTCTTGGTCAGCAGCTCGTCTACGAAACCAACTTCCTTAGGCACGAGCTGGTTAAACAGCACGCGACCGGCTACGGTCTCAACTACCTTGGTTACCAAGTCGTCGTTCTCGTCGCGAATCTGCGTCCGCACCTTAATATAGGCATGCTTCGAGAGCTGGCCTTCATTGAGGGCAATCACAACCTCTTCGTCCGAGTAGAACACACGGCCTTCGCCTTGGATGGTCTCGTTTTCAGTGCTACGCTTACCTTTGGTCACGTAGTACAGACCCAGAACCATGTCCTGCGACGGTACCGCGATGGGCGCGCCGTTGGCGGGGTTTAGGATGTTGTGTGACGCCAGCATGAGCATGGAGGCTTCCAGGATAGCAGCTGGTCCCAGAGGAACGTGCACAGCCATCTGGTCACCGTCAAAGTCAGCGTTGAAGGCCGTACAAACGAGGGGGTGCAGCTGGATAGCCTTGCCCTCGATCAGGCGCGGCTGGAACGCCTGGATACCCAAGCGGTGCAGCGTAGGAGCACGGTTGAGCAATACCGGGTGGCCTTTCAGCACGTTCTCCAGGATGTCCCAAACCACGGCGTCCTTGCGGTCCACGATTTTCTTAGCCGATTTCACCGTTTTCACAATGCCGCGCTCAATGAGCTTGCGGATGATGAACGGCTTGAACAGCTCGGCGGCCATGTTCTTGGGCAGACCGCACTCGTGCAGTTTCAGCTCAGGACCAACGACGATTACCGAACGACCCGAGTAGTCGACACGCTTACCAAGCAGGTTCTGACGGAAGCGGCCCTGCTTGCCTTTCAGCATATCGGACAGCGACTTCAGGGCCCGGTTGCCTTCGGCGCGCACGGCGTTCACCTTACGCGAGTTGTCGAACAAGGAGTCAACAGCTTCCTGTAGCATGCGCTTCTCGTTCCGCAGAATCACCTCGGGCGCTTTGATTTCAATCAGGCGCTTGAGGCGGTTGTTACGGATGATAACGCGACGGTACAGGTCATTCAAGTCGGAAGTAGCGAAACGGCCACCATCCAACGGAACGAGGGGACGCAATTCCGGCGGAATCACCGGCACCATGCGGATTACCATCCATTCAGGGCGGTTTTCCACGCGGGTAGCGGCATCACGGAAAGCTTCCACTACGCGCAGACGCTTCAAAGCCTCAGCTTTACGCTGCTGCGAAGTTTCGTGAGCAGCGGAGTCACGCAGCGAGTAGCTCAACTCATCCAGGTTGATGCGCTCCAGCAGCATGTGCAGGGCATCAGCACCCATGCGGGCGATGAACTTGTTGGGGTCCTCGTTGGGCAGCATCTGGTTCTCCCGGGGGAGTTTGTCGATGATGTCCAGGTACTCGTCTTCGGTGAGGAAGTCGAGAATCTGCACGCCTTCTTCAGCCAGGGTACCGGGCTGAACAACGACGTACCGCTCGTAATAGATAATCTGGTCGAGCTTCTTGGTGGGCAGGCCCAGCAGGTAGCCGATTTTGTTAGGCAGCGACTTGAAGTACCAGATGTGAGCAACGGGCACCACCAGTTCGATGTGGCCCATGCGCTCACGGCGCACTTTCTTCTCGGTCACCTCCACACCGCAACGGTCGCAGATGATGCCCTTGTAGCGAATGCGCTTGTATTTGCCGCAATGGCATTCCCAGTCCTTAACCGGACCGAAAATCCGCTCACAGAACAAGCCACCCATCTCGGGCTTGTAGGTGCGGTAATTGATGGTTTCAGGCTTCACCACTTCGCCGGTGCTGCGCTCCAGAATTGCTTCGGGCGAGGCCAGGGAAATAGTGACTTTGGAGAAGTCCTGTACCAGTTTCTTGTTTTTTGCGAAAGCCATTTGATTGGTTTTAAGCTGTTAGCTGTTGGCTTTGAGCTATTGGGCGCCTCATCCTTCGCCAGAAGAATGCAAGAGTTCCCAACAGTGTGACTCTTAGAAAAGTGCCGGTACGAACCAGATAGGTATGATGCGCAAAAACCTTTTAGAAGGTCTGGTAATCTAGTTGCCGGGCTAGCGGACGGATGGGAAGGCCTTCGGTTAGGAAACTCAGAGAGTGAATTGCTGTCCTGACCATATCTCGGAACAACCTCTCCTTTATCTGTCACCGAAGCGTTTTCGCACCCTTCGTTACATGAGCGACTCAACTAGCCGCTCGTATGGCTTGCCGGCAATTAAGCCGCTTGTTGCTTGCGAGGCGTTGGCCCCACAAGCAACAAGCGGCTGGTAATTATTCCAAGGTGATTTCCAGTGCCAGACCACGGAGTTCGTGGAGCAACACGTTGAACGACTCAGGGATGTTCGGCTTGGGCAGAACGTCGCCTTTTACAATGGCTTCGTACGCTTTGGCACGGCCCACCACGTCGTCCGACTTCACCGTCAGGATTTCCTGGAGAACGTTGGAAGCACCGAAGGCCTCCAATGCCCACACTTCCATCTCGCCGAAGCGCTGGCCACCGAACTGCGCCTTACCACCCAGCGGCTGCTGCGTAATAAGCGAGTACGGCCCGATGGAACGAGCGTGCATCTTGTCGTCAACCAAGTGACCTAGTTTGAGCATGTAAATCACGCCCACGGTTACCGGCTGGTCGAAACGGTCGCCCGTCAAGCCATCGTGCAGGTAAGCACGGCCCCAATCGGGCAAGCCAGCCTCGGTCAATTCGTGAGCTACTTCATCCTCAGTAGCGCCGTCGAAAATCGGAGTAGCATAGGTGCGACCCATTTTCAGACCAGCCCAACCAAGTACGGTCTCATAAATCTGACCGATGTTCATCCGGCTTGGTACACCAAGCGGGTTCAGCACGATATCCATTGGGGTGCCGTCAGGCAGGAAGGGCATGTCCTCATCGCGAACGATGCGGGCTACCACACCCTTGTTACCGTGGCGGCCGGCCATTTTATCACCCACCTTCAGCTTACGCTTCTTGGCGATGTAAACTTTGGCAAGCTGCACGATACCAGCAGGCAGTTCGTCACCTACTTCCAAGGTGAAGCGCTGACGCTTGAACTTCGCGGTGATGGTGTTGCGGCGCTTGGCGTAGTTACGCACCAGCTCCAGCACCAAGCCATTTACGCGGGCATCAGCCGTCCAGCCTTCCAGAATCAGGTCCTTAAACAGGTTCACTTCTTCCGGAACGGCGTAGTTGCTCTCGTCCTTGTAAGGGTTCTTCTCGGGGAACATCCCCTCGTTGATGTTCTTGCGGTTGAACTTCACGCCCTTGGCAATCATCTCCTCGCCGAAGCGGTGTTTGATGCCCTGTGACGTTTTGCCTTCCAGCAATTGCACCAGCTTGTCAATCATGATGGCTTTCACGCCACGCAGTTCCTGCGCGTAGGTCGCCTTCAGATCTTCTACTTCCTTCTTCGACTTGGCCCGGAGGTTTTTGTCTTTCTTAGGACGTGAGAAGAGTTTTGTGCCGATAACAACACCCTGCAAGGAGGGCGGCGCTTTAAGCGAAGCATCTTTCACATCGCCGGCCTTGTCGCCGAAGATGGCGCGGAGCAGCTTCTCTTCCGGAGTCGGGTCCGTCTCGCCTTTCGGCGTGATTTTACCAATCAGGATGTCGCCTTCCTTCACCTCCGCGCCGAGGCGGATGATACCGTTGTCGTCGAGGTTGCGCACGGCTTCTTCGCTCACGTTCGGAATTTCCGAGGTCAGCTCTTCTTCGCCGCGCTTGGTCTCGCGCACTTCCAGCTCAAACTCCTCAATGTGAATCGAGGTGAAGATGTCGTCGCGAACCACGCGCTCCGAGATGACGATGGCATCCTCGAAGTTGTAACCCTGCCACGGCATGAAGGCGACTTGCATGTTGCGGCCCAAGGCGAGTTCGCCCTGGTTTGTGCCGTAACCTTCGCAAAGCGCCTGGCCTTTGGTTACCCGCTCACCGCGCTTCACGAGCGGCGTCAGGTTGAGGCAGGTATCCTGGTTGGTGCGACGGAACTTGATGAGGTCGTAAGTAATGCGCTCCGCGTCGAAGCTCACCATGATGTCGTCCTCCGTGAGGTCGTACTTCACCACGATTTTGTTGGCGTCAACGTAGTCGATTACGCCTTCACCTTCCGACATAATCAGGGTACGCGAGTCGCTGGCAATACGGCCTTCCAGACCCGTGCCCACAATCGGAGCCTCCGGACGGAGAAGGGGAACGGCCTGGCGCTGCATGTTCGAGCCCATGAGGGCACGGTTGGCGTCGTCGTGCTCCAGGAACGGAATCAGCGAAGCAGCTACCGATACAATCTGGTTCGGGGCTACGTCCATGTAGGAGTACTCCGAAGGATTAACCACGGGGAAGTCACCTTCGAAACGGCCCTTTACCAACTCCTGCGTCAGGTTACCGTTGGCATCGAGCAGGGAGTTGGCCTGAGCGATGTGGTGGGTATCCTCTTCCTCAGCGGTCAGGAACTTCACATTCTCGCTCATATCCACCTTGCCGCCTTTCACGTCGCGGTAAGGCGTCTCGATGAAGCCCATGGCATTCACGCGAGCGTGCACGCACAGCGACGAAATCAGACCAATGTTCGGTCCTTCCGGCGTTTCGATGGTGCAAAGACGACCGTAGTGGGTGTAGTGAACGTCACGTACTTCGAAACCAGCGCGCTCACGCGACAGACCTCCTGGCCCCAGAGCCGATACGCGACGCTTGTGCGTCACCTCGGCCAGCGGGTTAGTTTGGTCCATGAACTGCGACAGCTGGTTCGTACCGAAGAACGAGTTGATAACACTCGACAACGTCCGAGCGTTAATCAGGTCAACCGGCTTGAAGTCCTCGTTGTCACGCACGTTCATGCGCTCCTTGATGGTACGCGCCATGCGGGCTAGGCCCACGCCAAACTGAGCGTAGAGCTGCTCCCCTACCGTGCGGACACGACGGTTGCTCAAGTGGTCAATGTCATCGACGATGGCCTTGGAGTTGATGAGACCAATCAGGTACTTCACAATCAGAACAATGTCCTGGTTGGTCAATACCCGCGACTCTTGCTCCATGCCAATCTGCAGCTTCTTGTTAATCCGGTAGCGGCCCACCTCGCCGAGGTCATAGCGCTTGTCTGAGAAGAACAGCTTCTGGATGATGTCGCGAGCAGTTTCTTCGTCCGGCGCTTCCGTATTACGGAGTTGGCGGTAAATCTGCTCAACGGCTTCCTTCTCCGAGTTGGAGTTGTCCTTCTGCAGCGTGTTGTAGATAATTGCGAAGTCCGCAATGTTCACGTTCTCACGGTGCAGGATTACCGACTTGGCGCCGGCCTCCAAAATCACGTCGATGTCGGCGTCCTCGATGGTAGCATCACGCTCGAGCAACACCTCGTTGCGGTCGATGGATACTACTTCGCCGGTGTCCTCGTCCACGAAGTCTTCCGTCCAGGTGCGCAGCACCCGGGCAGCCAACTTGCGGCCCACGATTTTCTTGAGATTTTTCTTGTCAGCCTTTACTTCCTCTGACAAACCGAACAGGTCGAGAATGTCTTTGTCGGTGCCGTAGCCGATGGCGCGAAGCAGCGTCGTCACCGGGAATTTCTTCTTCCGGTCGATGTACGCGTACATCACGTTGTTCACGTCCGTGGCAAATTCAATCCACGAACCCTTGAACGGAATGATACGGGCCGAATAAAGCTTGGTACCGTTGGTGTGCTTGCTCTGGGCGAAGAATACGCCCGGCGAACGGTGCAGCTGCGATACGATAACCCGCTCGGCGCCGTTGATAACAAACGAACCCTTCACGGTCATGTAAGGGATGTTTCCGAGGAACACCTCCTGCTCAATCGTCTCGAAGTCCTCGTTGTCCTTATCATTGCAAATCAACCGGAGCTTGGCCTTCAGGGGAACCGAGTAGGTCAGGCCGCGGTCGATGCACTCGTCAACCGAATATTTCGGGGGGTCGACGTGATAATCGATAAAGTTGAGCACGAAATTTTCGCGCGAGTCGGAAATCGGAAAGTTCTCGGCAAACACTTTGAACAATCCTTCGTTAGAACGACGCTCAGCAGCGGTTTCCAACTGAAAGAATTCCTGGAACGAGCGTACTTGCACGTCCAGGAAGTCCGGATATTCAATAACCTTCTTAATCTTGGCGAAATTGATTCGCTCGGCGGCCGTTTTCTTCAGGGCGGCCGTCTTTGCTTTCGGTGTAGCCAATGCGATGGGGATTAAAAGATGGACACAGAAGCGTAAAAAAGGAAGCCGGGGTGGCGGCTGGTCAGCAATGCGGGGCAGAACCCGCACTCCCTAACGCGCACAATAACAGTGGCATTAGCTGACGCAAAGAAGCGCGAACTAGAAAGCTCGCGCTTTTGACACACCACAAACAGGAAAAGACCTGGCTAAGTTGCCAGGTCTAATCCTTATTCGAAGCGGGTCCGGAGATGCTTCAGGAGCAGAAATTACTTAACTTCTACTTCAGCACCGGCTTCTTCGAGCTGCTTCTTCAGCGACTCAGCCTCGTCTTTTGTTACGCCTTCTTTCAGGGGCTTGGGAGCACCGTCAACCAATTCCTTGGCTTCTTTCAAGCCGAGGCCGGTCAGGTCCTTCACCAGCTTAACTACAGCCAGCTTGGCACCACCGGCAGCCTTCAGGATAACGTCGAACGACGTCTTCTCCTCGGGAGCCTCGTCAGCGGCAGCAGCGCCACCACCGGCCATCATTACGGGAGCAGCAGCAGCGGGCTCGATGCCGTACTCGTCCTTCAGGATGGTTGCCAATTCGTTTACTTCTTTCACCGTCAGGTTTACAAGCTGCTCAGCGAATGCTTTCAAATCTGCCATTTCTGTAGATTGTTAAAAAAATGTGTTGTTGAAAATTTATTGTTGAAGTCGAAAAAGAAGATTGGCGCTTAGGCGGCCTCTTTTTCGGAAAGCGTTTTGAGGATACCGGCCAGTTTGTTGCCGCCGCTCTGAAGAGCCGAGATAACATTTTTGGCAGGCGATTGCAGCAGGCCGATGAGTTCACCGAGCAGTTCCTGCTTGCCTTTGATGGTGGTCAAACCTTCGAGCTGGTTCGAGCCGATGTAGATGCTGGCATCCACATAAGCGCCTTTCAGCACGGGCTTGGGCTCAACACCACGGGGATAAGCCTGAGCTTTGTAGAAGTCACGCAGCAGCTTTGCGGGAGCCGAGCCGCTCTCCGTAGAGAACAACACGCCCGAAGAGCCTTTCAGCGCAGCATCCATCTCCGAAGTATCGTGGCCGAGGGTGTCCAGCGCCTTACGGATGAAGGTGTTTTTGTACACCTTGTATTCCATACCGCGGTTGAAGCACAGACGACGGAAATCGTTGATTTTCGCTACCGACATTACCGAAGCATCGACAATGTAGAACGAGTTGTGCGATTGGAATTTTCCGCTCAACTCATCCACGAGGGCTTGTTTTTCTTCCCTGGTCATGTTTGGTTGGGTTAATTAGTTAGCGGAGTTTACTTGGCTGTCCACCGGAACGGCGGGCGACATCGTGCTGCTCAAGGTGATGCTGCGGATGTAGGTGCCTTTCGAAGAAGAAGGCTTCAGGCGACCCAACGTCTGGATTACCTCCAGGGCGTTTTCGGCCAGCATTTTCTCGTCGAACGATACTTTACCCACCGAGCAGTGAATGATACCGGTTTTGTCAACTTTGAAGTCGATTTTACCAGCTTTCACTTCCTGTACAGCCTTGGCTACGTCGGTCGTAACGGTACCAGACTTCGGGTTCGGCATCAGACCACGGGGACCGAGCACACGGCCCAGGCGACCTACCTTAGCCATTACGGCGGGCATGGTGATGATTACGTCGATGTCGGTCCAGCCTTTCTCGATTTTCGCGATATAGTCGTCCAGACCCACGAAGTCGGCGCCGGCGGCCAAAGCTTCGGCCTCCTTGTCGGGAGTAACCAGAGCCAGTACACGCACAACTTTGCCGGTGCCGTGGGGCAGGGTAGCCACGCCACGAACCATCTGGTCCGCTTTGCGGGGGTCCACGCCGAGGCGAACGTCAATATCTACCGAAGCATCGAATTTGGTGTAGGTAATGTCCTTCACCACTTTGGCGGCCTCTAGGAGGCTGCGCACTTCCGTGAGGTCGTGCTTGGCAAGGGCTTCCTTGCGCTTTTTGCTGATTTTTGCCATCTGTCGTTTTTCCTTTTAATTATTCAGCAAAAGGAGAGTCGCCCTTGATGGTAATACCCATGCTGCGGGCCGTACCAGCCACCTGCTTCATAGCTGCTTCCACCTTGAAGGCGTTCAGGTCAGCCATTTTGGTTTCGGCGATGGTGCGGACTTGGTCCCACGTCACGGAGCCTACTTTGTTACGGTTGGGCTCTTTCGAACCGCTCTGCAACTTGGCAGCTTCCATGAGCAACACCGGAGCCGGTGCCGTCTTCACCACGAAGTCGAACGACTTGTCGGTGTACATGGTGATGAGTACAGGACAAACTTGGCCGGCTTTATCTTGGGTGCGAGCATTGAACTGCTTGCAAAATTCCATGATGTTCAAGCCTTTGCTACCAAGTGCAGGTCCTACCGGCGGCGAAGGATTCGCGGCGCCTCCCTTTATCTGCAGACGCAGATAACCTCTGATTTCTTTGGCCATTTGATTGTGTTGGCTGCGGCTCCTGCGTCGTAACTCGCGCTTGCCTCAGTACATATAAACTCCTAGTTGGAAGCCCCGCCGACCCGGAGCAATTAGCCGGCGTGGTATAATCGAGAGAGGGTTACACCTCTTTTTCTACTTGGGTATAGCTGAGTTCTACCGGCTGCGAGCGGCCGAAAATCTTCACGACTACATTGAGCTTCTTGCGCTCTTCGAATACTTCGTCCACATTGCCGGAGAAACCGTTGAACGGACCATCTACTACTTTCACGAGTTCGCCTACTACATAAGGCTTGTCGAGGGTAGCGGTGGTCTGCTGCTCGGCTTCGTCCACAATGCCGAGGATACGGTTCACTTCGGAGATGTGCAGGGGAACGGGCTTGTTGTTAGCAGCGTCCTTCTTGTCTTTGTCGCCGAGGAAACCAATCACACCAGGCGTGCTGGTGATGATGTGGTCAACTTCACCGTGGCCGAGGTCGGCGTGGATGATGATGTAGCCGGGGTAGAGGTTCCGCTCGCGCACGCGCTTCTTGCCGTTGCGCATTTCGAAAACCTTCTCTACCGGAATCAGCACCTGCGGCACCAGTTCGGTCAGGTTATGCCGGCCGAGCTCTGTTTCGAGGTAGTTTTTGGCTTTTTTTTCCTGGCCGCTCACGGAGCGTACCACGTACCATTTCAATTCGCCCATCTTGATTGTTGATTAGCGAAACGAGTTATAAAAAGCTTTAAGTACCGTCTCAAAGCTGATGTCCATAACGCCTACCACTACGGCAAACACGAGCGAACCAATCAGCACGAGACCGGCGCTTTTTTGCAGTTCCGTCGTCGAAGGCCACGTTACATTGTAGCGCATTTCCTCGATGGTAGTGCGGAAATAATTGCTCAGTTTGTCCATTGGTTGAGGAAAAAACAGCGTTGCCGCTGAAAACGACATGGAGCGGGCCAACTGGCCCAGATTGCACGAGTGGAGAGATTCGAACTCCCATCAAAGGTTTTGGAGACCTCTATTCTACCCTTGAACTACACTCGTTTATTGGCATTCCCGCTTAGCGCATTTCGCCAAAGGGAGTGCAAAGGTAAGAGAAACAGCGGACAAAACAAATATGCCCTTCTGTTTCAGCGTAAAAAAGCCGCTCCCGAGAATACGAGAGCGGCTTTTTTTACTGATAAGCCGGAGCTTAGTCGAGAACTTCCGTTACTTGACCAGCACCTACCGTACGGCCACCCTCACGGATAGCGAAGCGGAGGCCTTTCTCCATTGCCACCTTGTTGATGAGCTCAACGGTGATGGTGATGTTGTCGCCGGGCATTACCATTTCAACGCCCTCGGGGAGGGTGATGATGCCGGTAACGTCGGTGGTACGCAGGTAGAACTGCGGACGGTAGTTGTTGAAGAACGGGGTGTGACGGCCACCTTCCTCTTTCGAGAGAACGTAAACTTCAGCCTTGAACTTCTGGTGAGGAGTTACCGAACCGGGCTTGCAGATAACCATGCCGCGACGGATGGCTTCTTTTTCAATACCACGGAGGAGCAGACCTACGTTGTCACCAGCTTCGCCACGGTCAAGGATTTTGCGGAACATTTCCACACCCGTTACCGTCGACTTCAGGCCTGGGGCAGCGCCCATACCGAGGATGTCAACTTGCTCACCCGAGTTGATGATACCGCGCTCGATACGACCGGTAGCTACGGTGCCACGGCCAGTAATCGAGAACACGTCCTCTACAGGCATCAGGAAGGGCAGGTCGGTCAGACGAGCAGGAATCGGAATGAACGAGTCAACCGCGTCCATCAAATCGTTGATTTTGGGAACCCAGTTGGCATCGCCGTTCAGGCCGCCGAGGGCCGAACCCTGGATAACCGGAATGTTGTCGCCGTCGAAGTCGTAGAACGAGAGGAGTTCGCGGATTTCCATTTCCACCAGCTCGAGGAGCTCGGGGTCATCCACCATGTCCACTTTGTTCATGAACACCACCAGCTGAGGAACACCTACCTGACGAGCGAGCAGGATGTGCTCACGGGTCTGGGGCATGGGGCCGTCGGTAGCAGCTACTACTAGGATAGCGCCGTCCATCTGGGCAGCACCGGTAACCATGTTCTTCACATAGTCAGCGTGACCGGGGCAGTCAACGTGGGCGTAGTGACGGTTTTTGGTCGAGTACTCTACGTGAGCGGTGTTGATGGTGATACCACGCTCTTTTTCTTCGGGAGCATTGTCAATCGAAGAGAAGTCACGCTTTTCGGCCAGGCCCTGGTTTGCCAACACCATGGTGATAGCAGCGGTCAGGGTCGTTTTGCCGTGGTCGACGTGGCCGATGGTACCGATGTTTACGTGCGGCTTGGACCGGTCGAAATTTTCTTTAGCCATTGTAAAGAGTAAAAAAGAGGTGGTGAAGTGAATTTGAAGATAAATCCGACCCTACAACAAGAAAGCGAGACTCAGCCCCTACGAAATAGAAAACTGTGCGTCGCTTACCTGAGAGAACCGTGCCCACTGCCCGAAAATATAGGCGGCGGGACTTGTATTGTAATCTGAGCCATTTATGGGATTTGAACCCATGACCTCTTCCTTACCAAGGAAGTGCTCTACCACTGAGCTAAAACGGCTTATGCTAAAAATGAGCGGGAGACGAGGTTCGAACCCGCGACCTGCAGCTTGGAAGGCTGCCGCTCTACCAGCTGAGCTACTCCCGCAGTTGGCCTCAATAAAAGTGGGGAGAGAAGGATTCGAACCTTCGAAAGTTTACACTAACAGAGTTACAGTCTGTCCCATTTGGCCGCTCTGGAACCTCCCCAATTTGGTGCTTGCTGGCCGATTGCCAGAAAGCAAATCCCTTTCGTTTTACCGGCTACCGAAGTAGTAGTGTTTCGTAAGGAGTCGCAAAATTAAGGCTTTTCTGACACCAGGCAAGCGGTGAAGCAAAAAAAGGTGTGGTTTTTTTCAGAAAAGTGCCTCTACGGGCATTTACATGAGGTTATAAAATGCCTTGAGCCGGTCATCGGTTTCCTTTTCGCGGATATTTTGAAGCTTGGCCTTCAATTCGGGAGTCGTGGGCACGAGCAGGGCTAAGCCACGGTAGGCCCCCAAACGCACGTAGTACTGCGGAGCAGTCCGGGCATAATCCTCCAAGACTTTCAAGCCTTTGTCGCGCTCTACGGACGGGATGTGGGTCATGAGCGTGCCGAATGATTGGAAGTAAGCGTACAGGTCGCTTTCGGCCACGTCGGGCAGACGGCGCAAGAACCATGCGTATTGGTCCAAGCCACCATTGGTGGCATAATAATTTGCCAGGGCCAGCATTAGCGGGCTACTCGAGGTATTGTCGAGCGCGGCTACTTGTTGGCTGGTGTTTACGTCGGGCTTCTTGGCCAAAGACTCGACGGCCGCGGCGGCGACTAGGGCCGAACTGTCGCCGATGGCGGCGCTGAAAATGGGACCGAAAGTGCCATCGGGAAAGCTGGCCAGGGTATTGATGGCCTGAGCCCGGACGCGCGGATTGGCGTCGGTGGTGGCCAGGCGCTGGATATCCTTGCGCATGCCTTCCGGCTCAGGGCCCCGGTAACGGCGCAGGTGGCTGAGCGCCGCCCTACGAACAGCCCAGAACTTATCGTTTAGGGCATTGCGCAGCAGGCTGCTCACGCTTAGCTCCGTGGTTTTATTATGCAGAAGCTCCATGGCCTCGGCTTTTTGCTGGTAGCCCTGCGCATGGTAGAACTGGAATATCAGCTCGTCCTGGGTGCGCTCCTCGTCAAATTGAGCCAGGAGTTGGCTTTCGTTGTCGAATTTCACTAGGTTGGGCTTCTGGCTGGCGGGCAGGGTGAAGGTCTGGTTGGCTTTGGTGACGGTGATGCGGTGCTCGGTGGGCTGATTGTTATTGGTCCAGACGGCTACGGTGACGGGCAGGCGGAAAACGGGCTGAAACAGGGTGTCCTGCATCTGCTGCACCCGCAGGGTTACCTGGCCGTTGGTATACGAGTGGGTGATGCGCAGCTCCGGGTGCCCGCGCTGGAGAAACCACTGATTGAAAAACCACATCAAATCTTCGCCGGTCGTTTCTTCAAAGGCCGTGCGCAGCTTGGAGATTTCGACGGGCGTTTGCTTGTTCTGAACGAGGTAATGGTTCAGGGACGTAAAAAAGGCTTCGTCGCCCACATACTTGCGCAGCATGTGCAGCACGCGCCCGCCCTTGTCATAGGAGTGGCGGTCGAACATGTCCTCCCGGTTGGCATAGCGGTAGCGAATAAGCGGCTCGCGCTTGGACTGGGCTTCTTCGAGGTAGTTATTGAGTTTGATTTCCTGCACCAAGCCAGCTTCATCGGCTCCGAACTTGTACTCTGCCCACAGGAATTCGGAATAGTCGGCAAACGACTCGTTCAGGGGCAGGTTGGCCCAGGATTCGCTCGTAACGTAATCGCCGAACCAGTGGTGAAACAGCTCGTGGGCGATGGTGGATTCGCCACTTTGGTAGTTGGCGTCGATTAGGTCCCGGCGGGTGGCCTGGATGCTGGCCCCGTGGGTGGTGGCGGTGGTGTTTTCCATGGCGCCGCTCACGTAGTCGCGCACGGCCACTTGCGCATACTTTTCCCACGGGTACTCAACGCCCAGCTTTTTGGAGAAGAAATCCAGCATTTGGGGCGTGTGGCCGAACACGGCGCGGGCAGTAGCGGCGTACTGGGGCTCCACATAATAATCGACGGGCTTGCCGTGCCAGGAATCGTTCACGACGGAAAAGTCGCCGACGACCATGGTGGCCAGGTAGGGCGCGTGGGGCTCGTTTAGCTTCCAGGTATCGGTGCGGGTGCCATCGGCGTTGGCTTTGGAAGAGACCAGCAAACCGTTGGAAAGCGTTTTGAACTGTTTTTCCACCGTCATTCTGATTTCCTGGGTCATCCGCTGGTTGGGCTTGTCGATGGTGGGAAACCAGCACGAATTGGACTCCGTCTCGCCCTGGGTCCAGATTTGGCGGGGCTTGTTCTTTTCCAGGCCTAACGGGTTGATGAAGTACAAGCCCTTGTCGGAGGTGATGGCTGCCGAGCCGCCCTGGGGCAGCTCGTTGGGCTTGGCCACGTACACAATGCGCACCTGGTAGGGCGTGGTGCGCGGATACGGGTGGTCCAGGGCTATTACGAGCTTGCGCCGGTTGTAATTATAGTTGAGTCCCTTGTTCTTTTTGTCTCCTATTAGCTCAACTTTCTGAATATCGAAGCCCTTGGCATCGAGCGCGACTTCGGACTGCGGGTAGAAGTGGGAGCGCAGCGTGAGCACGGCCGTACCCAGCAGTTGCTGCTTCTTGTAGTCGAAGCGCACGTCGAGCTTGGTGTCTACCACATCGGTCAGGATGGTGGCGGCGGGCTGGAGCGGGGCTTCCGCGGGCAGCCACGAGGGCACCACCAGGCCGGCGGGTGCGGGCGCTGGCGCAACCGCCGGAACAGTCTTTTTATTCGCCAATGCCTTGGCCGCCGGCTTGCGCACACCTGCCCCCGGAGATTGGGCTACTGCCAGTAAATGAATAAACAACAGCAGGCTGGTGAAGCCTGGGACCAAATACTTCATGCCAACAAGGACGGGCGAAAAACGCCTCAATTTCTGAATTAATTTGAGATTTGGGCTACCTTTAACCCCCCGCTTCCATCCCACCCTATCCGCTTCAGATGCTTCACATCAGCACCAGCCCCGAACAACTCTGGGAAGTTGACTACCGCGCCGTCGACACTGTTACGCTCAACGGCCAGGCATTTGCCTGGGATATTGCGGATTTGGGCGAAGGCCGGTTTCACGTGCTGCACGAAGGTCGTTCGTATAATGCGGAGGTGGTGTCGGCGGATTACGCCAGCAAGAATATTGTGCTGAAGATAAACGGCCAGCGCATTGAGCTAAACGCCAAAGACCGGTTCGACCTGCTGCTCGAGCGCCTGGGCATGAGCAACGCCGCCGCTGCGAAAGTAAACGAGTTGAAGGCTCCCATGCCCGGCCTCATCGTCGATATCCGAGTGGAGCCCGGCCAGACGGTGCAAAAAGGCGACCCACTGCTAGTGCTGGAAGCTATGAAGATGGAAAATATTCTGAAAGCTCCCGCCGACGGCACCGTTGGCAGCCTCAAAGTGAGCCTGCGCGACAACGTGCAAAAAGGCCAGGTACTGGTGCAGTTTTCATAGCTCACTAATTAATTATCCCCGCTTACTCAATCCTTTCGACTTGAAATACCACCGCATCCTCCTCAAGCTCAGCGGCGAAGCGCTGATGGGCCAGCAGCAGTACGGCATCGATGCCGAGCGGCTGATGCAATATGCCTCCGAAATTAAATCCGTGGCCGCCACGGGCGTGCAGGTGGCCGTCGTGATTGGCGGCGGCAACATTTACCGCGGCGTAGAGGCGGAGGCCTTTGGCCTCGACCGCGTGCAGGGCGACTACATGGGCATGCTCGCTACGGTGATTAACTCCATGGCCTTGCAAAGCGCCCTGGAGAAGCTGGAAGTGAGCACGCGCCTGCTGTCGGGCCTCACCATTCAGCGGGTGTGCGAGCCCTACATCCGGCGGCGCGCCGTGCGGCACCTGGAAAAAGGCCGCGTGGTCATTTTCGGAGCCGGCATTGGCTCGCCTTATTTCACTACCGACTCGGCTGCCTCGCTGCGGGCCATTGAGATTGAGGCCGACGTGGTGCTGAAAGGCACCCGCGTGGACGGCATCTACACCGCCGACCCAGAGAAAGACCCCACGGCCACCCGCTACAATGAAATCACCTTCGACGAGGTGCTGAAAAAGAATCTGAACGTGATGGACATGACGGCCTTCACGCTCTGCAAAGAGAATAACCTGCCCATCATCGTGTTTGACATGAACACGCCCGGCAACCTGCAGCGCTTGCTCGACGGCGAGTCGATGGGCACGCTGGTGAGCCGAGGTGGCGACGGCCCCCGCGACGGCCGCAAGCCAGTACTGGACCCCAAGCGCAGCCTGCTGCAGCCCCTGGTGGGCAACCAGCCGGAGCAGGCGTAATTTTTAGTTGTCAGTTGTTGGTTGTCAGTTGTTAGTTTGCACTACTAATTGGCTGGCTGTTCCTCACAACTGACAACCAACAACTGACAACTAAACCAAAATGGACGAAGAAATTCAGTTTTATCTCGACGACCTCGCTGAGTCAATGGGCAAGGCGCTGGCCCACGTGAACGTGGAAATGAGCCGCATCCGGGCTGGCAAGGCCTCGCCGGCTATGCTCGACGGCCTGCGTGTAGATTACTACGGCTCCCCCACCCCCATCAGCCAGATTGCCACCATCACGGCTCCGGATGCTCGCTCGCTCCTTATCAAGCCGTGGGAGAAAAACATGGTAAACGAAGTGGCCAAGGCCATTAAGAACAGCGACCTGGGTCTGAACCCGGTAACCGACGCCGACGGCGTACGCCTGAACATTCCGGCCATGACGGAGGAGCGGCGCCGTGAGCTGGTGAAACAAGCCAAAAACGAATCGGAAGCCGGCAAAGTGCGGGTCCGGGGCATTCGCAAGGATGTGAACGAGGCCCTGCGCAAACTGCTGAAAGAAGGTGCTTCGGAGGATGCCATCAAGAGCGCCGAAGAGAAGGTACAGAAGACGACCGACACCTACATTGCCGAAGTAGAGCGGACGCTCAGCAAGAAGGAAACGGAGATTATGACCATCTGATTTGGATGGCGAATAATCAAAAAGCCCCGGCTGCGTCAGGCAGCTGGGGCTTTTTTGTGTTTAAAATCTCTTTACTGGAATCAACATAGCTCAATTTCGGGACTCAGGCAGCTAGACGGACGGTTGCAGAGCCAAGAGGGCTGCCTCAACGGCGGCTGGGACCAGGTAGCGGATGCTATGGCCCGCGCGCAGGCTTTCGCGGATGTAGGTGGCCGAGATATCCAGCAGCGGCGCTGCCATTACCTGAACGCGGGGAAAAGGCGTCAGTTCAGGCAGCTCAACATTGGGGCGCGGGTAGATGTATATGTCGACCTCGGAAAGCAAACGCGCCGATTCCTGCCAGCGCGGCAGGCCAGGCAGGTTATCGGCGCCCATCAGCAACACAAACTCGAGGGCGGGATGGCGCCGGCGCAGGGCGTCGAGCGTGGCAATGGTGTAGCTGGGCCGCGGCAGACTAAACTCAATGTCCTCGGCGCGCAGGTGCGGGTTGCCTGCCAGGGCCAGCTCAACCAGGCGCAGGCGTTCGGTATCGGGCAGCAGGTCGGCCACTTCCTTGAAGGGACTATGCGGCGAGACCACGAGCCAGACTTCGGCCAAATCGGTGCGGGTGGCGAAGTATTCGGCTAGGATGAGGTGGCCAACGTGCACGGGGTTGAACGACCCGAACAGCAAGCCTATCCGCGCCCGGCCGCTCATACGATGGCGGGCTCGGTGCTGATGAACTGGCGGACCAGCTTTTCGGCCTGGTCGGTGGCTTCGTCGAGGTCGTCGTTGACCACGGTTACGTCGAACCGGTCCTCAAACGCCAACTCGAAATTGGCCTTGTATACCCGCGAAGAGATGCTGGATTGGGAGTCGGTGGCACGGGCCTGCAGGCGCTGCTCGAGGACTTCAATGGACGGGGGGCGGACGAAAATCGCCAGGGCCCGGTCTTTGTAAAACTCTTTGATGCTGAGGCCGCCTTTTACGTCGACATCGAGGATGGCGTGCTTGCCGCTGTCCCAGATGCGCTCAATTTCGGACTTTAGCGTGCCGTAGAAAGCACCTTCGTACACTTCCTCCCATTCCACAAATTCGTCGTGACGAATCTTGTCCTGGAAGTCCTGCACGGAAATAAAATAATAGTCTTTGCCGTTGGCCTCGGTGCGACCGCGGCGGTCACGGGTGCAAGCCGAGATGGAAAAGCTTAATTCGGGCAGCCGCTCCATAAGCCGATGCACGATGGTGGTTTTTCCGGCGCCCGAAGGTGCCGAAAACACAATGATTTTGCCTTGCATCGCGCAAAGCTAGCCACAGCAACCGGGATTAGGCCATTTCGGCATGCACGCGCGCCAAGATTGAATCCTGCAGGTTGGCCGGAATGGGCCGGCGCGACACACCCTGGTTCAGGAAATTGATGAAGATGTGCTGCTTCTTGATGTCGTCGAAGCAGGGCGAGCAGTCGCTGGCGTGGTCGTAGAGGTAGTCCTCGTCTTCCGCGGTCACGGACTGGCCTTCGATGAGTTGGTCTAATACAGTATTCACACGTTCGCAGTCGGGGCCGTTGTCGGGGGCGATGGCAACGGGAGCCGACGTATTGGTTTTAGTAGTAGCAGATTGGTCCATAATTGAAAATTGGTTTAAGGGCGTGAGTGACAATGGAATGAAATGCAGAGCTGCGGTAGCATCCTCTTGCTGGGGAGGTTAATTATTATCGGGCTCGGTTAGTTCCGCATCGTCGTCTATTCCATCATTGCCATATCCCATTGACTGCGCATATTTCTCCAATTTATCCTTGAGGAAATTGCGGGCCCGGTGCAGTCTCGAACGGACGGTACCTATCGGAATATCAAGCACTTTGGCCATTTCCTCATATGTAAATCCCTCTAGGTCGCACAGGATGATTACGGTGCGAAAATCTACCGGCAAAGAATTTAGCGCACTGGCCACTTCATCGCCGATTAAATCGCGGGCCGATTGCTGGCGCATGTCGGACGACGAAGCGCCTACTTCGCCCTCGGCCTCTACGTCGTCGGGGTTGTAATAGCCCTCTATCTCGCTGTAATCGACCTTGGCCGGTTGCTTGCTTTTCTTGCGGAAGTCGTTGATGAACGAATTCTTAAGAATGCGAAAAAGCCAGGCCTTAGCATTAGTGCCGGGCTCGAAGTACTCAAAAAAGCGGTACGCCTTCAGGTAGGTTTCCTGAACCAAGTCGTTGGCATCATCCTCGTCGAGGGTGAGGCGATAGGCAAAGTTGTAGAGCGGGTCGAGCACAGGCATTAGCTCGGCTTGAAAGCGCCGGTCCTTTTCCTCTTTGCTCAGCTTAACCCGTTCGGGAGAATCGCTCATACAGGTGGGCGGGGGAAATTGTGGGTCGAAACCTACGAAATAATAAGGGATTGGGACAAATTTGGCTCAAACTGCAACTCGGCTGCGGTGGCTGGCCGGGTTGCTTCGCGCCGGCTCTACCCCTTGCTACGCAACCCCGGCCTGCTGCCCGCCACCGGGCGCCTACCACCGGCAAACCGCCCAAAATAGCCGCGCTTTGCACGTGCAGCGCTGCCCGATGTACGGATTAGGGCGCCGGGTAGGTTGCGCGCCAAGCCGCAGCAACCAAGCAAACGAAGCAGAATAGCTATTGTTTGTTACTTAATGCGCTTTATTCATCTTTCAAAAGTAACGGTTGCCACGTCAATACGCGCGCTGCCACCGCCACCGGCTCAATGGCCCGAATGCAGCTACAGGCGGCGGGCTGGGTGCGGCAGTCGTCGCAGGTGGGCTTGTCGAAGACCATGAACCCGGCGTGCGGCCCCAGTGGCCCCCAGCGGCCCGGGTGCATGGGCCGAATGGGCGGATACAGCCCCAGCGCGTGCCGGCCCAGCGCGGCGGCCAGGTGCAGCGGGCCGGTGCTGCCCGCCACCAGCCCATCGGCGGCAGCAATGAAGGAGATAAACTGGGGCAGGTTGAGCTGGCCGGTGAGGTCGGCGGTGAGGGCGGCCGCGTGCTGGTGCCGCCAGTCGCGGAGCTCCTCCCCTTCCGCCGCCGTGCCGGTGAGGAATACGCGGTGGCCGGCTTGGTGCAGCAGTTGGGCCAGGTGGCCAAAGTTGTCGAGACCCCATTCGCGGGCGCTGCCCCGGCTGCGCGGGTGCAGGATGACGTTGAGCTGGCCCGGCTGGCGCGCTTGCAGCAACTGCCGAAACGGCGCAGG
Source organism: Hymenobacter plasmatis (assembly GCF_020711255.1). Taxonomy (GTDB): domain Bacteria; phylum Bacteroidota; class Bacteroidia; order Cytophagales; family Hymenobacteraceae; genus Hymenobacter. The sequence goes on from NZ_JAJFAW010000020.1 coordinate 54,811, forward strand.
CAGCGGCTCAACTGGCCGCAGCTGCACGAGGTTCGCCACATCGAGGAGGCTGGGCAACGGGGCCACGCCCAGGGGCTGGAGCAGCAGGAGGTTGAGCTGGGCTTCGTGCAGGGGCGAGTGCCGGCGGCTCAGGGCCACCAGCCGGTTACAGGTCAGCCAGTGCTGCCAGCGGTTGCGGGTGCCGATGCGCACGGGGATTTTGGCCTTGAGCGCCAGCCGGGCCAGGATGCGGTTGGGGAACACGTGGATGATGGCAGCGGCAGCATAGCCCTGCAGGGTGGCCACCTGCCCGGGCTCGGGCTGCTGGAGCAACTCATCCAGATTCAGAAAATCATCGACCCACGGGCAGGCGGCCGCTACGGGAGCGGTGTAGGTGCGCCCGATAAGCACCACCCGGCAGCCCGGGAAGTGCTGCTTGAGCTGGCCCGCTACCGGCAGGGTCAGCACTACATCGCCGATGGCATCGGTGCGGGACACGAGGAAGGTCTGGCTCATGCTTCGGCGCGTTCGGTGCGGGTTTTCAGCTTCGCGAATTTCAGGAAAACGCCCCAGGCCGAAATGCCCGCAATGCAGAGGCCGGCAAATCCATCCAGTAAGCCCAGCCGGAAGAAGTAGCCGTGCACGAATTTCCAGAGCGGCTTGAGCAGCAGGTGAAACAGGGTGACGTTGGTTTTGCCGCGCAGGGCCAGCTCCTGGGCCGTGATGCTGGTGAACTTGTTGAGCTGGCTGACGTGCTGCGCAATGGAATGGTAGCTGTAGTGCAGGGCGTCGCCAGTGAGCTGGCCGGTGGTGTGGCCGGCGGCCACTTCGTAGCGCTCGTGCAGGAGCAGGCCGGTCCAGCGGCCCAGGCGGCGGTCGTAGAGGCGCAGCTTGCGGTCGGGGTACCAGCCGCCGTGGCGCACCCAGTGGCCGCAGTAGTTGGTGAGGCGGGCCAGGGCGTAGGCGGCGTGCTGCCAGTGCTGCTTGGCCGCCCGGATGGACTGGCGCAGCTCCTCGGTCAGCACTTCATCGGCGTCGAGCTGCAGCACGTGGTCGAATTGGGCCTGGGCGGTGGCGTAGTTTTTCTGCTCCACGTAGCCGGCGAAGGCGTGCTGGATAACGCGGGCACCGTGCTGCCGGCAAATTTCCACGGTATTGTCGGTCGAAAACGAGTCGACTACCAGCACTTCGTCGGCCACGTCGCCCACCGCCTGAAGGCAGCGGGCAATATTGGCCGCTTCGTTGAAGGTGATAATGACGACGGAAAGGGAAACCACGCAGAAAAGGCCAACTAGACGGCCAAGTGCAAGCAAAGGTAAGAGCGCGGCGAACCGTAGCTCCACACTGCGGCCGCAAGGGGCCCATTCCGCCACCTCAACCGTCCATTTGCTCAGGGGCTCAACGGCAGTGCAAAATTCGCCGTACGAAGGAGCCCAACTCTTCATGTCGCAAGCCACACTCCGTGCGTAACTTGCGCCCAAATTCGTTTCCCCACACATGAAAAAAACGCTTCTCCCCGGCCTGCTGGCCGCAGCTTTGCTTTCCTTCACCTTGCCATCGTGCGGCCCTTCGGAGCCCGAAAGCGCCGATGACATTGCCACTACTCCGCTGCCGCCCCTGCCCGCTGCCCCCGACACGACCAAAGGCGCCAAGCAGCCCGAGCAATACCGGGAGTTGAACTCGGTGAATGCTACCGAAGACATCAAAAAAATGCAGCAGCAGATGTAAATCAACCACTTGCCGAAATTGGGCTGCTTCTAGCTTCGGCGGAAAGCAGCATCCTTTCGGCAGGGTTGATTACCTGTTCCTGATACCTGATTTGTTGGGCCGTTGCTGCTAAGGTGGTGGCGGCCCAATTTCTTTTTAGCGCGGCCGACCCGGCGCATTTTTTATGGAAAACAACATTGTGCTGCGCCGCGGCGTGGAGGCCGACCTGCCCCAGGTACTCGCCCTTATCAAGGAGCTGGCCGAGTACGAGCGCGCCCCGGAGGCCGTCACCAACACCCTGGCCGCCATGCAGCGCGACGGGTTTGGGCCCGCCCCCATTTTCAGCTTTTTCGTGCTCGAAAACAGCGCGGCCGAAATCATCGGCATCGCCTTGTTCTACACCGCCTATTCGACCTGGAAAGGCCGGATGCTGTACCTGGAAGACTTGGTAGTAACCGAGCCGGCGCGGCGGGGCGGCTTTGGCCGGCTGCTGTTTGATGCCGTGGTGGCCGAAGCCCGCGCCACGGGCGCCGTTCGCCTGAAGTGGCAGGTGCTGGACTGGAACGAGCCCGCCATTGCCTTCTACAAAAAGCTGGGTGCCACCATCGAAGACGAATGGTTCAACGGCAACCTCGACGCAGCTCAACTGGCCGGCTACACCGTGGCGCCAGCTGCGGCCGCGGCGGCCACGCCCACGGGGCGCAGCCTGTAGCCATCGCTAAGCACCGGCAAGGCCCCGTGGCTTACTGCCGCACAAACTTGCGGCTGCCGGTATTGCCCTGGGCATCTCGCCAGCGCAGAACGTAAAAGCCGGGCCTCAGGCCGGCAATGTTCAGGGGCAGGATGTTCAGGCCGGCTACCGTGGCGATGCTGGTGGTGCGTATTCGGCGCCCGACGCTGTCATAGAATCGAAACACCACGGTGCCTTCCAGGGTGGCCGGGTACTGCACTTGCAGTTGGTCTTCGGTGGCAGGGTTTGGGAAAACAACCACCGCCGCGCTGGTGCCTTCGGTGGAGAGCAAGGCGGGGGCCACGTTGTCGAGCGAGCCATCGGGCCGGGTCAGGCGCAGGCGGTAGTAGAGCAAGCCGCCGGGCACCTGCGCATCAAAAAACTGGTACTGGCCGCCCGGCCGGGTAGCTACCACGCCCAGCCGCTTCCAGGTAGTGGTGTCGCTGCCCACGCTGCGCTCTACCACGAAGTTGTTGAGGAAGCACTCGTCGCGCGTGGTCCAGGTGAGGGTGACGCCGGTGGCCTTTTCGTATTTGGCGCTAAAGCTGGTGAGGGGAGCCGGCAGCATGGGCTGGTTGCTGCAGCCCAGACTCTTGAAGCTGCGCACGCGGAGCACCTGGCGGCCGCCAGCAATGTCGCTGCTGGTGCTGAGGGTGCGCGTGTTCTGGCCCCGGGCAATGGAATAGTGCATCACCGCGCCGGGCAGGATGAGGTGGCCCAACTGGTGCGCATGGCCCAGCTCGTGCACCGCTACCGTCTCAAAGTCAATCTGGTTGAGCGCGCCAATGGCGAAGGTGGGGCCAAACTGGAAGTTGGCGCCGTCGTCGAACTGCATGTCCACCTCATCGACCCAAAACACCACCTCGCCACCCGGGGCCTGGCAGCCGGAGTAATAGCTGGTGGTGCGGCCCAACACGAGGGCGGGCAGCTCGGCGCCCGCATCGAAAGCCACCACGTTCTGGTTATCGTCGGCAATGGTATTGGCGGTGGCCGGGGTGCCTACTTCCCAGTTGATGCCCGTTTGGCAGCGCCAGGTGGCCAGGGCCCGCTGCCAGGCCGCCGCCGCAGCGGCGTTGGAGGCGAAATTGGGCCCAAAGTGAAAGGTGACTCCACCGGATGCATTTTGGGCAATGTGGTTGGGCCGGGCAATGAGGCCGGTGGTACTTTCCACATTGGTAAGGGCGTACACGATGGTGAGGGTGCCCCCGCTGTCCACGGTTTGCTGGTCGCTGGTGGTTACGCGCACGGTGCCGGAGCCGGCCGGGCTGCCGCCGATGGCCGATGAGGGCACGCGCACCTCAATGCGGGTATCCGTCCAAGAAACATAGTCTTTGTCGCGGGCCTTCACGCGGGTGGTCCCGCCGTCGTCGGCGTTGCGGAACTCCACAAAGCCACTGCCTCGTGTGCTGCCAAATCCTGTTCCATTGATGGTAAGCAAGGCCCCGGCGCCAGCGGGGATGATTTGGGGACCGAAGTTGGCAACGACGGGGGCCAGCGTGCCGCGCTGCAGGGCCGGTAGCGGGGCTACCAAGGCCGGGTTGGGCTGTAATACCCGGCGCCCCTGCCCGGTGAGCTGGGTAATGCCTTTGTAGAAGGTAGCATCGAGGGCCGGATACGTCCGAAATGGCTCGGTGGCGGTGCGCCCGGCCAGGTTGTACGCAATGAAGCCTTGCTCACTGCCGTAGGGGGTCCAGGCCCGGCCAACGGTGGTGGGCAGGCCAGTCCAAGGCGCGCGGGTCAGGAAGAAAACGCCCTGCTGCCCAGCGGTTAGGCTCAAGGTGTTGGTGAGGACTTGCTGGTCAAGGCCCAAGCGACCGCCTTCGGTGATGAGCACGAGGCCGGTGGTATCGGCCACCTGGCCCTTTAGCAGCGAAAACACCCGCAGGCGGTGCCGGGTAAACAGGCGACGGTGGTCGGTATCCCAAAAGCTTTGGGCATCGAGCACTTCTGCTTCGACCACCAGCGCCGCCTGCTGGGCCCGTACGGCAGGCTCCATGGGCAACATCAGGCACTGGGTTTCGGGCACCAAGGCCTGGCCCAACACAGGCTGGGCAAACGCGAGCCCAAGTGCCACCACCCATGAGCGACGACCAATAAAGCGGAGAAACGGTACTGCAAACGGCATAGACAAGAAACTACTGCGGATACTGCCCAAGATACGGAAAAACAGGTCGGTTGGAGCGCCGCTCAAAGGATATCGCATTATTAATATAGTTGGCCCGCCACCGCGCACCAACGCTTCCCCCGAGAGCCGTGAGGCTGCCATCTGGTAACTGATAAGATGGCCGGCTATTGCCCCACAGGTGCGGGCTGGGGCTGCCAGGATGGCGAGCTGGTGGCTACCATGGGCCAACCGTCGGCGTAGATGAGCCTATCCAGGAGCAGGATGCGGCGGGAATAGCCTTCTGCATCGTCGATGGCGTCGAAGGTGGGCTGGCGCGGGTCGATGGCGTGGTAGGCCAGCCAGTCCTGCCCGGCGGCATCGGTCACCACGCAGTTGTGGCCGGGGGCGCGCCAGTGCGCATTGGCCGCGAGCAGGGCAGCATGCGGGTCGGCGGTGGCGGTGGCGTAGGTTTCGAAGGGCCCGGTAGCATGGCGGGCACGGGCCACCAGCACGGCGTAGTGGGCTTTGGCGCCGCAACAGTTATCGCCCGAAAAAAACAGGTAGTACCAGCCGTCGCGGTAGTGCACCCAGGCCGCTTCCACGAGGCGGTGGTAGTCGTTGGGGTCGTCCGACAGGGTGGGGTAAATCACGGCCCGCGCCTCACTGCCCGGCCGGAAGCCGAGGCGGTCGTCGGCCAGCTCGCGCACCCAGATGGGGCCAAACCCCGACCCCCAATACAGCAGCCGCTGGCCCGTGGCGGGGTCGTCAAAGGCCATGGGGTCGATGCAGGTGAAGCCGGGCCCGGGGAGCAGCGGGTGGCCAATGTCCACGAACGGGCCGGAGGGCGCATCGGCCACGGCCAGGGCCAGGCTGAAATAATCGGTGCCGTCGGGCCGGCTGGAGTAATACAGGTAATAGCGGCCGCCGTGCTCGCTCACGTGCGGGGCCCAGATTTTCTGGCTGGCAGTGGCCCATCGCGGCTTGTGGGGCAGGCCTTCGCCCAGGTGTTCCCAGTTAATCAGGTTCCGGGAGCGGGCCACCTGCAGGTTGAGGATGACGCCGTGGCGCTTGGTTTGGGTGCCGTAGGCGTAGTACCAGCCATCGGCAGCGCGGATGATGGTGGGGTCCGGGAAGTTTTCGTCGAGGACGGGGTTGCTGTACATGGGCGCGGCAGGAATTGGGGCTGGCACACCGCCCGCGGGTCTAAATTCAGCTTAATTGCGGTTCCGGCTGCTGCTGCTGCAGCCATACGTAGGCCGAAGCCACATCGTCGAAGGTGCCCACGCGGGGCGTGTCGATGGCATGCACCACGGTTTCTACGGCCTGCCGGGCCAGCAAGCTGCGCGGCAGCACCCAGGCAATGTATTGCAAGCCGGCGGTGCGCATTTCGTCCAGCCACCATGCGCCCCACAGCGTGAGCTGCATGGTAGTGCGGGTAATTCCGGAATTATCGTTGAGGATTTTGTGGCAGGGCCAGGCCCGCAGGCTCTCGAGCATCAGCAGGCAGGCGGCCTGCGACGACTCCTGGTCGTGCTCCCCTTTCCAGTCAACATAAAGCCATTGATTATCCGCGTCGTAGCCAATAAATAGCTCGGGAGAATCGGTGATAACGTGCAGCTGCATGCGGTGCTCGGGATAAGCCTCGGGTAGGAAGACATCTAAGCAGCCAAATTTAGTAAGCTAAACAGTAGACACGAACACCTTGGGCCGGTGAAATTCAATGACCAAGCACTTTGTTGGCAAGGGTATCGCCCGGGCGCTTCCCGCACTAGCTTTGTGGTCCTGCCCATTGGCCGCAGGCCGGATTTTCCGAAACCCCATTTCCTCCCCCTTCTCGCCCCATGTTTAGAAAGTGTATTGCCCTGCTGGTTTTGCTGTGTGCGCCGTTTAGCCTGCTGGCCTGGGGCGTGATGGGCCACCGGGCCGTGGCCAAGATTGCCGAAAACCACCTTTCCGGCACCGCCAAGCGCGAAATAGCCCGCATGCTGGGCACCGAAACACTGCCGCTGGTGAGCACCTGGCCCGATGAAATCCGCTCGGACCCGCAGTACAGCAGCACGGGCCCCTGGCACTACCTCAACGTGGCTTCCGGCCTCGACTTCCCGGCTTTCACGGCCCAGCTAAACGCGACGCCGATTATCCCGCCCACCAATGCCTACACGGCGCTGCTGCAGGTGCGCAAGGACCTGAAAGACCCCAGCAAAACGGCCGCCGAGAAGCTGTTTGCCTTGAAATTTCTGGTGCATCTGGTGGGCGATGTGCACCAGCCCCTGCACGTGGGCCACGGCGAAGACCGCGGCGGCAACAGCATCCTGGTGAGCTGGCGCGGGCACGACACCAACCTGCACAGCATCTGGGACGGCGACTTGGTGGAGTACCCCGGTTTCACCTACTCCGAAATGGCCAAGGCCTACGACCACGCCACTTCGGCCCAAGTAAAGCAGTGGCAGAAGGACGACATGGCCACGTGGCTGTTTGAGTCCTACCAGCTGTGCACGCCGGTTTATGCCGCCGCCACCACCAGCCCCAAGTTCGACTACCGCTTTTACCCCGCCTTCGGCCCTTCCGTGGAGCAGCAGATTCTCAAGGCCGGCATCCGGCTGGCGGGCGTGCTCAACGAGGTATTCGGCTAAACCAACCCCGGCGCAGCAAGGCGCCCATTACCGAAAGCCAAAGAAGCCCCGGCAGCTCGTGCAGCCGGGGCTTCTTTGGCTTTCAGGCACATACCAAACCGGGAAGCTGAACACTAGTAACATACGCGTAACATTGACCGTCATTATAGCCAAACAAGCGGCCATTGGCCTCTTTGCACCATGACAAAGCCCCTGCACCAGCTGCCCGCCCGGGTGCCGCACTCCCACCAGCGCGTGCACGTAGTGGTCGAAACGCCGAAGGGCGGCCGCAACAAGGTAGCCTTCGACCCGGAGCTGCAAGCCTTCAAGCTGAAAGGCGTGCTGCCCGAAGGCCACAGCTTCCCCTATGACTTTGGCTTTGTGCCCTCTACCCGGGCCGAAGACGGCGACCCGCTCGACGTGCTGCTCCTGCTCGATGCGCCCACGTTTCCGGGCTGCGTGGTAGAAGCCCGCCTGATTGGGGCCCTCGAAATTGAGCAGGAGGAAAAAGACGGCCAGACCGTGCGCAACGACCGGCTGCTGGCCGTGGCCGCCAACTCGCGCGAGCACAAAAGCATCCACACCATCGCCGACCTCTCCGGCGAGATGCTGCACGAAATCGAGCATTTTTTTGTCTCTTATAACCAGGTAAAAGGGCAAACCCTCAAGGTGCTGCGCCGCGTGGGCCCCGAGCGGGCGCACGCTTTATTGGAGCACGCGCAGCACTAGCCCCGTGCCATGAAAGAACTTTGGGATACGCTGTTTGGGCTACATGCCACCTCCGCCACCATCACCGCCCTGCAGATGATGACGCGGGCCTTGCTAGTGTTTTTTGCGGCCCTGTTGCTGCTGCGGGTATCGGGCAAGCGCACGTTTGGCGGCAATGCCACCTTTGATATCGTGGTGAAGATTATGCTGGGCGCCGTGCTGAGCCGGACGGTGGTGGCAGCGTCCCCGTTTTGCGGCACGCTGCTGGCCTGCCTGGTGCTGGTTGGGCTGCGGCGGCTGCTGGCCTGGGGCTCGTTTCACAGCCATTTGGTGGGCCGGCTGGTGAAGGGCGATGAGTACGTGCTGGTAGAAAACGGCCAAATCAATCAGGCAAACCTCTCCCGCAACAACCTCTCGCGGAAAGACCTCATGGAAGGCGTGCGCGAAAGCGGCCACCTCGATGCGCTTGATGAAGATGAAATTGTGCGTCTGGAGCGCGACGGCAGCATTTCGGTGGTAAAAAAGAAGCCGGAGTAAAAAACAGCCCAATTGAGCTGGCTCCTGCCGCTGGCGCTGTGGGTCGTCCTTTGCCACCAGTCTATCTGTTTGCTACTCCGGCGCGCTGATACTGTTGGGCTGAAAACCCATGGCTGTGGCTCCTGACCGAGCAATCCAAACAACACCTTCTGGGCTTCTGGTGCGGCGCTGTACTCGGGCCGTTGGGCTGCGCATGGGCGGTCAATAAATCAGAAACGGGGTACTTGGGCACGTAGCTGTTGTGACGCCTTGGGCTGCTGGTACACGACATCTGGGCATGACTTTAGGAGAGGCTGGGGCCGGTTATGGGCTCAAGCAACCTTTATAAATAAGCTCGTCTTTGCGAGCGCCTCATGCGCCAATTCCAAGCTTGGCTGAAACTGAAAATATGCTATTTCTTGGCAAAAACACAAAATCGCCTACATCTGATTAATACTCCACAAAAAAATCAAGATATTGTAGGTCCAAATCTTCATCAAATTTTAATTAAGAGGATATATAGCCCGTTTATAATGTTTTAAAATCTCGTTTTTTTCTCCCTTTTCGTTTTTCATGATAAATCCTTACTCTCTGGAAATCTGGACTCGTCGTTTACAAAGGTTCGGCTTGGCAGCGCTGCTGGCTGGCGGAACCACCGTAGCGGCGCAGGCACAGCTTTTGAATTATTCTACCGCGACGGCTACCAACGTAACCGGCACTTATACGGACCTGGCCACGGTAGCCAGCAGCGCCGTAATCGCCACGGCCAACACGGATAATGCCAACTCGGCGGCCCAAAACATCGGGTTCAGCTTTAGCTACAATGGCGGCACCTTCACGCAGTTTGTGCTTAACACCAACGGCATCATGCGCTTGGGTAGCGCGGCTCCTTCGGTAGCCAACCTGTTCGCGGCGTACGAAGCCGGCCAGGCAGCGGGCGTTGACCCCATCACCAGCCCAAGCGCCGCCGATGTCAACCTGCTTGCCCCATTCAACTTCGACCTGGAAGACGGCAGCGCCGGCACGGCCGAATACCGGGTGGCCACCACGGGCACGGCGCCAAACCGCGTGTGCACCATTCAGTGGAAAAACGTGCGGGACAAAGCGGGCACGACCAATGCCACGCAGTTCGACAACTTTGAGTTTCAGGTAAGGCTCTACGAAACCACCAACCTCATCGAGTTCGGGTACGGCAACACCGTGTCGGCCACGGCCGGGGCCAGCATCAACCGCTTCCCCACGGTGGGCATCAAAGGCTCGGGCAGCAACTCAGGGCAGGACATTCTGGTCAATAAAACGTCGTCGACGGCGGCCTGGTCAACGGCCGTTTTCATCACAGGGGTGTATGCTAGCAGCACCCTCAACTACCGCCGCCTGGCGCCCCCCGACCTGGGCCGCACGTTCCGCTTCGCCACGGCTCCGGCCAACGACGCCGCGGTGACTATTGTGTACACCCTGGGCAAAATAGCCAGCCCAACGGCCCTGCCACACGCCGTGAAGGCAGTGGTGACCAACGCGGGCACGACTACTCAAACCAACCTGGCCGTGACGCTGAATGTAACCGGCGCCAACACCTTCACCGACACCAAGACCGTGGCCTCGCTGGCGGCGGGCGCGTCCACCACGGTTACGTTTGCCGATTACCCCGCTGCCCTCACGGCTGGCACCAACACCGTAACGGTTACGGTTCCGGCCGACGCCAACAACGCCAACAACATCGTCGCTTATGGCCAGCTGGTCACGGCAGACCGCACTTCTTACACGGACCCCGCAGTGCCGGCTACCGGAGGAGTGGGCATCGGCACGGGCAATGCCGTTTTGGCTACTAAATACACGCTGCCGGCCGCTTCGGTAATCAGCGACGTTGTGCTGACTTTCGCCGCAGCCGGTACCAGTGGCAATAGCGCACCTTATCAGGTCGTTATCTACGATGCTTCTGGAACGGGCGGCCTGCCCGGGCAAGTATTGTACACCTCCGCCACACAGAACCGGACATCGGCGGGCGGGGCCGTAACCGTAACCGTGCCCAGCGTAGCCGTACCCGCGGCTTTCTTCATCGGGGTGAAGGAAACCAGCACCGCGAACATTGCCATTTCCTACCAAACCGAGAATCCCATCCGCCCCGGCACCTTCTATTACACGACCGATGGGTCGGTCTGGAATGACTTTATCAACGTAACGCCCAAAGCCCGGGTCGCCATCGAATTCGGCACGGTGGTGCCGACTTGTACCCCACCCACGGCCCTGGCAGCCAGCAACGTCACCGCTACCGACGCTACCATCGCCTTCACGGCCCCGGCCAGCGGCGCGGCCAACTACGAAATCCTGTATGGCCCCACCGGTTTCAACACCGTGTCGGGGGGTACGCTGGTTACGACGAGCACCTCGCCCGTGACGCTCACCGGCCTGAGCCCGGCCACCACCTACCAGGTATATGTGCGCAGCAACTGCACGGCCGGCGGCACCAGCATCTACGCTACGCCCATCAGCTTTACCACGTTGTGCAACCCAAACCCGTCCGTAGCGGCTTTCCCCTACAACCAGAACTTCGACACCATCCTGGCGGGCCAGGTGCTGCCCTGCGGCTTCACTACGCTGAACGCCAACAACGACAACACGACCTGGGCCATCACCAAAACCAACCCCAACTCGGGCGCCAACGCCATCCGCTACACCGGCCTGACCCTGAACAATGTGGCGGCCGACGACTGGTTTTTTACCCCGCCCCTGACCTTGGCCGCTACTTCGCGCTACCAGCTGGCGTTCCGCTATCGGGGCGAAGGCATTGTTAACAGCCCTTCCAGCTACACCGAAAGCCTGGAAGTAAAGTCGGGCTCGGCCGCCACGGCCGCCGCCCAAACCAACCTGCTGTACACCAACGCTGCCATTACCAACACGTCTTACCTGCTGGCCGATGGCGCCTCCACGCCGGTGGTGGCCCTGTTGCCGGCCGGTGCCAGCACCCAGTACGTGGGCTTCCACATCAAGAGCGCGGCCAACCAAGGCAACCTCTACATCGACGACCTTTCCATCACGGCTACCGCCGTCACGGCCAATTCCGAGGCCTTGCTGCGCGCCATCAGCGTGTTCCCCAACCCCTCCACCACGGGCCAGTTCGACCTCGAAATCCACGGGGCGAACGCCAAAGGCAGCCTTGCCGTGCTCGTGACCAACGCCCTCGGCCAGCGGGTATATACCGGCTCGGCCCGCGACAACTACTCCAACAAGCTCAACTTGAGCAGCCTTGCTCCCGGCATCTATTACCTACAGGTGCGCCATGGCAATGAGCAAATGACCAGCCGGGTAAGCATCGTGAAATAAGCCCGGTGGCTGTCAGAATTCAACTCAAGTTGTGGTGTTAAACGTTTGGTGCCGAATGCGTTCAAATTGTGGTCAGCGGCGCGCCCTGTAAGCAGGGCTCCTAAGTTGAGCTACTAATTGGCAAGCCCGACGCTAGTTGCTTTTTGCTGGGCCTCTACGCTAGATAAAGCCCGCGCTTCGGCACCAAACTTTCCCATTTCAAATACTGCTCGCGGCAGCAGCGCAGCCGGAATCTTTTCGGTGCACCTGCCGTCTTCCCCAACAACGGTCGAAAAGACTGTTTCTCAAGCTCTTTATTTTCCCACTCTTCTCTTTATATGGCATTAATTCCTACTCCTTCGGGCTCTCGTAAGCTGGCCTTGGCAATTGCCCTGGCCATGCCGGGCCTGGCGGTGGCGCAACAAGGGGCACCAGTAGCCCAAGCCCTGGCCTCCTTCTCGGCCAAGGTGCAGGCACAGGGCCGCCTGAGCGCGGCCGACGTGGCCAGCCCCACCGTAACCAGCTCCTACTTTGACAAAAGCACGGGCCTCACGCATACCTACCTGCAGCAGCGGGTGAACGGCCTGACGGTATTCAACGCCACCGGGGCCGTGCACACCGACCAAAACGGCAAAGTGGTGTTTTTCAACCAAGACTTTCTGCCGGGCGCCGCGGCCGCAGCTCCTACCGCCACGCCGGCCATTACGCCGGAGCAAGCCGTAGGGGCCGCCGCCAAAAGCCTGAGCCTGCCGCAGCCCGTGGCCCTGCGCCGCCTGGTAGAGGCCCGCGCGGCCGATGGCCTCCTCTTCAACAATGGCGGCATTTCGGAAGCGAATATTCCGGTGCGCCTGATGTACATGCGTGTCGGCGACAAGTTGGTGCTGGTTTGGAACGTGACCATTGCCCAGCTCGACCAGCAGCACCACTGGAACGCCCGCATCGATGCCCAAACCGGCCGCATGCTGGACCGCAACGACTACGTAGTCAACGAACTGGCTACCTTCCGCCAGCACGTGCAAGATGCGCAGGCCCGGCAGCTGCGGCCCACCGCCCAGCTCACTGCCCAAGCTGCTGCTCCCAAGGCCGTGCTCAGCGCCAAAGGCGCGCTAGGTGCCAAGGGTACGCTCGGCGCGCCCAATAGCCTGACGGTTATCCCAGTGCCTTTCGAAAACATTGACCTTTCGCCGCGGGTGGTCGTGCCGTTCAGCTCCGCCAATCCGCTGTACTCGCCCTATGGCTGGCAGGTGGGCGACGCCAAGGCTCCCAGCGGCTTCTTTGCCGACACCTACTCGTTGCTCTCGACGGGCAAGCAGCTCACGCGCGGCAACAACGTAGCCGCCTACGACGACAACGTGACCGTGACTTCCGGCAGCGGCAACGTGGCTTCGAGCACCAACTCGCCTGATGGCGGGGCCACGCGCGACTTCGACTTTCCCTTCAACCAGCCACAGGGTCCCCGCACTGCCGACAACCTGGCCGCGGGCATCACCAACCTGTTCTACTGGAACAACATGCTTCACGACGTGATGATGAGCAAAGGGTTTGATGAGGTATCGGGCAACTTCCAGTACAAGAACCTCACCGGCCAGGGCCTCGGCAACGACTTTGTGCGCGCCGAATCGCAGGACGGCAGCGGCCGCAACAACGCCAACTTCTCGACCCCGGTCGATGGCAGCTCGGGCCGCATGCAGATGTACCTGTTCGACAACACCGCCGCCAACGCCCTGACCATAACGGGCGCCAGCACCGCGGCCGGCACCTACAAGTTTGCCGGGGTAGCGTTTGGCCCCAGGCTCACCAAAAAGCCGCTGGCGGGCAAGTTGGTACTCGTCAACGACGGGGTATCTGCCGACGGCGGGGACCACGCCTGCGCCACGCCTTTCTTGAACGCGGCCGACGTAGCCGGCAACATTGCCTTCATTCAGCGCGGCGGCTGCCCCCAACTCACCAGCCTTAATCCACGCTCTACCAATGCCTTGGCTACTAAGGTCCAACGAGCTCAAGCCAACGGCGCGACCGGCGTTATTTTGTTCGACTCCGTGGCTACGAACACCTTGGCAAGCCCTACAGGAACAGATACCGTCGGCCTTCGCATCCCGGCCATATTCATTAGCGGCGCCGATGGTTTCAAGCTGCGAGCAGCTATTCTGGCCGGTGGCACGCTGAATGCATCCGCCCTCCTAGGCCCGGACTTCGACGGCTCGTTTGATAACGGCGTGGTGTCGCACGAGTTTGGCCACGGCATCACCAACCGCCTCACCGGCGGCCCGGCCAACGCGAGCTGCCTCAACTCGGCCACCGGCAACCAGACCATGGGCGAAGGCTGGAGCGACTTCTTTGCGCTGTGGATGACAACCCGCCCCGGCGACGACGGCAAAACCAATCGCTACATGGCCACCTACGACAACGGTAACCCCTACAACGTAGGCCCCGGCTTCCGCCGCAAGCCCTACAGCATCGATTTCGCAAAAAACAACTACACCTACTCCCAGTTGGGCAGCAGCACCGGCCAATTCCAGGAAACCCACGACGTGGGCGAAGTATGGGCTACGGTGCTCTGGGACCTGAACTGGCAGTTTATCTACAAGTATGGCTACAACGCTGATTTCTTCAGCGCCACCGGCGGCAACAACAAGATGCTCAAGCTGGTGCTCGACGGCTGCAAGCTGCAGGTGTGTAACCCCGGCTTCCTGGACGGCCGCGACGCCCTGCTGCGCGCCGACTCCGTAACGAACCGCGCCGCCAACGCCGACCTGATTTGGAACGTGTTTGCGCGCCGTGGCATGGGCTACAGCGCCGTGCAGGGCGACCGTGTGAACGGCCAACCCCGCGTGACGGGCATTGCCAACGGCTTCGACCTTCCTCCCAACACCAAGGTTATTGCCCTGGCCAATAAGAACGGTGCCATCGTGGGCGGGGCTCTGGAAGCTTACCCCAACCCAGCTCAGGACCTGCTCACCGTGCGCACGCAGCTGAGCAGCGCCGCCCCCATGCAAGTGACCGTGCTCGACCTGCTGGGCAAAACCGTGTTGCGGACCGTAGCAGTATCAGCCGCCCGCATGCAGCAAACCGGCGTGGAGCTAAACACCAGCCGCCTCGCCTCTGGTATCTACATGGTACGCGTGACGACCAGCGAAGGCACTTACAGCACCAAGGTCAGCATCCAGCACTAAGCTGCCCGCTCATCTTATTTGCAAAAAGCCCGGCCAAAGCCGGGCTTTTTTGTGCTTGGGCCGGCCGGTTATTTCGCCGAATCAGCTCAATTTATTGAATTCTGAGAGTTAGCTGGTGGCCTTAGCCCGCTAGGGCCGGCCGCCTGGCAAACCACGGCTGGGCCTGCTCCAGCTGCCCCGCCAGCCGAAACAGCACGTCTTCGGCGCCTAGTGGGGCAATGAACTGCACGCCGCAGGGCAGGCCGTCGGCGGTCCAGTGAAGGGGCACCGACATGGCCGGCTGGCCCGTGAGGTTGGCCACCTGCGTGTAGGGCGTCTTTTCGAGGCTTTGCTCGGCCAGCTTCTCCACAATGCCGGAGCGGCGGATGAGGCCGCCGAGACCGAAGGTGTTCACCAGTTTCAGGAGCCGCTGCTCTGTGGGCTTGGGCTGAAGCTCGCCAACGCGCACGGGCGGCGTGGCCAGCGTGGGCGTGAGCAGCAAGTCGTAGGTTTGGTGGAAGCGGCCCATGCGGCGCGCGCTGTCGTTCCAGGTGTGGCGGGCGGCGGCAAAGTCGGCCGCGGAATACGTGCGGCCCAACAGGCCGAGCAGCCAGGTGGTGGGCTCCACGTCGCGGGGCCGGGCGGGGCGGCCCAGTACCTTAGCCAATGCCGCGATGCTGGCGCCAGTCTCGCCAAAATACAGCATGAGAAAAGCCGACGCCACGGCCCGGCCATCGAAGGGCAGCGGCACCTCGGTCACGTCGTGCCCCAGGCTTTCAAGCAGTTGGGCGGCGTGGCGCACGGCGGCCAGGCACTCGGGGTGCAGGGCGCTGCCCAATGGGTGCCCCAGGCTAAAGGCAATGCGCAAGCGGCCGGGCGGGCGGCCGACTTCCTCCAGGTACAGCCGCGCCGGGCCGGGCAGAAAGTACGGCGCGCCCGCATCGGGGCCCTGCGTGGCGTCGAGCATGGCCGCGCTGTCGCGCACCGAGCGGCTGAGCACGTGCTCCACGGCTGCGCCCTGCCACTTTTCGCCCTGCTCGGGGCCGGTGGGTACACGGCCGCGGCTGGGTTTTAGCCCAAACAGGCCGCAGCAAGCCGCCGGAATCCGGATAGAGCCGCCCCCATCGCCGGCCCCGGCCAGCGGCACAATACCCGCTGCCACCGCCGCGGCTGCTCCGCCGCTGGAGCCCCCGGGCGTATGGCCCAGGTTCCAGGGGTTGCGCGTAGGCCCGAACAAAGCCGGTTCGGTCACGCCCATGAGAGCAAACTCCGGGGTATTGGATTTGCCCAGAATATTCACGCCCGCGGCCTGCCAGCGCCGCACCAGCTCGGCATCCTCGGTGGGCACAAAATTGCGCAGCGCTCGGCTGCCCGAGGTCTGCGGTACGCCGGCGTATTGCGCTCCAAAGTCCTTCAGCAGAAACGGTACGCCGCCGAAGGGCCCGGCGGGCAGCCCCGCTCCTGCCCGCAGCCGGGCCGGCTCGTACAGTGGGTGCACCACCGCATTGATTTGCGAATTGACAGCCCCGGCCCGCGCAATGGCGGCCTCGCACAACTCCAGGGCCGTGAGCTGGCCAGTGCGCACCAAATCAGCCATGGCCAGGGCATCAAGCTGGTCGTATTCGGAGAAAGAAATCATGGGCTAAATGTAGCACCGGGCAGCGCTGGCCTTTGGCCGCAGCATTGCCTCTTCGAAAACAGCCCAATAATTCCTGCATTGCCCATTTGGGCAACCTGGGCCTTGCTTAGCCTGCTTATGCTAAAGAAGCCGTTTACAGCTCGTCATGCAGAGCGCAGCGAAGCATCTCGCTCGCGCCGTCTGTCATGCAGAGCGTAGCGAAGCATCTTATCACCGCTGCACGAGTCGTTCTAACCTGATAAGATGCTTCCTTCGTCAGCATGACAGGCGATTGGGTTGCTACTCCACGCGAGATGCTCCGCTCTACATGACCGCCTAACACGAACTCATAAACAGCTCAAAAAGCGAAACTGCTTATTTGCTGCGCTTGGGTACGGCTGGAACTGGGGCGCCTGCAGCAGCGCTGGGCACCAGGCTATTCAAGTAGCTTTCTAGATTGGTGTAGCCGTTGGGGGCGCGCAGGGCCCGGTCGGCGGGGCTGGCGGGATTCAGACCGTGGGCCTTTTCCCAAGCGTCAGGCATGCCGTCGTGGTCGGCATCGGCGGGGGCTGGGGTTGATTTTAGCACCGGCCAGGCCCGCTGCGATACGCTGTAGGGCGTGCCGTGCGGGTAGTGGCCCTGCACGTCGATGATGGTGCCGGTGCCGGCGCGCACTTCGCGCACAATGCGCTGGTCGAGGGTGTCGCGCCGCGGGCGGATGGCCCCGGCCCCGAGCAACACGGCTTCGTAGGCCGCTGGGGCAGTTTGCAAGGCCAGCGGGCCCAGCACAAAGGGCTGGTCTACTTTGGACTGGGCGGTATCGGCCGCGGTGCCGCCGTTCATAACTACGCCGCGCCAGTTGTGGGCCGTAATGGCTGGGGCGCCGGCCACGTAGTTGCCGGTCAGGTAGAACTTTCCGTAGGGCAGGCGGCCGGTTTCTTTGTCAATTTTGTACGGATTGAGCACCTGGGCGCGCACTTTCGGGTCGGTGTTGGGGCCGGGCTTGTAGTAGTTGTTCACCACGTTGTAGTTGCCGCCCTCGCCGGCGTACACGTTGTTTTCGCCCCAGTTGTAGATGACGTTGTTGCTGAAATCGCAGTTCTCGAAGCCCGCCGGGTGGGTGTAGCGGCTGCCGTTGAAGCGGGGTGTACGGTTTTTGCAGTGCGCAAACAGGTTGTGGTGAAACGAGGAATGCTGCCCGCCCCAGATGCCGCCAAAGCCGTGGCGCTCGAAGTCCTTGTCGCCTTTCTCGTAGTGGTAGGAGTAGTTCAGGGGCTCGGCAATGAGGTTCCATTGCAGGGTGGTGCTGTCGCCCTCGTACACCGACAATACCTCGTCGGTGCTCCAACTCATCGAGCAGTGGTCCACAATGAGGTGGTTGTTGCGCTGGCCGCCAAAGGCGTCGTCGCCGCCTGCGCCATCTACAAAGCCCTGGTTCTGGTTTTTGTCGCCCATCCGGAACCGCATGAAGCGCACGATGACGTTGTTGGCCCGCACCATCACGGGGTAGTCGGCCAGGCAAATGCCATCGCCCGGCGCGGTCTGGCCGGCAATGGTGGTATTCGCTTTTTTGATTTCGAGCGGCGAGCCAAGGTGAATGGTGCCCGAAACCCGGAACACCACCGTGCGGGCCGCCGCTGGCTGGCTCAACGCGTAGCGCAGGCTGCCGGCCTTGCCGTCATCGTTGAGGCTAGTTACCTCAAACACCGTGGTGGGCACCGCCGCCGAGCCACGCCCGCCGGTGGTAAAGCGCCCTGCGCCTTCGGCTCCCGGAAACGCGACCAGGCCCTGGGCCCATCCGCGGGCCGGGGCCAGCAGCAGGCTCAGCCCAAGTACCCAAATAATTCGCAGTGAGCGGTGGTGAAACGACAACCGAGGTAGGATAGCGCGCATATAGTTGAATTGAAGAAGCAACTTACCGCCGCCGTGGTGAACATGCGGTGAAAGCCAACCGTTGGGCCTGCTCAAATACCAATTTGACGAGCATTTGGGCCTTCTTATCGCGCTTCCTTGCGTAAAGGGCAACCTCTGTTGGGCATCGTCCGTGTTAGGTAAGGTCATCCGTAGCGGCCTCGGGTTGGTTGGCTCGTGGCGTTTCTGTCCTTCCTTTTTTTACCCTCGCTCTTCGCTTATGCGTTTACTTTTCCTCGCTGCTGCCTTTGCCGTGTGTGGCGCCCTGCCCGCAGCCGCGCAACGTGGTTCTACCGCTTCTACTTCCAAATCCGGTAATTCCCGGGACCGGATTGCCTTGGCTACCCGGCCCAACGCAGTAGCCGAGCGGCCCCTGCGGCTGGCCTGTGCCCCCATCAGCGGCAAGGTGTTTGACCCCAACGGCCAGCCGTTGGTAGGCGCCACCCTGCTCATCAAAGGCACCCAGGACGTGTACGTCACCGATTCGGAGGGCAAATTCCGCTTTACCGAGCCCGTGTACGAAGGGCAGGTGCTGGCCATAGAAGCCGCGGGCTACAAAACCCTTAATGTGCCGCTGGCCGACTGCGCCGTGCCACGGCTGGTGCTGGAGCGGGCCCCCAGTGCCCGCATCAAGCGCAGCGGTAAGCGCGCCGGGCAGGTTACCCGCCTGCACAATCGAAACACCAACCTGAAGTAGACAAGCTAGGCTGCCCGGACCTGGGCTGTGTGCGGCGGCACTAGGGACTACAGCTCCTCAGGCAGCCGCATTTGCCGCCACCAAGCACTTATTCGTCCTGCCGGGTAACAGAATCGTGTAATCGCCGTAGCAAGGTGATTATAGGTTGTTATGCAGCACTTCTCCGACCACTCCGGCACAAAGCACCTTCGGCTATATGCCTCCTGGGACGATGCTGCCCTGCTAAAAGCGCTGCAGCACGGAGACGAGCAGGCCTTTGCCGAGATTTATAGCCGCTATGGCTTTGAGATGATTCAGCAGGCGTACCGCAAAGTGAATTCGCGCGAAGCCGCCGAAGAAATTGTGCAGGACTTGTTTGCCACACTCTGGCACAAGCGCGCCACCACCGACGTGCAGAAACTAAAGGAGTATCTGGGGTCGGCCGTGAAGTACCGGGTCATCAACCTGATGAAGACCAAACTGACCCACGCCGGCTACCTCGCCTACAGCCGCGCAGCAGCCAGTGAGGCCGACTACAGCACCGAGCAAAATTTGGCAGCCCTGGACTTGTCGGGGGCGTTGAAAATGGGGTTGGCGCACTTATCCGGCCACACCCGCGAGGTTTTCCAGCTCAGCCGGATTGAGTACCAAACGGTGCCGGAGATTGCGCTGCGGCTGCAACTCACGCCCAAGACCGTGGAGTACCACCTAACGCGGGCGCTAAAACTTCTGCGTGTTTCCCTCAAGGAATTTCTGGTGCTGGCTATTTTCTTAATAGCTCAATAATTGACTGAAGCTAAGTGACAACCACGCAATCAGCTCAATAATTATATCTGTTGAGCTAATATTTTTTCACTCGGGATTAGGGATTGGCGCGGGTTGATTGACTATCATATCAGCAACTCTATAGAGTGGTACTGCCATGGCTCAATCGGATTTTCGCGCGCTGCTGCATCGTTACCAACGTAACGAGTGCACACCCGTGGAAAAACAGCGCGTGGAGGAATGGTACCAGCGCCTCGGCTCCAAACAGGAGCTCGACCTCACGCCCGAGGAACGTGCTGAGCTGGTGGCCACCGTTTGGCAACGCATTGCGACTCTGACAACCGCCGCCTCCCCTTCGGTTTCTTTCCCCAAGGCTAAAGTCACTCGCCCGCTATGGCCTTCGCTGGGCGTGCGCTGGGCAGCGGTAGTGCTACTGGCCCTGGGAGCCGGCGTAGTGGGCATGCTCAGCGTGCCCGGCCCCACCAAACTGCTCACCATATGGCAGCCCAAGACCAAGCCTACTACCACCAAGACGGCCTGGCTGGTCTATGCAAACACTTCTAAGAGCGAAGCCCGCGTAGCCCTGCCCGATGGCAGCCTCATCACCCTGGCGGCGGCCAGCTCCCTGAAATACCCCCGCTCGTTCACAGGCCCGCGCCGCACGGTTTACCTCACCGGGGCGGCTTTTTTCGATGTTTTTCATGACGCCGGGCACCCCTTTTCGGTGTATACCGACCAAGTGGTGACGACGGTGCTCGGCACCAGCTTTCGGGTGCAGGCCTACCCTGGGCAGCCCGAAGTGCAGGTGCAGGTGCGGACGGGCCGGGTGCGCGTGAGCCCCCGGGCCACCGCTACTGGGGCGCCCGCTGCCAGCGTGGTGGTGTTGCCCAACCAGCAGGCTGTGTATTCGGCCGTGCGCCAGCAGCTGCGGCGCGAGCTCGTGGCGCAGCCGGTGTTGCTGGCCCCGCAGCCTTTTGTTTTCAACGATCGGCCGGTGGCCGAGGTACTGGATGCGCTGCAGAAGGCCTATGGGGTGGCCATTGTGTACGATGCCGCGGCCCTGCGCAACTGCACCATCAACCTCAGCCTGAACGACGAGCCGCTGTTTGAAAAGCTCGACATCATCAGTGAGACGCTGGGCGCCTCCTACGACAAGGCCGACGGCCGCATTCTCTTTCATAGCCAACCCTGCCGGGCCGAATAGCCCGCGCATCTTAGCCCTTTTGCCTATGCCTTAAATCCCCACAATCGATTCCGGAGCCTGCCCAGGCCGCACAACTGCCCCACCAGTTGTGCACTCCCCTTTTTGAAGGCCGCGGGCAGCAAATGATTCCCGAACCAACTCACCATTTTTCTTATGACCACTCGACTACAATTCCCACCCCTCTTGCCCGGCCTCAAGCGCCTGGCACTGCTCTCGGGCCTGCTATTGGGCCTGCTATTGGGCCTGCTTTCGAGCATCTCGCCGGCCTTTGCCTCCGCGGCCCAGCCCGTACTGGAGCACCTCGTTACGCTGCAGGCCAACGATGAACGCATGGCCACCGTGCTCAGCAAGCTGGAAACGCAGGCCAACGTGCGCTTTCAGTACAGCCGGCAGCTCATCGGCGCCAGCCGCCGCGTATCGGTTAATGCCGTGAGCCAGCCCCTGGCCCAGGTGCTCAGCCAACTGCTTGAACCACTCCAAATCAACTACAAGCTCGTCAACGACGGCATTATCCTGCGGCCGGCGGCGCCCCTTACGGCTCCCGCCGCGCCCGCCGATGCTACCGTGACCGGCCGGGTGGTTGACGAAAAAGGCGCGGGCCTGCCCGGCGTCAACGTCGTCATCAAAGGCGGCTCCAACGGCACCCAGACGGATATGGACGGCAAGTTCACGCTCTCCGTGCCCG
This sequence comes from Hymenobacter plasmatis, assembly GCF_020711255.1. GTDB lineage: Bacteria > Bacteroidota > Bacteroidia > Cytophagales > Hymenobacteraceae > Hymenobacter. The sequence goes on from NZ_JAJFAW010000020.1 coordinate 76,478, forward strand.
AAAACAGCACGCTGGTTTTCTCCTTCGTGGGCTATACCTCACAGGAAGTGGTGGTAGGCACCCAAACCACCATCAACATCGCGCTGGTGCCCGACGCCAAGGCGCTGAGCGAAGTGGTGGTAGTGGGCTACGGCTCGCAGCGCCGCCAGGACCTGACGGGGGCCGTGGCTCGCGTAGACGGTACCGAAATTGTGAACCAGCCCGTGCAAACGCCGACCCAGGCCCTGCAGGGTAAGATTGCCGGCGTGCAAATCATCAGCGACGGCACGCCGAACTCGCAGCCCAAGGTGCGTATCCGGGGTACGGGCACGCTGCTGGGCGGCGCCGAGCCGCTCTACGTGGTGGACGGGGTGCAAACCACCGACATCCGCAACCTGAGCAACGCCGACATTGCCTCGATTGACGTGCTGAAGGACGCTTCGGCCGCCGCCATCTACGGCGTGCGGGGTGCCAACGGCGTGATTATCGTGACCACTAAAAAGGGTGCGTTGGGCAAGCCGGTACTCAGCTACAGCGGCACGGCTGGTTTCAAGACAGCAGCCCACCTGGTAGAGATGGCTGACGCGGGCCAGTACGTGAACTACTTGAAAGACACCTCCCCCGCCACCGTGATTCCGGCCTATTCGGGCAGCACCAACTGGTACGACGAAATCCTGCGCCGGGGCACCTACCAAAACCACAACCTGGCCGTATCGGGCGCCACCGAAAACGTGAAGTACTACTTCTCGGGCAACCTCCTGCAGGACGATGGCACGGTCATCAACAACAAGTTCTCGCGCCTGACGGTGCGCTCGAACACCTCGTTTATGCTGTCGGACAAGGTCACGATTAGCTCGCAGGCCTCCTTCAGCCACGCCGACACCCGCGACGTGAACATCGGCACGGCCTACAACAACGCCTACCGCGCGGCGCCCATCATTCCGGCCAAAGTAAATGGCCTGTACGGCAATACGGCCGCTTTTGGCAACGTGGGCAACCCCGTGCTGGACATTGAGAAAAACGACAACAAGTCGCTCGAAAACCGCTTGCAGGGCAACATCGGCCTCGATGTGCGGCCCATTGAGGGCCTGACCTTGCGCTCGGCCATCAACGTGGATTTGAACGCCGACAACCGCCGCGTGTACGACTACCAGTACGCCAACGATGCCAAGACCTTTATCACCAGCGGCGGCAACCAGCGCAACGACCGCAGCAACCTGGCTGTGACGCAGGTGAATAACTACCGCTACCTGTGGGAAAACACGGCCACTTACCAGCGTACCTTCAACGAGAAGCACAACCTGACGCTGCTGGCCGGCACCGTGGCCGAAGAAGGCCTGCGCGCCCAGTTTTCGGGCGCCCGCAAAAACGTGCCCGCCGACCCCAGCCAGTGGTACCTGAACACCGGCGACCCCAACACGGCGGTGAACGACGCTACCACGGCCAAAGACCGCCGCCTCTCGCTGTTGGGCCGCATCAACTACGCCTACAACAACCGCTACCTGCTCACTACCAACCTGCGCTACGACGGCACGTCGAAGTTCAACAGCGACCGCCGCTACGGCTTCTTCCCTTCATTGGGCTTGGGCTGGATTGTGTCGGAAGAAGACTTCCTGCGCGACAACAAGACGTTGAGCTACCTGAAGCTGCGCGCCAGCTATGGCCAGCTCGGCAACGACCAGATTCCGGCCGACACTTACATCCTGACGGCCGACTCCAACATCCCGTATGTGTTCAACGGCCAGCCGGTGCTCGGCGCCGCCATCAAGCAGATTAAAGACCGCAACGTGCGCTGGGAAACCACTACGGAGTACGACGCCGCCGTGGAGTTTGGCTTCCTGGAGAACCGCCTGACCGGTGAGCTGACGTACTACGACAAGCGCACCACCAACGCCCTGATTCCGGTGAACATTCCGGCCATCTTCGGCGACCCCGAAAACCAGTACATCACCAACGCAGCCGACATCACCAACCGCGGCGTGGAAGCGGCCCTGAACTGGCGCGCCGCCATCGGCACCAGCACCGACTGGACCTATAACCTCGGCGCCAACGTGACCTTCAACAAAAACCGCATTGCGAACCTCAACGGTGGCCAGGCCCTGTTTGGTGGCACCAACCTGGTAACCAAGTCCGACAACGGCGTGGCCGCCGGCAGCTTCTTCCTGCTCGACGCCATTGGCGTGTACCAGAGTGCCGACGAAATTACCAACGGACCCAAATCGACCTTCAACCCCAAAGTGGGCGACCTGAAGTATGCCGACACCAACGGCGACGGCATCGTTGACAACAAGGACCGCCGCTACTTCGGCTCCTACCAGCCGCCGGTGTACTACGGCATCAACGGTGGGCTGAATTTCCGGAACGTGGACTTCTCCTTCGTGTTTTCGGGCAACCTGAACAACAAGGTGTACAACGCCAAAAAGCAGCTGCGCACCACCAGCACCGACAACATCGAAGCCAGCTTCGCTAACGACCGGTGGACGGCTGCTAACCACTCCACCACCAACCCCAGCGCCCTGAACAGCGGCATGCCCAACTCCACGTACTTCCTGGAGTCGGGCTCCTACCTACGCCTTACCAACCTGGTGCTGGGCTTCACGGTACCCGCCGCTACGCTGGAGCGCGCCCACCTGGCCTCGGTTCGGGTGTTTGCCGCGGCCCAAAACGTGTTTACGGCCACCAAGTACACGGGCTTTACGCCGGAGCTGGCCGGCGGCCCCCTGGATTCGGGCATCGAAGCCAACACCTATCCCACGAGCCGCACCGTTACGCTGGGGCTGAATGTCAACTTTAAATAACGTAAGCTGATGAAAACCTTTTCTTACGCCTTTACCCGCCGTGCCGGCACGGCCGCACTGGCCTTGTCGCTGGCCCTCGTCAGCGGTTGCAAAGACTTTCTCGACGTGGCCCCGCAGGGCCAGCTCAGCGAAGACGCCATCCGCACGGACCCCGGCGCCGCCCAAAAGCTGGTAGACGGCGTGTACAACGCCATGTACCTCGGCGGCTTCGGCCCCGACATTCACGGCCTGCAGTTCGTCATCCTCACCGACATTGCTTCTGATGATGCCGACAAAGGCAGCACGCCGAGCGATTACAACGACGCCCTAACGATTGACAACTTCACGCTGACGTCGTCCAACGGCACCATCAACAACGCTTGGAACGGCTACTACCAGGGCATTTCGCGCGCCAACCAAGCCCTCGACAAAATCCCGCTCAGCCCCGCCGCCGATGTGGTGAAAAACCGGCTACTCGGAGAGGTACGCTTCCTGCGCGGCTACTTCTACTTCAACCTGGTGCGCCTGTTTGGCGGCGTGCCCAAGCTGGATAAAGTGCCGGCCACGTCCGAAATCAACAACCCGGACCTGCAGAAGCGGGCCACGGCGGCCGACATCTACGCCCTTATCATCAGCGACCTGGAGTTTGCGGCGGCCAACCTGCCCCTCAAGGGTGCTACCGAAACCGGCCGGGCCACCAAGGCCGCGGCCCAGGGCATGCTGGCCAAGGTGTACCTCTACCAGAAAAACTACCAGAAAGCCTACGACCTGACCAACGAAATTATCACGGGCAAGTCGGGCGCCTATGCCCTCTACCCCACCTACGCCGACATCTGGCGTACGGTGGGCGCCAACAGCTCCGAATCCATCTTTGAAGTGCAAGCCGGCATCAACTCGGCCTGCAACAACTCGGCGGTGGAGCTGTACAGCGTGAGCCAGGGCCCGCGCTCCGGCGGCAAAGGCGGTTGGGCTGACTTGGGCTTCGGCTTCAACAACCCCACCCAGCAGCTGGCCGATGCCTACGAGCCTGGCGACGTGCGCCGAGCCGGCAGCATCATCTTCATTCAGCCCACCGCCCCGGCCGGCCAGCGCTCTACCGGCACGGTGCTCTGGGACGGCTTCCGCATCCCGAGCAAGGACTCGGTGGAGAACTTCCGCTACAGCTACAAGGCCTACCACAGCCGCACCAAGGAGCCCAACTGCGGCAACAACGACTTCCTGCCCAAGAACATCCGGGTGCTGCGCTACGCCGAAATCCTGCTCATCAACGCCGAAGCCGCTGTGCAGATAGGCAACACCGCCGCGGCCACCACCGACCTCACCGCCGTGCGCGCCCGGGCCGGCCTCGGCCCCAAAGCCGCCACCCTGGCCAACATCTGGCAGGAACGCCGGGTTGAGCTGGCCCTGGAGCACGACCGGTTCTTCGACCTCGTGCGCCAGGAAAGCGTGCAGCCGGGCCGCATTGTGCCAATTTTCGCTGCCCAAGGCAAGACGTTTGTGAAAGGCAAGAATGAGCTGTTCCCCATTCCCCAGCCCCAGATTGACCTGAGCGGCGGCCAGCTCACGCAGAACCCGGGGTACTAGCGTTTGCAGCTTTGCTAAGATGAGAAGAACGTCATGCTGAGCTTGCCGAAGCATCTCTACCTCACGCTTGTCATGCTGAGGCACGAAGCATCTTATCACCAAGGAACGACTGGTTCGAACGTGGTAAGATGCTTCGTGCCTCAGCATGACAGGTGGCGCGGCGGATACTTCGGCAAGCTCAGCATGACGTTCAATTTCATTGCATTTGAATATTGACCTATGAACACAAAACTCCTCCTGTACCTGCTGCTTCTGCTGCCCGGCTTCCTGCAAGCCCAGCCGAAGCCCGCACCGAAAAAAGCCGCGCCCACGGCCAAGTTTGACCCGCGCCAGCGCCCGCGCAACCTCACCGACGACCAGCTGCTGGACCTGGTGCAGAAGCAGACGTTCCGGTATTTCTGGGATTTCGGGCACCCGGTATCGGGCATGGCGCGCGAGCGCAGCAACGTGGCCTACGACTACGGCAACGAGGTGGTGACCACCGGCGGCACCGGCTTTGGCATCATGGCCATCGTGGTAGCGGCCGACCGCAAGTGGATAACGCGCGAACAAGCCGCCACGCGCATCTACAAAATGGTGCGCTTCCTGGAAAAAGCCGACGCCTTTCATGGGGTATTTCCGCACTGGATGAACGGCGCCACCGGCAAGGTTATCAAGTTCGGGGCCAAGGACGACGGCGGCGACATCGTGGAAACCTCGTTTCTGATGGAAGGCCTGATTTGCGCCCGCCAGTACTTCACCGCCGAAACACCGGTGGAGCGCGACTTGCGCAACCACATTCTCTGGATGTGGGAAAATGTGGAGTGGAACTGGCACACCCAGGGCGGCCAAAACGTGCTCTACTGGCACTGGAGCCCCAACAACGGCTGGAGCATGAACCACCAGATCCACGGCTGGAACGAGTGCCTGATTACCTACGTGCTGGCCGCGTCCTCGCCCAAATACGCCATCGACAAGCCCGTTTACGACCAGGGTTGGGCCACCGGGCCGGAGTTTAAGAATGGCAAGGAATACTACGGCATCAAGCTGCCGTTGGGCCCGGACATGGGCGGGCCGTTGTTCTTCACGCACTACTCCTTCCTCGGCCTGAATCCCCACGGCCTGAAGGACCAATACGCCGACTACTGGCAGCAAAACCAGAACCACACGCTCATCAACTACGCCTACTGCGTCGACAATCCCAAGAAATACAAGGGCTACGGCCCCAACACCTGGGGCCTCACCGCTTCCGACAGCTACCAGGGCTACGCCGCCCACAATCCCAAGGAGGACCTGGGTGTGATTTCGCCCACCGCCGCGCTTTCGGCCTTTCCCTACACGCCCGAGCATTCCATGCGCGCGCTGAAGCACTTTTACAATGACCTGGGCGACAACATCTGGGGCGAGTACGGCTTCGTGGACGGCTTCAGTCAGCAGCACAACTGGTACGCCAAGTCCTACCTGGCCATCGACCAGGGCCCCATCGTGGGCATGATTGAGAACTACCGCTCGGGCCTGCTCTGGAAGCTCTTCATGAGCTCGCCCGACGTGCAGCGCGGGCTGACCAAGCTGGGGTTTGAGAGCCCGATGATTAAGAAGTAAACCCCGATAACGCCAGAATAAACACCAAATAACGTCTGTCATCCTGAGCGCAGCGAAGGAACTTATCGCCGATGAACGGCTTGCAGTAATTCAGCCGGCGCGGGTGTGATAAGTTCCTTCGCTAAGCTCAGGATGACAGATGAGGATGATAGACGAATTTCCTTACATGCTCCGAATCCTCAGCTTCTTCAGTCTCTGCACGCTTCTCAGCTTCGCCACTCAGGCGCAGCCCAACACCCCCACGCCCACCCGCCGCACCTACTGCAACCCGCTCAACCTGGATTACGGTTACACGCCCATCCCAGAGTTTGCCACCGCCGGCCGGCACCGCGCTACTGCCGACCCGGTTATCACCCGCTACAAGGGCGACTATTACCTGTTCTCGACCAACCAGTGGGGCTACTGGTGGAGCCACGATTTGAACCATTGGAAGTTCACTCCCCGCCACTTCCTGCGCCCGGAGCACAAGGTGTATGACGACTTATGCGCCCCGGCCGTGTTCGTGCTCGGCGATACACTTTTGGTGTACGGCTCGACGCACGAGAAGAATTTCCCCATCTGGATGAGCACCAATCCCAAAGTCGACGACTGGAAGGAAGCAGTGCACAACTTCCAGGTTGGGGCCTGGGACCCCGACTTTTTCCTCGACACCGATGGCAAGCTCTACCTCTACTGGGGCAGCAGCAACGAATTCCCACTCTACGGCCAGCAAATCAGCCGCAAAACCTTCCAGCCCATCGGGGAGCCCAAGGTCATGTTTGGGCTCAATGACAAGCAGTTTGGCTGGCAGCGCTTCGGCGAATACCTCGACAACACCTTCCTCGACCCGTTTATGGAAGGCGCCTGGATGACCAAGCACAACGGCAAATACTATCTCCAATACGGCGCGCCCGGCACCGAATTCAGCGGCTACGCCGATGGCGTGCAGGTGGCCGACCACCCGCTGGGGCCGTTCACGCCGCAGCCCCACAACCCGTTTGCCTACAAGCCCGGCGGCTTTGTGCGGGGCGCCGGCCACGGCAACACCTTTCAGGATGCCTGGGACAACTGGTGGCACGTCTCCACGACGGTCATCAACGTGAAAAACAACTTTGAGCGGCGCCTGGGCCTGTGGCCCGCCGGCTTCGACGCCGACGGCACGCTCTACGCCAATACCACCTTCGGCGACTACCCGCAATACCTGCCCAACGGCCCGGCCGACCACCTGCAGCCCCAGTTTACGGGCTGGATGCTGCTCAACTACCTGCGCCCGGTACAGGTGTCGAGCACGCTGGGCGGCTACCTGCCCAACTACGCCGTCGACGAAAGCATCAAAACCTACTGGAGCGCCGCCACGGCCAACCCCGGCGAGTACATCCAGACCGACCTGGGCAGCGTGAGCACCGTTCGCGCCGTCCAGATAAACTACGCCGACCAGGACGCCACCTTCCTGGGCAAATCAACAGGTGTCTACCACCAATACAAGCTCTACAGCTCGCTGGACGGCAAAATGTGGAAGGTATTGGTCGACAAAAGCCGGAATAAAACCGACGTGCCGCACGACTATATTGAGCTACCTGCACCGGTAAAAACCCGCTTCCTCAAGCTCGAAAACGTGCACATGCCCACAGGCAAATTCGCCATCAGCGGCCTGCGGGTATTTGGCCTGGGTAGCGGCGCCAAGCCCGCGCCCGTGAAAGGCTTTGTGGTGCTGCGAACCGAGAAAGACAAGCGCAGCGCCTGGCTACGGTGGGCTCCCAACGACAAGGCCTACGCCTACAACATCTACACCGGCCTGGCCCCCGACAAGCTCTACAGCTGCATCATGGTGCACGGCGCCAATGACTACTACTTCAAAGGCATGGACAAAGACCGGCCGTATTATTTCTCCATTGAAGCCATCAACGAAAACGGGGTTTCGACCCGAACGCCGGTGACCCTGGCGAAGTAGCAGGCCGAACAATGTAGAGACGCGACACTTGGCTACGCCGACCTGCGGTTCGCGTCTCGGCGTTGAACGACAATAACTGCACAACCTATAACAACATCAGCAACGAGGAGACGCGAAGTGTCGCGTCTCTACACCGTTCAAATCAACACTTTCTTTCACACCGCATGAAACGAATTCCCCTTGCTGCCCTTGCCCTGGCGCTACTAGCCAGCCCCGCCGCCCAGGCCCAGAAGAAGCCCGCTGCCGCACCAACCGCAGACCAAAAGATGAAGCAATTCATCGACGGGCTTATGGGCAAAATGACGCAGGACGAGAAAATCGGACAGCTCAACCTCGTGTCCGTGGGCTTTGATGTGACCGGGCCGGTAGTGAGCAAGGACGTGGACGCCAACATCCGCAAGGGATTGGTGGGCGGGGTGTTCAACACCTTCACGCCGGTGGCCATCCGCAAGCTGCAGGAGATGGCGCTGAAGGAGTCGCGGCTCCACATTCCGCTCATGTTTGGCTACGACGTCATTCACGGGCACCGCACCATTTTCCCGATTCCGCTGGGGCTAGCTGCTAGCTGGGATATGGCTGCCGTGGAGCAAAGCGCCCGCATCGCAGCCGAAGAATCTACCGCCGACGGCCTCGACTGGGTGTTTTCGCCCATGGTCGACATTGCCCGCGACGCCCGCTGGGGCCGCATTGCCGAAGGCGCCGGCGAAGACCCCTACCTCGGCTCCCGCATAGCCCGCGCCATGGTGCGCGGCTACCAGGGCCCCGGCAACGACCTGACCAAGGACAACACCGTGATGGCCTGCCTGAAGCATTTTGCGCTCTACGGCGCCGCCGAGGCCGGCCGCGACTACAACACCACCGACATGAGCCTGCAGCGCATGTACAACGAGTACCTGCCGCCCTACAAAGCTGCCGTCGACGCCGGCGTGGGCTCGGTGATGTCGTCCTTCAACGACGTGAACGGCACGCCCGCCACCGGCAACAAGTGGCTCATGACCGATTTGCTGCGCAAGCAGTGGGGCTTCAAGGGCTTTGTGGTGACGGACTACACGGCCATCAATGAAATGATGGAGCACGGCATGGGCAACGCCGCCCAGGTGTCGGCGCTGGCCTTGAACGCGGGCATCGACCAGGACATGGTTGGCGAGATTTACCTGAAAAACGTGGCCGATAACATCAAATCCGGCGCCGTGAGCAAGGCTCAGTTGGATGCCGCCTGCCGCCGCATTTTGGAAGCGAAGTACAAGCTGGGCCTGTTTCAGGACCCTTACCGCAACGTGAGCGCGCAGCGCGCCACCAGCACCCTGGTGAAGCCCGAATTCATCGCCGCTGCCCGCGACATTGCCCGCAAAAGCATGGTGCTCCTGAAAAATGAGCGCAGCACCCTGCCCCTGAAAAAGACCGGCAGCATCGCCCTCATCGGCCCGCTGGCCAACCGCCAGCGCGACGTCATCGGCAACTGGAGCGGCGCCGGCGACTGGAAACAGGCCGTATCGGTAGAACAAGGCCTGCGCGCCGCCGCACCCAGCCTGAAAATCACCTACGCCAAGGGCGCCAACATCGCTGACGATGCCCAGATGCTGGAGCGCCTTAACGCCCATGGTGGAGATTTGGAGCTTGATAAACGCTCCTCGGAAGAGATGATTCGGGAAGCGGTGCAAGTAGCGCAGGCCGCCGACGTAGTGGTAGCCGTGGTGGGCGAGTCGCAGGGCATGACCGGCGAAGCCGCCAGCCGCTCCGACATCGGCCTGCCCGGCCAGCAGCTGGCCCTGCTCAAGGCCCTGAAAGCAACCGGCAAGCCCATGGTACTGGTGCTCATGAACGGCCGCCCGATGACCCTGCCCTGGGAAAACCAGAACGCCGACGCCATCCTCGAAACGTGGTTTGCCGGTACCCAGGCCGGCCACGCCATTGCCGATGTGCTGTTTGGCGCCTACAACCCCAGCGGCAAAATCACGGCTACGTTCCCGCAGGTGGTGGGCCAGGTGCCGCTCTACTACAACCACAAGAACACCGGCCGGCCCTTTGGCGGCGAGAAGCTCGACAAGTACAAGTCGCGCTACCTGGACGTGAGCAACGAGCCGCTCTATCCCTTCGGCTACGGCCTGAGCTACACCACCTTCAGCTACGGCAAGCCCACGCTCAGCAAAACCACCCTCTCCCCTACCGAAACGCTGGAAGTGAAGGTAACGGTGCAGAACACCGGCAACTACGACGGCGAGGAAGTGGCTCAACTTTACCTCCGCGACGTGGTGGGCTCCATCAGCCGGCCCGTGAAGGAGCTGAAAGGCTTCCAAAAAGTGATGCTGAAAAAAGGCGAGAGCAAAACCCTCACCTTCCGCCTGGCACCCAACGACCTCAAGTTTTACAACAACGACCTGAAGTTTGTGGCTGAGCCCGGCGACTTCAAAGTATTCGTCGGCGGCAACTCGCGCGACGTACAGGAAGTCTCCTTTAAACTGGCCGCGAAATAACCAGATACTGCGCAGCCTGAGCTAAGCGCTTGAGCTAAAACAATAGAAAGCCCCGGCCGGAATCAACTCGATTCCGGCCGGGGCTTTCGGCGTTTCCAGCCGATTTGAGTTGAGCTGGCAGTACTGCTACAGTCCAGCATACGGGCCCCGCTGTCGGCAAAATTCATCTTCCCCGCAACCACTCGCCGGCATCGTGCGACTTTCTCCTGGCTGCTTTCGGACGAGCTCGACGGTCAGTACGATTTCGAACAGTTGTCCGATTTCGGACGAAAATCCAGCCCTTATTACTGCCATTACACACCCTAACCTCCTGTTTTACAATATCTAACAAAATCGGCATGCCGCTTGGCATTAGGTATTGTAAACGACTCTTTTTCTGCACAAAAATGGACAACACCCTTTACCCAGCAGCCCCAAGTGGCCCGATGCCAGAGCCGGCAAGCCAAGCATCCATCCCTTCAACCACCGCTTCGGTTTCCGTGCCCCGCGCGGGCGCTGCGCACCGGAAGCTAGTGGGCTGGCTTCGTGCGGGCTTGGTGCTGGCGGTGGCAATGGCTCAGGCCGGCCCGGGCCACGCCCAGCAGAGCAGCGGCCTGACGGGCAAGGTCGCCACCGCCGCGGGGGCGGCCATTGAGTTTGCCACCGTCACGCTGCACCGCGCCGCCGACTCGACCGTGGTAAAATCGGAGTTCAGCGACAACAAAGGCGTTTTTCATTTTGAGCAGGCTCCGGCTGGCAGCTACCTGGTTTCGGCGGCGCAGGTGGGCTTTGTGCGCACCTGGACGCTGATAACGGTGTCGGGCACCGAAGACATTACGATACCAACGCTGACCATGAAGGAAAGCGCGGCCACGGCCCTCAAGGAGGTGACGGTAGTGGGCAAGAAGCCGCTATTCGAGCGCCAGGCCGACCGTACGGTGGTGAACGTGGAAGGCAGCACCCTGGCCGCCGGCAATACCTCGCTGGACGTGCTGGCCCGCTCTCCGGGCGTGACCGTGGATGGCAACGACAACATTGGCTTGCGCGGCCGCCAGGGCGTGCTGGTGCTCATCGACGGCAAGCGCCAGCCCATGACCGGCTCGGAACTGGCCGACTACCTGCGCGCCCTGCCCGCCGACCAGCTCAAAAGCATTGAGCTGATAACGAACCCGCCGGCCAAGTACGACGCCCAGGGCGGCGCCGGCATCATCGCCATCAACCTGAAAAAGGACCAGCGCGTGGGCACCAACGGCACCGCCAACGCCAGCTACGGCCAGGGCCGCTACGGCAAATTCACCACCGGCGTCTCCTTGAACCACCGCGCCCTCAAGACCAACACCTTCGGCTCCTACACCTACGCCAACCGCGAAAACTTCGGCGCGCTCACCATTCACCGGGACTTTTTTAGCCCAACTGAAACCGGCAAAGCCTTCATCGGCAGCACCGACCAGGACAACTTCAGCAAAGGCCACAGCGAGTCGCACAGCTGGAAAGCGGGCATCGACTACAACCTCTCCGAGCGCACCGTGCTGGGGGCGGTGGCAAACGGCTTGCAGGTGAAGGCCGTGCAGGCGGGCACCAACTTCACCGACCCGCGCGATGCCCAAGGCCAGCTCATCCGGAGCTACAACTCCACCAATGACCGCGACGCCAGCTTCCCCAACTATGCCGGCAACCTCAACCTCAAGCACACCTTCGTCGATAGCCTGGGCAAGCGCGAGCTGACCGCCGACGCCGACTACGCCCACTACGACACTCGGCGCCTGCAGTACCTCAACACCTACTTTGACCGGGTGCGCGCCGAGCGGTTCGACCGGCTCAACGGCGACCAGCAGGGCAGCCTCACCATTCAGTCGGTCAAGGCCGATTACACCCACCCACTTAGCAAGCAAACCAAAATGGAGCTGGGCGGCAAGGTGAGCTGGGTTCATTCCGACAACGACGTGGTGTTCAGCATCCCCTTCCTGGACCCCACCACCCAACAGCGCGACCTCAACACCCTGGTGCGCGACCCGAACCGCTCGAACCGCTTCCGCTACGACGAGAACATCAACGCGGCCTACGTCAACTTCAACCACACCCTGCCCAAGTGGACGCTGCAAGCCGGCCTGCGTGCCGAGCAAACCAATGCCGAGGGCAAGCAGGATGTGGAGCAAGTGGGCGTGGCGTCGGGCTTCAGCCGCAACTACTACCAGCTGTTTCCGAGCGCGGCCATCAAGCACACCCTCACCGACAAGCACGAAATGGACCTGACGTTGAGCCGCCGCATCGACCGGCCCGGTTACGGCCAGCTCAACCCCTTCCGCTCCTACATCGACGCCACCACCTACGGCGCCGGCAACCCCAACCTGCTGCCCCAAACCAGCTATAATATTGAGCTAACGCACACCTACCGCCAGAAATACAGCGCCGGCCTGAGCTACAGCCGCACCACCAACCCCATTGTGAGCACCGTGCAGCCCGAAAATGCCACCAGCCGCATTGTGGTTTCCACGTCGCAGAACCTGAGCGCGCAGCACTACTTCGCCCTCACGCTCACCGCGCCCCTAGAGCCCGTGAAATGGTGGAGCGTGTACAACAACGTGGTGGTGTACTACAGCCGCTACGTGGGCACCCTGGCCGGCACCACCCTGGGCGCCAAAAACGCCCGCCCCGCTTTCTCGCTCAGCAGCAACAGCACCTTCACCTTCGGCAAAGGCTGGAGCGCCGAGCTCAACGGCAGCTACCAGTCGCGCGAGCTTTCCTCGTTCTTCAACTCCAATCCCAACGGCCAGGTCACGGCCGGCATTCAGAAAAGCCTCTGGGACCGCAAAGCTACCCTCAAGCTGAACATGACGGATATTTTCTACACCAGCCCACTGCACGCCACGTCCACCTACACCAACTACATCGAGCGCTTCTACCAGCGCGGCGATTCGCGCGTGGCCACCCTGTCTTTCTCCTACCGGTTCGGCAACGACAAGCTGGCCCCCTCGCGCCGCCGCAGCGGTGGCGCCGAAGACGAGAAGCGCCGCGCCGGCGGCGGAGCGTAATCTCACCCTTTTCTGCAAAGCAAACGGCCCCGCTTCTGGCTAGAAGCGGGGCCGTTTTTAGTTGAGCCAAAGCAGCCGGTCAGCGTAGCGCGAACCGAGCGGGTCGCGCTACTTTCCGCCGGGGATGAAAATACAGCAGGTACAGCCCCACCACCCAGCCCACCGAGCCCAGCCAGCCCGCCAGCACATCGCTCGGGTAGTGGGCCCCGAGGTACACCCGCGCCACGCCCACCGTGCCGGCCCAGCCCGTGCCCAGCCCCAGCGCCGGCCAGCGCCAGCGCGAGGGCCACAGCAGCAGCACCCCGGTAGCGGCCAGCGCGGCGGCTGCCATGGCGTGCCCGCTCGGGAAGGAGTACACCGTGGCCGGTATCGCGGGCTCTGCTACCAGCGGGCGCCATTCCTCGGGCCGGCGGCGGTGCAGCAGCGCCTTGCCGGCCAGCTGCAGCAGCCACGCCCCGCCCAGGCCCGCGCCCACCAGCCCGGCCTGCCAGCGGCGGCGGGCCAGCAGCAGCCCACCAATCAGCCCGAGGCTAAAGGAACCCATACCCGCCGTTCCGCCCAGGCGCGACAGCAGCACGGCCGCCTCGTCGAGGGCCGGGCGGCGGTGGGCCTGCAGCCAGGCCAGCAGCTTTTGGTCGGGGGCAAAGCCTTCCTGCTCCCAGATATCGCCGGCCAAATCGATGCAGGCCAGCCACGGCAGCGCCCAGCCCAGGCCAAACAAGGCCACTGTGGGCCCACGCTTTCGCAGCCAGCGGGCCGACTCCCGCTCGATTCGAAACAGGTCTGCTATGGCTCTCATTGTCTTGACCTATGGTCAGGTTTGATTTATAATGAGCTTCATCAGTTAATCCCAAGAATGGTGCTGATTTGTACGGTGAGCAAATCGAGCAGGAATACGACCAGCGACGACACGACCACGGCGGAGTTGGCGGCCCGGCCCACGCCCTCGGTGCCCTCCATGGCGTTGTAGCCTTTGTAGCAGCCCACCAGGCCGATGGCGAAACCGAAAAAGACGGTTTTGACCAGAGCTTCCAGGATGTAGCTCAAGTTGAGCCGGTTCAGAATATCATTCACAAACAGCGCCACCGAGGTATCGCCGTGCAGGCTGACGCCCAGGTACGCGCCAATTAAGCTAAACGCATCGGCCAGCACCGAGAGCACCGGCACCATGAGGGTGGCAGCGGCCACCCGCGTCACCACCAGGTACTTAAACGGGTTGGCGCCCGAGACCTCCATGGCGTCAATCTGCTCGGTTACGCGCATGGCGCCCAGCTCGGCCCCGATGTTGGAGCTGACTTTGCCGGCCACCATCAGGCCCGTAATGAGGGGCCCCATCTCGCGGATGATGGTAATGCCCACCATGGAGGGAATCCACGACTCGGCGCCGAACTGCACCATAATGGGCTGCAGCCGCATCGTGACCACCAACCCCATGATGAAGGCCGTGATGCCCACCAATAGCAACGATTGGTAACCCACCCCAAAGCACTGGCGCACGAGTTCGCCCCACTCGAAGGGCAGCTGAAAAGCTTCGCGGAAGAACCGCCCGGCAAAGCGGGTCAGCAGGCCGGTCTGGGGCAATAGCGAGTTCTCGTTCACAGCAGACAGCACGCAACGTGCCGGTTAACCCACAGGTGCGGGGCGTGGTATGAAGCGCAGGGTCACTTACTTCCGCCGCCAGCGGCCACCCCCACCACGGCATAAGCCGTCAGTTTCAGCGTTCGCGGGGTGTTGCGGGTCATGGCAGGCAAGGGTATTTTTATTGAAATTGGAGGAAGGGCAGTAAGCGGGGGCCGGCACCCGCCAAACCACCGCGGCAAAGCGGCCCAACGGCCGCTTTTCAAAAATAAAAGGAAACCGTGGGCACAGGCTATGAGGAAAATCAGGCCCGTGGCTGATTTCATCCCTGGTTTGCGCGGGACCCATGACAATAATCGAATACGCTGTTGATTATGCTCATGTTCTCGGGCGCGGCGCCGGTAGAACTTGCTGCCCAACTCCAATCCCCAATGGGGCCGGTAGCGGTGTGTTTGTACATGAACGTCAGCTGGGTTCCGATGCCTTGCCCGCTCGCCGCGCTGCCCGGGCGCTGGCTCCTGCTCGCCGTGCTGGGGCTGGCCAGCTGCCGGGACAGGACGGAACGGGTGAAGCCCATTTGGTCGGCCATTTCGGAGTCGGTGTACGCGGCCGGGACCATCAAAAGCGGGCAGCAGTATCAGGCCTTTGCCAGCGTCGGCGGCATTATCCAGACGGTGTTTGTGCACGAGGGCGACACGGTGCGGGTGGGCACGCCACTGCTCACCATAGCCAGCGACGTGCAGCGGCTCAACCAGGAAAATGCCGCCCTGGCCGCCCGCTACGCCGCCGGAGTCGCCAGCCAAAGCCAGCTGCAGGAAGCGCGCGAGCACATCGCCCTGCAGCGCCGCACCATGCAGAACGACCTGCTGCAGCTCACCCGCCAGCGGCAGCTCTGGCAGCAGTCCATCGGCACAAAGCTGACGCTGGAGCAAAAAGAACTGGCCTACGCCAGCTCCAAAACGGCTTACGAATCGGCCGTGCTCAACTACCAGCACCTGAAGCAGCAGCTCGATTTTGCCGCCGCCCAGGCCCGCAAAAACCTTCAGATTGCCCAGAAGCAGGCCAGCGACTTTGTGCTGCGCAGCAAAATCAACGGCATCGTCTACCAGCTTTACCGCGAAAAGGGCGAGGCCGTGACGCCCCAAACGCCGCTGGCCCTGCTGGGCGACGCCCGCCACTTTGTACTCGAAATGCAGGTGGACGAGGCCGACATCGTGAAAATCCGCCCCGGCCAGCTCGTGCTGGTGACCCTGGACGCGTACAAAGGCCAGGTGTTCACGGCCCGCGTCACCACTATTTCGCCGATGATGAACACCGGTAGCCGCACGTTTGAGGTGGAAGCGGCCTTCGTGCGCCAGCCGCCGGTGCTGTATCCCTTTGTCAGCTTCGAGGCTAACATCGTGCTGCAAACCAAGCCCAAAGCTCTGCTCATTCCGCGCCGACTGCTGGTCGACGACTCCACGGTGCGGAAGGCCACCGGCCAGCTCGCACGCGTAAAAACCGGCCTGCGCGACTACCAGATGGTGGAAATCCTGGCCGGCCTCTCGCCCGCCGACGAACTCACAGCCCCCGCGAAATGAAACTGCCCCTGCTCTACGACGTGGCCCTGTCGCTGCTGCTGGCCCGCTGGCGCCAAACGCTGGTGGCGGCCATCGGCGTCACGTTCAGCATTACCATGTTCATTGCGCTGCTCAGCTTCATGTCGGGCCTCAACCAGCTGCTTGATGGGCTGGTGCTCAACCGCACGCCCCACGTGCGCCTCTACAACGAGGTGAAGCCGGCCCCGCAGCAGCCCATCGACCGCTACACCGGAAGCCGGCAGCACAATTTTATCCGCTCCATCAAGCCCAGCGACGAGTTGCCGCGCATTCGCAACGCCCCTGCCATCATCGCCGCGCTGCGCCGCGACCCGCGCGTGCGCGGCGTGGCCCCCAAAACGCAGGTGCAGGTGTTCTACAACGTGGGCACCGTCAACCTCACCGGCACCATCAGCGGCATAGAGGTGGAGCAGGAAGACCGGCTCTTTGCCTTCGGCGACTACGTGGTGGCGGGCAAGCCGCTCAGCCTCAAAACCGTGGCCAACAGCATCATCCTCGGCAAAGCCGCCGCCGACCTGATGCTGGTGGGCGTGGGCGACGTGGTCCAAATCACCACCGTGAAGGGCAACCATGTCCAGCTCAAGGTCGTCGGCCTGTTCCAGTCGGGACTGTTAGACATCGATAAAGTGCAGAGCTACACCTCCCTGGCCACGGCCCAAAAACTGCTCGGCGAAGCCAACAACTACATCACCGACATTCAGGTGAAACTGCACGATTTCACGCTCGCGCCTCGGCTGGCGAAAGAATACGCGAAACTGTACGAGGTGCAGACCATTGACATTCAGACGGCCAATTCGGAGTTTGCCACCGGCACTTTCATCCGCACGCTCATCTCGTACGCCGTGGGCATCACACTGCTGACGGTGGCAGGCTTCGGCATTTTCAACATTCTGAACATGATGATTTATGAGAAGATGGACACCATTGCCATCCTCAAAGCCATCGGGTTTGCCGGGGCCGATGTGCGGAGGCTGTTTGTGGTGGTGGCACTGGCTATTGGGCTGTCGGGCAGCGGGGTGGGGCTGCTGTGCGGGTTCGGGCTCTCCGCCCTTATTGCGCGGGTGCCGTTTCACCCGGCCTCGCTGCCCACGGTGCACACCTACCCCGTCAACTTCAACCCTTTATTCTACGGCATCGGGGCAGTGTTCTCGCTTGTTACCACGTACCTGGCGGGGTTTTTCCCGGCCCGCAAGGCCAGCCATATTGACCCAGTCGTCATTATCCGAGGCAAGTAAAATGAACACGCCCGCGCTCGAAGCCCGCCAGATTACCAAGTACTTCGACGACCCCGTGCGGGTGCAGGTGCTGCACGGCCTCACGTTTGCCCTGGCCCGGGGCGAGTTTGCGGCCGTGGTGGGCAAGTCGGGCTGCGGCAAATCAACCCTGCTCTACATCCTCTCCACGATGGACACAGCCTACGGGGGCGAGCTGCTGATTGACGGTGTGCCCATGCGGGACAAAAACGAAGCCGATCTGGCCCAGGTGCGCAACGAGCACATCGGCTTCGTGTTCCAATTTCACTACCTGCTCAACGAGTTTTCGGTGCTGCGCAACGTAATGCTTCCTGCCGAAAAGCTGGGCAAATTATCGAGTCAGGAAATTGAGCACCGGGCCTACGAAAAGCTTAAGATTCTGGGCATCGAAAGCGAGGCACTCAAGAGCCCCAACCAGCTTTCGGGCGGCCAGAAGCAGCGCGTGGCCATCGCCCGGGCCCTGATTAACGACCCACTCATCATCATGGGCGACGAGCCCACCGGCAACCTCGACAAGAAAAACGGCGAAATCGTGTTCGACATTTTCAAGGAGCTGGCCGAAACCTACCATCAAGCCTTGCTCATCGTGACGCACGACACCGAGTTTGCCGCCAACACCCACCGCATCATCGAAATGGAGGACGGCCGCATCATCAATAAGCCGGTAAAACAGGATACGTAGCCCTGCTCCAGCACGTATCAGCGGGCTGCGTCCTCAATCCTGGAGAGTCTGTGGGGGTGACCCCAGGCGTAGCGTACAGCTTTTTTGAAAAACGTCCAGGGTGCCGATGGGCTCGTTGAGGGAGAGCCGAACAATGGCGATGCGCTACTGCTAGCCGCCACCGAGCTGCTGAGCGCCGGCTTCATACTGCTCGGGTAAGCACCAAGAAAAAGCCCCATGTAAACACTTGGTTTACATGGGGATTTTTCAGTTTTAGCGCTCCCTCCTGGGCTCAAGTGATTTCTTTTCTCTGCCAGATTCTGCCACTCTCTTAGAAATCCGGTCACTAGTATGCCCGCGCCCCGAACGTCCCAGCTGAAGCGCCGGCGCTGGCAGGCATCAGGCATGATTCCGCTCGTTTACCTTTAGTTCACTCAGCCGGGGAAAGGCAAAATAGACATATAACAGCACAACGGGGATGATGCTAAAAGGTACGCTCCACCAACAAATGATTAAGGCCGCCAGGTGCAGCGCAGGGGCCATGACATATTCTTTTGTCAGCAGACGAATGAGCCGCTTATCTGTCCCGTCTTCCAACAGTTCATCCCTGCTAATGGCGTACCACCAGGTACAATTATAGAACAAGGTCATCAACACCAACGTCCCGTGGTAGATCAGGGCTGCCGTACGTTCGTCTGGTTTGCCGACCTGACGGGCTAATAGCCCGGTGGTAAAGGATTGCAGGGTAACAAACATCAAAAACAAAATATTCAGGAGAAGCAGGTACTGATCCGTCTGCTTGATGTAACTAAACATGTTGTGGTGGTTGGACCAGGCAATGCAGATGAACAGGAAAGACGCCGCGAAGGCCGCATAATGAGGCCAGAGTTTCACCATCTCCTGTAGCAAGCCCGTTTCCGTTTCGGGCTTAGGGAGTTCGGTAGCCAGCAAGGTTGCCGCGATGGCCAACACAGCGTCGCTGAAATATTCGAGCCGATCCGTTGGTCGATGGTTGTGCATACGAGCTGTTCAACATTAAATGCCCTGAAACCTAGAAGCCGCCCATAAAGCGTCAACCCCAACGTGGTGCAGCCGGCGCCCACGTTGGGGTTGACGCTTTCGGCAACCCTATTCTCAACTGTCAGTTTTACGCCCCCTTTCCATCATGGGCCAGCGGTTTAATACGGATATTCGCCGGGACAAACCCGTAATCGTTGCGGCATAGGTTTCCCCTCGTGCCTCGCTCGACAAGCATGCCCTGCGGAAGCAGAAATCTGGCGCCTCTGGTCGTCGCCCTCCCGCGTGGGCTGACGCGCATCTTCGTGCGCCCAAGCACCGGACGGGCGCGGCGTGGGTAAAAAAGCCCGGTAAGAGCCGCCACGGAGCCAGACGCTGGCCCCGCCAAGGCCCGTTGACGCACCCGTGAGGTCGTCGCCTACGCGCTGGGCTACCGCGGCCGGCGAACCGCGCGGAAGAGGCCGCACTGCCTGCCGCCCGGCTATCGCCTCGCTCGGGGCTACACGGACTTGTCTTGTCCGGTAAGCTGAACATTCGTTTGGGTAAATCAAAAAGCCCTTCTGGTTTACGCCAGCGGGGCTTTGGCTTAGCGGCAGTGTTGTTCAGAAAAACGAGCGTGGCTGTTGCAGAAGTTGGCCCAGGTAGTTGCCCTGGCGAAGCGGCGCGGCACACGGGCACACGCTTGCCCAACAGTCCGGCAATTACGCCGCCGACAGGGCGTGCTAGCGGCTAAAACAGGCCTTGGCAGGGCCATAGCCAGGCTTGCCTGGCGCTTGGGGGCGGTACTTGAGCAGCTTTTTGAGGTTGTAAGCGATGGCCGTAAGCAGCATGGTTTTGTGGGCCCCGGCGTGGCCGCGCACGTTCATCCGGCGCAGGCCGTAGAGGTGAATCAGGTTCCCAAACACGGGCTCGGCCGTGCCCTGGCAGAGCCGTCGCATGCGCTGGCCGCGCCGGGTGTGCTGGCGCAGCCACGCCCGGCGGTACAGGGCGTCGTAAATGGTGCGGGTTAGCTGCTTGCGCTTGGCACCGGGCACGCACGTGGGCTTCAAGGGGCACTGCTGGCAGTCCTGGCAGGTGGCCCAGTAGATTTTGCTCCAGTGGCCGTCGGTCGTGGTGTCGTACTTGCGAAACGGTAGCACTTTGCCCGCCCGGCAGTGGTAGACATCCTGCGGAGCGTCGTAGGTAAAGCCCTCGATTTCGGCTTTGTACTGGCCAAAGACCGGTATCCAGGCCGTGACCTCTTGCGCTTCGAGCAGGGCGTAGTTCGAGCCGTTGGCGTAGCCCGCGTCGGCCAAGAGGTCGCGTAAGCGCAGCTCGTGGACGCGCAAGCGTTGCTGCAGGCCGGTGAGCAGGCGGGGAAATGCAAGCTGTCGCGCGAGTCGGCGAAGTCGGCCTGCACGTGGCTGATGACACCGCGGGCCGTGTCCACGGCCAGGCTGCAGAGGTGGTTGAGCGCGCGGGCCTTGCCGGGCTTGATGGAAATGCGCGCGTCCGGGTCGGTGGGGCTGTAAAGCGTCTTGTTGCTGAGCAAACGTGCTTTTTCGTGCTGCGCGCCCACGGGCCCGGGCTCGGCACGTCGCTTGGCCTGCCGGGCGGCTTCGCGGCGCAGGTGATGCGCGGGCGCCGTGATAAGCGGCGGCGCGGACGTCGCCCGGCGCGGTGGGTCTTCGTCGGAAAGGTGCGGCGCCCGGGCCTCCTGCGCCTGCTTTTCGCCCAAGCGGTCGAGCGAGGCGTTGGCTTTGACGGGCGCCGAGTCCACGGCTTGGGTATCGCCGGCCACCAGGCCCCGGGCCACGCACTGGGCGAAGACGTGGTCAAACAGGCGCTCGAACACGGCGGCCGGGAAGAGCTGGCGGGTGCGGCTGATGGTCGAGTGCCAGGGCAATTCCTCGTCCACCTCGTAGCCGAGAAAGTAGAGGATGTCCAGGCGCAGGGCGCAGTGCTCGACGAGCCGGCGGTCGCTGACCAGGTTTTCCAGCCGGCCCACCAGCACGAGCTTGAAAAAGACCACCGGGTCGAGCGAGGGCTGCCCGGTGTGGCTGTACAGGCCCCGGGTCTCGTCGTGGAGAAAGGTCCAGTCCACCAGCTCGGCCAGCCGCCGGTACAGATTATGGGGCGGAACCCGCTCGGAGAGCCGAAAGCGGACCACCTCTTTATCGAGGTATTGCTTCTTGCCTTGCATCCTTGCTCTACAAACCGGTAGCCTAACCGGTCACCAATTCTGCAACAGCCACGCTCCTTTGCCTGAACTTCTAATCTAGGCAGCTTGCAGGCTCCACAAGCGACCCGAACAGGCAGTCACTGTTTTTGCCGAGTTTAAGAAACCCGTCTACTAATCAAAGTTTACGAAACCTCGTTAGGAGATGAGTTTCTTAAACTCCGCCTCATGAAGATTGGCTACGCCCGCGTCTCGACCCGCGACCAGAACCTCGAGCTGCAATTCGACGCCCTTGCCCGGGCCGGGTGCGAGCTGATTTACTAGGAAAAAGCCTGCGGCGCCCTGGCCGCCCGGGTCGAGCTCGACAAGCTGCTCCTGCAGCTGCGTCCGGGCGACACGGTCTACATCTACAAGCTCGACCGGCTGGGACGTTCCCTCAAGCACCTGCTCGACCTAGTGGCCGACCTGCAGCGCTGGGGCGTGCACCTGATCTCGCTGACCGACGCCATTAACACCGCCTCCGCACAAGGGCGGCTCGTGCTGAATTTGTTTGCCTCGCTCGCGGTGTTCGAGCGCGAACTTATCCGCGAACGTACCCTGGCCGGTCTGTCCGCCACCCGCGCCCGGGGCCGCATCGGCGGGCGCAAGCCGGGCTTGTCCGCAGAAGCCCAGCGCACGGCCCGGGCCGCCGAACTGCTCTACTAGGCCCG
This sequence comes from Hymenobacter plasmatis, assembly GCF_020711255.1. Taxonomy (GTDB): domain Bacteria; phylum Bacteroidota; class Bacteroidia; order Cytophagales; family Hymenobacteraceae; genus Hymenobacter. The sequence continues at coordinate 98,789 of NZ_JAJFAW010000020.1, forward strand.
TCAGTTAAGCGTCGACGATATGGCCCGCAGCCTGCGTATCTGCAAGGCCACCTTCTACAAGTACCTGCACCACCGCGGCGTGGCCTTGTACGCCCAGCCTTTGCCCAGTCCCCTTGCCGCACCGGCTACCTGAAACCAGCCGGGGCCACTTCATGCGGAGAATAGGAGCTTACATCCATCAACGCCCGGACTGGCCGGCCTTTGCGTGGGACCACGCGGCGTTGGAAGCCCTGCTGGGCGCCGTGCGCCACCGGCAGGGGCGCCGGCTGGGGCAACTCGAGGCGCTCGGCGTGGACCTGCGGGCCGAGGCGACCCTGAGCACGCTCACGCTGGACGTGCTCAAATCCAGTGAAATCGAAGGCGAGCTGCTGCCCCCGGCCTCGGTGCGCTCCTCCATTACCTGGCGACTGGGCCTGGACCGGGCTGCGCTGCCCGCGGCCAACCTCCGGGTGGAAGGCGTCGTGGCCATGCTGCTCGACGCCACCCAGCAGGCAGAGGAGCCGCTGACCGCGGAGCGCCTGTTTGGCTGGCACCGGGCGTTGTTTCCCACCGGCTACAGCGGCTTGTACCCCCTACAAGTCGGCACCTGGCGTACGGGACCCATGCAAGTCCTCTCGGGGCCATTGGGCCGCGAACGGGTGCACTACGAGGCCCCGCCGGCCGAGGGACTGGACGCGCAGATGCAGCAATTCCTGGCCTGGTTGAACGCCGACCAGGGCCTGGACCCGAGCTCAAGGCCGGGCTGGCCCATTTCTGGTTTGTGACGATTCACCCCTTCGGCGATGGCAACGGGCGCATCGCCCGAGCCATCGCCGATTTGCAGTTGGCCCGGGCCGACGGCAGCGGCAAGCGCTGCTACAGCATGTCGGCCCAGATCCAAGCCGAGCGCAAGCCGTACTACGACACGCTCGAGGCCAGCCAACGTGGCACGTTGGACGTCACGCCGTGGCTGGATTGGTTCCTGCATTGCCTCGGACGGGCCCTGCAGGCGGCCGAACAGACCCTGGCGCAGGTGCTGGCGAAGGCGCGCTTTTGGGAGCGCCACCGCCAGACGCCGTTTACCGAGCGGCAACAGCAGCAGCAGCTCACGCGGCGGCTGGACGGCTTCGCGGGCAAGTTCACCACGTCCAAGCGGGCGCGCCTGGCCCACTGCTCGCAGGACACGGCCGGGCGCGACAGCGCTGCCTTGGTGGCAAAAGGGGTGTTGGTGCACGAAGGCACCGGCGGGCGCAGTATCAGCTACCGGCTCGCTCCAGAATAACCAGCCACCTGTGGTTGCCTTATCAGGTGCATGTCTGGCAAAAGGAGTATTTTTCAGGGCGGCGCACCGACGCAGATGGTTTTTGGGGACCTACCCAAGGCTTCTGCACCAGCCACGGTCCGAATCTAAACGCGCTTGTTCAGGAGCAGAACAACAGCATCTAGATGGCCTCCAGCCCCGGCAAGCCGAGCAAACCAGCGGCGCGCCGCGCCACGGTTTTGACACTGGCGATATCCGGGCCGGTGATGGTCAGGTGGCCCATCTTACGGCCTGGGCGCGCGCGCAGCTTGCCGTACAGATGCAGGTGGGTTTCCGGCAGGCTCAACACGGAGTACCAGTCCGGTTCCTGCAGTTGACCGTCGGCGTCAAACCAGACCTCACCCAGCAGGTTGAGCATGATGGCCGGGGAATGCTGGCGCGGCGGCGGCAAGGGCAAGCCCGCCATGGCATGCACCTGCAGGTCAAACTGCGACACGTCACAGGCGTCCAGGGTGTAGTGGCCGCTGTTGTGCGGGCGTGGCGCCATCTCATTGACCACCAGGCCGCCGTGCTCGCTGCCGTCGTCCACCACAAAAAACTCGACGCACAGCACCCCGACATAGCCGAGATGATGCGCGATGGAAACGGCCGCGTCGCGGGCGCTATTTGCCAGGGCTGACAGCATATTTCCTTCGTACGCGTGGGTCACGGCCAAAATGCCATCGACATGCACGTTGCGCTGCGGGGCGAAGCTAACAACTCGTCCGTCCCAGCCGCGCGCCACCAGCACCGAACACTCAGCCGTTAGCGGCAGCATCTTTTCCAACACGCAGGCGACGCTGCCCAACTCCGCCCAGGCGGCGGCCAGCTCAACGGCGGTCTTGACGCGGACCTGGCCCTTGCCGTCGTAGCCCATGCGCGCAGTTTTCAGGATGCCGGGCAGCAAATCCGCCCTCTCGTCCTGGACGGCCTGCAGGTGGGCCAGCGTTTCAATCACCGCATAGGGAGCGCAGCTCACCCCCGACACGTCGGCGCAGGCCGTGAAATGGGCTTTTTCCTCGATGCGGTTTTGGGCGATGCCCACCACGGCCGCGCCCGGCGCCACGGGCCGGGTCAGCGCCAGCGTTTGCAGGGCCTGGGCTGGCACGTTTTCAAATTCGGTGGTGATGGCCTGGCACAGCTGGGCTAATTGCGCCAGCCCGGCCGGGTCGTTGTAGTCGGTCTGGATGTGGTAGTGACTCACCTGCCCGGCCGGGCTTTGCGCGTCGGGCTCCAGCACGGCGGTGAAGTACCCCAGGCGCTGGGCGGCATGCACAAACATCCGGCCCAGCTGGCCACCCCCCATGATGCCCAGGGTCGCGAGCTGGCCAGCGGCGTCTACACTGCCAGGGAAAACAGGGGTCATGGCTGCAACGTGAATATCGGCGCTCATACCGGTAGCGTCATGGCGCGAGCGGCTTCGGTTTGTTCGGCGCGAAACGCCTGCAGCTTGGTTGCCAGGCCGGTGTCATGCAGGGCCAGCATGCTGACTGCGAACAGCGCGGCATTGGCCGCCCCGGCAGTGCCAATCGCAAACGTGGCCACGGGCACGCCCTTGGGCATTTGCACGATGCTGTGCAGCGAGTCGACGCCCTGTAAATGGCGACTGGCCACTGGCACCCCCAGCACGGGCACCGTGGTTTTGGCGGCCATCATGCCCGGCAGGTGGGCGGCCCCGCCCGCGCCGGCGATGATGGCCTGCAAGCCGCGCGGGCTGGCTTGTTCGGCGTAGGCAAACAAGTCGTCGGGCATGCGGTGGGCCGACACCACCCGCGCTTCGTGGGCCACGCCAAAGTGCGCGAGCATCTGCACGGCATGCTGCATGGTTTCCCAGTCGCTGCTGGAGCCCATGACCACGCCGACCAGCGGCTTGCCCGGGACGGTGCTGAGGCTGGGGGTCTCGGATGGGAGAAGGGTACTCATGGGAAACAAATCAAGTTCTATTGTAAATGCGGCAGCCCGAAATTCGAGGTAAATCCTGAAACTTGCAGGCCCGAGCTCAACTAAATCAGCGCTCCAGCAGGACTTCCGGACCTAAAATCACCAGGTCTACCCGGCCTTTCAGCGTCTGGTCGAGAAAGGGCGTGTTCTGGGATTTGGATTTCATGAATTCCCGCGTGAAGGTGGTTTCCGCTTCGGTATCAAACAAAACGCAGTTGGCTGGTTTGCCGACTTCAAGGGCGGCGACCGGCAGGCCCATCAGGCGACGGGGCTCCGCCGAATAGCGCTTCACGACCACGTCCCACCCGAATTTTCCGGGCTCGACGAAGTGGTGATAGAGCGACACCAGGGCCGTATCCAGGCCGGTGATGCCATTGGGCGCGCTGATGAAATCCTGGGCTTTTTCGAACGGCGTGTGCGGCGCATGGTCCGTGGCAATCAGGTCGAATACGCCTTCTTTGAGCCCTTCGAGCAGCGCATCGCAATCCGCCTGCGTTCGCAGCGGCGGGTTCATTTTATAGTTCGTGTCGTAGTCGCCGATGTGCTCGTCGGTGAACATCAGATGATGCGGGGTTACTTCCGCCGTCACTTTCACATCGCCGCGGGATTTCCACCAGCGGATGGTCTCCATGCCGAGCTTGCTGGACACGTGCTGGATGTGGACGTGCGCACCCGCCGCGTGGGCCAGGCGGATGTCGCGGTCGATGATGATTTCCTCCGCGCACGCCGGCGAGCCCTTGATGCCGAGCCGGTAGCTCATCACCCCTTCGTTCAGGGCGCGCGGCCCGGCCAGCTCCGGCACCTCGCAGTGGCTGGCGAAAAACATCCCAAACTCGGTGGCGTACTGCATCGCCCGCAGCAGCACCGCCGGGTCGTGGGTGGTGTCCCCGTCGTCGGTGAGCATTTTCACCCCAAGCTCACGCATGCCCTCGATTTCCGCCAGCTCCTTGCCCTCGCGGTTCTTGGTGACGCAGCCGGAGGTGTACACCGGAATGCGGGCCCGTTCCTTGGCATTTTCCAGCACGGTGGCCACCGCGGTCGCCGAGTCGAGGGCCGGGCGGGTGTTGGGCATCATGACCACGCCGGTAACGCCGCCGTTAATGGCCGCTTCACTCCCCGTGGTGATGGTTTCCTTGTTCTCAGACCCGGGGGCGCGGAAATGGACGTGGGCATCAAACATGCCCGGCATCAGAACCCGGCCCCGCGCGTCGATGACCCGGGCGCCCTCGGGAACGGCGAGGCTTTTGCCGATTTGCTGGATTACTCCTTCGACAATCAGGACATCGCCCTCGACAAGCACGGGTGAATTTTCGGTGGCGATGCGGGCGTTTTGAAGGAAGAGCATGGATGGAGGCGTGCTGTAAACCGGCAAGTGATTGGGGGTATTCGGGCTGTTTAAGGAGAAAATACACGGGCGGGACAAGCCGCCGCGTCCGGCATTTAGGGCAGAATGACCGTCGAGCCGGCGCGCGGCTGTGCGGCATACGCTTCCTGCTTCGGGAAGTCTCCGCCCGGCGTGAGCCAGTCGAGCACGGCCATGCGAACGGAGATGCCGTTTTCGACCTGGTTGGTGATAAGACTGCGCTCGTAGTCCATGACGGCGTCGCACAGCTCAACCCCCCGGTTTACGGGGCCGGGGTGCATGATGTAGAGGCCGCGGTCGCGGATTTCCGCCAGCCGGGCGGTGGTGATGCCATAGACCCGGTGGTATTCGCGCACGCTGGGGAAAAACTGCACGTCCTGGCGCTCCAGCTGCACGCGGAGCAGGTACACCACATCGGGCGCCCAAGCCATGGCCGCTTCATAGTCGGTGAAGCGGGGGATGGTGGCCGGGCCGTACTTGGGCACCAGCGACCCCGGGCCCAGGTAAGCGACCTCGACGCCCAGCTTTTGCAGCAGGGTGCTGGTAGAGCGCGCGACGCGGGAGTGGAGAATATCGCCGATGATGAGGACTTTTTTACCCCGGGGGTCGGGGAATTTCTCCTTGATGGTGAAGGCGTCCAGCAGGGCCTGGGTGGGGTGCTCGTGCGCCCCGTCGCCGGCATTGATGACCGACGCCGTGGTTTGGCGGGCTATCATGGCGGGCAGGCCGGGGTGACCATGGCGGACGACGATGTAGTCGGTGCGCATGGCCTGCAGCGTCTCAATCGTCTCGCGCACCGACTCGCCCTTGGTGATGGAGGAGTGGGCGACGTCGAAGTTCGTCACCTCCGCCGAGAGGCGTTTGGCGGCAACCTCAAAGGAGGAGTGCGTCCGGGTGCTGGCCTCGTAGAACAGCATGAGCACGGACTTCCCTTCGAGGGCGGGGATTTTTTTCACCGAGCGGGTGAACAGTTTTTTAAAGGACGTGGATTGGTCGAGCAAAAACTCGATTTCCTCGCGGTGAAGGGATGCGATGTCGAGCAGGTCTTTACGTGCCATACCGGAGTTGGAAAAACATGTACGTGGTCAGTACTTGCGAGTCAGAGGTTTTACCTTATTTGTTTAACAACGCCCAACTCATTGGACATAAAAAAACCGTTTCGGAATCCGAAACGGTGGCGGGGCAACACGCAGAAAAAAGAACGGAAATGCCAAAGGCAAAATCGGGAGAACCGATGGTGGCGAAGACCTTCCGGTCCATTCGCGGGTCCCAGCCGAGCAGGGTCCCGCGCTTCATCAACAAGTGTTTTGGTTGAAGCATGATGCAAAATTACGGCTTTGTTAGCCCCGGCAATTCATCGGCCATGTTAACTTTATTTCACGCCGCTCTTCTCAAATTTTATTTTCGACCCAACGGGCTAAACGACGCGCTTTTTATTCTTTTTTCGCCGTCAAAAAAAATTATGGCCCGCGTAACCGATTGCTTGGCAAGCACCATCCCCCTTAACTTTAGCTCTTTATTCCGCCGCCTCCGCTGGTGGGCCGCCATTCTCCGGCGGCAAGCAGCCCCTGAACTACCGAGTAGTTCAGGGGCTGCTTCATTTTCGGCCGGCACAATGAGTATCGAGGTGTCCTGGATTGGTCGAACCCGGGCGGGCGGTCCTCTTTCGCTTACGGTTCCACCCTAGCAGCGTCCGTCGCCACGGATACCTTCTTGGCCCTCAACCGCTGCCCGCACATCGTGGCCGGCTTCACGGGCTTTTTTGTGGCCCCGGCTGCGCGCAATGCCGGGGCAGCGTACCGGCGCTGGGGGTGGCCTACGGTTCTAAGCATGGCGCTTACCCGCTATTGGCACCAGCGCGGGCGGGCACCGCGCCTTAGCCCCGCACCAGGCTCCGGTTTATTCGGCTCACCAGCGCCGGCCCTTCGTAGATAAAGCCGGTATAAAGCTGAATCAGCGACGCGCCGGCGGCCAGCTTCTCCTGCGCATCGGCCGCCGAATGAATGCCGCCCGCGCCAATAATCGGCAGCCCGCCGTCGGATTTCTGGTGCAGGTAGCGGATGACTTCGGTGGCCCGGGCCCGTAGCGGCCGGCCGCTCAGACCGCCCGCGCCCAGCGAGGCCACGTAGCCCGGCTCGGTGCCCAGATTATCGCGGCTGATGGTGGTATTGGTGGCGACAAGGCCACTTAGCCGCGTTTCACGGGCTATTTCCAGAATGTCGTCGAGCTGCGAATCCGTCAGGTCGGGGGCGATTTTTAGCAGCAGCGGGCGGGGCGTGGGCCGAGCCAGGTTGCGGGCCTGCACCTGCTGCAGCAGCTCAATGAGCGGCTTTTTCTCCTGGAGCTGGCGCAGGTGGGGCGTGTTGGGCGACGACACGTTGACCACAAAGTAATCGACTACCTCGGCCAGCGCCTCAAAGCAGGCCACGTAGTCGGCGGCCGCTTGCTCGTTGGGCGTGTCCTTGTTCTTGCCGATGTTGCCGCCGATAATGAGCTGCCGGTTCTGGCGCCGCGCCAGCCGCGCGGCCACCACGGCCGCCCCGTCGTTGTTGAAGCCCATGCGGTTCACCAGCGCTTCGTCCTGCGGCAGCCGGAACAGGCGGGGCAGTGGGTTGCCGGGCTGCGGACGCGGCGTCACCGTCCCAATCTCCACAAAGCCAAAGCCCAACGTGGCCAGTTCATCGGTCAGCGCGGCATTCTTGTCAAACCCCGCCGCCAAGCCCACGGGATTCGGGAATTTCAGCCCAAATACCTCCCGCCCCAGGCTGGGGTGCTGGTAGTTGTACAGAGCCCGAAGCAGGGCCTTAGCGCCCGGCACCCGCGCCGCCCGGCGCAGGTTGTCGAAAACCAGGTGGTGGGCGCGCTCTGCGTCGAGGGTGAAGAGCAGGGGTTTGACGAGGGGTTTATACACGGGCAGCAGGTCCAAATTGGCGGTTAAGTTCGGTGAATAAGTCCTCTAAAACCAGTCGTAGGTCCGAAATAATGGCTGGTGACATTTGCCAAAGTCTTGCCCGAGCACTGCGGGAACCAGGAATGACATCATTGGAGCAGGAAGCCAAACAGGCATGGCGGGCGATGAAGCCGGCAAACGCAGGATGCCAGCATGCCGGCGATGATCAATCCGCCAACCGGGAGCAAATATGGCATAGTCGTGTCAGATTGCTCCGCTATGAAGCGCTTGGTTTCGAGTTTACGAAACTCATCCCCTCGGCACGTTTCGTGAACGAAGAATCGTACACGGGTTTCTTGAACTCGCCCCGTGCTACAGCGGCCTGCTGGCACCTGGTACCGGCCAGTTGCCAGGCGTTCAGTTAAAGGAGCTTTTATCGTGCACCCCGAATCAACGCCCACAACACTTGGCTCGCGGCTAGGGCCTTCGCCCGGTTCACGTGATGCCCCACAGGCTTCTTGCGCCGCTGGGGCGTAAAAACGTACGACCCGGATGGCCTGTTGGTCAATGAGGTAAAAGACGTGCTCGTCCCCGTCGTCGAGGGTGCAGCCCTCCGGCCCATCGGGCCGGTTGCCGTCGCCGACCACGGCCCAAAACCGCGCGGGGTGCAGCTGCTGCCAGATGCGCCGCAGCGCCGCCGGGACCCCGGCGCGGGGCACCAGGTAGCGGTTCGTATCGGGCCGCGTCGAGAGAAAACGGGCGTGTTCTTGGCTAAAGTAGCCGGTGAGCTGGCCGGGTGGTAGTGGCCGAGCCCGTCGCGGTAGGGGCTGGCGTAGGTGAAGGCGTCCCCGCCGCCCCGGTGCTTGGCCCCAATGATGTAGTTCGGCGAGTTATTCCACGAGGACCCGCGGTGGTAGACGACGGTGCTGTCGTAATGCTGCTGCAAGAAGGCGTGCAAGGGCGTTGGGGCTTGCGCCCGGCCGGGGAACGGTGCACCCAGCAAGCCCAGCAGGCCGGTCACCCGAAGCCAGCGGTGCATTTTATCGGGGGGTAAGTGGGGGCGTGTTGCAGAAGCATAACGGGCGGGAAAGCTACCGCCTTTTCCCGATTGTGGGTAAACCCCTCTACTGTTCAAGTAAACGGTGATTCTGCCAAAAGGAGCGGAATCGCTTACAGCATGGCCTTGGCAAATGCGCTAACTTGGTCGATGCTCATTTCAAACTCCGGCCCATCCTCGAGCAGTTGAATAGTCTGCATCCTATCCGCCAACCCTTCCTCCATCTTTCCCACGTGAGCCAGGTACTTACTCGTAGCCCAATGACCAAGCCGAGCCGGGTCAAAAGCCGCGTCAAGTTGCGCAAGTCCGCGTTCTACCTCCACGAGCAGTTCAGCGGCAAAAAGCCTACTGGTATAAAGCATTTCCATGGTTCAAGAATACGGTAGTTCTTTAGGGCTCTTTTATGGTTATGAGGTGGTCTAGCTAAGCCGGACACAATTGGGACGTTGTTTGAAGATGGGTTTCGAAGTGGTTGGGTGAGCAGTAG
>NZ_JAJFAW010000021.1 GCF_020711255.1 Hymenobacter plasmatis
CCGCGCCCCCCCCCCTCCCGCCCTAAAGCGACGACGCCCAAACGCCCTACCGGCGCGGACGCCGAGACGCGAAGTGTCGCGTCTCTACACCGTGCTGTAGGCTGGCCTTCAACCCCATGTAACTGACAACATCTAACGCAACCGGTAGAGCAGCCCGAAGTTGAGCAGCCAGCGGTTGGGCTGCCACGGTACGGCGGAGGTCAGCTGCTCGTTTACTTGCAGGCTTACGTCGGAGTTAGGCAGGGTAATGGCGGCGGAGCTACGGGTCAGGAAGAAGCCGCTTTCCTCGTTCACTTGCAGTTGGGTGCGATTGTGGAGGGGCCACAAGTAGCCCAGGTCGGCCACCAGCTCAATTTTGTGACTTAACTCCAGGCCCAAACCCAACTTGGGCTGAATGGCATCGGCCACGGACTGCACCTGCAAGCTCAGCTCGCGGGCCGTGAGGGTGGCGCCGGCCACGGGCACGCCGCCAATGGCATTATCGAAACTGCCCAAAGTGCGGGCTACGGTTTGGCGCGTGTAGGCCAGACCCGCGCGGCCGTATAGGGGCCGGTGGCGGGGGTTGAGGTTGTGCTCGTAGCTCAAGCCGGCTTCCCAGCCCTCGCCGGTGAACTGCCGGAACACGTTCCTTGTAGCCAGGCGCACGGCCAGCGCAGGCGTTACATCAAACTGGTATTCGGCGCTCCACCAGCCGGTTAGGGCCTGCGCCGCTACGTTGGTGGTGGCCTGGGCCCGAAAGCTGGAGCCGGCCGGGGCAAAGCTTACGCCCAGGCCCGCAGCCGGCACCGCCAGCGGCCACGCCCCTGCCGAAGCGCCGTATCGAATGCGGCTGAGCCACTGCATGCCGCGCCGCGCGGGTGCCTGGGCGGCCGCGGCCGGCACCGCGGCAGGGTGGCGAAACAGCGAATCGGCCCGTTGCTGGCGCTGCTGGTCGAGCAGGGCTTGCTGCACAGCCTCGGGCGGCAGCAGGGTGGTGTGGCTTTGCCAGAACGCCGAGTCGTAGGGCACGGCATTGTTCAGAAACACGTCGTAGTACTGTGCCCGCTCCAGGTAAGGGGGCCGCGGGGCCTGGGCCGTGTCGATGGCCGTGGTCAGGAATTCGCCGAAATACTGGAGCGGCTCGCCCACCGGTGGGCGGTAGCGGGTTTGCCACCACACGGTTTTCAAATGCCAGCGCCCGGCGTAGGGCTGGTAAGCCACGCGCAGGGCCCGGGCATCGGCCCGGTGAATGCCGGCGCGCAGGCCGGCGGGCGTGTAGTGCCACTCGGCCCCCAGAAAGGCGTAGCTGTCCTGGTCGATGTACATGCGGCCGGCGAAATCGGCGCGGCGGTTGCCGGGCTTCGGTGCGAAGGTGACGACGTACACCGGCCGGTCGGCGTAGGTGCTGCCAGGGGCGAGGCGGTAGTCGTAGTCGCGGAAGTGGGCCGGGTCGATGAACTGCGCGCGGCGGTGCACAAAATCGGCTAGGTGCGCGATAAACGGCCCGCCGGCCCAGTCTATCTGCACCAGCGCGTGCGGGCGCAGGTCCACCTTGCGCGACTGCTGAATCTGCACTTCGCCGTCGTCGGCCCGCTGCTGGTAGGGCGCCTTAAACACCGTGAGCAAACCCTCGACGAGGTAGCGCGGCCGGCCGGCCGGGTCGTTGTCGGACTCGCGGTAGAAGCCCGTGAGGCGGGTGGGCCGCGTGGGGTAGTTGCGCGGAATGCGCGCCACGGCCTCCCGCACAATGCCCACCACCGACGCCGTGACCTGCACCTCGCCCAGCGCGGCCGGGCTGAGGCGCAGCTCAATGCGCAGCTCCGGGCCGGGCAGCGGCGGCAGCGCCTGGCTGAATTTGCGGTAGCCCAACAGTGCCACTTCCAGCTGCTCCTGCTGGTATTGGGCCGGAATGCTCAGGGCAAAGCGCCCTTCCTCGTTTGTGCTCGTGCCAATGCGGTTGCCGGCCACCCCCACCTGAGCGTTGGGAATGGGCTGGTGGGTTTCAGCGTCGAGCACCCGGCCACGCAGCACCACGGGCCCTTGCGCCCGGGCGGCGGAGGCCATCAGTACCAACCAAATACTCAGTAGCCACCGCATGCCTAGCGCTTGAAAATAGTCCGCAAAGAAAGAACGTCATGCTGAGCGAAGCCGAAGCATCTCTACCGGAGGAGTAAACCAATCACAAGGATTACTTACGCAGTAGAGATGCTTCGGCTTCGCTCAGCATGACGTTCTATGAAAACGTTTCGAACCAAAAATCAGCTCACCGGCTCCAGCTTGCCCACCAGGTACTCGGCAATCTGCACGGCGTTGGTGGCGGCGCCTTTGCGCAGGTTGTCGGCCACCACCCACATGTTGAGGGTGCGGGGCTGGGTTTCGTCGCGGCGCAGGCGGCCCACCAGCACGGCGTCTTTGCCGTGGCTGTCTTTGGGCATGGGGTATTGATTCTGGCTGGGGTCGTCCACTACCTCCACGCCGGGCGTGCGGGCCAGGATTTCGCGCACCTCGGCCAAGTCAAACTCCTTTTCAAACTCCACGTTCACGGCCTCGGAGTGGCCGCCCATCACGGGGATGCGCACGCAGGTGGCCGTCACGCGGATGTTGTCGTCGCCCATGATTTTCTTGGTCTCGTTCACCATTTTCAGCTCCTCCTTGGTGTAGCCGTTGGGCTCAAACACGTCGATGTGGGGCAGCACGTTCAGGTCGATGGGGTGCGGGTAGGCGGGGTTGCTGGCGGTTTGGCCGGCGCGCTCCTCCAGGAGTTGGTCCACGGCTTTTTTGCCGGTGCCGGTCACGCTCTGGTAGGTGCTCACCACAATGCGCTGCACGGTGTAGGCTTTGTGCAGTTCGTTGAGGGCCACCACCAACTGAATGGTGGAGCAGTTGGGGTTGGCAATGATTTTGTCGTCGGCCGTGAGGGTGTCGGCGTTCAGCTCGGGCACCACCAGCTTCTTGGTGGGGTCCATGCGCCAGGCCGAGGAATTGTCGATGACGGTGGTGCCCACGGCGGCAAAGCGCGGGGCGTGCTCCTTACTAACTGAGCCGCCCGCCGAGAAAATGGCAATGTCGGGCCGAGCCGCAATGGCGTCGTCCATGCTCACCACGGGGTATTTTTTACCTAGAAATTCAACCAGCTGGCCCACCGATTTGGCCGAAGCCACGGGCAATAATTCAGTTAAGGGAAACTGGCGCTCGGCCAGCACTTTCAGCAGCTCGGTACCAACCAGGCCGGTGGCACCCACAATTGCAAGTTTCATAGAATATCCAAAAAGGTAAAAAACCAGCGCCACCGCTGGGCGCAGGATTACAAATATCGCCACAATTGGGCTACTTTCGGCACCCTGTTCGCAGGTTTTGACGCTTACCCTGGTTGCCTAACCCGCAAACAGGCAGGCGCTAGGAGCGCACCTTCCCGCCCCGCCTGCCTTACCCGGGCCCCCGCTCTGTCCTTTTCTACCCCGTCGTTTGAAACACCTTTACCTGTTCCTCCTGCTTGTGCCGGCCTTGGCGCAGGCCCAGTTGCGCGACGACTTCGCCGACGGCAACTTCACCACCAACCCCGCCTGGAGCGGCGACGCCGCCAGTTTTCAGGTCACCGCCCAGCAGCTGCAGAGCAACGGCCCGGCCGTGACCGGGTCCCAGATTCAGCTCAGCACACCCAGCCGGGCCAGCACCGGCACAGTGTGGGAGTTTTGGGCCAATCTGCGGCTGGCCACCAGCTCCGGCAACCTCGCCGACGTGTGGCTCATGGCCTCCCAAACCGACCTGAAAAATCCCAACAACACCGGCTATTTCGTGCGCCTCGGCGGCACCGACGACGAAGTGAGTCTGTTTCGGAAAGACTCGACCCGCGCCGCCGTGCCGGTCATCGATGGCCTCAACGGCACCCTGGCCAGCACTACCAACAACCTGGTGCGCGTGCGCGTGACCCGCAGCCCAGCCAACCGCTGGACCCTGGAACGCGACCTCACCGGCGGCCGCACTTTCGTAACCGAAGCGGTCCAGCCCACCGACGCCACCTACCAGCGCAGCATTGCGTTCGGCGTGTCGCTGCTGTACTCCGCGGCCAACAACCGCAACTTCTACTTCGACGACTTTGCCGTGACCGACGCCACCGCGCCACTCCTGCTGCGGGCCGTGCCCCTGGATTCGCGCCAGCTCGATGTCGCCTTCAACGAAGCCGTGGCCCCAGTCAGCGCCACCACCCCGGCCAACTACCGCCTGCAAAGCGGCGCCGTGCCCACTTCGGCCACAGTTTTGCCCAACAACCCGGCCGTGGTTCGCCTCACCTTCGGCACCGACTTCGCGGCCCAAAACCTACTGGAAGTCCGCAACCTGGCCGACCTCTACGGCAATATGGCCAGCGGCCCGCTCACGGCCACGTTCGTAGGGCCGCCGGTGGCGCCACAAGTGGGCGAATTGATTATCAGCGAAATATTCGCCGATGAGACCCCGCAAGTGGGGCTGCCGCTTTCCGAGTACGTGGAGATTTACAACCGCAGCACCTCCCACGTGCTCAGCCTGGGCGGCGTGCGCCTGGGCAAGCCGGGCAGCACGGCCGCTATTTTTCCCGATACCGCCCGGCTGCTGCCCGGCCAGTACGCCGTGGTGTGCGGCAGCACCCGCACGCTGCAATTTGCCACCTACGGCAAGGTATATGGCCTCACCAACTTCCCCGCGCTCAACAACAGTGGCGACCAGCTGGTGCTGCGCGGGCGCGACGGGCGCACGCTGTTTGAGGTGACGTATGCTGATACCTGGTACCGCGACGCCCGCAAAAAAGACGGCGGCTGGAGCATGGAAATGATAGACGCCAACAACTACTGCGCCGGCGCCGACAACTGGTCCGCCAGCACCGACGCCAGCGGCGGCACACCCGGCCGGCTCAACTCCGTGCGCGCCGCCCACCCCGATGCCGTCGCCCCGGCCCTGCTGCGCGCCGCGGCCCTCACGCCCACCACCGTACGGGCCTACTTTTCGGAAAAGCTGGACAGCACCACGGCCGCCATTGTGAGCCGCTACTCGCTGGCGGCGCCTGGCCCAACCATTGTGCGAGCCGCGCCCGTGGGGCCCGATTTCCGGCAGGTAGACCTCACTCTGAGCGCACCGCTGCTGCCCAGCCGCCCCACCACCCTGTCCGTGCAATTGGCCACCGACTGCGCCGGCAACGCCAGCGGGCCGTTGCAGTCAGCCATGTTTGCCCTGCCCGAAGCGGCCGTGAGCGGCGACGTGGTGCTGAACGAGCTGCTGTTCAACCCGCGCGTGGGCGGCGTCCGGTTTGTGGAAATCCTGAATCGCAGCAACAAATTCATCGACCTGCAGGGCTGGCAGATTGGCAACCTCAAACCCGACGGCAGCGTCGATGCCGACGTACTCAGCGCCGGCCCGCTCCTGCTGGCACCGGGGCAGCTGCGGGCCTTCAGCACGAGCACCAGTATTCTACAAGCGCAGTACCCAACCGGCAGTGACGCCGCCAACCTGGTGCAGATGGCCCGCTTGCCCACCTTCCCGGACGTGGGCACGGTGTTGCTGTTCGACAGCCGCGGCCTGGAAATCGACCGGTTTGCTTACAATAAAAACCTGCACCTGAGTTTGCTGGCTTCTCAGGAGGGCGTGTCGCTGGAGCGCATCCGGGCAAACGGTCCAAGCCTGGGCAGCAACTTCCACTCGGCTGCCGGAGCCGTGGGCTACGCCACGCCCGGCCGGCCCAACTCGCAAGCCCAGGACACGCCCGGCGGCAACCAGGAACTCACCGTGGAGCCCGAAGTCTTCACCCCCGACGACGATGGCCAGCAGGATTTCGCCACCCTCACCTACCACCTCGACCAGCCCGGCTACGCTGCCTCCGTGACGGTGTACGATGCTCTGGGCCGCCTCACGCGCCGCCTCGTGCGCAACGAAACCCTGCCCACCACCGGTTTTCTGCAATGGGATGGCATTGATGACCACGGCCACAAAGCCGCCGTGGGCTACTACATTTTGTTGGTTGAGCTATTCAAAGCCAGCAGCGGTGAGAAGCGCGAATACAAGAAGACCGTAGTGCTCGGCGCCCGGTTTTGAGGAAGCTTGAACGCTGAAAGTTCAGCCCGTCATGCAGAGCGCAGCATCTCGCGTGGGGGTAGTAGCTCAATCGGCTGTCAACAATCGTCTGTCATGCAGAGCGCAGCGAAGCATCTTCTCAGGTAAGCGCGAGTCGTTCCGCCGTGATAAGATGCTTCGCTGCGCTCTGCATGACAAATGGCGCCAGCATGACAAAAGGCGCGGTAGAGATGCTTCGGCTCTGCTCAGCATAACGGTCACGTGCCTCCTCGCAATGACAGCGCGTTAAACTCCGTCATATTATTACCGTCTCAGAAGGCATGAACAGCACGCTGCAACTTCAGCATCTTTACTGGCGGGCGGGGTTTGGGCCGCGCCCGCAGGACCTGGCCGCTGGCCTCAGCCCCCGCAAAGCCCTGCGGCAGCTGCTGCACGATTCGGAGAAGTACGAGCCGCTGACCGGCCCCGGCCTGAGCTACACCGAGCCGCAGGGCATGGTGATGGCCGAACCTACGATGGCCAAAAAGCCGGTACCGGACGGCACCGTAACCACCCCGCCCGACCAGCCATTGGCGCCCATGCAGCCGCGTTCGGCGCTACGCGGTGGTATCGCGGCTGGCGTGCCCCGTCTGCGCCGCGCCGACCTCACCCCCGAACAGCGCAAAATGCAGAACATGGGCATCCGCGATGCCTTCGAGAACATGACCACGGCCTGGATGGACCGCATGGCCACCTCGCCGGCGCAGCTGCGCGAGAAAATGACGCTGTTCTGGCACGGGCACTTTGCATGCCGCGTGCGCCAGCCCAACGCCGCCCTCAGCCTACACAACACCACTCGCCGCTACGCGCTGGGCAAATTCCCGGACCTGCTGCTGGCCGTGAGCCAGGAGCCGGCCATGCTGCAGTTCCTCAACAACCAGCAGAACCGCAAGCAGCACCCCAACGAAAACTTCGCCCGCGAAGTGATGGAACTGTTTACCCTGGGCCGTGGCCACTACACCGAGCAGGACGTGAAAGAAGCCGCCCGCGCCTTCACCGGCTGGGGCTACGACTACGAGGGCAACTACAAATTCCGGGAGCGGGAGCACGACGCTGGCGCCAAAACCTTCCTGGGCAGCACGGGCAATTTCTCGGGCGAAGACGTGCTGCAGCTCATCCTGAAACAGCCGGCCGCGGCCACGTTCCTGGTCACGAAAATCTACCGCTTCTTTGTGAACGACGTGCCCAATGCGGCGCACATCGAGCCCCTGGCCGCTGCCTTCCGCAAAAGTGGCTACGACATTGCCGACCTGATGGAGCGGATGTTTTCGGCCGACTGGTTTTACGAGCCGGCCAATGTGGGCACGCACATCAAGTCGCCGGTGGAGCTGCTGGCGGGCATCCGCCGCACGCTGAACGTGCAAATCGACAACGACAAGCCGCTGCTGGGCTACCAGAAAGCCCTGGGCCAAACCCTGTTTCAGCCGCCCAACGTGGCCGGCTGGCCCGGCGGCCGCAACTGGATAGACTCGTCATCGCTGCTGCTGCGCCTGCAGCTGCCGGCTATCCTATTCAAAAACGCCGAGTTTGCCGTGGCCCTCAAGCAGGACGAAAACGACATTGCGCCCAACCTCAGCAAGGCCGAGCGCACTGTGCGGCCCGGCGCAGGCGCCCACCTGCCCCTGGCACCGCTCCAACAGCTGCTCGGCGCCACGCCCGCCCCGCAGCAGCCCGAGAAGCTGAGCGCCTTCCTGCTGCAAACCGCCATACGTCCCGAAAACCTACAGCTGGTGCAGCAAGCCGCGCAGCAAAAAGAGCCCGCCCAGGCCCTGCGCGCCACGCTAGTGAGCCTGTTGAGCCTGCCCGAATACCAATTGGCGTAAGTAAACAACTCCCCTCCTTGGATAAGGAGGGGATGTTCGAACCGCAGGTTCGGACGGGGGTGGTTGGATTCGTTGAACCGAAGGTCGGCGTAGCCAACGACACCCGAACGATTCCAGCGCGCGTCGTTCAACGATTCAACCACCCCAGTTTAAGCTGAAGCTTAAACGTCCCCTCCTTGGTAAGGAGGGGAGTTTGATGTTCATTCAACCTAATTGTTTCTATCAACATGTCCTCCACCCGCCGCGACTTCCTCCGCACCTCTGCTCTGGCCAGCTCACTGCTGCTGGTGCCTAAGTTTCTGCACGCGCTCGACCGGGGGCCGGGGCTGGCCCGGCTGGCCGATGCGCCGGGTGCGCGGCGCCTCATTGTGGTGCAGCTCAGCGGCGGCAACGACGGCTTGAATACGGTTATCCCTTTCCGGAACGACTTGTACTACAAGGCCCGGCCCACGCTCGGCATCAAGGAAACCGATGGGATTCTGGCGATGGAGAAGGACCTGGGCCTCCACCCGGCACTGAAGGGCCTGAAGGGCCTGTACGACCAGGGCCATTTGGCCGTGCTCAACTCGGTGGGCTACCCCAACCCGGACCGCTCGCACTTCCGCTCCATGGACATCTGGCAGAGCGGCTCCAGTGCCGACCAAGTGTTGAGCACTGGCTGGCTGGGCCGCTACCTCGACTCGAACTGCCCCGATTGCCAACGGCCCTACAATGCGCTGGAAGTAGACGACACCCTGAGCCTGGCGCTGAAGGGCAGCCAGCGCAAGGGCCTGGCCCTGAAGAACCCCGGCAAATTTCATCAGCTCAACCAGAACCGCTTGCTGGCCAAAGTGAGCCAGGAAACCACGCCCGTGCACCAGGAACAGGTAGATTACCTCTACAAGACCCTGGCCGAAACGGCTTCCTCGGCCGACTACCTGTACGACAAGTCGAAGATTTACAAGTCCAGCGTGGCTTACCCAAATTCCGACTTCGGCAAAAACCTGAAGACCACGGCCGAGCTGATTAACTCTGGCGTGGAGTCCCGGGTGTATTACCTGGCCTTATCCGGCTTCGACACCCACGTGCGGCAGCAGGAGCAGCAGCAGCGCCTCCTCACCGACCTCGGCGACGGCCTGGCGGCGCTGGCCGATGATTTGAAGCAGAACAACCAGTGGGCCAACACCCTCGTGCTGGTGTTCTCAGAATTCGGGCGCCGGGTGGGCCAGAACGCCAGCAACGGTACCGACCACGGCACCGCCAACAACGTGTTTCTGCTGGGCGGCGCCCTCCAGAAAAAAGGCGTGCTCAACAATGCCCCCGACCTGGCCAACCTCGACCAGGGCGACCTGCGCCACCAGGTGGACTTCCGCAGCATCTACGCTACCCTGCTCAAGGACTGGCTCGGGGCCGATGACGCGGCCATCCTCGGCACTGGCTTCGAGCGCCTGAGCGGGCTGGTATAAGGGTTGATGAAAGCGGAGCGCGCTTTTCTGTATCTGATTATACAGTAGCTTGCATGCTTCCGCCCCATTATCTACCCTAATGACAAACCCGTTTACCAAGCTTCTTACTGCCGTACTGCTGCTGGCCGTGGCTTCCACTGCCTCAGCCCAAGCGCCGGCGCCACCGGCTGCTTACCAAGGGCCACGCTATCCAGGCGGCCCCGATTCGTTGCGGGCCTTCGTGTACCGCAGCACGCGGTTACTTATGCCAGCCCCAGCCGGCCGCATGCTGGCGAAGTTTGAGCTGCAACCCGATGGACAGCCCCACCGCTTCAGCGTCGTGCGCCCGCCGGCTCCGCTGAATAAATCGTTAATCAAGGTGGCAGCATCCGTGCTGCCAGACCTGGAGGCGCGCATGCCGGCCTGGCAGCTTGGCACTCCTGCCCCCAAAGCTGCTCCTGGCACCGCGCCCAAAGTCACTCTGCTGCTGGACTTTAGTACTCCCCAGGCCGCGCAGCCCTACAGCTACGCTGACCAAATGCCTCAATTTGACCCGGCCATGAGCGTGTGGCTGGCCAAGCGCCTTGCCTACATCGACCGCAAACTAGAGAACCCGGCCCAGGCTGCGGCATTCGCTTCATCGCCCCAGGGCCTGGCGAGCTACATTCAAATGCAGGTTAGATACCCAGCCGAAGCGTTGCGCGCCGACCAGCAGGGCGAGGTAAACGCCTATTTTGAAGTGGCCGAAAACGGAGCCATTGAAAACGCCCAAATTCTGGGCACGGCGGGCCAGGCACTGGATGCTGAGGTATTGAGAGTGGTGCAGAGGCTCCCCGCCGCTACGGCGCCGGCCCTGCTGCGCGGGAAGCCGGCCCGGGTGTACTACGTACTGCCCGTCACGTTCAAAATCCAGTAAATCAATCGGCTATTATCGCCCAAACACGGCGCCGGCCAAGGCCAGCACGCTCCGGCGCGTTTGCTCCGGCTGCTCCAGATACGCCTGGTGCCCACTGCATTCCAGAAACAGCGCGTGGCCCTCGGCGGGCAGCGCGGCTTGGCGCACAGCGTCTTCGAAGTGCACGGCTACGTCGTGCTTGCCCGCTACCATCAGCACCGGGAATTTGGCGTTGCTGAGCACGGCCGTGCGGTCGGGGCGGGCGGCCATGCCGCGCAGGGCCCCGGTGATGGTGGTGGTCGGGGTTACCTTGCCAATCTCCTCCAGCAGGGCGCGGGCATCGGTGAGCTTGTCCCGATTGGTGGGCGCAAAGAGCGGGCGCACAAAGGATTCCATGAACTTGGCCACGCCATATTTTTCTACGAAGCCGATGTTTTTCTCGCGGTTCTGGCGCTTCTCGTCGGTGTCGGCCAGGGCCGAGGAATTGATGAGAGCCAGGCCGGCCACGCGCTGGGGCCAGCGCTCGGCCAGGGCCAGGGCCACGTAGCCGCCCATGCTGTGGCACACCAGCAGCACGGGCTCGGAGCAGCCTTTCTGGTTGAGGTAATCGATAACGTAGCGGGCCTGGGCCTCCATCGAGAAGTCGGGCACGGGCGCCAGGTTGGTGCCGTGGCCGGGCAGGTTGGGCGCCAGCAGCCGGTAGCCATCGGGAAAGGAGCGAGTGAAATCGGACCACACCTCCCGGCTTTCGGCAAAGCCGTGGAGAAACACGATGGTGGGCTGGTTGGGCGTAGCAGACATGAAGGCAAAAGTAGCGCCTCGCAGCAGCCAATAGCTATTGCGGGCAAGAAGTAGCAGCCCGGCGCTTCCGGCTGCAGCCTTTCACGCTGGTAATGAGGCTTACTGCCTCCTCAGGCGTGGTCGGTGCGCAACGACGAGGCCCGCACAAACAGCTGCGGCTGCAGCACCACTTGTCGCTGCGAAAACGCCGTTCCCTCGGCATCGACCAGGTCCTTAAACAACCGGAAGGCTGCCTGGCCCATTTCCTCGCAGCGCTGGTCCACGGAGGTGAGCATGGGCTCGGCCACGGAGGTCAGGGCCTCGTTGCTGAAACCAGCCAGGGCCACGTCCTGCGGCACGCGAATCCCGCGGCTCTTCAGCAGTTGCAGCGCCCCTAGGATGGCCGAGTCGCCGGCCGAGAACACGGCGTCGGGCGGGTTGGGCAGCTCCAGGAGTTGAGCCATGCAGGCGGCGCCGCCTTCCAGGGTCATGTCGCAGTCCACTATCAGGCTTTCGTCGGGCGCGATGCCAAAGCTTTCCAGGGCGTCGAGGTAGCCCTGACGGCGGTTTTTGTAGATGTTCAGGTGCAGCGGGCCGGCCAGGTGCGCAATCCGGCGGCAGCCCTGCTCCAGCAGGTGCAGGGTGGCTTGGTTGGCCCCGCCCCGGTCGTTGAGCACCACGGCGTTCACGTTGTCGCCCTCCAGAATGCGGTCGAAAAACACCAGCGGCACGCCGTGCTTGCGCACCTTCTCGAAATGCCGGAAGTCCAGCGTATTGCGCGACACCGACACCAGAATGCCGGCCACCTGCGCGCTCAGCAGCGTTTCCACGTTTTTGCGCTCCTGGACCACGTCTTCGCTCGACTGGCAGATAATCACGCTGTAGCCGGCCTTGCTGGCAGCGGTTTCGATGCCGTGCACCACGGAGGCAAAAAACCGCCCCTCGATGTATGGCACGATGACTCCCAGCAGCTTGCTCTTGCCTTTGCGCAGGGCCGCCGCCAGGTGGTTGGGCTGGTAATTGAGCTTTTTGGCTAGCTTGAGCACGGCCTGTTTGGTGGCCGGCCCAATGCTGTGGTGGTCGCTCAGCGCCCGCGAAATCGTGGTCATGGACACGCCCAGTTCCCGAGCCAAATCGGCCATAGAAACGGGGCTGCTGGCCGCGTCGGTTGGTTTCGGAAGGTTTTGGCGTGCTGCCATTTTGCTAGAGCAAAGAGGGTAAAAAGTCGTGTAAAGTTACTGGTCCTAATAGTAAAGTAAGCGCTACCGTAACGCACCGGCCATGGGGCCTGGGCCAAATTCTGCGCAGGCCGTTGGGCCGATGGAAAGCGGCTGTTGATGCGGTAAGGCCCGGCGCCTGGTTGTTTTTGGCGTAACACCGGTTTCCTCTTTTTTTCATCAGAAGAAACAGCAATTTAAAAAATATTTCACACAAACGATTGTGAAAAGATATAACTTTGGCTGGCTGGCAGATACTGCAAGCGCCTACAGGCTCTGCACAACCGCTAATCCATCTTACCGCTAGGTTATGCCCAAACTGCTTCTGCTTGCGCTGCTGCTAACCTGCCTCGGGGCCACTGCCCAAACTGCGCCCGCTACTACGGGAGCCATTCCGGCCCACGACCCGGTCATGATTCGGCAGGAGGGCACGTATTATTTGTTTTGCACGGGCATGGGCATCGCGGTGTGGTCGTCGGCCGACCGCAAAACCTGGAAGGCTGAGAAACCGGTGTTTGCTGCGCCACCGACCTGGGCCGTGGCGGCCGTGCCGGGCTTTAAAGGCCACGTGTGGGCACCGGATATTTCCTTCGCCAACGGGCAATACAGTCTGTTCTACTCGGTATCGGCTTTCGGCAAGAATACCTCGTGTATTGGGCTGGTCACCAACAAAACGCTGAATCCAGCCTCGCCCGACTTTAAGTGGGTCGACCACGGCCGGGTCATTCAGTCGGTGCCGGGCCGCGATATGTGGAACGCCATCGACCCCAACCTGGCCCGCGACGCGGCCGGCGCGCCCTGGCTTACGTTCGGCTCGTTTTGGGACGGCATCAAGCTCGTGAAGCTGCGGCCCGACCTCACCGCCCCCGCCCAGCCCGAGCAGTGGCGCACCATCGCCCACCGCCCGCGCGACCCCAAGCTCAACGACTCGCTGCCCGGCGATGGCGCCATCGAAGGCCCGTTCATCTTCAAAAAAGGCGGTTTCTACTACCTCTTCACCTCATTCGATTACTGCTGCCGCGGGCCCCAAAGCACTTACAAAATGATGGTGGGCCGCGCCGCCAGCATCACTGGCCCGTACGTAGACCGCGCCGGCTTGGCGCTGGACCAGGGCGGCGGCACGGTGGTGCTGGCCGGCGACAGCAAGTGGTACGGCGTGGGCCACAACGCCGTCTGCACGTTCGACAACGTGGACTACCTGGTTTTCCACGGCTACGATGCCTCTGACCGGGGCCGCCCCAAACTGCGCATCGAAAAATTGAGCTGGGATAAGGACGGTTGGCCCGCCGTGGCCGTCGGGCAATAACCGATTGGCATGGCTTGCGTCTGCCCGTCGTCTGTCATGCAGAGCGCAGCGAAGCATCTTCTCACGCCTCAACGACTTGCGCTAATCTGAGAAGATGCTTCCTTCGTCAGCATGACAGACGGCGCGAGAAGCCTCGGTAGTCTCGGCATGATGGGCTTATCGCAGCTTCTTTCCACAATTCCACCAACCGTAATTGAAAACAAAGCGGTTCTTTCCGGACCTTTGGCGCACTTACTAACTGAAATTCTATGAACCCTCTCGTTGCCATTCGCGAGTTTGACCAGAGCCTCTGGTTGGACTTTATCAGTCGTCCCATCCTGATTGACGGCAAGTTGCAGCGCCGCATCACCGACGAAGCCCTGCGCGGGGTGACGTCGAACCCGGCCATTTTTGCCAAATCCATCGGCGACAGCACCGACTACGATTCGGCCATCAAGGCGCTGGCCCTGCAAGGCAAAACGACCGACGAAATCTATACCAGCCTAGCCGTGGCCGACGTGCAGCAGGCCTGCGACCTGTTTCGCCCGCTGTACGACCGCGAGCACACCAGCAGCGACGGCTACGTGAGCCTGGAAGTATCGCCGACGCTGGTAAACGACACGGAAGGCACCATCGAGGAGGGCCTGCGCCTGTGGAAAACCGTGGACCGTCCCAACGTGATGATAAAAGTGCCGGCCACGCTGGAAGGCCTGCCCGCCATCCGCCGCCTCATTGCCGAGGGTGTGAACGTGAACGTGACCCTGATTTTTGGGCTCGAGCGCTACCGCTTGGTAACCGAAGCCTTCTTGGCCGGCCTGGAAGACCGCGCGAAAGCCGGCTTGCCGCTGGCCCGCATCGACTCGGTGGCCAGCTTCTTCCTGAGCCGCATCGACGTGCTGATTGACCCCATGCTGGAAAAAATCGCGGCCGAGGGCGGCGAAAAAGGCGCCCTAGCGCAAAGCCTGGTGGGCGAAGTGGCCCTGGCCAGCGCCAAGCTGGCTTACCAGATGTACAAGGAGATTTTCTCAGGCCCACGCTGGGAGGCGCTGCAGGCCCAGGGTGCCGAAACCCAGCGCTTGCTGTGGGCCAGCACCGGCAACAAAAACCCGAAATACGACGACCTGAAGTATGTCGAAAACCTCATCGGCCCGAAGACGGTGAACACCGTGCCGGTGGAAACGCTCGACATTTTCCGCGAACGCGGCCAGCCCGCCGTGCGCCTCGAAGAAGGCATCGACAAGGCCCGCGAAGTGCTGCGCCGCCTGCCCGAATTGGGCATCAACCTGGAAGAGCAAACCAACTTCCTGGAAGTGGACGGCGCCAAGAAATTCAACGAGCCCTTCGGCAAGCTGATGGAGTCGATTGAGAAGAAGCGCGTAGCGGCCATGACCCAGACTGTGGTTGCACAGGACCTGCAGTTGGGCCAGTACCAGGCCGCCGTGGATGCGAAGGTTCAAGAGTTAAACGACAAGAATTTCACCGCCGGTTTCTGGGACAAAAAAGCCGACCTCTGGGTGCAGGACGAAGCCGGGCAGCACAGCATCCGCAGCTACATGGGCTGGCTGCGCGTGGCCGAGACGATGGTGGGCCGCGTGCCCGAAATTGAGCAGTTTGTACACGAGATAAAGGCCGCCGGCTTCAAGCACGTGGTGGTGATGGGCATGGGCGGCAGCACCATGGCGCCCATTGTCTTCAAAGCCGCGTTTGAGCAGGGCCCGAACGGCCTGCCGATGTCGGTGCTCGACACCACAGACCCCGGCACGGTGCGCCAGATTGAAGCGTCGGTGCCGCTGGCCGAGACGCTGTTTATCGTGGCCAGCAAATCCGGCACCACGGCCGAGCCGCTGGCTTTCGGCGACTATTTCTACGCCAAGCTGAAGGAGCTGAAGGGCGACAAGGCTGGCGAAAACTTCGTGGCCATCACCGACCCGGGCTCCAAGTTCGTGACCGATGCCACGGCCGCCGGCTACCGCCGCATCTTCCTGAACTTCCCGGAAGTGGGCGGGCGCTTCTCGGCCCTCTCCTACTTCGGGCTGGTGCCGGCCGCGCTGTACGGCCTGCCCATCGGCGAGCTGCTGGAGCGCGCCATTCTGATGATGCGCGCCTGCGGCGCTTATGGTGCGGTAGAAACCAACCCCGGCCTGGAGCTGGGCGCTGCACTGGGCGTACTGGCCGAGCAGGGCCGCGACAAGCTCACGCTCGTCGTGCCCGATTCTTTGGCCGACCTGGGCCTGTGGCTGGAGCAGCTCATCGCCGAAAGCACCGGCAAGGAGGGCAAAGGCATTCTGCCGGTGGCCGGCGAGCCGCTCGGCGACGTAAGCATTTACGGCAACGACCGGGTGTTTGTGTACGTGGGCTACGAGGGCCAAGCGGATGCCGACAACACGGCCCGGCTGCAGCAATTGCAGCAGGCCGGCCACCCGGTCATCACCATCCTGATGAAGGACGCGCTGGACCTGGGCCAGGAGTTTTACCGCTGGGAAGTGGCCACGGCCGTAGCCAGCGCCGTCTTCGGCATCAACCCCTTCGACCAGCCCAACGTGCAAGCCGCTAAAACCGCCACCGACGGCCTAATGAAGGTGGTGGAAGAGCAGGGCAGCCTGCCCGAGAAGAGCCAGCCCGTTGCCAGCGAAAACGGCGTGTCTTACTACTCGGCCGTGAGCGGCAGCAATGCTTCTGAAGTATTGAAGGCCTTTTTTGCCCAAGTCCGCCCCGGCGACTTCCTCTGCTTGCAGGCCTACCTGACCGAAACACCCGCCGTGAGCGAGTGCCTGCAGGAGCTGCGCCGCCGCGTGCAGCAGGCCCTGCACATTGCCACCACCTCGGGCTACGGTCCGCGCTTTCTGCACAGCACCGGCCAGTACCATAAGGGCGGCCCCGACACCGGCCTGTTTGTGCAGTTCACCGACGACAACCCGCAGGACCTGGCGCTGCCCGGTCGCTCCTACACCTTCGGCACTTTCAAGAATGCCCAGGCCCTGGGCGACCTGGAGGCGCTGCAGAGCTACAACCGCCGCACTCTACGCGTGCACTTGGGCAAGGATGCCGAAGCCGGGCTGAAAGCGATGCTGGCGGCACTGCCAATGGCGTAAAGATTAATTGAAAAAGGCGGCGGAGCATAGAGCCCGCCGCCTTTTTCAGCCCAATTTACACAATCGATAATCTAACGAATGCAGGCTCCTCAGATTACTCACAAACCGGCTGTTCGCTCGGTATTTGGCCTTCGGCTGACCGGCTTGCTTGGCCTTGCCCTGGCAGCATCGGCCGCGGTGGCGCAAACCGTGCCAGCGGCCCCTGCTACGCTGGGCGCGACGGTGGGCGGCAACCCCATCATCAAGAGCAAATACACCGCCGACCCCAGCGCCATGGTGCAGAAGGGCACCGTGTACCTATACACCGGCCACGACGAAGCCCCCGCCCGCCAGGAGCGCTACGTGATGCACGAATGGCTCTGCTTCTCCTCGACCGATATGGTGAACTGGACTGAGCACCCGGTGCCACTCAAGGTGTCGGATTTTGCCTGGGCCAAGGACGACGCCTGGGCCTCGCAAGTGATTGCGCGCAACGGCAAGTTCTACTGGTACGCGGCCGTTGAGCACGGCAGCATTCACGGCAAGGCTATTGGCGTAGCCGTAGCCGACAGCCCAACTGGGCCATTCAAAGACGCCAAGGGCTCGGCTCTGGTGAGCAGCGACATGACGCCCGACGACAAGATTAGCTGGGCCGATATTGACCCTACTGTTTTCATCGACAGCAAAGGCCAGGGTTACCTATTCTGGGGCAATACCACCTGCTACTACGCCAAGCTCAAGCCGAACATGATTGAGCTGGACGGCCCCATCAAGCCCATCAAGCTGCCACAATACACCGAGGCGCCGTGGGTGCACGAGCACAATGGCTGGTACTACCTGAGCTACGCCTCGCAGTTCCCTGAGAAAATCGTGTACGCCATGAGCCGCAGCCTTGAGGGACCGTGGGAATACAAGGGCATTCTAAACGAGCTGGCCGGCAATTCCAACACCAACCACCAAGCCATCATCGACTTCAAAGGCCAATCGTACTTCATCTACCACAACGGCGGTATTAACCCGGACGGCGGCAGCTTCCGCCGCTCGGTGTGCATTGACAACCTGTATTACAACAAGGACGGCACGATGAAGCGCGTGGTGATGACCACGGAGGGCGTGAAGGCGGTGAAGTAAGCTTTACTCCGGAACGTCATGCCGAGCGCAGCGACGCATCTCGCGTGTGGTAGCAATCAAAATTGTCTGTCATGCTGAGCTTGTGAAGCATCTTCTCACGCATCAACGATTCGTTCTAACCTGATAAGATGCTTCGTGCCTCAGCATGACAAATGGCGCGAAATGGCGCGAGCGAGATGCGTCGCTGCGCTCGGAATGAAGTTCTTTTTTCAAATCCTACTGCGCCGTGAGCTCCAGCACGTGGCTGGTCAGCGGCTTGGCTTCTCCGTCGCTGAGTAACACGCCTACTTTCATCAGATAGTCGCCGGAGTAGGTTTGGCCGTGGGCGGGGAGCTGCGACTTCTGGCCGGGCATGAGGTTGATTTCGGCCACCTTGTAGCGCTTGGTGGGGTCAAGGCCCTGGAGCTTCACCGGCAGCACGGTTTCGAGGAAGCGAGTGTGCAGGTTGTAGCCGAAAACTACGGCCTGGCGCTGGGCTTCATCCACATACATCAGCGAGGCCTGGTTGCCCTCGTAGGGCGAGCGCAGGCGGAACAGGTCGCCTTGCCAGATGACGGGGCTCAGGCGCTTGTAGTCCTTCACGGCCTGTTGGCTGAACTTGAGCTCGTCGGGGGTCATTTTTTCCACCTCGATGTCGTAGCCCAATTTGCCCATCATGGCCACGTCGGTGCGGAATTTCAGGGTGTGCTGGCGGTTCCAGTTGGTGACGTGACTGGCGATGGTATTCGAGGGGAAAAACTGCGAGAAGCCCCACTGAATGAAAATACGCTCGAAGGCATCAGTGTTGTCGGAGGGCCAGAACTCGGTGAAGTATTTCAGCCCACCGTACTCGGCGCGGGCGCCGCCGCCGGAGCAGAGCATCATGGGCAGGTGCGGGTACTGCTGGCGCACGCGCTCGAGCACCTTGTACAGGCCGAGCACGTAGTCGACGTATAGATGCGACTGGTCTTTGCCCAAGTACTGCGAGTATCCGCTGCTAATCATGCGGTTGCAGTCCCATTTTACGTAGGCAACACCTTTGCTCAACTGCTCGGTCACGGTGTTGAACACGAAGTCCTGCACCTTGGGGTTGTTCAGGTCGAGCACCAGCTGGTGGCGGTAGAGGTCGTCGGGGCGGTTGGGCAGTTTGAGCAGCCAGTCGGGGTGTCTTTCGGCCAGCTCACTCTTGGGGTTTACCATTTCGGGCTCCAGCCAGATGCCGAATTTGATGCCCTCCTTGCTGGCGGTTTTCACGAGGTGACCCACGCCGTTGGGCAGCTTGGTTTTGGTAGGCTGCCAGTCGCCGAGGCCCTGCGTGTCGCCATTGCGCGGGTACTTGTTGCCAAACCAGCCATCATCGAGCAGAAACAAGTCGACGCCGAGCTTGGCCGCGTCGGCCATGATGCCATCGAGCTTGGCTTCGTTAAAATCAAAAAACGTGGATTCCCAGTTGTTGAGCAGCGTGAGGCGCGGCTGGGTACCGTCGAGGGTGCCGCCGTGCTGGCGGGCCCAGCGGTGCAGGTTGCGCGAGGCCTGGCCCTTGCCGGTGGTGCTGTAAGTGAAGATGAATTCGGGGGTAACGAACGGCTGGTTGGCCGGCAGCGTGTACTCCGACGCGTAGGGATTGATGCCGGCCGACACGCGCAGCGAGTTCTGATTATCCAGCTCAAACGCCAGCCGGAAGTTGCCGGTCCAGGCCAGGGAGCCGGCCAGCACCTCGCCGGTGGTTTCCTCGGCGGGCTTGTCGAGGCCCAGGAAGAAGCTGGGCGTCTGGTACCAGCCGGCGCGGGTGCCCAGCTTGGTGTCGATGACTTTGGTGCCGCTGGTGAGGCGGCTTTCCTCCTGCTTGGCTTCTTCGGCCCAGTCGCCGTGGAACTGGGTTAGCCAGTATTGCCGGGCATCGAAATGCAGCATGGCCGAGGCGTAGCTGGTGAGCACCACCGGCCGGTTTTCGCGGTGCGTGATTTCCGTCCAGGTTTTGATGACGTCCTCTTTGTAGTAGGCCGTGAAGTGCAGCCGCACGTCCACTGGGTAGCTGGGGTCGCGCAGGTGGATGGTCGTGGTGGTGACATCGTCGCCGGTTTTGCTGGTTTGCACATCGGCAAATGCCAGCGCCATCGACGGATTGCCATCGGCATGCACCACGCGCAGGGCGGGCTCAAACAGGTTGTCGGTGCCAGCGGGCACGTAAGCTTCGTGGCGGTTGGGCAGCAGCTTGTGGTCGGTGGCGGCCAGCCTGGGCCCGAGGTAGGTCTGGAAAATGCGCTGCTTATCGCCCACGGCCAGCACCAGGCTCACGTGCTCGGTTTCGACGGAAATGGGAGGCGTGGATTGCGCTATGGCGGGCACGAGACGGGTGAGCAACAGGAAGCAGCAGAGGTAGCGAAGGGCCATGTTGTACGTAGGAAGCCGGCAGGTATGCAGAGTGGTTTTGGATGAGGTTTTCTTAGCCCAACACGTTCCTGTCATGCTGACGAAGGAAGCATCTTATCACGTTTCAACGAGTC
This sequence comes from Hymenobacter plasmatis, assembly GCF_020711255.1. Lineage (GTDB taxonomy): Bacteria > Bacteroidota > Bacteroidia > Cytophagales > Hymenobacteraceae > Hymenobacter. Next base: position 20,170 of record NZ_JAJFAW010000021.1, read on the forward strand.
GTGCCGACTTGATAAGATGCTTCGCTCCGCTCAGCATGACAGACGCTTGGGATTAGTATTGAGGTAGAGATGCTTCGGCTGCGCTCAGCATGACGCGCATTTTCGGATTGATAAAGCCTGTCTACTTCGCCTGCGTCACTTCCGCCACTTTACGCGTCACCAGGTCTACATCGGTCACCTGCTGTGGAAACCAGACGGTCATTTCGCCCTTGCCGCGGTTGGCCCAGGCGTAGTATGGGATGGCCGTCAGCGTCTGGCGCACGGTGCTGATACTGTTATTCGCCGCGTCGATTTTCACAACGGGTACCGTGGCCGTGAGCTCCGTGATGCCGTTCAGCACGTCGGGCTTGGCAGTGGCGGTGAAGGTGGTGCCGGCGGGCACGATGATGTTGCTGGCTTTGCCGTCGTTGTCCGTCCACTCGGCGCAGTAGATGACCGGGCCGCGCTGCAGTGCCACTTTGCCGGCATCGTCCTGCACCTTGGGGTTGGCCACCACGGTGCGTACCTCCATGGGCAAGTTCACTTCCACCACGTCGTTCTTTTTCCACTTGCGGGCCAGCACGGCGTAGCCATTTTTCAGCTGGTAGTCCACCGGCTTGCCGTTCACTTTGATGACAACTTTCTCGGCCGAAGGCGTGGCAAACGTGTATAAATCCGACGGCATGGCCTCGTTGCGCGCCCAGCCCGGAATGCGCACCAGCAGATTAAAATCGGACGTCGAAGCTTGATTCACGGTGAATTTCAGGTCGCCGCTCCAAGGGTAATTATTCTGCTGGGTAAGGCGCACGGCCTTGTTCTTCACCGCCAAATCGGTGCTACCGCTCACGAAGAGGTTCACGTAAATATCCCGGCCGTTCTGGCCGTACACGTAGCCGGGCAGCGACGGAAACAGCCGCGCCAGATTGGTGGGGCAGCACGAGCACTCAAACCAACCCGCCCGAGCCGGCTCGGTCTGCGGGAAGCTGGCACTACTCTTAATCTGCATGGCGTTGGAGTAGAAAAACGACTTACCATCCAGCCCAACCCCAGAGAGCAGGCCGTTGTAAAGCACCTTCTCCATGATATCGGCGTACTTGGCCTCGCCGTGGAGCTGGAACATGCGCTGATTCCAGTAGATGTCGGCCACCGAGGCGCAGGTTTCGTTGTAGGCCGTGGCGTTGGGCAGCTCGTAATTCCTGCCAAACCGCTCGCCACCGGGCACGGCGCCGGTGCCGCCGGTCACGTAGAACTTCTTGCTCACCATGTTCTGCCAGATGGTGTCCACGGCGGCCAGCAGCTGCTTGTCGCCGGTGAGAGCGGCCACGTCGGCCATGGCCGAGTACAGGTATTCGGCGCGCACGGCGTGGCCGCCGGCTTCTTTCTGGGCTACCACGGGCTTGTCGTCCTGCCAGTACTGGCCGTTGCGCCACACGTCGTTGCTTTTGGGATCGTAACCGGGGTAGTGACCGCGCTGGTCGATGAAGAACTTGGCCGTCTGTAAGTATTCCGGCTTGCCCGTCACGCGGTAGAGCTTCACGAGGCCCATTTCCACGATTTCGTGGCCGGGGGCCACAGCCCGCTTGCCGGGCCCGAAGGTGGCGCACACGAGGTCGGCGTTTTTCAGGGCGATGTTGAGCAGGGTTTTCTTGCCGGTGGCCTGGCAGTGGGCCACGGCCGCTTCGTAGAGGTGGCCGGAGTTGTAGAGCTCGTGGCTCAACTCGCGCTCCTTTTCCCACCGTTCCTGGCCGGCCCAGGCGTGCGGGTGGGCCGGGTCGATGGTGCGGGCCGTGTAGAGGTAGCCGTCGGGCTCCTGGGCCGCCCCGACTTTGGCAATCAGCGCATCCATGTAGGCCGATAACTCCTTGTCCGGGTACAGGCTAAGCGAGTACGCCGCCCCTTCCAACGTCTTGTAAATGTCGGTGTCGTCAAAGGGAAATGTGGTGGCGAATTTGCCCGAATGCGCTGCCGCCATCTCGAAATTCTTTACCCGATTCGTGGCTTCGCAGCGCTGGAACGAGGCCGGAATGGTGACGGTAGTATTCGTTTTGAGCCGCGGCTGCCAGAAGTTATCCGTTAGCTTCACCTTGGTGAACGGCACGGCCTGAATGGGGTAGTCGGCGCGTTGGGCCAGGGCGGGCAGCGCGCCGCTCAGGCCCAGCACCAGCAGGAAAGTTTTCGGAGATATCATGGCAGTCCGTAGTTATGAATCCGGGGTAGAGACGCGAAGCTTCGCGTCTCTACAAGGTTCTAAGAGTTACTTTTTGACTTTCACAATGCGGTACAGCTTAGCGCCGTGCCGCCGGACATAGGGCGCAAAATCGCCTGTCATTGGGCCCAGGCTTTTACCAGTCCACAAGTCCTGGATACTACCGCCGCTGGCCAACCCTAGTTCCGCCAGTGTCACCGGCACGCGCACCGAATCGGCGGGGACGGGCCGGTAGGGGTTCTTGGTAAACACCAGAAAGCTGAGCGTGCCGCCGGTGTTCTGCGCCGCGCCGGCCTGGTCCAGGCCCACGGTGGCTGAGAAGCGCGTGTAGCCGGCCGGCAAGTCGTATTCGATAATGGAATTGGCGTGCGTGCCGATGCCGGTTTCATACCGCTTCCCTCCCACCATCAGGTCGGCGCCCGATACGCTTTTGTTGACGGTGGCCTTGCCCCAGCCGACGGTAGCCGCTTTCCAGGGCAGCGTGCTCAGAGGCGTGCTTTTGCCGCTGCCGCTGAGCACCGGGTTGAGCCAGTCGGCGTGGTCCCAGGCGATGTCGTCGCCGCCGTTGCGCACGTTCAGGTAGAGCTTGGTGGCGCCGGTGATGTCGACGTCGGCAGCTTTGCTTTGGCCCGGGGTTTGGCGGGTGATGGGGCCGCTAGCCCAGGCGGCTTCGGTTTCGGGGGCCAGCTCCTGGTCCTGGGCATTGAAGAGGGCCAGGAATTTGGCGCCGGTAGCGGGGTCGTCGGCGGTCCAGGCCACCAGGTTATCTCGGCGAAACAGCTGGCGGTTGTGGGTGCTGCGGCGGTGCACAGCCAGCACGTGTTGGTTGGTGAGCAAGCTCAGGGTGAAGGCGTCGTTGCTGGGCAAGTCGCCGCCGAACATGAGCGGCGAGCGGAAGATGCTCCACAGCGTCATCAGCGTAAACTGCTCGTCGCGGGTGAAGCGAGTCATGCGGTCGTCACCCCGCTCGGCGCGGATGCCCAGGCGGCCCAACGGCAGCATGTCGGCATCGGGCCAGGCACCGGGCGCGATGTGCGGCGCCCACCGCTCGCACACGTCGAAGTGCTCCTTGAGCTGCTCCCAGCTGTCCCAGAAGTCGCCCACGGTGCGCCACATGTTGGCATTCGCCGCCACGTGCTTGGCTTCGGCAATCGGCGTTTCGCCCGGCGACGTGCTGAACACAATCTTGCGCCCGGAGCGGTCGATGGCCCGCCGAATCATCTCCACTTCGGGCTTGTGGTAGGGCTCCGTAAGGTCGTCGACTTTCACAAAATCCAGCCCCCACGAGGCGTAGAGCTTGAACAGCGAATCGTAGTATTCCTGTGCGCCGGGCCCGGCTTTCACCGTGTACATGTCGTGCAACCAGCGGGCCTGCCCCTCCTTACTGTAGATGTCGGCCGCCGTGAGCTTGGTGCCGAGGATGGGCAGCTCGCGCTGCACCGCCACCACCGGCACGCCGCGCATAATGTGAATGCCGAATTTTAGCCCCTTGGCGTGCAGGTAATCGGCCAGCGGCCGGAAGCCCTTCCCGCCCGCGGCCGAGGGAAACCGGTTCACGGCCGGGATGAAACGGCCGTAGGCATCAAGGTTCCACTCGGGATTTTTCTCATTGTAGCCATGGGCCGTGTCGTTGCCCACGTACCAGCGGATGTCCACCACCACGTATTCCCAGCCGCTGCTCTTCAGGTTTTTGGCCATGTAGTCGGCGTTGGCTTTCACCTCGGCCTCGGTCACGGTGGGGCCGTAGCAGTCCCAGCTGTTCCAGCCCATGGGCGGCGTAGCGGCCCACTGGTGGAAGTCGGTTTTGGGAGCGGCTCTCTGGGCTTGTACCGGAGCAATGCTTCCCACGAAAGCCGCCAATGCAAGCAGTTGTTGGGCTGGTTTCATGGGGTGCGTTGCTGCTTCTTAGAAGAAGTTTCAAACCAAAACGTCATGCTGAGCGCAGTCGAAGCATCTCGCTCGGGGGCAGTAATTCAATCGTTCAATCGAAAGGATTACCACCACACGCGAGATGCTTCGACTGCGCTCAGCATGACGTTCATTTAGCGTGCTAGGTAGCGGGGCTATACCCCCTACTTCTTGCCCGGAATGCGCAGCACCGTGAAGGAATTTGGCGCCAGCGTGTAGCTCACCGTAGAGCCGGACACGCTGAACTTCTCTTCCTTGGGCGTGAGCTTCTTGGGCTCCTGAATGGTGTTTTGGGTGTTCAGGTCGTCGCTGGCCATCACGAAGGCGGTGCCGGCTTTACCCACTTTCTTGGCACCGGCCAGGTTCACTTTCACGGCGCGGGGCGTGGTGGAGTAGTTCACCAGCTTCACGATGACGTCGCCGGTCGGGGCATCGGCCACGGCGCTGGCGAAGAGGTTATCGGTGCCGTTTTTGGCATTGCCGGGCAGCTGCACGGGCAGCACGCTGGTGCCTTTGTTGAGGGAGTACAGCTTCTGCACGTAGTAGTTCACCGTGCCGTAGGAGGTCAGATTGTCAAACCAAATCATGTTCGGCGTCCACTGCCAGGCATCTACGTGAGCCAGCATGGGCGCGTAGGAGGCCATGGCCACCACGTCGGCGTTGCGCTCCAGGCCGGTCATGAAGGCAGCTTCGGAAATGGCGCAATCCCAGTTGTTCTTGTTGTTCTCGCTGGCGATGCCCACGCTCTGGGCGGCGTACTCGCCGGCGAAGATTTTGGGACCTGTGCGGGGGTAGTTGTCGTAGCGGCCCACGTTTTGGCGGAACCAGTCGGGCTTGGCGTAGTAGTGCTCGTCGATGAACTCGGCCTTGAGCTCGCGCAGCTTCAGCGTGGCTTTGTCGAACAACTCTCCTTCGGGCGCCGGGCCGGCGCTGCTCACGATTTGCATGTTGGGGTACTTGGCCTTCACGGCCTTGGCAAACGGCTCGTAGCGCTCCAGGTACTGCGGGCCCCACTGCTCGTTGCCGATGCCAATCATCTTCAGGTTGAAGGGCGCGGGGTGGCCCATGGCCACGCGCTTGGCACCCCAGGTACTGCTGGCCGGGCCGTTGGCGAATTCAATCAAATCGATGGCGTCCTGAATGAAGGTATCCAGCGTGGGCTCGTCGCCCTGGCCGGCCGCGTTCGGGCCCTTTGCCGCGCTGCTGGTGATGGGCGCCAGCTCGGCCGAGTTGAACTGGCAGGCCATGCCCACGTTCAGGATGGGCAGCGGCTCGGCGCCGATGTCTTCCGACAGCTGGAAATACTCGAAGAAGCCCAGGCCAAACGACTGGTAATAGTCGGGCGTGTAGCGGTGCTTGAATTCCTTGTTCCAGCGGTTTATCATGGGCTTGCGCGAAGCCACGTCGCCGATGGTTTCTTTCCACTGGTAGCGGTTGTCGAGCGTGATGCCCTCCACGATGCAGCCGCCGGGGAAGCGCAGGAAGCCGGGCTTCATGTCCTTGAGCAGCTGCACGAGGTCGGGCCGCAGGCCGTTTTCGCGCTTCATCCACGTGTCTTTCGGGAAGAGCGATACCACGTCGAGGTCCACGGTGCCGGCGCCTTCCAGCGTCAGCTTAAGCCGGGCGTGGGCGGCCGTGGCCGAGGGCTTCATCACCACGGTGTACTTCTTCCACTCGTTGGTCAGGCCCGTGATTTGAGCTTGAGCTAACGCCTGGCCCGAGGGTGGGGTTTCGGGCCCAGCTCCGGGGCGGCGCGTTTCTTCCAGCGTCACGTTGAGGCCGCTCACGCTGCCGGGCCCTTTGCGGGCATAAATCGAAAACGTGTACTCGGCGCCCTGCTTCACGCCCATGCCCCGGAAGCCTTCGTTCACGAAACCGGCATCGGGACCGGCCGTCCGGGCGCTCATCCGCAGGAAGTGGTTGTTGCTGTTGCTGATGGGCTTGTCGCTGGAGATGATGTAGCTCTCCAAGCCCGCCGCGCCCCGGATGGCCTTCCAGCCGATGAGGTGGTCGTCGGTTTCAAACGACTTGTTCTTCACCAGTTCGGGGTACAAGCCGCCGTCGGCCGCGAAGTTGATGTCTTCGAAAAACAGGCCGTACATGTTCTTCGATACCGCCGCGCCCGGCTTGTTCACCTGCACGGTGAGGGTGGCCGGAGCGGCGCCTTGGGCGCGGGCCGCGTGGCCCGGCAGCAAGCCGGCCAGGGCCAGCCCCGCCGCGCTTAGCAAAAATCGGGAATTAGAGAAAGTCATGGTTGGTGGGAATTAGTTGATTTGTGCGTCAGCGCTTACCAGGCCGTCATGCTGAGCGCAGCCGAAGCATCTCGCTCGTTTCGTTGCAATCATCTGGATTACTGCTGCACGCGAGATGCTTCGGCTGCGCTCAGCATGACCATTTTTTATAATTCATTCGGCTTAGCCGCGGAAGGCCACTTCGTTGTAGCGCAGCTCGTTTTTGAAGGTGCGCAGCTTGGTGTCGGCGTCGATAATGACGAACTCGATGCCGGCCATTTCGGCGAAATCTTCCAGGTATTCGGCGGTCAGGTTCTGGCTGTAGCCAGTGTGGTGGGCGCCGCCGGCCAAAATCCAGGCGGCCGCGCCGGTAGCGAGGTCGGGCTTCACTTTCCAGAGCACGCGGGCCACGGGCAGTTTGGGCAGGTCCTGCTCGGGCGCCACGGCTTCTACTTCGTTCACAATCATGCGGAAGCGGTTGCCTAAGTCCACGATGGTCGCGTTCAGGGCCGGGCCTGCCGGGCAGTTGAACACCAGGCGGGCCGGGTCAGCCTTGCCGCCGATGCCCAGCGGGTGCACTTCTACTTTCACCTTGCCTTCCGAAATGGTCGGGCAGATTTCGAGCATGTGCGAGCCCAGCACCTGCTCGTTGCCGGGCGCGAAGTGGTAGGTGTAATCTTCCATGAAGGAGTTGCCGCCGGGCAGGCCGGCGCCCATCACCTTCATGGCGCGCACCAGGGCCGAGGTTTTCCAGTCGCCTTCGCCGCCGAAGCCGTAGCCTTCGGCCATGAGCCGCTGCGTGGCGATGCCGGGCAGTTGGGCCATGCCGTGCAGGTCCTCGAAGGTGTCGGTGAAGCCTTTGGCGTTGTTATCCTGCAGGAACTTGCGCATGCCGGCTTCGATACGGGCCGCTTCGCGCAAGCTCTCGCGCTTCGCGCCGCCGTCTTTCAGGTCGTCGCCCAACTCGTACTCCTGCTCGTAGATGCTCAGCAGCTCGTTCACCTGCTCGTCGCTCACTTGGTTAATAACCGCTACCAAGTCGCCGATGCCGTAGGTGTTCACCGAGTAGCCAAACTTGATTTCGGCTTCCACTTTGTCGCCTTCGGTCACGGCTACGTAGCGCATGTTGTCGCCGAAGCGCACGAACTTGGCGCCCTGCCAGTCGGCCCAGGCCGAAGCCACGCGGCTCCAGACGCTGAGGCTGTTGTGCACCGCCGCGCTCTGCCAGTGTCCGACTACCACCTTGCGGTTGAGCCGCATGCGCGTGCCGATGAAGCCAAACTCCCGGTCGCCGTGCGCCGATTGGTTGGTGTTCATGAAGTCCATGTCGATGTCGGCCCACGGAATGTCGCGGTTGAACTGCGTGTGCAGGTGCGCCAGCGGCTTCTGCAGAATCTTCAGGCCGTTTATCCACATCTTGGCCGGAGAAAAGGTGTGCATCCAGGCAATCAGGCCCACGCAGTTTTCGGTGGTGTTGGCCTCCTGCATGAGCTTGTAAATCTCCTGCGGGCCGGTTAGCACCGGCTTGTACACAATCTTGATGGGCAGCTTGGTGCCGAGCTCGGCGGCAATCTGCTGCGAGTGTTGGGCTACCTGCTCGAGGGTTTCGGGGCCGTAGAGGTGCTGGCTGCCGGTGATGAACCAGGCTTCGTAGTGCGAAATATCAATCATGGAGGGGTGGAATTAAGAGGAAGCCGAAGCTTACACAATCGTTAATCTAAGTTGGTCAAAAAGTAGCGCGGACTTTTAGTCCGCGCCTAAATCATTAGGTGTTGTTCCGGCGCGGACTAAAAGTCCGCGCTACACTACGACTGACCGTAGTAGGAATTCACGCCGTGCTTGCGCTCGTAGTGCTTGCGGATGAGGGCGTCCTTTAAGCGCGGCACGTTGGGCCGCAGTGTGCAGCTGAGGTAGGCCATGCGGGCTACTTCTTCGAGGACGGCGCTGTTGTACACGGCTTTTTCCACGGTTTTGCCCCAGGTAAAGGGCGCGTGGTTGGCCAGCAGCACCATTTCCACTTCCGAGGGCGAGAGGCCGCGGCGCTGGAATTCGTTCAGGATTTGCCAGCCGGTCTGGTGCTCGTAGTCGCCGGCTATCATGGCGTCGTCCATGGGCGGGGCGCAGGGAATGTCGGCGGTGAGGTGGTCGGCGTGGGTGGTGCCCAGAATCGGAATATCGAGCTGAGCCTGGGCCCACGACGTGGCGTAGGTGCTGTGCGTGTGCACGATGCCGCCAATGTGCTCCCAGTGGCTGTAAAGCACGGCGTGGGTTTTGGTGTCCGACGAAGGCCGCTTCTCTCCTTCCAGCACCTTGTTGGCGAAGTCGAGAATGACAATGTCCTCGGCCTTGAGCGTGTCGTAGGGCACACCGCTGGGCTTGATGGCGAACACGCCCTGCTCGCGGTCGACCACGCTGGCGTTGCCGAAGGTGAAGAGCACCAGCCCGAGCTTGGGCAGTTGCATGTTGGCGTCGTAGCACGCCTGTTTCAGGTCTTGGTACTGGCTCATGCGGTCGTGATGGCGGGCGTTTCGGGTTCCATTACCGGCTCGGGCTGGCCGATGGTCGTGGCTTCCACAAACTGTCCAAAGGCTTGGTATTGCTTGTAGCGGGCCTGGTAGTCGGCCACGCGGGCGGGGTTGGGCTGGTAGGTTTCGGCAAAGCCGCTGCCCATGGCCTTCTGGGCCGTGAGCACGTCGGGGTAAAGGCCGGCGGCCACGGCCGCGTACATGGCCGAGCCCAGGGCCGGCGCCTGCTCCGACACCGCAATTTTGATGGGCCGGTTGAGCACGTCGGCCAGGGTCTGCATCACAAACTGCGACTTCTTGGCCACGCCGCCGATGCCAATCACCTGCTTGATGGCAATGCCTTCTTGCTCAAACCGCTCCACGATTTGCTTGGAGCCGTAGCAGATGGCCTCCACCAGCGCCCGGAAAATCTGGGGGGCGTTGCTGCCCATGGTCAGGTTCATGATGGCGCCTTTCAGGGCTTGGTTGGCGTCGGGCGTGCGGCGGCCGTTCACCCAGTCGAGGGCCAGCACGTGCGATTCGGCCGGGTCGACGGCCGCGGCGGCCGCACTCAGCTGCACGAGCAGCGTGTCGCTCATCTCGTCGCGCAGGGCGGCTTGCAGCTCCGGCGTGAGCACCTTCGAGCTGCTCAGCACGTTGTGCAGGGGCCACTCCAGAATCTGGCGGAACCAGGCCAGCAAGTCGCCAAAAGCCGATTGCCCGGCTTCCAGGCCCAGCATGCCCGGTATCACGGAGCCGTCCACCTGCCCGCAGATGCCGGCCACGAGGTGGCTGCCTACTTCGGCGGTGGGCGCCACCACGATGTCGCAGGTACTGGTGCCCATCACCTTCACCATCGAATAGGCTTCGATTTCGCCCGCCACCGCGCCGGCGTGGGCATCAAATGAACCCACGGCCACCACGGTATCGGTGGTCAGGCCGAGGCGTTGGGCCCACTCCTCGGAGAGGCGGCCGGCTACTTCGTCGGCGGTGTAGGTTTCGGTGAAGAGGCGGTCGCGCAGTCCGGCCAGCTTGGGCTCAAGGTGCGTGAGGAATGCTTCGGAGGGCAGGCCGCCCCAGCTCTCGTGCCACATGGCCTTGTGGCCGGCGGCGCAGCGGCTGCGCTTGAAGCTGGCCAGGTCGCCGCCGGTGAGCAGCAGGGTTATCCAGTCGCAGTGCTCCATCCAGGAATATGCGGCTTGGGCCACGGCGGCGTCTTCGCGCAGCACGTGCATGATTTTAGCCCAGAACCACTCCGAAGAGTAGATGCCGCCCTCAAACTTGGTATAGTCCTCACCGCCCCAGGTGCGGGCCTTGTGGTTAATTTCGGCGGCTTCGTCCAGGGCCGTGTGGTCTTTCCAGAGCACGAACTGGGCGTTGGGGTTTTCGGCAAACTCGGGTAGCAAGCCCAGGGCCACGCCCTGCGCGTTTACTGGGCCGGGCGTTGAGCCAGTGGTGTCCACTGCCAGGCCCGCGATTTGAGCAGCGGGCACCTGCTGGGCCACGCGGCGCACCACGGCCTCCAGCCCTTCAATGTAGTCGAGCGGGTGCTGGCGAAACTGGTTGCGGGCGGGGTTGCAGTATTGCAGGGTTTTCCAGCGGGCATAGTGGTGCACGGCCTGGGCTTTTTCGGCACCCGTGCGGGCGTCGATGAGCACGGCGCGGACGGAGTCGGTGCCGTAGTCGACACCGATGACGTAGGCGGGAGTGGCAGCTTGTTGTTCCACAGTTATCAATAGATAAGTTTTAGTTCTTGGCTGTCATGCTGAGCGTAGCCGAAGCATCTCGCCCGCTTCGTTGAGCTAGCTTGATTACTGCTGCACGCGAGATATCTCGGCTACGCTCGGCATGACGGGCTTATATTTCTACAGGCTTGCTACTTCCCTATTTCCGCACACCGAACTTGTAGGTGCTCACGGAGTGGAAGGTCTCGCCCGGCTTGAGCACCGTGCTGGGGAACTTGGGCTGGTTGGGCGAGTCGGGGAAGTGCTGGGTTTCGAGGCAGAAGCCGGCGTGCTTGCCGTACACGGTGCCGCCCTTGCCTTTTAGGGTGCCGTCGAGGAAGTTGCCGGTGTAGAACTGAATGCCGGGCTCGTCGGTGGTCACTTCCAGGGTGCGGCCGGTGACGGGCTCGTACACGGTGGCAGCGGCGTGCTGCGGCGTGGCAGCGTTGTTCAGCACCCAGTTGTGGTCGTAGCCGCCGGGCACCTGCGCGATGCGCTCGCCGATGGCGTGGGGCGTGGTGAAGTCAAAAGGCGTGCCCTTCACGGGGCGCAGCTCTCCGGTCGGAATCAGAGTGGCGTCTACTACCGTGTAGCGGTCGGCGGGGATGGTCACTTCGTGGCCCAGGATGTCCTTGCCGGCGCCGTGATTCAGGTTGAAGTAGGCGTGGTTGGTGAGATTGATGGGCGTGGCTTTATCAGTTGTGGCCGTGTAGTCGATGCGTAGGGCGTTGTCGTTGGTGAGGGTGTACACCACGGCCACGTTTAGATTGCCGGGGTAGCCTTCTTCGCCGTCCTTGCTCAGGTAGCTCAATTTCAGAGTTTGGCCATCGGCCGAGGTGCCGGGCTCGGCCTTCCACACCACTTTATCAAAGCCCACTTTGCCGCCGTGCAGGGTGTTCGGGCCATTATTCGTGGCTAGGGTATAGGTCTTGCCGTCGAGGGCGAATTTACCGCCTTTGATGCGGTTGCCGTAGCGCCCAATCAGGGCGCCGAAGTACGGGCCCGACTTGAGGAACTCGGGGCTCTGGTAGCCGCTCACGTTGTCGAAGCCGAGAATGACGTCGCCCATCTTGCCGTTTTTATCGGGCACGATGAGGCTGGTGAGCGTGCCACCAAAATTGGTAATGGTGGCCTTGGCCCCGCTGGCGTTGGTGAGGGTGAAAAGCTGCACTTCGGTGCCATCGTTGGTTTTGCCAAAGGATGCGGAGGTGGGCATGGCGGTAGATTTCGTTTGGGTGGAATCGGCAGCGGCCGGGGCCGAGGCCGTGGTTTGGTCCGCGGTTTTATTGGAGCCGCAGGCTGCCAGCAACAGCAGGCTAGAGAAGGGTACGGCCAAACGCACGGCACGGAAGGAGTGAGTCATAAAATTGAGCAAGGAAAGAATGGGGTGAGTGGGATTTTGGCAAAAGCAAAAACAAGGTTACAACACGGTCAGCTTCTGGGTAAACAGCCCCGTTCCCTGGCGCACCTGCACCAGAAAAAGCCCCGGCCACAGGGCCGGCGCCACGGCCTGCCGGGCCTGCGGGTGCTCAATTACCTGGCGATAAACCGAACGGCCCTGCAGGTCGAGCACTTCCACCGTCACGGCTTCCGTCGATTTCCGCGCGCTTAGGTCGAGCGTGAAGTTACCCCGCACCGCCGGTATGGGGTAAATGCTCACGCCCGTCAGGGCCGCAGCTGGCGTGGAGGCGGTAACGCTCGAGGCCGTCAGAAACCAGTGCTGGCAGGTGCAGCCGTTGTAGTCGAATATGCCCAGCTGCGCGCCGGGGGAGGTAGATGCATATGGCACTTCCACCACGCGGTTGCTATTCAGCGTCGCAAACACCAAGCTGCCGTCGCTGGCCTGGTCCAAGTGAAACTGCTGGCAATCCTGATTGGCGTAAGCCCCAAGCTGCAGCAGCGCGAAGTTGGCATCGGAGCAGCTGGCCACGCTGGCGGCCAGGCCGCCTTGTGCGCTGGTGATTTTGTAGTCGCCGTTGCCCAGGGCCGTGAAGTCCCACTGCTGGCAAGTGCTGCCCGTGCGGGTGTCCTGCGTAATGCCCTGGCCGGCCGCGCCGGTGCAGCCCTGCGACTGCCAGACCAAGCTGTTGGCCGCCGAAGAAGTGGCGATGGTGTAGCGGCTGGGGGCGCCCGCCACGGCGGCCGGGGCCAGCCAGTCGCGGCTCACCACGGGCCAGCCTGCTGCGTCCCAGGTTAGCTTGGCGAGGCCGAGTTTGGGGGCGCCGTTGTCGTAAGAGTCGTAGTAGTGGTGCGAGAAATAGGACGTGCCGTTTTCCTCGAAAATGCCGGTGTGGCCGGGCCCCACGTAGCGGCCGGCCGTGTTCAGCAGCATGGTGCCGCCGTTGTTGTTGAGGTCGGTGCCGCTCTGGTCCAGAAAAGGGCCGGTGGGCGAGGCCGAACGACCCACCAGAATGTGGTAGGTGCTGTTGATGCCGTTGCAGCAGGCGCCGCGGTTGATGAAGAGGTAGTAGAAGTTGTCGTGCTTTTTCAGGTAGGAGGCTTCTACCCCGCCGTTGGCCACAGCGTAGCTGGTACCGCCCAGGGGCTTGCCGGTGGCCGCGTTGAGCTGGGTAATGCGGATGCCCCCGAAAAACGAGCCGTATGTGAACCACACGTCGTTGTTGGTGTCCTTGAACACGGCCGGGTCAATGGCATTGACGGTGCTGTTGGCGTTGGTGGAGATTACCTCGCCCTCGTCTACCCAGTTGTAGTTGGGGCTGGCGGGGTCCAGCGTCACGTTGGTAGCCAGCCCAATAGCCGATACTTTGGAGCCAAACGTGGAGCAGGAATAGTACAGGTAAAACTTGCCGTTCATAAATACGCACTCCGGCGCCCAGAAATTACCCTGGAAGCCAGGCACCTTGGTGTTAATCCAGCCCGGATAGGCATTATTAACAAACACCGCGCGCGGCCCCGGCGTCCATTTCACCAGGTCGGTCGAATACATGCTGTAGATGCCCTGGCCGGTAGCAAAAACCCAGTACTTGTTGCCGTCTTTCACAAGGGTGGACGGGTCGTGGGCGCCTATCGGGCCTTGCAGCGCCTGCGCCTGGGGGCCGGCCCAGCCCAGGAGCAGCAACAGCAACGCCCCCACCCGCCACCACCGCCCATGGGAGTGCGCTGTAGTAGGTCGGGAAAGAGCAAATAGAAGTAAAATCGGCATCAGAGGGTGGGATTTTTAAGTCGAAAAGGAGGGCCGAGTAAGTGGCTGGGGGCTACTCCCCGCCGGGTTTGGCGATGGGCGTGCTGATGGCCACGGGCACCCCAAAACTGGGCGTGCCGTCGGCGTTCCAGGTGAACTTTTGCATTCGGGGGTTGCGCTTTTCGACGCAGCCTTCGCTGGGGTTCGAGTTGGCGTGGTAGATAATCCAGTCTTCCTGGCCGTCTTTGGACTTGAAGAAGGCATTGTGGCCGGTAGCGTAGGCCCGGTTGGCGGGGCTCTGCGAGAAAACGGGTTGAGCTGATTTCGTCCAGGAAGCCGGCAGCATGGGGTCGGCGGTGGTGCTGGCGGTGAGCAGGCCCAGCGCGTACTGGTCGGTGCCGCAGAAGCTGGCCGAGTACACGAGGAAGGTTTTGCCGCCGTGCTTGATGGTTTCGGGGCCCTCGTTCACGAAGGGCGGGCCCACGTTTTCCCAGCTGTATTCCGGGTGCGAGAGCTCTACCCGCGGACCGGTGAGAGTCCAGGGGTTGCTCATCTGCGAGATGTAGAGGCGCTGAATGGCGTCGATGCCATTGTGCCCCGACCAGATGAAGTAGCGGTTGCCGTTTTGCTCCAGCACCGTGCCGTCGATGGCCCAATAGTCGGCCGTCGAGTTGTACAGGCGGCCTTTGTCAACCCAGCTGCCCGCAGTGGGGTCGGCGGAGGTGTTTTCCAGCACCCAGGTGCGCTGCTGGCCCAGGTTGGTGCCTTCGGGGCCGGCCGAGTAGTAGATGTACCACTTGCCATCCAGAAAATACAGCTCCGGCGCCCACAGGTTGCCCGAGGCCGGGCCGGTAACCGGCGGCGTCCAGGCCACCACGCTGGAGGTCTGCGACAGGTCCGACATGTTCGCGGTTTTCCAGATGCGCAGGTTGGTGTTGGTCGTGTGCATGTAGTAGTAATAGCCGTCCTTCTGGTACACCCACGGGTCGGGCCCGGAGGCCAGCAGCGGGTTGGTGAAGGTGGCCGTGCTCGTGGGCGGCATCACCGGCGGAGCCGGCGCCACCGCCGCCTCGCCGCCGCTTTTGCAGCTGAGCACGCCCAGCAGGAGCAGCAGCGGCAGGTGCCGGCGCATCAGAACGAAGAGGGATTGACTCATGTAAAAAGCGGGACAAGCACCTAGTAGCGGACGGAAATACTTATTGAGCTGAGAGCGATAAAGCCGCCCCGGGTTGCAGCCCAGGACGGCCTTCTCACCACCTCACTTAGTACCCAGGATTTTGCTTCACGCCCGGGTCGATGTCGATGTCGCGCTGGGGGATGGGCAGCAGCTTCGAGATGCCCAGGCGGAAGTTGGCAAAGTCGGAGTCGCGGGTTTTCAGCTCGTCGATGCCGGCCTGGTTGTCCATCAGGCCCCAGCGCAGGATGTCGAACCAGCGCGTGCCTTCGCCGGCCAGCTCCTTGGCTCGCTCGCTGCGGATAAGCAGACGCAACGCGTTCTGCGTGTAGGTGCCCGTGAGGGGCGCCAGGTTCACGGAAGGGCGCTGGCGCACCAGGTTGATGAGCGGCAGGGCGGCGCTCATCTGGTTGAGTTCCGTCAGGGCTTCGGCCTGCATCAGGAGCACGTCGGCGTAGCGAATCACGCGGTGGTTGATGCCGGAGGTGAAGTTCTCGTCCGTGCGGGTCCGGTCATTCAGGTACTTGCGCCAGTACTGCTGGTTGGGGTTCCAGTTCCACTGGGCAAAGGTTTTGCCGTAGAACTTGTCGGGGTTGCCGACGTGGATGATGCTGATGTCGCGGCGGGGGTCAATCAGGTGCTTTTTGGTGCTGTTGGGCGCAAAGTTCACGGTCGAATCCTTGTACTCGTCCAGCAGCCAGCGGCGGGGCTGCACGTCGGCAAACGTGGGGCCGGGAGGGCCGAAGAAGTTGGGCCGGTCGTGGCTTTCCGACGACGACGCATTGTCCTGCCCCTGGCCTACTTCCAGCACCGCGCCGGTAAACTGCACCTCAAACACCGATTCCTGGTTGTTCTCGTTGGCATCGGTGAAGTTGTCCAGGTAGTTGTTCACCAGCGAGTACTGCTTGGAGTCGATAATGGTAGTGAAGAGCGCCGAGGCCTCGGCCCACTTGCGCTGCTGCATGTACACCTTGGCCAGCAAGGCCTGGGCCGACCCCTTGGTGGCGCGCCCCTTCTCGGCGTCGGGGTACGACAGCGGCAGGTCCGGGATGGCCGACTGCAGGTCGGCGATGATTTGCGCTTCGGTCTCGGCCGGCGTGGCCTGCTTGACACGGGTGGTCACGATGGGCTCCTCCACAATCAGCGGCACGTTGCCGAACAGGTACACCAGGTCGAAGTACGACAGGGCCCGCACGAACTTGGCTTCGGCTATCAGGCGCTTCTTCAGCGTGCCGTCCATCGAAATCTCGGGCACGTGGGTTACCACCTGGTTGGTCCGGAAAATGGTCCGGTAGTAGTCGTTCCAGGCGAAAGACGAGATGAAGAAGTTGTTGTCCGGCGTCACAAAGCGCGTGAAGTTGGCCAGCTCCACGAAGGGGCTTTGGCTGTAGGACTCGTCGGAGCGGTGCACCATAAAGTGCCAGCTGCGGTAGTAGCAGGCAAACTGCTGCAGGCCGGAGTAGCAGGCGTACACCCCTTTCACGGCGTCGTCCTGGGTTTTCCAGAATTGAGCCGTCGAGGGCGCGTTGGGGTTGGTTTTATCCAGCAAATCTTTTTCGCAGCCCGTGGTCAGCAACAAGCTGCCGGCTAGCAACAAAGCGGGAATTTTAGGGAATTTCATGGGGAGGCGATGAATAAGAATGGGGCTAAGCACCAGCGGCTTAGAAGTTGACTTGCAGGCCCCCAATGAAGCTGCGCACATTGGGGTAAGCGCTGTTATCGACACCACGGCTGTAGAAGCCCGTGCCCGTAATTTCCGGGTCGAAGCCCGTGTACTTCGTGAAGGTCACCACGTTGCGGCCCGTCACGTACACCCGCACGCTGCCCAGGCTGGGCATGAAGCTGGTCATGTTCTGGGGGAAGGTGTAGCCCAACTGCACGTTTTTCAGGCGCAGGTAGCTGCCATCTTCCAGCCACCGCGTCGAGTTGAACCGGGCATTGGAAGCGGCCGCGGCAATCAGGTCGGGCGTGGCGCCACCGCCCTGCAGCAGGCGCGGCGTGGTGGTCGACGGGTTGGTCGACGACCAGGGCGTTACGTCGGCGTTGTAGTTGTTGGGGCCGTTGTAGCTCTCCAGCGCCACCCGCGCCGTGTTGTAAATCTTGTTGCCGGTGGCCGACTGCAGAAACAGCGAGAAGTCGAAGCCCTTGTAGGCGGCGTTCAGGTTCAGGCCCAGTTGCAGCTTCGGAATGGCGCTGCCCGAGTACACTCGGTCGGCGTTGTCAATCTTGCCGTCGCCGTTCACGTCGGTGTAGCGCACATCGCCAGCCGAAGCGTAGGGCTGAATAACGGTGCCCGCCGCGTTCTTGTAAGCCAGCACTTCCTCTTTCGACTGGAATATGCCCGCGAAGGGAATCAGGTAAAACTCGCCCAGGCCGGTGCCCAGCTCCGAACGGGTCACGCCCTCGCCGCCCTCAAACGCCTGCCCTTTCACGGGCAGTGCCGTTATCTTGTTTTTGATGGTAGTCAGCGTGAAGTCGGCGCCGTAGGTGAACTCCTTCTTGCCGGCGTGGTAGCCCAACGCCAGTTCAAAGCCCCGGTTTTCGATGTTGCCGGCGTTCTGGTACAGCACGTCGCCAAAGTGGCCCAGGTACGTGGGCACCTGCACCGGCGCCAGGGCCTTGCGGGTCTCGGCGATGTAATAGTCGGCCGACAAGGTGAGGCGGTTGTCAAGGACACTCAGGTCCAGGCCGCCGTTTTTGGTAAACCGCTCCTCCCACTGCAGGTCGGGGCTGCTCAGGGCCAGCTGCGTTGAGCCGTTCACAATGGTTTGGCCGGTGCCAATCACGTAGTTCACGTTCTGGCCGATGATGGGCGTGGTGAGGTAGTTGCCGCCGTAGCGGCCGGCCAGGCCGTCGTTGCCGTTGCCGCCGTAGCTCACGCGCAGCTTCAGGTTGTTGACCTGGGGCAGGGCATTTTTGAAGAAGTCTTCTTCGCTAATGCGCCAGCCCAACGAGGCGGCACCGAAATTAGCCCAACGGTTTTGCGGGGCAAATTTGGAAGAGCCGTCGCGGCGGAAGCTGCCCGAAATCAGGTAGCGGTTTTTGTAGTCGTAGGTAGCCTGGCTGAAGAAGGAGCGTTTGGCATTTTCCGTGGTGGAACCGCCGATTACACCTTTCGTTGAGCCGGCATCCAGCTCAAAGTAGTACTGGGGCAGGCTGGTGAAGCCCTGCGTGCCGGCCTGCACGTTGTGCTGCCGGTAGCGCTGCTCCGAGTAGCCCCCGAGCACGTTTACGTGGTGGTCGCCGAAGCTCTTGGTGAAGTTCAGCGTGTTTTCGGCCAGCAGGAACACGTCGTAGCCCAGGAATTCATTCAGCGACGACGTGTTGATGCGCGTGTTTTGGCGCAGGATGCCCGATTTCTGCGCATCGGCGTTGCTGTACATGTGCCCGTCGATGGCCGCGTTGAGCCGGTAGCTCAGGAAGTCGAACAGGGCCACGTCCATGCTCGCGTTGCCCGCCAGGCGGTTATCAGCCTGGGTGCGCCGCAGCAGCTCCTGCGCCCCAATGGGGTTGGTAGCAAAGGTGTTGAGTATCGGCGAGCCCGTACCAAACCCGCCTTCATTGGCTGGGTCATGCACCGGAATGGTTGGGATGATGGTCAGCACATCAATGAACGAGCCGCCGTTGAGCAGCGTCGCATCGATGTGGGTAAGCTGGGCGTTCTGCTGGAACTTAAACCGCCCCCGGGTCAGGCCCGAATTAAGGCGCAGGCTGAAGCGCTGGAAGTCCGGGCCCTTCACGATGCCCTGCTGGTGAAAGTAATCGCCGGAAATCAGGAAGTTGCTGGCGCTCTTCTCGCCGATGTTGCCGCCCGAAAACGCCACGTTGTAATCTTCCAGCGTGCCCGTCTGGAAGAACTCCTTCTGCCAGTCCGTGTCAATAGTGGGATTGAAGGCTCCGCCCGGCCCTTTCACGGCCCCAGCGAGGCCATTTTGGCCGTTATTTAGCGGGTTGAGCCCGGCGTTGCTGTAGGCAATAACGGCCCGGTCGGCCCATTGGCTAGCATTAGTCAGGTTGTAGCGCTTGTGCAACTGGTCAAACCCCCGGTAGCCATTGAAGCTAACTGACGGACGGCCCGCTTTGCCCTTTTTCGTGGTAATGAGCACCACTCCGTTAGCGCCGCTCGATCCGTAAACCGCCGTCGAAGAGGCGTCTTTCAGCACCGTGAGCGACTCAATATCGTTGGGGTTTAAGTCCCGGATGTTGAAGGTCCACAGCCCGTCAATCACATACAGCGGCGAGCTCCCGGCCGCACCCAGCGTACCGATGCCCCGAATGGTGACCACCGGCGCGTCGCCCGGGCCGCCCGAGCCCTGCACCTGCACACCGGGCAAGCGGCCCTGCAATGCTTGTGTCACGGTGGGCACGGGCGCCTTGGTAGCCTCCTTCACGTCGAGGCTGCTCACGGCGCTGCTCACGTTTTGGCGGTTCTGGGTCAGGTACCCCACCACCACCACTTCCGACAAGCCCTGGGCGTCTACCGCCAGCTTGGCGTCGATGCTGGTGCGGCCGCCCACGGCTACTTCCTGTGAGGCATAGCCCACAAAGGAGAACACCAACGTGGCCCCGGCGGGCGCCACAATGCTGTAGCGGCCGTCGGCGTCGGTTTGCGTGGCCGTACTGGTGCCTTTCACCAGCACCGTAACGCCGGGAATGCCCGCGCCGCTCTCATCGGTAATCCGCCCGGTAACGGGCGCATCAGCCGCCTGAAATAAGGCTGCCGATAGGCTTTCCGGTGTCAGGGAGGTTGCCTGGCCAACGGCAGGCAGCAGCAGCAAGCCTCCGAGCAAGGCTGGCACTGCTAACCCATTTAATTTGGGTACTGACTTTTTCATAAAAAAACTTGGTGGGAATTGGTGAGAACAAACACAATCGATTGTGTAATGAGAGGCCAAAATTGGCGGTGTCATTAGACGTGAGAGATAATTCCGGGAAACACAAGCTTATGCTTACTGCTGAGCTAGAGCAAGCCAAAAAAGCTGTTTGGAGCTAAAATAAGAGCTTTTTGTCTTTATTTCTACCACCCATCACTATGGCGATGTTTCGTTCCAAACTGCCAGAAGGCTGACAATGTTAATGCAAATTGGTGGAATTATCAATTTATCGATTGTTTTTTCTTCGCAATGCTCAAGTTTTTATTTATAACCTTAAGTATGGCAATGTTTCGCGGACAGTGGGATTCCGCGCCCATCATCCAGACGTGAGACTGCGGCCAACCACGGGCTGTTGCGGGCTGTGCAACCGCTGCCGCGTTAGCTGCTCACTTACCATTGGCTGGCCCTAGCTGCTGGTCCGGTTTAAGCATGCCCAGATTGCGGTTCACAGATTGTAAGACTCCGGCGGTGCCAGTTGCCAGGCCTGGCAGCAAAGCCAACAAAAAACCCAGGGCCTTCAATGGTCCTGGGTTTTTTGTCAACAACAGGTTGTCGAGAGAAGAAATGCTACTGGCGGCTAATCCGCACTACTTGCTGCTGATTGCCTTGACGAATGGTCAGATAATACATTCCGCGGGTCAAGGAAGCAGCGTCCGATAGTTTGATTTCCTGTACGCCCTCGGCGGTTGAAGCCGTCTGGGTGAGGACCGTCTGACCGAGCACGTTGCGCACGGTAAGCGTTACTGCGTCGGTGCCCAACGAGTAATACTGCACTGCTACGGTCTTATCGAAAGGGTTCGGGAATACTTCTGCCTTGATAGCACGAGCCGTTGCAGAAGACTGCAAAGCGCGAACCGGCGAGTAGTTGGTCTCCCCCGTTACGTCTACCTGACGCAGGCGGTAGTACACGGTGCCGGCAGTTTGGGCAAGACGAGTATCAACGAATTGGTAGTTGGTACGGGCACTGGTCGTACCCGCGCCAGCACGTTGGCCCACCGACTCAAAGCTTTTGCCGTCGAAGCTGCGCTCGATGTCAAAGTAAGCACTGTTCTTTTCGGAAGCAGTAGTCCAGGTAAGAACTGCTACTTTATCATTCCGCACTGCTTCGAAGCTGATGAGTTCTACTGGCAGAGGAGCGCTATTCACTCTAACAATAAGCGAAACAGTGCTCGGGCAATTGCCTGCCGAAGTTGTTCCCGAAACTCTGTACTCTGTTGTTCTAGCAGGAGCACGAGTTATTGTTGACGTTGTTTCACCACTAATGAGCGTAAAATTGCTGCTGGCATTGGTCCTTTCATACCATGTATATGGGGTACCAGCAGCACCACCAGTAGCGGTAAGCGTAACTGAACCGCCCTGGGTGATATTGGACACATTTGAAGTCAACGTTAAATTGATGGCATTGATTGTAATGTTTTGAGAAACCACAGTACTACCACATGTAGGAGTGTTCGTACTGACCGTATAAGTAGTTGACGCATTAGGATACACCAGAAAGTCACCCGTTAAATTACTCTGAGTTGCTGTACCGTTAGCAACCAAAGTATACGTAGAACCAGTAGATGCGCCCCTTGCCTTGATGGTAACTGGTGTTCCAGGGCACACGGTCGGATTGGTACTAGTTATGCCATTAGCAGTGGCAGTAATTGTCAGTGAAGGTGCAATCGTAAGCTCAACAGTAATATCCTTAGCCGACTGACAAGTAGTTGTAACTGAGTAGATACGATAAGTCTCTGACTGTAGAGTACCTGGCAAGAAGACTGCCTTGATAGTATTAGAAGCTACCTCTGAAGCGATGAAAGTAAGTCTACTAATTACCGCTCCGTCACTTAGTCGGGTTACCGTTATGTTCTCAGGAGAGTCTGCTTGCAGTGATATTTCGCCTCCCGCACCGTTAGTGGGGCAATATATAGCAGGAACAGTATTCTTATCGCCGTTATTAAGAGATTCACTTTTATTTCCTGATGCCGTAGGGTAAGTCAAAGTAAACTGCCCAGAACAACCGCCACCAGGCTGGCTATATCCAACCATTGCGGACCCGCACACCAGCAGAATAATGCAACTTAAAAAAGTGTAGATACTTTTCATATTTATGTTTTATTTGAATCTTGAAAGGTTTATTTTTTTCGGAATATTACAAATATATAATCCCTTAAGCTCATCCTCAAGCTTTATCAAGATTATTTTTTTAATAAACCATAGAATATTAGCTATTATTCCATTATTGGGCTAAAGGGGGAAAGCCTCAGTTTCGCTCAAATCCGCTTAAATAAGCCAAATAAGCTCATCAGTCAGGCGAGTTTGATTTCAGAGCGAGTTTGGTTCTTTCACTTGCAAGTTCTTGATATCTTTTTGGCCTGCGGCTGTCCTTGTGCCTAACATGCGACTGATTCCTTCTAACCAAAAGCGGGCTGTAAGAATGAGGGAGTTCTAAGCTTTTGCATAAATGCCAATCCGCAGCTTCTTACCAATGTCTATTATTCAGAGTTGGGAAGACTTACTACTTTTAAGCGTCTGTAGCTCAGCAGATACGACTGATAGTAATTATCGGGACAAGTTAAATTTTAGGATGGGAGGACGGCTGCTGTTTTCAGCTGGTCCGCAGTTGATTCGCTTATTTTGGACACTCGTCAATGCATTAGTCGAATGCCGCTGCTCAAAGAGCGCTGTCTGTAGCCTGCCCTTCACACATGAAATCCCCTAGCTTCAAACGCCAACTTCTAGCATCTCTCCTCCTTAGCACAGCGAGGTTTGGCCAAGCCCAGCAGTTCACCCCGCAGGTGCAGGAATACATCAAGGTGAATGCACCGACGGTGGCCCTCATCGATGCCAAAGTGATAGATGGTACCGGTAAGCCAGCCCAACTTCACCAGACCGTGCTGCTGCAGAAGGGCCGCATTGTGCAGGTGGGCTCCGCGAAGAAAGTGAAGGTGCCGGCCGATGCGCAGGTTATCAACTGCGCGGGCAAGACGCTGATTCCGGGCCTGGTGATGCTGCACGAGCACCTGTACTACACCATGCCGGTGGGCGGCTACTTCAACATTGCCCAGATGCCGTACTCCTTCCCACGGCTGTACCTGGCCGGGGGCGCCACCACCATCCGCACGGCCGGCAGCATCGAGCCGCAAACCGACCTGGCCATTAAGCGCATGATAGACGAAGGCAAGCTCATCGGGCCCGACATGGACGTAACCGCGCCCTACATGGAAGAGCCCAGCATGGACATTCCGGCCCTGAACACGATACACGGCCCCGAAGAAGCGGCGGCAGCCACGAAGTTTTGGGCCGACAAAGGCTGCACGTCCTTCAAAATGTACATGCACGCCACCCGCGCCGACCTCGCGGCCGTGGTGCGGGAAGCCCACCAGCGCCACCTGAAGGTAACCGGGCACCTCTGCTCCATCACGTACCGGGAAGCCGCCGAGATTGGCATCGACAACCTGGAGCACGGCTTCATGGCCAGCTCCGATTTCGTGCCCAACAAAGCCCCCGATGTGTGCGACAACGCGACGCGCCAGTCGCTGCTGCGGCTGCCCCAAAACAGCCCCGAGATGAAAAGTCTCATCAGCTTCTTGGTGAGCAAGAAAGTGGCGCTTACCTCCACCCTGCCGGTGTTCGAGCCCTACACCAACCGCGAAGTGGTGCTGGGCGGCGGGCTCGATGCCCTGCTGCCGCAGTTGCAGGAGCGCGAAACGGCCACCTGGAAACAAAACCAGCTCAAGGACACCGCCAGCGTGCGGCTGTTTAAGAAGGAAATGGCCTGGGAAAAGCAGTTTTACGACGCCGGTGGCCTGCTGGTGGCCGGCACCGACCCTACGGGCGCGGGCCGCACCATTGCCGGCTACTCCAATCGCCGACAAATTGAGCTGCTGGTCGAGGCGGGTTTCACGCCCGTGCAGGCCATCAAAATCAGCACGCTCAACGGCGCTGTTTACCTGGGCCGGGAGCGGGAGATTGGCACCATCGAAGCGGGCAAGCACGCCGACTTAATCCTTATCAACGGGGACCCGGATAAGGACATCAAGCAGGTGCGCCAGATGGAAATCGTGTTCAAAAACGGCGTGGGTTTCGACTCGGCAAAGCTTTTTGAGTCGATGAAAGGGAAGGTAGGCTTGAATTAAGCGGTGCCCGCTCGGCTGGTGTGTTTCCACGATTCAGGAGTGAGCAGTTATCGGCCGCCCAATGGCCGGGATGAGGGAAGAATGTGCCCGAGAGCCTGAAGAAACGGCCAAAGCTACCCCTGTTTCTATTTTTTTATTCCCTGCGAATAGTGGCTAGGACCGGGGTACAAGCCAGAATGCAAACGCTTGCACTCAGCCCAATTTGCCGCAAGGTTGGCTGCGAAATCGTTTTAGATAAGGATAGAAACGATTGAAGCTCGTCCGGTATGGCCAAAACGCACCGCGGCATTTACCCGATGAACCATCCTGATTTGCTTGCTGTTAAACACCCTTGAGCTATTTTATTTTCCTATCTTTTCGCTATCTTAAGAACATACTTGTGTAGCCACTTAAGCCCATGCCGCCACGTTAAGCCAGCACAGTGAGCGCCTTAACGAGCGGTGGGCTTTATCCTAATTATGCCCCTTGCCATGAACACCAATATTGTATTCCCCGAGCAGTTCGTTCCCCAGTTTCAGATTTCTAACCCCGCCCAGCGCCAAACGCACGACCTCAAAGTCTGGCCCTCCTGCTTTGCCGCCATGAAAGCCGGCAACAAGCCCTTCGATGTGCGCGAAAACGACCGCAACTTCCAGGTGGGCGACATGCTGCTGCTCCATGAAGTGGAGCCGGAAAACGAGCACGACACCGGCCAAATCATTACCCGCTGGGTGAGCTACGTGCTGCAGGGCGGCGCCTTCGGCATCCAGCCCAACTGGTGTGTGCTGGGCTTCAGCGACCTCCCGCCCATCCCCACGGGCATTACCGATATCCGGCTTTGGTGAACCCGGCCCGCCCCTGAGCAGAGCAACCCCAGCCCCTCCTGATACGAAGAGCCTGAGGTTCGAAATAACTATCGCCCCTTCGCGGCCAGAAAGCTGCGGATGTTGTCGTTCAGAAACTTCGCATCGGCGGGGTTGGGCGCAGCGCCCGCGGTGTGGCCCCACAACGACGGAATCGGCTTCAGCACCACCCCGGGGATGAAGGCAGCTTCGTAGCGCGCATCGGTGAGCGGGAAGTACAAATCCGTTTCCGAAGGCATGTACAGAATGGGCGCCTGGATGGAGCGCAGGGCCTTTTCTACGTTGCCGCCAAAGGCGGGCGTGGTGCCCACGTCGTGCCGCTCCCAGGTGCGCATCTGCAGAATCAGGTCGTTGGCATCGGCGCCGGGAATGAAGTGGGTGCGGTACTCGTGCAGTACCTGCTCAAACGTGGTGCCGGGCTTGGCGCCGGCGCGCCAGAGCTCGCGCCGCCACCATTCCTGCGAGTATAGCCAGCCGGTCCAGACCATGGCAAAGGCCTCCAGTCCTTTGGTGGGCGGAGCCGTGTAGTCGCCGTTGTTGAAGGCGGCATCGGCGGTGAGGGCGGCTATTTGCCCTTCGAGGCGTACCACGCCGTGGGGATAGGTTTTGGCGGTGCCCGAAGTGGCCACCAAGCGGTCGGCGAAGTGGGGGTAGCTCACGGCCCACTGAAACGCCTGCTGGGCGCCCATCGAAAAGCCAATGATGGCCTTGAGGTGGGTGATTTTCAGGTCCTGGCCCAACAGCTGGTGCACGGCCTCCACGTTGTCGCGAATGGTCATGACCGGGAAGCGCGGGCCGTGGTAGGGCTCGGGCGTGTTGCTGGGCGACGACGACTTGCCGTTGCCGAACAGCTCGGTAGCCACCAAAAACACCTTGGCGGTATCGAGCGCCTTGCCCGGGCCAATGAGCCACTCGTAGCCGTGGTGATTGGCCATGTAGTGCGAAGGCAGCAGAATGGCGTTGTCGCGGGCGGCGTTGAGGTGGCCGTAGGTGCCGTACACCACGCGGGCCTGCGGCAAGGTCACGCCGCTTTCGGTCCGGAAATTATTGATAACAAAGACGTGGTGCTGGGCACGGTCCGGGCGCTTGGTGGCGGGCGCATCCTGAGCGGGTACGCGACTGCTGGCCCCGGCGATGAGGGCCGCAGCCAACGAAAAACAGCGTAAAAATGAAGACATTGCGGGAAGTAAAAAGTGCGCTTGGTGCAGTGGCAAACTTAACCGGTGAGGCTACTACAAGCCAACGCCGAAAACGTTGTAAAGCGGCCCGCTAAGCCGCACAAAACCAGCTGTTCCAGTTAGCTCAACCATAACCCGCGGTTGCCCCAGGAGGTACGCTTGTTTATCGCCAACGGCCTGCCCCATGAAAGCTTCAGCTGACCACCTACCTTCCCGCCGCCATTTTATGCGCCTGCTCTCGCTGGGCGCGGGCGCCACCATCGCCGGCCCGGCGGCCCTGGCCGGTCCGCTGCGCACGCTGGCCGATGGCCTTACCGCCGACCGCAAGCTGGGTGTGGCGCTGGTGGGGCTGGGCAAGTACAGCACCGGCGAGCTGGCCCCGGCCCTGCAGCAAACCAAGCTGTGCCGGCTGGCGGGCATTGTGACCGGCTCCCCGGCCAAAGCGGCGCGGTGGAAGCAGCAGTACAACCTTCCCGATAACAGCATTTACGATTACAAGACCTTCGACCGGATAATCGACAACCCCGACATCGACATTGTGTACGTGGTGCTGCCCAATGCCCTGCATGCCGAGTACGTGGTGCGGGCGGCGCAGGCCGGCAAGCACGTCATCTGCGAGAAGCCCATGGCCACGTCGGTGGCCGATGCGCGCCGCATGATTGCGGCCATGCAGCAGGCAGGCAAGAAACTGAGCATCGGCTACCGGCTGCACTTCGAGCCCCACCACCGCGAAATGATGCGCTTGGGCCAGCAACAGGTGTTTGGCCCGGTGCAGCACCTGCTGGCCGACAACGGCTTTCGCTTTAACAACGACACGCCCTGGCGCGTGAACAAGGCCCTGAGTGGCGGCGGCCCGCTCATGGACATGGGCATCTACTGCCTGCAGGGCTGTATTTACACCAAGGGGCAGGTGCCGGTATCGGTCACGGCGAAGTTTACCCCGAAGACGGACCCCGTGCTGTTCAGGGAAGTAGAAGCCGGCGTGAACTGGCAGCTGCAATTCGCCGATGGCGCCACCGCCGACTGCCGCACCACCTACGCCGAAAACATGGCCAGCCGCCTGCGCGCCGAAGCCACCAAGGGTTGGGCTGAATTGGCCCCGGCATTCGGCTATGGGGGCCTACAGGGCCGCACCAGCCAAAGCGCCATGAACATTCCCAACGTCAACCAGCAAGCCGCTCAGATGGACGACTTTGCCGACTGCGTGCTCCACAACAAACTTACCCGCGTGCCCGGCGAAATGGGCCTGCGCGACGTGCAGTTGCTCGAAGCCATCTACCGCGCCGCTGAGACTGGCCAGAAGGTTTCAACCAAAGACGTAGCGGCGGTGCTGGATAAAGTGGGCAAGAAGTAAGTCTGTGTCATGCAGAGCAAAGCGAAGCATCTTTACCGCGTAACTAATCCACAATCGTCTGTCGTGCAGAGCGCAGCGAAGCATCTTATCACGTTCGAACGATTCGTTCAGCGGCGATAAGATGCTTCGCTGCGCTCTGCATGACAAATGGCGCGAGCGTAGCGAGATACTTAAATGTGCCGACCTCCAGTTCGATGAACACAGCATGACCGTTCTTACAAGAAACACGGCGGCTCGCACAAAAAGCCCTCGCAATCAATGTTGCGAGGGCTTTTTGGTATTTATAGCTAAATCAGATCCAGCTATGCGCCGATGCGGTCCAAAATTGCCATGTCCTCGGCCGACAGCTGGATATCCGCCGTTTTCATGTTCTCTTCCAGGTGTTTCACTTTGGAAGTGCCGGGAATGAGCAGGATGTTGGGCGAGTGGTGGAGCAGCCAGCTCAACGCAATCTGCGGCGATGTGGCCTGGTGCTTCCGGGCCAGCTGGCCCAGCGCCGCCAGTGCCTCCGAGTTGCCGCCAGCCAACGGGTACCACGGAATGAAGGCCATGCCTTGCTGGCGGGTATACGTCAGCTCAGCTTCCCACTTCCGGTTTTCGATGCTGTACATATTCTGCACAGCCACCACTTTCACGTATTGCTGGGCTTTCTTAATCTGCTCAACGGTGACTTCCGACAGGCCAATGTGCTTTACTAGGCCTTCTTCCTGCGCTTTTTGCAGAAACTCCAGGGTCTTTTCAAAGGGTACTTCCGGGTCGACGCGGTGGAGCTGGTAGAGGTCAATCTGGTCGAGCTTCAGGCGCTTCAGGCTGCCGTGCAGGACTTCTTCCAGGTGCTTGGGGCTGGCGTCGATGGGCCACTCGTTGGGGCCGGTGCGCAGCAGGCCGCCTTTGGTGGCAATGACCAGGCCCGGCTTGTACGGGTACAGCGCCTCGGCAATCAACTCTTCCGAAACGTTGGGTCCGTAGCTGTCGGCCGTGTCAATGAAGTTCACGCCCAGCTCCACGGCCCGCTGCAGCACGCGGATGCATTCGTCGTGGTCAGCCGGCGGGCCCCAGATGCCCTGGCCGGTGATGCGCATGGCCCCGTAGCCGAGGCGGTTAATGGTGAGGTCGCCGCCGAGGGCGAAGGTGGTGGGGTATGTTGACGTGGTGGTAGTTGCCATGAGTTGAATTGCTTTAAATGAAAACACCACCGACCAGGATTTCCCAGCCGGTGGTGTTTCAAAAGTCAATTCGCAGCTTTATTGTTTACTGACGAACTTACTAAACCCTGAGCCTACCGCAGCACCGTAGCCAGGGCATTGGTCGCCACTTTCTCGCTCATCTCGCGCACGGCGGCGGCAATGCCGGCGGCATCAAAACCGCACTCTTTGTACAACTCGTCCTGGGTGCCGTGTTCCACCACCCGGTCGGGGATGCCGAGGCGCCGCACGGGCAGGTGGAAGCCGTGGTCCGTGAGGAATTCGAGCACGGCCGAGCCGAAGCCGCCAGGCAGGCAGCCGTCTTCCACCGTCACGATGGCGCGGTAGCGGCGGGCAATGTCGCGCAGCATTTCCTCGTCCAGCGGCTTGCAGAAGCGCATGTCGTAGTGGCCCGCGTCGAGGCCTTCGGCCCGCAGCGTTTCGGTGGCTTTCACGGCGTAGTTGCCGATGTGGCCGATGCTGAGGATGGCCACGCCACCCTCCTCACCCTCGCGCACCACGCGGCCCGTGCCGATGGCGATGCGCTGCAGCGGCGTGCGCCACTGCGGCATCACGCCCTCGCCGCGCGGGTAGCGAATGCTAAACGGGCCGGCGTTTTCGGGCAGGGTGGCGGTGTACATCAGGTTGCGCAGCTCCTGCTCGTTCATCGGGGCCGATACCACGATGTTGGGGATGCAGCGCATGTAGGCCAGGTCGTAGCAGCCGTGGTGGGTGGGGCCGTCGGCGCCGGCAAAACCGGCGCGGTCGAGGCAGAACACCACGTGCAGATTTTGCAGGGCCACGTCGTGCACCACTTGGTCGTAGCCTCGCTGCATAAACGAGGAGTAGATGTTGCAGAACGGCACCAGCCCTTGCGTAGCCAGGCCGGCCGAGAACGTGACGGCGTGCTGCTCGGCAATGCCCACGTCGAAGGCACGGTCGGGCATGGCGGCCATCATGATGTTCAGCGACGAGCCCGAGGGCATGGCCGGCGTCACGCCCATGACTTTGGGATTGGCCTCGGCCAGCTCCACCATGGTGTGGCCGAACACGTCCTGGTACTTGGGCGGCTGCGGCTTGTCGGGAGTCTTTTTGTAAATCTCCCCGGTGATTTTATCGAACAAGCCCGGCGCGTGCCACAGCGTCTGGTCTTTTTCGGCCAGCGCGTAGCCCTTGCCTTTCACCGTCACGCAGTGCAGGATTTTGGGGCCGGGAATGGTCTTCAAATCATTGAGCACCGCTACCAGGTGCTGCACGTCGTGGCCGTCTACAGGGCCGAAATATCGGAATTTCAGCGCCTCAAACAGGTTGCTTTGCTTGAGCAGGGTGGCCTTCATGGCCGCTTCTACTTTGCGGGCAATGTGCTGGGGGTTGGGCCCGAACTTGCTGAGCTTGCCCAACACGTTCCAGAGTTCGTCGCGCACCTTGTTGTAGGTGCGGGAGGTGGTGATGTCGGTGAGGTATTCCTTGAGCGCGCCCACGTTGGGGTCGATGCTCATGCAGTTGTCGTTGAGGATAACCAGCAGGTTGGAGTTGGCCACGCCGGCGTGGTTCAGGGCCTCGAAGGCCATGCCCGCCGTCATGGCGCCGTCGCCGATTACGGCAATATGCTGCCGGTCCTTCTCGCCCTTGTAGTCCGAAGCCACGGCCATGCCCAGCGCCGCCCCGATGCTGGTGCTGCTGTGGCCCACGCCGAAGGCGTCATACTCGCTTTCGCTGCGCTTTGGAAAGCCCGACATGCCGTGGTAGCGGCGGTTGGTGGGAAATTTATCGCGGCGGCCGGTGAGAATTTTGTGGCCGTAGGCCTGGTGGCCCACGTCCCACACCAGCTGGTCGTAGGGAGTTTTGAATACGTAGTGCAGGGCCACCGTCAGCTCCACTACGCCCAGCGAGGCGCCGAAGTGCCCGCCGTAAATGCTCACGGAGTCGATAATAAACTCGCGCAGTTCGGTGCTAAGTTGGACTAATTGCTCAGGAGCAAGCTTCTTAAGGTCGTCGGGCGAGTCAATCGCCGCCAGGAGCGGGCCGGGTTCAACTATCATCAGGGCAGGCGTGGTGGGAATGGGTGACGGGGATGTAACCGCCTGACCCGCTAAAAGATTATCGGGCTGGCACAAAGGTACGATACCGAGCTAACAGCGGTTGTTGGGCACCGGCAGAATCGGGGCGTTTGTCGGGGTTTAACCATTGGTAATCTAGTTTATGCCCAAGCCCGCGGCTTTCGTGAGGACCTTTGTGTATCGGCAAGCCGATTGAGCCGGCAAGCTGTTGCTAAGTTTTATTATCTAAAAAAGACGCCGGATGCAACCTCCGGCTCCAATTGTGGCACTTTGGCCGCTATGCACTGTATGATACAAAAATTACCGGCCGCTGCCGTTCTGTTCACTGCCCTGCTGGGCATCACCCTTTCGGCTTCGGCTCAACAAAGCCCCGGCGGGCGTCCTACGGCGCCGGCCACCTTGGCACCGGCCCCCGCACGCACGGCGACCGGCCGCATCACTGGTACTGTGACCGATGCTGCTACGGGCAAGCCGGTTTCTTACGCCACGGTGGCCGTGCTCGACGGCGCCACTGGCAGTGTGGTGAACGGCGGCGTGTGCGGCGACGACGGCAAGTTTGTGCTGCCGGGCATTCCGGCAGGCAGCTATACCGTACAAGTAAGCTTCCTGGGTTACAAGAACGAAGAGCGCACCGGTGTGCTCGTGTCGGCCGGCAGCCCCACCGACTTGGGCCCGATAACGCTGGCCGCCTCGGCCCAAAAGCTGGGCGAAGTGGTAGTAACCGGCCAGAAGGCCATCATCGAGGAGCGGGTGGACCGCACGGTGTACAACGCCGAAAACGACCAGACCACCCGCGGTGGCGACGCCACCGACGTGCTCAAGCGCGTGCCCCTGCTGAGCGTGGACCTCGACGGCAACGTGAGCCTGCGCGGCTCCAGCAACATCAAGGTACTCATCAACAACAAGCCCTCGACCATTGCCGCCAGCAGCATTGCCGACGCGCTGAAGCAGATTCCGGCCGACCAGATTAAGACCGTGGAGGTTATTACCTCGCCCTCGGCCAAGTACGACGCCGAAGGCTCCGGCGGCATCATCAACATCATCACCAAAACCAACAACCTGCGCGGCGCCACGCTGGGCCTGGATTTGAGCGCCGGCCTGCGCAGCACCAACCTGGGCCTGAACGGTAGCCTGCGCACTGGCAAAATGGGCTTCTCACTGGGCGGCTTCGGGCGGGGCTCCTACAACGTTCCGGGCGAGTTCTCGAACGTGCAGACTACCCGCAGCCTAAGCGGCGGCACACCCGTGACCACCATTCAGTCGGCCGATACCCGTCTGCAGCAGATTTTTGGGCGCTATACCCTAGGCTGGGACTACGACCTCAATAAGTTTAACTCCCTGCAGGCCTCGGTTAGCTACGGCACCCGCAACAGCCGCAACTACCAGGACGGCCTGACCTCGGCTACCTACCTGGGACTAACCCCGACGGGCACTCCGCTCTCGTCCTCGCAGCGCGACGTGGCCGTGAAAGACGTTTCGGGCACCGTGGACGCCAGCCTGAACTACACGCACAGCTTCGAGAAGCCGCAGCACGAGTTCAGCATCCTCACGCTGTTCAGTCGGAACGACCGCAGCAATACCTTTACTAACAACATCTTCAATGCGACATTGGGTAGCCCAAGCCGCATTATGAACGATAACCCGAGCTACAACGCGGAGTACACCATTCAGCTCGACTACCAGAACCCCATCAGCAAAACCCAGATTCTGGAAATGGGGGTAAAGGATATTTTGCGCCGCGTGAACTCCGACTACAGCACGGCCTACTTTGGGGCCGGCGGCGAGTCGCTGTCCGCGCCGTCCATCCTCTCGGCCAACAACGTGTTTACCTACCGCCAAAACGTGACAGCGGGCTACACGGCCTATACCCTGAGCCTGCCCAAAGGCATCACAGTGAAGCCCGGCTTGCGCTACGAGTACACCACCATCGACGCCAACTTTGCCAACTTCGCGGCGGCCAACATTCCCAACTACGGCGTGCTGGTGCCCAGCCTCAACCTCTCGCGCCGCCTCGCCAACAGCAACGTGCTCAAGTTGGCTTACAACCGCCGCATTCAGCGCCCTTCGCTGCAGTTCCTGAACCCGAACCTCAACGCGTCGAACCCGAAGAACGTGAGCCAGGGCAACCCCTACCTCTCGCCTGAATACACCAACAACTACGAGTTGGGCTACAGTACTGCCATCAAGCGCTTAAACCTTAATTTCAGCTCGTTCATCCGCAATACCACCGGCTCAATTGAGGCCCTGCGCACGGTGCGTGGCGTCGACACGGTATCGACCACCTACGCCAACATTGGCCAGCAGAACGCCTACGGCGGCAGCGTGTTTGCCAACATGTCGAGCGGCAAGTTTAACCTGAACGCAGGAACCGATTTCTACTACACCACCCTCACCAACAACGTACCCGACCGCAACTTCAACGCTGCCAACGAGGGCTGGGTAATGAGCGGCCGCGTGGGCGGCTCCTACAACTTTACCCCGGTGTGGGGCGTGCAGGCATTTGCCTTTTACCGCGGCCGGCAGGTGCAGCTGCAAGGCAACCAGAGCGGCCAGGGGTTCTACACCGTGGGCGTGAAGCGCGATTTTGCCGAGAAGCGCGGCAGCCTCGGCTTTGGGTTTGATAACTTCTTTACCCCTAGCATTACCGTGCGCAACACGGTGGTGTCGCCCCTTATCGACCAGGCCAGCAGCAACGTATTGCACACCCTGGGCTTCCGGGTGAGCCTCAACTACCGCATCGGCAAGCTCACGGTAGCGCCCCCGCGCCGCGGCAAGAGCATCAACAACGACGACCTGAAGGGCGAAGGCGGCGGTGGCGGCGACGCCGGTGCCGGCGGCGTTACCCCCGCCGCCGGTGGTGGCGGAGCAGCACCAGCAGGTGGCGGCGGTCAGCGCCCAGCCGGAATGCCCGGTACGCGCCCAGCTGGTGCTCCTGGTGTTCGCCCCACCGGCGCACCGGCTGGCGCTACTCCCACGGCCGCGCCCGGCGCCCAGCCCGCCACCGCTACCGACAGCACCACCACTGATGCCACCAAGACGCTACCCGGTACCATTCCGGGCCAGGCCCGTCCCACAGCGCAGCCGCAAGATTCTACGCAGCGCCGGCCCGCCAGCCTGCCTACTGCGCCCGCTAATCCTATCAATGCGCCGGCCAATGCGCCGTCGCCCGGCACCACCACGCCGGCCGGCACCACGCCCGCGGGCAGCCCCGGCGGCCGGCCCTAGCGGCGGGCTGCCGGGCTAGGCCCTACTTTTGCCCGGCTGCCGTACTCCCCCTCAATGCCCTACAAGCTGCTCCCTGCTCAACCCGAACACGACGCGCATTTTCTGCATCGGTTGCGGCCCTCGCGCCTCATCCTGCCCGTCGTCATTGGCATGGGCGTGGTTGCCTTCCTGTTTTACAAAAGCTACCAGCCCGGCGACCTCGCACCCCTGCGCAACGCCGACTGGCGCTGGCTGCTGGCCGCGCTGCTCGTGCTGGTAGCCCGCGACTTTGGCTACATCTACCGCATCCGCCACATTGCCGAGGACGAGCTGACCTACCGGCAGGCGCTGGACGTGATTATGATTTGGGAGTTTGCCTCCTGTGTGCTGCCCTCGGGGCAAGGTGGCACGGGAGTAGCGCCGTTTATTCTGGAAAAAGAAGGCATTCCGTTGGGCAAGGGCCTGGCCTACATCATGGTCACGGCCCTGCTCGACAACCTGTACTACGTGCTCATGGTACCGCTGGTGGTGCTGGTGGCCGGGGCCGGGCTCTACCCGCACGAAGCCCTGCAAACCAACTTCGTGGCCACGCTGCGGATAGCCTTTGGGTTGAGCTACTTCTTTGTGTTGCTCTACGCCGGGCTCATGCTCTACGCCATTTTTGTCAACCCGCGCTCGGTGCGCCGGCTGCTGGTGCGGCTGTTCTCTTTCCGGCTGCTGCGGCGCTGGCGGCGCAAAGCCTACCGCCACGGTCAGGAAATGGTGCTGGCTTCGGTACAGCTGCGCGGCAACGGGCCGCGCTACTGGTGGCACGCATCGGTGAGCACGGTCTTTGTCTGGACGGCCCGCTACGCCATCATTGGCTGCCTCATTGCGGCCTTTGTGCCCATGGATGCGGGCACGTTCCTATTCATCTTCGCCCGCAACATTACCTACAAGGTCATCCTGCTGATAGCCATCACGCCCGGCGGCGCGGGCATCGCGGAGGGTGCCTTCCCTACGTTCTTCGGCAAATTCATTGGCACGGCCACCATGACTAGCTTCATGGTGCTGCTGTACCGCGTGTTCACCTACTACCTCTACCTGGTGCTGGGCATGGTGTTTTTGCCGCGCTGGGTGGCGCGGGTATTCCTGCGGCACCCAACTATGCCCGAGCAATAAGCCCCGGAAAACCAGCCGCCAGTAAACAAGAAAAGGCCCCGAACCACAGTGGTTCGGGGCCTTTTCCAAATCAGCAAGAGGCTATTATTCGGCTTCCAGCATCAAGGCAGCGCCATCGGCCGACTTCAGCGTGAGCTTCTTGTCGGTGAGGGTTTCCACGGTGAACGTGTTGCTGGTGGTAGCGTTATCGGGGGTCATCGTGAGGGTTTTGCCCGCCTGGTCAAACGTGTACTTGCCCGATACGGCGCCATTGGCCCCAGTCATGTTGTAGGTGCCGTTGGCAAAAATGCGCAGCTCCTCTTGCTTTTGTGCATCGGTCTGCTTCACTTTGTCGCCGCTGGCATCGGTTTCTTTAGCAGTTTTCCACACCTTACTGTCGGTGCCGTACAGCATATTCACACCCTCAACTTTACCTTTGTCGTTGCTGCAGGCCGTAACAAACAGCGATAGCAAGAGCAACAAGCTGGCGAAATAACGAAGCGAAAAAAGCGACTGGGTTTTCATGGGAACAGAGGTGTTGGTGAAAGGAATAAGATGGCTAACCCGGCAAAGCGGGCTCGTCGGCTTACGGCCCACACGCAAAAGGGTTTAGGACGAAACCTCGTCCGGCTTCCTCCGTATAGTAGCTTCGTTGGACCAACCAATGGCATTCCGGTCCTGCTGATTTTTCCATATTAACCGACCGAACTCATGGGACTCTTTGATTTTCTTAGCGACAAAGGCGAGCAAAAGCCCGCAGAGCCGGCAGCAAAACCAGCCGCTGGCGGCACCGATTTTTTCGGGAATAACAACGCAGCCAATCCAGCTACCACCGGTGAGTCGTATACCGTAGTGAGCGGTGACTCGCTTTCCAAAATTGCCAAACACCACTACGGCGACGCTGCCAAGTGGCACCAGATATACGAGGCCAACAAGGCCCTCATCGGCAACAACCCTGACCACATTGAAGTGGGCCAGGTGTTGACCCTACCTAGTCTCTAGGTACTTTTTTGCAGAAAAAAGGTGAGAAAAGCCACTCTGTTTCAGGGTGGCTTTTTTGTGTTTTATTGAGCCGCTAAACGGCGGCTGCCCAGCCCAACTAACACGCGGTGAAGCTGGGCTGCAAGAATTTTTTTTCTGTGCAATAGTTGGACATAAAAAAATTCCTTCCGTACATTTGGCTCACCACCATCACGGTACTCCCCTGCTCGCGGCAGGGTAGTTTCAAGTTTTATAGAGAAGCGGCGAGAGACTAGGCTCTGTGACCCGCTGGCAACCTTCGACCGCGCGAAAGGTGCCAAGTCCTACCCACCATCGGCGCAAGCCGGGGCGGGGCATATGAATCGAGTACCATGGAAAATCCCGCTGTTTCCTTCTTTGTTGCCCCGAATGCTCCGGCTGCTTTGTGCGCCGCAGGTTCGGGCTTTTCCGTTGTGGCCCCAGGCGGCCAGAACGCCGCGTTGCGCCAAGAGCGAATGCGAATGTGTTGTTGCCCGTGTTGTTGCTAAGCTGATTTCGGCTTAGGCAACCCCTCCCCTTCTTTCTGGATTTTTTTGGCGGCCCTCGGTGCCCGCCGCTGGCCCTTTCGGCGCGCAGTGGCCGGACCAATCGGGCCACATCTTCAGCACGGGCTTGTGGGGGTTCCGCTGCGCTTAAAAACCGTCTTTTCAGACCGTTGCGCGCTTTTTTCTTGTTTTATTCAGGTTTTTTCAACTCCAAACATACCGCCATCATGTCCGCTTCGCCCCTGCACTTCGAAACCCTCCAACTCCACGCCGGCCAGCAGCCCGACCCCACCACCGGGGCCCGCGCCGTGCCACTGTTCCAAACCACCTCCTACGTGTTTAAAAGCGCCGAACACGGCGCCAACCTGTTTGCCCTGAAGGAGTTCGGCAACATCTACACCCGCCTGATGAACCCCACCACCGACGTGTTTGAGCAGCGCGTGGCGGCCCTGGAAGGCGGCGTGGCGGCCCTGGCCACGGCGTCGGGTCAGGCAGCCCAATTTATTGCCCTAAATAACATCCTGCAGGCCGGCGACAACTTCGTGAGCTCTGCGTTTATCTACGGCGGCACTTACAACCAGTTCAAAGTGGCGTTCAAGCGCTTGGGCATCGAGGTGCGCTTCGCCGACGGCGACAATCCCGCCAGCTTCGAGGCCCTGATTGACGACAAGACCAAGGCCATTTACCTGGAAACCATTGGCAACCCTAGCTACAGCATTCCGGACTTTGAGGCCATTGCTGCCATTGCCAACAAGCACGACCTGCCGCTGATTGTGGACAACACCTTCGGCGCGGGCGGCTACCTGTTCCGGCCCCTGGAGCACGGCGCGCACATCGTGGTGGAATCGGCTACGAAATGGATTGGCGGCCACGGCACCAGCATCGGCGGCGTGATTGTGGACGGCGGCACCTACGACTTCGGCAACGGCAAATTTCCGCAGTTCACTGAGCCCAGCGAAGGCTACCATGGTCTGGTATTCAACGACGTATTTGGCAAGGGTGGGCCGTTTGGCAACATCGCCTTCATCATCCGGGCCCGGGTAGAAGGCCTGCGCGACTTTGGCCCGGCCATCAGCCCGTTCAACTCCTGGCAGCTGCTCATCGGCCTCGAAACACTGAGCCTGCGCGTGGACCGCACGGTAGAAAATGCCCTGAAAATCGCCAACTGGCTCGAGCAGCACCCGCAGGTAGAAAGCGTCAACTACGCCGGCCTGGCCAGCAGCCCCTACCATCGCCTAGCCCAGAAATACCTCAAGCGCGGCTTCGGTGGCGTGCTCAGCTTCCAGCTCAAGGGCAGCAAGGAGTCGGCTACCCAGTTCATCGACAACCTGAAGGTTATCAGTCATTTGGCCAACGTGGGCGATGCCAAGACGCTCATCATCCAGCCCTCGGCCACCACGCACCAGCAGCTGAGCGACGCCGAGCAACTAGCGGCTGGCGTCACGCCGACCTCGCTGCGCCTTTCTGTGGGCATTGAGCACTTCGAAGACATCAAAGCCGATTTGCAGCAGGCCTTCGAGGCCATTGGCAACACCGCGGCGCTGCCCACCGAGGGCACCCAGGTAGGCGAGCCCGAGCTGGAGCACGCCCAACCCCTGGAAGTATAGCCCGATTGTCAGTTGTTGGCCGGGAGCCGCTGCCTATCAGTGGCTCCCACCATTAATCATCCCGATACCTAACCGCACCCGCCGATAACTGACAACAAGCAACTGGCAACTACCACCCATGAAAGACTATATTTTTAACCTGCCCGACCTGCTGCTGGAAAGCGGGGAAACCCTTTCCGGCGCGCACGTGGCCTACCGCACCTGGGGCCAGCTCAACTCCGACCGCGACAACGTGGTGTGGGTGTGCCACGCCCTCACGGCCAATGCCGACGTGCTGAGCTGGTGGCCGGGCCTGGTGGGGCCAGGCTGCTACTTCGACCCGGCCGACTGGTTTATTGTGTGCGCCAACGTGTTGGGTTCCTGCTACGGCAGCACCAGCCCACTCGATGCGGACCCGGCCACGGGCCAGCCCCGCTACCAGCACTTCCCGCGGCTTTCCATCCGCGACCTCGTGGCGGCGCACGAAGCGCTGCGCCAGGAATTGGGCCTGGAGGACATTCACACGATAATTGGGGGCTCGCTGGGTGGGCAGCAGGCATTGGAATGGGCAGTGCAGCGGCCGGATTTGTTCGACCACCTGGTGGTCATTGCCACCAACGCCCGCCATTCGGCCTGGGGCATTGCCTTCAACGAGGCGCAACGCCTGGCCATTGAGGCCGACCCGACTTACGCCGCCGGCCAGCCTGGCGGGGGCGACGACGGCCTGCGCGCTGCCCGGGCCATTGCCCTGCTCAGCTACCGCAGCTACTCGGCCTACGTCGACTCCCAAACCGACCCCGAAGACCACCTGCTGCGCGAGCACCGCGCCAGCACCTACCAGCGCTACCAGGGCGACAAGCTAGTGGCTCGTTTCGACGCCTACAGCTACGTGGCCCTGAGCCGAGCCATGGACACCCACAACCTGGGCCGCGGCCGGGGCGGGGTGCCGGCGGCCTTGCGCCGCGTGGGCGCCCGCACGCTGGTGCTGGGCATTACTTCCGACGTGCTTTTTCCGCTCAGCGAGCAGCGGGAGCTGGCCAATCACATTCCCGGCGCCATGTACGCCGAGCTGGATTCGCGCTACGGGCACGACGGCTTTTTACTCGAAACCGCTGCCATCACCCACTTTCTGGAGCTTTTCTACGCGCCCACGTTTGCGCATTGATGCGGTGAAATAGGTAGGGGCAGGGCTTGCCCCTGCCCGACCGTTCACGTTGATGCACGCGGCGCTGTCGTAGCTGGAGCTGCCAGTTGAGCTGGGTCAGGCTTGAACTCATTCGCGAAAAAAAGCAAAGGCCCCATTCGTACGAATGGGGCCTTTGCTTTTTCATTTCAGCAGCAGGGCTACTGGAATTCTATACGAACCGGTAGCTGCCCGGGAAACTTCAGCCAATACATGCCCACTTTTAGGGAGCCGCGCAGCACGGTTAGGTCCCGCCCGCTGGGGCTGAGGGTGCGCACTGCCCGCCCGGTGGCATCCAGCAAGTGGGCTTCGGCCAGCAGTGGCCAAGACTCGGGCAGTAGCACCCGCACGGCGTCTTCGGCCGGAAGCGGGTAGGCTTGTGCCACTGGTAATGCTTTAGCACTACCCGGTTTCATGGCGGTAATGACGGTGCCGGCCTGGCCCAGGCTGGGCCGCAGGAAATCGCGGATGGTGCGGAACGTGGTATCGGCGTAAGCGGCGTTGTTCTCGAAGGGAATGTGGCCAGCACCCCGCAACGTCCGCAGCGTGTTGCGGATGCCTACGGCCGTGGCCCGGGGATGCAGCCGGCCGCTGCCGTACACATACTTGGGTGGAAATACCGAGCCCACCCGGCCCTGAAAATACGGCACGGTGGCATCGGCGGTGCCATGGACGCTGCAAAGCGGCGCGTTCCCTGGCTCAATTAAGCTGGGGTTTTCGGTGGCACCGCTCAGGTTGAGCACGGCCAGCACGGCACTGCTGTAGCCAGGGTTGCCACTGGCCCCCTCGATGCCACCCAGGCCGGCGAGGTCTACATACGCCGGTACTTCGCTGGCCTTATCTAAGTAGCCCACTGCCAGCGCCGCAAAAGCCCCGGCCGACGAGCCGCCCACCGTAATGTAGTTGGGCTGAACGTGGTAGAGATTGGTGGTAGCGGCGTCTTTGCGGAAGAAGCGCACGGCCGCACGCAGGTCCTGCATGCCCCGAATAGCAGCCTTGGCCACTTGCGGCGTGTCGGCCGGCACGTTAAGGCCGGTGAACGGGAAGCCCAGCCGGTAGTCGATGCTAGCCGTGACGTAGCCTAACTTGGCAAACTGGGTGCACACGGCCACCATGTAAGGATCGGTGCGCGAGCCCAAGACAAAGCCGCCCTGGTGAGCGAAGATGATGACCGGCCGCTGGGGCGTTGCGTCGCCGGTGGGCTGGTAAATGTCCATCAGCAGTGTTTGGGTGGTGCCGGCGAAGGTCACGGCCGAGCCGTACGCCACGCCGGAAGCCACCGTCACGTTTGGGAAAATCGGCCGGTAGTAGCGGCCGCCCGTGGTATCAATCTGGGCCGAAGCGGTTTGCAGTCCCGCCAGCAGCAAAGCCGCGAAGAGTAGAAAAGCTGATTTCATAACATACAGTCTAAGACAGCAAAAGAATAAAATCAACCGGCCCACCCGGACGCCTCATCAACCCAGGATTTCACAAGCCCCAGGCCGGCCGGTATTATCAATAGTAATACCGGCCAGCAAGGCATTGGGTTTCCGCTTATTGCACCACCACGCGGCGCACCAGCGGGGTGCCCGCCACACGCAGATGCAGCTGGTACACGCCCGGCGCTAGCCCCAGCACGTTCACCTCGGCGTTGAGCAGCTGGCCGGTGGGCGCCGCCAACGACTGACTGCGTACGGTTTGGCCCAGGCCATTGGTGAGCCAAGCGGCCACCACCGGCACCCCGGCCGGCAGCGGAAGCTGCACCCGGAAGCTACCCGAAGCCGGGTTGGGGTACACCTGCAATTGGGCCGCCAGGGCTTGGGCTGCCGTGGTGGCCGTCACGTTGGCGGCGCGCAGCTCCAGCGCAAACCGGTTGGGCGCCGAGAGGCTGGCCAGCGTGAAGCGGTACTGGGTGCCAGCCGCCAGCGGGGTGCGGGTGCCGGTGAGGGCATCGGTCAGGGTGAGGGCGGTGCCGGGAGTGAAATTGACCAGGTCCTCGGCGGCCAGCACGTACGTGCCCGTGTGGGGAGCGGTGAGCGCCAGCGGCACCACGGTCGCGGCCGTGAGCAGGGGCAGCCCGTTGATGGCCAGTTCGTGGCCGGCCGCTACGGAGGCCAGGTTCAGGCCACTGGGGTTGGGCAGCTTGTCGGCATCGTAGGCGAGGTCGGGGCCGGCGGTCGCGCCGGCTTCGAGGTAGAGGTAGGTTTCGTCAAGGGAGCCGGGCGTGGCCGCATCGGCTAGGGTCAGGCGCAGGCGCGGCCGGGTATCGGCGGTGCTGCGCTGCAGCGTGGCGGCGTTGGCCCCCGCAAAGTCCGTGATTCGGGCGCGCAGGTTGAAAGTAACCGTGACGGGGGCCGTGGCGAGGGAGCGCACAAAGAAGCCCTGGCCCAGCGGCACCGTGCTACCGACACCGCCCATGCCGTTGAGGTACGTGCGGTACCGGCCCTCGTATTGCTTGGTGCTCACGAAAATGTACATGGCCGAGCTCATGCCCGCTGGCACCGTTACGTTGTCCCAGTTCAGGGCCGAGGCAAATGGGTTGCCGAGCAGGTGCCAGCCGGCATCGGGCGAAACCGCCGCGGCGAGGCTCACGGGAATGTCTTCGTTGTTGCGGCTGAGCGGCCCGGTGAAGGCCAGCGTCTGGTTGGCCTTCAGGTTGACGGCGTAGCCCTGGCCCCGCACCAGCGGCGCGGGGGCGTTGTTAAAATCAAGCGGCACAAACCAGCCCTTGTCGAATGCCGAGTAGCTCGTGGCGGGAGACGTCGCCACCCGGCCCTGCTCGTAATCGAACAGGTTGGGGAAGGGCACCACCAGGTCGGGACGGGTGCTGGTGTTGTAGGCCGGCGTGAGCACCGGCGTGAACGAGGCCGTGGCCAGGTCTACGGTCTTCACGTTATCGACCGGAGTGGCCAGGTGCCGGTAGCCCAGGCCTGGATTCACCGCAGGGTCTATATAGCGCTGCACGGTGAGTGCGCTGGTGAGGGTGCCGGGGCCGGGTGTGGACAGGGCCGTGCCGGCGGGGCCCGACAGCAAGGTGAGCGCGCGGGTGCTGTTGTTCAGGGTGCCGCTGGTGGGCAGCAGCCGCTGGCTGATGCTCAGGGCGTTGGTCAGGGTCACCGAGTTGGCGGCTGGCAAGGCTATTTCCAGCTCGCGCACCTGGGCGGGTAGGCCGGAGCCGGTTACCTGGTCGGTGGTGCCTTCGTAGGCATAGCCGGCACCGGAGCTGAAAATCCGGGTGCCGGTGTTACGGATGGCGCCCGTGGCCCCACT
This sequence comes from Hymenobacter plasmatis, assembly GCF_020711255.1. GTDB lineage: Bacteria > Bacteroidota > Bacteroidia > Cytophagales > Hymenobacteraceae > Hymenobacter. The sequence continues at coordinate 62,518 of NZ_JAJFAW010000021.1, forward strand.
GGCCGCAATGCCCTCGGGACTGCAGATGCGCAGCGTGGCGCCGGCCTGCAGCTCAAAGCTGCCGGGGCCGTCTACTACGAAGCAATTGGTTTTCAGCGAGCCCGGCGTCTGGCCGGTCTGGCTTTTCACCACCAGCGTGCCGTACACCGTGATGTTGCCCAGCAGCACGGCCTGGCTGCTGTTGATGGTAATATCCTGGTAAGAGCCCCCGGCTACGTTGGTGGGCGTGCTGATGACCAGGCTGGGATACGACGGCGCCGTGACCGGAACCAGGAGCGGCCGCAGGAACTCGCGCATGTCGCGATACGCGGTATCGGCATAGGCCAGGCCCGCAGCGGTGGTGCTCTCAAAGGGCACGTGGCCCGCACCGCGCAGGGTGCGCAGGCGGTTGGGCACGCCCACCGTAGTAGCGTAGGGGTTGAGCCGGCCGCTGCCAAACACATACTTGGGCGGCAGCAGCGAGCCCACCGTGCCCTGCAAGTAGGGCACGGTGGCATCGGCGGTGCCGTGCATGCTGTACAATGGAGCATTGCCGAACTCAATGAGGCTGGGCCGCTCGGTGGCGCCGCTCAGGTTGAGCACAGCCAGCACCGCGCTGCTGTAGCCGGGGTTGCCACTGCTTCCTTCAATGCCACCCAGACCGGCGAGGTCCACGTAAGCGGGCACCTCGCTGTCTTTGTCTAAGTACCCAACTTCGAGGGCCGCAAACGCCCCCGCCGATGAACCCCCAACCGCGATACGGCTTGGGCTGACCCGATAGGTATTCGTAGTAACGGCATCCTTGCGGAAAAAGCGCACCGCCGCGCGCAGGTCCTGCATGCCCCGGATGGCGGCTTTGGCTACCTGCGGGGTATCGGCCGGAGCTCGCAAGCCCGTCAGCGCGAAGCCCAGCCGATAGTCGATGCTGGCCGTGATGTAGCCCAACTTGGCAAACTGGGTGCACACCTTCACCATGTAGGCATCGGTGCGCGAGCCCGTGACAAAACCGCCCTGGTGAGCGAAGATGATGACCGGCCGCTCGGCAACAATATCGCCGGTGGGCTGGTAAATGTCCATCAGCAGCGTTTGAGTAGTGCCGGCGAAGGTGACGGCCGAGCCGTACGCCACGCCGGAAGTCACCGTCACGTTTGGGAAAATCGGCCGGTAGTAACGGCCGCCGGTGGTGTCGATGGGCGTTTGGGCCGAAGCCGTGTGCCAAACGCTGAGCAAGAGCAACAACGCGAAAAGTAAAGTAGACTTCATAGAATCAGGAAAAGGGTGCCGATGGTAAAAGCTGTGCCGTGTGCTTGACGCAGAACCAGCCCCCGAGGTTGGCTCCTTGCTTCCCCAAACTTAACCGACAACACCCGCATATAGCACCACGGTAGCATAGCCGCCAAGTCCTGCGTTATTTGCGGTCGTTTTTTTCCGTTTTCTATGTCGGCATTATTTCCTCCCGCTTTGCAGCGTGGCCAGCGCGTGGCCATCGTCAGCCCCGCCCGTAAAATCAGCGCCGCCGAGCTGGCCCCCGCCATCGCCACCCTGGAAAGCTGGGGCCTGGAAGTGGTGCTGGGCGACAGCATTGCCGGCGAGCACCACCAGTTTGCCGGAAACGACGACCTGCGCCGCCGCGACTTCCAGCAGCAGCTCAACGACCCCAGCATTCGGGCCATTCTGTGCGCCCGCGGTGGCTACGGCACCGCCCGCATCGTCGACGGGCTAGACTTTTCGCGCTTCGCCCAGCAGCCCAAGTGGATAGCTGGCTTCTCCGACATCACCGTGCTCAACGGCCACCTGCTGCGCCTGGGCTACGCCAGCATCCACGGCGTGATGCCGGTGCTCTTTCACCAGGAAGGCGGCGAGCGGGCCCTCGAGAGCCTGCGCCGCGCCCTGTTTGGCGAACCGGCCCTGCCCATTGGCGCGCCCTGGCACGAGCTCAACCGGCCCGGCACGGCCACCGGGGAGCTAGTGGGCGGCAACCTAAGCCTGCTGCACACCGTCACGGGCACGGCCTCGCAAGCCAGCTTCGAAGGGCGCATTCTGTTCCTAGAAGACCTCGATGAGTACCTCTACCACATCGACCGCATGATGCTGCACCTGCACCGCAGCGGGCAGCTGGCCGGGCTGGCCGGCTTGGTGGTGGGCCACTTCTCAGATATGCGCGACAATGCCGTTCCCTTCGGCACCACGGCCGTGGAAATCATCGATTCCTACGCCCGGCACTACAATTTCCCGGTGGGCTACGGCTTTCCCATTGGCCACGAGCCCACCAACGACGCCGTGGTCGTCGGCCAGGTCATGCGCCTGGATGTGACGGACGCCGGCAGCACCCTCGAGCCCGAGCGGGCCTAGTTCGCGGGCCGAGTGGCTGGCTGCTCGGCTTGGCCCTGCAGAAACTTCAGTACCGCGGCGTTGAATACCTCCGGGTTCTCGCGCGGGGCGTAGTGCGTGAGGCCGGGCAAAATCTGCACCTGCCCGTGGGGCAGGCTGGCGGCAATGAGCCGCGTGTGGGCATCCTGAATGAGGTCGTGCTCGCCCGCCAGCACCAGCGTGGGCGCCGCAATACTGGCCAGGTCTGCGGCCTTCATGTGGGGGTAGTCGAGCAGGAGCACCATCAGCGGCCGCACCTGGCGCGCCTGCTTGTTAATGGGCCAGAGCAGCGTGGTCATCCGCTTACCCTGGTGCACTTCCTTGAGCGTGGCGGGCGTCACGGCCAGGGTATCGGCCCAAAGGTTTGCGCCCATGGTCACCAGCTTTTTCACTTGCTGCGGGTGGTGCTGGGCCAGGCTCAGGCCGGTGTTGCCGCCGTCGCTCCAGCCCACCACGTGGGCCGCGGGAATGTGCAGGGCCGTGAGCAGCGCGCTCATATCTTCAGCAAAAAGGTCATAGCTCAACGTCTGGCCATTGGTAGTCGACTGGCCCTGGGCGCGGGTATCCACGGCAATGACTTGGTAATGCTTGGCCAGCTCCGGAATTTGGCCATTGAAGGCACTGATGGACTGTCCGTTGCCGTGCAGCAGCAACAGTGGCTCGCCGCTGCCATAGGTTTCGTAGTACACCTTGATGCCGTTGACGGCCACGGTATGCCCGGCGGGGGCATTCTTGCCGTACTGCACCACGTTTTTACCGGTTATTTCCAGGTAGCGGTTGCCTGGGCTGCCGGCGTCTTCGGTCACGGTGCGGTAGCTAAAGCCAGGCACCAGCGTAATGGGCCGCCAACCGTTGGGGAAGCCGCTGACACTGTCGGCTGCGGCTACGTTGAAGTCGCCGTTGACCAGCGGCAGCGGCTGCCAGCGGCCTTTGGCCGTTTCTACTTCCACCGTAAAATCGTCGAAGCCAAACGCGCCGTTCAGGTACACTTGCCCGCACAGCGTGAGCGAGCCCGCGGTGCCGGGCAGCTTGCCGTGGCTCGTGTAGGTGCGCCAGCGGCCGTCGCGGTGCCGGGTACGCATCCGGCCAAACTCAGTGCCGCTGCTCTTCACGTATTTTTTGTGGGTATCCAACACCACCGCGAAGACGTTGGCATTGCTGCTGTCGCCGGCCAGCGCCGCTACTTTCACCCGGGCGCTCACGCGGTAGGGCCGGCCGGCGTAAGGCCGCACGTCTACCTGCTGCCGAAAGAAAAAAGTTGGGCTGACGACGGTCTTGAGCTGGGCCTGCGCCAGCGAAGAAAAACTGATTGCCAGTAAACCGAGCAGGTAGATAAGGCGCATGCCGCAGAAAAAAGAGTGCGTAAAAACAGTAGAGGCGGCGGGTGCCCGGAACGTTGCAATTCCGGGTACCCGCCGCCTCAAATCTCACTTAGAATCGGAAGCCTTAGTCGATGTACAGCGACTGCACCATGGTCTGGCCCACGGCCTTCAGGGTTTTGCGGTCGATGATGCTCATGTTGTCGGTGGTGGCGTGGTGGTAGGCCGGGAAGTAGTCGTCGCCGTAGGGAGGATGGTCGTAGATGTCCAGGGTCGGGATGCCGGCCTTGTTGGTGTACACGTGGTCGTCGGTGATGCCGCCGGTGTCCTGGAAGCGGAAGTAATCGGAGTAGCCCAGGCGGGCGGCGGTATTCCAGATTTTGTCGAGGGCGGTGCGGGCGTTGGTGCGGGAGGTTTCCTCGCGGGTGAAGCTGCCGCCTTTGGCGCCCACCATGTCGAGCAACACGCCGTATTCGGCCTTGTAGTTGGCGGGCAGCAAGTGGGTAGACCAGTATTGCGAGCCCAGGCACCAGGAGTCGGTGCTGCTGCCTTCGAGTTGGTTTTTCAGCTTGGCCTGGGTGCCGTCGTCGTGGCCCCAGTCTTCGGCGTCGAAGAGGATGAAGTCGACGCCCACGTTGGGGGCCAGGCTATCGGGCTGCTGGCTGAGCACGCGGGCTATTTCCAGGGCCACGGCCACGGCGCTGGCGCCGTCGGAGGCACCGTCCATGGGGGCGTTTTTGTGGGTCTTGTCGGCATCGGCAAAGGGGCGAGTATCCCAGTGGCCGAAGATGGCCACGCGGCGGGCAGCCTGGGGCTGGTACTGGGCGATGATGTTGCGGCCGTGGATGTTGGTGCCGTCGAAGGTCATGGCTTCGAAGGGCTGCTGCATCACCTTCAGGCCGTAGCTCTTGAACTTGGCCACCAGCCAGTCGCCGCAGGCAATGTGGGCCTTGGAGTTGGGCACGCGCGGCCCAAACGCCACCTGCTTGGCCGTGAACGCATAAGCCGAGTCGGCATTGAAGACGGGGGCCTTGGGCAGCTTGGCTTCGGCAGGAGCGGTGGCCTCGGAGGTTTCGGCCGCTTTTTTGTCCGGGCAGCCGGTGAGCAACAGCAGGCCGGCCAAGGCGGCCAGGGGAAGGCGAAGTTTATGAAGCATTAAAAGTGTCATCCTGAGCTTGCGAAGGACCTTATCACGCCTGCGCTACAATAGCTTACTAAATCTGACGAAAGCAGCCGTGATAAGATGCTTCCTGCGTCAGCATGACAAAATTCCTTATTCTTCGCTGTAGGCCCACTCCACCCCGGCTTTGGTGTCTTTGATGACGATGCCCTGCCCTTTGAGCGCGGCCCGAATCAAATCTACTTTGTCGTAGGCCTTGTCGGCTTTGGCTTCGGAATAAAAGCTGAGGGTGAGCTCCAGCAGTTGCTCGGCGTTGGCCCGCGGCTCGTCCTGCAAGCCCAGAATGTCAACAACCAGGGTGCGGTAAGCGGCCACCGCCTCGGCTAGCACCGGGCCCGACACCTCGGCCATCGCGGCCGGTGTGGTGGCCAGAGTATTGAACTTGCGCAACAGGTTGAACAGGCTCGCAATGGTGCGGGCCGTGTTCAGGTCGTCTTCGAGGCCCGTGAACAGGTCGGCCATGAGCTTGCGCAGGTCGGCGTCGCCGGGCAGTTCGGCCCCGTCGCTGCTGGGCACCAGCTTCTCTATCAGGCGCAGGCCGTTCATCAGCTTGCGGTAGCCCTTGCGGGCGGCCTGCAGGGCGTCGTCGCTCACGTCGACGGGCGAGCGGTAGTGGGCCTGCAGCAGGAAGAAACGCACCACCATGGGCGAGTAGCCCTGCACCAGCGGCCCGGCCGGCCCTTTGAACATCTCGCCCAGCAACACGAAGTTGCCCAGGCTCTTGCTCATCTTGGTGCCGTTCACGGTAATCATGTTGTTGTGCATCCACACCCGCGACTCGTCGGTGTGGGTGTGGCTGGCCTGGCACTGCGCGATTTCGCACTCGTGGTGCGGAAACATGAGGTCGAGCCCGCCGCCGTGAATGTCGGACAGGTCGCCGAGGTACTTACGGCTCATGGCCGAGCACTCGAGGTGCCAGCCGGGGAAGCCTTCGCCCCAGGGCGACGGCCAGCGCATGATGTGCTCGGGCGCGGCCTTTTTCCAGAGGGCAAAGTCCAGGGGGCTGCGCTTTTCGTCCTGGCCGGCCAGGGTGTCGCGGGTGCCGCCCAGCTGGTCCTCGATGCTGCGGTTCGAGAGCTTGCCGTAGCGGTGGGCCTCGTTGTACTTGGGCACGTCGAAGTATACCGAGCCGTTGACTTCGTAACCGAAGCCGTTGGCCACGATTTCCTCAATCAGCCCAATTTGCTCGGTGATGTGGCCGCTGGCCTGGGGCTCAATATCGGGCGGCAAGCAGCCCAGGGCCAGCATGTTCTGCCGGTAGCGGTTGGCGAAGTGCTGGGCCACCTGCATGGGCTCGATGCGGGCCGCGCGGGCGGCTTTTTCCATCTTGTCTTCGCCGGTGTCGGCGTCGCTTTCGAGGTGGCCCACGTCGGTGATGTTGCGCACGTAGCGCACCTGGTAGCCCAGGTAGCGCAGGTAGCGCGTGAGCACATCAAACACCACCGGGCCGCGGGCGTTGCCCAGGTGGGCTTCGCTGTATACGGTGGGGCCGCACAGGTACACGCCCACCTGGGGCGCGTGCACGGGCTGGAATTCTTCTTTCTTGCGGGTAAGCGTGTTATAAAGCGAGAGCGGCATGGAGCAAAGGTAGCGGGCGGGAAAACGATAAGTCCCTTCTCAAACGGGGAGGAACACTTCTGGTTCAGCGACGCAGCTCGTAGAGGCCTTCCACCGGAAAATGGTCGCTCCACGTGATTTCGCGGTGCACCTGGCAGCCCAGCACTTCCCACTGCGGGCTGGCAAACTGCTGGTCGATGCGCAGGCCGGGCAGCTTGCCATTGTAGGTAGCCCCGATGCCGTTGCCCACGGTGGCCCAGGCATTCTGGAGGTGGTCGGCCAGCTGGTCGTAGGGGTAGGAATAGGGCAGGTCGTTGAGGTCGCCGGTCAGCAGCACGGGGTAGGGCGAGCGGGCCACGTGGGCCAGCACGGTATCTATCTGGGCCCCGCGCGCTTTGGCCCCGTTACGGAAGCGCCGCAGCAGGTTGGGGGCTTTCTGGCGCAGGCCGGTGCGGCTTTCGGTGGCGGCCACGATGTCGGTTTCGGCCATGCTCATGCTTTGCAGGTGCAGGTTGAACACGCGAATGGTATCGGGCCGGCCCCGGCCGGTGCGGTTGGCGGGCCGGGCCAGGTCGGCCCACATGGCGTGGTTTTGCGAGAGCCGGCCGAAAGGAATGGTGCCCCGCCGCACAATGGGAAAGCGCGAGAAAATGGCCAGCCCAAACTCGGCGCCGATGCCGTTGGTGAGCGTGACGGAGATGAAGGAGTGGCGGCCGCTGCCGCGCCCCAGCTGGTCGTCGGTTTGGAAGATGTTCTTGTCGTCGCGGGAGCCGTGGGGCTCGTTGTAGTACTCCTGCAGGCAAAGCACATCGGCTGGGCTCTGGGCCAGCCAGCGGATGAAATCTTTGGACGAGGCATTGTTGGCGTCGCGCAGCTGCGAGTACACGTTGAAAATGCGCACGTTGGACGAGAGCAGCAGCACATTGCCCGCAGAACGCCGCGTCAGAAAAGACGTGTGCAAGGTTTTCCCACCGGTGAGCTGCACCTGCTTGGCTTGCACCGCATCGGCCAGATGGGTGGGGTGCAGTGGCAGGCCGCGCTGCACGTGGGGCCAGGTAAGCCCCAGGGCTAAAATGGGCAGCACCGCCACGCGCCAGTTGCGCCGCAGCCAGTACAGCGCCAGCAGGGCAGTGAGGACCAGAGCAATGGGCGTCGTGAGGGCTCCAAACACCACGGGCCAGAACGCGCTGGCGGGCACCTGCTCGCAGGCAATGGCCAGCAACAGCCAGCCCAGGGTGAGCAACGTAATTTTAAAGGCAAAAGAGCGGCGCACGGCACGAGCAACAGGGGCCGCAAAGGTAGCGGCCGAGGTTGAAGGCCGCAGCCGGCTAAAAGTTTATTTATCTTTCAAACCCCGAGCCCAATCTGGCTTTAAATGCAATAAGCTCTACTTGAAATGATACCCGGGCCCAGGCCTGCATGAAATTTGCACGGCCGCCGCTCGGGCCGCTGGGCATCTTCACATTTTGCGCCGGCTGCTCACAATTTCCACTTCCCCTCTTTCCTGCCTTCCGCGCTTATATGGCTCCACTTTTCCGCGCTGTCTACCAACGTCTTCTGGTCTTGCTTTTACTACTGGCATTGCAGCCGGCGCAGGCGGCACCGGCCCGCCCCGCTTCGGTGGAGCCGGCCGCGGCCAGCCTCGAGTTTATTCAGAACAAAGGGCAGTGGGACCGCCGCGTGCGGTACGAGGCCGCGTTGCCGGCCGGCCGGCTCTTTGTGCAGGCCGATGCCCTCACCTACGCTTTTGTAGACGCGGCCCTGATGAGCAACCACCACGGCGGCGGGGGCACGGCCAACAAAACGGCCGCCAGCTCAAGTGGAGCCAGCTCCAGCTTTGCGGCCCACGCCTACACCGTGCATTTTGAGAAGGCCAGTTCCCGCGTTCGCCTCACGGCTGAGACGCCCACGGCCGGGGAGCGCAACTACTTTGTGGGCAGCGACGAGCGGCGGTGGGCCCGCCACGTGGGCGCGTTCCGGCGCCTGCACTACGCCAGCCTGTGGCCCGGCATCGGCCTGACGCTGTACGAAAACACCGGCCAGCACCTGGAGTACGACGTGGAGCTGGCCCCCCACGCCAACCCTGCCCAAGTGGCCCTGCGCTACGAAGGCGCCACCTCCCTGACCCTGGACGCGGCTGGCAACCTGCTGGTGCGCACCACGGTGGGCAGCACCACCGAGCTTGCGCCGAAAGCCTGGCAAACCACGGCGGCGGGCGTGTGCCAGCCCGTGGCCTGCCGCTACGTGCTGGCGGGCAGCACCGTACGGTTTGCGCTGGGCGCCTATGACAAATCCCGGGCCCTGACCATTGACCCCACCGTGCTGTTTGCCACCCTAACCGGCTCAACGGCCGACAACTGGGGCTTCACGGCGACTTACGACAACGCCGGCAACCTGTACTCGGGCGGCATTGTGTTCGACAACTACGGCGGCACTTTCCCGGCCACGCCGGGCGCCTACCGCACCAGCTTCAGCAGTGCGATGGACATGGCCCTCATCAAGTACAACACCACGGCGACCGGCCCGGCGGCGCGAGTGTGGGCCACCTACCTGGGCGGCAACAGCGCCGACTTCCCACACAGCTTGGTGGTGAACACCCAGAACGAGCTGGTGATTATGGGCAGTACGTCGTCGACCAACTTCCCCACCACGGCCGGGGCCCACCAACGGCTCTTTTACAGAGGCACGCCGCTTGACCCCTTCCGGGCCGGGCGGACGCCGTATGACATGCCCAACGGCTCGGACATCGTGGTGAGCCGCCTCAGCGCCGACGGCAGCGCGCTGCTAGCCAGCACTTATATCGGCGGAAATGGCAACGACGGGGTATTAGCGGACGGCGCGCTGGCCGCCAACTACGGCGACACCTTTCGCGGGGATGTAGTGCTCGATGGGGCGGGCAACATCTACATTGCTTCCACCACAAACTCGCGCGATGTCTTTCTGGGGAGCCAGGGAAATCCGCTAGACAGATTTTTGGCACAAGGTCCTGGCTATAATGTTCTTGTGTGCAAACTCACACCGTCGCTTTTTATGCAGTGGGGCGGTATTTTCGGGGGGAGTGGGGCCGATGCCGCCTACTCGGTGCAGCTTGATGGCCAAGGGCGCGTGTACGTGTGCGGCGGCACTACCTCGACCAACTTTCCGGCCACGGCCGGGGCCTACCGCAGCAGCCCGCTGGGGGGCATCGCCGATGGGTTTGCAGCCCGCATCAGCGCCGATGGCCGCACGGTGGAGCGCGCCACGTACATCGGCACGAGTGGCTACGACCAGGCCTATTTTCTGCAGCTCGACGCGGCCGGCAACGCCTACCTGCTGGGGCAAACGCTGGGGCAGTTTCCCATCACGACCGGCCTGTACGGCACGGCCGGCGGCCCGCAGTTTATTCAAAAGCTCAACCCCGACCTCACGGCCAGCCTTTACAGCACGGCCTTTGGCAGCCGCGGCGGGGCGGGCAACGGGCCCAACCTGGTGCCCACCGCCTTTCTGGTGGACGACTGCGAGCGGGTGTACATCAGCGGCTGGGGCGGTGTGGACAACGGCGACTACCTCGGCGGCACCACCAGCGGCCTGCCCGTCACGTCCACTGCCGTACAGCCCACTACCGACGGCTCGGACTTTTACCTGGCTCAATTTGGGGCGGGCATGACCAAGCTCGACTACGCCACCTTCTTTGGGCAGCTGGGCGGCCCGCCCGACCACGTGGACGGCGGCACGTCGCGGTTTGACAAGCGCGGCATTGTGTACCAGGCCATGTGCGCCAGCTGCGGCGGGGGGCCGGTGGGCTTTCCGGTGCCGCCGGGCGCGGGCAGCTACACCGCCCGCAACGGCAGCGCGCGCTGCAACAACGGCGCTTTCAAAATGAACTTTGAGGTGATACAGGCCGACCCCGGCCCCCGGCGCTACGTGTGCGTGAACGACGGGGCCGTGACGCTGGGCGGCAGCCCAGCGGGCGGCGTGTGGAGCGGGCCGGGTGTGCAGGCCATTCCGGGCGGGGGCTACCGCTTTGTGCCCACAGCCGTGGGGCCGGGGCAGTACGTCATCAGCTACACGGTGGCTTCTACGGGCACCTGCCTCAGCACCAAGGCCGTGCGCTACCTGGTGGCGCCGGCCATTGTGCCCACGCTGGCCCCAGTGCCGCCGCAGTGCATTACGCAGCCGGCGGTGGCCCTTACGGCCACGCCGGCCGGCGGCACGTTGAGCGGACCAGGGGTGGCAGGCGGGCGCTTCGACCCGGCCGCGGCCGGCGTGGGCACCCACACCATTTCGTATGCCGTCTCCGACTCGTTGGGCTGCGGCGTCATCAGCCAGCAGGTGACGGTGAGCCGGCCGCCCACCGTGACACCCGGGCGCGACACCACGCTCTGCGCCGACCTGCGCCAGCCGTTTCAGCTGCGGGGCCAGTCGCCGGCGGGCGGCACCTGGACGGGCAATGGCGTGACGGCCAGCGGCTTTTTCACCCCGCCCAACACCAACAACCGCGGCGGCATTTTCCCGCTCACCTACACCGTGGCGCAGGGCCCGTGCCAGGTCAGTGCCACCCGCACCGTGGTGCTCACGCCCACCTCGACCCAAAACGTGGGCCTAAACCTGCCGGTGTGCGCCGCGGCGCCCCAGTACGCAGGCCTCGCGCCCTTCGACCTCCCGCTCACGCCCGTGCTGCTGGCACCCAACGCTATTTACCGCTGGGACTTTGGCGATGGCAGCCCCACCAGCACGGAGGCTACGCCCACCCACCGCTACCTGAAAGGCGGCAGCTACCACATCACGCTCACTGCGCGCTACGGCAACTGCCAGGTGCTCACGGGATTTTCGCCGGTGGAAGTCGGCGAGGTGTTCGTTCCCAACATCATCACGCCCAACGGCGACGAGAAAAACCAGACTTTCCGGCCCCTGTTCACCTGCCGCCCGGCCTCGCTGGAAGTGTACTCGCGTTGGGGCCAGCGGGTGTACCAGACCGACGAGTACCACAACAGCTGGGACGCCTCCGGCCTGCCCGATGGCATCTACTACTACCTGCTGCGCGACGCCGACGACCGCAGGGTGAAAGGCTGGGTGGAAGTGCGCCGCTAATACCGGCCGCTGAAACCCCGCGAAAATTTCAGCTCAATTCCAGCAGGCTACCTCTTTTTATCTCAAGCCCGAAAAATGGTGCGCGACCCGCCATTTTTCGGGCTTTACCTTTATGGTTCTGCTCTATCTCTATTCATCGATTTGAATGAAACTACCGCTACTTTTTAAGGCAGCTTCCCTTCTACCCTTCCTGGCCATTGCCAGCTTAGCTCAAGCCAGCGAGCACCCCCACCCGGCCGAAAGCAGCCTGGAATTTATTGAAAACAAAGGCCAGTGGGATGCGCACGTGCGGTACGCCGCGCCTCTGCCCGGCGGCCGGCTGTTTGCCGAAGCCGATGGCTTGACATTTTCCTTGCTGGCCAACGGCGGCCCGGCTCAACTGGGGCACGACGGCCCCAGCACCGCGACTGAGGGCCCGGTGCGCGGCCACGCCCTGACGCTGCATTTTGAGGGTGCCGCCCCGGCCTCCCTCACCGCCGCAACCCCCACGGCCGAACACCGCAACTACCTGCTCGGCAACGACGCCCGCCGCTGGGTCCGCGACGTGCGCGGCTTTCGGGAGCTGCACTACGCCGGCCTGTGGCCCGGCGTGAGTGCCCGCGTGTACGAAAGTGCCGACCAGCACCTGGAATACGATTTTGAGCTGGCGCCCCGGGCCAACCCGGCGGCCATTGCCCTGCGGCACGACGGCGCCGACGGGCTGGCGCTGGACCCCACCGGCAACCTGCTGGTGCGCACCAGCGTGGGCACCATGACCGAGCGGGCCCCGCAGGCCTGGCAAACCGACGCCGCCGGCCGCCGCAAGTCGGTGGCCTGCCGCTACGTGCTGGCGGGCAAGCTGGTGCGCTTTGCCCTGGGCACCTACGACCCCGCCCGCCCGCTGACCATCGACCCAGTAGTGGTGTTTGCATCCTACACCGGCTCTACGGCCAATAACTGGGGCTTTACGGCCACTTACGACGACGATGGCAACATGTACTCGGGCGGTATCGCCTTCAGTGAGGGCTACCCCACCAGCCCCGGGGCCTTCCAGACCACGTTTGCGGCGTTGATTGACATTGCCATCATCAAGTACAACACCAGCGCGACGGGCCCGGCGGCTCGGGTGTGGGCCACCTACCTGGGCGGCAACGGCGCCGACTTTCCGCACAGCCTCGTGGTGAACAATCAGGGCGAGCTGCTGGTGTTGGGCTCGTCGGGTTCCAGTGATTATCCGACTTCGGCCACTGCCCTGCAGCAGCGCTTTGCTGGGGGCACGCCGTCGTCGCCCTTCGGCTCGGGCCCGCCTTTTAATTCGCCCACCGGCTCTGACCTGGTGATTACGCGCCTGAATGCCAGCGGCTCCGGGCTGGTGGCTTCCACATACCTGGGCGGCAGTAAGAACGACGGCCTGCTGCCGCTGGACATTTTCCTGTCGCCTTCCGGAAGCACGCTGCAGCTGGCCCACAACTACGGTGACGCGTTTCGGGGCGACATTCAGGTGGACGCCGCCGACAACGTGTACATCGCCTCGCACACCATGTCGGAGGACTTCCCGCTGGGCACGGGCTTCGGCCGCACCTACCGCGGTGGCTCTTCCGATGGGGTGGCGTGCAAGCTCACGCCCACGCTTTCTAGCCTAGCCTGGGGCGGGTTTCTGGGCGGCTCGGGTGCCGACGCGGCGTATTCCATTCAAATTGAGCCAACCAGCGGCGACGTGTACGTGGCCGGCGGCACCATCAGCCCTGACTTCCCGGTGACGAGCGGAGCCTACCGCACCACCCGGCCCGGCAACGTGGACGGCTTTGCGGCCCGCATTGCGGCCAATGGCGCTAGTGTACTGCGCGCCACCTACGTGGGCACCAACGCGTACGACCAAGCCTACTTCCTGCAATTGGGCACCGACGGCGGGGTGTACCTGCTGGGCCAGACGCTGGGGGCATTTACCCTCACGCCCGGTCTGTTCAGCACCACCAACGGCACGCTTTTCATTCAAAAGCTGGACGCCAACCTGGGCCAAAGCCTGCTATCCACCGCCTTCGGCAGCACCGACCCCGCCAACGCGGGCAAGGTGAGCGTTGACCCCACGGCGTTTCTGGTGGACCGCTGCGACCGGGTGTACGTGTGCGGCTGGGGCGGCTCATCTAACCGCAGCGGCCCGGACACCTACCTGGGAAGCAACGGCAGCACCACGCGCCTGCCCACCACCGCCGACGCCGCCCAGCTCACCACCGACGGCTCGGACTTTTACCTGGCTCAATTTGCGGCCGGCCTCACGGGGCTGACCTACGGCACGTACTACGGCAGCAGCACCGGCGCTGGCGAGCACGTGGACGGCGGCACGTCGCGCTTCGACCCGCGCGGCATTGTGTACCAGGCCGTTTGCTCGTGTTTTGCGCGCACGGGCTTCCCCATTCCGGCGGGCGCCCACACCTACTCCACCACCAATAACAGCGGCACTGGCCAGAGCTCGCTCTGTAATAACGCCTCCTTTGTATTCAACTTCCAGCCCGGCACGGCCAACGCCGGCGCCGACCAGGAAGTGTGCGCCACGGCGGGCCCGCAGCCGCTGGTGGGCACGCCGGCCGGCGGCATCTGGGCGGGGCCGGGTGTAAGCGGCAGCTTGGCCACAGGCTTTGTGTTTACGCCTTCGGTGGCCCTCGTCGGGGTGCAAACCCTGACGTACACCTACATCAGCACCGGCCTGTGCACTACTACCGATGCACGGCGCGTGGCCGTGGGCCAGCCGCCGGCGGCTGTGGTTATCTCGCCGCTGCTGCAGGCGGCTTACTGCCGGCCAGGGCCCGGCTTGCCCCCGCTACCGCTGGTGCCGTTGTCGGCCACCCCGGCGGGCGGCACCTTTAGCGGCCCCGGCGTGAGCGGCAGCCTAGCTACGGGCTTCGTGTTCTCGCCCAACCAGAGCACCGGCACTGTGCAAATAGTGTACACGCTGAACGCCGATGGCTGCGTGGTGCAAGGCTCGCGAGACGTCACCATCGGGAACGGCGTGAGCGCCGGCGCCGACCAGACGCTGTGCGCCGAGGCCGGCGCGCAGGCGCTGGTGGGCAGCCCGGCCGGTGGCACTTGGTCGGGCCCGGGCGTGAGCGGCAGCCTGGCCACGGGCTTTGTATTTACGCCGTCGGCGGCGCTGGTGGGCCCGCAAACCCTCACCTACACCGCCACCAGCACCGGTACTTGCAGCAATACGGCCACCCGCCTCGTGACGGTCACGGCACTTCCAGTGCTCAATTTTGCGCCCTTGCCCCAGCCGGCTTACTGCTTGCCCGTGGCCGGCGCCCCGGCCCTACCCGCAGTGCCCTTGGTGGCCATGCCGGCGGGCGGCACCTTCAGCGGCCCCGGCGTGAGCGGAAGTGCTGCCACGGGCTACTTTTTCTCGCCCACTCTCAGCGCCGGCACCTATCAACTGGTGTACACCCTGAGTTCCAACGGCTGCGTGCTGCAGGCCAGCCAACCGGTGACTTTGACCAGCCCGTTTACCGCCACCGTGGCCGCCGATACCGTGCTGTGTCCGGGCAGCACCCGGCCCTTTGCGCTGCGTGGCAGTCCGGCGGGCGGCACTTTCACCAGCCCGGGCGTGAGCGGCAGCGCGGCTTCGGGGTTTGTGTTTACGCCGTCGGCCAACTTTTCGGGCTCGGTGAGTTTGACCTACGCCGTAACCCGCGGCGGCTGCACGGCTACGGCCACGCGTCGGGTATCAGTGGCAGTACCGCCTACTTTGCTGGCCTCCTGGCAGCCCGTGGCGTGCCCCGAAACCCGGCTAGCGCCACTCACACTACGCTTCGCGGTGGCTAGTTCCAGCGGCTCGGCGGCCCCGTCGGTGGTGTGGGATTTTGGCGATGGCAGCAAGTCCACCGAAGTCAGCCCCACGCACACGTACGCCACCCCCGGCCTGTATCAGCCGCGCGTGCTGGTGCGCTACAACCAGGACCGTTGCGACATCACGGCCACGGCCCCGCCGGTGGAGGTGAAGGAGCGCAACATCCCCAACATCATCACGCCCAACGGCGACGCCCAAAACCAAACCTTCAAAATTGGGCCCGACTGCGTGCCGCGCCTACAGGTGTTTTCGCGCTGGGGCCAAAACGTGTTCGAGTCCGCGAATTACCACGACGAATGGGACGCCCAGGGCCAGCCGGCCGGCGTGTACTACTATCTGCTAACGTATCCCGACGGCCACCGCCTGAAAGGCTGGGTGGAAGTAGTGCGGTAAGCGGCGCGGCGCTTAATGAAGAATGAGGATTTGGCGGACAGCTCCCCTCCTTACCAAGGAGGGGATGTTTGAGCGTTAGCTCAAACGGGGGTGGTTAAGCCGTTGCACGATTCCAGCCCAACTCGTTCGCCCATCGTTCAACGAGGGCAACCACCCCAGCTCAACTTGGCAGTTGAGCGTCCCCTCCTCAACTGAGGAGGGGAGTTGTCCGCCGTGCCCGGCCCCATTCCTCATTTTTCATTCCTCATTCTTAAGAAAGCGCCGCGTCACCCATTGCACGTCGTTCCAGCCGGGGAGCAGGTCGCGCCATTTGGCGTTCATGGCTTGGCGGTAGTGCCAGAACAGATAGGCCACGCTGGCCATGTAGGAAGCCGACATGCCCAGCGCCGCGCCTACCATGCCCAGCCGCGGTACCAACAGCAGGCACACGGGTACCGTCACGGCCAGGCCCAGCAGCGCGGCGCGGTTGTTTACGCCGTAGCGGGCAGTGCCACTGAAATAGGTGCTGGCCTGCATGCCGGCGCCGTTGATGAGAATGCCCGGCGACAGGGCGAGAATGACGCTGCGCGCCGCACCGAACTCCGGGCCGAAAATGGCCGCCAGCCACCCGGCCGGCACGGCGGCCAGCACCAACACCGCCCCCGCCGTGGCCAGGAGCGTGAGCCGGCTGCCGCGCAGGGCCGCGTAGGTTTGGCCGCGCTTGTCAGCGGCGTTTACCAGGGCCACGTACTGAATTAGGGCCGTGCTGCGCGGAATCAGCCAGATGGCTTCGGCCAGGGCTACACCTACCGAAAGGACGCCCAAGGCCCGGGCATCGGCCAGATAAGCCACGGCGTAATAGCCGAAGCGGTAGTTGGCAAAGGACAGCAAATTGGAAAAGTGCGCGCCCCGGCTATGGCGGGCGAGCTCGCGCGCCGAGGCGTGGCGGCGCACCCAGCGGCTCCCCCAGGCATCGGGCAGGTGCAGCAGCAAAACGATGCTGATAAGCCACGGCAAACCGTAGGCCACGTAGTTCGCATAATAGTACGCATCTACCGTGAGCCAGTGCCAGGGCCCGAAAGCCAGCACCAGCGCCCCGGCCAGCAGTGCCGCCTGGGCGGTGGTCAACACGTTGTAGGCACGCTCGCGCTGCCGGCCCAGCAGCAGAAACACGTTGACGGAAAGCAGCACCTGCACCAGCGTCACGGCTCCCAGATGCAGCGCATACTGCGGGCCGACAGGCCGCAGCAGGTACACGGCGGCGGCTCCTGCCACGCTCACCACCAGGGCCCAGCCATAAGCCGGCAGCAGCAGGTGCCACACGTTGCGCCGCGGCACCAGGTATATCAGCGACGAGCCGCCCACCAGCCCAGCCAGGAGCACCAGCCCCGACATATCGGTGAAGAATAAACTGACCTGGCCGCGCCCCGCTGCCCCCAGATACCGCGCCGTGAGCCACACCACCGCAAAGCTGAGCCCCGCCGTGAGGACCCGCGCCGCGAAGTGCTGAAGGATGCGTTTTATCATAGGGGCGAACAGGCCGGCAAACTTAGCTTAGCCGCCTACCATGTCCTGCCCTTGCGCACAATGCCCGCCGAAGAGCGCTAGACAGAGGCCGGGTTGAAAGCTAGGTTGAGCTACTGATTTTGGCCCAATCCGGTGCTTTTATACCCAATTCTCACTTTTATTACCCGTTTAATACTTTTCGATATAATTGGCCGAATTTCTGGCCCACCGCTGCTGGGGCGCACTTGGCTGCGGCATCGGCATGTAGTTGAGCTGCATCGAAGCGGGCGGTGCCGGCGAGCACTGCCGTCAGGGCTTTTTCCAGCCCAACCTCGTCATCGGGCTCCACCAGTAGGCCGAAGGCATTATCGGGCTGGAATAGCTCGGGGACACCACCGGTGCGCGTGGCCACCACCGGGCAGCCGCAGGCCCGGGCTTCCAGCAGCACGCACCCAAAGGTTTCGGCCCGGCTAAACGACACCAGGGCTGTGGCGCGGGCCATTTCCGCAGCCACTGCTTCGTGCGGCAGCTTGCCGAGGAACTGCACGGTGCTATCGGCCAGCAAGCCTAGGGTAGCGGCGTATTCGTGTAAATACGCTTCATCGGGCCCGTAGCCGGCTATGCGTAGGCGCAGCCCTGGCCAGGCCGCCCGCAGGCGCGCTACCACGCGCAGCACTCCCGATAGGTTCTTCACCTGGTCGTGAAAGGCCGAAACGTGCAGCAGCGTGGGAGACTCCACGGCCTGAGCTGAGGCTTCTTGAGCTAAAGTGACTGGAGCGCCGGCCGAGGCCAATTGCCGGGGCTGGAACAGGGCTGTATCCACCACATTGGCGATGACCACGGAGCGGGCATTCACAAACCCAAGCGCCGCCATGGCATCGCGCAGCCCACCCGATACGGTGTGCAGCGCGGCCGCCCGGCGCACCACGGCACGCGTGAGCACCCGGCGCAGCCAGGAGATGCCGCCGACGCGTTGCGGCAGATACAGCGTCCAGTGCTCGGTGATGACGAAGGGGATGTTGCGCGCCACCTTCAGGGCCCAGGCAAACAGGCCCGTGCGCAGCAGCACGTGCACGTGCACCAGGTCGGGGCGCTGGCCCCAGTGGCGGCGCAGGCGCCGGTAGCCGCGCAGCAGGCACCAGAAGTAGAGCAGCAGCTTCAGCGGCTTGTCCAGCGCGGCCAGGCCGGTGGGTGCGGCTCGGTAGCAGTAGCGCAGCGTAGGCCAGGGTCCGCTGAAATCTTCTTCTGCGTCAATCAGCCCCGGCAGCGGGCCCCGGGCCACGGCGGCGAAGAGTACGGCTCCTTCCACGCCTCCAAACGCGGCAATTGCTGCCACGTGCCGCCCCACAAAGTCGCCGTCCTGGTCGTCGTAGCGGTGCGGGTACCACTTGGGCAGATGCAAAACACACTTCTTCAATGAAGAATGGGGAATGAAGAATGAAGAATGAAGAATTCTCACAAATAACGACCCCATTCAATTCCTCATTCTTCACTCCCCATTCTTCATTGCAATTCCAAACGCAAAAAGGCCGCCGCATCAATTGATGCGGCGGCCTTTTTGCGTTTGGAATTGCTGCGTTAGAACGAGTAGCGCAGGCCAAGCTGCCCCTGCCAGCGCGAGGCCAGCTGGTCGATGGAGTAGGTGGCCGGCGTGCCGTAGGTGAAGGCCGGGCGGTTGAAGGTGGCCGTGTTGTAGTTGGCCGAGATGTTGCCGGCGGCATCGGCGAAAGCCACTTGCGTGAGGCCGGTGCCCAGGGTCGAGTTGAAGGTGTTGGGCACGAAGTACTGGCGGCCCCAGTCCTTGTTCAGGAAGTTGCCGAAGTTGATGATGTCCAGCGAAATCTGCAGAGTGTGGCCGCTGGGCACTACGCCGGCTTCGTTGGCTTCGAGCTTGCCGAGCTTGGCTTCCATCATCAGGCGCACGTCGGCCTGGTTGTTCCAGGGCGTGCGGCCGGCGTTGCGCTCGGCGTACTGGCCGCGACGGGTTTTCAGGTACGAATCGTTGTTGAGGAAGCTGTTGAGGGAGGCGTATTGGGCACCCGAGGCATCCAGGGCGTAGCCGTTGGGGTTGGCCGTGGTGACGGGGGCCGCGCCTTTGTTCACCAGCACAATATCCGAGTTGCTGCCGGGGATGTAGGCCAGCTCCACGTTTTGCTGGCCGTTGCCCAGGAAGTTGTTGTTATACACCCAGGTATAGGGCGAGCCGCTGGCGTAGGTGAGCACCGAGGTGAGGAAGCCGGTGACGCGCGGCGTCAGGGCCTTGTGCAGGTTGAGCGAGGCCACCACGCGGTGGCGCAGGTCGAAGTTGGAGTAGGCCAGGGCCGGGTCGTTCACGTTCAGGGCGGGGTTCAGCTCCCAGTTGCTCTGCGGCGAGTTCCGGATGCCGTTGCTGATGTCTTTGCTCTGGCCGTAGGTGTAGGCCACCGAGGCGTCGAGGATGTTGCTCACCGTTTGGCCCACCGAGCCGGTGAGCTGGTAGCGGTAGCCTTTCTGCGTGTTGGTCAGGAAGAAGGCGTTGGAGAAGCTCGGGTTAACCTTAGTGCCGAAGGTGCCGGCCGTGTAGCGCGGGCTCTGGGTGGGGCCGCCGGCCAGGTAGGTCACGTTGTCGGCCAGGTTGATGTTTTCAAACTTCACGTCCTGCAAGGTCTTCGTGTACAGGCCTTCTACCGAGAGGCGCGTGCCGGTAGGCAGCTTGAAATCGACGGCCAGCGACGAGCGCCACACCTGCGGCATCTTGAAGTTGTTGTCAATCAGGTTTACCTCGGTGGTGCCGGCCTTCAGGTTGGCGGGGTTATAGGCCGCGGTGGGCAGCTGGGCGTAAATCTTGTTGGGGTCCTGGTTAAGCGTGTACACGGTGCCCGCGCCGCCGTTGGTGCCGCGGATGTTGTTCACATCTACCGAATTGAAATTCACGCCGTTGTTGTAGTAGGCATAGCCGAACCAGGCAAACGGTACCCGGCCGGTGAAAATGCCCGAGCCGCCACGCACCACCACCGACTGGTCGCCTTTCACGTCGTAGTTGAAGCCCAGGCGGGGCGACGCCTGCACCTTGCCCAAGTAGCCGTTGCTCAGGTCTTTCCAGGCCGTGTGCGAGTACGTCTGGTTCAGGGTATTGGCGTCGTTCTGGGGGTTGTTCACCAGGCCAGAGTTCAGGGCCGGTTTGGTGGGCAGCGAGGCGATGTCGAAGCGGATGCCCGGGGTGATTTTCAACTTGTCGTTCACGTTCCACTCGTCCTGCAGGTAGGCGCTGTAGAAGTTGATGTTGAACTGAGCCGAGGGGTTGTTGAAGTTATAGGCGTAGGAGTTGTCACCGGCCGTGCCGTTGTTGTAGGTGCCGCGGATGCGGTTGGGCTTGTCGGCCAGGAAGTCGGCCACGTTGTTGTACTCGATGCGGCCGTTCCAGGAGTTGATGAAGCCGTAGTCGATGTTGTAGAACTCGTTGTGCGTGCCCAGCGTGAGGGCGTGGGCGCCGGTGTAGAACGTGAAGTTGTCGGTGAGTTCAAAGGTCTTCTGGCGTTGGTTGAAGATGCTGGCTTCGCGGTCCGAGCCGAGCAGAATCTGGTTGGAGCCGCCGCCGAAGCCTTTGCTGGGGTCGGTGCTTACGGCGTTAATCTGCACCGCCGGGAAGAGCATGGCCTGGCCGCCGAGCAGGTCGCGGTAGTCGTGGATGTTGGTGTAGCCCACAATCAGGTTATTGGCCAGCTTGCTGCTGAAGTTGCTTTTCACTTCCAGCACCGTCGAGTTCTGGATGTTGTGCTGGGTAAAGTCCTGCGAGCCAAACTTGAACAGGCTGCCCGAGCGCTCCAGGTTGGTGGCTTCGGAGCTGATGAAGTTGTGGCGCAGGGCAATGCTGGTTTTGTCGTTGAGGTTGAAGTCCAGGCGCCCAAACACCTTGTTGCTGTTTGCGTGGATGTTGTAGGCGCCCGCCTCGCCCACGTTGTAGTTGTAGCTGGTTTGCAGCTTGCTGGCAATCTGCTGGGCCAGCTCGGCGGTGATGGGCGAGTTGGCCTGGCCCACGCCGTAGAACTGCGGCTCGGTGCGGCGCGCGATTTCGGCGTTGGTAAAGAAGAACAGCTTGTTTTTCACCAGCGGCCCGCCCAGGCGGAAGCCGGTCTGGTAGTCGTGGTAGGCCGTGCCGATTTTCGATTCGGCCCCGTCGATGCTTTTGCCGGTCACGTTCTGGTTGCGGCCGTAGCCGTACACCGAGCCGTGGAAGTCGTTGGTGCCGGAGCGCGTCACGGCGTTGATGGAGCCGCCGGTGAAGTTGCCCAGTTTCACGTCGTAGGGCGCCACCTGGGCCTGAATCTCCTGAATGGCATCGAGCGAAATGGGATTGGCGCGGGCCGAGCCGCCGGGCAGGCCGCTGGTGCCGCCCTGCCCGCCCAGCGAGGGCGAAAAGCCGATGGCGTCGTTGTTCACGGCACCGTCCAGGGTGATATTGTTGTAGCGGAACGAGCTGCCCGCGAAGGAGTTGTTCGAGTTGCGCGGGTCGAGGCGGGTGAAGTCCTGGATGCTGCGCGAGATGGTGGGCAGCTGCTGCAGCGCCTCGCGGCCCACGGTGGTGCCGGCGCCGGTTTTGGTGGCTTGGGTGTTGCCCACCACCACTACTTCGGCCAGAGCCTGGGCCTCGGCCGCCAGCACCAGGTTGAGCCGGGTGGTGTTGCCCAGCGTCAGGAAGACGCCGCCGATGGTCTGGGGCTTGTAGCCCACGTAGGTTACTTGTACTTCGTAGGGCCCGCCGGGGGCCAGGTTCGGGATGTTGAAGCCGCCGTCTACTTCGGTGGCCGTGCCGCGCTTGGTGCCGGTGGGCTGGTGCGTGGCCACCACCGTTACGCCAATCAATTCTTCGCCTTTATCAGAAACCGCCTTGCCGCTCAAAGCGGAGGTGGTGACCTGTGCAGAAACCGCCTGCGACCAGGCCAGAAGTACCAGCAGAAACAGATGGGTAAAAAAATTGCGAATCGACATAAGTCAGGGGTTTGATTTCGGGCACAAAGTTCTGGCCCCAAAACGGCTAACCCTTGCTCAGGTCCATTTCCTAATTGTTGTATTTCAAGCACATACTTAACACAGCGGTAACATTGCCCGCAGCAGCTCCAGCGCCTATTGGCCGCCGTACCCTGGCGCGGGCCGGCAGTTGCTTATCCAAGCCGGGGTTTCTTTGTTGGCTCAACGGCTGCATGCGGCCGATTCCCCGACACCTCAGCTCATTGACCCCATGCTTATTTCCATGACCGGCTACGGCCAGGCCCACCGCGAAACCGATTCCTACACCGCCGCCGTGGAGCTGCGCTCCGTCAATTCCAAAACCTTCGACCTGACCCTGCGCCTGCCCCGGTTCCTGATGCCCCACGAGTTGGAAATCCGCAACACCCTGGCCAAGGCCCTGCTGCGCGGCAAAGTCAACCTCAACCTCGATTTTGTGCGGCCCGCCGCGGCCCGCGCCGCCGCCACTCTTAATAAGGAAGCCCTGGTGGCCGCCTTCCAGGAGCTAAAAAGCGTGGCCGACAGCCTGGGCCTGCCCACTGGCGAAGACACCCTATTGGCCGCCCTGCGCCTGCCGGGCGTGATTCCCAGCGCCTCCGAAGCGCGCGATGCCGAGCCCGCCGCCGAAGAAGTGGCCTGGGTTGAGCTGCAGCCGCTGCTCACCGAAGCCATTGCCGCCATGCAGCAGTTCCGGCAAGACGAGGGCACCACGCTCACCGTCGAAATATTGAGCTACGTGGCCACCATCCGCCAGCAGCTGGCCGCAGTGGAAGAGCACGACCCCGCCCGCATCGAGCACGTGCGCCAGCGCCTGGCCGGCCACCTGGCCGAGCTCACCAGCCACGAGCAGTTCAACGCCACGCGCTTCGAGCAGGAGGTGCTCTATTACATCGAAAAGCTCGACATTGCCGAAGAGAAAGTGCGCCTAGCCGCCCACTTAGCGTATTTCGAGCAGGCAATCCACCAGCCCGACGAGGCCGTAGGTAAGAAGCTCGGCTTTCTGGCCCAGGAAATCGGCCGCGAAATCAACACCATCGGCTCCAAGGCCAACGATGCGACCGTGCAGCACCTGGTGGTGGGCATGAAAGAGGAGCTGGAAAAAATAAAAGAACAGCTAAATAACATTCTTTAAGAATACAATATTTTACCGGTTTAGAACTATTCAAGCAACGCCACCCGTGACCCATCCCTCAAATAAACGAGGATAAATTGTACTTTAAGGTTAATATTTACAATCTAAAAAGTGTATAAAGCATTTTGGCAGGAGATTTGAGTAAGGCAACGCATTCCTTTTGACTATTTACAACCCACCGAATCTTAAGCTGTTATTGATAAAAAGGCTGGGTCAGCTCCGGCACTTTAAAAAATAATTGCAATATTTGTGTTCGAAAAGTTGGATACCTGATTATTGTATCTAACTTGGGTCTAACAAAGGCTTTTTAGTTACTCACTTTTTATCCCCTTTAGTATGAAATCTACACTTCTACTCTGTATCCTGGGACTGTTACTTACGGCTGCGCGTCCGGCATCCGAAATTGAGCTGGTTAAGAAGCGCGTGCTAAGCGAGCGGGTGGAAATCCTGATTCCCAAAGGCTTCGAGGTGATGACCGAAGAGCAGATGGACTTCGCCTATGCCAAAGCCCAGAGCCGCCCGAGCGTTATTTTCACCAACAACAACCTGGTGAGCCTGGCCTTCAACTACAGCGACAACGACGCCGACCAGGACATGGTCGACATCTACGCCGCCTCGTTTGGCAAGACCTACCACAAGCAATACAAAGACGCCACCTGGTTTGGCGACGGCGTGAAAAACATCAACAACCGCAAGGTGGGCTACATGGAATTCATGAAGCCGGAGATGGGCCACGAAGTCTACACGCTGGTGTTCTTCACCGATGTGGAAGGCAAACTGATGATTTGCACCTTCAACTGCGCCGACCGCCAGAAGCCCGAATGGGAGCCCATCGCCAAGCAAATCATGCTGTCGGTGAAAGCCAAAGGCTAAGCAACCCCACTCGATATAATTATTCGTTAGCTAAAAGCCCCTGCAGCCACTGCAGGGGCTTTTTTTGTGCGTTATCGGGCGGCGCCCAGCTCGTTCAGGAAGTCGCGCACGAGGCCAAACGCCCCAGCAAAGCCTGCCAACGACAACGCTTCCGGCCGGTCGTTTACATCGTGGTACGCGGTGCTCCCGCCGCGCGTGTAGATGAAAAAGGCGGGCACGCCGACCTCGGAGAAGGGAAAGTGGTCGGAGTTGGCAGCGCGGCCGCGGGCGCTCAGCGCAGGCAGGTAGTGGTGGGCCTCGTTGAGCGCCAGCAGGCGCTGGTAGGGCACCTCAAACACTTTGCCGTTGACGACGGTGGCGCCCTGCTCGCCGGTGCCCAGCAAGTCCAGGTTCACCAGAAACTTGATGCTCTTGAGCGGCAACAGCGGATGCGCCACAAAGTAGGAGGAGCCCAGCAGCCCGGCTTCTTCGGCCCCAAATAGGAGAAAGACCACCGAGTAGGCGGGCCGGTTTTCGGGGCGGGCGTAGTGCGCGCCCAGCTCCAGCAGCAGGGCCACGCCGCTGGCATTGTCGTTGGCCCCGGGGAAGTAGGTGCTTTTGCCCATCATGCCTAGGTGGTCGTAGTGCGCCGTCACCACCAGGAACGAATCGGGCTGGGCGCTGCCGCGCACGATGGCGGCGAGGTTCTGGGTTGGGTACTGGCGAATCAACTTAGCCTCGACTTCCAGATGCACGCCTTTCATCTGGTTCGGCTCGGTGGTCGCCGCCGGCCAGTCGGCCGCGGTGGGCAGGGCCAGCAGCTTTACCTGGGCGCTTTGCCCACTGGCCAACGAGGCCGTCAGCTTGGGCACGAGCGTGATGCGGGCGGCGGCCGTTTCCAGGGCCTGGCGTAGGGCCGGCCAGTGGGCCAGCTGGCTTTCGTCGCGCGCTGTGAGCAGCACAGCCCCTGGCAGGCGGGTAAGTTGAGCTATGCTGCGTTGGCGTACCAGGGAATCTGTGAAGGCCAGCGTATCGAGCCGCACCAGCCGGCTGCCCCAATCCAGCTTGCCACTACCCGAATTGGGAGCGGCGATAAAGTCCCGGCCCGGCTGCAGATGCCTGGGCTGAGGCTTCCCGCGAACGGGGCCGGAGGGCAATACATCGAGTTGTAGCTTCCCCGGAAAGGTATTCACATCCAACGTAAACGGCTGGGTATAATCCTGAGCCAGCGGCTGCAGCTTCAATTCACGCAAGCGCCCCCGCAGGTAGGCGGCCGCTTTATGCTCGCCCTGCTGCACGTAGCCCCGGCCGTGCAATTCCGGCGAGGCCAGCTTCGCGATGGTGCGGCGCGCTCGGAATAGGTCCTGAGCTGCCGCCGGCGCGGGCCGGGCGCCAATCGCCGCGCCGGCCAGCAGCAGCCCAACCCAAGCTGGAAACCGGAGCGGCGAGCGGCGGGCCAGGCGGGCCGCCCCGGCCGTGGCTACACCCACCGCCAAGGCGGCGCCGATGGCGTCGCTCAGCAAGTCGGTCCATTCGCCGTGGCGGCCCAGGGCCATGTTGTATTGCAGCACCTCAATCAGCCCACCGAATACGATGCTGCCCAGCAGCGCGGCCCGCCCGGCGCGGAGGGCCAGCGCCGGCCAGCGGCGCTGCCGCCGCAGCGAAAACCAGCTCAACCCGGCCAGCACCAAAAACACGCCCGCGTGGGCGGCTGTGTCGAACGACAACAGCTCCCACACGGGCGTGACGGGCATCTTATCGGCGGGCGTGAGGGTGAGCACCAGCACCACGGCGGCCCAACCCAGTGGGAGGGACGCATACGGGCGTGGGGCCGGCCGCTCCGGCTTGCCGAGGGGTAGCATAGACAAAGCGGGCCGAACGGCCGGGCTTAAGCGCCTACCAGCTCGCCGTAGGTTTCGGCGGTCAGCAGGTCTTTCAGCTCCTCGGGGTTGGCAATGGAAATCTTCACCATCCAGCCATCGCCATAGGGGTCCGAGTTCACGGTTTCGGGGGAGTCGGCCAACTTGTTGTTCACTTCCAGCACGGTGCCGGTGATGGGGCTGAACAGGTCCGAAACGGTTTTCACAGCCTCCACGGTGCCAAACACGTCGTGCCGGGCCACTTCCTTGTCGAGCGTGTCAATGTCGACGTACACGATGTCGCCCAGCTCTTTTTGGGCGTGGTCGGTGATGCCAACGTAGGCGACATCGCCTTCAACGCGAATCCATTCGTGGTCCTTGGTGTAGTGCAGGGTGGCGGGCAGGTTCATAGAAAATGGTGGGGTGGTGAGGTGTACGGATAGGTTGAGCCAAAATTAGGCAATCCATCCTTGGGGAAGACGCCTGAGCCGAAATTGTTTTGGCCCAAGCCGCGGGTGGGACCAGCTCGCCTGGCTCCCACCCGCCGGCCTTGCCAGCTCAACTTTACTGCGTGAGGCTATAGCGCAGCTGCACGCCGCCTTCGGTGGCCGAGTTGCGGAAGGCGTTGCTGATGCGCGGCGTGGTGATGGTCTGGCTGTAGTAGAGCTGCAGGTTGAGCCGGGTGTTCAGCAAATAGTCGATGGTGGGGCGCAGCTGGAAGGTTCTGGAGCCGTTCGTAATCTGGCCTTCGGCGCGGCCCACCTGGCCGGGGTCGCCGGGGCCGGTGGGGTCCACCACGTCGAGAATGCTGCGCTGCACCGTGATGTTGTCGCGAATGCTCAGGTCGAGGCGGGCGGTGAGGTTGTTGCGCAGCACCCGCTGCTCGCCCTTCACCCGGAAGGGCAGCTTGAGGCTGTTGGTAGCGTAGCCCAGGCCCAGCACAATTTCGTTGGTGTACAGCTCGGTTATCTGGGCATTGGTGGTGTTCAGCACCACGGCCCGGTCGGTGCGGTACTCGAGGCGGCCCGTGGCCCGGCTCACGGTCTGGAAGTTGACCCCCACCAGCGGCGAGAGGCGCTCGATAATGCTCACCTGGCCCACCACGTAATACGGAATGAACTGGCCCGCCGTGTTCAGGCGGTTGGGGAACTGGTTATCGGGATTGAAGTCGGACTGGTAGACCGTGGACGTGGTGTAGCTGCCCACGCTGTAGGTAGACGAGTAGGCGTGGTTGAGCGTAAACGAGGAGAAGTAGCGCTTGATGAGCGGCAGGTCGGCAAAGCCGTTGTAATCCAGGCGCCAGTTGGGCAGCGGGAACATCGCAAACGGGTCGAACTTCTTGGCCTGGTAGCCGTCGGACGACCGACCGTGGTAGGCATCGATAAAGCTCTGCACCAGCACTTCCTGCGAATTGAACCCGTAGCCTGCCTCGGGGTTGCCCGAAGCGGGGTTGGCCGAGGCCAGGCGCTGGCGCACAAACGCCCGGTTTTTCACAAACTGGCTAAAGGCCTTGGACGTCTCCCCGTTGGCCCCCAGGTCGCCAAACAAGGTCTGGATGGTGATGGTAGAGGTCTGGAACGAGCCGGTGCCCAGCAGCGGGTGGTCGGCCAGCACAAAGCGGCCGGTGCGGGGGTCCACCACGGGCGTGAGCAGCACCGAGTCGAGCAGGGTGCGGTAGTACACTTCTTTGTTGCGGGCCAGCTGCCGGCGGGCGTCCACCTGGATGTTGAAGCCGCGGAAGGGCTCCAGGGCCGTGCGCACCGTGAAGGTCTCGGTGAGCAACGAGCTCAGGGGCGTGTTGAGGTACTCGCTGTTTTGGGTGTACCAGCCGTTGTCGCGGGCGCGGGTGTACAAGTCGTCGAGGCCGTACTGCTTGCCCAGGATGAAGGGCACGCCCGGCGCGGTCAGGTCCTGGTCGAGGCCAAAGAGGTGGGTTTTGGGCAGGTAGCCGGGCAGCAGCGTGCCATTGGTGCGCACGTAGGTGAAGTTGATGGAGCGGGCCGTCATCAGCGAGCGAAGCACGGCTTTCACAAAGCGGTTTTTCTCCTTCGTGGTGTCGGCCGGCGCGGCGGCTTGCCGCTGGCCGCCTTCGCTGGGCTGGGCCTGGTTCTGGAGCTGGGGCCGGGCGGCGGGCGGCGGCGCGTTGTTGATGATGTTCAGGAACCGCACCTTGTTGTAGAGCTTCACCAGGTCGATGCGGCCGTTGGCGCTCACTTCGGCGTTGTTCTGCACGGTGTTGCCCAGCTGGAGCGCGTAGGTCAGGGTATCCTTGGCTTCGTCGCCGGTGGGCACCGGGTACCGCGGCGCCCGCAACGACGCCGACGACGCCTGCCAGGTATAGTTGGCCGAGTAGCGGGTGTCGGCGCTTATCCAGTCGGTGAGCGGGAACTTGTCCAGCGGCAGCCGGTACGTGAGCGAAGCCACCTGGTTGAAGTTGATGGTGCGGCCGCCGCGCAGCAGGTTGCGCTTACGCAGGCTGTCGTTGCGAATGGCATCGGGGCTGTCTCCGATGCTGCGGCCGCGGCCTTCGTCTATCACGCCGCGGTTGGTGGCGGTGTAGTCAAAAATCAGGCTCTTGGTCAGGTCCCACTTCAGGTCATAGATGCGGCTGATGAAGAACGATTTTTGAATCACGGGCGCAATGCCTTCGCTGCTGGGCAGGGTGCCCGGCTGCAGGCTGCGCTGCAGAAACCGCTCGTTGTAGCGCCGGTCCAGGTCGGTGCGGAAGGAGAAGCGCGAGGGCAGGGGCGTGAAGTTCAGGTCCTGGAAAATCTTCAGGTACGGGTTATCCAGGGCCTTCACCTTGCTCAGGAGCGTGTAGTTCTTGGGCGTGGTCTGGTACACGTAGGCCAGGGCGGCGGTGTAGGCCTTGGTGTAGTCGCGCTCAGTGCGGATGTCGGAGTGCAGGCGGTCGGTGAGGGAGTAGCTCACGGCTAGGTTTTCCACGTCCCAGGGCTTGGGGGTGGCGGCCGGGGCACCGGGCTTGCCGGGGCCGCGCTCCTTGCGCACGTTCAGCACCGAGATGCTGCGGCTGGTGGTTTGGTCAATCACCTTTTTGCGGTACTCGGCCTGCGCGGTGGCGTCAATCTTTTTGTCCTTGTCCACGAACTTCTGTAGGCTTTGCTCCAGCTTGGTGTCGGGGTCGAGCGGGTCGTATAGCGGCGCGCGGCTTTCGTGGCCCAGCTGCAGCAGCACGGGCACGCGCAGCTGCAGCTGCTGGGGCAGGAACTTCTCGGCCGCCACGGTAGCCTGCAAGTCGCCGCGGAAGGCGTCGTCGATGGAGCGCTGCTGCACCTTGTCCTGCAGCCCGCCGAAGCCCACGCTGGTGTAGCTGCCCGTGGCCGTCACGTTGGCCACGTCGGCCATCTTCACGTTGAGCCGGGCGGTGGCGGCGTAGCCGGCCTGCTGCTCAAAGTCAAACACCCGGAACTCATCGGCCCACAGGTTGGCCGTGATGGAGCTGGTGCTGGGGTTGTTGGCGTCGCCGGTGGGGTTGAGCATGCCAATCATCACGCCCTGCACCGCCGAGAAGTCGGGGTTGCCCACCACCGTGATGGTGCCGCCGTTGGGCAGCGTTTTGGTGTAGGGAATCAGCAGGTTGGGGTTTATCTGCCGGTTGCGCTCCGATTTGGCGTCGATAAAATCCTGAAACGACACGTCGATGCGGTTCTCGGTGGGCCACACATCGTCTTGGCTGGTTTTGCCGGGCTGCGTGAGCTTCAGCGGCAGCGCGTACTGGTAGTAGTTCTGGGTGTAGTCGGTACCGATGCGGATAAAGGCCTGCACGTCCTTGTCGGTCAGGCTGGCGTCTTCCGAGTCGCCGTGCAGGAACAGGCGCAGGCGCTTGTAGCGCAGCATGTTGATGCTAAGATTCTTGTAGGCCGCCTTGGCGTAGCCGTCGCGCAGGTTGGTTACCGAGAGGCGCAGGCTTTGCTCGTTTTGCAGGCGCGAGGTGCTGCTGCTGCCGTACTCCTTGTCGCGCAGGATGCCGGGCGGCGAGATGTAGGGGATTTTGCCCGACGCAGCGCCCTTGGGGTTATAGGAAAGGCCGTTTTCCTCCACGCTCACCGTCGAAATGTTGAAGGCGTCGGCGTCGGTGAGCTGGCCCACCGGCGGCTGGTTGCCCTGGCGGGTGTCCACGATGCGGTAGAGGAAGCGGCGCCACTGGTTGGCCACGAACTGCGGCTGCACCAGGCGCAGCACCACCGGCTGCTGCCAGCCGGTCATGTACATGCGCAGAAAGCGGATGGACTTGAAGCCGAACTCCTGGGTGGCCCCGCGCACGGTGTAGCCCTCCCGAATCGGTATGCGGAACTGGTACCAGGTCACTTCGTCGCCGTTGGTGCGCTCGTCCTTGTTCGTCACCTTGTCGATGATGAAGTTCTGGCCCACTTCCAGGCCGCCCCCGGGCACCGTGGGCGGGCGCAGCGAGATTTTGTATTCGTAGTAGCGCTCCACTTCCTGCACCACGTTGTCGCGGTTCAGGTCTTCCTTGTCGGGGTAGGCGGTGGAGCTGCGCTGGTCGTTTTCGTTGGAGTTGCCCTCGTAGCCGTTGTAGTTCTTGTAGCGGCCCAGAATCTTGGCGTTGGCCTGGTCGTAGCTGGGGTCGAGGTGGTGGCGGAAGTCGTCGCCGGAGGGGTCGGGCAGGGCGGTGTACTGCGGGCCAAACTGGGGCTGGGCCTTTTCGTTGGCGTCGTTCACGCCGTCGAGGCCCACGTCTTGCCGGGCCCGGGCGCCGGGCGCCGCGTTGAAGGCATCGGTGAGAAACTGCTGCTTGGTCACGCGGCCCCACACGGTGGCCTTGCTGTTGTCGGCTATCTCCTGCGGGTCGTCGGACGTGGGCAGGCCGTTTTCAAACTCGTGCTGGTTGTCATCCTTCAGCACGTCTTCGCTCACGTTTCCGAGGTTGATGAGCAGGTCGCCGCCGGTGGTGTTGGCCTGGTCGTTGCCGTCCTGGTCGGTGATGTTCACCCGCGAGGCCGGCGCGTTGGGGTTGGTCGCCTTCAGGAACGGGTCCATCATCCAGAACTCCAGGTACTCGATGTTGGCGTTGTCGAAGTCGGTATCGAACGTAATGGCCCTGCTGATGCCGCCGAACTTGTCCTCGGGCCGCTCGGCGCCGGTAAACTTCTTGCCGTCGGTCTGGATGTTGGGGTTGTAGTTATAGGGGCCCCGCTCGCCGGGGTAGTAGGCCATGTCAAACGTGTACTCGTAGCCGTTGCCGGTCGAGCCCAGGTCCTTGTTCGGGAACACCTCGTCGCGCTTCACGCCGCGGGTGTAGTGGTTGGCCAGGTCGGCCGTGCCGATGTTGCCGGGTACGTTCTGGCCGCCGGTGTAGTAGCTCTGGTCCACGGTGTACCAGGCCAGCTTGGCGCGCTGGTAGTTGTAGGCCAAGCCCACGGCGGTGCTGCCCTTCACGGGCAGCGGCGTGGAAGCCAGGCGCCACGCCGGAATGGAGGCCAGCCCACCGAGGGTGTAGGGCGTGCGGGCGTTTTCGAAGTCGTCGATGTACGACACGCCGTTTTCGCCGTTGCCCAGCTGCGAGCGGCCCGGCAGCAGCTTGGCAAACTCCCCGCTGAAGGCAATGGTCGAAATCTCCTTGGTCGAGATAAACGGCAGCATGTCGAGGTACTTGGTCAGCACCCGGCTGTCCTTGCGGATGCTGCCATCCAGCCCAATAATGGTGTTGTTGCCCGGCTCGTCGCCGATGTTCACGCGGTTGATGCCCGGGGCCTGGTTTTCCAGCAAGTGCAGGGCCGTGCCGCCGATGTTCACGTCCTTGTTGAGCCGGTAATCCATGCGCACGCCCACCAGCTTCCGCGGCTGCACCTGCACCAGGGCATTTTTCTCAAACTCGACCCGCAGCTCGTTGGCCGAGTTCAGGTAGGCCGGGTTCAGGATTTTCACCTTGGCCTGGTCATAAAACACCTGGTAGTCCACGCCTTCGGTGAGTAGCGTAGAGCCCGAGCGCACCCGCACCGAACCCTGCGCAATGCCAATGCCGGGCAGGCTGATTTCGTCGGAGCCGGCCCCGCCCTGGAAGCGCCCGCGCAGGAAGAACTTGTCCTTTTCCTGCCGCTGCTGCGCGTCGCTCTGGGTCTGGTTGTACAGCTCCGAGTACACGTACCGGTCAATCAGGTCGGTTTCGCCCACCAGCTGGGTTTGCAGGTAGGAGCCAAACGGCTCAATATTCGGGAAGATGATTTTGCCTAGCTCCGGGTCGATGGTGATGCCGGGGAAGTAGTCAAAGTTGCCGTCCGGGTTGCGGTCGTTGTTGGAGTTCACGTGGTCGAGGTTGAGCACCTCAATCAGCGGGCGGTTGGCAATGCGCGCGCCTTCCTTCAGCGAAATCAGGTCGACCCCGGTCGCGTCGTCTTTGTAAATGATTTGCAGCTGGAAGTTGTCGCGCTGCAGCTGCGAGGCGTTCAGGGGATAGATGTTTTTCATCATCAAATCCCAGGTCGGCGTGTTGCGGGTGCGCAGGTTCGGGTTCTGCGGGTTCTTGGCGGGGTCGGCAATGCCCACGCCGGGGTTGCTGGCCCGCAGCATCTTCAGGAAAATAACCTCGTCCTCCTTCACGTTGCCGTAGTCGCTGGCCGTCTCGCCCACCTTGTAGGTCTTGCCGTTGTAGAGGTACTCGTAGCTCACGCCCAGCACCTGGTCGGGCAGCAGCGCCGTATTCAAGGACAGGTAGCCGAGCTGCGCGTTGTAGGTGTATTCGCGCGGGTCGAGCTTGCGGGCCCGCACCCGCTCAAAGTCCACGTTCTTGGTCAGGCCCTGCCCTATCTGCAGGAAGTTGTCCACGCCCAGGTTGTCGCGGGCCGCGGCCCCGGCGCCCGTGATGGTGCGGTACTCCAGGTTGGCGTCGTTGTTGGCCGGGGCCTGGGCGCTGGGGCTGCCCTGGCGGTACTTGTCCTGGTACAGCCGGAAGGGCTCGGCCAGGTCCATCAGCGTCACCACGTTGCGCAGGTTCTCGGTGGTGCGGTTGTCGTTGGTCACGTACACCTCCAGGCGCGTGATGGACACGCCGCTCTGGATGGTGGGCAGGTTGCGCAGGGCCTGGTCGTAGCGCTCGCGGAAAAACTGCGACAGGAAGAAGTGCCGGTCCCGCTCGTACTGGCTGGCCTTGATTTCGTACTGCCGGTTTTGCGCCCCGTTCTGGATGCGCACCTCGTCGGCGGTGCCGCGCACGGTGGCGGCCACGGCCGTCACGCCCAGCTTGCCAAACTGCAGCTGGGTTTTGATGCCGAACAGGTTTTGCCCGCCCTGCACCAGCGAGTTGGTCAGCGGCAGGCTCACGTTGCCCAGGTCCACCTTGCGCACGATGTCGGTTTCCTCACCGGCGTAGTCGAACTTCATCTGGTTGTCGAAGTCGAACGACGCCTTGGTGTCGTAGTTGAACACCAGCTTGAGCTTGGTGCCGATGGCCCCGGTCAGGTTGACGTTGATGTTCTGCTCAAACAGGAAGTCGCCCACTTTTTGCTGGCGCAGCGTGAGGGCCGGGTTCTCGTTTTTGTTGAAGCGCGCGCCAAACTTGAGCGTGACCGAGCCCGCGGGCCGGATGTCGACGTAGCTGCCCCCAAAAATGCGGTTGGCAATGGGTCCCAGGTAAATCTTCGGGATAAGGCGCTGGGCCTGGGGCGTGCCCGCCGCGGCCGCTGGCCCCGTGATGCCACCCTTGGCCTTGGCCCGGTAATAGTCGCGAATGGCCTGCTGCCGCTGAAATTCCTCGTACTCCTTAAAGCTGAGCACGCTGGGGTCGCGGTAGTCGATATTAGCCCCTACTTTTTCTTTGACGTCGAACTGCTTCAGGCTGTCGTCCACCGCAACGTCGAGCTTCACGTTCTTGGGCAGCGGCAGCACCAGCGGCGACTCGCGGCGGCGCAGGCCAAAGGGGCTGCCGGGGCGGTCCTGGGCCCGCACCCGCGGGCGGCGGCTGGGCTTGTACGGCCCCGTGGTATCCACCGCCGGCCGCACCGGCCGCGGCGTATCGGCGGCCAGCACGCGGCTGGCCCGGAGCCACGCCCCCGCCAGGCGCACGCCACCCACGGGAGTAGCCTGAGCCCACCACGCGAGCAAGGACGCGACCGCAACAACTGACGCAGGGAGTAACTTTTGACCGATTTTCAAGCGGGATAAGGGTATAATGGCGTGGGCTAAAGGGCCCACGCCAGGCACGGCAGTTCAATAAGGTAGCAAAGTCGGCCGAGATAACCCGTTCGGTGGCACGAACCCGAAAGTTCGCCCAAACTCAGTGCGACTTCAAAGCAAACTTAATCATTTCCTCTACGCTCAGTTCACCGCCGTGCTTATGCTGAATCTGGTCCAGATTCTTCTCAGCAGCGGCCCTTGCAAAGCCCAGGGTAACCAAGGCCTGCAACGCTTCCGAGCGGCGCGTATTGTGTTGGCGAGCCAGCGGAACGGTGTCCACGCCGGCTTTGGCCAGCAGTTCGTCCTTGCGCAGCTTGTCTTTTAGCTCAAGTATCACGCGTTGGGCCGTCTTGGGTCCCACGCCCTTGATGCTCTGGATGGCGCGCACGTTTTCGTTCACAATGGCCTCGCGAATTTCGCCCACGCTCATGCTGCTCACCATCACAATGCCCGTGCCCGGCCCAATGCCCGATACCGAAATGAGCAGCATAAACAGCGCCTTTTCGTTGGGGTCGAGGAAGCCATAGAGCGTCTGCCCGTCTTCCTTGATGTGCTGATAAGTATAAATCTTGGTGGCCGCGCCCTCGGCGGGCAGCTTGGAGTAGGTGGCCAGCGAAATACGGACTTCGTAGCCCACGCCCAATATGTCAACAATGGCGAGGGTGGCGTCTTTGTAAGCGAGTTTACCGTCGAGGTAAGCTATCATAGGGTCGGAAAAAGGGAAGGAAAGAAGCTCTTCAGTAGTTAACCAACACAAACGCCGGGTTTTTACTTCCCAAACATACTGGCTTTTTAGCCAAAAATATTGGGCTAAATAAGGCCGGTGTTCAGGAAATCGAGAAGCCAAAAACAACGTCATGCCGAGCGTACCGAAGCTTCTTTACCGCGCCACTCATCAGAGTTAGTATTGAGGAAAAGATGCTTCGCCACGCTCGGCATGACGTCCCTTTAGCAGGCTACTCTACAGTGCCCGACTGCCCGTCTGCGCGTCGACCACCGCAATGGCGGCCATGTTCACGATGTCGCGCACCGAGGCGCCGAGCTGCAGAATGTGCACCGGCTTGCGCATGCCCATCAGCACCGGCCCAATGACCTCGGCGCCGCCAATTTCCTGCAGCACCTTGTAGGCAATGTTGCCCGACTCCACGTTGGGGAAAATCAACGTGTTGGCGCCTTTCTCGGCCAGGGGGCTGAAGCTGTAGTGGTCCTGCAGCAATTGCGGGCTCAGGGCTACGTTGGCCTGCATCTCGCCGTCGATGAGCAGGTTGGGGAAGCGGGCCTTGGCCAGCTCGGTGGCGCGGCGGGTTTTCTCGGGCAGCGTGCCGGAGTTGGAGCCGAAGTTGGAGTAGCTGATAACGGCCATGCGCGGCTCGGTATCGAAGAAGCGTACCGCCCGGGCCGTCAGCCCAATAATCTCCACCATCTCCTCAGCCGTCGGGTTGATGTTCACCGTGGTATCGGCGAAGAAGTACGGTCCTTTTTTGTGCTGAATGATGTACATCGAGGCCACGCGCCGCACGCCTTCCTCGGTGCCGATGACCTGCAGCGACGGAATGATGCTCTTGCCGTAATCCTTGGTGAGGCCGGTGATGCAGGCATCGGCTTCGCCGGTTTCCACCATCATGGCGGCGTAGTAGTTGCGCTCGCGCATCAGGCGGCGGCCCTCGTAGAGGGTCATGCCGCGGCGCTGGCGCTTCTGGTACAGCAGGGCAGCGTACTCGTCGCGCTTGGCGTCCTGCTTCAGAATGTTAATGATTTCGCAGCCTTCCAAATCCAGGCTGTTGGCCCGGGCAATGGAGTCGATTTTATCCTGCGGGCCCAGCAGAATCGGCTTGCAGATGCCTTCATCAAGCAGAATCTGAGCTGCTTTCAGGATTTTGTAGTTGTCGGCTTCGGCAAACACCACCCGCTTCGGGTTGGCCTTGGCCGCCGACGTCATGCGGTTCATCAGCTTCTGGTTCACGCCCAAGCGGGCACGCAGCTGGTCTTCGTAGGCCGCCCAGTCTTCGATGGGCAGGCGGGCCACGCCGCTTTCCATGGCCGCCCGCGCGACCGCAGGGCTGATGGTGGTGATAAGCCGCGGGTCGAGCGGCTTCGGAATCAGGTAAGTTGGGCCAAACGCCAGCGTGTTGTCGCCGTAGGCCTTGTTCACCATGTCGGGCACGGGCTCCTTGCTCAGGTGGGCCAGGGCGTGCACGGCGGCCAGCTTCATGGCCTCGTTGATTTCGGTGGCGCGCACGTCCATGGCTCCCCGGAAAATGTAGGGAAAGCCCAGCACGTTATTCACCTGGTTGGGGTGGTCGGAGCGGCCGGTGGCCATGATGAGGTCGTCGCGGGTGGCCATGGCCAGCTGGTAGCTCACCTCGGGGTCGGGGTTGGCCAGGGCAAATACCATGGGGTTGGCGGCCATGCGCAGCAGCAGGCCGGCCGGCAGCACGTTGGCCGCCGAGAGGCCCAGAAACACATCGGCGCCTTCCATGGCCTCGTCCAGCGTGGTGATGGTGCGGCTCGTGGCAAACTGCATCTGGATGGGGTCCAGGTTGGTGCGCGCGGCGTTGATGATGCCGTCTTTGTCGAATACCACCACGTTGTCCTTATTCAGGCCCAGCGCCAGGTACAGCCGCAGGCACGACACGGCCGCCGCTCCCGCGCCGCTCACCACCAGCTTGATTTCGTCGATTTTCTTGCCCACCACTTCCAGCCCGTTCAGCAGCGCGGCCGACGTAATAATGGCCGTGCCGTGCTGGTCGTCGTGCATCAACGGAATGTTCATCTTCTCCCGCAGCTCGGTCTCAATCCGGAAGCACTCCGGCGCCTTGATGTCCTCCAGGTTGATGCCGCCAAACGTGGGCTCCAGCGCTTTCACAATGCGGATAAACTCGTCGGGGTCGTTGGCGTCTATCTCAATGTCAAAGCAATCCAAGCCCGCAAATTTCTTAAACAGCACGCCCTTGCCTTCCATCACCGGCTTGCTGGCCGAGGGGCCGATGTTGCCCAGGCCCAGCACGGCCGTGCCGTTGGTTATTACCGCCACCAGGTTGCCCTTCGCCGTGTACTTGTACACGTCATCGGGATTGGCGGCAATCTCCTTGCACGGCTCGGCCACGCCGGGTGAGTAGGCCAGCGCCAAATCGAGCTGCGTGCTCATGGGTTTGGTGGGCACCACTTCCAGTTTGCCCGCGGGCTCCTGGGAGTGGTAGTTGAGGGCATCCTGTTTGTTTATTTTCAGCATCGGCTTCTTCGGAAATGAAAACGGCCGCGCGGGCAGCGCGGCCGTGTAAGGCGAAATTAGCGCGAAATGCGCGGCAAGGCCACGTTAATTTTTATCCGGCGGCGCTACAAGCAGTTAGCTCTGCGGCACCAGCAGCTTCTGGCCCAGCTTCACCTCGTCGGAGGTGAGGTGGTTGAGCTCGCGCAGCACCTTCACGCTCACCCCAAAGCGGCGCGAAATATTAAACAGCGTATCGCCCTGCTGCACCAGATGCACCTGCGGCGCCCCCAGGGACTTCAGCGGAGCACGCTGCGGCTCCGTAGCGGCCACGACTTTGGCCGCTCCTTTCCCCTGCTTGCGCGGGGCTTCCTGAGCAACCTCAGCGGCTGGCGCTTCGAAGACCAAGCGCTGGCCCGCGGCCACCGTTTCCGAATCCAGCTCGTTCCACGCTACCAGTTGGGCCACGCTCACATTGTGCTGGCGGGCCAATTTGGTCAGGTTGTCGCCTTTGCGCACGGTGTAAGCACCGGTGGGCTGCTCGGCCGCAACCGGCACGGAATCGTCGGCGGCGGCTTCGGCGGCCTGGGCTTGCGCCAGGCGGCGGGCCGCCACGCGGGCCTGCGCTTCGGCCGCCGCTTGCTTGATGGCTTGCCGCTGCCGAATGGCCACCAGGCGCGCTTCCTGTGCTTTTTCCTGGCGGGCAATATCCTGCAGCCGCGCCACTTCGCGGGCGTTGGCTTCGGCTTGCGCCTTGCGGGCCGCTAGCTCTTCGGCCGATACGGCCGGGCGCACTGGCCGCGCAACGACGGCAACGGCCTCGGGCGCAGCGGCTGCTTCCATAACCGGCGTGCGCTGCGCCGGCAGGGGTACAAATATCACCAGCTGCTTGCCGGGCTTGAGCGGCCGGCCTTTGGGCAGCTCGTTCCACCGGCGCAGCTGCGCCTGGCTTACCTCAAATCGCTCGGCCAGACTGGCCAGGGTTTCGCCCCGGCGCACCTTGTGTGGCACCCGCCGGAAGCGTGGCGCAGCGTCTTCCTCCCGGGCGCGCGGGCCTTCAGTGGCAGCCAATAGCTGCCGGCTCGTCCACGGCTCCATGCCTTCCAGGCGCGGGGGCAGAAAAGCCAGGGGCTGCGGCAGGGCCTCCGTGGGCTGGCAATAGTCCAGCAAAGTAGCCCGGTCGACATCGCCCAGGTGCTCGGCGGCCGCGGCGGGGTACCGCACCACGTAAGGGCGGTAGCCAGCGGGCAGCGCAGCCCGCCGCAGCTCCGGGTTGAAGCGGCTGAGGTACAAGGAGTCTTCGTACCCACAGGCCCGGCTCAGGCGGCGCAAATCAAACGCCTGCCCCCGCAAGCCCAAGGTATCCAGGGGTTCGGCGCGCTGGTAATTCAGGTTGGCGGTGCGCAAGCCGTGGGCTTCGGCGTACTTCATGCTGTACATGATGGCCGTGAAGGTGGGCACGTAGTTGCGCGTCTCGGCCGGCATGTGGGGGTACAGGTCCCAGAAGGTCTTTTTGCCGGTGCGGCGCATCACGCGCTGCACGCTGCCGGCGCCCCAGTTGTAGGCCGCCAGCACCAGCTCCCAGTCGTGAAACACGCCATATAGGTAGCGCAGGTGCTTGCAGGCGGCTTCGGTAGCTTTTTCGGGCGCCATCCGCTCGTCTATCCACTCGTCGCGTTTCAGGCGCAGGTCGCCGGCGGTGGGGCCCATAAACTGCCACAGGCCGGTAGCGCCCACCGGCGACTTAGCCGTGGGAATCAGGGCCGATTCCACCACGGCCAGGTATTTTAAGTCGAGGGGCAGATTGTATTGCGCCAGATACTTCTCGAAGAGGGGGAAATACAGGTTTTCGCGCTCCAGCACCCGCTGCAGGTAGCTGCGGTTGCGGGCCGTAAACAGCGTCACGTAGGCCATCACCGAGTTGTTGAACTGGTGGGGCACGTCGGTTTCAAAGCAGCT
Source organism: Hymenobacter plasmatis (assembly GCF_020711255.1). GTDB lineage: Bacteria > Bacteroidota > Bacteroidia > Cytophagales > Hymenobacteraceae > Hymenobacter. The sequence continues at coordinate 101,835 of NZ_JAJFAW010000021.1, forward strand.
CACCCGGTCGCAAACCAGGTCGCGCATGGTGGGGGGCGTGCGCAGCCACTCCAGGCGCGCCGAGTCGATGGCCTCCGGGCCCATAGGCACCGCCACCAGCGAATCGGGCTGCAGCTCCAGGCGCACCCGCACGGTATCGCCCAACAGTGCTGGCATGGTGGAGTTTACCGGTTCCGCAGCGCTGGGCTTGGGTACTTGTTGGGCCCTGGTTTCTGTCGTTTTCAGCAGCAGCCAAGGCAGCACCAGCGCCAGCCAAAAACGGCCACCCCGGATGGTTTTCACTCGCATAATCCCTTGCTTCATAGCACTAATATAGGGCAAGGGTAAAGAACTTGTAGAGATGCCTATTCAAATTTTTACAAGACAGTAACGTAAAGCGGGGTGACTGGGTGGCCATCTGGCCTGCCACAATCACCCCGCCGTCGGCTCAAAAATGGCTCTACGCCAGCACCTCTTCCGTAAGCACGCTGGCAAAAGCCAGCAGTTCCGCTTCGCGGAAAGCACCGGCCATTACCTGCAAGCCAATGGGCAGGCCGGCGGCATCCTCCCCTACCGGCACCGAAATGGCCGGCACGCCCGCCAGAGAGGCCTGCACCGTGAAAATATCGGCCAAGTACATGGACACGGGGTCCTGCTTCTCGCCGATTTTGAAGGCCGTGGTGGGGGTGGTGGGCAGCACCAGGAAATCGTACTGGCGCAGCAGCTCGTCGGTTTTGTCCTTAATCAGCCGGCGCACGCGCTGGGCCTTAGTGTAGTAGGCGTCGTAGTAGTTGGCGCTGAGCACGAAGGTGCCCAGCAGAATGCGCCGCTGCACCTCGGCCCCAAAGCCCTGGGCCCGGCTCTTTTTGTAGAGCGACTCCAAGTCCGTGGCATCCGGGGCGCGGTAGCCATACTTCACCCCGTCGAAGCGGCCCAGATTGGAGCTGGCTTCGGCTGTGGTGAGGATGTAGTAGGTCGGAATCATGAAATCCAGGTACGGGAAGTCCACGGCCTCTACCACGTGGCCCTGGCCGCGCAGTATATCCAGCTGGGTTTCCAGTGCGGCCTTGATTTCGGGGTTCAGGCCTTCGTTGTCGATGGCGTCGGCGATGTAGCCGATGCGGTAGTGTGGCGCGGGCGTGAGCTGCTGGCTGTAAGCGGGCACCTCGCGCTGACTGGCGGTGCTGTCCATACCATCGGGGCCGGCCATTACCTCCAAAAGCAGCGCGGCGTCCTGTACCGAGCGGGTGATAGGCCCAATCTGGTCGAACGACGACGCAAACGCCACCAGGCCGTAGCGCGAAATGCGCGAGTACGTTGGTTTTAGCCCAACGACGCCGCAGAATGCGGCCGGCTGGCGCACCGAGCCACCGGTATCGGAGCCGATGGAAGCCAAGCACATGTCGGCCTGCACGGCCACGGCCGAGCCACCCGATGAACCACCGGGCACCCGGTCGGGGTCGGCGGCATTGCGGGCCGGACCGAAGTAGGACGTTTCGTTCGAACCGCCCATGGCAAACTCGTCGCAGTTCTGCCGGCCGATGATGATGGCGTCGGCGTCGAGCAGGCGCTGCACGGCCGTGCCGGTGAAGAGCGACTTGAAGCCGTCGAGCATCAGGCTGCTGCTTTGCAGCGAGTGCCCGGCGTATGCCAGCACGTCCTTAATGCCGATGACCATGCCGGCCAGCGGCCCGGCCGTGCCAGCAGCCAGCTTGGCATCCACGGCATCGGCCTGGGTGCGGGCCTCGTCGGGCCACACTTCCAGGAAGGCGTTGAGGTGCTGCTGGCGCTCGATGTTGCCCAGATAATACTCAACGAGCTGCCGGCAGGACGTGGTGCCCGCCGCCAGCTCGTTACGAACTTCGGATAAAGAATGAAAACGCTTCAAACTACTTGCAGATTAGGTGGCCGAAAAGGCGTTATGCGTTGGGATTGGGCGAAGCCGGAATGTAGGGCTGCCGGGGCTGGGTGCCTTCGGGCGCCAGGTTGGGCGGCAGCGTAGGCGCCACGGGCGGGGCGGGCTCGTCGGTTTTATTCTCGAAAGAGTAATCAGCATCGGCCGTGGGCGCAATCGAGGCCGTGGCTGGGGCTGCCCAGGGGTCGAACCCCGAGCCGGTTTCGGCTACCGGCGCCGGAGGTATCGCAGGGGTCGGGTACTGGTTCTGCGCGTTGTAGTTGGGCTGGGGCTGCGTGTAGTTGGGCGGCGTGGGCTGGCCGGCCTGCTCAAACTCGCGGCGGATTTCGGTGCTGGCGTCCTTGAACTCGCGGATGCCTTTGCCCAAGCCCCGCGCCAGCTCAGGAATCTTATTCGCCCCAAAGAAAATGAGGATGACGACCATGATGAGCATGAGCTCGGAGCCGCCGATGTCGCCTAGGAAGAGGATGAAAGGGGTTTGCATAGCAATAAGTGCGCTTATTGGCGCGGCTGATTATTTGGGTCGTTGGGATTGTACACAGGGGGCACCGGCTGCTGGTAGCCCTGCTGAGGCGCTCCCTGCTGGGGGTAGCCTTGCTGGGGATAACCTTGCTGCTGGTACGGCTGCTGGTAAGGCGGCTGCACGGGCGGAGCCGTGGGCTGGTCGCGGAACTGGGGCTGCTGGGTCTCGTCTACCTTGCTGGCATCCTTGAACTCACGCACGCCTTGGCCCATACCTTTGAACAGCTCAGGAATGCGCTTGGCCCCGAACAAAAGGATAACTACGAACAGGATAAGCAGCATTTCGGTTGTTCCGAAGCTACCGATTAGAAACAGGGAATGAAGCATGAACGGGAGGGCGATGGCGCCCGATTAGGGTGATAAAGGAAGATATACGTAGCCAAACACCTTTTGGAGTCTCAAAGATACCCGATAGTAAGGTTTTAGCAGATGAAGCCGAGCTTTAGCGGGTAAATTGAGCCGGTTGGCCGCGCGTAGTTTGCGGTTGAGCGGAATCCGGGGGCCCACGCCCGCCGACCCATTAGCTTTGTAACCTTTTCACTTCGAGCTTTATCGGCCCACCGGGGCCAGCACCGAAACACCATTACTTTACGATACCACGTGACCACACCCAAGCGTACCACCCAAGCGGATTCGGCCCTGCGCCAAGTAAATGAGCCGGAACGCATGGATGTGCTCCAGAGCTACCAGGTGCTGGACACCGCCCCGGAGCCGGTATTTAACGACCTGACGCAGTTGGCGGCGTTTATCTGCGGCACGCCCATGTCGCTGGTGTCTTTGATTGACGGGGAACGGCAGTGGTTTAAAGCCAAAGTGGGCCTGAACGCCAACGAAACGCCCCGCGAGCACGCCTTCTGCCAGTACGCCATGCGGGCCAGCGACGTGTACGAAGTGCCCGACGCCACCGCCGATGCCCGCTTCGCCAACAACCCGCTCGTGACCGGCGAGCCCAACATCCGCTTCTACGCGGGCGCGCCGCTGCTCTCGCCCGAAGGCCAGCCCCTGGGCACGCTGTGCACGCTCGACACCGTGCCCCGGGAGCTAAGCACCGACCAGCGCGAGGCCTTGCGCATCCTGGCCCGGCAGGTGATGGCCCACCTGGAGTTGCGCCGCGTCCGCTTTCAGCTCGAAGATGAGCGGCAGAAGCTCGAAGGAGTGCTGCGCATGGCCAACAACTCCGGCGATTCGCTTTACGCGAATACCCGTTCGGAAATTTTTGTCAAGCAGGACCAGCGCCTGGTGCGCATTGCCACCGCCGACCTGCAGTACGTCGAGGCCCTGGGCGACTACGTGAACCTGTACACCACCCGCGAGCGGCTCACGGTGTATGGTACCATGAAAGACCTGGAAACCAAGCTGCCGGTCCGCGACTTCGCCCGCGTGCACCGCAAATACATTGTGCGGCTCGACCGCATTGTAGCCATCGAGGCCGATGTAGCCCTGCTCGATGGCGTGCGCGACGCCAGCCTGAGCCGTTTGCCGGTGCGGGTGCCCATCGGCAGCTCCTACAAACCCGGCCTGCTCGGGCGGCTGAATCTGGTATAGGCGGCGGGCCAGCCCAACGGCGCTGCTGCTGGCATAGGCAAATCGAACGTTCGCCGCTCCAATTCGGCGATTCGCCGAAATACGCTCCGGCGGCGGTCCGGCTCCGGCCACCTTTGTTCTGGTTATCGGGAGCAGCTGGCTAATGGCCACTTTTGCCGACAGCTAAGTTTGTTTTCATAGCTCAGAAAGACCCGCACCTTTGGTTCGGGTTTTTTTTTGAGCTAGCCCCACCGGCCGCGCCCGCTAGCGGTGGCCCAACCAGCTTTCCGGGTTGAGGTTGGCCGAGTTGTGCCACACCTGAAACTGCACTTCCGACGTGCCTTCACCATCGGTGGCCACGGTACCGATGACTTCCCGGGCGCTCACGCGCTGGCCTTCGTGCACATTCACGGACCGCAGCTTGGCGTACACCGTGAAGAAGTCGCCGTGCTGAATCATCACGATGGTGTTCATGCCGGCGATGTTGGCAATGGTGAGCACCTTGCCATCGAAACAGGCCCGCACGGCCTCGCCGGCCCCGGTCTGGATGTCGATGCCCCGGTTCTCGACGGTCACGTTTTTCAGCACCGGGTGCGGGTGCCGCCCAAAGCGCTGGCTGATAAACCCACGCCCCACGGGCCAGGGCAGCCGGCCGCGGTTGCCCGCAAAGGAAGACGAGAGCAGCGCCGTTTCGGGCGTGAGGGCCACACGCACGGCCCGGCGGTCGGCTGCGGCCTCGGCGGCGGTTTCGGGCGCGTCGGATTCGGGTGCGGCCGTGGCGTTGTCGCTTTCCGTGCCATTGGCGCTGGCGGGGGCATCGGGCTCGCGGCGCGCGCTGGGGGCGCTGCCCGCGGCCGC
>NZ_JAJFAW010000022.1 GCF_020711255.1 Hymenobacter plasmatis
CCTGGCCTTTGCTGGACTCATGCTCACCAAAGCGGCGACCCTTAATTTACTTGCAGGTGCATAACACCGTCTAGTGGTTGATGATGGAACCGCTAGAAAAAAAAGCGCGCTACTATGAAAATAGTTGCTTCTCACATCACGTGAGTATTCTAATGAACTCAATCATAAAAAGTCGGAGGATTTCCTGAAATCAAGGTGTTAGTTTCTTTCCATAAACCCAATCGTCAATGTGTGGTATTCCAATTTGCTGAGACCAAGTTTCATAGCCGTACTGGTTGAGGTAATCATTCACCAGTTGTTTGGTTCTGAAAAACTCATTTCCTTCCTCTGCATATCGAAAGTCATGACAGGCAATTGCCACGTTATGAATCGTTAATCTTGAATCTGCAAAGGCAGTTTTCAAAAAACGCTCGGCACCTTCAATATTCACCTTAAGCAGGTCTATTTCCTTGATTGCATGGGATGCGCAAAACTCCTTGAATGGGATGCCGTCTACTTCGTATACAGTGCCTTTGCTGATATTATTGAGTGAAGAAGATAAGTAGCTCGTCGGTGCATCGTCAATGCGTACTTTTTCTGTTATATTATTGATGGCCATATTATATGGCTCAACATTTGTGAATTTATTGAGTTTAACTACTTGATATAAAGTGTCATATACTTGCGGATTCGCCTCTATTGCATACACTTTTCCTAATTGACCAACTAGAGTTGTGTAAACGCAGGTCTCTTCGCCAAGTCCAGCTCCAATGTCAACTACGGTATCTCCCGGCTTGGGGGTGTAGTAGCGGCAACTAACTCGGCGTACTTCTTGTGCTAAAACAGCTTCGGTAAGGTACCAATTGAAAGCTTCGGAAGCAATATGCATTCCACCTACATTATAGATGTAAAAGCGGCCATCTTTTATGATTTTTAGTGATTTTAAATTCTGCCCGTTGCGTATGTACCTAATTTTGCATAGTAGGAAAAGGGCATACTTATTCTGGATTTTCATAGTCCTTAAGCGAGATAAAATTTTCAGCGCCCTAAAGCCTTACCTGAATATAGAGTAGAGCTTAATTAAGTAACAGGGCACTATTTCTGGTAAGTAAGCTTTTTATTCATGATAAAAGAAATTTTATCACTAAAAATTAATTCCTTTAAAAGTGTCCTTATAAAAGGCCATTTAATTATCTTCTTAACCTTCATTTGCATCCTTAGCCCACCGTTCCGCTTGCCACGCGGCTTGCTGCGCCGGTGTAAGGAAAGTCCAGGCCACGAGGCGGCTTTTTTTCTGGCCCTGGGCCATGTCGATGGTGCGTACGGCGGTGGCGCCGGCCGTTTTCAGGGCCCGGTACACCCCCGGTAGCGTTTCTTTTTTGGAGACCAACGACGTGTACCAGTAGCAGGAGCGGGGCCGCCGGCCGCTCTCCTGCACCATGCGCCGAATGAACGAAGCCTCGCCGCCCTCGCACCACAGCTCGTTGTTTTGCCCGCCAAAGTTCAGGGCCGGCCGGGGGCCGCGCGCGGTGCCGAGGTTGCTGGTTTTGCGCTGGCTGCCGGCCGTGGCCGCCGCGGCCGAGGCATGAAACGGCGGGTTGCACATGGTGAGGTCAAACACCTCGCCGGCTTGGATGAGGCCGTCGAAAATGCGGGTGCGGGCGGGTTGCAGCCGGCACTCGATGGCGCCAGCCAGGCCGGGGTTGGCCGCCTCAATCTGCTGGGCAGCGCGCACGGCCACACCGTCCACATCGGAACCCACGAAGTGCCAGCCGTATTCGCGCCGGCCGATGATGGGGTAGATGCAGTTGGCGCCCACGCCCACGTCGAGCACCGTGATGTCTTCGCCGGGCGGCAGGGTGCCGCCGTTGCTTTCGGCCAACAAATCGGCCAGGTAATGCACATAATCGGCCCGGCCGGGGATGGGGGGGCACAAATAGCCCTTGGGAATGTCCCAGTGCTCGATGCCGTAGAACTGCCGCAGCAGGGCCCGGTTCAGGGCTTTCACAGCGGCGGGGTTGGCAAAATCAATCGACAGGTTGCCGTATTGGTTGGGCTGCACGAAGGGAGCCAGCTCAGGGCTGCGCTGGCTCAGCTGCGGGAAATCGTAGGGACCGCGGTGCGGGTTGCGCGGGTGCAGCTGGTCTTTTTCAGGAGCAGGAGCGGGGAGCGGTGTCTTCATAGGGCGGGGCGTTGGGACCGCAAAGGTACCGGCCTGGGCCGCCGCATGGGCCGGAGCGGCGTTTCTCAAACAGTTTTATATAAATACCAGCCGGCGCCCAGCGGCTTGAGCACGATAAGGTGGTCGGGGCTCATGGCCGGGAGCAGGGTGGCTTGCGGCTGGTAGAGCAGGCCCACGGTGCTGCTCACTTTGCCGCCGATGACGAACTCCAGACAGCTCTCGCAGCCGGTTTGGCCGCGCGTTACCTGGGCCAGGTACAGCTTGCGGAGCAGGGCGTGCACGGCTGGGTCGGCGTTGACAGTTTGCTCGGTGGTAGCAGCCGGACCGCTGGGTGCGAAGTACTTGCCGGCCTGCACGAGGCGCAGAACTTTCTGGAAATCGGCCCGGTTGCGGGCAAAATGCGCGGCGATGTCGGCGTCGGCGCTGGTCCACAGCCGGAGGTTGCCCAGGGTGAAGGCGTGGCTAGCGTCGGGGTGCTTCTGGTCGTACTCGGCTACGGCGGCCGGGGGCATGGCCGCGAGTAGCTCCACCATGGGCGGCCCGAGGTGCGTCATGGCCAGGTTGCGAATGGCCAGCAGCTTCCAGGCGCCGGCTTCTTTGCCGAAATGCAGGTAAAAGTCTTTGCGGTCTAGTGAGTCACGTAGCTCCACGGCCACCACCGCGGTAGTGGAGCCCTGCTGCACCAGCTGGCACACGCGCTGCAGCCGCGCCGGAATTTGCTGGCCCAGGGTTTCGCGCTTGGCTTGGCCGGCGGCTTCGCAGCAGAGGTAGGCCTTCATGTCGGGCCAGCCGGCCGGGGCCACAAACTGCTCGGCAATCTGCAGGGGCTCGAGCGGCTGGAAGGCTAGCACCGTCCGGGGCAGCCACAAACACAGGACCAGGAAAAAGTGCTTCATAAGTAAACCTAACCCCAAAACGGGGAGGTTTGATTCCGGTTCAATATCAGTTCGGGTGGCAGGGCCGGGGTGGCTGCGTACTAAGGCAGGGCCTTGTTTCTTTGCCGCAATGAAACCACGTATCTTGCTTTTACTGCTCGTTGGGCTGAGCCTGTTATTAAGTCCGGGCCAACTGGCGGCGCAGAAGGCGGCCCTCACACGCCAGCAGTACCAGCAGGACTTCGACTTTTTATGGAACACTGTCCGCACCGATTACTGCTACTTCACTAAGAAGCAAACGGACTGGGCGCAAGTGCGTGCCCTTTACCGCCCGCAGCTGGACACGCTCAGCAGCCGGAATTCCTTTGTCCGGCTGCTCGAAAACGCCCTGGCCGAGCTTTACGACAACCACGCCGGCCTGGGCACCAACAGGCTCGACTCGCGCCGCCTTGTGCCTTCTGGCACCGACATCTGGGCGGAGTTTGTGAACGGCCAAGCCGTGGTGCAGGCCGTGCGCCCTGGGTTCGGGGCCGCGCGCAGCGGCGTGCGCCCGGGCATGGTGCTCACGGCCGTCAACGGTCAGGGCATCGATGCTGCCCTCCAGCCCTTCCTGCCCCGCACGCTGCGGCGACCCGATGCGGCGGCTCGCAACTTTGCCTTGCTCCAGCTGCTGGCCGGCGACCACCGCACCCCGCGCACCTGGAGCCTGCTGGCCAACGGCCGACCCTTTACCGCCCGTCCCGACAGTGCCGGAATGCTGCTAGAGCATATCGAATACCCCGCCCGGCTCGAAACCCGTCGCCTCGGTACCATCGGCTACATCAAAGTCAATAATTGCCTGTTTGATAATGGCCTCATTGCGCCCTTCGACAGCGCCCTGACGGCTCTCATGGGCACCCAGGGCTTGGTGCTCGACCTGCGCGAAACTCCCAGCGGGGGCAACTCTACGGTGGCACGAGCTATTATGGGGCGCTTCATTGCCAAGGAGGGTCCGTACCAGCGGCACGAGCTGACGGGGGAAGAGGTGCAAACCGGTATCCGTCGCAGCTGGCTGGAACTCGTGGCTCCGCGCGGGCCTCGCTACACCGCTCCGATGGTGGTGCTGGTAGGCCGCTGGACGGGTAGCATGGGCGAGGGGCTGGCCATCGGCTTCGATGGCTTGGGCCGGGCCACGGTCGTCGGCACCGAAATGGCCCAGCTCAACGGCGCCATCTACTCCTACAGCTTGCCCAATTCGGGTATAGGCTTTAACATTCCCGCTGAGCGGCTCTTTCATGTGAAGGGCCAGCCCCGCGAAGACTTCCGGCCGCCCGTCTACGTCTACTTGAAATCGGCCGCGAAAAGCCAGGCAGCAGCGCAGGACCCGGTATTGGAACGGGCACTTGAGATGCTAGCGAAGCGCAAGAAATAAGCAGGCCCAACAAGGCTTAGCGCCGGGGTGCGGGCCCTTTGCTGCGCCCGCCAGCGCCGGTTTTGCCTTTGGATGCGGGCCGGCTGCCGGTGGCGCTGGGGCCCTTGCTCTTGGGCCGCGCTGCTCCGCTGGGGCTGGCTTTGGCGGGGCGCTTGCCGGGGCCGGCGGCTTGGGCTTTGTCGGGGCGTGGGCCCCACCAGCCGTTGGCGGAGGGGTTCTTTTGCGTGGGCGGGCCAGACTTGGGGCGCCGGTCTACGGCCGGGGTCTTGGGGGCGCGCTTCACGCCCGAGGCGTCTTCGGTGCCGCTCGACTTTTCCACCATTTTCATGATGCCGGCCAGTTCGGGCGGGGTGAGCTCGCGCCAGTCGCCCACGGGCAGGCCTTTCAGGGTCACGTTCATGATGCGCACGCGCTCGAGCTTGGTTACTTCGTAGCCGAAGTGCTCCACCATGCGGCGAATCTGGCGATTCAGCCCTTGCACCAGCGTGATGCGGAAGATGTAGGGCGTCTCTTTCTGGATGAGGCAGGGCTTGGTGACGGTGCCCAGCATGGGAATGCCCTGGGCCATTTCCTCGAGCATGCGGTCGGAAAGGATGCGGTCCACCGTCACCACGTATTCCTTTTCGTGCTTGTTGCCAGCGCGTAGGATTTTGTTCACGATGTCGCCGTCGCTGGTCAGAAATATCAGCCCCGATGAGTCCTTGTCGAGCCGGCCGATGGGGAACACGCGGGCCGCGTGGTTCACGTAGTCCACGATGTTGCCGCGCACGCCGGGCTCCGAGGTGCTGGTGATGCCCACCGGCTTGTTGAAGGCCAGGTACACGGCGTCTTCGGCCTGCTTGGGCTCCAGCTTGTGGCCGTTCACGGTCACGCGGTCGCGGGCACGCACCTGGTCGCCCACTCCGGCGGGCTTGCCGTTGATGAGCACCAGGCCCTGCTCGATGAACCGGTCGGCTTCGCGGCGCGAGCACAAGCCGCTTTCGCTGATGAATTTATTGAGGCGGGTGGAGGAGGCAAGGGGCATCGGCGGACTGGGATAAGGCTAGCATAACGGGCTTTGGGCCGCAAGTTAGAAACTCCACCGCGGGCACTGCCCCGGCTAGGCTCGACGATAACCCCGCCCAACCCCGCCCGTTAGCCCAAGACATCCTTTTTCATCCTTATTGCTAACCCCCGCTATGGCTAACCAACCCACCACCTTGCCCCCGCAGCACCAAAACCAGCAACCCGGCGTCGAGGCCGAAATGACGCCCATGCCCATCTACATTCGCCCCAGCTACCGGGGCAGCGACAAGCTCTTGGGCAAAGTAGCCCTTATCACGGGCGGCGACTCCGGCATTGGCCGGGCCGTGGCCGTGCACTACGCCCGCGAGGGGGCCGACGTGGCCATCACCTACCTGCCCCAGGAGGAGCAGGACGCCTACGACACCCGCCAGCTGGTGGAAGCCGAAGGCCGCCGCTGCCTCACCCTGCCCGGCGACCTGCGCGACCCCAGCTACTGCCAGGACATCGTGGAGCGCACCGTGCAGGAATTGGGCCGGCTCAATATTGTGGTGAACAACGCCGCCGAGCAGTTCCCCAGCACCGACCTGGCGGAGATTACCGACCAGCAGTGGCGCGACACGTTCGACGTGAACTTCTTCTCGTTTGTGCGCGTGAGCCGGGCCGCGCTCAAGCACCTGAAAGCGGACGACTCCATCATCTGCACGTCCAGCATCAACGCCTACCGCGGCAACCAGCAGCTGCTCGACTACTCGGCTACCAAAGGCGCCATCACGGTGTTTGTGCGCTCGCTGGCCCAGCAGCTGGCCGAGAAGAAAATCCGGGTCAACTCCGTAGCGCCCGGCCCCATCTGGACGCCGCTCATCCCGGCCAGCTTCCCGCCCGAGAAAGTGGGTACCTTCGGCAAAGACACCACCATGAAGCGCCCCGGCCAGCCCAGCGAAGTGGCCCCGGCCTACGTGTTTCTGGCCAGCGAAGACGCCTCGTACTTCACGGGCCAAACCCTGCATCCCAACGGGGGCGAAACCGTGAACACCTAAAAATGTCCCACAGTGCCTTTATAACCTCGACTTAAACCCAGCCGTATCAGCGGGTAGACACTGCAACATAGCAGTGTCTACCCGCTTACTTTTTTTGCAATTCATCATGAATACCAAATTCCTCGGCCTGCTGCTCTTAGCTGCTACCCTCGGCACCGCCGCTTGCCGCCAAGAGAAAAAAGTGGAAACCACCACGACCGCACCCGTCACCGATGCCAATAGCGCAGGCATGACGGCCGACACCATGGCCGCGCACGACGATGCCCGCCGCATGGCCGCCCGGGTAGCCGAAGACCTCAAGCTCACCGATACCGTGGTAGTGACCCGCATTGAAAAGACCTACTATACCCGCGGCCGCCGCCTCGGCGAACTGCAAACCCGCTACGCCAACGACACCCTGGGCCGCTACACCGCCGTGCGCCAGGTAAATGACCAGGCCGACGAGGAGGTGCGCACCGCGCTGAACAATCCCGCGTACTACAACACCTACTCTTCCAACCGCGCCACCTATGGCGAAGGCCCGTATTCGTTGGTGCCAGCCCAAGTGGCTCCCATCCGCACGGGCGTGCGCACCGGCAATGTCGGGCAGGGCTCGGGCATTAAAAAACTGGAACGTGAAAACGACGGCGACCGCAAGACCAAGTACGGCAACGGCGCCAAAGTGAAAGTGGATGACGACGGCTCCCGCAAAATCAAAATGGCCGACGGTACGAAGGTGAAAGTGGACGAAAACGGCCACCGGACCGTGAAGAAGGGCCTGTTCAAGTAAGCCCGCTTTTAGCATTGAAAAAGCCCGCTCCTAGCTAGGAACGGGCTTTTTTTGTGGGTTTGCGGGGGCTTCGGTGGACTATTTCACGACAAGCGCTGCCGTCCCGCGCATGGGTGCGCCGTTGGCATTCAGCCCTTCGGCCGTGGCCTGGAAGGCTCCGGTGGCATCGGAGGTGAAGAAGTTGAGCTGAGCCTGGCCCGTGGCATCGGTGCGGACTTCGGGGGCCCAGTACAGGGTGGTGTAGCGCGGGTCGGGCGCGGTGGTGGCGGTAGCGGCCTCGTAGCGCGGGGCATAAAATTCGCGGGCCCGGTAATAGCCGGGCACCTGCACGGATAGCACCCCGGTGCGCGCGGCTGCAAACGTGGCCATGGGGTCGGCTCGATTTATTGAGCTGGCCTGGCGCGAGTGCAGCGCGATAACGCCCCCGTAGGCTTTGGTGCCAAACAAGCCAGCCGCACTTTGATTCAGCACGTCGATGGTTTGGATTTCCTGCACGGGGTAGGAGGCAAAAACATCGGCCGGTACGATGGCGCCGTCAATCAGGAACAGCGGCTCAACAAGCCGGTAGTTGTCGCCAATGGTCGCGGCTGCGCGAATGTTGACCGTATTGCCCGATACGGCAACGCCCGCCACCCGGCCCTGCAGGTATTGCAGCACGGTGCGGCTATCGCCCACTTTCAAATCGCCCACTTGCAGGACCACCGCATTGCGGGTAGTGTAAGTGCGCGTGGCGTCGTCGGCCGGCACGTTGGCCTTCTTGCCCCGCACGTTCACGTTGCCGAGTACAATGGACTTTCCGGGGTTGAGCTGGTAGCGTTGTTCCAGGGTGCGTTGCTGCTGGCTGCTGCGCACGTACTCGGCTAAGGCCGCCGGAGTGTGGTGCAAGGCATTAGGCAGCAGTACCTCAAACGGCGGCGGGGCCAATAAGCGGATGGTGAGCTCGTGCTCGCCCTTGGCGGGCAGCGCGCGCAGCATCACGTGCGTGGTATCGAGTCCGTCGAGGCCGTGAAACCGGAAGTGGCCGGTGGCATCGGTCAGCATCTGGGCTTCACGCGTGGGGCTGGCCTGCATATAGGCCACTTGGTGCGCGGCCGCGGGCTGATTGGGCCCCGTGAGCACCTGCCCGCTCACGCTCAGGCCTTGTTCCAGCGCAAACTCCCGCCCGGGAAGCTGGCCGGCCAGCAGCTCTTTCCACACAAAGCGCCGCCAGCCCTGCGTGAGCAGCAGGTCGTTGAGGGCCTGACGGTATTCCGACGTCTGGGAATCGCGGAAGTAGTAGCCGGGGTCTTCTACCACGCCGCCCAGGTCGGAGGTCAGCAGCAGGTGCGAGGCGATGGTGGGGCCCTGGCCAATGGTCGGGGTTTGGGTGGTCACGGCTACCGAAAACTGGCCCGCCACCGGCTGGCCGGCGGCGTCGGTGGCCGTTAGGCGCAGGCGCACGGCTTCGTGCGGGGCGTACGTGGGCTTGTCGGGCGCGAGCGTCAGGCGAACGCCGGGCGGGTTGGGCACAAACACCAGCCGCTCGCACTGGGCCGTTCCTTGCTCATCGAAGAGGGTAATGTGGGCCAGGCCGGGCAAAAACTTGCCTTTCGGCAACCGCGCCGTGATGGCCACCGCGCCGCTTAGGGGCATCTGGGCCGCGTACGCCACCTTGCCGCGCACCTGTGCCAGCAGCAGTGCGGGGCCGGCGGCAGTGGTGCCGGGCGCCAGCTTCCGCTGCATCACGACCACAAACTCTTCGGCCGTTTCGCTCACGCGCAGGCTGTAGCCCGAGGGCTGGCTGGCCGGCAGCGGGTATTCGGCTTTCGAGTCGGTGGACGATGACACGATGGCCCGGTACTGCTGCCCCGGCGCCGGTAGGAGTCGGAAAGAGCCCATGCCCAGGTGACGGGTGCTAAAAGTGGCCACGGGCCGGTTCTGGGCATCTACCACGGTGCCCTGCAAGGCTACGCCGTGGCCGCTCCCGTCCACGGCCTTAAATCCCACCTCGCTTTCGATTCCCTCCACCAGGTTGCCGCCCTCCGGGAAAAACTGCACATCGCGGGTAATTGCTTTGGCCGTAGCGGCAGCCGCTGCGGCGCGACTGCTGGCCCCGCCAAGGACCACCAGCGGACGGGTGAAGAAGAAGGCCGCTCCGGCGTTGCGCATCCAGCTGGTATAAGCGCGCAGCTGGTAAGTGCCCATGGGCAGGGAGTCGGGCAAGGCTAGGTCGCCGTGGGCCAGCCCTCCCTGCAGGCGCAAGGTGCGCTGGGCCACCAAGCCCTGCTGCTCCGATAGCAAGTCCACGTAAAGCACTTTGCTGAGCGTATCCGGGCGGTGGGTATCGGCTTCTACCACGTAGGCCTTAAACCAGACGGTTTCGCCCCGGGCGTAGAAAGGCCGGTCGAGGTGCAGGTAGGCTTTCTCCGGCAGCGAGGTGCCGTAGAAATTAACCAGGCTTTTGACAATGCGCTGAAAGGCGCCGTCCTCGGCCGGGAACTGGAACGCCGACCCGGCCAGGAGCAGCAGGCACGCGCAAAGCCCGCCCAGCCGACGGTGAGTACTTGACATAGGTAGAGACGAGAAGGATGAATAAAGGTAGAAGCCGCCAGAACCCTTCTTCCGGCTGCCAAGCTGGGAGCAATACCCGACGGCCGTCAAGTTAGGAAAAAGGTGTATACTAGCAGCTAAATACTCCTATTTCTACTAAACCCGTGCGCCTCTTTACAGCTCAACTTTTCCTGCTGCTGGCCGTGGTGCTGGGGCAGCTCCCGGCCCAGGCCCAGGTAAAGCTCGACGGGCAGGTGCGCGACGCCCGCACGCAGAAGCCGTTGGCGTACGCGAGCGTGTTTCTGGCCAATACCACCTACGGCACCACCACCGATTCGACGGGCCATTTCCAGCTGGCGGGCCTGCCGGGCGGGCGGTACGAGTTTATGGTGTCGTACGTGGGCTACCTGCTGTACACCAAAACGGTGGACCTGCAGCAGGCGGCCACGGTCGTGGCCAGCCTGGAGCCGGCCCCCGCGCAACTCGGCGAGGTGGTGGTGCGGCCCACCAAAAACCGGCCCGGCGATTTTCAGAAGTTCATGAGGCAGTTTTTGGGCAACAGCACCCTGTCCCGGCAATGCCGCATCGAAAACCCGCAGGACGTGGTGGTGGTCTTCGATGAGAAGCGCCAGGAGCTATTTGCCGTGGCGCCCCACAACCTGCAGGTGATAAACCAGGCGTTGGGCTACCGCATTACTTACCACAACTTTGACTTCAAAGTCTACTACCGGGCCAACCGGTGCGAGTTCGTCTCGGCGCCCCGGTTCGAGGAGCTGAAGAGCACCGATGCCAAGCAGCAAAGGCGCTGGGAAGAAAACCGCCGCTTGGCTTACGCCGGCTCGTTTCCGCACTTTCTGCGCAGCGTGCTCGACCAGCGCGTGGAGGAGGAAGGCTTCCTGGTGCGGGCCATGGTGAGCGAGCCCAACTCGGCCCAGGCGCAGGCGCGGGTGGCCGCAGCCGGCGACTCGCTGGCGCAAGTGCTCACGCCCGAGCCGGGGGTGCTCACCCGCATCTACAAGCAGCCGCTGAGCGCCGCGCAAATTCGCTCCGTGGATGCCAAATCCGGCCGCGTGAAGCTGAAATACCCGTACGATGGCCTGCAGGTCACGTATCAAAACGAGCGGCCCGATGCCGTGTATGCCGCGCACATGGCAATCTTGCGCCGCAACCAGATGATGGAGTCTGCCGAAAAACGCTGGGCCGCCAAGAGCCAAACCGCGCTGGGCCGGCAGGTGGCGTATGAGTCCACCCTGGAAGTATCGGCACTGCAGCTCCTGGGCCCGGAAGCGTGGATTTTGCCGACTGGTCACCTCACCAATCCGCTTAGCATCAAGGTGGACGGTTATTGGGGCTTTGAAAAAGAAGGCGAAGCCTTGCCGCTGGACTATACGCCGCCGCCCTTGCTCAAGTAGCCAGCGCCCCGCCTGCACTATTCCGAGCTACCAGCGCAGCGACCACGAGGCGCCCGTGAAGGGGCCGTAGTTGTAGGGCGAAAAGTTGCCCTGCCGGTACCAGGGCTTGCGCCGCGGCATGGTCTGGAAGCCAGTGCCGTGAGCAGCCGGGTCCTGCAGCGGCTCCACGCGGGTGCGACCGTTGCGCACGGCAATTTTGGCAAACGCGTAGCCCAGGGCAATACCGATGGGGTAGTCGCTGGCCCAATGCACGCCGTTGTTGAGCATGGAGTAGCCCAACAGGCCCATCAGTGAGTAGCCCAGGGGGCGAATGAAGTGGTACTCGGGGTAGTTGTCGGCGATGACCGTGACCGTGGCCATGGCCGTGGCCAGGTGGCCGGTGGGGAAGGCGTCGTAGTTGGGCACGAAGTGCTGGTAGCGGTCGTACGACGGAAACAGGTGCCACTCGCCGCGGTCTTTGGTGGCCACGTAGGGGCTCTGGCGGCCGGTGAGGCGCTTGAGCGTCTGGATGACCAGGCCGGTGCTGAATATGGCCTCGCCGAGCTCGCTGGACGTGCGCAGGGCGCGGTTGTCTTTCTTAATGCCGCCGTAAATCCAGAAGCTGCTGGCCACAGTGAGGTGCGTCCAGCCATCGCCGAGAAAGTAGAACGAGCTGTTCAGGTTATCGGGCACGTTGAACTCGAACGGCAGGTTGGCGGTGCCGATGTGGAAGGGGATGTACACCAGCGTCTTCTGGGTGCTGGCCTCCTTCAGCCCCACATAGCGGCCGAACTGCTGCGCGGCATCCGTGATGGCCTGGTCGGCCGTCCACAGCACCAGGGAGCTCACGGCCAGGCCCATGAACGTGCGGGTATTGTCTTTGCGGAAGGCATAGCCCGGAAACTGGCCCAGGTCACGCGGGATGTGCAGCAGCCAGCTAAAGGGGCGGGGCTTCTCGTAGTGCCACGTCACGCCGGGCGCCACGGTGTAGTCGGAGATGCGGCCCTGCGCGTTCCGGGCGTGCGGCCCCAGCGTATCGGCTGCGGCCAGCGGCACGGCGGTTGTGGCCGGCACGCCGGGGCGGTGGGCCTTGGCCAGGGTGGTATCCGCAGGAGCGGGGGCCGAGGTGGTGCTGGTGCAGGTGGTGTCCGGGCCGCCGATGGTCAGGCGGGTTGAGCTGGCAAAACTGGGGGAGATAGAAAGCAGACTGAAAAAAAGCGCAACAAACAGCCGCATGGCGCAGCGAGGATAATAACAGTTCACGGAAAAAGTAACGGTAAATACAGCAGGCTGCCCCGGGATAAAACGTGGGGCGAGGGGTAGCAAAAGGGTTAAGATGGCGAGCCGGTGCTCGCAGGGCAAGACACAAAGGTAACACCGGCACGGCGCTGGCCGAATGCCCCGCCACTGCCACGCGCGCAGACGGCCCACGACCCGGAATATTGCAAGCCCGGCGTATCTTTAAGCGAGCCAGTACCGCGGTGGTTGGCCAGCTGCTCTTTTCTGCCCATGCAACCTGCTGTTTCAGTGCCCCACTCCGTTCCCGCTGCGGCGGCTTCGCCGGAGCCGGCGAACGCGTTTCAAGCCCAGTTTGATGCCCTGCGGCAGCAGGCGCCCGCGCTGCGCCGCCAAGACGTGGCCGCCCGCCGGGCCCGCCTGCAGAAGCTCAGCAACTGGCTGCACGCCAACCGCACGGCCATTCAGGACGCCCTGTACGCTGATTTCCGCAAGCCGGCAGCCGAAACCGACATGACCGAAATCTGGACGTCGCTGGTAGAGCTGAAGCACACCGTGAAGCACCTGAAGCGGTGGATGGCGCCGCGCCGGGTGGGCGTATCACTAGCGCTGCTGGGCACCCGCTCGTGGGTGCAGGTGGAGCCCAAGGGCGTGGTGCTCATTATCTCGCCCTGGAACTACCCGTTTTACCTGGCCGTGGGGCCTTTGATATCCGCCATTGCGGCCGGCAACGCGGTAGTCATCAAACCCGCCGAGCAAACGCCCGCCACCTCGGCGCTGCTGCAGCGTCTGTGCGAAGACCTGTTTCAGCCCAACGAGGTGCTGCTGCTGCAGGGCGACAAGGAAGTGGCCACCGAACTGCTCAAACTGCCCTGGGACCACATTTTCTTCACCGGCAGCCCCGAGGTAGGCAAAATTGTGATGCGCGCCGCCGCCTGCCACCTCAGCGGCCTCACCCTGGAGCTAGGTGGCAAGAACCCCGCCGTGGTGGATGAGACAGCTAACCTGCGCGACGCGGCGGAGAAAATCGTGTGGGGCAAGTTCCTCAACAACGGCCAGACCTGCGTAGCGCCCGATTACCTGCTGGTGCAGGAAAGCGTGCAGCCGGCCCTGCTCACGGAGCTGGCCGCCGCCATTCAGCGCGCTTACAACCCGAACGGCGCCGGGATTCAGCAATCGGATTCGCTGGCCCGGGTCGTGAACCAGCACCATTTCGCCCGCCTGGCCGGCCTGCTCGAAGACGCCCAGACCCGCGGCGCCACGGTGGTGGCCGGCGGCACCGTCGATGCCTCGCAGAACTACATCGAGCCCACTATTCTGACCAACGTGCCGGCCGGCGCCCGCATTCTGGAAGAGGAGATTTTCGGCCCGCTCTTGCCCGTACTCACGTTTAAAAATCTGAGCGAAACCGCCAAGTACATCAACGCCCGGCTCAAGCCCCTGGCTCAATACGTTTTCTCAGGCAACGCCGAAAACCGCCGCTACTTGCTGGAAAACATCTCCGCCGGCGGCGCGGGCGTCAACGAAACCGTGCTCCACTTCGCGCACCCCGAGCTGCCCACCGGCGGCGTGGGCAACAGCGGCCTGGGCAAGGCCCACGGCCACTCGGGCTTCCTGGCATTCAGCAACGAAAAAGGGGTGATGCGCCAGCGCGTGGGCTTCACGGGCATCAAGGCCATGTACCCACCCTACACCCCGCGGGTTCGCCAGCTAATATCCTTGTTGGTGAAACATTTGTAACGCGGACTTGCGGCGTGGCGCTACTTCTGGCGCTGCTGCATCTCGGCCGCCATCTTGCGCTGATTGACTTGCAGCTGCTTAAATTTTGCGGGACCCAGCACCACGCGTAGCTCTTTCTGCGACTCGATGTTGATGCGTTTCAGCTCGGCCATGAGCTGGGGCGACTGAGCCGGGAACTTCTCCTTGGCCGCATTGGCCTGGGCCACGGTACCGTTGAGAATGGTGCGGACCCGCAGCGTCTGGTCGGGGGTGAGCTTGAGCTCGGTGGTCATCACGTCGGCCAGGTCGCGGGCGGCGGTAGGCGGTGTGGGCGAGTCGGGTGTGCGCACCGTTTCAACCACCGGGGCTTTCTCCCGGTGACGAAATATGGAGCAACTGCCCAATGCTAATCCGGAGGCTAGCAAAAGCGCAGAAAAAGAGGCAAAGCGCATAAGGTGTGGGAATAGCAATATTCCTACGAGTACGCAAAAACACGTAATTGGGTGCGCATAGGCGCAAAAACCACGGCTGTTAAGCGTGCTTCCGTCCTTGCGCACCGCTCGTAGGGAAGTTGGGCTGAGCAGCGCAGCAGCTGTGCTCCACCTCGTTGGGCCAGCTAAAGAACCTTCGGGCAGTAAAGGCAACCAGCGCCCGCGCTAGAACACCTCCAGCGCCTCTAGTGCTTCGAAGGCCGGCTCAACTTGTTTAACTCTGTAGAAACGTTTGGCCAACCTGTGCGCTCAGCGACGAAAAACCGTGAGGATGGGCAGGCCCGCTACGCGGATTTCGTGGATGGGCGTGCCATACGAGGCATCGTAAGCTTCCGGGTGCCAGCGGTACATGCCGAAGAAGTAATCTGCTCGGGCATTAGACACAAAACGGAGTCGGGCTTGGTCATTGCTAGGGAGCAGTAGTGCGTTGTTGCTGATAAAAAGTTTTGAATTAAGTGTATCGCTAATGGTAACGTTACTTCGATTATCATGAGCCAACACCCAAGCTAGCCCGTCGCGAGCCGATATACCCCAATAGTCCCGTTCAAATAAGCTTTCCACAACTGAACCAGGCAGGAAGCTGAAATAAGCACATTGATATGGGTGGTCGGCCACTTGGCGCGCAATTGTGTGGGCTGTGGCCGCCGCCAGCAAGGCAGCTGCGCCTATTCCCAATTGCCGCCGGGCCGAAGCAAGCGGCGCGGTCTGCCAGGCATGGACTCCGGCCGATAGGCCTCGGACGGCTAGTAGCACAAATGCGGGATAAATGAAGTAAACATGCCTCCAGCCGTCGTAAACTGCCGAATTATTGAGCGCAATAAAAGCAAGCGGACCCAAGCACCAAGCACCAAAAAGCAGGTCGCTTCTGCCCGCCACATCCTTTATAAACTCCTGTTGGCGTCGTAAGAACTCTCGGAGCGTACTAACTGCGCCCCCCAAGAATAATAGCGTATAGGAAACAGGTGTAGTTACTATCAACCATACAGAGAGATAATGCCAAGGCAGTCGTTGGCACGATACCATCTTTCCCAGATAAAAAACTTGCATCGTTTGGCGGTAGTGACTATAACTGTTGAAGCACTCCCAAAGTCGCTGTACAGGTGCATCCCACAAATAAGGCCAGAAAAGTACCACCAATGGGCCTGTTGCGGCCACATAAAGGGCAAGCGTACGGGCCATCGCCAGCCGCCGACTAGGCTGCGCCCACATTTCAAGTACGCCAAAACATATCGTAAGGACTGGAAGCATTAGGCCCATAATTCGCACGTCGGTAGCCAGGGCCGTAATCAACGCATGCGTAGCTGCCCGTCCCGCCGTAGGCCGACGCAACAGGCGCGTGAGCGTGAGACCACCTACTGCGAAAAGACTCATGAACACCAAATCCTTATAGTTGTAGAACGCCTCAGCGAAAATGCGGGGCGAAAGCACCATTACTACAGCGCTAAGCATTCCCCAGCGCCAGCTACCAAACCGGTCGGTTCCCAGACGATACACTGCCCAAACCCCAAGGACGAACGTGCCAAAGCACAACAGGTGACGCAGCCAGTAAGCCCCCTGCAGGTTATGGCGGAAAAAGGCTGTTTCTATCACAGCCATGGGCAATTGAAAAGCTACTCCGTGGTCGGCATCCCGGTAGGTACGTAATTCGGCTAGGCCTGTTAGATGGCGAGTTTCGAGTAGTTGCGGAGCTATACGTTGTGCCACGTATCGTAAGCTGAGGTAGCCGGCCTCTCTTTCAAGTGGCTCGTCGCAGCCCATGCCGTAGTCGCGGTGCAAAAGCAGCCCCAGCAGCAGCAAGCCGCCAAAAAACAGCGTGGTGCTTATCCGGCGCGGCGTTATCCAGTTCTTATGTAGTTGCATGTTGGCCCAATGTCGGGGCCAAAGGTAGGGTGCGGCCGGGGCGGGCATCGCTGGTTTTCATGCCTTGGGCCGTGAAGTGGGCCAGGGCCATGATGGTGAGCATGGGGTTGACGCCGCTGCACGCCGGAAAAGCCGAGCCATCGGCCACGAAGAGGTTTTGCACCTCCACGGTTTCGCCGTTGAGCTTGAGCGGGTGGGTGGCCGGGTCGCCGCCCATGCGGCAGGTGCTCATCTGGTGGGCGCTGTAGAGGCCAAACTGGTTGGGCTTCCAGCTCAGGTGCGGCAGCTTGTCGAGCACTTCGGGGTTTTGCAGGGTGCCGTTCTGGGCGTGCAGGGTGGGCAGGGTGCCGTGGGGCAGGTACACGGTGGTGGCCCCCGCCGCGATGTGGATTTGGGCGGCGGCGCGCACGCCCTCCAGCATGTTAGCGCGGTCAAAGTCCGACAGGGTGTAGTCAATCAGGGGGGCGCCGTGCTTGTCGATGCTCACGCGGCCGCCATCGCGGTCGCGGGTCAGCACAATGAACGAGCCCAGGTGGTTGGCGTCGCGCATCAGCTCGTGGTGCTGCCGCCCCGAGAGCCAGGGCAGCACCATGCTCAACAGGCCGGGGTGGGTGGGGGGCGTTTCGAGCTTGGCGCCGAAGTTGGTGCCGTGCAGCATGGTGTAGGTGTCGTTTACCACGCTCATGCTGGGGCCGTGCCAGGAGTTCATGGGGTGGGGGTAGCGGGCGCCCACCACCACAGTGGGGTGCAGGTGCAGGTGGCGGCCCAGGTGCGGGTGCTTCAGGCCGGAGCGCAGCAGCAGCGCGGGCGTCTGGATGGCGCCGCCGGCCACCACCACGCGCCGGGCCCGCACCGTGATGCGCACCGTGCGGCCATCGGCCGTGGTGTGCACGGCCTCGGCGCCGGTGGCGCGGCCGTGGGCGATGGTCACGCGCTCTACTTTGGTGTCGGCCAGGATGCGGGCGCCGTGCTCAAAAGCGGTGAGCAAATAGGTATTGAGGGTGCCTTGCTTGATGCCGTGGGCATCGCCGAGGGTGGTGTAGCCCAGGGCGCGGAAGTGCGTGTCGGAATCCGTAAGGCCTTTTTCGTTGCGCGGAATCAGCTTCACTTCCTGGCCCAATTTGGTGGAGCCATCCCAAAGGGCCTGGTTCTGGCCGTTGTGCCGGGTGTAGTTGGTGTTCACGCTGATGGCGCGGGCCACGGCGTTGAGGCTTTCCTTGAACTCCAGGGTCGTGAACTGGGGCGCGTCGTGCTCGCGGGCCCATTCCTGCAGCACGTAGTCGGGGGTACGGAACGAGCCTGCCCAGTTCACGGTGGTGCCGCCGCCCAGGCAGGAGCCTGCCAGGATGCCAATGCTGCCGTCTTGGGTCGAGAGCGTGCCTTTGGCGTCGTAGAGGGTGCCCAGCATGTCTACTTCGCGCTGGGTAAAGTCGCAGCCGTGGCAGTAGGGGCCTTTTTCGATAACCAGCACATCGTGCCCGGCCTCAGCCAGCTCACCGGCCACCACGCCGCCGCCCGCGCCGCTGCCAATCACCAGCACGTCGCAGTCGTATTCGGCGTCCTGGGTGGGGTGTAGGGTTTTAATGGGCTTGGGGGTGTCCACGGGCTTTTCGTCGGGCCCAGGGTAGCCCAGAAAGCCCCAGGCCGCCGGCACTTCGGCCATGCTGCCTCCGTAGTAGAGCAGCGTGCACAGCTTACGCACCGCCTGAAAGCCTTTGCGCAGCTGCGGCACGTTGGAGGCCGCCCAGCTTTGCAGCAGCTGCTCGCGCTGCGCGGGGTCCAGCTTGCGGAACGGCTTCAGCGGCCCAAACCAAGTGAGGCCAAGCAGGGGCTTGTCCATCAGGTCGAGCAGCTTGCCGAATTCGGCTTGCGCGCCCAGCGGCTGCTCCCGGATGGCCTCCTGTAGCTTCTCCAGATTTAAGCCGGTTGAGCCGGGCGGGCTGCCATCGGGCAGGGCTGGAATAATGGTGTCGGCCAGAGCTTTAAGAACGACAGAACGGTCGGGCGTGAGCGTAAACATGAGGTGGGAATTTTAGCCTCGAAAAGGTAGCAATTTTTCCGCAAAGTGTTAGGCGTGCCGACTAGTTTGGGCTTGTTTGGTAGTGGGAGGGGACGTGATGCCGAGGACCTCTTGTCATGCAGAGCGCTGCGAAGCATCTTCTCACCGCAGCACGAATCGTTGGGTCGTGAAAGGATGCTTCGCTGCGCTCTGTATGACAGTTAATTAAGGAAGTGAAATGCACTACATGCGTCACTACGTGCCGTATGCCGTACTACTAGCCGACCTTTGCGCTCTGCCACCCACCCTGCTTGCCATGCCCCACCTCATCAAAACACCCGAAACAACGCACCGCGTTTATTTCCAGGACTGCGACATGCTGGGCCACCTTAACAACGCCCGCTATCTCGATTACTTCCTGAATGCCCGCGAAGAGCACACCACCGCGCACTACTCCCTGAACATGGGCGAGCTGGCCCGTGAGCAAAACGCCGCCTGGGTTATCACCAAGCACCACATCAGCTACCTCAAGCCGGCCCAGCAGGGCGCGCAGGTGCGCATTTCCAGCCAGCTCATCCACTTCGACAACTCCAACCTGGTGCTGGAAATGCAGATGCGCGACGAGGCCGGCACGCGCCTGCTGGCCCTGCTGTGGTCGGAAATGACCTTCGTAGCCATGCCCGCCGGCACGCGCACCGACCATGCCAACGGCATGATGGACCTGCTCGACCAGCTCGATGTGGAGGAAGTGAGCTACGACCCCGACGGGTTTGATGACCGCGTGAAAGAGGTGCGCCAGCAGCTCAAGAAGCAGCGGCGCAGCGCGGGCTCGGTAGAGTAGCGCGGAACTTAAAACGCTACCTGGTACTGGAGCACGAACTCCCCGCGCCGGTCGGTGGCGGTGATGTCGCCGTTGGGCTGGGCATTGAACACGGGCCGGTTCTGGTAGTTCAGGGTGAGCTTGCTGGTGTTGCCGGCCAGCAGCCAGTTCACGCCCACGTTGGTCAGTACCATGGGGTCGTCCAGCCGTTCGTAGCGGGCGTATTCGGTGGAGGCGTAGGGCTGGATTGTGCCAAGGGTGCCCAACAGGTCGCGCTTGAACAGGTAGCCGGCTTGCGCATACAGCACGTTGCCGGTGCCGAGCATGGGGTAGTTGTTGCCGGGGCCGTTAAACGAGCCCAGTCCACTTTTGACGCCGTTGGCCGGGTTCATGGCCCCGGCGTTTTTTAGGTAGCCGGTCCCGAAGTTATAGTGCGAATAGCTGCCGTAGGCCGTGATGGCTGCGCCGCTGGCCGGGTCCACCGGCGCGTCGTAGAACACGTCGGCCGCCCACAGGCGCAGCGCCTGGGTCACGGTGTCGCCGGCGGCTGTGGTGTGCCACATGGCATCGCCCTGCTGCACAAAGCCCGCCCCGATGTTAAACACCCGCTTTTTGCCCAGGTACGAGCCCACTTGGCCGGCACCGGAATTGCCCTCCTGGTCCCAGAACTGGTACGAGAAGTACCCGTGCACTTCCCCGTTCGGGTTGCGCGTCGAAAACGTAGAGTTGCGCCCCAGCGGGTCGGGGGCCGAGGAGGCCGTCTGGGTTACAAACGGCTTGCCCACGGCCAGGCGGTAGTCCAGCTTGCCCAGCTTGCCCTTGGCGTACACGCCCAACTTGCGCAGGTTCTGGTCGTTCACGTCGTTGGTGGTCTCCTGAAACAAGGGCAGGTCGACCCCCAAAATGGTAGACGCCGCCGAGTTGGCGTACCGCGAGGGGCCGTTCCAGCCGTTGAGGCCCGCGCCCAGGCTCAGGTGCTTTTTCACCACGGCGTACTCGCCCGTCACGTCGTGAAAGAAGGACCCCTGCTTGCGGGGCGAGAGGTAGGAAAAGCTGTTTTGCCCAAACTGCACCAGCACAAACACCCGCGGTGTGAGCTGCCCACTCAGCACCAGCCGCACCCGCCGAATGCCCACGTCGGTAGTGTGAGGCGTCAGCTCGCCGTTCACGGTGGTGCCGGGGTTGTTTTCGTTGCGGCGCAGCCAGGTCTGGGCGAGGAAATTGACTTTTAAATACGTGGCGCTGTCCGCCGACAGGTAGGTTTTGAAGCCATCCTTGATTCCCGACGGAATCCCCGTTGGGTTATCTTGGGCAAACGCCGCCCCAGCGCTGCAAGCAAGCGTCGCCGCCAGGGCTGTTTTTTGGATGATGGCAAGAGGGCAACGCGGTAAAAAAGACAACATTAACGTAATATTGAAGTAGGTAAAAAGGTTGGTTGACAGTGCTAGTTTTGCAATGAGAAGAAGTCCGTTCGAGCCAACCTGAGAAGCTGGGCAAAAGGCACGCTGCGCCCTATCAATGGCCCCATTAATATAGGTAGTATGGGGCAGGGAATGGCCAGCGGGTGAGGCGCAAAACCACCGCAGGTTGTTGGTCCTGCTGCTTTTTGCTCAACAGCAGCCTTGCCCAAAAACGCCGGCCAACCCCGCGCTGGCCGGTGCAAAGAACACGCTTAATGGCTCAACGCGTGCAGGGTGAAGTAGAAACCGGCGCTGAGCAGCGCCGCCACGGGCAAGGTGAGCAGCCACGACAAGCCAATCTTCGCGATTTCCTTGGAGTTCGCCGTTTTGTTTACCAGCCCAATGCCGTAGATGCTGCCCACCGACACGTGGGTGGTGGACACCGGCAGGCCAAATTTGCTGGCCGCAATCACCAGCAGGCTCGTCACCATATTGGCCGTGAAGCCCTGGCCGTGGTTGAGCTTCGAGATTTTCTTGCTCATGGTGTCGGCCACGCGCCGGGCGTTGAGCCAACCCCCAACGGCCATGGCCGAGGCAAGAATCAGCACATTGACGGGCATCTGGAAAAACTTGCACACCAGCAGCAAACCCACCAGCTTGGGCGTGTCGTTGAGGCCGCGGGCAAAGCTCACGGCGGCCGCGCTGAAGTAGTGAAGGTTGTTGATGAGCGGCTGGAAATTCAGCCCAATAAACTTGCCCTGGTACAGGTTCTGGCACTCGGCCTGCGAGCCTACGCCGGCTTGCAAGGTGGGTAAGGCCGTGAAGGCGCTGGTGGGCGCCGAGGCCACGGGCACCCAGGTATCGCCCACGCACACGCAGGATTCTTCGGTGATGCCAGCCGCCTTTCGGCCCTGCCGGAACACCACGTACACGAGGCTGCCCAGCCCCACGGCCAGCACCGGCCCCAGCACCAGCGGCAGAAAGAAGGTGGTGCCCAGCTTGGAGAAATTCACGGCCGTGCCCACGGCCACCAGCCCGGCCCCCACCAGGGCGCCCACCAGCCCGTGGGTGGTGGAAATGGGGAAGCCCAACTTGGTGGCCAGCAGCACCGTGACGCCCGCCGCCAGGGCCACGGCCAGAATGAAATCGACGGACTGAATGATGTCGTCGGGCACCAGGCCTTTGCCCGAGAAATTCTTAATCAGCTCTTCCGCAAAAAAGTACGAGCAGATGGAGCCGGCAAACGTGGCTACGGTAGCCAGAATCAGGGCCGGCCGGTAGGCGAGCGTGCCACTGCCCCAGAGCGTGGCCACGCCCTTGAAGTTGTCGTTGGCGCCGTTGGAATACGTGAGCAGCAGAACTGCCAGAAAGAGAAGAATTAGAAGCATAGCAGGGCGGTTGAGTTGGTAAACAAAGCGCCACGCTTACCGGTAAGCGTGGCGCTTTGTTTACCAACCTACGGCATTGCTTCCGTGGTCGGTTTTAGCAACGGTTGGGCACCGCAACGGATTAGCTTAGCTCAACCCCCGATGGGGTGGCATGCCGGCCGTTAGCGCTGCGCCCAGGTGTTGTCCTTCTCGTTGGCATCCATGAAGATGCCGCCTTGCACGGTCACGGATTTTAGCGCTTTGGCAACGGTCAGCGTGGCTTGCTTGGGGTTGGCTTGCCACACGGCCGGCGACTGGTGCAGCGTCTCCTTGCTGCCGTCGGCATATTCCACGGCCACATCAAACGGCACGGCAAAGCCGCCGAGGTTCTGCACGGTGATGGTGGTGCCGCTGACCGGCGACACGGCCAGGTCGATGTAGTTGTTGGTGAAAAACCAGTTGTTGAAAAACCAGCTCAAGTCCTGGCCGGCGGCGCTGCTCATCGAGTTGAAATAGTCCCACGGAATGGGGTGCTTGCCGTGCCAGCGGTCCATGTAGGTGTGCAGGCACTTCTTGAAGAGGGCGTCGCCGAGCATGTCTTTCAGGGCGAAATAGCTGAGCGAGGGCTTGCCGTAAGCATTATTGCCGTAGCCGCTGCGCAGCTCGCTGCTGGGCGTGATGATGGGTAGGTCCTGGGCCGTGCTGCGGTCGTTTATCCAGCGGCTGATGCGGAACTGCTTGTAGAACTTGTCGGCCGTTTCGGCGCCATTTTCGGCCGTGTTGATGAGGCGCTCGAAGGTGGTGGCCCAGCCTTCGTCCATGTAGGCGTAGCGGCTTTCGTTGATGCCCATGTAGAAGGGGAAGTACGTGTGGGCGATTTCGTGGTCCTGCACGAATTGGGCAAACTTGGGGTCTTTCTGGGGGCTGTCGTTCACCATCATGGGGTATTCCATGTCGGCAAAGCCCTGGAAGGCCGTCATTTTGGGGAAGGGGTAGGCCACGCCGGGCCAGTTGGCGGGGTTCGAAAACCAGCCCAATGCGTACTGCCCGTTCTTCACCGACTCATGAAAATCGGCCGTGGAGTCGGCAAAAGCGGCCTGCATGCTGGCGCGGCGCTTGGTGCGGGCATCCACCACCACGCTGGCGGCGTCCCACACGTAGTGGTTGCTCAGGCCCACGGTCACGTCCGAAATGTCGCGGGCGGTCCAGACCCAGGTGTTGGTGGGCTTCTGGGCGGTGATGTTGTTTTTGGCCAGGTCGGCGGCGGTGGCCACGTGAATGACCTTGTCGCTGGTCATGGACTGCTGCAGGCGCTTGGCGAAAGTGGGCTGCAGTACTTGCTTGGGATTCTGGAGGGTGCCGGTGGCCCACACGATGTAGTTGGCCGGCACGCTCACGCGCAGGGTGTAGTCGTTGAAGTCGTTGTAGAACTCCTTGCTGTCGACGAACGGCAGCCGGTCCCAGCCGGCGTAGTCGTCGTACACGGCGATGCGCGGGTAGAAGTAGGCCAGGAAGAAGGTGGTGGGGTCGATGGTGCCCTCGCGGCCGCTTTCTACCGACACCGGAAAGTGCCAGGCAATGCTGAATTTGAGGGAATCGTGGGGCGCGAGCGGGCGCGGCAGGCGCACGCTGGGGGAGGTGCCGCCCTGGGCACCGGGAGCGGGCCGGTTTTGGCCAGCGACTTTAAACGTGTCGATGACAAGGCCGGAGGTGAGGTAGTCGGGAGCGGCGTCGGCGTCGCGGGCAGCGCCGGGCCGGTGGATATTCATGATAAGGCGCAGCACCACCTGCTTCAGCGTGTCGGGGCTGTTGTTGAAGTAGGTGATGGTTTCGCGGCCACGGATGTCGCGGGCCGGCGGCGCGGCTTGCACCGAAATGTCGTAGCGGGCGCGGTTCTGCCAGTAGTTGGGACCGGGGCGGCCGTCGGGCGCGCGGGTGCCTTTGGCAAAGGCCGCCTTGATGTCGCGCGGCATGTAGAGGGATTGCGCGGCCGCGGGCCGCAGGGTCCCGACAAGCAGGAGCAGGGCAAGGAAAAGTCTAATCATAAGAAGCTACAGACGCGAAGGCAGCAGACGGCGCTGCATTGCGGAGGTAAAAGTAGGCGTGGAAGCCCGACAGTGAAAAGCGGGTATCCCGGCATCTGTCATCATTTGTCATTCTGCTTCATCTGTCATGCAGAGCGCAGCGAAGCATCTTATCAGGTCAGCACGGCTCGTTCAGCGGGGAATAAGATGCTTCGCAGACTCAGCATGACAGACGCTATTGACGGATGACTGAGAATGAACCAAACGCAGTGAACGAATGCATGGTCGAGCTTTTTCGGGCGGGGAGCGGTAACTTGCCCTTATGCGTGTTTTGGCTTATCGGCCAGCTGTGGAGCAGCTGGAATCACTGTTGGGAGGAATTGGAAGGAAAGCGGGGCGGGCGAGCATCGGCGCGGTGGTGCTGTGGCTGCTCGGGGCAGTAGCGGCGGTGGCCCAGCCCACGGCGGCCGTGCCGAAGGCGGCCATTGTGGACACGGTTTCGCACGACGACTCCCACCGCCTTGAAATTGCCTACACCACCCTGAGCGGAATTTCGGGGCAGGTGCGCGACGTATTCGATACCCGCGAGGTGGCTGAGGAATTGCCTGGCCTCGATGAAAACCTGCACGCCATCCGGCACAGCGTGGAAGAAACCGGGCAGGTAGTCGACATTAAGCAGCTGCAGATGTGCCAGTTGATGCTGGCCAACATTCAGGAGCAGCTGGCCGAGTGGCGCACGGCGCTGGGCCAGGCCCACGAGCAGCTCGAAACCATGCAGGCCCGGCTGGCAAGCCTGGCCCCGCGCCCCGCCCGCGTGGCCCGCCCCGACGCGGCCGTGCTGGCGCTGGAGCGGGCCGACTCGGCGCTGCAAGGGCGGCGTAACCGCATCGGCGGGCTGCTCACGAAGCGCTACGAGCGGACCAAGCAGTTGCAAACCCAGGTGGCGGCCAGCTACATCCAAACCCTGGAATTGCAGGATGAGGTGGGCGACCAGATGCGCCACTTCGGGCGCACCACCATCAAGGCGGCCTACCCGCCGCTGTGGGCGGCGCGCCCGGCCCCAGCCTCCAATGCGGCCCCCGACGCGGCGCACGATGCCGCCGACCGCCGCGAAATCATCAACTTCTACTTCGCTAACAACTGGGACAACTGGGCCTACATGGTCCTGATTGGGCTGGTGTTCTACGGCTGGGTGGCCTTCAACTACCGCCGGGTGCGGGCGCGCACCCTCGACCTGGAAATGCCATTCCGCTACCTGCGGCCGGGGCCGGTGGCCGCTACTGCTGTGGTGGTGTTCAGCCTGGCTCCGGTCCTGGAGCTGCATCCGCCGCCCGTGTACCTGGCGCTGTTGCAGGCGCTGCTGCTGCTGGCCCTCACGGCGGTGTTTGCCCGGAGCTGGTCGCGCCAATTGTTTCGGTACTGGCTGGTGCTGGTGGTTTTCTTCGTGATTATGACCTTCACCAATGCCAACGCGGCCACCGGGCTGGGCGCACGCTGGGGCCTGCTGCTGCTCAATGTGCTGGCCGCGGGCTTGGGCGGGCTGCTGCTGTTGCGCCTGCGCGAAACCATGGCCCTGCTGCGGTTTCTGATACCCGTGACCTGGCTGTTTATCGGGCTGAATGCGCTGGCGGTGGTCTGCAACGTGTTTGGGCGGCTGAGCCTGGCCAAGATGTTCAGCACGGCGGCCATCTTCGGCCTCACGCAGGGCATTGGGCTGGCCGTGTTCGTCGAGCTGTTCACCGAAGCCTTTCACCTCCAGATTCTGGGCATTCGCTCGGCCAATGGCGGCGCGGCCACCTTCGATTTCGACAAGATTGAAACCCATTTGCTGCGCCTGCTCACGGGTGTAGCGGCCGTGGTGTGGCTGGTGGTCTTCACCTCCAATCTCAACCTGCACGCCACCCTCTACCGGGCACTCGAACAGGTGCTCACGGCCCCGCACACGCTGGGCAGCACCGAATTCACGCTCGGCAATATCTTGCTGTTCTTCTTCATTCTCTTCGTGTCGGCGCAGCTGCAGCAGTACCTGGGCTACTTTTTTGGCGATGTGGGCGAGGCCGACAGCGTGGGCTCGCGGCAGCGCGGGTCGTGGCTGGTGGCGCTGCGGCTGCTGCTGGTGCTGGTGGGTTTTGCGCTGGCCACGGCGGCCACGGGCTTGCCGCTGAGTAAAATCGCCATCGTGTTCGGGGCCCTGAGCGTAGGCATCGGCCTGGGCTTGCAGAGCATTGTCAACAACCTGGTGTCGGGCATTATCCTGATTTTTGAGCGGCCGTTTCATGTCGGCGACTTCATTGAGGTGGCCGGCAAATCGGGACGAGTGCAGGACATCGGCATCCGGTCGAGTAAGCTCACCTCGGTGACGGGCTCCGAAATTATCTTGCCCAACGGCGACCTGCTCTCGCAACACGTTATCAACTGGACGCGCACCAACGACCACATTCGCGTGGATTTGGTGCTGAAACTAGCCCCCGGCGTCGACCTGCAAACCGACCTGCAAACGGCCCGCGAGCTGATTCAGGAGGAAATCAAAAACAGCCCCTACACCATGCAGAGCCTGCCGCCGGAGATTCTGCTGAGCAGCATCAACGGCCAGGTGTACGAGCTGAAGGTGCTGTTCTGGATTACCAACATCCGCCAGGAGCAGCTCACGAAAAGCGAGATTCTGGCCGGGATTTACCGCCGATTTACCGCGCAGGGCTTGCAGCTCAATTAGGGATGTAGAGACGCCACACTTTGCGTCTCGTCTAACGTTGGAACACCAAACAATGAAAACGGCCCGTCTAGAATTCCAGGCGGGCCGTTTCTGTATCAGGGAATTACCTCTACCCAGCCTTTGTATTTGCGGCCATCGGTGTAGGTAACGAGGTAGTAGTAGGTGCCCGCCGCCCCCGCGCCGCCCCAGCGGAAGCCGCGGTCGGGCGACTGGTACACCAGCTGGCCCCAGCGCGAGAAGATTTTGATGCCTGCAAACCGGTGGTCGCAGAAATCGACCGGTAGGTCGGGCATGGTGAAAAAGTCGTTCTTGGCGTCGCCGTTGGGCGTGATGATGTTCGGGGGGTGGAACGCCAGGGAATCTCGCGGCGGTGCTATTTCAAACCGGATAACCCGCTCCTGGGGTAGGGGCGTGCACGGGCCCGTTTCCGTGAGCCGGAAGTGCACGGTGAGCCCACTGGTTGCGCCCACGCTCACCGCTTCGCAGGTGGGCTCCCAGGTAAAGGTGGCGTTGGCCTGGCCCGTACCGTTTTGCGCCGCAAAGGTCATTTTCACGGCTTCCAGGTCAAAGCCGTCGCCGGCGGCGCTCAGGGCCAGGGCGTTGCGGTCGACGTCGGTGCCGGTCAGGGTGGCGGTGTAGCGCTGGCCCAGCACCACGCGCACCACGGCGGGGTTGGCACTGGATAGGGGCAGCGGCGCCGGCGGGAAAGTGCTGGTGAGCACGGGCGCCGTGTTGGGTGCCTGCGTGGCCGTGAAAGCCACGCGCACGGTGTCGCGCTTGGGCAGCGAGCAGCCGTTGTCGGCCACAATGAGGTCGAGCAAGTACACCTTGCCCTTGGTGTCCGTGCAATCGGGGAAGCACAGCGTGGCCGTGAGCGTATCCGGCGCGCCGGCCGCCCGCACCGTGCCGCTGCGCACGGTGGTAAATAGCGGCGCGGGCTCCGTAAAATTGACTGGGCGGCTGCTCATGGTGAGCACCGAGTTGGGGTCGGGGTCGGTGTAGCGAATGGTCAGGCAGCGGTTGCCGCCGGGCACCAAGCGCAGCGTGTCGCGCCCGGGCCGGTACACCGCCTTGGCGCCCGTGGCCTGGACTTGCAGCTTCGGCGGCGTATTGGTGGGGCAGTTGAGCACGTAGAGCTGGAAGTCGCGCCGCGTCTCCCCGATTTTTACACCCTTGCGGTACTCCGTGCAGCGAACCCCAAACACAAACAAGCCCAGGCTGCTGGGCCGCACGGTGAGCCGGCCGGTGCGGGCATCGATGCCCAGGGACGGGCTGCCCGGAATCTGATTGTTGGTACCCAGGCCGGTGTTCCAGGTGATGAGGGCGTAGGGCGCCGGGGCGGCCTGCGGCACCAGTGGCTGCGCCGTGGTGGTGTGGCCGTTGAGGGGCGTCACCATGTCATAGGCCAGGGAATCGCCGTCGGGGTCCTGCCCCCCGAAATCGTAGTAAAACAGCTCGTTGCGGCAGGCGTAGTCGCCCAGCGGCGGGAAGATGCGCGGCGTCGAATCGATGAAAGCCGCGCCGTTGCGCACCACGGCCGGAAACTCCAGGTAAAAGGCCTGGGCCGCCGCACCGGGCGCCACAATGTTGCTGATGGTGACGTTGCGGCAGCAGCGCTCCACGGCCACGTAGTAGCCCGCGGGGTTGGTGTATACGGTCGAATTGAGGGTAATGTCGTTGGTGTACACCAGCTTGCGGGTGCTCAGCGAGCCCACGCTGCAGGCCGGGTTGGTGTAGCTCACGAAGGTGTTGCCGGTGAGGGTCAGCACCACGTTGGCCATGCGAAAATCGTTGCTTTTGGCGAAGATGCTGGCCGTAAGCTGCTGGTCGAGGGCGCCGGGGTCGCCGTTGATGGCGTCAAAATACAGGTTGAGCGTAAGGGTGTAGAGGCTGCCGGTCTTGTGCTGCAGGTCCAGTTCACCGCCCACAATGTGCGTGGCCGAAGCCGACAGCGGGGCCAGCAGCACCAGCGCCAGCAGCCAGGAGCGGGAAATAAGGAGAGCCAGCCAAATGCGCTTCATCACTAGTAAGATAGCCGAAAAAATAAAAATTTCCCCTCAAGGGCCCGGCCCATTTTTAATAAAAAAACGAACCGGGCCAAAAGTAATCAGGAGCCTAGAACGAGCCCGCCTGGCTTAGGTGGTGGGGACGGTTTTGGTGGTGTCCGTCGGGGTGGTTGTGCTGGGCTTCTTGCAGTCCCTGCCCGAGGTCGGGCTCACGTTGTCTTTCTCGCAGCCCGAGAAGCTGCTTATGGAGCACAGCCAGCCCGCACGCCGCCGAGCCGGGCGGGCAGGGTAGAAGAAGGCTGCGGCGGCAGCTTTCAGCCCAAGTCCCTCTGAGCCGAGGTCATTATATTTGCGAGGCTTGGGCCAACTATGGTTGTGCTTAGGCTACGTTCCATATCGCCTGGCGGCGTGTCCACAGTGCCGCTGTTCTCTATGATTCACATTGTGTACATGAGCCGGGCCGTGCGCCCGCTTTCTGACCAGGACCTGCAGCTCTTGCTGGACCAGTGCCGCCAGGACAATGCCCAGCGCAACGTCACGGGCGTGCTGTTCTACAGCCACGGCAACATTGCCCAGCTCATCGAAGGCGAGCCGGCCATTCTTGAGCCCCTGTTTGACAAAATATCCCGCGACGGCCGCCACTCCCACGTGGTGAAGCTGGTGGACAAGCCCATTGCCACCCGCAGCTTTTCGGATTGGTCCATGGCCTTTCACCCCCTGGAGCCCGCCGGCTTTGAGGCCCTGGAAGGTTTCTTGTTGCCCGGCAACCTGCCCGCTTCGCCCAGCACCCTTACCATCGCCGATGCCATGATGGTGGATTTGGTGCGCCTGGCCGTTTTCGGCCCCGATGCCGTGCCCACGGAGCCTGCCGAGCCGGTACATGCGTAAACATCAATATGTGAGCTGGGAGTGCGAGGCTGCCCGGCCTGCGAACAGCCCGGGACCGGCAGACCTCACCAAGTGCAGTAGCCATGCGTGAGCATCAACTTCAGGACATTCTTCAGCACATGCCGGCCGGCGTGGCCACCTTGCAGGGCCCCGAGCTGCGCTACGGCTTTGTGAACGACGCCATGCGCGCGGTGATAGGCGACGCCGCCCAGGAAGGCCGCTCTGTAGCCGAATCTCCCGGCCTCATCCCCGCCGATTTGCTGGAGGTAATGCAGCAGGTATATGAGTCGGGGCGGCCGTTTGTGGCCAAGGCCTACCGCATTCCGACGCCCGCGGCCACGGGCAGCGGGGCGGCCATTCGCTACTTCGACGTGGCCCTGGAGCCCGTGCGCGAAGGCGGCGGGCCGGTGAGCGGCCTGCTGCTGTTTGCCGTGGACGTAACCGAGCAGGAAGAAACGCGCCAGCGGGCGCACGAGCTCGCCATCGAAACCCGGCGCCTCGACACGCGCCTGCGGGTGCTCACCGAGACGGTGCCCCAAATCACGTTCACAATGGACGCGGCCGGCAAGCTGGAGTACGTGAGCCCGCAGTGGTACTACTTCACGGGCCAGCCGCCCACGGCCGACCTCAACGCCATCTGGCCCCTGCTCATTCACCCCGATGACCGGCTGCGGGTGCTGTACCAGTCCGATGCGGCCCGGGCCGCCGGCACGGGCTGGAGCTTCGAGTACCGCATGCGCCGGCACGACGGGCAGTACCGTTGGCTGCTGAGCCGCGCCCTGCCCGAGCTGCACGCCCCCGACCAGCCGGTGTTCTGGCACGGCGCCCTCACCGAGGTGCACGACCAGCGCGAGCTGGCCGAGGCCCTGCGCCGCGGCGAGGCCGAGCTGCGCTTTCTGGCCGACAGCATCCCCGAGCTCATCTGGACGGCCACGTCCGAGGGCTTTATCGACTACTACAACCAGTTCACGGGCGAGTACACCGGCCTTACGCGCGACGAGCTGGGCCCCACCGGCTGGATAAACCTGCTCGAGCCCACCGAGCAGGCCGGCGCCGCCCGCCGCTGGGTACAGAGCATCGCCTCCGGCGAGCCCTACGAAGGCCTGTTCCGCATGCGCCGACACGACGGGCGCTACCGCTGGCACATCATCCGGGCGCGGCAGCTTGCCGACACGCGCGGCCCCCGCTGGTTTGGCGCCTGCACCGACGTGGACGACCAGCACCGCCTGCGCGAGGTGCTGCAAACCCAGTACGACGAGCTGGCCCGCACCAACCGCGACCTCGACACCTTTGTGTACACGGCCTCGCACGACTTAAAGCAGCCCCTGCTCAACTTGCGCGGCTTGTTTGACGAGTTGCGGCGCACGGCCCGATTCGAGGACCCGCAGGAAGCCGAAATCCAGGACATGGTGGACGGCGCCCTGGCTCAGCTCGACACCACCTTGCAGGAACTGGCCGCCACCGTGCAGGAGCAGCGTGGCCTGTCGGCGCCTACCGAGCCGCTCGACCTGCGCAGCGTGGCCGAAGAAGTGCTGCTGGGCCTGCGCGCCCAAGTGCAGGAGGCCAACGCCACGGTTGAGCTAAACTTTGAGGCGGCCCCCACGCTCACCTATGGCCGGGCCAACCTGCGCTCCATCCTCCACAACCTGCTTAGCAACGCCCTCAAGTTTGCCGACCCCGAGCGCCCGGCGGCGGTGCAGGTGTACAGCCGCCTCGACGAGGGAGGGCGCCCCATCCTCAGCGTGGCAGACAACGGCCTGGGCATGGTGCTCCTCGAAAACCAGGCCACCGTCTTCCAGCCCTTTGCGCGCCAGCACCCGCACATTGGCGGCGCCGGCGTGGGCATGTACCTGGTGCAGCGCATCATTACCAGCCGCGGCGGGCGCCTGGAGGTAGCCAGCACCGTAGGCCAGGGCACCACTTTCACCATCCACTGGCTCGAGGAGTAAGGACGAATTGGGCTGAAAAGAGAACGTCATGCCGAGCGTAGCGAAGCATCTCGCTCGTGCCGTTTGTCATGCTCGCGCCGCTTGTCATGCAGAGCGGAGCGAAGCATCTTATCCCGTCGAACGAATCGTTGTGGCGTGAGAAGATACTTCCTGCGCCAGCATAACAGGAGGCGCATGATACTTGAGAAGCTTTGGTCAGCTCAACATCACTTATGCATATGCGGCTCCTCATAACTCAGTATTAAAAAACGAAAGAGGGCAGGGAGCGTAAAGGAATGGGACCGGGCATATCCCCGGTACTTCCTTTCCAAAACCGCACTACCATGAGCATCTTCAGCAGCGACAAACTCAAGGGCAGAAAAATTGCCATCATTGCCACCGACGGCTTCGAGCAGTCCGAGCTCGACGAGCCCAAGAAATACCTGGAAGGCGAGGGCGCCGAAACACACGTCATCTCCCTGAAAAGCGGCTCCATCAAAGGCTGGGACGGCCCGGCCAAAGACTGGGGCAGCAAAGTGGACGTCGACAAGGTGATTACCGACGTGAAGCCTTCCGACTACGACGCCCTGGTGCTGCCCGGCGGCCAAATGAACCCCGACGTGCTGCGCATGAACAAAGACGTGGTGGCCTTCGTGAAGGAGTTTGCCGGCACCGGCAAGGTAATCGCCGCAATCTGCCACGGCCCCTGGACGCTAGTAGAGGCCGATGTGGTGCGCGGCAAGCGCGTAACGAGCTGGCCCAGCTTGCAAACCGACCTGCGCAACGCCGGCGCCCAGTGGGAAGACTCCGAAGTGGTGTGCGACCACGGCCTCATCACCAGCCGCAAGCCCGCCGATATCCCCGCTTTCAACAAGAAGATTGTGGAAGAAATGCTCGAGCCCCAGCATGGCGGCCGCAAGCAGGCCGTAGCCTAACGCCCAACAAATCTGACAGCAAAAAGCCCCGTCCTGAGCCAGGACGGGGCTTTTTTGTGTGGCGGCAAAATTGAGCTGAAATCTTAATTCAACACCACTTTCAACACCTGGCCACCGCCGTTGGCCGCCGGCCCAAATCCGATGTTCGACACGTAGAGGTTGCCATCCGGGCCCATGGTCATGCCCGTGGGCACTGAAAGCCCGGTGGCAATGATGGTTTTTTGGCCCGATGGCTCAACCCGGACAATCCGGCCCAGCCCCGGGGTAGGGAAGGGGGCACCCACCGTGTTTTCCAGCACGTACATCCGGTTGCGGCTATCGAAAACAATGCCCAGGATGGTGGTAAAGCCGGTTTCCGAGACCTTGACCTGCCCACTGGGCGTGATTTTGTAGATGTTGGAGCTCCCCTCGACAATTGGAAACGTATTGAGGTTGCCCACATAGAAATTGCCGTGCTCGGCCAACGCTGTGGGCACGATATGGCCCTGCGTGGCCGAAATATCTGCCACCCGGGTAATGACGCCATCGGTGGTGATTTTTATGAGTTCGCCGTGGTTGGGCTCAACGACATACAAGTCGCCCCGCAGGCTGAGGAGGCTATACGGCGTGCCGTCCGGCTCAAAATCGTCTTCCTCTGGGTGCAGCACGGGGTGGGTCATCAGGTACTCGCTGATGTTGGCCACCATCGTAACGGAGCCGTCCGCGTTGATGCGTACCAGGGCATTGGGCATTGAGGGGACACCGTGGGAGCAGCCGCCACCCGCCAGCAACGCATACAGCGTACTGCCGACAAAAGCGATGTCGGCTACGCCTTCCACGTTCCCGCCTGTTAGTTCATTGCCCTTGCTCGTGGGCAGCTGGTCGGTGACGGTGGTGCGCACGCCGGCCGAATTGATTCTGGAAATGCGGCCTCCTGTGGGGCTGCCCATGTACGGGCCCACGGGGGGTGGCACCTGCAAGCAGTTGTCGAGCGTGGACAGGTGCGTGCCACCAGGCCCGCCTTCGGCCACATACAGGTTGCCGTCGGGGCCGAACTCCAACCCGCGGGGGTTTTGTAAGCCCGTAGCAAATACGCTAACCGTGGCGGTAGTGGGTGTATTGGGATTTTTGGCCGCGTCTTGCGTGATTGAGGATTGCGGGGTAACCTCTGGGGTGGAGTCTTTGGCACAGCCGGCCAGGAATAGGGCGAGGCCGAGCGCGCCGTACTGTAAGGAGGTAACTGCTTTCATAAGCTTCGGGAGGTTATAATTTTAAATTGAACTATATGAAGTGCTTGAATAAAATCGCCTGCCACGAGCAGAAGGGCAAGGCTTCGCCCATCACCAAGCCTTTGGAGCCAGCGGGCGCATCGGTTAAGTGTGGGGCAAAGTCCTGCTTCTCCTTAATTTTATTGAGGGAGCGTGGAGGTAAACGCCTCGCGAAAAGGTTTGCGAGGCAGCATAGCCTCGTAATATGAGGCATTGGCACAACCGCCCGGTAGCTGGGCGGTGCGTAGGGTCAGAAGCAGCGGCCCCGGTACCTAGGATGAGGCTGCAAACGCTTTTAGTCAATTAAGTTAAATAAAAAAGTCTATAAGTACAAAGAATGATAGGATAATAAAAAATATTTTCCAGCTATAAAATATAAATACTCGAGCTTTTGGCTACAGCAAAACGCGGCCGTGCAGGAGCCGCCAACTCTACCCCAGCAGCGGCACCCAGCTCTTGCCGTGCCCGTGCAGCAGGCTCCACATGGCCACATCGAACACCAGCAAAAAGCCGCCCTGCACCCACAGCGAACGGCCAAAGCCGAGCAGCCGCACGGGCTTGGGCTGGGCGGGTAGGCCCGCCAGCGCCCGCAGAAAGAAGCCGGTCATCACGTAGGCCACATCCAGGCCGGCGTTGAGCAAAAACACATTTTCGTTGGCCAGCTGCGCCTGCACCAGGTCGCCGAGCCGCAGGCCGGCCGGGGCGGTGAAATGCAGGTGCAGCACGCCCCAGCATGCCAGGCCCGCGTTTATCATGCCCCAGCCCACGTTCATGCCGTGGAACGGGTAGGACTCGTAGCGGCGGTCGGCGCGTGACACGAAGTACCCGCTCACGGTTAGGTTGAGCAAGGCCCAGGCTGCCAGCACCGCCAGGCCCCAGCCCACTAGCTGCTCGCTGGCCAGGTACAGGCGGTTTATTTCATCGGAAGCAAGTGGGGCCATGTCGGGAAGCTAGCAGCGCACAACGCACGCCCACCTACCGGCGGATGCCGATGCCGAGGTACACCTGGAAGGTCTGGTTGTGGATGTTGTTGTCGGTGATGCCGTTGGCGAAGAGGGCCGTGTTGTTGTACTTCACCACGGTGCCGTCTTTGTAAATCTTGCCCAGTCCCAGGTCGTAGCGCACGCCCAGGCGGGCGGGCCCCAGGCGGGCCTCCACCCCGCCGATGGCGCCGTAGTCGACGCTGTTGTAGCCATTGGCCTTGAGGGACAGGTCTTCGCTGCCGCTCTTCACCTTGGTGAGCAGCGACACCTGCGGGCCCAGGTGGAAGCTGATGGTTTCGGTGATGTTGCCAACGAAGAGGATGGGCAGCTCCAGGTAGTCGAGGCGGTTGTCGCGGGCGGCGACGGTAGTGGTGGTGCCGCCGGTGGTCACGGTGGCTTGGTCGGTATGGAAGCCCTTGCGGATGTAGAGCAGCTCCACCTGCAGCGAGGCAAAGTTGCTGAAGCCCATCTGGCCGTACACCCCAGCGTTGAAGGCGCTAAGCGAGTTGCTATTGGGGAAGATGCCCGAGCCGCTGCCGTTCAGGTCCGACACGTTGTAGCCGCCCTTGATGCCGAAGCCGGTATTGCGCGACTCGTAGCCGGTGCCGGCATCGCCGTAGTCTTTCGAAGAGAGGGCGCCGCCCTGGGCATATGCTGCCGGGGCCGAACCAGCGGTCAGCAGCAGGAGCAGTAAAGTTGTTTTCATGGCTGATTATCGGTGAGTTAATGGTAGTAGACCAATGCCCTTCGCCACATTTGTAATTGAGCTGGGACTTGGTTTTAATACCCACCCAAGCCGCAGAAGGTTTAGGCGCAGCTGTTCGCAATAAGCCGCGCCCCGCCCAGCCCAACCCTGCCGCGAAAGCAAAAAAGGAGACCCATTGGGTCTCCTTTTAGGGATGCGGAATTGTGGAGGAAGGGAAGGGTTATTATTGCGTGAAACCGATGCCGAGGTAAACCTGGAACAGGTTGTTGTAGATTTTGGCGTTACCGAAGCGGTTTGCAATCAGGCCGGTGGTGCTGGGGCCGTCTTCAAAGACTTTGCCCAGGCTCAGGTTGTAGCGAGCACCGAGGCGGGCCGGGCCGATGCGGGCTTCGAGACCGGCTACTCCACCGTAATCGAGGGAGTTGAAGCCGTTGGCGGAAATGTCGATGGGCGTATCGCCCTGCTTCAGGTTGGTGAGCAGCGACACCTGCGGGCCCACGTGGAAGCTGATGGTTTCGGTCACGTTGCCCACGTACATAATGGGCAGCGAGATGTAGTCCATGTTGAAGGTCTGCTGAGCGCCGCTGGCGCCGGTGTTGGCCGTGAAGCCCTGGCGCGAATACAGCAGCTCCGCCTGTACCGACGAAAACTCGTTGAAGCCGAACTGGCCGTATACGCCTGCGTGGAAATCGCTGTGCGAGTCGCGGCTGATGCCCTTAATGTCGTCGCCGCGCAGCTTGTTATAGTTGTAGCCCCCTTTAATACCGAAGCCCGTGTTGCGTGATTCGGTAACGCCGCCGCCGGTGTAGTCTTTAGAAGAAAGGCTGCCGCCCGGCCGAGCCTGGGCAAATGCCGCCGTAGAAGAGCCCACCGCGAGCAATAAAAACAGAAGAGTCTTTTTCATGGGTGAAAGAAGGTGAGGAAAATGAGGTCGCTAGTGAGGAAGATTACTATTCCCCTGTGCCCCTATACTTTTCCGGCAATAGAAAGTTGCCCGACACGGCAGTAAGGGTCAAAAAAAGTGGCAGCCGCCCGTGCACCGAACACGGCAGGGCATTACCTTTGGAGCGGCTCCGCAGGAAGGCGTGGCCACATACGGGGTGTTAGCTCAGTTGGTTTAGAGCGCCACCCTGACACGGTGGAGGTCGTTGGTTCGAGCCCAATACGCCTCACGAAAAAGCCCTCTCCTTGCTGCAAGGAGAGGGCTTTTTTATTGAGTTGCCCCGGTTTGGCTCCAGGTCTGCATTGGTGAGCATCGTTTAAGGTGGAATGTGTTGTCGATAAAAATCACCGATTCCGAGAACGATTTTACTCGTTAGGTCTCACGCCCAGCAATTGGTGCCGAAGCGTGTCCGCCGTGAAGTTCCGGCCCTGGCATCTACACTGAATCTGGTGACCGTGCCGCCCGGCTGGACCATGAGCTTGAGCTAACCCCATCGGCCGTACTCGCATGAGCACTCCCCCCGCGAAGAAGGAGCACGGCCCGTGGGCTGATTTCGAACAATGACCGGTACGGCTGCAAACAAAAGCCCCGCCCCCTCAAGCGGAATGCGGAGCTTTTGCCGTGGCAATACCAAATACGGGGTGCATAATTATGACATTTTGAATATTAAATATTGATTCATGCCTGACTTATTATTCATTTTTCGTAATATTATCCCGCTCTCATTTTTCACTCACCTCTAAAAAACAACGTCGTATGACCCCTTCCGTTACTCTCGAAAATAAAGTATGGAGCCCCTCAAAAAAACTAGTAGCGGTGAGCATCCTTGTTTTAATCGCCATCGGGGCTTTTATTCAACGAGCGGCGCCTAACTCACCTATTGGCGGTAGTCTTTCTTCGGGCCTATCCGCAGTAGTGCCTACTGCTAGCTCCAAGGCTGAAGCAGCTGCTTTTGCATCGCTGAAAACGGGCATGAGCTATCAGCAGGCCGTTGCCATTCTCGGAAGCAAGGGGCAAGAAATTGTCTCCGATGAAATATCAGGCGTAAAAACGGTGCTCTACGAATGGAAAGACGAAAAATCGTGGGCAAACAAAAACGCCGTGTTTCAAAATGACCGGCTCATAAGCAAGAAACAGTTTGACCTGTAGTGTCACGCCATAAGCGTGAGGATAAAGAAACGAAAGCCCCGCGCCCTCGACTGAGGAACGCGGGGCTTTTGCATCGTAGGGACGCTTCATGCTTTGACCTGGCCTCGTAAGGGAAGGAGGTGCCCATGGACTTCGCCAGCCCCTCAAGCGCACCCCACGCTTTCATAAATGCACTCCCGTTGATGCCTCAGTAGCTGCATGGCTACTGACCTGAACCACCCTTTTCTTGAATGAACAGTAGTCTCGCTTCTGAGACCTAAATGGTCATTGGGGCTCTCGTTACAACAGGGCAAAAAAATTACGCTATGCCTTCTTGGGCAACTT
The DNA here is from genome assembly GCF_020711255.1 of Hymenobacter plasmatis. GTDB lineage: Bacteria > Bacteroidota > Bacteroidia > Cytophagales > Hymenobacteraceae > Hymenobacter. The sequence goes on from NZ_JAJFAW010000022.1 coordinate 37,917, forward strand.
TTGCAGGCTCTGGTTTCGGTAGCACTGCTACCGGGCGCGAAAGGGATACTTGCTCAGACGGACGGAAAACGAGGGGCCGCCAATACGTAACAGACGCCGGCCATTCGTTCGCGAAGGGTGCATCCACTTGGCTGCTATCCAGCGGAATGGCCTGACCAGGAAGCTTATTAGCCTGGGGCAGTTAGTTTGGCCCTTTTCTCCGCTCTTCGAATATATTCCCATCACTCACGTAGAGCTTGATGAGTGAACAAGCCCCCTTGGTGTCTTTGACGAATTCGACGTGGGCATTATCGTCCAGCACAAATCGGTTGTGGGCAATGTGCTTTAACTCAGATACCAAATTGCCAGCCTCCGCATTCTTACAAAAAAGCTTCTTGTTGGCGAGGTAAATGGTCAGCGGGCCGTACGTGCCGGTATACGGCTGCAGGACGCTCACCGGCAGGACGGGGCCCGGTAGCAGCGGGAGCAACTCGTCCAGGAGATAGTTTAGTTGGCGCTTTTCCTGTTCGCTTGGCGCGGTTTGCCGTTGCGCTTCCAACGCGAGCTTCCGCGCTGTGTACAGCGCGTTGCTGGCCTTGGTTTTTACATCCGGCACCACGCCGGTTCCTTCCCAGTCCGTGTGCGTTACCGGGTTCAAAGACCGGGCAAACGGGATAGAAACAACGAACCCTTGCCCCACCGACACGGGCTTGGTCGGGTGGGCGCCTCCCCCGGTTATTTCGCCCACCACGAGGGCGCGGTTGGCCTTCTGCATCGCGTACGCAAAGTCTTCGGCCCCGGAAAAGGTGCCGTGGCTGGTCAAAATATAGACAGGCATCGACAGCGTGAGGTGGTGGGCCTTGGCCGGGTCGGCGTAAAACACCGTCGTGTCGTTGGTCGACCGGTTAACCAAGTCGTTCATGTGCGTTCTTTCCTTGAAAAAGTAGCTCTCGAGTAAACTCACCATTTCCGGGCTGCCGCCCATGTTGTCGCGCAAATCAATGATGAGGGCACTGGTGTGGGCTAAAAACTGCAGGGCCGCGCTGATGGTCGGCTGGGCACCGGTCAGGTCGGGCACAAAGCCCGTAAAGGGCAAGTAGCCGAGGTTGCCGGGCAACACCTCCACTTTCTTGAAGAGGTAGTTGTTCGCCTTCCAGTACTGTTGGGCTTGCGCGGTTTCTTCGGCGGTTGGCTGCGGACTCACCCGGCTGTTTTGGGCCAACGCCGGATTGTACTCGATGAACAGATGCGGGTCGCGGTGCACCGTTTGTAGGTCGGCTTGCACTTGCTTGGCGAGTAGCTTGGGGGTCGTGGCCAGGGCGACATAGGCCTGCTTCGTTGCCGGGGACTGAACATACGCCGCCATGCGTTGAGCATCCGCCGGAAAGACGTAGTGCTGGGTCAGGCGCAGGGCCACCGAATCGAGCAACTGGGGGATGTTAACCGGCGATGGGGTGGGGCTTTGCGCCCAACTAAAAGTGGGCACCGCGCAGGTCAACAGCAGAAGCAGGGCAAACAGATGGGGACGCAGCATGGCGGGATAGGCGAAAAAATGGGCCGCGTTCCGCGCAGCAACGGCTACGAAAAGTTTCGTAGGTGCAATCATACGAAATATTTCGTAGTAATGATATAGTTGAGCCGGCTGGCTGAAACCACAGCCGAACCGTTTACAGCTTTTGAATGAAGGCGTCCCCTGCAAAGGGGATAAAGGGCGAACTCTCTACCCCGCGGCATTCGCCGTTCAGCACGGCTGAGGAGGCGCGGAAGGCCGCATTGCTATAACAGTTGGGCTGCCCAAAAGCGGCTTTGAGTGAACCGTTGCCATTGGCGCTTATCAGCTTGGAAATGGTGCTCTACTGTCCAGGTTGGGTTTAAGAAACTCGTTTACCATTCAAAGTTCACGAAACCCGGATTGGGGTTGAGTTTCGTGAACTGTTTCCGAATACCTTTCTACGGTCCCTTTGCCATCTTAATGGAGCACACAGCCGCCGCAAAGCAGGTGCCCTCGGATAAGCAAAACGGGTGTTTCACCAGAAGCATGCCTTGCGCCCTGTCATCATGTTGGCATCATCTTCGCACTATAGCTTGCCGCCACAATAACCCCAAACTCATTTGCTTTCTATGAAAAACCTCGTGCTCGCGGCTACCGCTGCCCTTTTATCGTTTGCCGCCGCGGCCCAAACCGGCGCCCCCGCCGTGGCCGGCCAGACGCCTGCCGATGGCCGTACCTACGGCCAGGCCGTGGCCACCGCCGCCCGCGCCAAGAACGATAAGTACAGCAAAGCCCCCAAGCCGGCGAAGCTCGCCAAGCCCGAGAAAATGGCCAAGCCCCTCACTGAGGAGCAGAAAGCCGCTTACAAAACCCAGCAGGAAGCGCGCAAAGCCGCTTATAAGGCCCAGACCCAGCAGCAGAAAGACGCCTACAAGGCTCAGGAAACCGCTCGCAAGGAAACCTACAAAGCCCAGCACGAGGCTGCCAAAGACGCCGACAAAGTAGAGAAGCACGAGCGCAGCGCCCGGGGCGAACACGCCCACAGCGACCACGGCATGGGCCATGCCAAAGCGCCCAAAGAGCATAAAATGAAATAAGCTGCTCCTGCTTGCCATCTTTGCCAGCCGCTGCCTTTCCGGTAGCGGCTGGTTTGCTTTTCGCCATTCCCTATTACCATTATGCTCCTTTTTCTAGCGCGGCTAGCCTTGGCCAGTGCCTTTTGCCTCGCCGGCTCGGCTGCGTGGGCCCAGAGTAAGCCCCACGCACAGGCCAGCAGCACGCACCCCGCCACCGCCCCGCCGGTGCAAGACCAGGACCAAGCCACGGGCTCGCTAAGTGCCGCCCTCGGCTATGGCAACAACTCCGCCTTCTTCGGCCGCACCCAGGCCACTACCTACCCATACTTCACCCAGGAACTCACCTACACCAGCCCGTACAGCGTGTGGGGCTCGGTCTACAACTATGACCTGCTCAACACCGATTCCCACTTCGACGAAACCGACTTCTCGGTGGGCTACGACCGGGACCTGACCAAGAAGGTAGACCTGTCGTTGAGCTACTCGCATTTCCTGTTTGCCCCCAATAGCCCCCTGGTCAAGTCGGCCGTCAACAATTCCCTCGACGCGGCCCTGGGCTATGATTGGGGCTACGTCTACACCCGCCTCAACGGCTCCTACCTTTTCGGCCCCAACGACCACGATACCTTCCTGGTGCTCGACAATTCCCGCGCCTTCGACCTGGACGGCATATTTACTGCCAAGGATTACATCACCATCACGCCCAAGTTGAGCCTCACCGCGGGCACGCAGGCCTTCAGCGCGACCAGCGCCGAGCAGCAGATTCTGCGGGGCAACAAAAAGCCCAAAACAAAGACTGGCCCTGCCACTACCGATGCTTCCCGCTTCACCCTGCTCAGCTACGGCCTGCGCCTGCCCGTGGCTTACACCCTGGGCAAGGTCTCGGCCGAAGTGGCCTACCGCTACCTGCAGCCCGTGAACGTATTGCCCGAAGACGATTCTTCTGGACGGTCTTACTTCACCGCCACACTCACCGTCACCCTGTAGCCAGGGGGCGCCATTGGCCCGGGCGTGGTGGGCGAACAGTACCCGCGCGGCTTGTCTTGGTAGTGCCGAACCCCGGCCCGCAGCAGACCAGTAGGCGGCTCAACTGTTAGTAGAAAATGCTTCCCATTGCTTTTGCGCCCAACTACGCCCACCCGCTGCCCGCCGGCCACCGCTTTCCGATGCTGAAATACGAGCTGCTGCCCGAGCAATTGCTTCGGGAAGGCACCGCGTCGCCAGCCGACTTTTTTGTGGCCACCCCGCCCTCGACGGCGGATGTTTTACTGGTGCACGATGCCGACTACTATGAGCGGCTGCGCCTGGGCCAGCTCACGCGGCAGGAAGAGCGCGCCACGGGGTTTCCGTGGTCGGCGGCGCTGTTTGAGCGCGAAGTCACCATCCTGGGCGGCACCATTGAGGCGGCGCGGCTGGCGCTGAAACACGGTGTAGCGTTCAACATTGCGGGCGGCACCCACCACGCGTTTCGGGCGCGGGGCGAAGGCTTTTGCTTGCTCAACGACCAGGCCGCGGCGGCCGCCTGGTTGCTGGCGCACGAGCCAACCGTTAATAAGGTACTTATCGTGGACCTCGATGTGCACCAGGGCAATGGCACGGCTGCTATTTTCCAGCACGAGCCCCGGGTGTTTACCTTTTCCTTGCACGGTACCCGCAACTACCCGGCCCGCAAAGAAGCATCAGACCTGGACCTGCCGCTGCCCGATGGCACCGACGACGCGCAGTACCTGCAGCTGCTGGCCAGCACGCTGCCCCGCCTACTCGACGAAGTTCAGCCCAATTTCGTGTTTTACCTGGCCGGCGTCGACGTACTGGCTACCGACAAATTGGGCCACCTGGCGCTCACCCGCGAGGGCTGCCGGCGGCGCGACGAGCTGGTGCTCAGCCTCTGCCATCGCCATCAGCTGCCGGTAGTGGTGTGCATGGGCGGCGGCTATTCCGAGCGCATTGCCGACATCGTGGAAGCCCACGCCAACACTTTCCGAGCAGCCGCCGGGCTGTGGGGCTAAAACCAGACGATAGAATAAAACTCCCCTCCTTACCTAAGGAGGGGACGCTGGCGCTTCGCGCCAGCTGGGGTGGTTGTGGGCGTTGAACCGAAGGTCGGCGGAGCCAACGACTCGCGTTAGAATCGTTCGGGCATCGTTCAAAGGCTCAACCACCCCCGTCCGAGCCTGCGGCTCGAACATCCCCTCCTTTCTAAGGAGGGGAGTTGATTGGTCTGCCTGTGCTTTCAGCTCAACCCAAAATAATCACCTGCCAGCGGAAGGCCCAGCGCCAGCGCAGCTCATACCGCTCAATTCCAGCCCGTGCCAACAGCGCCACCCAGTCGTGCCGCCGAAAGGCACGGGCTACTGACAGCGGCGCGTCGTGCTGCACCAGGTACGAGCCGCCCAGCAGCATTGTGAGCCACTTAATGCTGTGGTAGGCCAGCCAATGCCGGTGCAGGTCATTGATGACGACGGCCACTTGCGCCTGCCGCTTCCATTGCCGCAGCAGCGTCACCAGCTCCTCATCGGTGAAATGGTGGCAAAACAAGCTGCAGGTGAGGATATCGTAAGGCTGCGCCTGAAACTCGGGCGAGAAAATGTCGCGCTGCTGGTAGTGGATTTCGGGGTAGTCCTGGCTTTTGGCCGCGGCGTACTCCAGCATGAACTGGTTGGCATCGATGCCGGTCAGCTCCACGGGAATGTGGTTTTTGCGCGCCCAGCGGGCCACTTGGCGCAGGGTGTCGCCGCCGCCGCTGCCCAAGTCGGCCAGGCGCAGGGCCCGGCCGCTGGCAAACCGGCTTTTTAGCCGCGTCAGGGCGTTGAGCACCGGCTCGTAGCCGCCCAGCCAGGTGTTGATGGTTTCCAGCTCGTCGAGGTTCTGGCGCAGGGCATCGGTGGCCAGCGTCAGGTCGTCCATCAGCTCGGGGCCGGAAGCGCGGGCGGTGAAGTCCAAGGCGAAAAAGGGCTAAGCCGTGACCGCCGATTCTTTGGTCTTGCCGGCCACGACGGTGGGCACGGACTGGTGCACCACTTCGAGCAGCATGGCCTCCATAGTGAGGCCGGGCCCAAAGGCAAAGCTGAGCACTGGCGCCCCGTGGTCGGCGGGGGAGGCGTGGGCCAGCACGTCGCGCAGTACAAACAGCACCGTGGCCGACGACATGTTGCCGTAGTCGCGCAGCACGCGGTAGGCGTGGCGGTTGTCGTCGCGCGTCAGGCCCAGCTCAACTTCGATGGTTTCGAGAATCTTGCGTCCGCCGGGGTGGATGGCGAAGTGCCGAATGTCGGCCAGCTGCACGGGCAGGCTCTCCAGCAGCCCATCAGTGAGGTGCCGGATGCCGCGCTGAATCAACTTGGGCACGTAGCTGGACAAGGTCATCTCAAACCCGAAGTCGTTGATGTGCCAGGCCATGTCGTCGTGGCCGTCGGGTTCCAGGCCGCAGTGGAAGGCCTGCAGCGCCAGGCTGGGGGCGCCGTTGGGCAAGGGCTCGGCCTGCACCAGGCACGCCGCCGCGCCATCGCCAAACAGCGCGTTGCTGATGAGGTGGTCTTCCTCGGGGCTTTTCTGGAAATGCAGGGTGCACAGCTCCACGCTCACTATGAGTACGCGGGCGCTGGCATCGGCCAGGCAAAAGGCATCGGCCAGCTTCACGGCGTTCACCGCGGCGTAGCACCCCATAAAATTCACGCAGGTGCGGCGCACATCGGGCCGCAAGCCCAGGGCCTGCACCAGCTCAATATCCAGCCCCGGCGCGTACATGCCCGTGCAGCTCACCGTGACGAGGTGGGTGATGCTACCCGGCGCGATGTCGGGCACCTGGCGCAGGCAGTCGCGCACGGCCTCCGTGGCCAGGGGCAGGGCCTCGCGGCTGTACACGGCCATGCGCTGGCCCACGCTCGGAAACGGCTCCAGCGTGGGCGTGTTGGGGAAGAAGGTGTAATCACCATTAGCCCGTCCGTAGTCGGGCAATACCGAGTAGCGGTGCTCGATGCCCGACACCCGATACAGCGCCCGCAGCTTGCGCGCGTCGTTTTCGCCAAACCCCAGCGCCTGCGCCATAAAATTGGCAATTTCGGGCTGGGCGATGCGGTGAATGGGGTTAGCAGTGCCGATGGCACCTAAATAACTCGGCATTCGGGAATGATTACGGATTTGAAACGAAGCTCGGGAAACAAGTATCTCAGCTAATGAATGTACGGATACCCACCCATTCACACCTTCACTTACGGTACAACAAACAGTTTTGCGCTTTGCTTGGATAAAATAATGGCAATAACATTCTGGCGTTGGGGCGGGGTAGGGGTTTATTTCGACTGGTTAAAAGGCCATCACGCTGAAAAAAACCGCCATGCCGAGCGCAGCAAACAGAAGGTTGGCGTAGCCAAGCATCTCGCGTGGGGCTGTAATCCATCCCGTTTTCCAATCTTCTGTCATGCAGAGCGCAGCGAAGCATCTTATCACCGCAGAACGACCCAGGCGTGAGAAGATGCTTCCTTCGTCAGCATGACAAAAGGCGCGGCCTCTATTCATAAAGAGCTGGATTCATTCAGCCCAATTCATTAGCTCAATTAAAACTCCTGGCCGTGCGTGCGGCGCATCAGCGCCTGCACCGCGCCGGGCCAGTGCCGCAGGCCCCCCACCACCAGCTCGCTCAGTACCGGCCCGCCAAATAGCCGCTGCACTGCCCGGCCCACCCGCAGGCGGGTCCCGAACTGAGCACGCCAAGCGCGGGAGTAAGCGGCTTCCATAGCTGCCCGGGTAGTGGTGGCGCTCAGAAAATCGTGCGCGGCCGCGGCCGCCAAGGCCGCGCCGTGCAGCGCCATAGCCATGCCATTGCCGCACAGCGGCGTGATGAGGCCGGCCGCATCGCCGCACATCAGCACGTGCTGCTCCACGGGCAGCTTGGGCGCAAAGGAAATTTCGTTGATGACCTCCGGCTGCGGGTACAGCACTTCGGCCGAAGCCAGAATCTCGCGCAGGTGCGGGTTTTGGGCCAGAACGGCTTGCTCCATGGCCGGAATGGTGCCGTGGCGCTTGAGGTTCTGGCGGGTGGTGAGGTAGCAGAAGCACAGCTTGTCGTCCTCAATGGCCGAGATGCCCGCGTAGCCATCGGCGAAGTTGTGCAGCGCAATCAGGTCGCGCGGAAAGCCGGGCAGGCGTAAGTGATATTTCACGCCGAGGTAGGGCGAGCGCTGCGTGAAAAACGCCCGCTGCAGCTGCCGGTCGAGGTTGGTGCGCTTGCCGTAGGTGCCCAGCACTACGCGGGCGGTTAGCTCGCGGCCATCGGCCAGGGTCACGCGGTGCTGGTCAGCGGCGGGGTCGTAGGCTACGTCTGTCACCGTGTTCTTCAGGTAAAAAGTGACGCCCTGGGCCACGGCCAGCTGGTACAGAAAGTCATCGAGCAGGTAGCGGCTCACACCAAAGCCGCCCAAGTCGAGCGGCGCCGTGAGGCAGCGCCCGCCCGGCGACGACAGCAGAAACGTATTGATGGCCGCCGGGGCCAGCGCGGCCGGGTCGGCGTGCAGCCGGCGCAGGTACGGCAGCACCTCGTTGCTCACGTATTCGCCGCACACTTTGTGAAAGGGATACTGCTTGCGCTCGACCACCGCCACGCGGTGCCCGCGGCCGGCCAAGTCCAAGGCTGCAGCCAAGCCAGCCAGCCCACCGCCAATCATCAAAATATCCACTTATTCGGCGTAAAAAATTAAAACAATTTCAAGCAAAATAGCGTAATTAATCGAGGTTTTTGTATATTGCACTAGGCGTGGTGGACAGACTGTTGTACCTTTGCCAACTAAAATTAACGCTTGACGTTAAGCCCTTACACCCTCTCTCTTTTCTACCGGCCTTAATTAGTACTATGATGCAACGCTTACTTTTACCACTGTTATTATTTATCTGTCTTAGCCTCAGTTTCGGGCCGCTGTTCAATACGCTTCCGGCGGCCGCCGCAACTCCTACCGAGCGCCCCGGCCAGCAGCCCAAGCCCGGCGACGACAAGACCCTGCTGGTGTATCCAAACCCCAGCACCGGCATCGTGCACTTAACCATCAATAACTTGCAGGGCAAGAAAGTGGAGCTGAGCATTCTGAACGTTATCGGGTCGGTAATGTACCGGGAAACGCTCACCGAAATGAACGACCGCTACACCAAGATGCTCGACCTGAGCAAGTTTGCCAACGGCCTCTACTACGTGCGGCTCGAAGCCGACAACACCAGCCAGATGTGCAAGCTGGTAATTCGGTAATCTCCCGATTTGCTTATCGCAATGACCCAACAAAAAAAGCAGCTTTCGGGCTGCTTTTTTTATGGACAAAACGGCGAAAACTACTTCACGCGAACGGGAACGGGCGCAAGCAGTTTTTTCAGATTCGAAGCCGTATTGAGCGCGAGGAAAGCGGTGGCCACTAAAAGGCCAATCATGAAGATAAACATAGTTCTAAAGAAATTTCGGGTGAATAACAAGCGGCTCCTGCCAAGGACCTGCTTCTGATGTATTCAACCTGCAAAAGCCAGGCCGGGTTTCAACAAGATTTGGGCATTCTGAGCAGCGCGGCCACCACGCGCCGGGCATCGGCCCCGGCGCCGTTGAGCAGGGCCGAGCGGCGGCTGTCGAGCCAGTTCAGCCCCAGAAAGGCCACTCCGGGCGCTTCCGTCAGGCCCCGGTGGTGCCGGGGGCTGCCGTCGGGCTCCAGCACGGGCAAATCCAGCCACGCATAGTCGGGCCGGTAGCCGGTGGCCCACACCACGGCGTCGAGCGGCGGCGTGACCGCCCGGCGCCCCTGAATGCCGCCCGACGGCAGCGCCGCCTCGGCCCGGCCAATGAAGTGGGCATTGGCAAACCCACGCAGCCTGGCCAGGTCGCCACTGACCACCGGCTCGGGGCTGCGGAACATCTTGCTGCCCAACGCTGTGTGGCGGGACACGCCCAGCAGCCGCGTCAGCATCAGGAAGGCCCACATAAAGTGGTTGTTGGGCATGGCGGGCGTTTGCTCGTCGAAAGCTACGAACACGGGCCGGCCGGTGGCGGCTACGCCGGCCGCGATTTGCAGGGCCGAGTTGCCGCTGCCCACCACGGCCACCGGGCCGGTGCCGGGCAGCTGGGCGGGGCGTTGGTAGTCGCGGCTGGGCAGTTGGGCCACGCTGGCCGGCAGTTGCGGGGCCCAGGCGGGAATGTTGGGCGTGGTGTAGGGGCCCGTGGCTATTATCACTCGCTGGGCCGCGTAGGTGCGGCCCGCTTCGGTGTGCACCAAGTAGCCCACGCCGTCCGGCGCGGCGGCCACGCGGGTAACGCGCCGGTTGGGCTCGAGCGGGAAGCGGAAGTGCGCGGCGTAGTCGCGCAGGTAGGCGGCGGTTTCGTCGCGGGTGGGGTAGTGCAGCGGACTGCCGGGCCAGGGCCGGCCCGGTAGCCCACTCACCCAGGCCGGCGAAAACAGCCGCAGCGAATCGTAGCGGGCACTCCAGGCGGCGCCGGCCTGCGGGGCCGCGTCCAGCACCCGGAAATCGACCTGGTGCTGCTGCAGGTAATACGCGGCCGCCAGCCCCACCTGGCCCGCCCCAATCACCACCGTGTTGGTGCGAATGAGCGCCGGCGTGGGCGGGGAAAGCGGGTCAGGCTGGTGCGGGGTCACGGCGGGGGCTACTCGGGGAATTCGTTGCGCAGGTCGGCCATCACCTGCTCGGTGGTGGCGCGCACCTGGGCCACTTGCCGGGCGGCGTGGTCGGGTTCCGGAGCGTCGTCGCCGTAGGCTTCGATTTCGCGGATGAGGTGGCGCAGGCTCTCGACCTGCAGGCCGTCGAGCGAGCTTTTGAGGTGATGGGCGGCGTCGCCCACGGCTTCCCAGTCGGCGCGCGTCAGGGCTTCGTCGAGGGCAGTGAGGATGGCGGGCGTGGTTTGAATAAAGGCCCAGGCGAGGCGCCGGACCACAGCTTCGTCTTCGCGCACCAGCTGGCGCACGTTGCTCAAGTCGTAAAGAGGATTTGCAGAAGGCATCAGGTCGGAAGTAGAGGCGGGGAGGGCGGGTTGGGTGCGGTGCTGATGCTGGGCCAGCACGGTTTGTATGGTGTCGAGGAGTTGTTCTTCGCGATAGGGTTTGGCAAGGTAGCCATTGAAACCAGCAGTTTGCAGGCGTTCGGCTTCGCCCGCTTGGGCCCGGGCAGTCAGGGCAATGATGGGCGTAGCGGCCCGGCTTGGGTTGGGGTGCTGGCGCAGGGCCCGGGCGGCGGTCTCGCCGTCCATGCCCGGCATTTGGATGTCCATGAGCACTAAGTCGAACGGGCGGTGCTCGAACAGCTGGATGGCGGCCGGGCCGCTGGCGGCCGTGGTCACTTGCCAGCCCCAGTTGCGCAGGACGGTTTCGGCCAGCAGGCTGTTCACCAAGTTGTCTTCGACCAGCAGAATGCGCCCGGTGACCGGCGGCGCGGCACTGCCGGCGGGGCTTTCGGGGGCGCGGGCCGGAGCCGGGGGCACGGGCGGGAAAGCCAGGCAGAAGGCAAACGTGCTGCCCTGTCCTACCTCGCTGCTCACACGCAGCTCGCCGCCCATCAGCCGCACGAGGCCTTCCGAAATGCTCAGGCCCAGCCCCGAGCCGCCGTATTCGCGGTCGGTGCTGGCAGCAGCCTGCGTGAAGGGCTCAAATATTTTGTCCAGGGTTTCGGGCGCAATGCCCACGCCGGTATCGCTCACCGTGAACTGCAGCCACACGGTGCCCTCAGGTTCGGTGTGCTGCCGCGGCGGGGGCAGGGGCCGGCAGCGCAGCCGGACCGAACCAGTCTCGGTGAACTTGATGGCATTGCTGACCAAATTGAGCAACACCTGCCGGAGCCGGTACGCGTCGCCGAGCACCAGGGGCAGGGCGGCGGGTTTTTCCACGCGCAGGCGCAGCCCTTTTTCGCGGGCCCGGGGCCGGAGCAGGGCGGCGCAGCCCGTGAGCAGCTCCTCGGGGCAGAAGGGGTTGGTTTCGGGGCGTAGCTTGCCGGCTCCCAGGCGGGCGGTGGTCAGCACGTCGTTGAGCACCGTGAGCAGGTGCTCGGCCGACTCGCCCAGCAGGCGCAGGTAGTCGTGCTGGCTGGGGCTGAGGTTGGTTTTGGCCAGCACCCCCGTCAGCCCCAGGATGCCGTGCAGGGGCGTGCGGATTTCGTGGCTCATGTTGGCCAGAAAGTCCTGCTTGGCTTGGGCGTCGACTTCGGCGGCAGCAATGGCTTCTTCCAAGGCCTGTTGGGTAAGCTTTAGCTCCGTGATGTTGCTGTCGATGCCTAGGACCTGCGCCGTGCCGTCGGAGCGGGTAAACAGCCGTTTGACGCTGCTGAACCACGCCATCTGGCCATCGGGGTAGGTGTAGGATTCCTGCAGGGTCAGGTCCTGGCCGGTGGCCAGCACTTCCTGGTCCTGGGTACGGTAGCGGTCGGTTTCGGCGGTGGCAATGGCGGGTGCGTTGTCTTCGCCGTAGTGCACCAGCTCATCGGGCGTCAGACCGAACAGAGCGGCCATGGCCACGTTGGCCAGCAGGTAGTTGCCTTGGCCGTCTTTCAGGTAAATGGGGTGGGGCAGGGCGTCGATAACCTGTCGGAACAGGCGGTGCTGCTCGGCGATGTGGGCCGTGGCCGCGCGGCTGCGCTGGTCCATGGCCCGGCGTTCGGTCACGTCTTCGGCCACGCCGATGAGGCTCGTGACCTGGCCGTCGGCATCGCGCGCAAAGGGCGTGTGGGCACTGCGCAGCCAGCGCATGGAGCCGGAGCGGTGCTGCACGCAAAATTCCAAAGTCAGGGTTTCCCCTTCGGGCAGGCGGGCCACGGCGGCGAAGTGGGCTTGCAGCTGCGCCCGCTCATCGTCCGGCATGAGGGTGGGCAGAAGGGAGCCATTGGGGAAGGCCAGGAGCTCCTCGCTGGTGTAGCCCAGCAGCTGCTCAATGCGGCGGTTGGCGTAGGTGTTGCACTGCTGTGCCAGGTCGTAGATGTAGATGAGGTTGGGCACCAGGTCCACTACTTGGCGCAGCAGGTGGCGGTTCTGGCGCAGCTCTTCCACGGCGGCGCGGTGGCGGGTCACGTCTTCGGCGCTGCCCATCAGCTCAAGCACTTTGCCAGCGGGCCCCACCACGCTGGCCCGCAGCCGGATGCGCAGCCACCGCCAGCTGCCGTCGCGGTGGTGCAGGCGGCAGTCCCAGCTCAGGGGCCGGTCTTCGGTGAGCAGGGCGTTGATGTCGCTGCGGTCAAATTGAGCCAGGGATTCGGCGTGCAGCATTTTGGTGCCCAAGGCCGTGCCCATCTCGAGCAGCTCCTGGCTGCTGTAGCCCAGCACCGTGTGGCAATGCCGGTTGCAGTGCATCAGCCGCTGGTGCTGCACGTCGTAGCTGAACAGGATGAGCGGCACCTTATCGGCCAGGCCCTGGCCAAAGAGCGGCACGCTGGCGCTGTCGGGCCGGGCGGGCGCGGGGGGACCTGTTGGTTGGGCTGTGCGCCGCACGGCGGGTACGGCCGTCCGGCGGGGTTGGCGGGATAAACGGGGGCGGCGCATCATGGCGGGAAGCAGAACGGTAGGGGGCAGACGAAAGGCAAGCTACTACCGTTGTGGTTTTGAGTTGCAGCCGCAACTGGTTACCCCAAGGTCAGCTCCCGCTGCTGAAGCATGCGGTAGATGGTAGACTTGCCGATGCGCAGCCGGGCGGCCACGGCCAGCACGTCGCCACCCATCTCATCGAGGCACGCTTGCACGATGGCCGTGGTTTGCTCGCGCAGCGAGAGTTGGCTGCCGGGGCCTACCGCGGCCGGCCCCGCGCGCAGGGGCAGGTCGGCGGCCTGAATCTGCTCGCCATCGGCCAGCACGGCGGCCAGCTCCACCACGGCCTTTAGCTCGCGCACATTGCCGGGGAAAGGATGCTCCAGTAGCCGGGTGCGGGCGCTGTCGGTGAGCTGCCGCGGCGGCAGGTTGTTGAGGGCGCAAAACTCGCCGATGAAGGCCTGGGCCAGCAGCAGAATGTCATGGCCGCGCTGGCGCAGGGGTGGCAGCACAATGGGCAGGCCCAGCAGGCGGTAGTACAGGTCTTCGCGGAAGCGGCCGGCTTGCACTTCGGCCAGCAGGTCGCAGTGGGTCGCCACTATTAGGCGCACGTCGAAGGCCACCGTTTGGCTGCCGCCCACGCGGGTGACTTCGCGCTCCTGCAGCACGCGCAGCAGCTTGGCCTGCAGGCTGGGCTCGAGGTCGGCTATTTCGTCCAGAAACAGGGTGCCGCCGTGGGCTTCTTCCAGCCGGCCCACGCGCCGCGCCACTGCTCCGGTAAAGGCACCTTTCTCGTGCCCAAACAGCTCGCTTTCCACCAGCTCGCGCGGGATGGCGGCCATGTTCACGGCCACAAACGGCTGCCCGGCCCGGCTGGATTGGTAATGAATGGCTTTGGCTACCAGCTCCTTGCCGGTGCCCGTCTCGCCGCTCACGCTTACCGTGATGGTGGTGCGGGCCGCTTTGGCGATGAGCGTTTGCACCAGCTGCACCGAGGCGTGCTCGCCCAGAATGGCTTGGCCGGGGCTGTAGCGGCTGCCGATTTGCTTGCGCAGCTGGGTGTTTTCGCGGCGCAGGCGCACCTGCTGCTCCACCTTGCTCACCAGGTTCCAGAGGCGGTCGAGCGTGTTTTCGTCCTTCACCAGGTAGTCGTAGGCGCCCTGGCGCAGCATGCTTACGGCAGTGGCCACGTTTTCCTGGCCCGAAATCACGATGACTTCCGTGTTGGGCAGCCGCTCTTTAATCTGCCGCAGCACCTGCTCGCCTTTGGCATCGGGCAAGGAATAATCGAGGGTGATAAAATCCGGCTGCTGGCCCAGCTGCTCCAGGCAAGCGCGGGCGGTGGTAAAGCGCTGCACGCTGTTGTTGGGGTTTTGGCCCAGGCGGTGCAGCAGCAGCTCCCCGTACCATTGGTTGTCTTCGACTACGAAAATTTTGAAGGGTAGAAAGGATGCCATAGCCGATATGCTCAAGTAAAGGCCCACCCGGACCAGGAATCATATTGCTACCAATAGTAAGCAGAACCTTGAGACAGTGTCCTTATCGGAAATATTATATCGTAAAAATAACAAGTAATATCTTTGTTGGGCGAAAAAACAGTTACAAAATGAGGTACATACGAAGTGTATACTCGAGCGGATTGAGCTGGATTAAATAGTTTATTCCCGGTTTAGGAACAAAGTCCCAAAGTGGGAATGCTCAGCAGTGGATTGCTAACCGTATCTGTTTGATTCTGAGTTGTCGGAACAAGGTGGCTTGGCATGGCCGCGGAATTGCAGGAAATGGCGCGGCACCGTGCCAACTCCTGAAATATTTTTTATCCGCCATGCAAGTCTTTACGCTACCTCCACTCGCACGCACCCAGTTCCGGGCCTGGCTGATTACGGCCCTTATCGTCTTGACCGGCACCAGCGCCGCCCGCGCCGGGGCCATTTATTCGAACGACGGGCAGGCCAGTACTTCCAATACTTATAGTGTCGTGAAGGTGGGACCGGTAGTAGTTTCCGAAAACGGCATCGAACACCCCGAGCGCGCTGCCGATGCCAACCTCACCAACTTTGCCACAATAAACACCGGCCTCGGCATACTCGCTTTCACGAAGCTGCAGCTTGGGCTGAATGCCGGCAGCCCGGGCGGCAGGGCCGGCGACCGCGCGGGCGTGCTGGTGGGCAACGTGGCCACCAACGACAACTTGGTCAATTTCAATGGGCTCGGCGTTATCCGGCTGCGCACCTACAAGGCCGGGGCCTTGCAGGAAACCCAGGTAGTGTCGGCCGCCGTGGCCCGCGACATCCTGCTGAGCGGCGACCGGCCCACCCAACTCGAATTCATCGCCGCCAAGGCCTTTGACCGCATCGACCTGGAAGTAGGCGGCGTGGTGGGGGTGTCCTACAAGCTGAAGGTGTACTATGCCTACGCCGTGCCTTCGCTGATGCAGCAACAGGCGCGCGGGTTGATTTCGCGGTTCTCGGGGGCCGGCAGCGCCCTGGCTCCCTACTACGGCACGGGCACGGGTGGAGTCGGCGTGCTGAGTGCCTGCGTAGGGGCGGGCATTTACAACCCTGAAAATGCGGTGGATAATGACCTGAGCAATTATGCGACCTTCAACAGCCTGGCTACGGTTTCCTGTCCTTCGGCCCTGACCGTGAAACTGGAAGGTGCCCGGCCGGCGCCGGCCGGCTACTACGCCGGGTTTGTGATTGGCAGCGATGGCGTGCTCGATGCCAGCGTGTTGTCGGGCCTGCGCGTGACGACTTATCTCAACGGGGTGGCGCAGGAGTCGTACACCGGCGCGGGCGTGCTGGAACTCCGCGTGCTGCCCGATGGCAAAACGCAGGTGAGCTTCCCCACGGACTTCCCGTTTGATGCTGTAAAGATTGAGCGGGTGGGGCTGCTGACGGTGCTCGACAACCTGGAAATCTACTACGGCTTTGGCGTGGAGCCCAAGGCGTTTGAGGGCACAACGGAAGTTCTCTCCGACTTCACCCCCAACCAAACGGCGGGGCATTACGAAGTGAAAAGCAATTCGGTCGTGTGCCTTACCAGCTGCGGCGTCTTGAATCCCGCCGGCGCGGCCGACAATGACCCCAACACCCAAGCCGTTATCACCGTCCCAACCTCGGTGCTATCCAATGTGGAGCTGAAGCTGGACCTCAACGGTACCGGTACCAACGTGGGGCAGGCCGGCAACCGCGCCGGCATGGTGATTGGCGACGGCATTAATCTGCTCGATGTGACGCTGCTGGACCGCATTACCCTCACTACCTACGACGCCGCCGGCAAGGTGCTGGAAAGCGCCTCGGGCCGGTCCCTGCTCTCGCTGAACCTGCTGCCCGATGGCCGCCAGGAGCTGTCGTTTCTCACCACCCAGAACTTTGCTTCGGTGCAGCTCAGCGTGGCCGGGGGCGTGTCGGCCCTGGTTAATATCCCCATCAGCTATGCCTTTGCCGACGACCGCAGCGGTGGCTTGCCCTCGCTCATCGTCCCGCTGCCCGTTGAGCTAACTGCCTTCAGCGGCCGGTGGGCCAACGGGGCCGCTGAGCTAAATTGGGCTACTGCGTCGGAAAAGAACAGCAGCCATTTTGTGGTGGAGCGCTCCACCGGCCGCGAGGCAGCTTTCCAGGCCGTGGGCCAGGTAAAATCGGCAGGCAACAGCACCAGCCTCAAGCGCTACCAGCTGCGCGATGCCGAAGCCGCCGCCCAGGGCGTGGCCATTCTGTACTACCGCCTGCGGCAGGTGGATTTGGATGGCCAGCAGGTGTATTCGCCGGTCGTGTCGGTGGTGGTAGGTGCGCGCACGGCAGCAGCCCCCGGGCTAGAGGTATACCCCAACCCCGCCGCCGATGCCAACGCGGTGACGGTGCAATGCCCCAATTTGCCGGCGACTGGCGGCCTGGTGCAAGTCTACTCGCAGCTGGGCCAAGTCGTGAGCCAGCAGCAAGTCACGGAAGGGGCGGCTAGCCTCGCACTGCCGGGGCTGGCGCCCGGCCTCTACCACGTGGTGCTGCGCAGCGCGGCCGGCCAAACGCTGGCCACGCAGCGGCTGGTGGTAGTGGGCCAGTAGGTGGGCATTGCCGGCTAAGGCCGGTCTTGCCAGAATTTATAGAGAAGGGCCCCGCTGGCATTGCCGGCGGGGCCCTTCTGCTGTGGGACTATGGCCAGTGGGATGCGCAGGTCCGGACAAGCATACCCCTTAAAACAGCCAGTAAGTAGGTAGCGGCGAAGGCTAAAATTGGAAGAGTAAAAAACACATAATGTTATTAGAATATTAATTGGCGGCTGGGAAGTATAAACGTAACATTGCTCTAACAGTGAAGCAATTCCAGCGGAGGACTTTTGCGCTTACTGTCCACCTTCACCATTTTCTCTTTCTCATTACATGAAGCTAACTTTTACTCGCCTCGGTAGCCTCGCGCTGCTCGCGGCCCTAGCCACTTCTTGCTCCAAAGAAGAGCTGACTACTCCCGCTAACCCCACCGCCGCGGTGGTAAGCCAAGACGCTACTCGCGACAACAACCTGGCCATGGGCAACCCCAGCGGGGCCGTGACGGATGCCACCAACTACCCGAACAACTACCTGATGACCAAAACCCAGTACACCATGTCGTACAGCCGCGACAAGGGTAAGCCCAACTGGGTGAGCTGGCACCTGAGCAGCGCCTGGCTGGGCAGCACCCCGCGCCAGGACAACTTCGCCGCCGACAATACCCTGCCCAGCACCTGGTACCACGTGGGCAGCACCAGCTACAGCGGCTCGGGCTTTGACCGCGGCCACATCTGCCCCTCGGCCGACCGCACCGGCTCCGTGGCCGACAACTCGGCCACCTTCCTCATGACCAACATGATGCCGCAGGCCCCCACCAACAACCAGCAAACCTGGGCGGGCCTCGAAAACTACGCGCGCACCCTGGTGGGCCAGGGCTATGAGTGCTACATCATTGCCGGCAGCTACGGCACCGGTGGCACCGGCTCGGCGGGCTACGCCACCACCATCAACAGCGGCCACATCACCGTGCCCAGCAACTGCTGGAAAGTGCTGGTGGTGCTGCCCGAAGGCAGCTCCGACGCCAGCCGCGTGACCACGAGCACCCGCGTCATCGCCGTGAACATGCCCAACACCAACTCCATTGGCACGGCCTGGGGCGCATACCGCACTACGGTGGACGCCATTGAGTCGGCCACCGGCTACGACATCCTGTCGGCCGTGTCGAGCACGGTGCAGGCCACCATCGAGTCGAAAGTAGACACCGGCCCCACGAGCTGATTAGTGCCGCGTTAGCGGCGGACTGCTCCGCTGGATAAAAAAGCCCGTGACCCCCGGCTGGGAGTCACGGGCTTTTAATTGCCTGATAATTGGCGCCCTACTAAAAAGGGCAGATTGTAGCGGAATAAAGAGCCAAAGTTACAGCGTAAAGCAGATGCATCGCAATCGGTGGCCGGAGCTTAAAAAAAGATTTTCAACCATTTGGCTCAAGTAATCTCGGCTATCTCTTTGCAATCGCAGAAAAAGCAGGCCATAATCTTTTGCCAAGAAACAGCCCAATAAAAACTTAACATTACCGATGAATTACAGCTCGACATGATTCCGTAATTTTGCATCGTGCTTCAACCCAAACACCCGTTGATGAAGCGCGGGACCCTGCTCAACAGTGGCCCGCGAGAGGACCAAAAGGTCTTCGCCGCCGTTGGTTTTGCCGATTTGTCTTCCGTTTTTTCTGGTTGTTGCCCCGCCGCCGTTTCGTGATTCGAAACGGTTTTTTTATGTCCAGTCGGGTCGGTTTACCCTGCCAACTCTTTTAACGCCCACACAAAAGAAAATTATGGACACCAACACGCTCACTCCCACCGTAGCCGCAGCCACCCTGTCTTCGTCGTCGGCCCACGCTGGCAACCGCAACCTGAGCACCGACCCCAAGCGGATGGCGGTAATCAAGGTATGGGACGCCATGATGCGCGGTGCCCGCAAGTACTGCGAGCAGGAAGGCTTCGTGACCGTCCACAACATGCCCCACATCGTGGGCGTGACCGGCGCGTGCGAGAACACGGACACGCTGTTCACCCTGGACTGGTACGACGGCAAGAAGATGTTCCTGCCCCAGTCGAACCAGCTCTACATCGAGATGCTGACCCAGGCCGTGGAAGGCGGCCGCGTATGCGGCGAAATCCAGAGCTTCCGCAAGGAGCTGAACGCTGATAACCGCCGCCTGGCGCAGTTCACCCTGTTCGAAATTGAGCACCTCGGCGACCTCGACGAGCTGCTGGGCCACCTGAGCGGCATCGTGCGCACGGCAGCCAACGAAGTAGCCACCAAGTGCGCGAAGGAGCTGGCCCTGTTCGGCCGCAACGCCGAAGACCTGGTTGACCTCACCTTCAAGCGCATGACCTACGCCGAAGCCATCGAGCTGCTGAAGCCCAACGGCTTCCCCGACCTGCAGTGGGGCGACGACCTGGGCGCTGAAGAAGAAGGCCGCCTCACTGAGCTGGAAGGCCCCATCTTCATCACGCACTACCCGGCCGACATCAAGTTCTTCAACATGCGCAACAACGACGACGACCCCCGCGTGGTGAACTCCTCCGACTTGCTGCTGCCGCTGTCGGGCGAATCGGCTGGTTCGGCCGAGCGCGAGTTCGACGGGGCCAAGCTACGCCACAAGCTGGAAACCAGCTCAATGCTGGCCGGTCTCATCCGCCAGGGCATGAAGCTGGAGGACTTCGAGTGGTACCTGAGCTTCCACGAGGAGCACGACGTGAAGCTGCACTCCGGTGCCGGCGTGGGCATGGCCCGCGTGGCCCAGTTCATCCTCGGCCAGACCGACATCCGCGAGTGCGTGCCCTTCCTAATTAACCGTGACAACGTAATTTAAGGGAATCCTTAGCTGGTGCGCCAGCCGAACATCACCCGCAGCGGTCCTTGGGCAGTTGCGGGTGATAGTTCGTTTTTGTTATTTAAGAACAAGCTATGAAACTAGGCGCCATTACGTTACAAAATTCCGTGTGCTTGGCCGCCGCGCCCTGGGACCTCGACGGCCCGGGCTACGAGCAGCTGGGTGCCATTTTTACCAAGACCGTGACCATGGAGCCCCGCGCCGGCCTGCCCGGCGACGAAGGCATCCTGCAAGTGGCCGACCAAACCCTGCTCAACCGCACCGACCTCCGCACTGAGGGAGCCGAGGGGCTGGTGCAGGAGCACCTGCCGCGGCTGCGGCGCTTTGGCGTGCCCGTGTTTGTGAGCATTACGGCCCCGGGCGTGCCGGGCTTCCGCAAGATTGCGCGCTACCTGCAGCGCGAGGCCGGCGAGCAGCTGGCGGGCGTGGAAGTGTATATCACGGCCCCCAATTCGGGAGCCGGGGCCGACATCACTGCTCGCCACGTGCGCGAAGCCACCGAGGCCGTGCGCAACGAGCTGCGCGACGACGCGGCCGTGATTGTGAAGCTGCCGCCGTGGCCCGACCACATCCGGGGCCTGGCCCTGGGCGCCCAGGAAGGCGGTGCCACTGCTTTGGCCGCCACGAATACCTTGAAAGTGCTGCACCTGCCCGCTGACCCCAACGCCGCGCCGCTGGTGGGCGGGCTCTCGGGCGAGGCGCTGCGGCCACTGGCCCTGCGCTGCGTGTGGGAGTTGGCCAACGACGAGAAACTGCAGCTTCCCATCTTCGGAACGGGTGGCATTTTCACCCTTCGTGACGTGCAGGATTACCTGCGCGTGGGCGCCCAGGCCGTGCAAGTGGCCAGTGGCGAATGGTTGTCGCCTGGCCTCACAGCACGACTTGCTTCTGAGGTGGCTCAACTAGCATCTATTTCTCGCTAAACTCGCGCTTCTGTTTCATCAACTCTTCCCACCCATACCGATGCAAAAGCTCCTCGCCCGTGTTCAGACCGCCAATTCCCTGCTCTGCGTAGGCCTAGACCCTACCGGCGACGACGCCACGGCAACCCAGCGCCTCCAAGAAGTAGTAGCTCAAGCGGCGCCCTACGCCGCGGCGTTCAAACCCAACCTGGCGTTCTTTCTGAGCCGTGAAAACGGAGTGGCCCTGCTCCAGCAAACCGTGCGCAGCATCCCCACGGACATTCCGGTGATTCTGGACGGCAAATTCGGCGACATCGCCAACACCGCCGAGCAGTACGCGCGCTTCGCTTACGACATCGTGGGAG
Organism: Hymenobacter plasmatis; assembly: GCF_020711255.1. GTDB lineage: Bacteria > Bacteroidota > Bacteroidia > Cytophagales > Hymenobacteraceae > Hymenobacter. The sequence goes on from NZ_JAJFAW010000022.1 coordinate 59,098, forward strand.
CCGACGGCGTGACGGTGAACCCCTACATGGGCGACGATACCATCCGGCCCTTTGCCCGGCCCGGCAAGCTAGTCTTTACATTGGCCAAAACCTCCAACAAGCCCCAGCACGGCCTGCAGGACGCGGCCATGACCCGCGGCGGCTCCATCAGCGACTGGGCGGCCCGCCTGGCCAAGCTCATGGACGAAGAGCTCACCGAGGCCACCATCGGCCTGGTGGTGGGCGCATCGGAGCCCGAGACGGTGGCCAAGCTGCGGGCCACGTGCCCGGACCAATGGTTCCTGGTGCCCGGCATCGGGGCGCAGGGCGGCGACTTATCGGCCACGCTGCGCGCCGGTCTGCGGGCCGACGGCAGCGGCTTGCTCATCAACTCCTCGCGGGGCATCTGGCAGGCCGCCGATGCCGGCGCCGCTGCCCGGGAATTGCAGGAAGAAATCAACCAATTCCGGACGGTAACCAGCCCCGCTCACACCTGACCAAAAAGCCGCTGTGAAGCGGCTTTTTGCATCTTAGATTTTCCGTAAGAAATGACTCCATCTCCCGAAATCCATTCTTCCGCCACGCTCGACGCCGGCTTGCTGGAACAGCAGTTGCGGCAGGAAGACGCGCTGCTGAGCGGGCACTTCCGGCTGTCGTCGGGCCTGCACTCCGATACCTACGTGCAGTGCGCCCGCTTCCTGCGCCGGCCCAATTTGGCCGCACCGGCCGCGGCTGCGCTGGCCGCTCAAATTCAGGAAGCCGGCCTGCAGCCCGACGTGGTGGTGGGCCCGGCCATGGGCGGCGTGGTGATAGGCTACGAGCTGGCCCGGCAGCTGGGCACGCCCGGCATTTTTACCGAGCGCGACACCGACGGCCAGATGACTTTGCGCCGCGGCTTCACTATTGAGCCGGGCGAGAAAGTCATCATCGCCGAAGACGTGGTGACGACCGGCAAAAGCACGCTGGAAGTCGCCCGGGTGCTGCGCGAGCTGGGCGCCGAAGTCCTGGCCGTAGCCTCCCTAATCGACCGGACAGGCGGAAAAGGTGGGCTGAATTTCCCGCATTTCGCCCTGCTTTCGGTCACAGCCGCGACCTTTGCGCCCGATACCTGCCCCTTGTGCGCCGCTGGCGTGCCGGTGGTGAAACCCGGCAGTCGGCCGGAAAAAGCGTTTTAGGCGTTGTGTGTTTGAGTCTTCAGAAAAGGAAAAAAGGTCGTCATGCTTCATCTAGCGTCCGCGAAGCCGAAGCATCTCTACCGCGAGAGTAATCCAATCGACTGAGTTAGTTGCGCGGTAGAGATGCTTCGGCTTCACTCAGCATGACAGACGAGTTGTTTTAGTTGCCAATTCACTAAATGACCGATACCCACACCATCCAGCTCACGCTGAAACCCGGCCAGCACGACGGCGACGGCCAGCGCGTGGCCGAGGCCGCCGCCCGCCACCTGGGCCTGGCCACCGGCCGCATGCGCAGCGCCGCGCTCTACACGGTGCGCTACCCGCTCACCGAAAATCAGCTCAACGACTTTGCCACCCGCTGCCTCGCCGACCCGGTGCTGCACGACGTGCGCCTGAACGAGCTGACCGCCGCACCCGGCTTTGCCACCTACATCCTCGTTGCTCGCCGCCCCGGCGTGACCGACGACGAAGGCACCTCCGCTCAAAACGCCCTGGCCGACCTGCTCAACGAGCCGCTGGATACCCACACCCAGCACATCTTTAGCAAGCGCCTCTTCCTGCTCGAAAATGACCTGCCGGCCGCCGACCTGCGCCGCATCGCGGAAGAGCTGCTCGGCAACAAGCTCATCAACTGGCTGGAAGTGGGCCGGGTGGCCGATGGCATCCGCGACTACACACCGCGCCCGGGCGGCGGCGCCGAAGCCATTACCGAAATCATTACCCTGACCGGCCGCAGCGATGCGGATTTGGTGCAGCTGTCGAAAGAGAATATCTACGCGCTGAACCTGGAGGAAATGCGGGCCGTGCGCGATTACTTCGCCGCCTCCCAAACCCAGGCCGAGCGCCAGACCGCCGGCCTGCCCGCCGACCCCACGGATTGCGAGCTGGAAATCATTGCGCAGACTTGGTCGGAGCACTGCAAGCACAAGGAGTTTTCGGCTCTCATCAACTACAAAGACCTGGAAACGGGCGAGGAGAAGCAGGTCGATTCGCTCTTCAAAACCTACATCAAAAACGCCACCTCCGAAGTAGACCGCCAGTTGCGCGCCAACGGCAACGACTGGCTGGTGAAAGTCTTCTCGGACAACGCCGGCGCCGTGCGCATCAACGCCGACTCGCTTTTTGTGTGGAAGGTGGAAACGCACAACTCGCCTTCGGCCATTGACCCCTACGGCGGGGCCATCACGGGCATTCTGGGCAACAACCGCGACCCGTTGGCCACCGGCATCGGCGGCGCGCAGCTACTGTTCAATACCAACGTGCTCTGCTTCGGCAATCCGGAGTATGACGGGCCGCTGCTCACCGGGCAGCTGCACCCGCGCCGCATTCTGGAAGGCGTGCGCAAGGGAATCGAAGACGGCGGCAACAAGTCAGGGGTACCCACGGTCAACGGCGCCATCGTCTTCGACGACCGGTACGCCGGCAAGCCGCTGGTGTACTGCGGCACCGGCGCCGTGATGCCCATGCAATTCGCGGGCAAAGACTCCTGGGAGAAAATCATCGACGCCGGCGACCGCATTATCATGGCCGGTGGCCGGGTGGGCAAAGACGGCATTCACGGCGCCACGTTCTCGTCTATTGAGCTGGACGAAACCGCACCCGCCACGGCCGTGCAAATCGGCTCGCCCATCACCCAAAAGCTGGCCATGGATTTCCTGCTGCTGGCGGCCCGCCGCGGCCTGCTCAAGTGCAGCACCGACAACGGCGCGGGCGGCCTCTCGTCGTCCGTAGGTGAGCTGGCCGGCATCAGCGGCGGCGCGGTAGTGGAGCTAGAGCGCGTGCCCCTGAAGTACCCCGGCCTGCGGCCTTGGGAGATTTTCGTGAGCGAATCGCAAGAGCGTTTTACGCTAGTGGTGGAGCCCGGCAAAATGACCGAGTTGCTGGCCCTAGGCCAGGAAATGGAAGTTGAGCTAACCGACATCGGCTACTTCACCGCCGATGGCTTTCTGGACGTGCGCTTCGATGGCGCGCCCGTGGCGCGGCTCAACATGGAGTTTCTGCACGAAGGCGTGCCGCGCAAAATTCTGGAAGCGGAGTGGACCAAACCCGCCGCTTCCGAGCCGGAAATTCCGGCCGCTGCGGACTACACCGCCACGCTGGGCAAGCTGCTGGGCTCGCTCAATATCTGCTCACGCGAGTCGGTCATTCGCCAGTACGACCACGAGGTAAAAGGCCGCACCATTGTGAAGCCCTTGATGGGCGCGACCGGCCAGGCGCCGCAGGACGCGGCCGTTGTGCGCTTCAATTTCGAGAGCTGGGAAGGCGTGGCCGTGAGCAACGGCATCCTGCCGCGCTATGGCGATTTGGACGCCTACCACATGTCGGCCGGCGCGTTCGACGAGGCGGTGCGGCAGATTATCGCGGTAGGAGGGAAGCTGCCCAACCTGACGCCCGGCGACGGGATTTTTTGGTCGGTGAACGACAACTTCTGCGTGCCTGATTCGGTGTACGACCCCGTCATCAACCCCGACGGCAAGCAGAAGCTGGCCAAGCTGGTGCGCATGTGCGAGGCCCTGCGCGACGCCACGGCGGCTTACTGCATCCCGCTCACCAGTGGGAAGGACAGCATGAAAAACGACTTCAAGGCCGACGGCGTGAAGATTTCGGTGCCGCCCACCGTGCTCTACTCGATGACGGCCAAGATGGAAGACGTGCGCCGCGCCATCACCTCGGACTTCAAGCAGGCCGACGACGTGGTGTACCTGCTCGGCGAAACCCACGACGAACTGGGCGGCTCCGAGTTCTACGCCCTGCACGGCCAGCTGGGCGCCAACGTGCCCAAGGTTGATTTCGAAAAGGCCAAAGCCCTTTATACCCTAGTGGGCCAGGCCAACGACCAGCACCTCATTCAATCCTGCCACGACCTGAGCGACGGCGGTCTGGCCGTGGCGCTGGCCGAATGCACCTTTGGCTACGACTGCGGGGCCACGGTTGAGCTGTCGGAAAGTGGCTTGCCGCTGCCGGTGCAGCTGTTTTCGGAGTCGCATTCCCGTTTCCTGGCCACGGTAGCGCCGGAAGACGTGGTGGCCTTTGAGCAGCTGCTTGGCAGCCTTGCCAACCGCCTGGGCACGGTGACCAAAGAGCCGCGCCTGGTGGTGCGCCACGGCGGCCGCGAGGTGATTTCGGCCGACTCCGATGTACTTCGGAGTATATGGACCAACGGGCCTGTAAATCAATTGCTCGGCGTTGGCGACGTGGCCAATGTTTCACACTCAACTTCACTGTAATGGCACAAGACTCATTTCCTCCGGCCCAAAAGCCCTTTGAGATGGTACAAGATGCCACTCGGGTAGCACATAAAGTTCAAATCGAGGCACAAGCTGGCGAGCCCCGGCGTGTGGGCGCCGTGCAGGCACTGATTCTGACCGGCTTCGGCATCAATTGCGAAGAAGAATTCGCGGCGGCTTATCGGCTGGCGGGCGCGCAGGCCACCATCGTGCACCTCAACCAGGTGCTGCATGGGCAGGTAAGCATCCACGATTTCGACATTCTGAACTTCCCCGGCGGCTTTTCCTTTGGCGACGACCTGGGCTCGGGCGTGGTGCTGGCCAACAAGCTGCGCTACCGCCAGACCGGGCCGGGCGGCCGCACCCTGCTCGACGACATCAAGGAGTTCATCGCTGCCGGCAAGTTTGTACTTGGCATCTGCAACGGTTTTCAGGTGCTGGTGAAATTGGGCTTGCTGCCCAACCTAAGCGGCCACGTCACGCCCGAAGTCACGCTGACCCACAACGCCAGCGGCCGCTACGAAGACCGGTGGGTGACGCTCCGCGTGAACCCCCTCGCCCAAACGCCCTTCCTGAAAGGCATCGACACGCTGGAAGTGCCCGTGCGCCACGGCGAAGGCCGGCTCGTGATTTCCGACCCTGCCATTCAGCAGCGCATTGAAGCCGCGGGGCTCAACTGCCTGAGCTACCTCGACGCCAACGGCGACGGCACCGGTGTGTACCCCTTCAACCCCAACGGCGCCGCCCTGAACTGCGCCGGCCTCACTGACCCCACCGGCCAGGTATTTGGCCTGATGCCGCACCCCGAAGCCTTTCTCTCGGCCTACAACCACCCGGACTGGGCCCGGCGCCGGCGCCAAAACCCCAGCGCCAGCGAGGAAGGCGAGGGGCTCCAGATTTTTAAGAACATCGTGGCGCACATTGCCCACTCGCGTACCGCCGCCACGGCGGCGGAAAATGAATTTGCCACTCGGAGCTAGTCTCCTGTACAGTCGCTAATGAACACGCTCACCCAGTTCGCTTCTCCCCAACTTCCTTTGCTGCACCGCGGCAAAGTCCGCGACAGCCTGCGCGCGCCTTCCGGCGACCGGCTCATCATCGTCACCGACCGCCTTTCGGCGTTTGATTCGGTGCTGGAAACGGCCATCCCGCACAAAGGCGCCGTGCTCAACGGCCTGGCCAATTTCTGGTTCGACAAAACCCAGCACATCATTCCGAACCACGTGCTCAAGCTCGTGGATGCCAACGCCATGCTGGTGAAGGAAGCCGAGCCCATCAAGGTGGAAATGGTAGTGCGACAGTACCTCACCGGCTCGATGTGGCGCGGCTACCAGGCCGGCCAGCGCACATTTTCGGGCGTAACGGTGCCCGACGGGCTGACCAAAAACCAGGCGTTTCCGCACTCCATCGTGACGCCCACGACCAAGGAAGAATCGGACCGCGAAATCACCCCCGAAAACCTGGTGAGTGAAGGCTGGGTGACCAAGGAGCTCTACGACCAGATGGCCGTGAAGTCCCAGATGCTGTTTGCCGTGGGCTCGCAGCTGCTGGCCGAAAAGGGCATTATCCTGGTGGATACCAAGTATGAGTTTGGTCTGCTGAACGGCAAACTAATTCTCATTGACGAGATGCACACGCCGGACTCGTCCCGGTTTTGGAGCGCCGAAGACTACGCCCGGAACCCCGAAACGGCCGAGCAGATGGACAAGGAGTATGTCCGCCAGTGGCTCATTGCCAACAAAAAAGACGGCCAGTACCCCCGCGCCCTCACCCCGGAAGTGGCCCAGGAGGCCAGCCGCCGCTACCTCGACATCTACCAGCGCATCACCGGCCAGGCCCTGCCCACCGTCGAAACCGAAGCCGCCGACGCGCCCCACACCGGCCGGCACGATGCCCGCGCCCGCCTGCTCGCCAACCTGGTGCAGGCTGGCCTGGTGAAGGACGCCTGGGTAAACATCGTGATGGCCTCGCCCGACGATAAGGAGCACTGCCTGAAAATCCGGGCGCAGTTTGAGGGCTACGGCATCTTCACGCAACTGCGCGTGACGTCGGCCCACAAAAACGGCGAAGTCATTGCCGACATGGCCGAAATCTGGAACAACAGCATCGAGCCCGGCGTCATCATCGCCGCAGCCGGTCTCTCCAACGGCCTCGGCGGCGCGCTGGCGGCCAACGTAAACGTGCCCGTCATCAGCTGCCCGCCGTGGAAGGATTACGCCGAGCTGGCCATGAACCTCAACTCGTCGGTCATCATGCCCAGCGGCACCCCCAACCTGACGGTGGTGCGCCCCGACAACGCCGCCCAGGCCGCCCTGCGAGCTCTGAATCTGCCCCGCCTGCGCGAACGGCTCAACCAGGACATCAAAGCCACCAAAGCCAAGCTGAAAGCCGACGACGCTGAACTGTGCGTGCTGTAATCTGCCCTCCGGAAACGCATGGAAACCACCGAGCCGAAACAGCTGATTGCCGTCTACATCGAAGCCTACAACCGCTTCGATGTGGAAGGCATGCTGGCGCCCTTGCACGAAGCTGTGGTGTTCCGAAACATTGCCAACGGCGAGGTAAACCTGACCACCACCGGCAAAGAAGCCTTCCGCCAACAAGCCGAGCAGGCCACGCAGTACTTCTCGCAGCGCGAACAGAGCATTACGGACTGGCAGGTGGACGGCAGCCGGGTTAAAGTCGCCATCGACTACACGGGAGTGGCGGCCATTGCGTTTCCCAACGGGCTGCAGCCGGGCGACACCCTGCGCCTGCAGGGCAAGTCCGTTTTCGGCTTCCAAGACGGCAAAATCATTTCCATCGAAGACATTAGTTAAGGCCTGACCTAGGCTCCTCTCTATTTTGACTACATCCCAAACCGTTTTGCTCCTGGGCTCCGGCGCACGCGAGCACGCGCTAGCCGAAAAGCTGACCCGCGACGGGGCCACGGTGCACGTGCTGCCTGGCAACGCCGGCATTCCGAACAGCCACCCCGACGTCAACCCGCTGGAATTTGAAGCGGTGCGAGCCTTTGCCCAAGCGCAAGAGGCCAAGCTAATTGTGGTGGGCCCCGAGGCGCCACTGGCGGCCGGCATCACCGACTTTTTTGCCGGCTCCGACATCAAGGTGTTTGGCCCAACCCGCGCCGCGGCCCGGCTGGAAAGCTCCAAGGTGTGGAGCAAGGACTTCATGCGCCGCCATGGCGTGGCCACGGCCCAGGCCTGGCAGTTTCGCAGCGACAACATCGCGGCGGCCCGCGCCAAAGCCGCCGAGCTCGGCGGGCACGTGGTGGTGAAGTACGACGGCCTGGCAGCCGGCAAAGGCGTGTACGTGTGCTCGTCGCTGGAAGAAGCCGAAACGGCCCTGAGCGAGCTGCAAACGCAGTTTACGGGCTGGTTCTCCTTCCTGCTGGAAGAGAAGCTGACCGGCCCCGAAATCAGCATCATTGGCCTCACCGATGGGCGCGAAATCAAGCTGCTGGCCACCTCGCAGGACCACAAGCAGCTGCTGGCCGGCGACCAGGGCCCCAACACCGGCGGCATGGGCGCTTACTGCCCCGTGCCCTTCGCCAACGACAACGTGCTGGCCGCCATTCGGCGCGACATCATCGACCCCACGCTACGCGGCCTGCAAAACGAGCAGTTTGCATTTCACGGCTTCCTGTATTTCGGCATCATGCTCACGCCCAACGGCCCCAAGCTGCTGGAATACAACGTGCGCCTCGGCGACCCCGAGGCCGAAGTATTGCTGCCCGCTCTGGATAGCAGCCTGCTCAAGTTGATTGAAGCCACGCTGGATGGCACGCTGGCCCTGCAAACCGTGCGGCAGCGCCCCGGCGCGTTTGTGGGCGTGGTGCTGGCCTCGGGCGGCTACCCGGCCGCGAAATTTCCTACCGGCTTCCCCATCACGGGCCTCGACCAATTGCCGGCGCACGTGCGGGCCTACCACGGCGCTACCCGGCTCGACGCCGAGGGTCGGCTCGTGACCAACGGTGGCCGCGTGCTGGTGCTCACCGCCCACGGCCCCGATTTGGAAACGGCCACCGCCCGCGCCTACGAGGCCTGCGCCAAGGTCACCTTCCAGGATGCCTACTACCGCCCCGACATTGCCCAGCGCCCGGCGCCCGTGCTAAGCGCCAGCGCCGTAAATTGAAGTTGAATACTCAACCATGAGCAGCCAAACTCCCGCCGAAGCGAATCATCAGGCACCCCACTTGTCGGGCGGCGCGGGCGTGGCGACGCTCGGCGAAGGGCCGCGGAAAGCCCGCTTGGTCATCCTGCTCTCGGGGCGCGGCTCCAACATGCTGTCATTGGTGCAAGCCACCAAAACCGGCGCGCTACACGGCCTGGCCGAAGTAGCCGTAGTGTTCAGCAACAAGCCCGACGCGCCCGGCCTGGCACTGGCCGCTTCCCAGGGCTGCCCGGTAGCCTCGCTGCCCAGCCAGGGCCGTAAGAGGGAGGCTTTTGATGCCGAAGCTGCGGCGCTGCTCCAGCAATATTCCCCCGATTTTGTGGTGCTGGCGGGCTACATGCGAATTCTCTCCCCGGCGTTTATTCAGCCGTTTGCAGGGCGCATTCTCAACATTCACCCCGCCGATACGCACCAACACCAGGGCCTGCACGCCTACGAGTGGGCCTTCGATAACAAGCTGGCCGAAACCAAAATAACCGTGCATTTGGTTGACGAAGGTCTCGACACTGGGCCCATTTTAGCTCAAGAACCAGTGGACTTGCGCGGGGCTGATACCCTCGCCGAAGTCGAGCGCCGCGGGCTGGCCGTGGAGCACCGGCTCTATGCTGAAACGCTGGCGGAATTAATCAAAAAAGCACATCATGCAGAGCGCAGCGAAGCATCTCGCATGCAGCAATAACCAAGTTAGCTCAACGAAGCGAGCAAGATGCTTCGCTGCGCCCTGCATGACATACAATATTTAGTAAGACTTAATACCCCAATCCAATGTGTGGAATAGTAGGTTTTCATGGCCCCGACGACGTCGTAGCTGATATGGTAGTTGGCCTCACCGCCCTGCAGCACCGGGGGCAGGACGCGGCCGGCATCGCCACGTTCGACGGCTCCTCGTTCCACCTCCACAAGGGCCAGGGCTTGGTGAATGACGTGTTTAAAAAGAAGCACGTGAAGAAGCTCAAGGGCAACAGCGGCATTGGCCACGTGCGCTACACTACGCAGGGCGCCAACGACTCGAATCTGGCCCAACCCTTCACCACGAGCTACCCGTTTGGCCTGGCGATGGTGCACAACGGCAACGTCATCAACTTTCGCGACGTGGCCAAGCGCCTGCACGAGAAGTACCACGTGCTGCCCAAAACCACCAACGACCTGGAGCTCATCATGTACACCTTCGCCTCGGAGCTGCGCGTGAAAGACCTCGACCACCTCTCGGTAGTCGACATTTTCGACGCCGTGGAGACCACCCAGGAGCTGGTAAAGGGCGCCTACGCCACCATCACGCTTATTGCCGGGCACGGCTTGCTGGCCTTCACCGACCCGCTGGCCATCCGGCCGCTGGTATTGGGCCGCCGCGATACGCCCGCCGGGCCAGTGTATGCCTTTGCGTCGGAGAGCACGTGCTTTGACTTTCTGGGCTTCGAGTTCATTGAGAACGTTGGCCCCGGCCAAGCCATCTTTATCGACAACAACTTTCAGGTTCACTACAAGAACCCGTACGAACTGCCCAAGAACTTCTGTGCCTTCGAGCAAATCTATTTTGCCCGCGAAGATTCCGTTATCCACGGCCGCTTGGTGGCCCGCGAGCGGGTGCGCTTGGGCAAGGTACTGGCCCGAAAAGTGGCCGATGCTGGCATCAAGCCGGACATGGTGATTGACGTGCCGTCGTCAGGCTACTTCGCGGCCTCCGGCCTGGCCGAGGCCATCGGCGTGCCCTACCGCCGCGCGCTGGTGAAGAACAACCACATGGGCCGTTCCTTCATCGTGGCCACTCAGGCCGGCCGCGAAGACGTGGTGAAGAAGAAGCTCAACCCCATCCGTGAGTTTGTAGTGGGCAAGAAAATCGCCGTGGTCGACGACAGCATCGTGCGCGGCACTACCTCGCGCCGCATCGTGCGTTTGTTGCGCGATGCCGGCGCCACCGAGGTGTACTTCATTTCCAGCGCGCCACCCATCGTGTCGCCCTGCATCTACGGCATCGACATGGCCATGAGCACCGAGCTGATTGCGGCCAACTACACCGAGGACGAAATCTGCCGGTACATCGAAGCCGACAAAGTCATTTACCAGGATTTGGAGGACTTGCAGGAGCTGTTTGCGGAAGAAAAAGGCCACGGCGGCAGCTGCTTCGCCTGCTTCTCGGGCAAGTACCCCACCGGCGACGTGACCCACTACCTGCGCCACGTGCAGGAAGAGCGCGCCAGCCACCGCCCCGAAAAAGGCAAGAAAAACCTATCGGTAAGCGCCAAAGCGCCCGAGCCGACGGAGCACTAGAAGAACGACAACTCCCCTCAGAGGAGGAGGGGATGTGGCCGCGAAGCGGACGCTGGGGTGGTTGAAGCCGTCCGCGCCGTTAGGGGCCGTTGTTGGTTCTGCTTCGTTCCGCCATCGTTCAACGAATTCAACCACCCCCGTTTGAGCCAAGGGCTCAAACATCCCCTCCTCGTCTGAGGGGAGTTGTCGTTCCAATACCATGTCCACCACCTCCGAAAACCCCGCCGGCTATTCCATCCAAGAAGGCAACGCCGCCTCGCGTAACGCTTACAACTGGTCGAAAAAAACCTTCCAGAACCGCAAAGGCAAGCCCGGCGAGCCCGCTCAGGACCTCGATGGCGGCTTCTCCAACGAAATCCGCTTCGGGGCCGAGCGCCTCGGCATCAGCTCCGACGGCATTGGGACCAAGATTGAAGTAGCCGAGCGCATGAACAAGTACGATACCCTCGGCTACGACCTCATCGCCATGACGGCCGACGACCTCATTGCCGCCGGCTTCGTGCCCACCAACCTCTCCAACATCATCGACGTGAACCACCTCGACTACGACGTGGTGGACCAGATGATGCGCGGCCTGCACGACGCCGCCAACTTTACGAAAATGGCCATCACGGGCGGCGAAATCGCCGAGTTGGGCAGCCGCATCGATGGCTGGCCGGGGGCCAAGATGAATTTCAACTGGTGCTCCACGGCCATCGGGGTGCTGCACCCCAGTTTGGCCCAGCCTCTGAGCGGCAAAACCGCCCAGGCCGGCCATGTGGTGGTGGCCCTGCGCTCGCCCTCGTTCCGTTCCAACGGCTACTCGCTGGCCCGTAAAACCCTGCACAAAGCCTTCGGCAAAGACTGGCACGAAGCCCCCTACGACGGCACTGATGGTGCCGAGTATCCCACCTGGGGCGACGCTATGCTTGCGCCTTCGCTCATTTACGCGCCCGGCGTGGCGGCCCTGCTCGATGCTGGCTTGCCGGTGCACGGCATCGCCCACATCACCGGTGGCGGCCTGGCCGACAACTTCAAGCGTGTGCTCAAAAACGGCCTCGGCGCGGTACTCGACAACCTGTTTCCGCCCCTGCCCGCCATGCAGCGCCTGATGGAAATCGGCCATCTCAGCCCCGAAACTGCCTATCTCTACTGGAACATGGGCACCGGCATGCTGCTAGTGACTGAAGAAGTATCAGCCGCTGCCGTAGTGGATTCGCTGCAAGCCAGTGGGTACGATGCCCAAGTGGCCGGCCACCTTACCGCTGAGAGTGGTGTGACGCTGCGCGTGGGTGCGGGAGAGCTGCGGTACGCGTAGGATTCAGAATACGAACGGGAATAGTACATCCCGCTCAGTGAAACCGAAGTGGTTCTACTGCAAGGATAATCTAAAGCGTCTGTCATGCTGACGAAGGAAGCATCTTATCACCGCTGAACGAATTGAGCTAACCTGATAAGATGCTTCGCTACGCTCTGCATGACAGACGATTTGTAAAGAAGCCAGAGAACTGAAATAGGAGAGATGCTGCTTCGCTCAGCAGAACACCCTGCTCTAGGTTCCGAATTACGCCCCGCGCACCGGCCGCTTCTCCAGAATCAGCTTGGTACGGTAGTCATTCAGCCCCATTTCCAGCCCAACGGGGAAGGTGTGGGGGTTGAGGAAGCGGCGGACGCTGGGGTCCAGGCTTTGCACTTCGCGCTGGGCGTGGGCGCGGCTTTCGACCAGGGTGGGCAGGTCCAATACCCGTTTGCCCTGGCGGAATACGGGCTCCAGCAGCTCGCGGAACTTGGTTTCGGGCTTAATGGCTAAGCGGCGGGTGATATCGGCCGGGTCGATGATGGTGAGCTGGTCGGGGAGGGGCTCGGCGGTGTTGTAGAGCATGTCGGCGCGGGGCTTGCCGTACTCGTTGAGGTAGCGGCGCACCTGCAGGATACCGGGGATACTGGTTTTGGCCACCTGCTCGGAGAGCTTGAGCGTGAAGTCCCAGCCCGAATCGTCGGCTTTGCGCAGGGCGGCCAGCTTGTACACGCCTCCCAGGGCCGCTTGGTTGTAGGCCGTCACGAGCTGGGTACCCACGCCCCAGGTGTCGATGCGGGCGCCTTGCTGCTTGAGGCTGGTGATGAGGGTTTCCTCCAAATCGTTGCTGGCCACGATGTGCGTTTCATTAAATCCGGCCTCGTCGAGCACGGCCCGGGCCTCGCGGCTGAGGTAGGCCAGGTCGCCCGAATCGAGCCTAATGCCGGCCAGCTCGTGGCCGTTGGCGCGCATCGCCCGGGCTACTTTGATGGCCTGGCGCACGCCCTCGATGGTGTCGTAGGTATCGACCAGAAACACGGAATCATCGGGGAAAGCCTGTGCGTAGGCCGAAAATGCCTGTGTCTCGTCGGCAAATGCTTGTACCCAGCTGTGGGCGTGGGTGCCGCGCACCGGAATGCCGTAGCGCTGCCCCGCCAGCAGGTTAGAAGTGGCATCGGCGCCGCCCAGGTAGGCCGCCCGGCTGGCCCCCAGGCCGCCATCGAAGCCCTGCGCGCGGCGCAGGCCAAACTCCAGCACCCGGTCGTTGGGGCCGGTGGCTTCGCGGATGCGGGCGGCTTTGGTGGCAATCAGGGTCTGGAAATTAATCAGTGTGAGCAGCGCCGTTTCCAGGAGTTGGGCTTGCAGTAGCGGGCCGCGCACCCGCAGCAGCGGCTCATTGCCAAACACCACGGTGCCTTCGGCCACGGCGTCGATGTCGCAGCTGAACTTCAGGTTGCGCAGGTACTCCAAAAATTCGGGCGGGAACAGCGCGGCGCCCTTGCTGCCGGTCAGGCTGCCCAGGTAAGCCAAATCCTTGTCGGAAAAATGAAGATTCTCGACCCAGTCGACGGCCAGCGCCAGGCCGGCTGCCACGGCGTAGCCGCCCGCGAACGGCGCTTTGCGGAAGTACAGGTGAAACACCGCCTCGCGGTCCTGCATGCCCTGCTGCCAATAGCCGTAGGCCATGGTGAGCTGGTACAGGTCGGTGACAAGGGCGAGCGAAGGAGCGTAAAGCCCGGATAGGGGAGCAGAATTCATGAGCGCGGCAAAGGGGGTAAGCGCTTGCTTACGGACAAAAACAACAATTGGCTCAACTCCAAACCGCAACTCAACGCCGGGTTCTGAGCGAGTGCCCTTGGCTAACGGTTGGGGTTTACCCGCTTACTTTGCCAGCCGTGCCACAACCCTCTGCTCTTTTTCGCTACACCCAACGCATAGGCCAGCTTTCGGCCACGTATCGGCTCCTGATTGGGCTGGGGCTGGGAGCCGCGGCCTGGTTTCTGGCTCCGCCGGATGCGGGCCCCATCAGCCGCTGGGTGGCGTCCTGGGATGTGTGCGCTACTGCCACGCTGCTGCTCATCGCGGCGGCCATGTTCACGGCTGATGCCGCCAGCATCCGCAAAGTGGCCAACAGCGAAGACCCAAGCCGGACGTTAGCTTTCGGGTTTGTGCTGGTGGCGGCCCTGGCCAGCTTGCTGGCCGTGGTCGCGTTGCTGGGTACCATGAAGTCGCTATCGGGCAGCATACTGGCCCGGCACATTGTCCTGAGTGCTGCGGCCGTGTTGGAGTCGTGGCTGCTGGTCCACACGGTGTTTACGCTGCACTACGCCCACATTTACTACGATGCCGACGATGCTCGGTCGGGTGCCGATACCGGCGGCCTGGGTTTCCCCGGCGAACCGCCCGAGCCCGATTACCTCGATTTTGCCTACTTCGCCTTCACCATCGGCATGGCCGCCCAAACGGCCGACGTTACCATTCCCGGCCGGCGGCAGCGCCGCACGGCCCTCCTGCACGCGCTCATCTCCTTCGGCTTCAACACCGCCATTGTAGCCCTGAGCATCAGCGCGCTGGGCAGCCTTCTATAGTCAATTAACAGTTGTCATTTAACAATTAACAGCCGTTACATCAGCTCAATTAGGGCAGATATAACGGCTGTTAATTGATAACTGTTAAATGATTAAGATATCAGGCCCCGGCTCACGGCGAGCTTGATGAGGGCGGCGGTGTTCTTGGCCTGGGTTTTGGCGATGATGTTCTGGCGGTGGGTTTCGATGGTGCGCTTGCTGGTGAAGAGCTTGTCGGAAATCTCGCCGTTGGTGAGGCCTTCGGCGATGAGCTTGAGCACTTCCAGCTCGCGAGCCGTGAGGTCGGCGCCGTGGTGGTCTCCGGATTCGTCGGTGTGGCCCGCGATATTAGGGGTAGAGGACTGGGCCACCGCTTTGTAGAGCATGCTCAGGCCGATTTCGGTGCACAAGAAGGGGTTGCCCTGCGCTACCGTGCGGATGGCGTAGGTGATTTCGCTGATGGCCGCATTCTTGAGCACGTAGCCCAATGCGCCGGCTTCCAGCATGCGGGTCACGTAGTTTTCGTGGTCGAGCATGGTGAGCACCAGCACCTTCACGTCGGGGAAGCGGCGGCGCAGCTCGGGCACCGTGGCAAAACCGTCGAGGACGGGCATCTGCACGTCCATCAGGACGACGTCGACGGGCGTGTTTTCGAGGATGGAAAGGACTTCGGCGCCGTTGCTGGCTTCGCCCACTACGTCAAGGTCGGCGTCGGCGGAGAGCAGCGCCCGGATGCCGTCGCGCAAAATGGTGTGGTCATCGGCTAGCAAAATACGGGTCATAGCGAATAAGATTTAGGAGCATCAAGAACGAATGGCAGCCCGCAAAGTTGGGCTAATCCCGGTATACGGCAAAGCCTTGTCCGTATTTATACTAGGATACTTATATTAGCCCCTGCTTTTGTAGGGATTAATACGGCTTTTACTGTGGAGCTCCCCGCTAAGATGGCCGGTGTCTTTAATTTTGGGGTGTTCAAAACCGATTTAATGGATAGCGACCAGTAAATTAATTAGGTTTCTCACCGGTCTGCTCCCTGTTTTATGATTCGCCTATTACTCACCGACGGCCACCCTCACGGGCGGGAGGCCCTGCGCATCGGGATGGAGCCGGCGGCCGAAATAAAGATAGTGGGCGAAGCAGGTACCGGCGACGAGCTGCTGGCCGAACTGGCCGCAGCCGCGCCCACCGTGGTGCTACTCGACCTAAACCTCCCCGGCCCCGATGCCTTTGCGCTGCTGCCGGCGCTGCGGCGCCAGTACCCCCAGCTGCGCGTGCTGGCCCGGGGCGAGCTGACCAATGAGCACTACGTGACGCGCGCTTTTGACCTGGGCGCGCACGGGTATGTCCTGAAAAGCTCGCGGCCCGCGGAGCTGGTGCAGGGCGTGAAAACCGTGGCCGCGGGCCGGCCTTTCCTGTGTTCGGCCATTGGCCTTGCTCTCCTGACCCGGCTGTTTGTCCACAGCCCGGTAGTTAGCGATGCAGCCCGCGAGGCCCTGGGCCTGAGCAAGCGCGAAATGGAGGTGCTGGGCTTGGTGGCCGAGGGGCTGACCAATGCCGAAATTGCCGATAAGCTCTTCACCAGCAAGCGCACCGTGGAAACCCACCGCCAGAACATCATCGCCAAAACCCAGGCCAAGAACACCGCCGCCCTCATCAAGCTCGCCGCCCGCCAGGGCCTGTTGCCGGAATAAAGAGTGACTGAGTGGGAGCGTGACTGAATGAATAGTTAGGACCTCACTCAGTCACGCTCCCACTCAGTCACTCTTTTCAGCAACTGCGTTATTGGGCTGGCTTACTGCTGCGCTGCAATGATGAATTCGGCCAGCTCGCGGAAGCAGCCGTGGCCGCCGGGCGTCTGGCAATGAAAGTCGACAACGGCACGGGCAAAGGAGGTGGCATCGCCGGGGCACGCCGACAGGCCCACCAGGCTCAGGATATCCAGGTCGTTGGTGTCGTCGCCGATAAAGGCTACTTCCTCGGCGGCCAAGCCGGTGCGGGCCAAGATGCTGTGCAGGCAGGCCGGCTTGTCTTTGATGCCCAGGTGGAGCTCTTCAATCTGAAGCTTGGCAGCCCGCGTACGCACCGAAGGCGAGGTTTCGCCGGTGACGATGCCCGTGGCAATGCCGAACTCGCGCAGGCGCACCACGCCCATGCCGTCGCGGATGCTAAAGCGCTTCATTTCTTCGCCCCGCTCCGAGTAGTACACGCCGCCGTCGGTGAGCACCCCGTCGCAGTCGGTAAGTACCAGGCGAATGCGGCGGGCGCGGGCGGTGAGGTCGGCTAGTTTCATAATAACAGTAAAGGCAAAACGGGGAAGCCGCCGAAACCGGCCGGCAAGGTTCAATTCGGCCGCAAGAACGGCACTGCGGCGCACATGTAGATTTTGTGGTAATTGTGATTATCCCGGAAAGCGTATATTGGCATAGCGAAACTATTAGACTAGTATCTTATGAAGAATCATTTTACTATCGGGGCATTTGTTGCCTCATTGCTACCCTTTAATTCCCAGGCGCAAGCGCCGCACGCCGCCGTAGTGGCCGCCGAAACCGCTTTTGCGGCGCAGGCCATGCAGGAGAGCACGCCGGCCGCCTTTCTGGCCAATAGCGCCCCCAAAGCCTGGGTGACCGAAAACGGCAAATGGGCCAATGCCCAAGACGTGTGGCGGTCTCGCCCGGCCCGGCCGGGCAGCCGCCTTACGTGGTACCCAGTGCTGGCCGATGCCGCCCAATCCGGTGACCTGGGCTACACCACCGGCCCCTGGACGGCCCTGCTGAACGACAAGCCGCAGGCCTCCGGCGAGTACGTAACGGTGTGGCGCAAGCAGCCCGATGGCAAGTGGAAATTTGTGGTGGACATGGGCGTGGAGCGCATTGGCACTGCCCCCGCCAAGGCAGCTACCGTGCCCCAGCCGCGCCTGCTCGCGGCGGCGGCCACGCCCAGCACGGCCCCGTCCAACATCGTGCTCGAAGTGGACCGCAAGTTTGCCGCCGCCCAGCTACTCAAGCCCGGCGCCGCCTACCAGCAACACCTCAGCACCGAGGCCCGGCTCTACCGCCCCGGCCTCTCGATGATGCAAGGCGCCGCCGCGGCCGCCAACATGAAAAACCTGGACGGCGGCTACCAGTTTGTGCCCGTGGATGGCTACCTGGCCGCCGCCGGCGACTTGGGCTACGTGGTGGGCACCCTGCAGCGCTCCAGGGGCGCCAAGCACCCCGAGGAAAACGGCAGCTACCTGCGCATCTGGCGGCGCGAAGCTGTGGACGGCTGGCGCCTGGTGCTGGAGGTCTTCAACTTTGCACCCAGCCCAACTGCCGCGGCCGCGGCACCCGCAGTGACTCCCGCCGCTGATGGCGCTGCGGGCGCTACCAGCAAGCGCCCGCAGTAGTTCGGGCGCTGATTGTGGCTTCGCCATTGGTTTTGGAACGGCCCCGGCTACTGTTAGCCGGGGCTTTTTTTGCTCAATAAAATTGAGCTAACTTGATGGGGGCTTGGCGGGTAGTTCAGCAGAGTTGCCCCACGTGTAAGGGGGTGATGCGGGGGCCGTCTGCCGCTTTACCTATTGGTTTTGCCAACTTCTTCGCCCACCCTATGAAAAACGCTGTTCTGCTGACGTTGCCGCTCCTTGGTGCCATGGCCGTACTGGCCCTGGCCCAGCCTACTGCCGTAAATCCAGGCGGTCCCGCGGCTCGGGTGCCGGTGGTAGTGGAGCTGTTCACCTCGGAAGGGTGTTCGAGCTGCCCGGCTGCCGATGCGGCCCTGCGGCAGCTGGAAACAGCTCAATCCGTGCCCGGCGTGGAAGTTATTGCCCTCGGCGAACACGTCGACTACTGGAACCGCTTGGGCTGGAAAGACGGCTTTTCCTCCGCCGCTTTTACTGCGCGCCAGCGGCAGTATGCATCGGGCTTTGGCTCGGGCGCCTACACGCCGCAAGCGGTGGTGAATGGCCGCTACGAATTTGTGGGCAGCCACGCCGCCGAGTTGGCCCAAACCGTGGCCAAAGCCGCCACGACCCCGCGGGCCACGGTCACGCTTACCACCGCGGGCAATGCCGCCCGCGTACAGGTGGCCAATGTGCCGGCCGGCACCGCGGCGGCCGAGGTGCTGCTCGTCGTTACCGAAAGTGGGCTGGCCTCGCAGGTGGGCGGGGGCGAGAATTCGGGGCGCCTGCTGCGTCACGCCCCCGTGGTGCGCCAGCTCATTTCGTTGGGCAAAATGGGGCCGGCGGGCACCTTCAGCGGTGCCACCGAGCTGAAACTGAATGCCGGCTGGAAGCGGCCCAACCTGCGGGCCGTGGCCCTGGTGCAGGAAACGGCTTCGCACCGGATTGTGGGAGTGGCCACCGCGGCGCTGTAACCTGGTCAAAACAAGCGCCTCCTGTTTGATTGTTTACACTTACCTGCTGCCGACGTAATCTTGCGGTGCGACCTTTTCTGGCTTAGCTCCCGTCCCGCATGATTTCCACCACCCCAGTGCCGGCGCAGTGGCCCGACCGCTACGGCGACGAGCTGTACCGCTTTGCCTTGAGCCGCGTTTCCGATGCAGATGCGGCCGAGGAACTGGTGCAAGACACGTTTCTGAGCGCCCTCAGCGGGTTGGCCACGTTCAGGGCCGAGGCGTCGGAGCGCACGTGGCTGTTTGTTATTCTGCGTCGCAAAATCATCGACTACTACCGCCGGCAGGCGCGGACCAACCACGTCAGCCTCGACGAGCTAGGCGAAGCCGGCCCCACCGAGGCCGATTTCTTTAACCCCGAAAACGGCCACTGGAACGCGCAGCAAGCCCCCGTGAGCTGGCTCAATGCCGATGCCGCCCTGGAGCAGCAAGAGCTCCATGACATCCTGCAACGGTGCCAGCAACGGCTGCCCACGCAGCAACATGCGGTATTTACCCTGCGATTCGTGGAGGAATTATCAGCCGAGGAAATTTGTCAGGAGCTCGGCTTGAGCTCTGCTAATTATTGGGTTATCGTGCACCGAGCCAAGCTGCAGCTGCGCCGCTGCCTGGAAAAGCACGGCTTAGGCAAAAATTAATTATCCGCTATGCTTCGTCTTATTACCTGCCAAACCGCTACGATGCTCCTGGACCAGCAGGCCGACCAGCCCGTGCCCAAAGAAGCCCGCACCAGCCTGTGGCTGCACCTACGCTACTGCCCCTATTGCAACCGGTACGCAAAGCAAACGGTGAAAATAGCGGAGTGGGCCAAGGCTGCGGCCGCCGCCCGCGCCAGCGCCGGGCCAGCATTGCCCGAGGCCGCAAAAGAGCGGATGCGGGAGCGGTTGGCAGCAGCGGGATAATAAATTGAGCTGTCATTGCGAGCGCAGCGCGGCAATCCTTCCTATGCCTGCGACCAGCCCTGAGAAGTAATGAAGCCTTTTATAGAAAAAGCCCCGGCACTGCGCAGTGCCGGGGCTTTTTACAGTATTAGGCTGGTCGCTGAGACCAGGACAGATTGGGTCGTCCTGCGTCCTCGCAATGACAGATGGTTACGCGCCGGTGGGAGCGAGGCGGACCACTAGGCCATCGGTTTGAGGGGTGAGGCGAATCTGGCAGCTGAGCCGGCTTCCGGGGTGTACTACGGGCAGGGTTTCGAGCATGTCCAGTTCGTCATCGTTTGGCTCAAACAGGGCGGGGCCGGCCAGCACTTCCACGTGGCAGGTGGCGCACAGGGCCATGCCGCCGCAAGTCGCCATGATGTCGTAGCCGCTGGCTTTCAGCACTTCCATCAAACTCAGGCCCATGTCGGTGGGGGCGATAATTTCGCGGCGCTGGCCGGGCGCTTCTTCGACGTAAATGCGGATATCTTCTTCCATAGGTTGAGTTGAAAGGACAAAGAAAGAGGAATGAAGAATAAGCGACGAGCTAATTCTTCATTCCTCCCTTTTTTATTCCCGGATTTTACAGCGTGGGTACCCCGTTGACGGTGGTGTACTTCAGGGTGTACTTTTTGTCGGGGTAGATGTATTTGAACGCGCCCTGGCACATGAGCGCGGCCTCGTGGAAGCCGCAGAGGATGAGCTTGAGCTTGCCGGGGTAGGTGTTGATGTCGCCGATGGCAAACACGCCGGGCAGCGAAGTGCTGTAGTCCAGGGTGTCGACCACGATGGCGTCGTCGGTTAGCTCCAGGCCCCACTCGCCGATGGGGCCGAGCTTGGGTGTGAGGCCAAACAGCGGGATGAAGTGGTCGAGCGGCATAGTCTCGGCGGTGCCGTCGTTGCCGGTGATGGTCACTTCGGCCAGCTTGCCGTTGCCGTGCAGGTGCGTCACGTTGGAGCTGAGCACGAGCTTGATTTTGCCGGCTTCGGCCAGCGTTTTCACTTTCTCGGCTGAGTCGGCGGCACCGCGGAAGGTGGTGCCGCGGTGCACCAGCGTCACGTCGGCCGCCACGTTGGCGAGGAAGTTGGTCCAGTCCAGGGCCGAGTCGCCGCCGCCGGCGATGACGATTTTCTGGTCGCGGAAATGCTCGGGGTCGCGCACCATGTAGTGCACGCCTTTGCCGCCCTCAAACTGCTCGAGATTTTCGACAGCCGGCTTGCGCGGCTCAAACGAGCCCAGGCCGCCGGCAATGGCCACGGCTTTGCACTGAATCTCGGTGCCGTCGGTGGTGTAGAGCTGAAAAGAGCCGTCGTCGAGCTTGGCAAACCGCTCCACCCGCTCGCCCAGCGTGAAGGTGGGGTGGAAGGGCTCAATCTGCTTCATCAGGTTGGTGACGAGGTCACCAGCCAGGATTTCGGGAAAGCCCGGAATGTCGTAAATCGGCTTCTTGGGGTAAATCTCGGAGAGCTGGCCGCCGGGCTGGGGCAGGGCATCCACCACGTGGCAGCGGAGCTTGAGCAAACCGGCTTCAAAAACCGCAAACAGACCAACCGGGCCGGCCCCGACAATACAGATATCCGTGGAAATTACGTTGGGCATAATAGCAATAAGTGCCTGAATAGGCACCTGGTGAAAAGCGGCCGCAAAGGTACGGCCCGCAGCCGGGGCCGCCAACGGCAGCCCGTTTTATAACAACGGGACCGCCCAAAACGTTGGCCGAGGCCGGCCGGTTACCCCCAAAATTCTATAAGCCGGACGCGCCCGGCGCAAGCTCCGGCGTGAGGTCGTCGAGGAACTGCTCGGCTTCCCAGATGTTCAAAAACTGCCGCACGGGCATGGCCTGGCTGGTGGTTATTTCGTCGGTGCAGCGGCGGGTGGGCAGGCCGGGTACGTGCACTTCGGCCACCATGCTCACGCCGCGCTGCACAATGAGCTGCTCAACGGCTTGAAATTCGGCCAGCAGGTCTTGGTTGACCTGGTTCACGACCTGCATGTCGCTTAGAATGCTGAACCCCGGCCGCACCTGCAGCAGCGCCGCAGCCCAATCCTCGCGGTAGTTGGGCAAGTTGGTAGCCTGCTGCATCTGCCCAAAATTTTGGTAGAAAAGCCGGTTTTTCTCGTCTTCAACAGTAAGCTGGTATTCAGGTCGGAAAGCAATAAGACGCATAGGGCAAATAACTCATAGCAAAGCGAGTCCGGATAAATACGTAGGGCTCGGAAGGGTTACAATATTAATACGTAGCCGGTTTCTATTGCTAATCCCGGCAACTTAAAACGAAAGCGCGAGGCTCGACGTGAGGTTGCCGTAGCTGTCGGCTGTGGGGTCATCGGCGCGTTCAAACACCGGGGCGCGGCCGCGCAGGTAGCGGCCTTCCAGCCGCAGCAGCACATTGGTAGCGGGCGCATAGTCGAGGTTGAGCGAGCCACCGCCTGCCCGGAAGTCGGGGCTCCCGGGGTTCGGCGTAATGCCGTGGATGACGACACCCCGCTCGGCGTAATAATATTCGGCGCGGGCCGTGGCCGTCCAGCGGTCGGCCAGTTGGTAGCGCACAAAGGCCGCGCCAGTGTGCCACGTGTCGTACTTGCCGTACACGGCGGTTTCCTGCTTGCCCACATCGAAAACGCCGGCCACGCTCAGCCGGTCAGTCGCGGCATAGGTTAGGTAGAAGTCGTGAAAATAGCGGCGGTACTGGGCAGTGCCCGTGGGCCCCTCTATTCCATAAAACGTGCTGCTGTTGAGGAGTAGCTTGGGGCTGAGTTTCCACTGAATCTGGGTGCCGAGGGCCTTATTTCCGTTGGTTTCGCGGATAATCTGCCAGCCATTGAGCACCAGCGCCGTGAGAGTCAGCTTGGGGTCAAGCTCGTACGTGAAGCGGGCGCCGGTCTCGTAGTAGGGCGAGTTTTCGGCCATAATGGAGCGGGTCAGCGTCCAGTTGTCTTTGCTGATGGCCGATTCAAACCCGATGTGCGAGGTGAAAATGCCCGCGTCGAGCCAGGCTTTTTTGAAAGGCCGGAAGCCGGCGTATGCCTCGTAGAGGTGGCGCATGGTCAGGTCTTCGCTGGCGTAGTTAGCTTCTACATAGGAGCCGGCGTGCAGGCCGATGGCGCCGCGCACCTGGTCGTTGTTGTAGCGCACGCCCACCACCGCCTGGTTCACACTGAACTCGTTTTGGCGGTTGTGGGAGTACAGGAAATTGGGCCGAAAATTGGAGCCGTCATTCCCAAAGTCGTAGCCGTAATACGCATCCACGGCGCCATAATAGCTCAACGGATTGGGCGCTGCCGCAGCGGGCATCTGGGTGGGTGTGGTGCGGGCCGTGTCGGGCGTGGGGGAGGTTTGGCCCTGGGCCGCTGCTGCCAATGCCAGTAGAAAAGGGAGTAGAACGTGTTTCATGCGGCGACAAAGGTGGCAGGTTTTACGTGCTACTTATTCGCCGGCATCCCGCCAAACATTACAAGCAAAAATATGCGGCCGGGGGAGCCGGGTTTGTACTAGAAGCCGCAGCGGTGCGTTTAGCGTTTAGGTTTTCGGCCGTGGGGCATTTCGCTGCGTAATGCCTATACTTCGCCCCAAAACCTTGCCTAGCGCTTTACCTATGCCGATATCCGTTTCCGTGGGGCTGCCCGCTTCACGTTTTTTTCGATGCTTCCGGCTCGCCGGAGTGCTTTTTGGGACGATTTCGCTGCTGAGCAGCTGTAGCTCGGAGCCCACCGAAACCAAATCGGCTAGTTCCACCAAAGGAACCAAACCCGTGGCCACGACCCCGGCAGCTACCGAAGCGGCTCCGTTGCGGGTCAGCGTTTTTCTGGAGTATTCGGGCGGCATGAAGGGCTTTGTGCCCCGCGGTGGGGCCGATAAGCCGCCCACGGAATTTCAGCAGCGCATCGGCGCGCTCATCACCGAAACCCAGGTGAGCGGCGCCATCGCCGACCGCAAGTACTACCTCTGCGAAAACGCCGCACCCAAGGCCGTTCCCTTCCAGCAGTTGCGCGACGTGGTGCAAGGCGAAGTCAATCAGGCTGCCCTCGGCACCGAGCTGCCGCAGATGCTCGAAGGCATACTCAACATGCCACAGGCCACCCAGCAGGTGAGCGTGGTGATTTCCGACTTCATCTACGGCCCGGCCCGCAAATCCGACTTTTCGCAGCTGCCCAACCTGATTCGCACGTCCATTGCGCCGGTGAGCCAGAAGCAGCTGGCGGTGGCGGTGTTCGGGGAGGCTTCCCGCTTCTACGGCAGCTATTTCCCGGCCGTGAAGACGCCCGTGCAGAAGCGCACGCTCAACGGCGAGAAGGTGCCCTACTACGTGTGGGTAATCGGGCCGCCCGCGCTGGTGGCCCGCTACACGGCCGAGGTGTTTAAGAACGCGCCGGCCCAACAGGCCTTTTATGGGCTGAAAACCGATACCCCAGCCTTCGCGCCTCTGCTCACCAAGCTCACAGAACCTAAAATGAAGCCCAGCGGCAGCGTGTATGGCGAAGGCAACGGCCTCACCATGAACGTGTCGGACGACACGGCGGAGTTTACGGTGGGGCTTAATTTGAAAGAATTGCCGGCTGCCTGGCAGAAACCGGAGTTTTTGGCCCAACATGTGCGGGTACGCCTGCCCAACGGTCAAGCTTCTTTGCTGCCCAACTCGGTGCGCCTGCTCACCGACGACGAGCAGAGCGGCCAGCCGGTGCTGGCCCCCTTCACCCACGTAATGCGGCTGCGGGTGAGCAAACTGGCGGCGCCCACCGCCACGCTCAGCCTCGTGCTGCCCGCCCCGGAAACGCCGGAATGGGTGGCCGCCTGGTCGACCACCAACGACAACACCCCGGCACCGCGCACCTTCGGCCTCGACCAAATCCTGGCCGGCGTTCGCCAATCGTATCCAACTCCGCTACCGCCCGTATTCACGGTTCAGCTTCCGCTCAAAAACGACAAATAACCCGCTTGCTCTTCTATGCAAACTTTCTTCACCAGCCTGTACTCGTCCCTGATTTCCATCTTCCAAAGCCAGCGTCCGGCCGACTATGGCTTGTATAAAACCGATTTGTTTTCGCTCGTGGGCTGGAGCACTTTGGGCGTGGCTTTGTTGTTGGTAGTAGCGTTTTATTATCTGTTCAATTCGGCCCTGCGCACGGGCATGTTCCGCACCACGCACTGGGTGCTCACCCTGGCCCTGGCGGCCGGTCTGGGCACCCTGCTGGCCAACACGCTCAGCAAAAGCCACGGCGCCGAAAGCAGCAGCTACTTGGGCTACTTTATGGTGGTAAACATGGTGGTGGCTTCGCTGTGGTTCCTGCTGTTTTCGGTGCTGCTCAAGCGCTGGAGCACCTACGCCCGCACTACCCCGTTTGTGGGGCCGTTTTAATATCCTTTTGTTCCGCCTGTCATCCTGAGCGGAGCGAAGGACCTTATCATGTACATGCAGTTAGGTTTTACTGCACTTTGTTCTGGCCTGATAAGGTCCTTCGCTCCGCTCAGGATGACAGACGTTAGAAACATGTGTTTCTCCAATAGCTAGAAAACTATGTCCAAACTATTCATTTTTGCCGTGGGCGGCACCGGGGCCCGCGTGCTGCGCTCGCTCACCATGCTGCTGGCCTCGGGGGTGCGCATCCCCAATTGCGACCAGGTGGTGCCCGTCCTCATCGACCCCGACACCCAGAACGGCGACGTGACCCGCACCGTGGCCCTGCTCAAGCGCTACGCCCGCATTCACGAAGCCCTGTACGGCGATGGCCAGAAAGAGAAAACCGGTTTCTTCAGCCAGCCCATGAATACGCTGGCCCACCTGAACACCGGTGGCTCAGAGGAACTGCGCGACTCGTTCGTGTACGACTTCGGCGGCATCAGCCAGCCCTTCCGCGACTACCTGAAGTACAATGACCTCTCGGTGGAAAGCCAGGGTCTGGTTGATTTGCTGTTCACCCAAGACAGCCTCGCGGCCAACCTCGACGTAGGCTTCCGCGGCTCGCCCAACGTGGGCTCGGTGGTGCTCAACGCCGTGGTGCAGTCCAAGGAAATGCGCTACCTTGCCCAGAGCCTGCAAGAGGGCGACCGGGCCTTCTTCATCAGCTCAATTTTCGGGGGCACCGGCGCCGCCGGCTTCCCGCTGCTGGTGAAAAACCTGCGCGATTCTAACTCCGCACTGGCCCATCCCGAAGTGCGCCGCCGCATGAAAGCCGGCGCCTTGGTGATGCTGCCCTACTTCAAGCTGCAGGAGCCTTCGCAGGATGAAAAAGCCGCCGGCCAGGACTTCATCGATTCGAATACCTTCATCACGAAGACCAAAACGGCCCTCTCGTACTACGCCGACAACCTGCAGGGCCTGGAGGCCATGTACTACCTCGGCGACCAGCCCGGCCAGCCGCTGGCCAACCACCCCGGCCGCGCCGAGCAGCGCAACCAGGCCCACTTGCTGGAAATGCTGGGTGCCCTCTCCGTAGTGCACTTCATGGAAGTGCCCGACAACCAACTCGACAGCGGGCAGCCGCTCTACCACGAGTTTGGCCTGAAGTCGGATGCCCCCGAAGTGGACTTCGGCCAACTGCCCACCGACATGCGCCAGGAGGTGGCCCGCCCGCTCATTCAGCTCCACTACTTCGCCCGCTACTTCCTCAAGCACACGCCCGAGGATGCGAAGGCCCCTTACTACGAAGCCGGCAACCTCTCGGCTCAACTGCGCAACAACCGCGCCCTACGCGAGCTGAACGACTTCTTTGGCGAATACAACGAATGGATTCGGGAGCTGGGCGTAAACCAGCGCCGCTACACGGCCATCCGTCCCGAGGAAATGGACTTCAACAAAATGGTGGCCGACAAAACAGTCGAAACCGGCATTTTCAACAAAGGCATCACCCCCGGCTACTTCCGCGACGAGCTGACCAAGGCCGTGGGCAAAGCCACCCTGACGAACCCGACCGAAAACGAGGCCCTTCGCTGGGTTGTAAAGGCCTTTGAAGAGGCTACGAGCGAGATTCTGGACAAGAAACTCCAGTATTCGTAGCCCCGGAACCTCACCCCCGGCCCCTCTCCATAAGAGAGGGGTGCCACGGCGGTATTTTGCTTTAAACAAACTTGAAACGACAATAGAGGTCATTCGCAGCCAATCGAGATTCCTCTCGGCTCCCCTCTCTTATGGAGAGGGGCCGGGGGTGAGGTTCTCCCTGCACCGTGCTTCTCTCAATCCAAAAAATGGCTAAAATCCTGCGTTTGCACGATACCGGTTCCAGCACCCACGAGGGTTGGGGCCCGACTGGTAAAATTGGCCCCCACGAAGTGGAGCGCCTGCTGGACCCGCAAGGCGGCCGCGCCGCTAAGGTGGCCGTCTCCATTCCTTCTCCGTTTGCCCGTATGCACCTGGTCGAAACCGCGCTGCGCTTTGTGGGGCAGGGTGGGGGCCACCAAGATTCGGTGTACCACCAGCTCGTGAGCCATTTCTGGGACGTGTGGGAAATGGTTTTCAACTACCATCAGCGCAAGCTGGCCAGCCAGCGCCTCCAAATCCGGGCCTGGCGCAAGGACGAGGAACTGGCCAAGCTGCGCGCCAACCCCGGCACCCGGCCCTTGGCCGACGTGCTGAGCCTGTACCTCGACGGCCGCTTCGCCAAGCTCACGGAGATGCACCTCATCTACTTCCCGGGGGCCAATGGCGTGCCGCAGCTCATTGGCGGCACCTCGCCGCTCACGCTGTTTTTCCCGGCGCCCAATGTGCGGCCTCTGCCGGTGCAGCGGCCCCAGGGCGGTGGCTATTATTTTGATAACCAGTACGTGTCGCTGGCCAACCGCGAGGCCGCGTTCCGCGACTTCGTGTACCAGCAGTTTGTGGGCGACCCGGTCCTGATGGCGCTCGCCCCGCTGGTGCGCGACACGCTCGACCGCAGTATCCTGCAGAAGTGGGCCATGGAAGGCAGCGCCAATCTGAGCAACTTCCCGGTGCTCACCGACGGCTCCAACAACCAGATTGACGTGGCCGGCGTGCTGCTGCGCGTGCGCCCCGACGAGGGCACCGTGCGCAATTCCGACTTGTTCATCCGGCCCAGCAAGCCCGGCGTGGCGGGCCCGCTGCCCATCGTGCTGCGCCCCGGCCTGAAGGCGGTGGGCAAGCGCTACTTCAACGAAACGATGTTTGCCGACAGCGGCGCCATTATCCCGGCGGCCGACCCTCGCCCCCTGAAGGAGCGCACGCTGCCCGGCCCGGAGCTGCCATACCCGTACCTCACGGTGAACGACCTGCTGGAAGAAACGCTGCTCACCGTGCCCTATGAGGTCGATGATACGCGCTTCTACTGCGGCAATCTGAAAGTTGCACCGGGCTTCAAGCCCAGTACTTGGCCGCTGCTGCCCATCAAGCCAGCCTATTTCGACTACTTCACGTCGCACGACCTGGCCGAGCACCTGAGCCTGGAGCTCGACCCGGCCTGCGTGCGGGTGCGGCTGCGTGTGCCGGTGAGCGGCGGTGATTATGTGGATTTCGAGCGCGCGTACTACCCCAACCCGCAGGGCGACAACATCGGCCGCCTGCTGGTGACCAACGTGGCACTGTCGGTGTTCCCCTTCGTGAAGGTGGCCGACGCGCCGCTGTACAACGACTTTTACAAAGTCATGCTGGTGGATGCCAACAACATCGACCCGAGCATGGTGACCAAGAAAGTTGACCTGAAATTCTGGGTTGACGGCCGTTCGCTGGGCGAATCCGGCACCGGCCAGAGCGCCACCCGCTACGAGCGCACCCCCAAGACGGGGCAGGACGAAGGCAGCACCTACTACGAGGTGCGCGGCACCCATTTCGATTACCTGGAAGTAATCAACCCGGCCCCGGCCGCTGGCTCGGCTCTGGTTATTCCGCGCTGGCCCGAGGTGCGGCAGGGCAC
Source organism: Hymenobacter plasmatis (assembly GCF_020711255.1). Lineage (GTDB taxonomy): Bacteria > Bacteroidota > Bacteroidia > Cytophagales > Hymenobacteraceae > Hymenobacter. The sequence continues at coordinate 87,941 of NZ_JAJFAW010000022.1, forward strand.
CAAGGAATACCGCTTTGCCATAGACTTTGGCACCACGAACACCCACGTGGCCATGCAGGACAGCCCCGGCCAGGAGCCCAAGCCCTTCAGCTTTGGCCTGACCGATACGCCCGTGGTGCTGCTCAAGAAATCGACCAGCGAGCCCGACCGCAGCGCCTACGAGCGCCTGTACCGCGGCATCGACGACGACCCGGCCAACTTCGTGCAAATCAAGCGCTGGCAGCAGTACCAGGAGCGCGAATTCGTGCCGCCCATCATCGGGCAGGACGGCTCGCCGTATGCCTTCCCGGCGCGCACGGCCACCTATGAAGCCGCCAACTACGCCACCCAGGAACTAAGCGTGTTGGGCAACATCAACGTGGCCTTCGGCATCATCACCGAAGAGCAGCGCCGGCCCAACTACCACACCAACCTGAAGTGGGACAACAGCCTGAACCAGGCCAGCACCAACCGCGTGCGCGCCTTCTTCCAGGAAATCCTGCTATTGTGCCGCGCCAAAGTAGCCCTGAACGGCGGCAACCTCGCGGCCACGCAAATCACCTGGTTTGCCCCGTTGAGCTTCTCCACCTATCAGCGCAACTTGTACCAGCGCGAGTGGGACACGCTGTTTCATAGCATCTTCCACACTTCCAACTCCATGCCCTGCATGGTGGAAAGTACGGCACCGTACTACTACCTCACCCGCCGCAACATCGTGACACTAGGACCGGGGGAGAATGCGGCCTTCATCGACATTGGCGGCGGTACTACCGACGTGCTGCTGTATGCCGACCGCAAGCCGGTGCTGAGCACCTCGTTCCGTTTTGCCGGCAACGACCTGTGGGGCGACGGCGGCGCCGAAGTGCGCGGCTCGAAAGACAACGGCCTGGTGCGTTTTGGCGTGGCCGGCGTACAGAGCGCGGTGCTCTCGCCGGCCGCCCGGCGAGCCCGCGAATATGTGCTGGTAGCCGAAGGAACCGACAATTTTGGCTCTGAGGACGTGGCCAGCTTCCTGTTCAACTACGACCAACTGCTGGGCTTCAGCGAGCGGCTGCTGCGGGCCGAGCACCTGCGTGTGCTGTTCTACCTGCACTTCGGCACCCTGATTTACCACGTGGCGCAGGTGACGGTGGCCAACGGCCAGCAGTTGCCGCGCTACCTCTGCTTCACGGGCCGCGGCAGCCTCTACGTGCGCCTGCTGGCCGCCGGCGCCAACCTGCAGCCGGTGGAGAAGCTGGCCCGCCTCATCATGGAAAAAGCCACCGGCCAATCCGTACCGACGGACTTCCGCATCAAGCTGGCCGACGACCCCAAGCAAACCACCGCCAACGGCGGCGTGCTGGCCACCGGCCAGATTCCGCAAGACCCGCCGCTGGTGCGCCCCGTGGGCATTCTGCCCGATGCTGAAATGCCTCAGGCCGACAAAGGCGAGCACCACTTGGAAGCCTCGGGCGTGACCGACGAAATCAAGCAGGCCGTGCTGGCCAACGCCCGCGCCTGCCTGAAGCTGCTGCTGGAAGACCCGGAGCTGAAGCGTGTGCAAACCGACCTGGGCGTGAAAAACGACCCCGGCCTGGTAATGGCCACCTTGGACCGCCACCTCGGCGACTCGTTCAACCTGTACCGGCAGCAGTACGCCGACGTGCTGCGCGATGGCGACACCATTCCCGAAACGCTGTTCTTCCTGCCGTTCAAAAACGCCCTGTATGAGCTATCCAAGGTGCTTTATGACGCGCAGCCGCTTAACTAGTCGGATTGGGCTGGGCGCCCTGCTGCTCTTGCTGGCCCTTGGAGGCGAGCAGGCGGCCCGTGCCCAGCCCACTGCCGATTCGCTGCGGGAAGGGCCCGTAGCCTCGGTGCCGCAGCCAGATTCGACCGCGGCGGCCAGCACTAGTGCCCCGGCCGCAGCGCCTTCCTCCAACTGGCCGTGGATACTGGGCGTGCTGGGGGGCATTGCGCTGGGCGTGCTTGGGGCACGTATGTGGGCGCGGTCGTCCCGGCCGGCGGCCGATGGCCGCGAAGACCGCGCCGCGCCGACGCCCGAACCCGAACCTGTGCGAAAGAAGCCCGCCGAAAACGTGGCCCGCACGCCCGTGGTGCAGTCATTGCGCCAAGTGCAAGGCAGCCCGCCCACCTCGCCACCCGCGCCCAAGCCGGCGCCCAAGCCCGCTGGAACCGGGGCAAAGTCAAAAAACAAACCCAAGCCCAACCAGCCCTCCGGACGCGCGTCGTCCTGGCCGGCTGTTCCTCCCCGTCCTGCCATGAATCAAACTCCGCCACCGGTGCCTCCCACGGATGCCGACCCGCAGCCCCTGGAAACCGGCCAAACCATTGAGTGGACCACGCCGCCTTACATTCAGGAGTTAATCGAAACCACGGGCAACGAGGCACCTGAGGCCCCAGCCGCTCCAGCCCAGGCCGCGGCGCCCACGCCGGCTGCTTCGAATGGCCCCGTACACTACTACGCCCCGGCCCCCGACGTGCCCAGCATCGAACACCGCAAGCTCAGCCCCAATCCGCTGCCACAAATGCCGCTGCTCATCACTCTCACCCACGCGGAGGCCACCATTGCCCAATTTTCGTTTAGCCCGCAGGCCGACCAGTCGCGCATCATCGGCAACGGCGTTCGGGAGCTGAAAGAGTTCTTTGCCTTCGAGCTGCCCCCCACGGAGCAGTTTACTACCATTAAGAACCTGGCCGACGGAAAGCTGGAACGCCGCGACGATGCCTGGCACGTGGTGCAAAAAGCTGGGATTGCATTGAGCTAACTTCGGCAATTATTTGACGAAGCGGTTATGCTCTTAATTGAAATTGTATTGGTGCTGGCGCTGGTCGCCTGGCAGGCCTTCGTGTTCTGGCGCAACCGCCAGCTCACCGAGCGGGTGCAGGCCATGTACCCCGTGGCGGGCGCGGTAGCTGTACAGCCCATTCCCTTCACGGCCGCTCAGCCGGAGAAGAACTTTGCGGTGCAATACGATGCCCTCATTACCCGCGGCGCCTCGCCGGAGTTTGGCCAAATCATCACCGATACCAACGAATACCTTCTTAATAACCGTGGCGCGGCGGCCGATTTCGGCATTTTGAAAGACATCTCCGAGCGCCACGCTGAGGCACTGGACGAGGAGATTCAGGCCCAGATTGCCACACCGCTGTATCTGGGCTTGCTGGGTACTTTCACGGGAGCCATTCTGGGCTTGGTAGCGCTGGTGGGCAACCCGTTTTCGGAGGTTTCGGATAACCCGCATACGGATACGTCGTTCAGCAACGGCGACGTACAGCACTTCCTTGGGGGCGTGCTCATTGCCATGATTGGCAGCCTGTTTGGCCTGGCTTTTACGCTGGCCGGCAACCAGCTCCTGAAGCAGGCGCGTGCCGTGCGCGACCGCCACAAAAACGCCTACTACACCTTCCTGCAGAAGGCCCTGCTGCCCAAGCTCAACTCGGACATGCAGGCCGGCATGAGCAATTTGAAGTCGGTGCTGGATACGTTCAATACCGAATTCTTCAGCCAAATTCAGAACGACTTTTTCAGCAAAATCCACGAGTTTACGCCGCTTATTGCCAGCATAACGGAAAATGTGAGCGTGCAGAAGCGCTTCCTGGAGCAGCTGGAGAAAATTGGCTATTCGGAACTGGCCAACGCCACCATCAAGGTCTTTGATAGGGTAGACGAAAGCGCCCAGACCTTCGAGAAATTCCTGGGCTACCAGCAGGCGCTGAACACCACCGTGACGCACAGCAACGAAGCTGCCCAGACCATTGGCGCGCTGCTCAACCGCCTCACCGCTCTGGAGCAAGGCCTGGCCAGTGTGCCGCAGTACCTGCAGCAGCACGACGACGCCCTACGCCAGCAAGTGGCATTCTTCAGTCAGCACGGCAAGCTATTGGCCGATATCGGTTCGCAAATCCGTCAGGGCGTGAGCGAGGGCGTGCACCGCATGGACCAGGAACTCGACGGCCGCCTGCAGGAGCTGCAGCAGGAAGCCACCGAAGCCCATGAGCAGTGGCAGCGTCACTTCCGCGAGCTGAACAACAACAACATCTACCAGAAAATCACGGAGTACCTCAATCCCTTCACCCAACTGCCAGCCCAACAGAAAGACCTGAACGTGCTGCAGGAGCGCCAGGCCGCTCTGGCAGCGCAAGCCATGCAGCGCATGGAAGCCCGCCTGCTGGCCGACGCGCAGCTGCAGCAGCAACTCCTGCAGCAAGTAGACCGCACCAACAAAGTGCTCGAGGAACTCACCAAGCCCAACTGGTTTCAGCGCACAGTATTGGGCAAAAAGTAGCGCGGACTCTGTAGTCCGCGTCCCCGACGGAACCCTGAGCGATACCCCAATTGTGCGGGGACGCGGACTACAGAGTCCGCGCTACTGCCCGACCTCCTTACCCAACAACCCACCCCATGAAAGAAAGCAAGGACTTCTTCTGGCCCAGCTACGTGGACCTTATGACGGCCTTGTTCCTGACCATGCTCGTCATGTTCGTGCTCAGCTACAAGCTGTTCAAAGACAAGGCACGCGACAACGACAAGCTTATCTACGACCTGAAGGTGCAGGTGCAGGAAAAGCGCAAGCTCGACGAGATAAAAGCGGCCCTAAAGCGCCTTGAAAGCAGTTATTTCGAATATAACCCTACATACAAGCGCTACGAGCTGAAATTCCCTGTCACGTTTGCGCCCAAAAGCGACGTGCTGCCCTACGAAGCCCAGGCGCCCCTGGTGAAAGCAGGCCGCTTCCTGCTCAACCAGATGCAGTCCATCAAAAACGACGAAAACGTGCAGTACCTCATCGTGGTGGAGGGCCGTGCTGCTAAAGACCTCCGCTATCCTGCCAATGACCCGCACAACCTCGACGGCCCTGCCGTGCGCCAGCTCAGCTACAGCCGCGCCCTGGCCGTAATCCGGCTGTGGGAACAGGCCGGGCTGCGCTTCCCCAATAACCTGGAAGTGGTGGCCGCTGGCAGCGGCTTCCGCGGCGCCGGACGCTACACCGGCAGCCAGGAGGCGCTGAATAAGCGGTTTATCATCCAGATTCAGCCCAAGATTGGCTCAATTGGGAAATAAGAGTTATGAGTAATACAGAGCGTCATGCTCCGTGGAACCTCACCCCCGGCCCCTCTCCAAAAGAGAGGGGAGCCACGGGACAAGTTTTTAGCTCAATTCCTGATAATAGAAAGCCCCAGCTCAATATTGAGCTGGGGCTTTCTGTTTGATTGATTACCGTTAGGCTCCCCTCTCTTTTGGAGAGGGGCCGGGGGTGAGGTTCCACGAAGCGGTAAAGATGCTTCGCTGCGCTCTGCATGACGGTCAGGTTTACTCGTTCTACCCCTGCAAAATCAGCTCAATCGCCGCCAGTTCCTCCGGGCTGAATGCCAGATTCTCTAAGCAGCGGAGCGAGTCGTCGAGTTGCTCGGGTTTGCTGGCGCCGATGAGCACAGAAGTGACCCGGTCATCTTTTAGCAGCCACGAAAGGGCCATTTGGGCCAGGCTTTGCTGGCGGGTGAGGGCGAGGGCGTTGAGGCGGCGGATTTTGTCGAGGCGCTCGGGCGTGAGGTTGTTTTCGGTCAGGAAGCCGACGCCTTTGGCCACGCGTGAATCGTCTGGAATGCCGCGCAGGTACTTGTCGGTGAGCAGGCCCTGGGCCAGCGGCGAGAACGGGATGCAGCCCACGCCTTCCTGCTCTAAGAGGTCGAGCAGGCCGCCTTCTACCCAGCGCTCAAACATCGAATACTTGGGCTGGTGGATAAGGCAGGGCGTGCCGAGCTCGCGCAGCAAGCGGAAGGCCTCGGCCGCTTCGGTGGGCTGGTAATTGCTCAGGCCGACGTACAGGGCCTTGCCTTGGCGCACGATGAGGTCGAGCGCGGCCATGGTTTCGGCCAGAGGCGTGTCGGGGTCGGGGCGGTGGTGGTAGAAGATGTCGACGTACTCCAGGCCCATGCGCTTTAGGCTCTGGTCGAGGCTCGATACGAGGTATTTCTTCGAGCCCCACTCGCCGTAGCGGCCGGGCCACATGAGGTAGCCGGCTTTGGTGGAAATAATCAGTTCATCGCGGTAGCCCGCAAAATCTTCGCGCAGCACGCGGCCAAAGTTCTCCTCGGCCGAGCCGGGCGGCGGGCCGTAGTTGTTGGCCAGATCGAAGTGGGTGATGCCGTTATCAAAGGCCCGGCGCAGGATGGCGCGGCCGTTGGCCAGCGAGTCCACGTCGCCGAAATTGTGCCACAAGCCCAGCGACAATGCCGGCAATTTCAGGCCGCTGTGCCCGCAGCGGCGGTATGTCATGTGCTGGTAGCGAGTGGGGTGGGGGAGGTAGGGCATGGTGGTGGGGGCGGGCCGTGGAGTGTAACCAAGTCAATATAGCGAGGCAATAATAAGCCCCGGCACTTTGTGGGCGCCGGGGCTTATTGCATGTTCACACCAGAAGGCCGGTTAGTAGCGGCGGTTGATGCAGTTCAGGTCCTCAAATGCCTGCTTGAGGCGTGCCACGAAGGTTTCTTCGCCTTTGCGCAGCCACACGCGGGGGTCGTAGTACTTCTTGTTGGGCGAGTCGGCGCCGCTGGGGTTGCCAATCTGGCCCTGCAGGAAGCCTTCGTTCTTCACGTAGTAGTCCTTGATGCCTTCCCACAGTGCCCACTGCAGGTCGGTGTCGATGTTCATCTTGATGGCGCCGTAGCTGATGGCCTCGCGGATTTCCTCCTGGCTCGAGCCCGAGCCGCCGTGAAACACGAAGTCGATGGGCAGCGCCTCGGTGATGTTGTGCTTTTGGCGCAGGTGCTCCTGCGAGTTGTGCAGAATCTTGGGCTGCAGCTTCACGTTGCCGGGCTTGTATACCCCGTGCACGTTGCCGAACGCAGCAGCGATGGTGAAACGCGGGCTGATTTCGCTCAGTTGCTCGTAGGCGTAGGCCACTTCCTCGGGCTGGGTGTAAAGCTTGGAGCTGTCCACGTCGGAGTTGTCCACGCCGTCTTCTTCGCCGCCGGTCACGCCCAGCTCAATTTCCAGCGTCATGCCGATTTTGGCCATGCGCTCGAGGTAACGCTTGCAGATTTCGATGTTCTCCTCAATCGGCTCTTCCGATAGGTCGAGCATGTGCGAACTGAACAGCGGCTGGCCGTGCTGGGCGTAGTATTTCTCGCCGGCGTCGAGCAGGCCGTCAATCCAGGGCAGGAGCTTTTTGGCGGCGTGGTCGGTGTGCAGCACCACGGGCACGTCGTAGAGGTCGGCCATCAGGTGCACGTGGTGGGCGCCCGAGATGCCGCCCGCAATGCTGGCGCGCTGGCCGTCGTTGCTCACCGACTTGCCGGCATAGAACTGGGCGCCGCCGTTCGAGAACTGAATCATAACCGGCGAGTTCACTGCCTTGGCGGCTTCCAGCACGCCGTTCACGGTGTTGGTGCCGGTCACGTTCACGGCCGGAAGGGCAAAGCCGTTGGCCTTGGCGTATTGAAACAGAGCCTGGACTTCGTCGCCGTGCAGGACGCCCGCCCGCAGGCCGGTAAGGGTTTGGTCAGCCATAAAAATGAATTAAGCGGCAGCGCCGCAGTGAATAAAGAAAGCAGGCAAACCCCGGCCGCCCAAAAAGCGCCGGGACAGCAAAGTACGGTCGGCGGTGCCTAACCTGAAAGGGCCGGGCCCACCGATTGGCGGTGGGGGGCGGCTCGAGCCAAACCCAAGCCTGCTGAAATTACCATAAAAAAGGGGCTGACCGTTGCAGCGGTCAGCCCCTGGCTTCACTCACCTCTCCTTCACTTCCGTTTTCTAGCCGGCCGTCATCGTCTTAGACTGCCGGTACACGCCGTAGCTGTTGGTTACTTGCAATTGATACACATACTGGCCGGCGGCCAAGCCCAGGCCGCTCAGATTCAAGGGGATGGCATGCTCGCCGGCGAGCATGCCCTTGCGGTTGATGCCGGCTACCTTGCGCCCCGCCAGGTCGAACAGGTCCAAGCGGACGTCGCCGCCGTTGGTGAGCGTAAAGGGCACCGTGGTTTCGCCCAAGTAAGGATTGGGATGGTTTTGGCCCAACACAAACTGCCCGCCGGTCTCCCGGTCCAGGACGCGCGGGAGCGGGGGCGCTGCCGCCCGTTTGGGCGCTACCTCGGGCTCCGGGGAGCTACGGGCCGCGGGGGCGTACGCCAGGGCGGCGGAAAGGGCCCCGGACTCGCCCGCTACCACCGCGCCGACAGGCAAAGTAGCCTCGGCGGTTTGGTAGGTCGGACTCAACAAATCACTCAGCGTATTGGTGGGGGCCACGGGCAAATCGAAATGGAATTGAGCTGGTCTCATCTGCCTGATAATTACCTGCAACTGCGCAGGTAAAAACGAAAGATGCGACCAGCATAATGAAGCGCAATGTCTCCGGCACGGCCGCCGTAGATATTTCAAATATCATTATTCTATTGTTGAAAACCTACTCAGGCCCTATACTTTACTTTAAAATATTGGCTAATGAAAAAAAAGCGGTTTGCAGCGGCGTCGTTAAGGGCCAAACTCAGCAGTTAGGGGCACATTGCCACGTCTAAAAATCCACCGGAAATATCGCATCCGGAGGCCCGCAAAAACATCGGGAATTCATTTCGGCTTAACTTTTCAATTGCTACCTTGCAGGACTCATAAGCCACGCCATGCCAGACTTCTTTGATACCGACGGCCGCCCTGAGTCTGCCGGTGGCGCCAGCACCGAAGCCGAGCGTAAGCTGAAGGTGTGGGCCGTGCTCAATGCTGTGGACCAAGGCTTGATGAGCACCGAAGAAGCGTGTGCCGCCTACGGCATTAGCGCCGTGGAAATGGAGCAGCACCGCGCCGGCTGGCTCGATTTCGAGGCCGGCAGCCGCTAGCAGCCCACTCCTATATATTGGGACGAAAGCGCCCGTTCCATTGCCCTGTGCCAACCAGCTCCACTCGCTGTTTTTGGGCTTCTCAAGCGCCGACGTAGCATTTGGGCTGGCATCAGATTGAGCCAAATAGCCTGCCGGTTGGGATATAAGGAACTAAAGTGCATTGCTGTGCTTTAACTTTGGCTTAACCTATGCCCTCCTTCATGCAAGAGTATAACTCGTCGGTTGCCCCCGCATTGCCCCAACTCCCCAAAGCCTTAACGGGTATTGAGGGCCTTGATGAAATAACCGATGGCGGCTTGCCGCTGGGGCGCCCCACCCTGATTTGCGGCAGCGCGGGCTGCGGCAAAACCTTGATGGGTATTGAGTTTCTGGTGCGCGGCATTCAGGAATACAACGAGCCCGGCGTGCTCATGGCCTTCGAGGAAACGGGGGAGGAACTGGCCGCCAACGTGGCTTCCCTGGGCTTCGACCTAAAGGCCCTGCAAGACAGCAAAATGCTGCGCCTCGACCACGTACACGTCGACCGGTCGGAGATTGAAGAAACCGGCGAATACGACCTCGAAGGGCTGTTCATTCGCCTGGGCTACGCCATCGATTCCATTGGAGCCAAGCGCGTGGTGCTCGATACCATCGAAGCGCTGTTTTCGGGCTTTCCCAATCAGGCCGTGCTGCGCTCGGAAATCCGCCGGCTGTTCCGCTGGCTCAAGGACAAGGGCGTAACCACCGTGATTACGGCCGAGCGCGGCGACGGCACCCTCACCCGCCAAGGATTGGAAGAGTATGTGTCGGACTGCGTGATTCTGCTCGACAACCGGGTGATTGACCAGATTACCACCCGCCGCCTGCGCATTGTAAAGTACCGCGGCAGCACCCACGGCACCAACGAGTACCCCTACCTCATCACGGAAGACGGCATTTCGGTGCTGCCCGTGACGTCGCTGCGGCTCGACCACCAGGTGTCGAATAACATCATGTCGTCGGGCGTGCCCGCGCTCGACGACATGTTTGGCATGGGCGGATTTTACCAGGGCAGCAGCGTGCTGATTACCGGCACGGCCGGCACTGCCAAAACTACCCTGGCCGCCTCCTTTGCCGAGAAAACCTGCGTGCAGGGGCAGCGCTGCCTGTTTTTTGCTTTCGAAGAATCGCCGCAGCAGCTGCTGCGCAACATGAAGTCGGTAAGCGTCGACTTGAAATCGCACGTGGATGCCGGCCTGTTGCGCATCGAAGCATCGCGGCCCACCATCAACGGCCTAGAGCAGCACCTCGTCACGCTGCACCGGTTGGTGAAGGAGTTCAAGCCCGATGCAGTGATTATCGACCCCATCACCAACCTCATCACGGTGGGCAACATTGCCGAGGTGCGCAGCATGCTCACCCGCCTCATCGACTTTCTGAAGGTGAGCGGCATCACGGCCTACTTCACGGCCCTGGTGAGCGGGCGCGGGCAGCAGCAGGAAATGACCGACGAGGGCGTGTCGTCGCTGGTTGATACCTGGATTAGCGTACGCGACCTCGAAGGCATTGGCGAGCGCAACCGCGGCCTGAGCATCCTCAAATCGCGCGGCATGGCCCATTCCAACCAGGTGCGCGAGTTCCTTGTGACCGACCGTGGCGTGGAGCTGCTAGAGGTGGTGGTGGGCCCCACCGGCATCGTGACCGGCGCCAGCCGCCTCACCCAGCAGCTGCAGGAGCACGCCCAAACCTTGGCCGCTCAGCAGGAAGCCGACCGCCGCGACCGCGAGCTGGAGCGCCGCCGCCGCGTGCTCGAAGCCAACATTGCCAACCTGCGCACCGAGTTTGAGTCGGTGGAGGAGGAGCTGCGCCAAATCAATTCTCACGAACAAACGCGCCAGCAAACGCTCGCCAGCGGCAATCAGCGCATTGCCGCTGCCAACCCGCCGCGGCGCAATGCCCCCACCGACGGCGAAAACGACCGGTAGTTCGTACATCCAAGTTGCCGCTGGCATTTGCTCCCCCCACCCTTTCCATGGCTGAAGAAAACGACGAAGAAACCTGGGAGTTGCGCCTATACGTGGCCGGCCAAACCCCCAAATCTGTAACGGCCCTGGCCAACCTCAAGAAACACTGCGAGCAGCACCTCAAAGGCCGCTATAAGATAGAAGTCATCGACCTGCTGGTGAACCCGCAGCTGGCCGAGGGCGACCAGATACTGGCCATTCCGACGCTGGTGCGCAAAGTGCCCGAGCCCATTCGCAAAATCATCGGCGACCTCTCCAACGAAGAGCGGGTGCTGGTGGGCTTGGACGTGCGTCCCCTCATTAAGAAATAGTCTGTTCGATGGAACCACTACTGGACCCCACGGACAATCCGGAAGAGCCTACCGGCCCCGAGTATTTGCTGCACCTGTACATCACGGGTGCTACCACCAACTCCACGCGCGCCGTGCGCAACATCAAGGAAATCTGCGAAGAGCACCTGAAAGGGCGCTACGAACTGCTGATAGTAGACGTGTACCAGCAGCCGGAGCTGGCCCAGGAAAAAGACCTGATTGGCGTGCCCACGCTCATCAAGCTGCGCCCCGGCCTGGTGCGCCGCATGGTGGGCGACTTCTCGGACCGCGAACGGGTGCTGAAAGCCTTGGGCGTGATTCCGCCCGCCAGTATTATTGGCAATGAGTGAGCCGCTGCCCACCGTGGTTGACCTGACTCGGGAGAACGAGGAGCTGCGCTACCAGCTGGAGGAAGCGCAGGAGCTGATTCATGCCATCCGGACCGGGGCCATCGATGCGCTGGCGGTGCAAAGCGCCCAGGGGCCGCGCATCTTCACGCTGCAAGGCGCCGACCAAGGCTACCGCACCCTGATTGAGCAGATGAACGAGGGCGCCTTGCTGCTCAGCGAAGACGCCACCGTGCTCTACTGCAACGCCTGCCTGGCCGGCCTGCTGGGCCACGCCCTGGGCGAGCTGATGGGCAGCTCCTTCGATGCGTTTGTGCCCGTGGTGTTCCAGGACTATTGGGCCAGCCTGATGCTGCGGGGCTGGGCGGGCAAAAGCAAGGGCGAGCTGCCCCTGCAAACCAAAGCGGGCGCACTGGTGCCATTTTCGGTGTCGATGAACGTGCTGATGTTCAACGAGACGCCCACGCTGGCCGTGATTGTGACCGATTTGTCGGCGCAGCGCGAAATCACCGCCATTCAGGCCCAGGTACTGGAACAAAACGCCCTGCTCGACCGCAAAACCGAGGAGCTCAAGCGCGAAGAAGCCGGCCGCCTGGTGGGCGAGCGCGCCGCCGCCGAAGCCAGCCGCCTGCTCGAAGGCATCTCCCAGATTGCCTGGACCACCAACGCGCTGGGCGACCACACCTACCGCAACCGCCGCTGGTACGACTACATTGGGCAGGGCCAGGGCCAGGGCGCTCCCGCCAGCCGCTCCTGGCGCGAGCGCCTGCACCCAGACGATGTGGCGCCCACGCTGGCACACTGGCAGCACAGCCTGCACACCGGCCAGCCCTACGAGGTGGAGTGCCGCATCCGGAACCACGCCGGGGCCTACCGGTGGATGCTGGGCCGGGCGCTGCCCTCGCGCAACGAGCAGGGCGAGATTATCCAGTGGATTGGCACCTACACCGACATCCACGAGCACAAGCTGGCGCTCGAGCGCATCGACCAGGGCCAGCGCGAGCTGCGCGACAACAACGAGCAGCTTACCCGCGTCAACGTCGACCTCGACAACTTCATCTACACGGCTTCGCACGACCTCAAGGCGCCCATCTCCAATATCGAAGGCCTGCTCCATGCCCTGCTGGTGGAGCTCCCCGCCGATACCGTGCAGGCCGACCCGGTGCAGCCCATTCTGGAGCTGATGCAGGACTCGGTGAACCGCTTCAAGCGCACCATCGAGCACCTCACCGACGTGAGCAAGCTGCAGAAAGAGCACGGCCTCCCCACGGAAGCGGTGGACCTGGCCACCGTGGTCCAGGACGTGGTTCTGGATTTGGAGCCGCTTATTCAAGCGGCCGACGCCCGGCTGGAAGTGGACGTGCAGGCCGCCCCCTCCGTGTCCTTTTCCGAGAAGAACCTGCGCAGCGTGGTGTTCAACCTGCTCAGCAATGCCCTCAAGTACCGCGCCCCCGACCGCCCGCCGCACGTGCGCCTCCGGGCCCGGCCCGAGGAGAGCGGCGTGGTGCTCGAAGTGCAGGACAACGGCCTGGGACTGGACGCGGCCAGCGAACAGAAAATGTTCGGCATGTTCCAGCGCTTTCACGACCACGTCGAGGGCTCAGGCATTGGCCTTTACATGGTGAAAAAGATGGTGGAAAACGCCGGGGGGCGCATCGCCGTGCGCTCGGAACTGGGCGTGGGCTCCACGTTTTTGGTTTACTTTAGCCGGTAATACGCGCTAAACAGTGTCCTGCTCAGGGGCAAAATTTGCCGCCGGCCCCTCCATGCAAAAGTTAACCTGCGTAATGCTGGTCGACGACGACCAGACGACCAATTACCTCAACCAATTGCTGCTGAAGCGCCTCGGCGTGACGGATAAGCTGCTCGTGGCCCTCAACGGGCAGGAAGCCCTGGAGCTGGTACAAAGCCACTGCCACGAAGCCACCCCCGAGAACCCGGCCCTGATTCTGCTGGACGTGAAGATGCCCGTCATGGACGGCTTCGCGTTTCTGGCGGCCTACGAAAAGCTGCAGATTGAGCGGAAGTACGCCATCATCATCGTGATGCTGACTACCTCGCTGCACCCCCAGGATGTGGAGCGGGTCAAGCAACTCAATATTTCCGGTTTCCTGAATAAGCCACTGACCGAAGAGAAGCTCAACCAGGTGTTGAAAAGCTACTTCGACCGCCAGCTGCCCGAAAACTAGTGTTCTATAACGACTTGTTGGGCCAAGCTTTCTGAGCAAGGTGAAGCTTTGCGTTTCAGCTCAATATTGCCGCCGCGTGTCTTGGTTTGGGTGCCGGGTAGGGCAGCGGGATTAGGGCAAAGACATTTACCTTGGGGCCATGTCCGATTTCCGCCTTCGCGTGTTCCAGGCCGTGGCCCAGCACCTGAGCTTTACCAAAGCCGCTCAGGGGCTGTTTATCACGCAGCCGGCCGTAACCAAGCACATCCGCGAGCTGGAGCGCCAGTACGGGCAGCGGCTGCTGGAGCGCCGCGGCAACCGCGTATCCCTCACCGAAGCCGGCAGCCTGCTGCTCTCCCACGCCGAGGCGGTAGCCCGCTCGCACCAGCAGCTGGAAGACCAACTCCACGCCCTGCACGACCCCGAAGAAGCCGCCGGCCGCCTGCGCCTGGGGGCCAGCACCACGCTGGCTCAATACGTGCTGCCCGGGCTACTGCCCGCTTTCCAGGCCCGCTACCCCAACGTGCAGCTCACCCTGCTCAACGCTAATTCCGAGCAGATTGCCGAGGCCCTGTTGCGCGGTGAGCTGGATTTGGGCTTTGTGGAAGGCCGCTCCAAAAGCCGCGACCTGCACTACGAGCTGCTGCTGACTGATGAGCTGGTGGCCGTGCGAGGAGCTACCGCGGCCGGCCCGCCCCCGCAGCCCGTGCCGCTGGTCGATGCGCTGTCTTGCCCGCTGGTGCTGCGCGAGCGGGGCTCCGGCACGCTGGAGGTGCTGGAGTTTGCGTTGCGGGGGCTCAAGGTCCGGCTCAGTAGCTTGCCGGTGGCTTTTTACTTCGACAACACCGAAGCCATCAAGTCTTACCTGGAAGCAGCGCCCGAGGCCCTGGGCTTCGTTTCGCGCCGCGCCCTGGCCCGCGAGCTGTCGGCTGGGCTGTTGGAAGTCGTGCCCATTGCGGGGCTGCACCTGCCCCGGCAGTTTGAGGCTGTGTGGGTGCAAGGGCAGCCACTGTCCCGCCCGGCGCAGCGGTTTTTGAGCTTTGCGCACAGCCACCTGAAGGAGACTGCATAACCAAAAGTAATTTCAAATAACTATTTGGAAGTATCCGCTGGTTGGGGGGCGCCGTAAATTTGCGGCAGGAAGTTCGTCCTGTCCCATGCCACATCCAGTTCTAAATCCGGCCAAACCCAACACTAGCTCAAGCCAAGACCGAGGCGCTACCAAGGCTCGCGAAATGGCTGCTGGGCCCGGCTCAACTACAGCTGAATCCACGGGTTTTTTGCGGCATTTTCAGGCCACCCACACGGTTTTCGGCTTCGGGTTCACGCTTCGGGAAGTGGTCTTTGGCTTACTGCTTGTTTATTGCCTCACGCCCTGGGCTTCGCCACCTATTGCCTTGGCGCTGGGGCTGGCACTGGCCCAAACCCTGGGCAACCCCTTTGCCCGCCAAACCAAATTGGCCACGGCCAAGCTGCTGCAGTACTCGGTTATTGGGCTGGGTTTTGGCATGAATGCCCACGCGGCGGTACAGGCTGGTAAAACCGGCATCGTGTTCACAGTCGTTTCCATATTAGGTACGCTGGTGCTGGGCTACGTTGCCGGACGCTGGCTGGGGCTCACGCGCCACGTTACGCACCTGATTTCGTGCGGCACTGCCATCTGTGGCGGCAGCGCCATTGCGGCCGTTGGGCCAGTGCTGCGGGCCAAAGACGAAGAAATGTCGGTGGCGCTGGGCACGGTGTTCGTGCTCAACGCCATTGCGCTATTCGCCTTTCCGCCCATCGGCCACGCCCTGGCCATGACGCAGAACCAGTTCGGCCTCTGGTGCGCCATTGCCATCCACGATACTTCGTCGGTAGTAGGTGCCGCCACAGCCTATGGCGACCAGGCCCTGCAAGTGGCCACCACCGTGAAGCTGGCCCGCGCCCTTTGGATTATCCCCGTGTCGATAGGAACCGCCTTGCTCTTCAAGCAGAAAGGCGTAAAAATCAAAATTCCCTACTTCATTTTGGGCTTCATCGTCGCCATGCTCATCAATACGTTTTTGCCCGCCGCCAAGCCCGTGGGCTCGGTACTGGTAGGCGCCGCCAAAATTGGGCTAACCGTGACGCTCTTCTTCATCGGCGCAGGACTGTCGGGCAAGGTGCTCAAGGCCGTGGGCGCGCGGCCGTTTGTGCTGGGCGTGCTGCTGTGGGCCGTGATTTCTACGGCTTCGCTTTACGTGATTCTGCACACCGTGTAAGCGGGTTTTTGGTCCAGGGGCCTCATTTTAGTTGGCTTGCCCAAGATTATAAGCCGGGGCTGGGACTAGCGTAATAACCTTCCGCAAAACGCAAGTTGCCGGGCGCGCAATCCATTTGTAGGATTACGCACCCGGCAACATTAACAACTCGGCTATTGTGAGCTAACCGGCTTACTTGGCAATGCGCTGGCTCAACGGTCCACTGCTTGTGAGCAGTCGCACGATGTAGATGCCAGCGGGTAGCGTGTGGAGGTCCAGGGTCCAGCGCCCTGGCAGGGCAGCATCAGCAACACAAGGCACGGGCTGCATCCGCCCCAGGGCATCAAATACCTGTACTGCCTTTCCCTTTAACAGGGTTTCCGCTGGCAGGGTACTGCTAATTACCCACTCTTGGGCAGTGCGGCCCGGGTAAACCTCCAAGCTATTCCCCTGGATACCATCCGGGGCCACAACTCTTACCAAGGAGTATGTTGAAGCGCCGTCGAAATCGTTTTGGCGCAGGCGGTAGTAGCCGGTTCCAGACATCGGATGCTCGTCTGCTAGCTCGTAATTGGTTCTGGCTTGCGTATTACCGGCACCGGGTACCGTACGGATGGTGCTAAAGGTCTTACCATCTGCCGAACGCTCCACGGTGAAGCTGGCATTGTTCTTCTCCGAAGCCGTTGCCCAGCGCAATAGCACGGTCTGACGGTTGGTAGGCAAGGCAACAAACGAAATAAGCTCCACGGGCAGGGGGCGGCAGGCTGCTGTGTTAGTGAGTCTATTATCGGGAGCAGCGCATGCTACGCCAAATACAGAGCCCGGACAAGGAAACACGTTGTTTTGCGCTACACATATTTTCGGGGAGGCTGGGCTTCCGCATGTTGCTGCTAACTGGTTTATTGAGCCTGGGCTAGCGAAAGCACAGCCCCTTACGGTAAGCAGCCCCGAACCGCAATCGGCAACATTGCCACCTGGAAAGAGGTCAAGGTTACCATTAACCAATATGGTCCCATTGTTTTGTAAAACAGTATTTTTTAATATCAAATTACACTTTGTAGTAATACTAGCCCCAACGCCAACTGTCACAGTGGCCTTATCTACGTTGAGCTGATCTACTTGCACACTACTGGGCAATGGCACATTGCTGGCTGCAAGCGGGCCATTAACAATTAGATTAGTAGCTCTAAAGTTGTCTCGCCCATTCCCTAGCTGGATGTTGCCGCCAATAATAAAACCGCCTGCGTCGATGGTAATGCCACCTCTACTGTCTACTTCCAGCGAGTTGCCTGCACCATTTATAGTCCCACCCGCGGAAACATATAAGTCTCCGTTTTCGCCCACATTTACTCCCCCTCCTTGGAGTATATTAAGGGTAGCCCCATTTCTAATAGTTAATGACCCACCATTTGTTATAATGATAGAGCGGCCTGCTACTAAATCATAGCTACCAGAACTGCCGTCGAGATACATGGCAATGCCATCGATTATAATGTTTTGAGCGGTTGTGATCGAAGGGCCAGAAGGGGGACAAAAGGTATTGGAGGTAACATTGAAATTAGCAGGTTCGGTAATAGACCCGGTCTGTGCGGCTGTATGTACGGCTGTATAGGTGTACACGCATTGTGCCGCGGAACCTAAGGGAAGGAAGCTAGCAAGTGCAACCAACAGTAGACAAGAGAGTATTAGATTTTTCATATATTATATGGGTTTTTAGTGTTGGGGTTATGCGTGTGTAATAGTTGAATTTAAAAGGAAAACCATTTACTTTCAAATAATTGTTAGATACATACAAATTATAAGGTGTGTTGGCTCAGGCCTATCCCTTTAAAATCACTGACTATCAATTCAAGGCGATTTCGACTTTTTTATTAGTTACATAAGTGTTTATCACTGACTTGGTGATTATTACCAGCAACTTCATCTGCCCATATAGCCAGCTCTATATATTCGAGCTGAGAGGGGTAAAATGAAAAACCGCGCTGCTCCTAAGCGGGGCAGCGCGGTTTCTTTAGATTGATAAAAACAAGGGGCAAGAGTGTATTAACCCAAAGCCCTACAGAGCAGGCAAAATTTCGTGGCTGGTGCGGTAAGCCGTGCCTTTGAACATAGCCAGCAGGGTGCCGTGCTGATTGGTGACGCGCAGCTGGTACACGCCGATTTTGTGCTTGAGGCTTTCTTCCCGCGCTTCCACCGTTATCACGTCGCCTAGCTGGCCGGCCTCCATGTAGTCCATCGTCGCGCTGAGGCCCACGCTTTGGCGGCCGTGGCTGTTGCAGGCAAACGCAAAGGCCGAATCGGCGGCAGAAAACGTGACTCCGCCGTGCAACACCCGAAAGCCGTTGAGCATGTCGGGCCGCACCGTGAAATGCAGCCGGCAATAGCCCGGCCCCACTTCCTCCACCTGCAGCCCCAGCAGCTTACTTGAGGTGGTCTAGGCAAGACGGACAGAAGAAGGACGTATATTTCTTCTGTTATGACAGCCAAAAAAAGCGGGTCGT
>NZ_JAJFAW010000023.1 GCF_020711255.1 Hymenobacter plasmatis
TGCGAGACCAGCAGCGCCGAAGCAACGCTCTATTTATCCAGCATTCGACACCTTATCCGTAAATTTTAACAGGCTCTTAGTGGATTCGGTCGTCGCGCACCGGCAGATTGGTCACAATTTCGCCTTCTATTTTCAGCAATTCCTGCAGCCTTTCCTCAACCATTATTGGGTCGCAGTATTCTTTGGCTAAGTCCACATAGCTCACAAAATGAGCGGCTTCCGACACCATTAATTCGTAGTAGAATTTACTTAATTCCTGGTCGGCAATATTTTGCCAGAGCAATTTAAATCGTTCGCAGCTACGCGCTTCAATTAGCGCCGATACTAATAGTTGGTCCATTAATTGGCGCTCGCGGGCACCGCCTTTGCGCACGTGGGCCAGCAGCTGCACTACGTATTCATCTTTACGCGGGCGGCCCAACTGGAAGCCGCGCTTGCGCAGTTCCAACAGCACGCGCTCAAAATGGCTCCACTCCTCGGCTACCAGGTCGGTGAGCTCATCTACCAGGCGCGTCTTCTCCGGGTAATGGATAATCATGCTGATGCCGGTGCTGGCTGCTTTTTGCTCGCACCAGGCGTGGTCTACCAGAATATCTTCGATGTTTTTGCCGGCAATATCTACCCAGCGCGGGTCGGTATTCAGCTTCAGTTTTAAAATGGTTTTTTCTTTCATCTGCGGTTAATTAATTAAAGAAATCCCATTTCACACCCAATTGAAACCGACGCGGATAACCCGTGTAATAAGGCGTGGTGAAATAGCCGTTATCGAAAATGCCTTGATTGACGTAGGCCGCCTTTAGGAACACTGTAACTGTTTTAATGTCAGCAGTAAAAAACACATCTACCACGGGCGGGTAGCGATCAATAGTGAAATTGTCTTGCTGGTAGAATTGCTGCGTGCTGGGGCTGTAATTAAATGCCCGGTAACTCGACTGGAAATACACTTCGGCGCCCACTTGGCTAAACATGGCTTTCCGGAATATATAGCTCTCGTAGAACACCCGCGAATGCGTCACCAGCTCCGGAATGCGAATGCCTTCTACGTCGCCACCCTTGGTGTACGTGCCTTGGTTGTCAAAGCCTACCCGGCCTACCCGCACCTGGTGCCGCGCCGAGGCGATGAACAGGTTGCGGGCAGTTTCAATCTGGGCGGGCACACCAGCGGTGTTGTAGTACACCAGGTTGTCTATGTTCACGGCGCTGGCGCTGGCTTCGAAGCGGTGCTGGGTCACGCTGCCCAGATTGGGCAGCTTCAGATGCAGGCGGCCGGTGAGCTGGGTGGTGTTGGTGTTCAGAAACTCGCTGCTGGAGCCGGGCAGGTGGTGCCACTCGTAGTGGTTGCCCACGAACTCCTGCTGGGTAAGGGTAGGCGAGTACGAGCTGCGTAGGGCTTCAGCCGAGAGCGGGCCGGTGCGAATGGACGCCCGCAGCCAGTATTCCGGGTAGTTGGAATAGGGACTGCCCAACGACAGCGCATGTAGCTCGCCCGCCGTTTCGATGGCGTAGATAGTGCGGTAATTAAAGGCGGCGGTACCGCCCAAAAATAGCTCGTTGAAGTTGCGGGTGGGCGCAGCCTGCATCAGCGGCAATACCGTGGCCGCAGCCGACGAATCGAGCCGCTGGGTGCGGAGAGAGGCTATCCGGTTGCGGGCGTATAGCCGGTATTCCACTGCTTTGGTGCGCCCCAGCACGCCCACCGTATTCTCCACTTGACGGTACTCGGCCCGGTCGATGGTCGCGTGGGTATTGCGCAGCGGCTGGCCGGGGTAGAACAGCAAGCTGCCATTGTCGAGCCGGGTCAGCGCCAAGTCGGAGTAGCTGTTGTACTGGCGCTTGGCATCGAAGGTGTGGTAGGCGGTGAGGCCGCGGCCGAGCAGGCGGTAGGTCTGGGTGAAATACACCTCGTCGCGGTCTTCTTTGTTGGCGGCCTGGGTCAGGTACACCCGCTCCCGTTCAAAATTGAACAGGTCCTGGGGACGCGTTTGGCCAATGAGGCTGTCCTGGCCGGTGGTGGAACGCACCGTGGAGGTGATGGGCCAGATGCCGCCCTGCTCAATGGCCCGGTGGCGCACATTGCTCAGGTTGAAGAGCAGGTGGTAGCGCTCGTCTTCGCTCTGGTACCGGCCAAACAGCAGCAGGTTGGAATGCTCTACCAGGCCATCGCGGGTCGACCGGGAGGCCAGTATTTTGTTGGAGGCAATGCGTTCGTAGGCAATGCCCACGCTGAAGTTTTTCTTCAGGCTGCGGCTGTAGCTAATCTCAAATTCCTGCTCGCCGGCCCCCGACTGCACCACCCGGAAAAACGAATACGGCGACCGGGAATCGTAGTACGGCACCTTGGTGGCATCGCGGGCGTACTTGTCGAACACGTTGCGGCCAAAACGAGCCCCCAGCTGCAAATTGGGCTGGTAGAGCAAGGGCCGCGACGCCGTGCCCACGGCGCCCAAATCCTGCTGAAAGGTGGTGTCGTGAAACCAAAACCGCGCCTGCGGCCAGCGCGTGAGTGTGGTGTCGAGCGGAGTGCCGGAAGTGGAGTCGCGCAGCACCTCGGCCTCGTAGATGACGCGGGTGGTTTTGGGGCCGTAGAGCACCTTGGTCGAGTCGTCGACCACCTGGGCCCGGGCAGCGGGCGCGGCCAGCAGCACCAGCAACGCCACCAGTCCGGCCAGGGGTTGCAGCCGCAGCCACGCCATTAAGAATCCTCGTTGCTGAGCCTTCAAATAAGTAAAACAAAACGCCAGAGCCCAGGGAGCAGCTAGCTGTGTCAAAATAAAAATCAGGAGTTCGAAGCGGGTAGCGGTGGCAATAGGCCGCGCAGGGCCGCACCACCGTCTCCCAGAAACGCCACCCGCACCGGAATGGTATAGAATGGCAATCCACTCCGGCTAGCCTCCAGTGCGGGGGCCAGCAGGCGGGTAGCATCTTTTTCCGTTGTAAAAATAGGCCAGCCCATTTGCCAATGCGTGCGCAGGGTCGCTAAGTCGGTGGGCTGAAAGGCGTGATGGTCGGCAAAAACCGCATGATGCTGAATGGCATACCCGCTGCTTTCGAGGTGCTCCCGCAATGGGCCCGGCTGCGCAATTCCGGTAAGCAGCAGTGCAGGCAGCGAAATTGAGCTAACAGTCGGGGTTGATAACGGCCTAGCTTCTAGCTCAATTTCGACGGAAAATGGCTGGGGGCCCGCGTATTCGTAAGCCGAAAAAAGAACTGGAATATTGGGCTGACTGTAGTGCCGAATCTGCTGCTCCACTTTGGCCTGGGCGGCCGCCGATAAGTCCGGCGGGCATTTCGTCACGATGACGACATCAGCCCGGCGCGCACCGCCGCGGCTTTCGCGCAGGCGGCCGGCGGGCAGCACCTCGTCCGCGTAAAAAGGCCGCGCCAGCTCCGTGAGCAACACGTTCAGGGTGGGCAGCACTGCGCGGTGCTGGTAGGCATCATCTAGCACGATGACCGTGATTTTCGGGTGGGCTTGCAGCAACAGGCGGACGCCGAGGCGGCGCGCTTCGGCCACGGCAACCGGGACCTGGCGCGAGGCAAACTGCTGGAAATACTGCCACGACTCATCGCCGACAGTTGCCGCCGAATCGGCGGGCCCCGCCAGGCGCGGGCCGCGGGTGCTGCGGCCGTAGCCCCGGCTCAATACGGCCGGCCGGTGGCCCTGGCGCAACAATTCTTCAATTAGCCAAGCCACGTGGGGAGTTTTGCCGGTGCCGCCCACCCGCAAGTTGCCCACGTTGATGAGGGGCACCGCAAAGGCTTCGGATTCCTTCCAGCCCACGTCGTAGAGCCAGTTGCGCACGGCCATTACCCCGGCGTAGAGCCAGGAAAAAGGCAGCAGCAAAAAAGCCAAAACGGAAGGCATACGCGGTCAAAGGCCGAAGCAACGGCCCGTAAAAGTACTGCCCCGCTGCGGCCAGCTACCCAAAGTCTTGGTTGAGCTCGTATGCCCCAGGAAACTGCCGGTAATCTTATCCTAAACATGCCCCACTTCGACGAGAGCCTGCTGCACTTCCTGAGCACCTTTCCCCTGCCCGCGTCCTTGCCGCACGGCGTCGAATCACTGAGCCCGTTTCGCGAGCCGGCCGTGTACGAGCTGCTAAGCAAGTTCTCAGCAAAGTATTACGCCGATGCGCAGCCGCGGGTGGCCATGCTGGGCATCAACCCCGGCCGGCTGGGCATGGGTCGGACCGGAGTTGCCTTCACCGACCCTGGGGCCCTTACCGAATTCTGCGGCATTGCGCACGACTTGCCCCGGCAGCGGCCGGAATTATCAACCCAGTTCATCTACCAAGTGGTGAGCGAGATGGGTGGGCCGGCCGCATTCTACCAGCATTTCTACCTGGGTTCGGTGTACCCGCTGGTCTTGGTCCGCGAAGGGCTGAACTATAATTATTACGATTCGCCGGCGGTCATCAAAGCCCTGTGGCCCGACATGCGGCTATCCTTACGCCAACAGGTGCAGGAGCTGGGCCTGCGAACCGACGTGGCGGTGAGCCTGGGCAAGCGCAACGGCACATTCCTCCAGCGCCTCAACGACGAGTTGGGCATGTTTGAGAAAATCATCGTGCTCGACCACCCGCGCTACCTCATGCAGTACCGCCGCCGCGACCTGGCCGCAAATGTTGACCACTACGTGAAAACGTTAGGCAGCCTGCTTTGACTTATCAATTACCATTTATCATTTAACAGCCTACTTTGAGCTGGAATCCATTTCAGCACCGCACCGGCTGCCTTCGCCCCGCTCAAGCCAACGGATTGTTAAATGATAATTGCTAAATGTTAATTGATTAAATGAAAACCCCTACCGTTCAAGACCTTGCCCGCCTGCTGGAAGCGGCCGCGCCCCTCGCCTACCAGGAAAGCTATGACAATGCCGGGCTGCAGTGCGGCGACCCGCAAGCCGAGGTAAAAGGCGTGCTGATTTCGCTTGATTGCACGCCGGCCGTGATTGCGGAGGCTCTGCGGCGGGGCTGCAACGTAGTAGTGTGCCACCACCCGGTCATCTTCCGGCCCCTCAAGCGGCTCACCGGAGCCAACGAAGTGGAGCAAACCCTCATTGCGGCGCTCAAAAACGACGTGGCCATTTACGCCGCCCACACCAACCTCGACAACGTGCGCGGCGGCGTCAACGACAAGCTCGCTGAAAAATTAGGCCTCACAAAAACCCGGGTTTTGGCCCCCCAAAGCGGCACCCTGGCGCGCCTTATCACGTACGTGCCGCACCGCGAAGAAGACCAGCAAGCCGATGTGGCGGGCCGGGTACGGGCCGCGCTGTACGCGGCTGGCGCCGGGCAGGTGGGCCAGTATTCGGAATGCAGCTTTCAGACTTTGGGGACCGGCACCTTCACGCCTGGCGCAGGCACGCAGCCGGCCATCGGCGCCCAACACCAGCCCGAAACCGTGCCCGAACTGCGGCTGGAAGTGCTGCTGCCCCTGCACCGGCAGGCGGGGGTGCTGCGGGCCCTGCGCGACGCGCATCCTTACGAAGAAGTGGCTTACGAGCTGATTAAGCTCGAAAATACGCACCAAGAAGTGGGCGCCGGCCTGGTGGGCGAACTACCCGTGGCCATGGCGCCCGCGGCCTTTCGCGCCATGCTCAAGCAGCAGCTGCTGGTGCCGGTGGTTCGCTTCACTCCTTTTGAAAAAGACATTAAAACTGTGGCCATTTGTGGCGGGGCTGGCGCCTTTCTCATTGGCACGGCGCGGGCGGCCGGCGCCGATGCGTACGTGACCGGCGACGTGAAATACCACGAGTTCTTTGGGGCCGAAGGACAGCTCATGCTGTGCGACGTGGGCCATTTTGAGAGCGAACAGTTCACCGGCGAGGTATTCCGAGATTTGCTAACGGCCGGATTTGAACGTACTTTTGCGGTCTTAATCGCCGAAACCCCTACGAACCCCGTTCAATATGACTGCTAATAGTGCCGCCGTGGCTCACGCCGACGTTCCCGTAGCCGCCAAGCTCGAAGCCCTGCTCACCCTGCAGCACCTCGACTCGCAGCTCGATGAAATCCGGCGCGTGCGCGGTGATTTGCCCGAAGAAGTGCGGGATTTGGAAGACGAGATTGCTGGCTACGAAGTGCGGGTCAAGAAATTTGACGAGGAAATTCAGGGTCTGAACGACTTCATCAAGAGCCGCAAGCAGGCCAGCAAAGACGCCGAGTCGCTCATCAAGAAGTACGACGAGCAGCAGCAGAACGTCCGCAACAACCGCGAGTTCGAAGCCATTGCCAAGGAAATTGAGCTGCAGCGCCTGGAAATCCAGATTGCCGATAAGAAAATCAAAGAGGCCCAGTACCAGATTGACGTGAAAAACGCCGAAATCAGCGGTACGAAGTCGAAGCTGGACGAGCGCCGCAAGGACCTCGAGAACAAGAAAAGCGAATTGGATACCATCGTATCCGAAAACGAGGAAGAAGAGCGCGGCATCATGGCCCAGCGCGAAGAAGCCACCAAGCTGGTGGAAGACCGCCTGCTCACAGCCTACACCCGCATCCGCGGCAACGTACGCAACGGCCTGGCCGTGGTGCTCGTGCGGCGCGATGCCTGCGGTGGCTGCTTCAACACGGTGCCGCCCCAGCGCCAGGCTGATATCATCTCCCACAAGAAAATCATCGTGTGCGAGCACTGCGGCCGGATTCTGGCCGACGTGGAAGCCCGCGCGGTTTAAGCTGAGCTATCTGGCGCTTCAGGAATCTGACTTGCTGATTGAAATCGTAAAAAGGAACGGCCCCGTGTCGTTCCTTTTTTGTTGATATAGTAAATGGTGTTTCTGGCTGAAACTTTCCGGGGTGTTTGCAAAACGGCGTCGGCCGGCCGGCCGCGCTGGGGCTGGCTGGTGCTGGGGCCGGTGGGCTGGGTGTGCATTTCGGCCTTTGCTTCGCCGGTCCCGCAGCAGCTTGTCTCGGCCGAGCTTCAGCCCACTGCCCTGGCCGCAACCAGCACCGAGCAGCTCACGGCCAACAGCCGCCGGGCCTACGCCGAAGTGCTGAAGCTGCGGCTGGGCCCCGCCCGCGACCTACTTAAAAGTGAGTTGGCCAGCACGCCCACCGCGCCCGCGCCCCTGCTGGTGGCCAACTGTGCGGATTTTGCTGAGCTCATCATCACGCAGGATGCCAGCCGCTACGAGGCCCTGGTGAGCGCCCAGGAAGCGCACCTCGCCGCCCTGGACCGCGCACCGGCCAGCGCCCTGCGCGACTACGCCCGCGCCGAAATCACGCTGCACCTGGGCTTGAGCCAGCTGGTATTCCGGCACTTGGTGATGGGTGGATACCACCTGCGGCGCGGCTTCCAGCAAATGCAGACCGTGGCCAAGCGGTACCCCTCTTTTGCTCCAGCGCGCAAAACCCTGGGTGTGTGCCAGTTTGCAGTGGGCTCGTTGCCGGAGGGCTACCACTGGCTGCTGAGCCTGCTGGGACTCACGGCGAATGTTGATACCGGACTGAAGAATCTGGCCTTTTCCGCCGCTCAGCCCAACGACTTTCAAACCGAAAGCCAGCTTTACCTCACGCTCATTCGGGAGGGCTATTACAAAAAGCCCGAGGAAGCCCTGCGCTTGGTAGAACGCCTCCACGCCCAACAGCCCGACAACCTGCTCTTTTCCTACCTGCTCATCAGCGTGTACAAGCGCCAGCACCACGGCGAGGCGGCGTTGGCTGCTTACCGCGCCCGTCCGGTTGGCCCGGGCTACCTGTCGGTGGCTTACCTGCGCCACATGGCTGCCGACTTGCTGCTTTACCAGGGAAATTATACGGGCTCAGAGCGCGAGAACCTGGCGTTTCTGCGCGAGTACAAAGGCCAGCATTACCGCAAGGACACCGCTTTTAAGCTCTACCTCGCCGTGTGGCTGAGTGGGCAGCCAGCGGCCGTTGCGGCGCGCTACCGGGAGCAAATCAACCAGCCGGGCCCCACCGATGTCGAGGAAGACAACTACG
This sequence comes from Hymenobacter plasmatis, assembly GCF_020711255.1. GTDB lineage: Bacteria > Bacteroidota > Bacteroidia > Cytophagales > Hymenobacteraceae > Hymenobacter. The sequence continues at coordinate 7,938 of NZ_JAJFAW010000023.1, forward strand.
CCCAGCACTACTACCACGAGGCCCAGGCACTCAACCCCACCCTGACCCGGGCCCGCCTGCAAATCGATGGCGGCTACAACCGCCTGGCGCTGGCTACCCTGCGCGGCTTCCATGCCACGCCGGCCACGCTCCTGCGCGACCGCATCGAGGAGCCGTACCGCCGCGCCCGCGCCTACCAGGGCCTGAGCCAACTCGACTCGGCCAAGCTGGCTTATGAGCGCACCCTGGCCGTGGCGGGCGATACGGCGCCCTTTTATTTTGCCCCGCAGGCCGCCCTGCAGTTGGGCTACATGGCCCAAGAAGCCGGCAATAAGGCCCTGGCCCGCACCTACTTTGAGAAGGCCCTGCACTACCCCTGGCACGAGTACAAAAACAGCACCGATGCCAAAGCCAACCTGGCCCTGCGCGAGCTGAGGTAGGCAATTTGCACCGGTTGCTTGTTAACATACCGGGCAGGCGCCAGTTGGTCTGCTCCTTGATATTTTACTGTGTCCACTTCTCCTACTACTTCTGCCCTGGTCACCGTTCTGCTGGCAGACCTGCCCGCCGATTTCCGTGTGCGAGCCCTGCATTGGGCGGCTGAGTTTCCGCACTGCACTTATTTCGAGCCCAACAGCCTGGAGTACCCCAACGGCCCGTTTGACCGTATGCTGGCCGTGGCTACTGCTGCGGCCGCAGCGGTCAGCTCACTGGCGGAACTGGGAAGTGAAGCCCACCAGCTAGACCAAGGCCCGCATTGCGGCTTTATTAGCTACGATACCAAAAACGACATTGAGGCACTTTCCAGTCACAACTTCGACGGGTTCAGTTGGCCCCAGCTCCATTTTTTCACGCCTCAGACCTGGCTTTGCTGGCGCGAAGATTCGGTAGAAATCCACGGGCAGGCGGACGGCGTCTTGGAACAGATTTTAGCCCAATCCGTTCCTGCTTTCCTGGCACCGAAGCTGCCAGCCATGCGCCCACGATTGCCTAAAGCTGAGTACTTGCGCGCCGTGGATTCCATTAGGGAAGACATTCTCAATGGAGAGGTGTACGAGCTCAATTTGTGCCAGGAGTTCTATGCAGAAAATATTGGGCTAAACCCGGTAGACGTGTTTTGGCGGCTAATGGAGGCCTCGCCCGCCCCCTTTGCGGGCTTTGTGCGGTGGCACGACCATTTTCTGCTGTGCGCCTCGCCCGAGCGGTTTTTATCGCACCATGGCTCGCAAATCATTTCCCAGCCCATCAAAGGCACCATCCGGCGCGGGGCGACGCCCGAAGCTGACGAGCTCCAACGCCAAACTTTACTCCACGACGAAAAGGAGCGCGCCGAAAACCTGATGATTGTGGATTTGGTGCGCAACGACCTTGCGCGCATTGCCCAAACCGGCACCGTGCGCGTGCCCGAGCTGTTTGGCCTCTACCCCTTCCGCCATCTGTGGCAAATGATTTCGACCGTATCGGCCGAGCTGCGACCGGATGCCGACTTGGAAGAAGTGCTACGCGCCACCTTTCCGATGGGCTCAATGACCGGCGCTCCAAAAATCCGGGCCATGCAGCTCATTGAGCACTACGAAAACAGCCGGCGCGGCCTCTACAGCGGCAGCATCGGGTATGTGTGGCCCAATGGCGAGTTCGAGTTCAACGTCGTCATTCGCTCGCTGCAGTACCGCCAGGATACCGGCTACCTCAGCTTCCAGGTGGGCTCGGCCATCACCTACGACTCTGACCCAGCGCGCGAATACGAGGAGTGTCTGCTCAAGGCCAAAGCGCTGCTGGAAGTGCTGGGCACCACCATCAACGAAGATTGAGCCATTGGGGCCGAGGGCTATTGCATGGGGCTCACTTGCGAAACCGGCTTCGATTTCTTGTTGATAAATCCTCGTTTGCTTCTAGCTGTTAACCAGTAGTTGAGCTATCATACAATCTGCCATTCTGTCATTTTGCCCCGCGCTGCCGTATCTTTGTAGCCCGCCGAAACGCGCTTTTATTATGTCCCAAGCCCTGTTAACCCTTGATTTCCTAGATAAAGTATCCCCTACCCCCGAGGCTACGCCGAGTGGAGAGGTGCGCGTGAGCGCCGCTACCCGCACGGGCCGGCAGCGCAAGCTTTACATAGAGAGCTACGGGTGCCAGATGAATTTTTCAGACTCCGAGATAGTTTCGAGCATCCTGTTCGACGAGGGGTTTGATACCACCGACGACCTGGCCAGCGCCGACCTGGTGCTGCTCAATACCTGCTCCATCCGCGAGAAGGCCGAGCAGACGGTGCGCATGCGCCTCTCCCAAATCAACTCGCACAAGAAGCGCAACCCCGGCCTGCTGGTGGGCGTGCTGGGCTGCATGGCCGAGCGCCTGAAAAGCAAGTTTCTCGAAGAAGAGAAAATCGTGGACCTAGTGGTAGGCCCCGACGCCTACCGCGACCTGCCCCAACTCATCAGCCAGGTAGATGGCGGCCAGAAGGGCGTGAACGTGCTGCTGAGCCGTGAAGAAACCTACGCCGACATCACGCCGGTGCGCCTGAACTCCAATGGCGTGTCGGCCTTCATCAGCATCATGCGGGGCTGCGATAACATGTGCTCGTTCTGCGTGGTGCCCTTCACCCGCGGCCGCGAGCGCAGCCGCGACGCCCACAGCATCCTGCGCGAAGCCGCCGACCTGGTGGCCGCTGGCTACAAGGAAGTGACGCTGTTGGGCCAGAACGTGGACTCCTACAAGTGGGCTTCGGCCGACGGTACCGAGCACGTCAACTTCGCCCAACTCCTGGAAAAAGTGGCCTTGGTTAGCCCCGAGTTGCGCGTTCGCTTCTCCACCTCGCACCCCAAGGATATCACCGACGAAGTGCTCCACACCATGGCGCGCTACGACAACATCTGCAAGTTCATCCACCTGCCGGCCCAGAGCGGCAACTCCCGCGTGCTGGCCCTCATGAACCGCACCTACGACCGGCCCTGGTACGAGGACCGGGTGCGCGCCATCCGCCGCATTCTGGGCGAAGACTGCGCCATCAGCTCCGACATGATTTCGGGCTTCTGCACCGAAACCGAGGAAGAGCACCAGGACACCCTGAGTCTGATGGAGTTTGTGCGCTACGATATGGCCTACATGTTCTTCTACTCCGAGCGCCCCGGCACGCTGGCCGCCCGCAAGCTCACCGACGACATTCCGCTGGAAGTGAAGAAGCGGCGCCTGCAGGAAATCATCGACCTGCAGCAGCTTCACAGCGCCGAGCGCAACCAGCGCGGCGTGGGCCGGGTGCACCAGGTATTGGTCGAGAACTTCTCCAAGCGCTCGAAGGAGCACCTGAGCGGCCGCAACAGCCAGAACCAAGTTGTCATCTTCCCAAAGCAAAACTTCAAGAAGGGCGACTACGTGAATGTATTGGTGCACAGCGCCAGTGCGAGCACCATGCTGGGCGAGGCGGTATAAGCCCGCGCCAGTGAATTCTATCGTTCGCTGTCCTCTACCGTGGGTCCGGCATTAATTATAACTCTGTTTTACAAGTTTAATCTCGCCCCATGAACCCAGGAAGCACGTTGATGATTTGGCAGGCCGCGCAGCTTTTAGTAGGCGGTTTTATTGCTTTCCTGGTTATTCGCCTGTTGTGGCGGATGAATTTTCCCAAAAAATGATTCTTAAATGACTGGATTTCCCTGATTCAGTCGTGCTAATGACTACGCAAGAAATTCAATCCATCAAGCTCCGGTTCGGCATCATCGGCAACGCGCCGGCCCTGAACTACGCCATCCAGGTGGCCGCGCAGGTCGCGCCCACCGACATGACGGTGCTCATCACCGGCGAAAGCGGGTCGGGCAAGGAGTCGTTTTCCAAGATTATTCACGCCTTGTCGCCGCGCAAGCACGGGCAGTTTATTGCCATCAACTGCGGCGCCATTCCGGAGGGCACCATCGATTCTGAGCTATTTGGCCACGAAAAAGGCTCGTTTACGGGGGCCAACGACGCCCGCAAAGGCTACTTTGAAGTAACCAACGGCGGCACCATTTTCCTGGACGAAATCGGCGAAATGCCGCTGGGCACCCAGGCCCGCCTGCTGCGCGTGCTCGAAAACGGCGAGTTCATCCGCGTGGGCTCGTCCAAAGTGCAGAAAACCGACGTACGCGTGGTGGCCGCCACCAACGTGAACCTGCTCGACCGCGTGCAGGCCGGCACGTTCCGAGAAGACCTATACTACCGGCTCAACACGGTGCCCATCACGGTGCCGCCGCTGCGCGAGCGTGGCGAAGACATCTACCTGCTGTTCCGCAAGTTTGCATCCGATGCTGCGGAGCGCTACCGCACCCGGCCCATCACGCTGCTGCCCGACGCGGTGCAGGCGCTCACACGGTTCCGCTTTCCTGGCAACATCCGCCAGCTCAAGAACATCGCCGAGCAGATGTCGGTACTCGAAACCGAGCGCGAAGTAGACGCCCGCCGCCTGGCCCCCTACCTGCCGCAGGACCAGGCCAGCCGCCTGCCCATGCTGCTGGGCCCGGGCACGCCCGAAGGCTCTACGGCCGGCTACTCTGAGCGCGACTTGCTCTACAAAATCCTGTTCGACATGCGCCGCGACATGACGGACCTGAAGAAAATGGTGCTGGAGCTGGCCACCGGCCAGCGCCCCCACGAAGCCCAGGAGCTGCTGCGCCAAAACAGCCACCTCTTCAACAATACGGCCCAGCCCGGCGCGTTTGAAACCGGCGCCGCTTCTGAGTACTACCTGCCACCAGCGTCGAGCCCGTACAACAGCGAGCCCGCCACCGGCTACGACGATGAGGCGCCCGTGGAAGACATTCCACACGAAACCGAAGAGGAAACCCTGTCGCTCGACATCAAGGAACGGGAAATGATACTCAAGGCGTTAAAAAAGCACAACAACAAGCGCAAGTACGCCGCCCACGACCTGGGCATTTCCGAACGCACCTTGTACCGTAAACTGAAGCAGTATGATTTGGAGCAAGTGTAAACTAGCCCTCGGCTTTCCGCTACTGGCTATCTGCTTAGTAATGACTTTGGGCGGCTGCGGGGTGTACTCGTTCAATGGCACCAACATTGACCCGACGGTGCGCACCATTTCCATTGCTACCATTCAAAACAACGCTCCCCAGGGCCCGGCCTTCCTCACCCAGCGCTTCACCGAGGACCTGAAAGACTATTTCCAGCGCAACACCAACCTAAAGCTGGTACCGCGCGACGGCGACCTGCAGTTCGACGGCAACATCGTGGCTTATGATTTTGCCCCGGCCTCAATTCAGAAAATCGACGGCATCGACCAGGCCGGCTCCAACCGCCTGACCATCCAGGTTAAAATCCGGTTTACCAACACCAAGGACGATAAGCAGAGCTTTGAGCAAACCTTCCAGGGCTTCGACGACTACGCGGCCAGCCGGAACATTGCCACCATCAACAGCGACCCCAACGCCGTTCGCACCACGACCAACAAAATCATCACTGACATTTTCAACAAGTCGGTGGCTAACTGGTAACATTCGAATTAGTTGAGCCGGGCCAGGGCGGGGTTACTGCTAAGAATTTGAAGAAATACGGGTTAGCTCCGCCGTAAGTGCGCGGGTATTTGCGTAAAATAGCGTAATGTTGCGCCCCCATTAATCCGTTCGGAGTCCAGGTATTAGGAATTGATTCCAAAATCTGCTCTTCGTTAAAGCCGCCCATCTCCCGTGACTCGCGCCACGCTTCTGCATGTACTGGACAACACCTCTGCCCTTGGCCCGGTTGAAGTGCGCGAACTGGAGCAGCTGGCCCAGGCTTTCCCCTACTGCCAAACGGCCCACCTGCTACTGGCCAAAGCCGCCCACGACCAGGGCACTATGCTGGCCGGCCAGCGCCTGCGCCGCGCCGCCACCTACGCCGCCGACCGCACCCTGCTGCGCCGCCTTATCGAGGAAGTTGAGCCGGCTAAACCCGAAGAAGTTGAGCTACCCACAGTAGCAAACCCACCTACCGAGGCACCGACAACACCTGAAGCTGTTGCTAGCGTTGCGCCAGTAGAAACAGCAGTTGAGCCACCCGCGGCACCAGTAGCGGTAGTTCCCCCAATAGTTGTTGCTGAGCCCGAGCTAGTAGTTGAGCCAACTGTGAGCGCGCCGATTGAGGAAGCTGTTGAAGCAATTGCAGAACCCGAACCGGTTGATGAGCCAGTAATTGAAAGTGTAGTTACCCCAGTGGAAGCGCCAGTAAATCCCGCTCCACCCGTTGAGGAACTACCAGCAGAAGTAGCAGTCCCTGTTCTTTCAGAGGCCGATGCGGCTTTGCTGCTCGACGTTGAAGGCGTCAACATTCCCGCTTCTGAACCCACACCCGAATTCATTCCCGAAGCAGAGGTTCAGCCCGAACCGAAGATTGAGGAAGACCTGCCAGCTCAGGCCCCCGCCATTCGCCCTCCGGTAGAGGTTGGAGAAGCGCGCTTTGAGTTTGGCCTGGCGGAACCTCCCCCGCCCGCTGTGCCTACTTATGAGCTGCCGGGCCTGGTCGACGAATGGGCGGCTTCGGCAGTCACCCGCAGCTTAGGCAGCCTAGAGTCGTTGCTTGAGATTCCGCCTGCTGCCGGCGCGGCTCCTGCTGCTGCGGTAGCCTATACTCCGGCCGCCTTTACTGGTGATGATGCCGTGGGGTATGCTTTTGGCGAAAGCAGCCGCCTGGGCTATTCCATGCAACTTCTGAACCTGCTGACCGACAAGGCTGAAGCCGACGCAGCTGCATCAGCGCAGGCAGCTGCCCAGCCCCCCGCGTCCCCGCTCCCACCCGTGGGCACCTTCTTTGAGCCGGACCCGCTGTTGCTGGATTATTGGGCTACCCACAGCCCGCCGGCTCCGGTCGTGCCTTCGTCGCTCGACCTTATCAACAACTTCCTGCGCCGCCAGCCGCGCCTGACACGCCCTGCCATGCTGCCACCAGCTGCCAGCGCCCAGGCCGACTTGAGCATACGCAGCACCCGCGCCGAATTAGACCTTGCCTCCGAAAGCCTCGCCCGCATCTTGGTGCGTCAGGGCAAAACTGCCCGAGCCATTGAGATTTATGAGAAGCTAATGGTGAAACAGCCGGAAAAAATGGCGTACTTTGCCTCCCAAATACAACAATTGCAACCCCCGGCGTAATTCGCCTTTTCAGCTTCTTTGCTCCTCATGTACACTGCCCTCATCATTTTAATTCTTCTTGTGTGCTTTCTGCTGGCCCTCGTGGTGCTGGCTCAAAACCCCAAAGGCGGCGGAATTTCCAGCCAGTTCAGCGCTGGCGGTGCCGCCAGCATGATGGGCGTAAAGCGCACCGGCGATTTGCTTGAGAAACTGACCTGGGGCTTTGCAATCGGCCTGGTAGTGTTGTCGTTGGGCACCCACATGCTCACCTCCACTTCGGCTGGCCCCGTACGCAGCGTAAACCAGCAGCGCGCACTGGAGACTCGCCTGCCTGCTCCGGCCCCGGCTCCCAGCGCACCCGCTACCACAGCTCCTGGTGCCGCTACGGCTCCTGCAGCCACGACGCCTGCGCCTACGACGACGCCCGCTACTACCCCAGCAGCACCTGCTGACAAGAAGTAATTCAAGCGCACTCGACGCTACTGCTCTGCTAAAGCCGGTGGTTCCTCTTGGAGCCACCGGCTTTTTCGTTGCAAATCATTTGGCCGGTAGCAAGCCGACTCCTGGCAGTGGCCGGTTTTGGCGGCTCGCCAGCCATGGTTACACGTCAGGTCTGCCATATAGCAGTCTCCAATTCTGCCCATTTTGTCAGGTTTATGGCCCTGGCACGGGAAGTGACAGAAGGCCGTAAACGCTGATTTTTCATCCAACTCAATCCAAACACACACAGAATGGCACTTAGCATGAAACCGCTGGCCGACCGCGTAATCGTACGCGCCGCCGCCGCCGAGGAGAAAACCAAATCCGGTATCATCATCCCTGACACGGCCAAGGAGAAGCCCCAGCGCGGTGAAGTTGTAGCCGTGGGCGAAGGCAAAACCGCTGACAGCGGCTCCCTCATCAAGCCCCAGGTGAAGGTGGGCGACCAGGTGCTGTACGGCAAGTACGCCGGCACCGAAATCACCGTCGACGGCGAAGACCTGCTCATCATGCGCGAGTCGGACATTTTCGCTGTGCTCTAAGCCACGCGCTTAGACTGACCGAAAAAACCATCATTTCACCCTCCCAATTACTCCAACCCCAGAAATGGCTAAGAACATCCAATTCGACACCGAAGGCCGCGCCCGCTTGCAAGCCGGTGTGAACAAACTGGCGAATGCCGTAAAAGTGACCCTCGGTCCGAAAGGCCGCAACGTCATCATCGACAAGAAATTTGGCGCGCCTTCCATTACCAAAGACGGCGTGACCGTAGCCAAGGAAATTGAGTTGCGCGACCCCATCGAGAACATGGGCGCCCAGCTCGTGAAGGAAGTGGCCTCGAAAACGGCCGACCAGGCCGGCGACGGCACCACCACGGCTACCGTACTGGCCCAGGCCATCTACACCGCCGGCTCCAAAAACGTAGCCGCCGGGGCTAACCCGATGGACCTGAAGCGCGGCATCGACAAGGCCGTGCACGCCGTGGTAGCCAACCTGAAGTCCCAGTCGAAGAAGATTGAGAACTCGGCCGAAATTGCCCAGGTGGGCGCCATTTCGGCCAACAACGACATGGAAATCGGCCAGATGATTGCCGATGCCATGGACAAAGTGGGCAAGGAAGGCGTTATCACGGTAGAAGAAGCCCGTGGCACCGAAACCGAAGTTAAAACGGTGGAAGGCATGCAGTTTGACCGCGGCTACCTCTCCCCTTACTTCGTGACCAATCCGGAGAAAATGGAGGTGGAGTTCGACTCGCCTTACGTGCTTATCTACGACAAGAAGGTGAGCACCATGAAGGAGCTGCTGCCCGTGCTCGAGCAAGTGCTCCAGACCGGCAAGCCCCTGGTTATCATCTCCGAAGATGTTGACGGCGAAGCCCTAGCTACGCTGGTGGTAAACAAGCTGCGCGGCTCGCTGAAAATCGCGGCCGTGAAGGCTCCTGGCTTCGGCGACCGCCGCAAGGCCATGCTGGAAGACATTGCCACCCTCACGGGTGGTACCGTCATCAGCGAAGAGCAGGGCTACAAGCTCGAAAACGCGACGTTGGAGTACCTCGGCACGGCTGAGAAAATCATCATCGACAAAGACAACACCACCATCGTGAACGGCAAGGGCTCGAAAGAGGCCATCACCGGCCGTATCAGCCAGATTAAGGCGCAGATGGAAACCACTACCTCGGACTACGACAAAGAGAAACTGCAGGAGCGCCTCGCTAAGTTGAGCGGCGGTGTGGCCATTCTCTACATCGGTGCTTCGACGGAAGTGGAAATGAAAGAGAAAAAAGACCGGGTTGACGATGCCCTGCACGCTACCCGCGCCGCCGTTGAGGAAGGCGTGGTACCCGGCGGCGGCGTGGCCCTGGTGCGTGCCATTGAAGCTCTGGCAGCTGTGGAAACCCGCAACTCCGACGAGCGCACGGGTGTGAACATCATCCGCACGGCCCTTGAGGCGCCCCTGCGCTGCATCGTGCAGAACTCGGGTGGCGAAGGCTCGGTGGTAGTACAGAAGGTACGCGAAGGCAGCGGCGACTACGGCTATAATGCCCGCGAAGACCGTTACGAAAACCTCGTGGCCGCTGGTATCATCGACCCGACCAAAGTAACCCGCCTTGCGCTGGAGAACGCTGCTTCTATCGCCGGCTTGCTGCTGACGACCGAAGCTGTGATTTCGGACGAGCCCGAGCCCAAGGACAACGGCCATGCCCACGGCGGTGACGGTGGTATGGGTGGCATGGGCGGCATGGGCGGCATGATGTAAGTCAAGCCGTTTACAGCCCTTCGCTGTGAATACAAAAGCCCCGCTGGCAATGCCAGCGGGGCTTTTTGTTGGGCTATACCTAACTCAATACTACGTCTGTCATGCTGAGCTGGCGAAGCATCTTATCAAGTTAGAACGAATCGTGCTGACCTGATAAGATGCTTCGCCAGCTCAGCATGACAGACGGTGGGTTAAAGATGTTGCCGGTTGTCCAAAAAGCCGCCTTGATTAGGCACGTTCACTTAAAGCAAAGAACCAAAAGCCACAAAAAAGCCCTCGGCACTACAGCGCCGGGGGCTTTTTTGCAAATAATACCGAGCTAACCTTACACTTGCGGGACAGGTGCGGGGTAGTTGCGGGCGTCCATCATCTTGGCCAGCTTGCCGCTGATAAGGAACAGGATGCCAGCAGCTACAGCGGCCGATACTACGAAGACCATGAAGAAATCGTAGAGGTTGGTGATGTGGAAGCCGAGCAACACCGGCGCCGGAGCGGTCGATTTGGGGTCGGGGTACAGGCTGCTCATGTAGCCGGCCAGGTAGTTGGCAGCGGCGTTGGCCAGGAACCAAACGGCCATCAGCAGGGAAGCAAATTTCACCGGAGCCAGCTTGTTTACGAGGGACAGGCCGATGGGCGACAGGCACAGTTCGCCAACTGAGTGCAGGAAGTAGAGCGCTACCAGGAAGAACATGCTCACTTTCACGCCGGGCTGCAGGTTGTGCACGCCAAAGCACATGACCAGGTAGCCGGCTGCCAGGAAGGCCAGGCCCATGGCCATTTTGAGGGGGGATGGCGGCTCGGCACCGCGGCGGCCCAGGGCCGTCCAGACCATGGCCATGAGCGGCGCGCCCACCACCACGAAGATGGCGTTCAGGTTTTGGAAAATACTGGCCGGCAGGGTAAAGCCGAAGATGGTCCGGTTCATCTGCTCGTCGGCAAAGAACGTGAGCGAGGCCGGGGCCTGCTCGAAAGCTGCCCAGAAGAATACCACGAAGAAGGACACGATGAAAATGACCATAATGCCCTTGACATCGGCCCCACTCAACGATTTATCACTGAAAATCATGTAGGTGATGCCCAACACGGCTACGCCCAGCAGCGGGGCAATGGTGGGGAACTTGGCGGAATCGAGCCACAGAATGCCTAGAATAATGGCCAACAGCACCGGCAGCAAGGCATACACGCCCATGATACCGCCCGAAATGGCCGGCGTTTCGCCCACCTGCACCCCCTCGGGCGTGCGCAGATACTTGTCTTTGCCCCAATTGAATACCACGGTACCCAGCAGCATGGCAATGCCGCAGGCTAAGAAGGCCCAGCGGAAGTCGGCCGGATTGCCGGTGTCGCCGATGAGGCTGGTGATGGTGTTGCCAATGAACGAGCCCAGGTTGATGCCCATGTAGAAGATGGTGTAGGCCGCATCCTTGCGCTTGTCGGCGGGGGAATAGAGGGAGCCCACCATGCTCGAAATATTAGGCTTAAAGAAGCCGTTGCCCACAATCATCACGCCCAGGCCCAGGTACAGCAGCCAGTGGCTGAGGGCGTGGGTGCTCTCGGGACCATAGTTCGAAGCCGAGAAAAACAGCGTGAACTGCCCCAGCGCCATGAGCAAACCACCCGTGAGAATGGAGCGCCGGTTGCCCCAGTAGCGGTCAGAGATAAAGCCACCGATGAGCGGGGTGAGGTACACCAGGCTGGTGTAGCCGCCGTAGAATTTGGACGCGAAGGCCTTGTCCATCATCATGGCCTTGGTGAGGAACAGCACGAGCACGGCCCGCATGCCGTAGTAGCTGAACCGCTCCCACATTTCGGTCGCGAACAGCAGGTACAGCCCGCGCGGGTGGCTCGTGGATTCCGCTGACAGGGGTTGCTCGGTTTGAGCAGGAATGGTTTGCATGAGGAAAACTAGGATGAGAAATGAGGTGGGAAGCGAAAAAAACCAGCCCCCATGCGCAAGCAATGCAATACGGGCACGGTAAATCTAGGAAAGTTTCGGCATTATGAAGCCCGCGGCCGGCTCGCTTGATTCGGTGGGCTCCAGCGTAGCCGCTTTGGCGGGGCTCTCGCTGCGGTAGGCCTTGGCGCGGTAGGCGCCGGGCGAGAGGCCGGTTTGCTTGCGGAAAAACCGGGTGAAGTACCCGGGGTCCACAAACTGCAGCTCGTAGGCAATTTCTGCCACCGAGAGCGAGGTGTAGAGCAAGTAATTGTGGGCCTTGCGAATGGTGTGGGCCTGCACAATCTGCTGGGCCGTTTTGCCCTTCACGGCCTGGCAGATGCGGTTGAGGTGGACCTGCGTAATCTTGAGCTCCCGGGCAAATTCCGAAATCTTCTTGTCGAAGGGCGCGGTGCGCTCAATGGCTTTTTGAAACTCGCGGAAGTAGTGCAGGGCGCGGTTGGGACTTTCCTCCTTGCGGCGGTTGTGGTGCAGCAGCCGGAATATCTTCACAAACAGCAGCTTGAAGTAGCCGTTCAGCGCCAGCTGCTTGCCGGGCAGCTCCGAGTAGATTTCCTCGTGAATCTGCTGCTCCAGCGCCAGCAAATCGGCAAAGCTTACTTCGGAGCTGAAATCGGACAGGATGTGCACGGTGTTTAGCTCCACCAGCACGCCGGGCGCGGCCTGCAGGATGGTATCGAGCAGGGCTTCGGAGAGCGTGAGCGTGCGGCCCTTCACCTGCGGGCTGAAGGTGAAACCGTGCACCGTATTGGCCGGGATGATGACGAGGCAGGGCGTGGTCAGCTCCACTACTTCCGGGGCTTCGAAGGAAGCGCGGCCCGCTTCAAGAAAAAACAGCTGAAACAGGTTTTCGTGCAGGTGGGGCTTCAGGCCCCAGTCGGTGAGGCGCTGCCGGGGCACAATAAGCTGGCTCTGGAGGTAATCGTGCGAAATCTGCGCCTTGCTGTCGCCGTAAATCCCGTTGTAGCGCGCGATATCAGTTGCCATAAATCGGAAATAATAGTAGGGACAAAGCAAACCTAATGAAATTCATACGTTATATTAATACTGCTTGCACAAGCTCAATAGTGGACCTTTCGTATTCAATAGTAAACAATTTATCAGACAAGGTTTAATTTGTCCCGTTAAAGAAACGAATTGTTTCACTGCCCGAAGCCCGGGGATTTCTACCTTTGCACCCTCACACAAGCAAACTCCCACCCAACACTTTTCTCCCCATGCAAGAATCCACCACGCTTGCTGATACCTCCCGCAATCGTTTGCAGGCCCTTGGCTTCAACGAAACGGCTACCGTGCACCTTAATTTGTCCCCTGCTGCCCTCATTGAGCACGCTTTGCGCAATGGCGAAGGCCACCTCACCGACACCGGCGCACTGATGGCCGACACCGGCAAATTCACGGGCCGCTCGCCCAAGGACCGGTTTGTGGTGAAGGATGCCAACACCGAAGACAGCGTGTGGTGGGGCGACATCAACATCCCGTTCGAGGCCGACAAGTTTGACCAGCTCCACCAGAAAATGGTGGCGTACCTGGCCACCAAAGAGCTGTACGTGCGCGAAGCCTACGCCGGCGCCAACCCCGACTACCAGCTCAAGCTGCGCATCGTGAACGAGCAGGCCTGGCACAACCTCTTTTGCTACAACATGTTCCTGCGCCCCGAAGCCGGGGCTGATACCAGCTGGACGCCCGATTTCAGCATCATCTGCGCGCCGGGCTTCGAAGCCGACCCCGCCGTGGACGGCACCCGCCAGCCCAACTTCGCCATCATCAACTTCACCAAGAAGATGATTCTGATTGGCGGCACGGGCTACGCCGGCGAGATGAAAAAGGGCATTTTTGGCGTGCTGAACTACATTTTGCCGCATGAGCGCAACACACTGCCCATGCACTGCTCGGCCAACGTGGGCGAAGCTGGCGACACCGCCATTTTCTTCGGCCTCTCCGGCACGGGCAAAACCACCCTTTCCGCCGACCCCAACCGCGGCCTCATCGGCGACGACGAGCACGGCTGGACGCCCGATGCCGGCATCTTCAACTTTGAAGGCGGCTGCTACGCCAAGGTGATAGACCTGAGCAAGGAGAAGGAGCCCCAGATTTGGGACGCCATCCGGTTCGGCTCCATTGTGGAGAACACGCGCTTCCTCCCCGGCACCAACACGGTGGACTACACCAACAAGTCGGTAACGGAAAACACCCGCGCGGCCTACCCCATCAACTTCATCGACAACGCCATCGAGCCTTCGGTGGCCGATGCCCCCAAGAACATTTTCTTCCTGACCGCCGATGCCTTCGGCGTGCTGCCTCCCATCAGCAAGCTCGACAAGAGCCACGCTATGTACCTGTTCATGTCGGGCTACACGGCCAAGGTGGCCGGCACCGAAATGGGCGTAACTGAGCCGCAAACCACGTTCTCGGCCTGCTTCGGCGCCGTATTCCTGCCCCTGCACCCCACCAAGTACGCCGAGATGCTGGGCAAGAAGATGGACGAAAACCCCGACATCAACGTGTGGCTCATTAACACCGGCTGGACCGGCGGCAGCTACGGCGTGGGCCACCGCATGAAGTTGAGCTATACCCGCACCATGATTACGGCCGCCCTCAACGGCCTGCTCGACCAAGTGAAGTTCACCAAGCACGCCGTGTTTGGGGTGGAAGTACCCGGCGCGGTGCCCGGCGTGCCCGCCGAAATCCTGGACCCCCGCAACACCTGGGCCGACAAAGAAGCCTACGATAAAACCGCCGCTTCGCTGGCCGATAAGTTCGTGGAAAACTTCAAGAAGTACGCCGACTTTGCGAATGAAGAAATAATGGCCGGCGCGCCGAAAGTAGCCGCCGAGGCCACCGCTACTGCTTAGGTTCTTGCCGATTGCAGCCCAAAAACGCCCCGCTGGCTATCGAGCCAGCGGGGCGTTTGGCGTTGTTCCCCGCTTAGCAGGAAGCATTAAGCGAAAGCCCAGCTCAGTCCACGGCCAGGGGCGGCCCTACTATCTTCATTTCATGAGCCGCAAAAAGTTGAGCCATTTCGGCCGGGGTTGGCTCATGCGTCAGGGCCGCCAGGGCTACAAAGAACTCCTCTAGCTTGCCCGCAGGCTGCAGCGTTACGTACATTTTTCCGCGCTCAGAAACCTGCGTCCACGCATGGGGCACTTTTCTGGGCAGGAAAATGCACTCGCCCGACTTGAGCTGAAATTTCTGGTCGCCCACCTGGAAGTAATACTCCCCTTCCAGCACGGTAAATATTTCGTCCTGAGAATGGTGCAGATGCAGCGGCGTGCCTCTTTTGGGCGAAAGACTGGTTTGCTCAAATATGGCCAAAGCGCCGGCCGTGTCTTTGCCCGACACTTTCACATCCAAAACATTAGCGTTGACACCTTTCAATTGGATATGGCCATGAAAGCGCCCTTCCCCGGCCGCTACCTTAAAGCCCTTGCCCGGGGCCACGGCATGTAGCCCAAAGGCAGGCGGTATGGCTACAGCGGGAACCCCAGCCGCCATCGACAAGAGAAATTTTCGCCTTTTCATACAGCAAGGAGAATCAAGTTGGTGTAGAAGGCCCGGGCGCTGCTACTTTCAGCAGGGGCTGGCCAGGTCTGTCTCGCATGGCAGCAGACCATTCAGACAGGCGTTATTACCGGGTTAATATACCAATAATTAGATGGTTAACTTAATCAGCATACCAAAACGCCGTGGTGCGAACGGGCCACAGCCCGCCCGTCCCACAGCGTTTTAGAGCCCGCAGGAGCCAGTGCTACGATTGCGGTTCCTTCACCTTACCGGCGCTGGCCTTACCCGAGCGGCTCATGACGGCGGCCAGCCCCACGCCGGCCCCGGCCAGCACGGCAGCCGTTACCAGCGGGTGCGTGGTGGCGGCGGTGTAAATGCTGGTTTCGCGGGTGTGGCCGGGGTAATTGCCGCGCTCTTCCAAATGGGCAGCGGCATGGTCGAGGCCATTATCGCTACGCGGCTGAGCACGGCGGGCTGCTTTAGACTGCCGCGAAAACACCTTTTCCATGAACTTGTCGGTGAGGCGCGGGGCATAGTGCGCCATAGTGGTAATCGCCTTGCCCCCACCGCCCACGGTCACCTCCGCCTGGCCGGTTTCGGCGCAGTGCAGAATGGCATCGGCCACAATCTCGGGCGCGTAGGCCGGCGGGGCGTGCTGGGGCTCGCGGTCCATGAAATTCTTGGCGTGGAGCGTGTAAGGCGTGTCGATGGCGGCCGGCTTGATGAGCGACACGGCCACCGGGGCGCCCTCCATTTCCAGTTCCATGCGCAGGCCATCGGTGAAGCCTTTCACGGCGTGCTTGCTGGCGCTGTAGACGGTTTGGAGGATGGCCGTGGCTTCTGACAGCACACTGCCAATATTAATGAGGGTACCGCCCCGGAGTTTGAGGTGCTTCACGGCTTCGAGGGAGCCGTAAATCAGGCCCCACACGTTGGTATCAAACAGCTTGCGCATGTCCTCGATAGGCATTTCCTCCACTTTGCCGTACATCGACACCCCGGCGTCGTTCACCCAGGTATCGAAGCCGCCAAAGCGCTGGATTGCGACTTGGGCAATACGGTGCACATCGGCCGGCTGGCTCACGTCGGCCACCACGTAGATGGCCTCGCCGCCGGCGTTGTTTATTTCGGCAGTGAGCTGGCGCAAAGCCTCTTCCGTGCGGGCCGCCAGCACGAGCCGGGCGCCTTCTTTGGCCGCCATACGGGCCGTAACCAAACCAATGCCCGAGGACGCACCGGTGATGACCATAACCTGGTTGTGCAGTTTTTTGAGGGTAAGTTTCATAAGCGGATAGGGAATAATAGTGGGTAAAGAGCTACAGGTTACGCGGCCGGCAACCAGTGGTTATGGTTGGGCTTGGGCAAGAGAGTTCAGCTTGGCTGAGCCATATTTTGGCTCAATGCCGTTCTTTGCAACCATGTACACGTTCTACGCGCCCGACCTCAGCGGCCCCAATTATACCCTGCCCGAAGACGAAAGCAAACACGCGGTGCGGGTGCTGCGCCTCGGCCCCGGCGATGCCGTGGAGCTGCTCGACGGCCGGGGTGGCCGCTACGCCGCCGCCGTGGCCGATGCCAACCCCAAGCGCTGCCAGCTGCGCATCACCCAGCACGAAACCCTGCCGCCCCGCTCCTACTTCACGCACGTGGCCGTGGCCCCCACCAAAAACCTCGACCGCATGGAGTGGTTCGTGGAGAAAGCCGTGGAAGTGGGCGTCGAGCGCATCACGTTTCTGCGCTGCGCCCGCTCCGAGCGCCGCGAACTGAAGCTGGAGCGCCTCGAGAAAATTGCCATCAGCGCCCTGAAGCAGTCGGGGCAGGCGTGGCTGCCGCAGCTGGATGAGCTCACGGATTACGCGGAGTTTGTGAATGCCCTTGACCCCGCCACCACCTTCATTGCCCACTTGGCCGATGATGAGCGCACGGCCCTTTCCAGCGTAGCCGCCGCGGGCGCGGGCTGCTGCGTGCTCATTGGCCCGGAGGGCGATTTTACCCCGGCTGAAATTGCTCTGGCGCGCGGCCGGGGCATCCGGCCGGTTACGCTCGGGGCGTCGCGCCTGCGCACCGAAACGGCCGCGCTGGCCGCTGTTTTCACGGCCCACCTCTCTAGGGAATAACCGCCAGCAGCTACTCCTGGCACATGCGGGCCAGAAGCAGGGTTTTCAATAGCTCAACCTAGAATAGCTCAACCTAGAAGTTAGGCGGAAATAGCTAGTGGGCTGATGTCGGCAGGAACACGGTAAACTCGCTAAACTCCCCTAACACCGACTTTGCGGTTAGGCTGCCGTTGTGGCCCTTGGTCACGATGTCGTAGCTCAACGACAAGCCCAAGCCGGTGCCTTCGCCGGGAGGCTTGGTAGTGAAAAACGGGTGGAAAATCTTATCCATGATGTTGGGTGGAATACCGGTGCCATTGTCCCGCACCCGGATTATCACGCCCTGCGCCGTGCGCTGGGTACTCACCGACACCGCGGGATTATAGGTGCCGGCGGGAAGCTGCTCGGCCTTCTTGCGCACGGCATAAAAGGCATTATTGAACAAGTTGAGCAGCACGCGGCCCATGTCCTCTACCACCACGGGCACCGGGCCCAGGCGCAGGTTGAAGTCGGTGGAAACAGCGGCGTTGAAGTCCTTGTACTTGGCGCGCAGGCCGTGGTAAGACAGGCGCAGGTACTCATCGGCCAGTGCATTGAGGTCGGTGGGCTTTCGTTCGCCGCTGCTGGCCCGCGAGTGCTGCAGCATGCTGCGCACGATGCTGCCCGCCCGATCGGAGTGTTCGTTCACCTTGCGCTGGGTTTGGGCCAAATCATCCAGCACGTGAGTGAGCGCCTGCTTTCCCTTCTCCGAGAGTGCCTCGTGGTTCAGCCCCTCGCGCAACTCTTCCACCAGCTCCAGCCCCACTTCCGAGAAGTTGTCGACGAAGTTGAGCGGGTTTTGAATCTCGTGGGCGATGCCAGCGGTGAGGGCTCCCAGTGATGCTAGCTTTTCCTGCTGGATGAGCTGGGTCTGGGTGTCTTTCAGGTGCTGCAGGGATTCGGCCAGCGAGTCATTCTTGACAGTCAGCAAATGCTCCTGACGGAAATTCTCGGTCCGAAAAAAGTAGACCACCACAAACAGCGTCATGAAAACCAGCAGCACGTTGACATCATAAAAGTGGGCGCTGTTAGGTACGTAGAGCAAGGGCTGAACCAGCGGAATGGCATGCCGAACCGCAAAAAAGGCGGCCACATTCAACGAAAAGAGGAGGATGAGCTTCCAGAAATTGCGGAAGAACAGCATGGGCACGATGCTGTTCGAAATCAGGTAGTATTCTACCCCGTCGTACTTGCGGGCAATGGCAATCAGCGAGCATAAGATGGTCACGCTCAGAATGCAGTAGTACGCGGCCGCGTCGTAGCGGCGGTGGTAGTTGAAGAACAGCGGTGGCAGGTTGAGAAACACCCCGCTCAGGCAAATCCGGAAGGTGAGCCAATCCGGCGAATTCATAAAAACCAGTACGTAGCCCGCATATATGGCAATGGTAACCAGGCTGATGCCATTGAGCAGATGCACCCGTTTCCGCTGCCAAACCGTGAGCGACGGCTCCACTCCGATGTTGATGAGGCGCTGCCAGAGCTTCACCACCGGCAGCAACAGCCTTCTCCCCCGGCTCGGAATCGCATTTTCCATGGCAAACGATTGAGGCATAAGCATAACAGAAGAAGGACCCAAGTAATGTTAAGCAATAATGTGTAATTTATTCAAACAATGTTAACATTATATTTAGGCCACCCAGTAGCCCAACCGGCCACAAAGCCGGAGGGCCTTGCCGCCTTAGCCATCCACGCCAACAGTCAGTTTTAGCCCAATAAAAGCCCAGGAATGACCATCGGTTAGCTCAATAAATCAGGCGACTAATACAATTCATTTCTGCTCTCGTGACCGAAAAGCCATGCCTTGCTCTTTGCCGCAAAAAGCTTTGTTATTCCTGCTGCTGGTTTGGGCCGGGCAGCTGGCGGTGGCGCAGCCGGCCCGGCAGCCGGCCGTAACCCTGCAGCAAATGCCGGACGGCGGAATTGAGCTGGAAAAAGGATGGACCTTCCACGCCGGCGACAACCCCGACTGGGCCCGGCCCGACCTTGACGACAGCCAGTGGCAGCCCCTAAACCCAACCGTGGGCCTGGAGCAGCTGCCGCCCCAGGTGAAGCAAGCCGGCATTGGCTGGCTCCGGCTGCGGTTTCGGCTGGGCCCCGCGCTGCAGCACCGGGCCTTGGCACTGAGCATTTTCCAGTACGCGGCATCGGAAGTGTACCTTAACGGCCGGCTGCTGCGCCGCTACGGCACCGTGAGCGCCAACCCTGCCCTTGTGCAGCCCTACTGGCCCGATGGCGAACCCATTGAGCTGCCCGCCAGCAGCGCCGGGGCCGAGCAGGTGCTGGCGGTGCGCTTTGCGCAGTGGGCGCCCTTCCGGGCATTTAATTCCTTTTTCGTGCCCATGCTGGTGGAAGCGCACCTGACCGGGCTGCCGCAGCTGGTGCAGAATTTCGAGCAGGAAGCCACCTTCAAAACGTCGGACATGTTGCTTTTCGGCGCTTTCCTGTTGCTGAGCATGCTGCACTTTGCCTACTACTACTACAACTCGACCCAGAACGCCAACATCTACTTTGCCCTGTACACCCTGCTCACGGCCTGCAGCTTTTGCTTCACCGGGTTTCTGGACGAAATCCATCGGCTCAACCTGCGGATTGTGGCTGATATCCTCTCCTACGTGTGCATCCAGACGGGCGGGATGCTGGCCGTGCGCGCCCTCTACTGCCTGTTTAATGTGCGCATCAGCCTCATCTATTATTCTTTGTGGGTGGCCAACGTGGTGAGCCTACTGCTGCTCACGTTTGGCCCGCAACTGAGCTGGTACCCCACGGTGATATTCATGGTGCTGGTCACGGCCGAGCAGCTGCGCCTCACGCTGGGGGCCCTGCGCCGCACCAAGCGCGCGGCCGGCATCATTGCGGCCGGGTATGGCGTGGCGCTGAGCTTGCTGCTGGTATTTGCCTACATGGCCCGGTACCACGCCAAGCTGCTGCACGTGGAGTTCCTGTCCATTCCGCTGCACACGCTGCTCACGTTTCCAGCCTTTCTGAGCCCGGTGCTGGCCATTTCGCTTTTCCTCACCCGCCGCTTTGCCCTCAACGGGCGGCTGCTGGCCATCAAGCTCGACCAGGTGCGCCGGCTCTCGAGCCAAACCCTGGCCCAGCAGCACGAAAAGCAACAGCTCCTGGCCCAACAAAATGAAACCCTGGAGCGGCTGGTGCAGCAGCGCACCGCCGCCCTGCAGCAAACGCTCGACAACCTGCAAAACACACAGCACCAGCTCATTGAGCGCGAGAAAATGGCCAGCCTGGGGGAGCTGACGGCCGGTATTGCCCACGAGATTCAGAACCCGCTCAACTTCGTCAATAACTTCGCCGATGTGGCCGTGGAGCTACTCACGGAGCTCAAGGAAGGCCCCCTGCTCACCTTGCCCGAAGCAGAGAAAAAAACCGCCGACGACCTGGTTGACGAGCTCACCCAGGACCTGGACAAGATTACCTACCACGGCCACCGGGCCGACAGCATTGTGAAAGGCATGCTGGAGCACAGCCGCGCCAACCCCGGCCAGCGCCAGCCCACCGACCTCAACCGCCTCGCCGACGAATACATGCGCCTCTCCTACCACGGCCTGCGCGCCAAAGACAAGTCCTTCAACGCCACCCTCACCACCGACTTCGACAACAACCTGAAACCTGTGGAAGTAGTGGCCCAGGACATGGGCCGGGTCTTGCTCAACTTGTTCAATAACGCCTTCTACGCCGTGCAGCAGCGCCAAAAGCTCGGGCAAGATGGCTACCGGCCCGAGGTCTGCGTGAAAACCCAACAGCTGCCGCACGGGCAGGTCGCCATCCGGGTGAAGGACAACGGCACGGGCATGACTGACGCCGTGCGGCAGCGTATTTTCCAGCCCTTCTTTACCACCAAGCCCACTGGCGAAGGCACGGGCTTGGGCCTCTCGTTGAGCTATGATATTGTGACCAAAGGCCACAACGGCACCATTACGGTGGATTCCAAGCCGGGGGAATACACCGAGTTTACGATTTGCCTGCCCGTAAACGGCGAAAATGTTCAGGCATTAACCTATGCTGTATGATGAAGATTCTGGTTGTCGACGACGAATTGGATGTCAAGCTGCTGTTTGAGCAGCGGTTCCGGCGCGAAATCCGCGACGGGTTGCTTTCGTTTGCCTTCGCTTTTTCGGGCGAAGAGGCGCTCAATTACCTCTCGCAGGAGCAGCATTACTCGGAAGTGGTGCTCATCTTGTCTGACATTAACATGCCCGGCATGAGCGGTTTGGAGCTGCTCCGCAACATCAAGGTGGAACACCCCATTCCGCCCCCCACCGTGATGATAATCACGGCCTACGGCGATTCCGAAAGCTACTCTAAAGCCATGCAGCTCGGCGCCAGCGACTTCCTGGTGAAGCCCATCGACTTCACGCTGCTCAAGCAAAAGCTCATGCCGCTCAGCAATTCCTAAGCGCCGCGCCCTGAAAATACGCGTTACGATGCGCAGCCCAGAATTAGCCTTGGCATACGGATTTCGTCAGCCCCCGCAGTTTGGGAACCAACTTTGCGGCTCCCGCTTTTACTTTACCAAAGGCTGATTTTATTCCATGCCCTCCGCCATGCTCAAAAACCTGTTCCTTTTTGCTGCTTTGCTCTTCAGCACGTCGGCTGGCCCGGCTACCTCCAGCTTCAAAATCGCGAAGCTGCACTATGGCGGCGGCGGCGACTGGTACGCCAACAAAACCTCGCTGCCGAACCTGATTCAGTTCTGTAACCAGACCCTGAAAACCAACATCGCGCCCGAAGAAGCCACCGTGGAGCTGGACGCGCCCGAGCTGCTCACCTACCCCTTCGTGCACATGACCGGGCACGGCAACGTCACCTTCACCGCCGCCGAGGCCAAGAACCTGCGCCGCTACCTCACCGGAGGCGGCTTTCTGCACATCGACGACAATTACGGGCTGGACAAATTCATCCGTCCCGAGATGAAAAAGGTATTTCCGGAGCTGGAATTTGTGGAGCTGCCGTACTCACACCCCATTTACCACCAGAAGTTTGCCTTCCCCCGCGGCCTGCCCAAAGTGCACGAGCACGACGGCAAGCGGGCCCAGGGCTTCGGCTTGATTTACAAAGGCCGGCTGGTGTGCTTCTACAGCTACGAATGCGACCTGGGCAACGGCTGGGAAGACGTGGGCACCTACCCCGAAGACTCCCCCGCCATTCACGACGCGGCCCTGCGCATGGGCGCCAACCTGGTGGCGTATGCCCTCACCCAGGACTAGCCCGCGCTAGTACTTGCGCTGAAAGATTTCGCTGAGCACAAAAGCCGTGCGCACCCCATCGGGCTGCCGCAGCATTTGGCGCACGGTTTCATTGAGAGGCTGCTCGGGCAGCACGACCACAGTGGGCCGGCTGGCCTCCATTGGGGCTTGGGCCGAAGCCCGGGGCAGCGAGGAAGACCGGCGGGCAACCGGAGCGGGCGCATTGCGCAGGCGGGCCATAGCGGGCGCTTCCAACGACGCCGGCCGAATCTCGGTCCGCTCCTGCGACCGGGTGGGCCGCGCCAGTTCGCGCGGCATCAGGCGCCCGCCGGGCGTGCGGAGCACGGTGGGCTGGGGTGTAGCCGGCGTGGGCTGGCTACCTGGCTCAGCAGCGTTGCGCGCCTGCATCTGCCGCAGCATCTCCTGGAACGTGGCCGTGGGCAGCTCGGGCACGGCCCCACCGGGGCGAGTGGGCCGTTCGCGACTTTCCCGGGCGCTGGTCTCCTGCGCTTTCATTATCAGCCGGAACACAAAGGCTCCGAGGGCAAAAAGTATCCAGAGCAGCGTGACTACCTTATCCATGGCCGGAAGGTAAGCGACGGCGCCAAATCAGGCAGGGGCTACCGCACGCCCTTCTCCGGAAAACGGCCGGTTTTGGTGCGGTAAAACGCCTTGATTTTTTCTTCATCGGCCTCGTAGTCGCCCGTTGGGTAAACGGCTTCGCCAATGCCGGCCTCTTTTTTCCCATAATCGAGGTAGCCCAACCGAATGGGAACGTGGGCGCCCAGCGCTGCAAAATAGTAGCCCTTGCGCCAGCGCGGCTGGTAGCTGCGGGTGCCTTCCGGCGTGATGAGGATGACCAGTTCGTCGTGCTCATCAAACAGCTTTACCATGCTATCTACGAGGCTATTATTCTTGCTGCGGTCTACGGGCAGGGCGCCCACGGCCCGAACCATCCCCCCCAGCAGCCAGTGTTCGGTCCACTCCTTTTTCACGGTAAAGCGCACTTCCACGTCCATGAGGTAAAACGCCGCCCGCGCCAGAATGAGGTCCCAGTTGCTGGTGTGCGGGGCCGCAATCATCATGCTTTTCTTGATTTCCGGGTTGGCAATTTGGCCCAATTTCCAGCCCGAAACCCAAAACACGAATTTGGCGGCGTAATACCAGAATGTAGAGCTTTTGCGGGCGGGCATTGGGATACGGTGGAGGTGAATGAGGGAATCAGCGGCCGGAGCAGTGGCGGCATTACGCACTACTGAGCTACAAATATGGCTTATTGGCCACCAAGCGTGGCGCTAACCTTACAGCAGCGCCTGCAGGGCCTCGGCTTGGTTCAGCGTGTAGCGGTACCCTATTTCGAAAAGCTCCGGCCCGCGCTTGTAGCTCAAGGGCCGAAAATGCCGGAGTTCAGGCGGCTCTAAAAGCAAATCGCACAGTCCTTTGCGCGAGGCCGTGTTGGCATTGATGGCCAGGTGCAGGGTGCGCTCCACTAGCCGGCGAAAGTTCGGAATGTGAGCTTCAGTGTTGATGGGGTTGCAGTGTACACCCACCACGCGCAGGTCGTCTTTTCCCAGCAACGGCTCAACTGGAAGGTTGTTAAGCAGGCCGCCATCCACCAATTGCCGCCCCTGATACTCCACCGGCCGGTACACAATCGGCACCGCCGACGAAGCCAGCAGTGGCGGCAACAGCGGCCCTGTATTAAAGTAAACCGACTCACCGGCCATGAGGTCGGTGGCCACCAGCGTAAGGGGCCGGCTCAGGTCCTCAAAATTGACGGTGGCGCCCAATTTCCGTGCTATCAGCTGCGACACCGCATCGAGATGCAGCAGCCCATACCGGCTAAAGGCCGGCCGTGTCAGGCGAAAGACATTGGTGGCCAGCAGCAGCCGCAGTATCTCCCGGGGCGCAAAACCAGCCGCATAAAACACACTGGCAATGGCCCCCGAGCTCACTCCGGCCAGCTGTGCCACGGGCAGTTGCAGCTCATCGAGGGCTGCCAGCACACCCAAATGCGCAATCCCACGCGCCCCGCCCCCCGAGAAAGCCAAACCCAACTGGGCCATTGTGATGTTTATGTTTGATTAATAAGCGCTTGGCGGCCGCGCCGCCACCGGGCTGGCACTGCCGCTGCTGCGCGTTACGCAAAACCAGCCGCAAACAACTAATTATGGCCTTATAAATCGGCCAGCCGCAGGGTATCGCCCAGGCGCAGGCCTTTTTCGGTGAGCTGCACGGTGCAGGCTTCGTTAGTGGGGTCGTGCTCGAGCAGCAACACCCAGTTTTCTTCGGCAGCGCGGCGCAGCACGGCTTCCTTCTCGGTCATCGTGATGAGCGGGCGCACATCGTAGCTCATCACATAGGGCAGCGGCACGTGGCCCGCGCTGGGCAGCAAATCGGCCATGAAAGCCAGCGTGCGGCCTTTATACTCCATCACCGGCACCATCATTTTCTCGGTGTGCCCGTCGGCCATGATGATTTCGCGGAACTGCGGCAGCGTGTGGGGCGCGCCCCCTTTCAGGTCCACAAATTTCAAGTGCCCGCTTTCCTGAATCGGCAGAATATTCTCCTTCAGGAAGCTGGCCTTCTCGCGAGGATTAGGCGTCACGGCCCAATCCCAGTGCGCCTCATTGCTCCAATATGTAGCATGAGGGAATGCCAGCTGCAGGGCGCCATCGGGCCGGCGCTGCACCGAACCGCCGCAGTGGTCGAAGTGCAGGTGCGTCAGGAAAACGTCGGTAATATCAGTGCTGGTGTAGCCCAACTTGCGCAACGATTTCTCCAGCGTATCGTCGCCGTGCAGGTAGAAGTGGCCGCGAAACTTCTCATCCTGCTTCTCCCCGATACCGTTATCAATCAGCAGCAGCCGGCTGCCATCCTCAATGAGCAGGCAGCGCATGGCCCAGGTGCACATGTTGTTGGCATCGGGCGGGTTGAGCTTCTGCCACATGCTCTTGGGTACCACGCCAAACATGGCGCCGCCGTCGAGTTTGAATAAGCCGGTGTCGATGGTATGGATGGTCATAGGTCAGTGAACAATTATCAGTGAGCAGTGTGCAGTTGCCAGGAGTTTACCGAACGACACTGTTCATTGCTCACTGATAACTGCTTACTGATTTTACTCCACCACTACGCCCATCGCCGAGAACTTATCAATGCGCTGGCTAATACGGTCTTCTGCCGGAATAGCGCCCAATTCCTTCATGGTCTTGAGCAGCGTGTTTTTCAGGATTTCAATCATCTGCTCGGGCGCCGTATGGGCCCCGCCTAGCGGCTCCTTCACAATGCCATCGACCAAGCCCGCCTTGTGCATGTCGATGGCCGTGAGCTTGAGCGCCTCGGCGGCCTGCTCCTTATAATCCCAGGTGCGCCACAGAATGCTGCTGCAGGATTCAGGCGAAATAACTGAATACCAAGTGTTTTCCAGCATCAACACCCGGTCGCCGATGGCGATACCCAAAGCGCCGCCCGAGGCTCCTTCGCCAATGATGATGCAGATAACCGGCACCTTGAGCATGAACATCTCCTTGAGATTGCGGGCAATAGCTTCGCCCTGCCCGCGCTCCTCCGCTTCCAGGCCCGGAAACGCCCCCATGGTGTCAATCAAGGTCACGATGGGCACGTTGAATTTCTCAGCCAGCTTCATCAGGCGCAAGGCTTTGCGGTAGCCCTCGGGGTTGGCCATGCCGAAGTTGCGAAACTGCCGCTCCTTGGTATTGTGCCCCTTCTGCTGGCCGATAAACATCACGGAATGGCCATCCAGCTCGCCCAAGCCACCTACCATGGCCTTATCGTCGCCAACGGTTCGGTCGCCGTGCAGCTCCACAAACTTGTCGACCATCCCGCCAATGTAGTCCAGCATTTGCGGGCGGTCGGGGTGGCGCGAAAGCTGCACACGCTGCCAGCGGGTGAGGTTGGCGTAGGTTTCCTTTTTGAGGGCCTTGATTTTGGCTTGCAGCGCCACCACGGCTTCGCTCACGTCGACGTCGCTCTCGTCGGCCAGCTTTTGCATTTCGAGAAGCTTGCCTTCGAGGGCAGCAATGGGTTGTTCAAAATCGAGGAGCATGGACTTAGGAATATTTCGAATGGAAAGACAGAAAGAATGACTGGTGAATGCGGGTTGCGGGCTGGCCGGGGCACAAACCTGCAACCTCACTGTTAACAAATGCCGTTCACCGGGCGAATGGCAAAGGTAAAACATCCGCCGCAGCGGCAACCCACAAAAATTAATGAGCCTGAAAAACAACATACAACCTTCCCCGCCCCCCCGTTTTTAGAAAAACTTTAACCCTGGGCTTGCAGGCCGTTGTTTTTATCCCCTACCTTTGCATCACCAAAACGGAAAACAGTCGCGTTTTTCGTCCGGCAAACGGTTTGGTAGTTCAGTTGGTTAGAATGCCGCCCTGTCACGGCGGAGGTCGCGGGTTCGAGTCCCGTCCAGACCGCTACCGTTTGCATACGGAGACCCCTAAAAGTCGCATATCTGTTCTCAGAAGCGGTTTTTAGGGTTTTTTGTTTTTGGACGGTTTCGGAAATAAAGTCCGGTTTAGGAGCATATGCGCCCCCACTGCCGCCCCCAGCGGCGGCCCCAAAAGCATCTCTCCCACTAAACCCTTTTTCCGATGACCATTACGTTTGAACGGCGGACCGACCGCCCGGACGCAGCGGGGCGCTGCACCATTCACCTGCGGGCTTACTTTGATAACCAGCGGCTGCGCTTCGCTACACGGGAGCGCTGCCTGGCCACGGAGTGGCACGCCGAGCGCAACCAGTTTCGGCGCAGCTTTGCCGGGGCACAGGAAGCCAACGAATATTTGCAGTCGTTGTGCGACCGGTTGCACGCCCACTACCGGCAGCTGCGAGCCGCCGGCGCGGTTATTACGCCCGAAGTATTGAAGGCGGTATTAGCGCCGCCCGTCGTGGCCACGCCCGTGGCCGAAGCGGAAGTACCGGTGTTTTGGCTGACGGACCTTTACGTGGACTATCAGGCGGCGCTGCTGGCCCGCGGCAACCTGGCACAGTCGCTGGAGTCAGTGGCGTCGACGCTGGTTCACCTGAAAGGGCTGGAAAAGTCGCTGAAGAAGCGGCTGCAGCTCGGGGATTACGACCTGGCCACCCACGACAAGTTTCTGGCTTACCTGCGCGGGACGCGGAAGCTGGCACAGAATACGGTGTGCAAGACGGTGAAGCACGTGAAGGCCTTTTTACGCTACGTGCGCGAAGACCGGCGGATGCCGGTAGCCGTGGAAGCGCGGGAAATGAAAATCAAGTGGACGGACGTGGAAAAGGTCTACCTGAGCGCCGCGGAGCTGACCTTACTGGAAAATGCCATGCTTCCCTCCTCCCTGGTGGCGACGCGGGATGCCTTTTTGTTCTGCTGCTACACTGGGTTGCGCCACTCAGATTTGACGGAGTTGAGCAAGGCCAACGTAAAAAACTGGGACGGGAGCCGCATCCTGCGGCTGACGCAGACCAAGACGCGCACGGCAGTGAGCATTTACCTCACGCCCCCCGCGGCAGCATTGCTCGACAAATACGAAGGGACGCGGGCCCACCTGCTGCCGTCGACGTCGAACCAGGTGATGAACCGCAACCTGAAGCGCATTGCGCAGCTGGCGGGGTTGCGGGAAATGGTGGAAGTGGTGACCGTTGAGGAGGGCAAGGTGGTGAAGCGGCAGCAGCCCAAGCACGAGCTGGTTAGCATGCACACGGCGCGGCACACCTTCGCGGTGCTCTCGCTGATGCGCGGGCTGCCGGTGGCCGTGCTGCAGAAGGTGCTGGGCCACGCCAAGATTCAAACCACGATGCTCTATGCCAAGGTGGTGGAAGACTTCCAGCACCAGGAGATGCGGCGGATATGGGAAGGGACTGCACTGCCAGTGCCGGCGGCGGTGCCCAACCCGGTTTGTGTGATTGAGACAGCAGTGGCGTAGGCTACGTAGCGAGTGTTATGCAGGAAAAAGCCCGGCTTGGTTGTACCAGGCCGGGCTTTTTAGTGGACAGCTGAATCAGTGCTTTGGCGTGGGCTTTGAAGCGTGTTCATTTTTTTACGCCGTTCACTAGTAGTGAACACCCGAAAATAATGAACACGGAACCTTGCCGCTATCGTCGGACGAGATAGCCGGATAGTGGCTGCTCCTACGCTTCAGACACGGGGGGACCATGCTCTAACTGCGGGCGAGGGCGGCGCGCACTTCCTGTTCGGGCAGGTGGGTGTACGCGCAAAACTCCTGGATGGAAACCAGGGCGCGGCTGGGCTTGCCGAGCTGCACCCGGATGCGCTGCAGCAGGCGCTTGCCGGCCTGGTAACCGTTGCCGGTGACGGCCGCTGCTTCCTTGGGATAAATGCAAACCTGGGACATAGTTGGTATCTGTGGGGTATAGTTGGCTAGGCGAATATACAACCCCTAAGAAGGGCCCGTAGGTTCGTATCATGAAACTTTTACAGCTGGTGCGGACAAGTGCCCGGGTGCTCCTGCTTTTGGCGGGAAGTGGCGTGGCGGCCGTTGGGGCCTTGACGTTTGCCCCGCAAAGCTGCACGGGCCCGGCACATGAGCGCCCTGCCAACGGGTTAACCTATACGGTAGCTGCTGGTCCGCCGCTCGTGACGGAAACGGTGCGCGTGGTGCGGGTGGTGGACGGCGACACCTACGACGTGCTGGCCGGCGGCCTGGTGCGCCGGGTGCGGCTGCTGGGCGTGGATGCACCGGAGCGGGACCAGCCTTTCGGTAAGCTGGCAACGGACTCGGTGGCGCGGCTGCTGTGGCCGGCGCAGCTGGTGCTGCTTACGCGGCACGGCGTGGACCTGTACGGACGGACCCTGGGCGCGGTGCGCCTGCCGGTGGCGGGCAAACCGGCGCTGGCGCTGGATTCGCTGCTGGTGGTGCGCGGCTGGGCGTGGGCCTGGGACCCAAACCATCGGATAGCGGGGCGGGCCGCGCAGCAAGCGGCGGCCCTGCAGGGGCGGCGCGGCCTGTGGAAATGCGGGGTGAGCCAGCCCGTGCCGCCCAAGCTGTGGCGGTCTTTTAATGCGCAAAACAAGCGGCGTTACGGGGTGGGCTGCACCTGGTAGCAATGTCGCACAAATGCAAGCAGCCGGGTTTTATCTCCAACTTTTATTTCCTCTTCTCATGGCCTCTCAAAATGGCATCCTGGGGTTGCAAGGCACGGTGGGCGGCCTTGTCTTCGCCAAAAACGGCACGGTCCGTCAGAAACCCGCCTCCAACAAAGCCGCCTTCGCCTCGGCGGCCTCGCTGGCCCGCACCCGCGAAAACGCGTCGGAATTCGGCCGCGCGGCCACCGGCGGCAAGCTCATCCGCTCGGCCTTCCGGTCGCTCATCGCCACGGCCTCCGACGCGCGCATGGTGAGCCGGCTCACCCAGCGCGTGCGCCAAATCGTGGGCCTGGACGAAGCCAACGACCGCGGCGAGCGGGTGGTGGACAAGGACAACGTCGGCGGCCTGCTCGGCTTCGACTTCAACAGCGGCGCGGGCCTGGGCCAAAGCCTGTTCTTCCCCTTCGCGGTGGCCACAGCCGGGGCAGACGTGACCCTGACAGTGCCCCGCCTGAACCCGGCCACCGACCTAGTGGCCCCGCAGGGCGCCACGCACTTCGAGCTGCTCTACGGGGTGGCGACGATGAACTTTGAAACCGGCACCTACGAGGCCGGCACGGTAGCGGCCCCCTTTGGCACGCAGGCGCTCAGCGCGGCCACCATGGCCGACCAGGCGCTGGTGGCCACGCTGCCCACGGCCCCGACGGCCGACGATGTGGTGATGGCCGTGCTGGGCGTCAACTTCTACCAGTCGCTGAACGGGAAACTCTACCCGCTCAACAACAACGCCACAAACCCGCTGGCCATCGCCTACGTGGCGTAAGGCCAGCGGCTAGGGTACGCGGCCGGCGCCGACCAGCGCCGGCCGTTTGGGTGGGGCTTGGCCCCGGTTTCTCTTGGTTTTACTTCTAATTCTCTCTTTCTAATGCTTTCAAGAACCGCCTATCAAAAACAAGCGGACAAGCGCCTGAAAACGGCGCTCAAGCTGCGCGCCCGCTACGACGGCCGGGTGCGCAAATACGCCACGGCCCTCGGCGCGGCCCTGGCGGGCGCGGCCGATGCCAAAGCGCGCGTGGACCGGATTAACCTGCTCTACGGCGTGGACGTCTCGACCGAAACGCTGCTGGTGCACGACCTGCGCACCGCGGGCCTGCCCGGCTTGCTCGGCACGAGCCTGGCCGCCAGCACCCCGGGCGAGGAAGTGCAATTCTTTAACGCCATCGTGGACGGCAACGGCGGCGCAGTGTTGACCTCTGATGTCCTGTTCGGGGAAGTGGTGGACCCCGCGGCGCCGGTGGCCGACGCGCCCCCGGTCGTGGTGGCCCCGCCGGTCGTAATCCAGCAGTCCCCGGCCCCGGCGGAGCCCGCCCCCTTGGTGGACGTCCCGCCGGTAGTGCCCACCCCCGTGGTTGACGGGACGGTAGCGGGGCAGGTAACGCTGGCCGGCCCGAACGGGACGCTGGCGGGCGTGACCATTGAATCGGCACCGGGCGTGAGCCTGGACTTTGCCCCGCTCTACAGCGGCAGCTCCACGCCGGTGGACATGTACCTGTTCGTATTCGTGGAGGACCCGATGACCGCCAAGGTGACGTTTGCCGACCGGTACGCCGGCCAGCCCTTTACCGTGCACCTGGCCGATGGCCGCACGGCCACAGGCCTCTTCACCGAAGGGTCGTATGGCATTGACGTGTAGCCGCGCTACTTACCAGTAGGATGAAAAGGCCAGCTCCCGCTTGGGGGCTGGCCTTTTTTATGTTGGCTTTGCGGGCCTCATGGCGAAATGGACGGGCCTGTTGAGGCTTCTCTTCGTTGACTTTACCTTCGCTGCATGTCTACTCTTTCGTTGCCGTCTGATTATCCGCAGTTCCTGGCGGAATTGAAGCGACACATCCGCGAAACCCAAGTGCGGGCGGCGCTGGCGGTGAACTCGGAATTGGTGCAGCTGTACTGGCGCATTGGCGACCAAATTCTGCAGCGCCAGCACCAGCAAGGTTGGGGCGCTAAAGTAATTGACCAGCTGGCGCAGGATTTGCGCCAGGAATTCCCGGAGGCGTCGGGCTTTTCGCCCCGTAATCTTAAGTACATGAGGGCTTTTGCGCAGGCCTGGCTGGATGCGTTAATTGTGCAACAGCTTGTTGCACAAATTCCGTGGGGTCATAACGTGCGCCTGCTGGACAAGGTAGCGGACCCGGCCGAGCGTGCATGGTACGTGCATCAGACGATTGAAAATGGCTGGAGCCGCAACGTGCTGGCCGCGCAGGTGGAGAGCAGCCTCTACCACCGGCAAGGGCGGGCGGTGAGCAACTTCAGCCGAACGCTGCCCGCGCCGCAGTCGGAGCTGGCGCAGCATATTTTGAAAGACCCGTACACGTTCGACTTCCTCTCCCTGGGAGCCGAGGCGCAGGAACGGGATTTAGAAAAGGGCCTGCTGGAGCACGTGCGCTCGTTTCTGCTGGAGCTGGGCAAGGGCTTTGCGCTGGTGGGCAGCCAGTACCATCTGGAAGTCGGCGGGCAGGACAACTACCTGGACCTGGTGTTTTATCACCTCAAGCTGCGGTGCTTCGTCATCATCGACCTGAAGATGAGCGAGTTCAAGCCCGAGGACAGCGGCAAAATGAACTTCTACCTGTCGGCGGCTGATGACCTGCTGCGCCACCCAAGTGACCAGCCCACCATCGGGCTGGTGCTGTGCAAGAGCCAGAACCGGGTAGTGGCCGAGTACGCGTTGCGCGGCCTGAGCCAGCCGATTGGGGTGGCCGAATGGCAGCTCACCCGCGCTTTACCCGCCGAACTGCGCCGCAGCCTGCCCACAACGGAAGAGCTGGATGCCGTGCTCGGACAGTCGGCGGCGCCACAGCCATAGCCGCCGGGGTATAAGTATTTTGGGGCAATCCGCTCTTTCATTTGCGTTAATGCCTGGGGGCCAGCAATAACGTTACGCGCAGGCCAGCGATGAGGGAGGGACGGCTTCCATGCCCTACTATCATTTCCCAATCCGGCCCAACATACGTCCGTAGTTCATCGGCTATCAGGGTTAATTCGTCCAAGCATAAGGGGGCGTCGGGGTGTTCCGCGATGGAAAGGAGGCATTTTCCGGTGGTAGCTGACCGTACTCCAACCGCTTGCGCTTGTTGGCAGGCGGCCGAAACGGCGCGCAGGGCCCGTCCCGGGCCGGAGGCGTAGGCTTGACCCACGCTGATGCCTGCCGCCTCGCGCAACGTGACATAGATGTCTTCGCATTCCACGTCCGTCGGGTCTTTGGCGTCAAGGAGTTCAGCTATACACGTTGTAAAGGCTTCGCGGAATGCTGGGGAGACCAATTGCGGCTCCGATGGCTGCGCTTGGGACCATTCGGCTAGGATGCTGCCGGCGTGGGCCAGCCGGTCGTAGTCTGGTCGAGGGGTAAAGGGGCGCGGGTGCCGCATAAGAAAGAGGGATTAAATAGGACGACAGGCAGCGAAGTTGAGCGTTTGCTTCATCAAACAGTGTCGTAGCCGAAACTGCCCATTGCTCAAGGTGCAATAAACAGCTGTTTTGCGGTTATTCAGCCATAAATGAGTAGGGTCCGCTGGGCTTTTCAGCCCGTCTTAAGCGTGTTTTGCGATGATTGAACTGAGACAGGTTAGTAATAGCTAAGTATTGGGAGTTATTAATAAAATAGAATAAACATATTCTTTCCTTTCAGCGTCATGGTTTGTCGTTATTGCGGGTCATCTTTACGCTTCCTAAATCTCACTCATTTCCACACTGTATGGACGAATCGGTACTTAAAAGAATGCTGAACCAAGTTTCGGCAATCGCGCGAACGCAGAAGAAGCTTGCGTTACTGAGCGGGGAAAACTTCAATGTGTTCCGAATTCTTAAAATTGAAACCCGGGAAGTGCGGACGCATTCGGCTTTTCTGGGGGAGTTGCTTAATCCGGATGGTAGCCATGGGATGCAGGATACTTTTCTGCGGCTTTTCATCGAGCAAATGGGCTTCGCGGACTTTGCAAACTTTGATACCGCGAGTGCCAAGCTAGTGGTGGAGAAACATATCGGCCAAATTGATGCCGACTATACCGAGGGCGGGCGAATTGATATCTACCTGGAATCTAAAGGAGAGTTTCTGTTCATCGAGAACAAGATTTACGCCGTCAACCAGCGCAATCAGCTGGAGCGCTACCGCCAGCATAAGCCGCACGCCAAGCTGCTCTACCTAACGTTGGACGGCGGCAACTATAAAGCACCTGCAGGCAGCATGCTCACCAAGGAGCACTACAAGGCTATTTCCTACAAAGAAGACATCACCACTTGGCTAAACAACTGCCATCGGGCGGCCGCTGCGTATCCGATTGTCCGGGAAACCATCCAGCAATACATTCACCTCATTAATCACCTCACCGAGAAAACACCCGATAATTTTATGAAGGAAGAAACAAAGCAGTTGTTGCGGGGAGATTATGCGAGCTTCGAGAGTGCCTGGTACTGTTCGCAGGTAGTCAATGAACTGAAAAGCGACATACTTAAGGAATTCGGGTCGGAACTGGAAAAGGCTTGGCCGATAGATGAAGTAAAGCCCGTTTGCCATCTGAGAGGCTACCCTATTACCATGGACCATTACCAAGATGACCCAGCGAGTGATATGTACTATTCATTCAAAATCGGGGCGCCAATTCATGGCCAGCAAGTCCCTGAAGAGGTTGCAAACACGTTCAGGACAATTGTTCGCCAAGTCAGTAACCAGATTGTAGTAGAAAAGAATGGCACTGCCTGGAGTCCATTTGAAAGAGTTCGCAACCCTTATAAGTGGACTCCCAGAGAGCAGTTTGAAATGGCAGATAAGAACCACCGCACCGCAGTAATTAACTCGATGATTGAGGAGTCAGATAGGGATGCTGCCAAGTTCGCTGATCTTGTTAAGGAATTACAGGAAGCGGTCATTCTCAGCTAAACTATTATGCTATAAGGTGCTCGGCCATCTGATGCATAGCGCGCCGGGCAAGGAAGCCGTTCTTTTCCACCAAATGCATGATGGGCACTGACGTGTAGCCAGACGGGGCCTGTCTAAACAGGGTTCTTCACGCTTAATAAAAAAGCCCACTGGCAATTTGCCAGTGGGCTTTTTGTTGTTTTTCAAGTTGTGAATTACTGTTTAGTAGCGGCGGCTCGGCGTAATGCTGTCGGCTCTACTACCTCTCAAAAGAGCTTGTTAAAGGAAAGGCCAGCAGTGTAGTTTAAATTTAAAAGAGGATTTGTGCTTTAAGCCATGTATGGCGCACCTATATTGCCTGCATGAAAGCGACTCCTCAACTCAGCTTATTTGCACGTCATTCCTTTTCTATTGCCATGGTTGTTGGCAGTCTTGGCCCGTTCATGCACTACGTGTTAGGCCTTTAAGTGTCACCATCAAAGGAGCGCACTTCGCAGCCATGAAAGCCGGTCAACGCCTTTGGACTCGTGACGAATTGCTTCTGGCTATCAACCTGTATTGCAAGTTGCCTTTTGGGCAGATGCACAAAGGCAACCCGGCCATCATTCAGCTGGCAGGACTACTGGACCGAACCCCGAGCTCGGTGGCTCTTAAGCTGGTGAACTTTGCCAGCCTTGACCCTAGCCTGGGGCGGGCCGGCATGAGCAATGCCAGCCACCTGGACCGGCAAGTGTGGCAGGAATTTTACGCCGACTGGTCGGGCAAAGCGCTGGAAAGCGAGCAACTGCTTGCTGCTGCTAAGCACTTGACGCTGGACGAGGTGGCCGCGGCGGAAGAGCCTCTCCCACCGGTTCCGGTAGGACGGGTAAAAGAGCAGCTGGTGCAGGTGCGCGTTAACCAGCAGTTTTTCCGCAAAATGGTCATGGCGGCGTATGACAACACGTGCTGCATTACGGGATTACGCCAGCCGGCGCTCCTGGTCGCGGGGCATATCAAGCCCTGGGCGGTGGATGTGGCCAACCGGTTGAACCCGCGCAATGGATTAGCGCTTAATGCCCTGCACGACCGAGCCTTTGAACTAGGGCTATTTACTATTCGGCCCAAGGACTACGTGATTGAAGTAGCTGCGGTGGTTAGGACGGGCAGCCGGCCGGACGCGCATGCCGCGGGGGCGCTGCTGGGGCAATTCCATGGCCAGGGACTGCGCCTGCCGGCTAAGCCACGATTTCTGCCAGACCCGGAACTGCTGGCTTGGCACCGGGATAAATGGTTGGGAGCGGCTTAAACACTGAGCCAACGGGCGGGCGCGAGCATAACGCTTCATAAGAGAAGCCTGTTGGCAGCCTACCAACAGGCTTTTCTGATAGTTACTGGAGGCTGTTGCTTCATAAGCATTCATAGAGAGGCCCGGGATTTTGCAGGCACTGGCTGCAAAATCCCGGGCCTTACCCATTCCAGTGTCAGTGCCTACTGAATAAGTGGCTTTTAGTCAGGCCTACGCTGCTTGTGACATTTCTGGCGTCAGGGCCTGAGCAAAGGCCGTGTGCTGGCGGGCATGGTGACGTAGCAGGGCGGTGTACTTCTTTCGGCCTTGTTCGATGAAGCCGGGGGCGGCGGTGGCCTCGAACAGCCAGACCTCGTGCGGGGCTTTCTTCTGCACGCCGATAATAAGGAAGCGCGTGGCCCCTAGCACGTCGGTGTAGAGGGCGGCTTGGCGGTCGTAGTCGTACTGCTCGGTGGTGGCCAGGAAGTGGGCGTAGTCTGGGGCGCTGGTCGTTTTGAAGTCGATGAGCGTGAGCTGGCGGCCAGCGGGGCTGCTGACCAACAAGTCGGGGCGCACCTTCACTCCTACTCCGGTGGCGGTGTGAATAGCGGAGTGGGTCAGCTCCGGGATGCCACGGTGCAGCAGGTCGCGGCAGAAGCGCTGGCGGCGCACCTGGCGGGCCAACTGCTCCAACAGGGCCCACTGGCACTTTTCCTCGGTGCGGGCGTAAGTGGCGGGCTCCAGCGTGGCGGCGTGAAAGTGGGTGCCGAAGGCCATGGCCACGGGGTTGGGCCGGCGCAGCTGGCCCATGATGTCGGCTTTGAGCTTGGAGAGGTCGGTATTGGAAACCTGGGGCAGGGCGCGGTGCTGGGCCGCGGTCAGGTCGGGGTAAGCAGTGAGGGCGTGGAACATGGCGGTACGGGTAAAAGAGGGTTAGCGGATGAGGGCCAGGCGCTGCGGGTCGGCGGCGCGGTGCAGCCAGATGTGGGCGCTGCCACAGCCGACCAGGTAAGCGGGCTCGGGAAAGAGCTGGCGCACCTGCGGGGCAAAGTCGCGCAGGTCGGGCAGCGGGTCGGTATCGGCCAGGAGCTCGGCCAGCTGGGCCAGCAAGGCCGCCTCGGCATCGTCGCGGGCCGGCTGCTCAACGGACAGCTGGGGCAATTCGGTGGGGTAGTTCATCGCGAAAGGCATTGAATAAGTGGGAAACCTGGTAGCCCCCACGGCGGGCACCGCGGGGGCTGGGCATTAGGCGGCCTGAGGCAAAGTGGCGGGCTCAGCGGCGGCTGGTTCCGGGCCCTGCGGGTCGTCCTCAGCGGGCACGGTGTAGCCGTGCTGGATGCGCATATCCGCGGCCCCGGTGTAGGTTTCGGCACGCCAGATGGGAAAGTCGCGGGCGTAGTCGCGGCGGGCAGCTACCTGGGCCGCGTCGGCGGCTTCGTAGCTGAACTGGGCGATGTAGTAGGTGGCCGTCTTGCCGTCCTTGGTGGTCTGCTTCTTCTCGGCGGTGACCTTCACCGTCACATCGGCAAGGGTGAGGTCGTCGTAGAAAAGCGGCTCAATCAGGCGGTAGAGGTTTTCGACGCTGTAGCCGTGGAAGAGCACGGCGCAGACGGCGCCTTTGTCGTCGGCGAAGAACAGCTCGGCCCACAGCTTGCGGCCCATGTTGAGAATGTCGTCCTGAAACACGCGCCAGGCCAGCGGTATGAAGCTGAGCGAGCTGCCGAGGGGCACAGTGCCGCCGATGTTGAACTGGCCAGCCTTGGCGTCGAAACGCACCTGGCGCGGGTGGCCGGGCAGGTAGCGGAAACGATTGGTCCAGGTTTCTTCGCCGGTGCTTTCGTCGACGCCGGCGACGAGGTAAGC
Organism: Hymenobacter plasmatis; assembly: GCF_020711255.1. Classification (GTDB taxonomy): domain Bacteria; phylum Bacteroidota; class Bacteroidia; order Cytophagales; family Hymenobacteraceae; genus Hymenobacter. The sequence continues at coordinate 45,634 of NZ_JAJFAW010000023.1, forward strand.
CGGGCGGGTGTTGGGGTTGATGGTTAGCTCAGCAGCTTGAGCTACGGGCACGGCCTGGGCGACGGCTTGCTTGGTGGTGGCAGTTGCCATAATTGGGAAGGATTGGGAGTGAAAAAAGTGGGGCCAGTTATTGGCCGGCCCCGGCGCCGTGTCAGGTGTTAATTGGCCTCCGTGACGGGCGACGTCAGCACGTAGTACTTGCGGAATAAGGCCTTCGCTTTTGCGAGGCTGACGGCACGCTCGCTTAGGCGCACGGCGACTTTAGAGTGGCTTTCCTTTTCGTAGCCGTAGGCTTGGAATAGCTTGGTTTTCATGGGAAATTGAGGGAAAGGCGGGGCCAGCTATGGCTGGCCCCTGGGTGGCTACCTGAATTGTTTGTCGTGGCACAGAATGGCGCGGCCCACAATGGAATCCACGCCCCGCGCTTCGGGCTGGTGCTGGTACCAGAGGTAGGTGGCGATGAGGTTGAGGTAGGCCGGGTGGCGGAACTTGCCCTCATCGTCGATAATGAGAATCAGCTCGGGGCTGAGGCGCACCACGTCGACGGTTTGACAGTCGAGCAGCTGGTACAATTCGGCCAGCTTGAAGCTCTTGCCGTTGGCAGGGCTGACCGGCTGCGGCTGGGCGCTGTGTGGGTCCAGCAAGTGAGGTTGATAAGTGGGAGTAGCGGTTTTGGGCATGATGAGGTGAGCTTGGTGGGGCCGCCCGGCTTGGCGGCCCCTGGTGGCTAGAAATGAGGAAAGGCGTGGGCGCTGGCGTGGAAGAGCTGCACGGCGGCGGCTATGGCCTCGAATGGCGTGGCGCCGGTGCCCCGGAAGTGGGCCACCACGGACCCGGTGTGCGGGCTGGGCACGTCGAACTGACAATTGAAGCGGGTGCCTTTGGCGAAGGTGTAGCCGCTGAACCGAGCGCCGGGCACGGGAAAGCAGGCTGTGGCAACCTGGGCGAGGCTGGGGGTGATGGTGGGAGGCATGGCGAACCGGAGAGGATGAGGGAGCCGGCGGCCCGGAGCGCGGCGGCGTGGGCACTGGCGTGATAGAGGGCAGCGGCTGCAGAGAGGGCGGCGCGGGCGGCCTGCACGGCGGCAACGGCGGCGCGGAGGCGGGCGAAGCGGCCGGGGCGGCGGGCATCGCAATAGTCATCGCGCAACGCCCATCGGGCTTCTTTGGCGGCGGCATAGGCCGACTGGGCGCGGGCCAGCTGGTGCGCCGGGGGCAAGGCCGCCCCCACTGCGGGAACGGCTTGCCGGGTAGCGCTAGGCTGCACTGGCGACCAAGTGAGGAGCGGGCACATAGCAGCAACGGCACTGGCCGAAGGCATCGCGGCCCTCGCGGCACACGGCGCAGACTACCTCGGGCTCCTGAACGGGCGCCGGGCTGGGTGCCCCACTAAAGGCCTGCTCTGCGGCGGATACAATGCGCGAGGCGTGGCCCTGCACGGCGGCCCCAAGCTGCGGAACGGTGCACCGCTCGGCGAAAGCGGCCACGGCCTGGGTAATGGCCTCAAAAGGACAAGGAGCGCCGGCCTGGTAAACGTGCTGCTGGCCTTCGCCAGCGTGGTAGCTGACGTGGTAGGTTTCAGTGATGTAGCCGCTGCTGGCAACGTAGCGCTGCACGCTGGCGAAGTGGCAGGTGAGAGCCGGGCCGGACCAGGCGGAAGCGGCGAGCTGAGAAAACTGGAATGGGGTGAGCATAGCTGTATGAGGTAGCTGTGAGGTGCCCGCGCCGTAGGCCTCCGGGTGGGCAGGTAGCAGGGCCTTCCCGACTACACACTAAAGATACAACTAAACTTTGTAATTGCAAACTAAACTTTAATAAAAGGCGTCTTGAAAGCAAGTTATTTTTGACTATCTTTATACATGGAAAAACACAAAAACAAGGCAATAGCAGTGGTGGGAAGCCGGGGCGTGAGAAGCTGCGCCGCGCTGGCCCGGCGGCTGGCCGAACTGGAGCCGGCGGAAGTGGTGAGCGGCGGGGCTGCTGGTGTGGACGCCCTGGCGGCCCGCTGGGCCAGGGCCCACGGGGTGCAGCTAACCGAGCTGCGGCCGGACTATGCCGCCCACGGCCCCACGGCCGCTACCCATGTGCGCAATGCCGAGATAGTGAAGCGGGCCGCCCTGGTGCTGGTGGTGTGGGACGGCCAGAGCAAGGGCACGCTGAGCACGCTGAAGGCCGCCCGCCGCCTGGGCCGCCCGGTGGAGCTGCTGCCCCTGGACTGAGGCGGCCCCTACCCGACCGGAAACGGCACCGGGCAAGGCCTGACCAAACAGACTATATGCCTTGGCCTGGGGGTTTGGGGGACGGCCTGAGGCCCCCAATGGATCCTCGGCGGAGCCGGCCTTATGAGGGTGGAGCGGCCCTTTTCGGGCTGCGGAAGCCGAGGAAGATGACCGGGCGTTAGCCGGGGCATGATGGCGGGGGCTTGGGGTACTCCCCAATGAAACCCTCCGCGAAGCGGGCCTTGCTTCTGCCTGCGTGGCTGGAACGCAAGCTTTACTGGCGGGTGGCAGGCTTTTTCGGCCTGCGGCCTGCAACCGAATCAGGGGGTGCTGGCGGGCGGCGTGGGGGCCGTTTTTGGGCCCTGCACGGCACGGCAGCGGTGCGGTGGGTTGGCGGTGGGGCGGCTGGCTGACCAACGGAAGGCGGGCTGCAGGGGGGCTGGCGCTGGGGGTAAATCGAGAGTGTCCGGGGGCTGCGGCCTGACTCTTGGGGCAGGTGGCAGTACCCTGAAACTAAAGTATCAGGGTGGTGGGATGAGCCGGGCGAATGGAGCGCAGCAGGGCGCAGCTGGCGGAGCGAAATTGAGCCGGGCGGGTGCGGTGGTTTTACGGTAGCGCAGGCCGGCCGAGTGCAGCGACCGGAGCCATAGCAAGCCTAGTGAAGAGGGACGCCAGGAGCGATGAACGGTGCGCCGCGTTGGCGTAGGAAGCGAAATGAGGTGGGCCGGAGCGTAGGGCGTGCGTTGCGCTCAGTGGCTGGAGCGTCGGGGGAATGCGGCAAGGATGGTAAGGGCGCGACCAACGGAAGCGGTGCGCAGCACGGGAGCGTTAGCGCACCCCTGGATAGCCTGGCCCCGGCCCGCAGCGGAGCGGAGGGCCGGGGAGCCGCCCAACTGCTTCGAACCAAGTAGACACCGCCAGTGCATCAACTGAAAAGTGCAATTAATAAAGGTTGCATTTTGATACAAAATTTATACAACTAAATTTTACTAAAGACAGTAAAATATTAAAGACACCATTGGACATAAACTTTTATTGACGCCATGCATATGTTCAGCAGCACGAAAGCCGGCCACTTTGCCCATATTGGCATGACGGCTCTCCTGGGACAGGTAGCCAGCCACGAGCTGGTGCCCCCGGACCCGACGAATATTGAGAACTACGGGCACCTGATAATTCAGGCGCTGGTGGCCATCGTGACCATCTGGGCGACGGTGCGCAAGGCCCTGCAGCGGCCGGAGTCCGTGGTGAAAGTGCCGGCGGAAGTATTGCCGCTGGTGAAGGCTGGGACTGGGGAGGACGGGAGCCATGGAAACAGCGCAAAGTAGCGTGGTCGGCACCAAGCCGGGGGCGGTGCTTGGCAGGGCTCCCCTACCCCGGGTCGTGCCAAAGCTGAGCGGCGTGCAACAGCGCATTCAGGCAGCGCGGCTGATGCAGGCAAAGCCGAGCCTGGGGGCGGCGTATGCCCAGGCGCTGGCCCGGTGGGAAGCTGACCCGGTGCTGCGGCTACTGGGCTTGCCCGTGATTACGGAGTGCTACCGGTCGGTAGGCCGGCAGGATGAGCTGTATGCGCAGGGGCGGACCAAGCCGGGGAAAATCGTGACGTACAAGCGCGGGGGCGAGTCAAAGCACAACTGGCTGCCATGCTCGGCGCTGGACGTGGCGTTTCTGCTGCCCAATGGGGAAACGTCGTGGTCGGGGTTGCTACTGAGCAAGTTTGCGCGGCTGATCAAGGCGGCTGATGCGCGGGTGCATTGGGGCGGCGACTGGCCCGGGTTCAAGGACTGGCCGCATTTTGAAGTATAGGGTGGAAAGGAAACGAGCGGGCCAGATGGTCCGCTCGTTTCCTTTCGGGGCTTTCTAACAGGTAGCTTTCTGGGCTGGAGTCAGCAAGTCACTCTAAGAACCTGGAAGCCCCAAAAGTGAAATCATAGCATTAGAAGCGAGGTTTCTCGTTTAATACAGCGTTGATATCCTCCAAGTCGTGCATGTCCTGATGTTTAACAGGTATCCTGTTAAATAGTGCTAATGCTTCCTGAGCGTGCTTGCGAGCTTCAGGTAAGTCGGAATGTAAAAAGGCCCTGTCCATATAGGCGTGCAAAAGCAGGTCGTTGTTCCCACCGTTTTTGTATTTTCTTATTGCTTCGGTAGCAATCCGGCCGCCTTCCAAGGCAGTGAGGTCGGCATCTTTTGTTTGCCTGTTGCCCTGCTGGGAGATGAATTTATTGCGGTATGGCGTTGAAAGGTGAGGAGCTAGCTTAATGGCTTGGTCAAAGCAGTGAATAGCTTCCCTAAACTGCTTAAGACCATCATATGCAAGCCCCAATGCGTTCCAAAGTTCAGCACTTTTCAAACCCAATGCTTCGGCCTTTTTAGCGATATCAACTGACTTTTGGAATTGTTCTGTTCGCCAATATAGGCCGGCTAGTATTTCGTGTGCGTCAATGCCGTCCTGCTTCAAGGCTAAGGCTTGTTGCAGGTATGACTCTGCTTCGTCATACCGTTTTTGAAAGTAAGCTGCATTACCGGCCAATACCAATTCCCTGTAACTCTGCTTCTTTCTATCGGATGCTTCATCCTTGTTTTTGTACTCTATTTCCATTAGCGCTTCGTATTCCAATGCGGAGTTTGTTGCAGGGGGGGCCACAGCGGCTGTTTGGGTAATATTAGATACCTCTTCAGCCTGGCTGAGTAAATTGTCGAATTCGGCTCGAAATGACTTAACTAATTCGTGCTGGTCAGAAACCACAATGTTCTCTTGATTACGTTGTGCCCCATATGTCCAGTTGTAAGAGCCGGAAATGACCTTCTTGTCATCAACAACACATAATTTATGGTGCAGATGGGGGCTCTCCTGAGAGAAGAATAGCGTGCCACCAGCGTCAATCAACTGTTGCCAATCAATACCCGTGGGATTGAGGTTGATTACATCATTACGTATTACAACTAGTACGCTTACCTCAGCAGCTAGCTTCTCTAGCAAGGTCGTGAAAAGTGTCTGGTCTGTGAACCAGGCTACAGCTACCCGAATGCTACTGGTGGCTTGGGACAGTTCGTTTTGAATTGCGGCACGAATGCCAGTAAAGTGCGCATCAATAGCCATACAGGAGTGCTTCGTTACCTAATGAATTAAATATCTACAAACGTATGGTATCTGAGCCAAGTACCCTACCCTATTTCCCATAGCTAGTCCCAGGAGGTAGTGAAGGCGGAGGTGCGGCGCTGCTGCTGGCCCAGCCGGGGGCGACGGGCAGGGTCTTGCAGCGAGCGGCCGAAGGTGCGGGTGCAGGCGATGCTCTGACGGCTGAGGGTTCCGTCTTCGCTGGGGGCCAGCTGGTGGCAGGGGAAGCCCTGGAGCCGTTACTAACCGTGGGTTAGGTGTAGGGTGGAAACGAGCGGGCCAGATGGTCCGCTCGTTTCGTTTATCCCTTGCCATTTTTCATGCGCCGCCATGCACGGGTACTTCGCTCGACCAGGTTACGCAGTGAAACACGCCGCCTTGCCTGGCAATGGCTCTCCCATCAACGGGAATGATGTTGTGGCCTGGGTAAAGGGCCTGTAGGCGACGCAGCACGGCATCATCTTCGGCCTGCTGGTAGGTGGGGACAATGAGCGTCCTGCTTACGCACAGGAAATTGATGTACTCCCCTATTGCGGAGGTATAATCCGGGTTTTGATAGGGGTTGTAGGGAAGAGGCACGCATTCAAAACCAGCGCGGCGTAACGCAGTCTGCAGGGTGGCCCATAAGGCGGGCTCATGCCGACGGCAGTCGTTGATGAGGGCCGTGCGCTCATCGAGTATCTGCACCAGGCCATCGGCGTGGCCAGTGAAATCTTTGGGATGGGCGGGCACCAGGTCGATACGGTTAACTTCCAGGGCCTCGGCCAAAGAGGTCAGTAACTGCGCGATTGGCACTTTTGGATTTTCGCGAAGCACCTTGTCAGTCATGATAACCCGGCCGAACCGGCTGACGACGTTTCCACCGTCCACAATCAGGGGGCTGCTTTTGAACGGCAGCCCGAGCTGTTGGGTGACGTTGGCACCATCAGTGATGGTTCGGTGCCAGCGTTTGGGACGGAGGTAGTCCGGGGCGTAGCGGAATTGCACCAGGCTGCCAAGGGCGGTGGGAACGGGCATATAATCCCGGGCCCATATGTCGCGGGTACCAGGAAGAGTAGCGACTTCAACTCCACTCAGGCGCAAAGCATTGGTGAGGGCAGAAGCCGTGTTAGGGTGCCTCTGGGCGAGAGTGTCAGCTAGGTAGAACCGGCCGGCCGAATGGGTGGCGCTCATAGCCAGCTCGGCTTATAGCCCAGGATGCGGTAAGCTGTGTCTGCATCCAGCTGCTGCTCCTGACATATAGCCTCCTTGTTCTTGAGCTGTTTTAAGTAGCTCTCGTTGGTCAAAAAGCGGTATGGGCGTGCGAAATAGGGGTTTGCACTAGTATCATCGGCGCGGAGGACCAGGCCAAATCGCTGCGTCCGCCAAGGCTGCTTTGGCCTTGGAATTGGCGCGGGGGCATTAGCTAAACCGAAGTGAAATGAGTTGTATAGGGCACTCCCCCAATTAGCAACCAGGGTTCTCACAATATTGCGCGGCCCTGAGGTGTACAGGCCGGCACTGGCTGGTTCACTTGTCGGCTCCAGCGGCAGTTGTTCCAGTCCACGCAGCAGAATTCCACCGAAGCTGTTGGATTCCTGGTCACCAAAAGTCAGGTCGAGACTGGAGGCTTTGTTAAAGTACCAGTGCAGGTGCTTGAGCTGCTCGGGCCCCTTGTGGACGTATGGGTCCGGATGGTTACGACCGTTGTAGTAAATCTCCAGTTCAGTGATGCGGAAGTCAGCAGTGGCGGTCCGAATAACGATTTCGTGCTGCAGCGTGGCAGCAATTTCAGTGAAGAAATAGTCGACGTCTTCGGGCTCAGCTTTATGAATCTCTTGCGTCAGGTAAGCCAGCCACTCCAACGGACTCCCGCGCTCCAGGTACGTGAGGTGTTGTCCGAATTCGGTAATAAAGGGCACTCGTTGGGCCAGCAACTCTCTGGTCTGGGCCGTCCTACCTGCCAGGGTTTTGTGAGGTAAGTAACACAAAGGGCCTCCCAGGTCTGATGAAGCCGCTTTCAGGGTGGCCAATAACTCGTCAATGGTTGCTTGGCCGGTTAACCAGTACTCGTTGTAGACGAAGGAAGCATAAACAGAAGCGGGTAATTCGGCTTGTGCCAAGGTGCGGATAGCTGGCGAATTAGCTGCTTTTCCAGCTTCTAAAGCTTGGATTTGGCGGGTTGAAAACATGTAAGAAATTGTGATAAGGTGTGGTTAGGTACCACAACATTACCGCAGGAAATCACCCTTTCCTAATGAATTAGTAATCTTTCATAAATGAGTTAAGTTGCTGTTTTTGTAATAATTATAATTTTTGTATTTGCTACAATAGCAATTAAATAAACACTGCTTTCAGCTGTTTCAGGCATGTCGGTTTAGAGAGCAGCGGTTTCCTGGTCACACGTTTTCCTGTAAATCCAAATTGTTGAGATTGAGTAGTGATTCACAGGTCCTCTCAACACTTGTTAAAAGTTTGGCGAGGAGTTGGACATTAGTGTCGCTGCAACTGTCTAATAATTCTTTGGGGATAGTGTGTACCTCGCCGACATCGACGGTATCTGACCAGTCTTTTAGCTCGTTTGTAATGGCAACTTGAAAAGTAGCGTCGAATAGCAGCTCGCGAATGTCAATTAGCCTGGTTACAGCGTCGTTTAAACTTTGCTTATACGGGTCAGCGCTCATCTGATTTTAATTGGGTTGGGTTGGGTTGGGTTGGGTTGGGGCTTTTTATCGTCAGGGTACCCGGTTGATTGAAAAGCCGCTTACCAAAACGCCGACCTGCATCAGGCGGGGCGGTTCAGAGGCAACCCCACCGAGAAGGTCGTGCCCTCCCCTTCCTGGCTTTCGACGCCTAGGCTCCCGCCGTGGCCCTGGGCGATGATGTCGTGGGAGAGCGACAGGCCCAGGCCCGTGCCTTCGCCGGTGGGCTTGGTGGTGAAGAAGGGCTGGAAGATTTTCTGCTGCACCGCCGGGCTCATGCCCGTGCCGTTGTCGCTCACTTGAATCTGCACCTGCTGGTTGAGCAATATGGTGCGCACCCCGACCTGCGGTTGGTAACCGGGCTCGCCGCTGAGTTGGCGCTGGCGCACGGCGTAAAAGGCGTTGGTAAAGAGGTTGAGCAGTACCCGGCCCACATCCGCGCCCACCACGTTCACAGTGGGCAGGTCCGCTAGAAAGTCGGTACTCAACGCAGCGTTGAAAGATTTGTCCTTGGCCCGCAGGCCCTGGTAAGCTAGGCGCAAGTACTCGTCGCACAGACGGTTCAGGTCCGTGGCCTCGCGCTCGCCGGCGCTGGGGCTCGAGTGCTCCAGCATGCCCTTCACAATGCCCGCCGCCCGCTGCCCATGCTGGGTGATTTTGACCAGGTTCTGCGTTAGGTCCTCCAATAGCTCTTCTTCCAGGCCGGCATCCGCTTTCACTCCTTTGGCCCGCTCCTCGCGCAGCTCGGCCACTAGCTCGGCGCTCACTTCCGAGAAGTTGTTGACGAAGTTGAGCGGGTTTTGAATCTCGTGGGCGATGCCGGCCGTGAGCTCGCCCAGGCTGGCCATCTTCTCCTTCTGAATCAATTGGGCCTGCGTGGTGCGTAATTCCGTCAGCGAATTATCGAGTTGGTCGCGTTGGGCTTCGAGCTCGCCTTTTTGGGCCTGGATTTCGGCTTTCTGCTGGCTGAGCAAGGCGTTGGCCCGCTGCTTGAGCCGGTTGCTGCGCCAGAGCAAAAACGAGAACCCGCCGATGAGCGCCAACGCGGCCAGCACGGCCCCGAGCACCCAGCGCTGGCGCCGGGCCCGGGCCGCGGCTTGCTGCTGGGCTTGCCGCAGGCCGGCGATGCGAACGGTCTGGGCGCGGTCGGATTGCTCGATTTCGTAGCTGGCCACGTGCAAGGTCCCTTCGCGCGCCTCGAGCGAATCGGCCAGCGCCAAGGCGGCGACCGCATAGCGAGCAGCCGGCGCGGGCTGGCCCTGCTGCTGGTAAAAAAGGGTGAGCGCGCGCAAGTAGGCCAGGCGCAGCGGGGTGCTGTGGGCCGCGCGGGCTTTGCGGTAGGCTCGGAGCCAGTAGGCTTCGGCGCGGGCCGGCTCGCCCCGGGCGCCGTAATAACGCGCCCAGGTCGCGTCCAGCTCATTGGCGCTTGCCATCGTTACCAGCGGCAGACGCAGCGAATCGGCCAGGGCCTGGGCCGGCTGCAGCAGCAAGCCGGCTTCGCGTACCCGACCCAGCGCAAGCAGCACCTGGCTTTTCAACACCAAGGCGTAGGCCCTTGCGCGCAGTATTGCCGCCGGCGCGGGTCCCGGGCCGACGGATGCGGTGGATATTAGCACCTGGTCGGCCGCGCGCAGGGCGTCCGGGTAGTCCTGTTGACGCAGGTAAATAAAGCCACGTGCCTGAAACAGACCCGCGCGGGTGACAATACTGGTCAGGCCAGGTTCTGCCAAACGCATATAATGCAAGGCTTTGGCGTCGTTGCCCCACCTTCGGTAGCCGCCGGCCACACTCAGCAGAAAGTTGTGGTACAAGTACGGGGAAGCCGAGCGCCCTAGCTCCGCTGCGTGCAGGTACTGGCTGGTGGCTTGGTTGTAATCGCCCCGGTAGGTGTAGGAGCCCCCCAGCGCATGGTGGCACACCGCCAGACTGATGGTGTCCCCGCTACGCAGGTACTGGACGCGTTTGGTTTGATAGTAGGCCAATCGGGCCTCTTCGCGGTTGAGAGAGCTGAAAACCTCGCGCAGGTAGCTGAGCGGCAAGGCTGCAGGCCGGTGCATCTGGTCGAAGGCCGTGACGGCCGCTTGCAAGCTGTCGAGGGCTGCCGCCCCCTTTCCCTGCACCCCGGCGAGCAGCAAGCGGTAGGCGCGGTATTCCGGGCGGCGCAGACGCTTCGCAAGCGCGACGACCGCGGCCATGTCAGGCATAACCGATACTGAGTACAACGAGCAATCTACCAGGTGCAGCATGGTGCGCAGCCGCGTCGTATCGGCGCGCTGCGCAGCGAGTACCCGGCGCAGCGAGTCGGGCGAAGCAGCCCAGTAGCGGTGGAGCGCGGTTTGGGCCCGCAAGGGGCCAGGTGACAGGAGCAGCAGCGTGAGCAGGCACAGCAGGCCACCGACGCGTTTCAGCAGGCCGAGCGTAAGGATTGGCATAGCGACGACAGGATTAAACTGGCAAGTTGATGGTGAACGCGGTGCCCTCCCCTGCTTCGCTCTCGACGGTGAGGCTCCCGCCGTGGCCCTGGGCGATGATGTCGTGGGAGAGCGACAGGCCCAGGCCCGTGCCTTCGCCGGTGGGCTTGGTGGTGAAGAAGGGCTGGAAGATTTTCTGCTGCACCGCCGGGCTCATGCCCGTGCCGTTGTCGCTCACTTGAATCTGCACCTGCTGGTTGAGCAATATGGTGCGCACCCCGACCTGCGGTTGGTAACCGGGCTCGCCGCTGAGTTGGCGCTGGCGCACGGCGTAAAAGGCGTTGGTAAAGAGGTTGAGCAGTACCCGCCCCACGTCCGTGCTCACCAGGGTCACCAGCGGCAAGTCAGCAAGAAAGTCAGTGTTTAGGATGGCATTGAAGCTTTTGTCCTTGGCCCGCAGGCCCTGGTAGGCCAGGCGCAGGTATTCGTCGCACAAGCGGTTCAGGTCCGTGGCTTCGCGCTCGCCGGCGCGGCTGCTCGAGTGCTCCAGCATACCCTTCACGATGCTCGCGGCGCGCTGTCCGTGCTGGGTAATTTTTGCCATGTTCTGCTTCAGGTCGCCCAGCAACTCGGCTTCTAGCGCCGCGTCGCGGGCCGGGCGCAGCTGCTCTTCTTCCAACTCGGCCACCAGCTCGGCACTCACTTCCGAGAAGTTGTTGACGAAGTTCAAGGGGTTCTGAATCTCGTGGGCGATGCCGGCCGTGAGTTCGCCCAAGCTCGCCATCTTCTCTTTCTGAATGAGTTGGGCCTGGGTCGTGCGCAGCTCGGTCAGGGCCTGGGTGGTCTGGTCGCGCTGGGTTTGGATTTCGGCTTTCTGCTCGCTCAGCAGGGCGTTGGCCCGCTGCTTGAGTTGGTTGCTGCGCCACAGCAAAAACGCGAACCCGCCGATGAGCGCCAGCACCGCGAGCACGGCCCCGAGCACCCAGCGCTGGCGCCGGGCCCGGGCCACGTCCTGCTGCTGGGCTTGCCGCAGGCCGGCTATGCGCGCGGTCTGGGCACGGTCGGCTTGCTCGATTTCGTAGCGGGCCACGTGCAAGGCCCCTTCGCGCGCCTCGAGCGAATCGGCCAGCGCCAAGGCGGCTACCGCATAGCGTGCAGCCGGCGAGGACTGGCCGTGCTGCTGGTAAAAGCGGGTGAGCGCGCGCAAGTAGGCTAGGCGAAACTGGGTGCTGTGGGCATCGCGGGCTTTGCGGTAGGCCGCGAGCCAATGCGCTTCGGCGCCGGCCGCATTGCCCTGCGCCGCTTCATAGCCCGCCCAAGTTGCATCCAACTGCAGGGCACCTTGCGCCATTAGTAACGGGAGGTGGAGCGAATCGGCCAGGTGCTGGGCAGCTTGCAAAAACGGGTGGGCCAGCGCTGGGCGACCCTGCGCCACCAGCACCGCACTGCGAAGCGTAAAAACTAGGGCTTTTTTGGAAGCCATAGAAGAATACTCGTGTTCCGGGGGCACGAGGGCCTTGTCGAGCACGCGCAGCGCAGCCGGATAGTCGTGTCGCTGCACGTACACCTCGGCCATCATTTTATAGGCGTAGAAGCAGTCGTCGTGGCGGCGCTGCAGCCCGGCCACAGACTGCTGTAGGTAGTGGAGGGCCTTCGCCGTGTTGCCCCACGTGGCGTAGCGAGCGCCAATCGTGGCCAATTGGTTGTTGTAGGTATTGCCGTCGAAGAAGCGGTAGCATTGCAGGGCTTGCAGGTTATAGCTCAGGGCTTGGTTATAGTTGCCCTGCGCCCCGTAGTAGGAAGCTAAGCTCAGGTAGCAAGGCGCCAGGCTTTCGGGGGCCCCGCGCGGCTGGTAATACACCAGCCTGGCCTGGTAGTAGCGGCGCATGGCTTCTAACTGCCTCAGTTCGCCAAAGACGCTGCGCAGGGCATACAGCAGGTTGGAAGCAAGCCGACCCTGCTGGTCAAACGCCACCACGGCGGCCTGCAGGGTGTCCAGGGCGCGCGACACATCGTGGGCGTTGTAGAGCCGTTTTCCAGTCGCCATCAGGCGGTAAGCGCGCCGCTCGGGGCGGTGTAGCCGGGCACTGAGGTCGGCCGTTTCCATTATCTCCTCCACCTTTAGGTTCGTTTCGTTCCCTACCAGGAGGGACACATCGACCAGGTGCATGAGCGTGCGCAGCCGGGCCGTGTCGGCGCGCTGGGTAGCCAGCACCTGCCGCAAGGAATCAGGCCGGGCATCCCAATAGCGGTGGCGAGAGGCCGCCGGAGTTTGCGCCGATAGTGGCCCGTGGCTTAGCCCCAACAGCAAGAGCCAAGCCGCTACGCGGTAAAATGAAGCAGGAAACATAGGTTAGCCAGGTAAGGAGATAGTAAACGCGGTGCCTTCGCCCTCTTGGCTTTCCACGGTCAGGGAGCCGCCGTGGCCCTGGGCGATGATGTCGTGGGAGAGCGAAAGGCCCAGCCCGGTGCCCTCGCCCGTGGGTTTGGTGGTGAAGAAGGGCTGGAAGATTTTACCCTGCACGGCGTCGCTCATGCCGGTGCCGTTGTCCGTCACCTGGATCTGGACCTGCTGGTTCAAGACCAGCGTGCGCACCCCCACCTGGGGCTGGTAGCCGGGCTCGCCTTGCTGCTGGCGCTGGCGCACGGCGTAGAAGGCATTGGTAAAGAGGTTGAGCAGCACCCGGCCCACGTCGGCGCCCACCAGGGTTACTAGCGGCAGGTCGGCCATGAAGTCCGTATTTAGGGCCGCGTTGAAGCTCTTGTCTTTGGCGCGCAGGCCCTGGTAGGCCAGGCGCAGGTATTCGTCGCACAAGCGGTTCAGGTCCGTGGCTTCGCGCTCGCCGGCGCGGCTGCTCGAGTGCTCCAACATGCCCTTCACAATGCCAGCCGCGCGCTGCCCGTGCTGGGTGATTTTGACCAAGTTCTGGCGCACGTCGGCAGCCAGCGCCTTCGCTTCTTCCTCATCGCCGGCCGCTTGCGCTTCTTCCAACTCCAGCATGAGCTCGGCCGACACTTCCGAGAAGTTGTTGACGAAGTTGAGCGGGTTCTGAATCTCGTGGGCGATGCCGGCCGTGAGTTCGCCCAGGCTCGCCATCTTCTCCTTCTGGATGAGTTGGGCCTGGGTGGCGCGCAGCTCCGTGAGGGAGTTGTCGAGCAACGTATTGGCTTGCTGTTTCTGGCGGTTGCTGCGCCAGAGCACGAAGCCCAGGCCAGCGAGCAGGGCCAGCCCGGCCAGCGTAGCCCAGAGCACGCGGCGCTGGCGGCGGGCGCGGGCCGCCTCCAGCAGCTGGGTTTCGCGCAGGGCGGCGATGCGCTGCTGCTGGGCCTGCCCAACGCGCTCGGCCTCGTAGCCGGCCATATTAAACGTCCCCTGCCCGGCGCGAAGCGAGTCGCTCAGGGCCAGGGCGGTGCGGGCGTAGCGGCCGGCGGGTGCGGCCTGGCCCCGCCGGGCGTAGAAGTCAGTCAGCGCGCGCAGGTAGGCCAGGCGCAGCGGCACTGACCGGGAGCTTTGGGCCTTGTTGTAGGCGGTCAGCCAGGCTTTTTCGGCGCGAGCGGGCTCCCCGCGGGCGGCGTAGTAGCGGGCCCAGGTGGCATCCAGCTCCATCGCGCCGCCGCTGTTTAAAATGCCGAGCTTAAGCGAGTCGGCCAGCTGCTGGGCCCGCGCCAGTAGGGGGGCGGCCTCGGCCCCGCGGCCCATGTCGAGCAGGACGGCGCTTTTCAGCGTCAGCCCATAGGCCCGAACTTCCGGAACACGGGCGGCGTAGCGGCGGGTCGTATCTAAGGAAACGCCGGCCAGGGACTGGTCGGCGGCACGCAGGGCGGCGGGGTAGTCGCGTAACTGGCGGTAAGCCTTGGCCACGCCCCAGTAGGTGTAGGCGTTTTGGTCGTAGCCGTCGCGGCGGGGCAGCGCGGCCGCCACGGCCAGCGCCTGGCGCAGGTAGCGCAGGGCCTGGGCTGGGTTGCCCCACTCGGCGTAGTAGTAGCCCACCACCGTCAGGTGGTTGTGCTGCTGATACCGGTCAAATGAACTGGCTAGGTCGGCCGCACGCAGGTAGTGGCTGATGCTCTGGTTGTAGTCGCCCTGATTTGCGAACGGGTAGCCGAGCATAAAGTGGCAATAAGTCAGGTTTTGCCGGGACCCGCTGGCTTGGTACTGGGCCGCCTTGGCTTTCAGCCAGGCTATTCGTGCGGCCGGTTGTTTGCGCTTGGCAAAGAGCTGGGACACAGCTGACAGTGGCCACTCGATGGCCCAGCCCAGCCGGTCGAACGCCACCACGGCGGCCTGCAGGCTGTCGAGCCCCCGCCGCAGGCTGTCGCGCCCCGGCGCGGTGCCTAACCTGGCTTTGTTGAGTTGTATACCGGCCTGCCAAAGTCGAAAAGCGGGGGCTTCGGGACGCCGCAGCCGCCGCGTGAGCGTCACCTTTTCGGCCAGCTTGCGGTAGAAGTCAGCCTCTGAAAGGTAGCCGTCGAAGATGTGGTCCAGGTGCAGCAACGTGCGCAGGCGGGCGGTATCGGTGCGCTGGGTGTCGAGCACCTGGCGCAGCGAGTCGCCGTTGGCTTCCCAGTATTGGCGTGGAAAGGTTTGGGCCCGAAGCGAGCCGGCTGGCAGGAGCTGCGTCAGCAGACCCACGGTCACAGCAACCCGTTTGAGTAGCGTAGATACTAGCATAGCGACCAAAGGATTATGCAGGCAACGAGATGGTGAAGGCGGTACCCTGTCCTTCCTGGCTTTCAACAGCAAGGGAGCCACCGTGGCCTTGGGCAATGATGTCGTGGCTCAAGGAGAGGCCCAGGCCCGTGCCTTCGCCGGTGGGCTTGGTGGTGAAAAAGGGCTGGAAGATTTTCTGCTGCACGGCCGGGCTCATGCCCGTGCCGTTGTCGGTCACCTGAATGTGCACGTGCTGGTTGAGCAGCACCGTGCGCACCCCCACCTGGGGCTGGTAGCCGGGCTCGCCTTGCTGCTGGCGCTGGCGCACGGCGTAGAAGGCGTTGGTGAACAAGTTGAGCAATACTCGCCCCACGTCGGCGCCCACCATGGTGACCCGCGGCAGGTCGGTTAAGAAGTCGGTGGTGAGGGTGGCGTTGAAGCTTTTGTCCTTGGCGCGCAGGCCCTGGTAGGCCAGGCGCAGGTACTCGTCGCAGAGGCGGTTCAGGTCGGTGGGCTCGCGCTCGCCGGCTGCGGAACTGGAGTGCTCCAACATGCCTTTGACAATGCCCGCCGCCCGCTGCCCGTGCTGGGTAATTTTGCTCAGGTTCTGCGTCAGGTCCTCCAATAGCTCTTCTTCCAGGCCGGCATCCGCTTCCACTCCTTTGGCCCGTTCCTCGCGCAGTTCGGCCACCAGCTCGGCGCTGACTTCCGAGAAGTTGTTGACGAAGTTGAGCGGGTTCTGAATCTCGTGGGCAATGCCGGCGGTGAGTTCGCCCAAGCTGGCCATCTTCTCTTTCTGGATGAGCTGGGCCTGCGTGGCCCGCAGGTCGGTCAGGGAGCGTTGCAGCTCGCCCGTGCGCAGCTCCACCTGGTGCTCCAGCGTTTCGTTCTGTTCGGCCAGCAACGCTTGCTTTTCTTGCTCCTGGGCTAGGGTTTGCGCCGACAGCTGCTCCACCTCGCGCAGCTTCACTTGCAGCAGTTGCGCATCCAGGGCAAACTCACGGGCCAGAAACAGCGAAATCCCCAGCGCCGGCAGCAGGATGGACAACAGCAGAAAGAAGTTACTAAACAGCACAGGCAAGGGGAAGCCCAGCAACCTTAATCCCATGTAAACCACGATGACCAGTAGCCCTGCAGCATACCCCACGGCAATAATGCGCGCCCCCCGCCGATGCTGCCGCAACGCCTGCACGGTGAGGCGCAGTTGCTCGGCCAGCATGAGGGTCGCAAACAGCAGGTACGGAAATAGGTACCACGGCGAAATCAGGGTGAGCTCCTGCGCTACCAGGAACAAGCATCCGCTTGCCACCAAGCCCACGTAGACGCGGCCGGTCTGGAAGCCGAACAGGCTGTACATGGCCCGTGACATCCAGAAGGCACTGAGAAAAAGCAGTGTAAATTGAATCATCGACGTGGCGGCTGCCCACTCCCACGAGGGAACTTCCGTGTAGCCATGGGCCTGATACTTCACGCATAGCAGGCCCAGGCAAAAACACAGGGCGTAGCGGGCAAAATACCGGTTAGCCCGCTGGGCGGGGTTGTAGAGATAGAACGTGTAGTGCAGCAAGGCGAGCAGCAGAAACACCGTGGCCAACACCCAATAAATGGCATCCAAATTGGCAGAAAGAATCTCCCGGTGCTGCTGCTCTGGCACGGTAACCAACACCAATTGCAACGGAATTAACCGGTCGGCCCCAAGCAGCAGGGGGAGCCGGCGGGGCGCAAAGCGCACGGCCAGCACTTGCTCAGCGGGCCCATTGGGAGGCACTTCCAGCAGGCCGGGCTCGTAGAAGAATCCGCGCGTGCGTGCCCGGTGGGCACTGTCGGTCAGCAGCCGGCCGTTGAGGTAAATATCAACCGCGCCCATGCGGTAACATTGGAGCACCAGGGTGCGCTGGCGCAGGCTGTCGATTAGCCGGAAGCGCCGCCGTAGCCAGTACACCCCCGTTTGCGTAGTGCGGGGCATTTCGCGCCCCGGAAAGCGCAGCATCAGCGTGTCCCAGCGGCTGGCGTCGAAGTTGGGCCGGGCCCAGGCCGGGTTGTCGCCGGCGTGGTAGCGCCAGGCTTTGGCCAGCAGCAGCCTCGAGCGCGTGATGGTTGGCGCGAGGGTATCGGGGATTGGGCTGACGCCTTCCTTCGGTTGGGCCAGGCCCCTGGTGGTGCCTAACAGCACGAGTAGTACCAGTAAAGTGTGTTTCATGCAGGATAGAGAGGAGAATTAGCAGGGCAGGGTGATGGTGAAGGCGGTACCCTGTCCTTCCTGGCTTTCAACAGCAAGGGAGCCCCCGTGGCCTTGGGCGATGATGTCATGCGAAAGCGACAGGCCCAGGCCCGTGCCCTCGCCCGTGGGCTTGGTGGTGAAGAAGGGCTGGAAGATTTTCTGCTGCACGGCCGGGCTCATGCCCGTGCCGTTATCCGTGACCTGAATCTGCACCTGCTGATTGAGCAGCACGGTACGCACGCCTACCTGGGGCTGGTAGCCGGGCTCGCCTTGCTGCTGGCGCTGGCGCACGGCGTAGAAGGCATTGGTAAAGAGGTTGAGCAACACCCGGCCCACGTCGGCGCCCACTAGCGTGACCCGCGGCAAGTCGGCCAGGAAATCCGTATTAAGGGTAGCGTTGAAGCTTTTGTCCTTGGCCCGCAGGCCTTGGTAGGCCAAACGCAGGTACTCGTCGCAGAGGCGGTTTAGGTCGGTGGGCTCGCGCTCGCCGGCTGCGGAACTGGAGTGCTCCAACATGCCTTTGACAATGCCCGCCGCCCGCTGCCCGTGCTGGGTAATTTTGCTCAGGTTCTGCCGCAGGTCGCTCACCAGTTCCGCTTCCAAGCCAGCGTCGCGTTCCGGGCGGGCTTGCTCTTCGGCTAATTCGGTCAGCAACTCGCTGCTCACTTCGGAGAAGTTATTGACGAAGTTGAGCGGGTTCTGGATTTCGTGGGCGATGCCGGCCGTGAGCTCGCCCAGGCTGGCCATTTTCTCCTTCTGGATGAGCTGGGTTTGGGTGGCGCGCAGCTCGGTCAGGCTGGTGTCAAGCTGGTCGCGCTGGTTTTGCAGCTCCTGCTTCTGAGCCGTCACCGCTTGGTTGAGGCGGTTGAGCGCGGCGTTGGCCTGCTGCTGGCGGCGGTTGCCGCGCCAAAGCAAAAACGAGAATCCGCCAATGAGCGCCAGCAATACCAGCACGGCCCCGAGCACATAGCGCTGGCGCCGGGCGCGGGCCGCATCGAGCAGTTGGGTTTCGCGCAGGGCGGCAATACGGGCCTGCTGGGCACGGTCGGCCTGCTCGATTTCGTACTGGGCCACGTGGGTGGTGGCCTGGGCCGTGTTGAGCGTGTCGGTCAGGGCCAGCGCGGCCAGGGCATACGGATTGGAACGGGCGGGCTGCCCGCGCTGCTGGTAGAAGAGGGCCAAGGCCTGCAGGTAGGCCAGGCGCAGCGGCGTCCGGTGCTCCTGCCGGGCCTGGCGGTACGCGGCTTGCCAGGCCGCTTCGGCGCGGGAGGTGGCGCCCGTGGCCGTGTAGTACCGGGCCCAGGTTGCGTTCAGCTCGCAGTCTCCCACGGACGAGAACAGGGGCAGGCGCAGCGAATCGACCAGGTGCTGAGCGTATTGCAGCAAGGCAGGCACCTCGCCTTGCCGGCCCAGGGCCAGCAGCACGGCGCTTTGCTGCACCAGGCCCGCGGCTCGGTCGGCGGCCGACACGGTATCGGCGGGTGTGCGCGGGCGCAGGGCCTGCGTGGCGTAACGCAGGGCCAGCGGGTAACGCCCCTGCTGGAGGTAGATGCTGGCAATGGTGCGAGTCACGTACCGCTCACTACTAGGCGGCGTGCCGGACCAGTTCGCGCCTTGCTGCAGGTAGTGCAGGGCCCGGGCGCCATTACCCCAGGCGGCATAGTTGGCTCCAATGACGCGCATCTCATTGTAATACATGTATTTGCTAACGGTACGAAACAGTTCGACTGCCCGTAGCTCGTGACTAATGGCCTGGTTGTAGTCGCCCCGGGACAAATAGTACCCCCCGAGTCCGCGGTGGCAGTAAGCCACGTTTTCCGCGGCCCCGTGCGGCTGGTAGTAGGCGAGCTGGCGCTGAAAAAATACCCGCTTCGCCTCCGGCTGGTTCAAACCCCTGTAGCCGGAGCTAATAGCGGCTAGCAGCCTGGTCTGTGGCTTGGGCCCCAGGGCGTCGTAGTACGTCAAGGCCGTGCGCAGCGTGTCGAGCAGCGCCGCCTGGTTCTTCGAGTTGGCGACGTTGGACCAGTAGTAGGCCGCGAGGCGCAGCGGCACGCGCTCGGGGTAGTGCAGCCGGGCCGCCAGCACCGCGGCTTCTTGCCCGGCGGCTTCGTACGCCCGTTGTTGAGAAACCGTGACGGTGGGTACGTCCAGCACGTGCTCGAGGGTTTGCAGGCGCAGCGAATCCACGTGCTGGCCGGCGAGCACGCGTTGCAACGAGTCGAAGGGCGCATCCCAGTAGCGGTACCCGTAGTGGATGGCGCGCAGCCGGCGCTGGAACTGGGCCTTATCGGCCGGGCTGGGCTGGGCACGGGCTGCGGGGCTGAGCAGCAGCAATAGGGTTAGCCCACTCAGCAGGCGAAGTAGAAAAGCACGCATGGGCTAAACGGGAGAGACGGGTAAGCAAATCGTGAACGTGGTGCCCTGGCCGTCCTGACTTTGTACTGCCAGCGTGCCGCCGTGGCCCTGGGCGATGATGTCGTGGCTCAAGGAAAGGCCCAGGCCGGTGCCCTCGCCCGTGGGCTTGGTGGTGAAGAAGGGCTGGAAAATCTTGGCCTGCACCGCGACCGGCATGCCGGTGCCGTTATCCGTCACCCGGATGGCGACGTGGCCGTTCGCGCGCGCGGTGGCCACGCCGACCGTGGGCGCGTAGCCCGCCTCGCCGGTCTGCTGGCGCTGGTGCACGGCGTAAAAGGCGTTGCTGAACAGGTTGAGCAGCACCCGGCCCAGGTCGGCCCCCACGGCCTCGACCAGCGGCAGGCCCGGCGCCAAGTCGGTTTGCAGCGTGGCCTGGAAGCCTTTGTCGTTGGCCCGCAGACCCTGGTAGGCCAGGCGCAGGTACTCGTCGGCCAGCTGGTTGACGTCGGTGGGCGCGCGCTCGCCGGTGCTCGTGCGCGAGTGCTCGAGCATGCCGCGCACGATGGCCGCCGCTCGCCGCCCGTGCTCGGTGATTTTGCCCAGGTTCTGCCGCACGTCCACCGCCAGGGCCGCGACCTCTTCCGTGTCGCCGGCGGCCTGGGCTTCTTCCAGCTCGGCCATTAGTTCGGTGCTGACTTCGGAGAAGTTGTTGACGAAGTTGAGCGGGTTTTGGATTTCGTGGGCAATGCCGGCGGTGAGCTCCCCCAGGCTGGCCATCTTCTCTTTCTGGATGAGCTGGGCCTGGGTGGCGCGCAGCTCCGTGAGGGAGCGTTGCAATTCGCCGGTGCGCTGGACGACTTGCGTTTCCAGCGTCTCGTTTTGCGCCGCCAGCAGCGCTTGTTTCTCCTGTTCCTGGGCCAGGGTTTGGGCCGAAAGCGTTTCTACTTCCCCCAGCTTGACTTGCAGCAGCTGCGCATCGAGGGCAAACTCGCGGGCCAGAAACAGCGAGATGGCCAGCGCTGGCGGCAGAAACATGAGGGGATACATGAGCGCGCTTACCAGAGCAGAGTACATTGTCTCGCTGGTCACGATGGGTATGAACCCGAGCACGGCCAGCAGCGCCGCCGCGAAGCCCACCCCGATGATGGCCGCGCCGCCCCGGCGCTGGCGCAAGGCCCGGCCCGTCAGGCGCAGCTGCTCGGCCGTGGCGAGCACGATGGCCATCATGAAGCCGAAAAACGCGCCGTTCTGAAAGCTGTGGTGCACCACCTCCACCGCGGAGTAGGCCAGCAGGGCGCCGCAACACACGCACAGGCCGGCGTAAAGCCAGCCGGACCGAAAGCCGAACAAAGCATACAGCGCCCGGGCGGCCCATAAGCCGCTCGACACCAGCAGCAGCCATGTTAGCAGCTCGAAGGCCAGGCGCTCGACCGGCGAGGAGAAGGGCACGGCTGGAGTGGAGTAGACGCCCAGCGCACCCAGGCTCAGTGCGCCCGTGTAGAGGGCGAAGTACAGGTTGGCGCGCCGCGCCGGGTTGTAGTAGAAGAAGGCCAGGTGCAGGAGCATAAGTAGCCCAACCACACTCCCCAGTGCCAAAAAGACGGGCCCGGCGGCCGCTAGCTCGGCGGTGGCCTTCCGCCGTTGGGCCGCGCCCTGCAGGCGCGCGCTAAACGCATGCGCCTCGTCGAGGCTCTGGTGCAGCAGCGGGTGGTGCCAGGGGGCAAAGCGCACGGCCAGCACGTGGCCCGCGCGGCCGGTGGCGGGCAGCTCCAGCGGTTCGGGCGGATGGGGATTGACGCGCACCCGGTGGGGGTCGGGGTCCAGGGTGCCCTGGCGCTGCAGCCGTTGCCCGTCGAGGTACAGCTCCCAGGCGCCGTTGCCGGTGGTTTGCAGCAGCAGGGCGCGCAGGCGCAGGCTATCGCCGAGCTGAAAACGCAGCCGGAGCCAGCCGAGGCCCGTGTGCAGGCGCGTCGGCAGTTCGCGCCGGGGGCGGGTGGGATTCAGGGTATCCCAGCGGCTATCATCTAAGTCGGGGCGGGCCCAGGCGGGGTCATCCCCGGTGTGGTAGCGCCAGCCGTGGCTCAGCAGCAGGCCCTCGGCGGGCAGGCGAGCGATGCGCTGCCCGGCCGTGTCCGGCGCTTGGGCAAAAGCAGGAAGTCCCAACAGTAGCGACAGCAAGAGTAAAAAGTGTTTCATAAGCGGATGCCGATACCCTACTGAGGTAGCGCAATGGTGAATGCGGTGCCTTGTCCGGGATGGCTCTCGACGGTGAGGCTGCCGCCGTGGCCCTGGGCGATGATGTCGTGGGAGAGCGAGAGGCCCAGGCCCGTGCCTTCGCCCGTGGGCTTGGTCGTGAAAAAGGGCTGGAAGATTTTGGGCTGCACGGCCGCTGGAATGCCCGTACCGTTGTCGGTGACTTGAATGTGCACTTGCTGATTCAGCACGAGGGTGCGCACGCCCACCTGGGGCTGGTAGCCGGGCTCGCCCAGCTGCTGGCGCTGGCGCACGGCGTAGAAGGCATTGGTGAACAAATTGAGCAAGACCCGCCCGACATCCGTGCCCACCATGGTTACTCGAGGTAAGTCAGGCAGGAACTCGGTGGTAAGCGCGGCGTTGAAACTCTTGTCTTTGGCGCGCAGGCCCTGGTAGGCCAAACGCAGGTACTCGTCGCACAAGCGGTTCAGGTCCGTGGGTGCGCGCTCGCCAGCGCTGCTGCTCGAATGCTCCAACATGCCCTTCACAATGCCTGCAGCGCGTTGCCCGTGCTGGGTAATTTTGCCCAGGTTCTGGCGTACGTCAGCGGCCAAAGCGGCCACTTCCTCCCCGTCGCCGGCCGCTTGCGCTTCTTCCAACTCACTCATCAGCTCGCTGCTTACCTCGGCGAAGTTGTTGACGAAGTTCAGGGGGTTCTGAATTTCGTGGGCAATGCCGGCGGTGAGCTCGCCCAGGCTCGCCATTTTCTCTTTTTGAATCAGCTGGGCTTGGGTCGTGCGCAACTCCGTGAGCGAGGCATCGAGTTGGTCGCGCTGGCTTTGCAGGTCGTGCTTCTGCTCGGTGACCAGGCGCTTGAGCCGCTCCGAGCGGCGGAAGGCGGCGTAGAGGATGGCGGCCAGCGCGACCAGCAGCGTGGCCCCACCGAGCACCGCCCACAGCACCAGGCGCTGGCGCCGGGCGCGGGCGGCCTCCTGCACTTGGGCCTGGCGCAGGCCGGCGATGCGGGCCTGCTGGGTCTGCTCGGCGCGCTCGGCCTCGTAGCCGGCTACTTGAAACGTGCCCTGCTGGGTGCGCAGCGAGTCGCTCAGGGCCAGGGCAGTTCGGGCATAGCGGCCGGCGGGCGCGTCCTGCCCCTGCCGGGCGTAGAAGTCAGCCAGCGCGCGCAGGTAGGCCAGGCGCAGCGGCACCGACTTAATGCCGCGGGCCTTGCCGTAGGCCGCGAGCCAAGCCGTTTCGGCCCGTGCGGGCTCGCCGCGAGCGGCGTGGTAGCGCGCCCAGGTGGCGTCCAGCTCGAAGGGGCCGAAGGAGGGATTGATCAAGCCCAGGTGGAGCGAATCGGCCAGGTGCTGGGCGCGCGCCAGCAGGGGCCCGGCCTCGGCCACGCGTCCCAGGTCGAGCAACACCGCGCTTTTGACCACCCGCCCGTAGGCCTGGACCCTCGGCACCTCGTAGGCGTAGCTGCGGGTGGTGTCGGTGGGGGCGCCCACCAGGGACAAGCTGGCGTGGCGCAGAGCGGCGGGGTAGTCGCCCAGCTGCCGGTAGGCCTGGGCGATGGCCCAATTCGGGTAGGCGTTCCAGTCATGCCCGTCTAGGTGAGGCAGCGCTTGTTGCAAGGCCACCCGCTGGCGCAGGAAGTGCAAAGCCTTAGTCGGGTTGCCCCAGTCCGCGTAGTAGGTGCCCGCTACGCCCAGCTCGTTAAACTGGCGGTACCGGTTGTAGGCGCAACCTTGGTCGGCTGCCCGCAGGATATAGCTGATGCCTTGGTTGTAATCTCCTTGGCGTACATAAGTCCCCCCCAGCGCCCGGTAACACGCGTACAGATTCTCCGGCATGTCGCGCCGGCGGTAGTAAGCCGCCTGGGCGTGGTAGAACGCCAGGCTCGCCGCGGGGGACTCGAGCTGCCGGAGCAGCCCTCCGATCGTACCGATTAGCTCGGGCGCGGGCCGTCCCAGCCGGTCAAACGCGGCCAGCGCCGCCCGCGCCGTGTCGAGTTGTTGGGCTGGCGGTGCCTTCGCCTCGGCCAGGGTCAAGCAGGCCGCGGCCAGCCGGTAGGCCGGGGCCTCGGGCCGCCGGAGCCGGTGGGCCAGCCGGGCGAGTTCCCCGTTCCCCGCGCGCGCTTCCGCCGCGGAGATAAATCCGTCCACATCCCGCAGGTGCTGCAACAGGCGCAGGCGGGCCGTGTCGGTGCGTTGGGTGGCCAGCACCCGGCGCAGCGAGTAGGGGTTGGCTTCGTAGTAGCGGTAGCGGGCCAGGCGTTGGTTTGGCGTCTGGGCCAATGACGCTGGAATGGCTGACAGCCCCAGCAGGGCCAACAAAAGGAAGAAGCGCATACCGGCAGGGGCCACGCCGCAAGCCCTGCGGAAGTGGAATTAATTAAAGGGAAAGTTGAGCTTTGAACAGGCAAGCTACGATTCAATCGGTCGCTTTGTATCGATATAGCGGATTGACAATCAAAGTCCCCGAAAGGCCAGCAGTATCCGGGGTATTGGGTTAGCCAAACGCCCAGAAACGAAACGGCGGCCCGGCAGTTCGCTCGTTTCAGTTTAGACGGTGTGCATAGTACTGCTGGGACTATACACTAAAATTTAGTAGTCATTGGGCCAACACATTAAGAAAGCTGAAGACAATTTTATTAGCATCATCAAAACTAATATTGTTAGCATTGCCGTATAATTGCGAAGGCTAAGCAACTAAAGTGCATTAGCAGTCTACAATATTTACTACCCACCCACCGGCCTAATTCCCTTCCAAATGGACCATGTTATTCTATTGGGCAAAGCCTATCCCCTACTTTCTGCCCACCCCTTGCCGATGGTGAATGTGCTGCTGTCGTGCGGATTCCCGTCGCCGGCGGCCGACTACGAATCGGAGCTGGTGGACTTGAACCGGTTGATGCTGCGGCATCCGGACGCTTCGTTCCTGGCGCGGGCCCACGGGGAGAGCATGACGGGCGCGGGCATACACGATGGCGACGTGCTGGCCGTGGACCGCAGCATGAAAGCGCAGGACGGGGATATTGTGGTGGCCTGCGTGGAGGGGGAATACACGGTGAAGCGGCTGCAGAAGCGGGTGGATTCGGTGGCGTTGGTGGCGGAGAACCCGGCTTATCCGCCGATTGTGGTGCGCAATGCCGATGACTTGAGAATTTTTGGAGTGGTGGTGCTGGTGTTACACCCGCTGGTGACGGAGGGCAGACGGGGACTGAGCTACGTGCGGCCCCGGTAAACCTCACCCCCGGCCCCTCTCCCGTGGAGAGGGGAGCCTGACGATTAATGGATTCCTGTAACCTGGCCCCTTCCGAAAGAAGCGAGCCCACTACCCTACTGCCTTATGTTTGGCCTGGTTGATGCTAATAATTTTTACGCTTCGTGTGAGCGGGTTTTCCGGCCGGAGCTGGAAGGAAGGCCAGTTGTGGTGCTTTCAAATAATGACGGCTGTGTGGTAGCCCGGTCACAGGAAGCAAAGCAATTGGGGCTAAAAATGGGAGTGCCTTACTTCCAGGTACGGGAGCAATTTGAGCGAGACGGCGGGGTGGCTTGCTCCTCCAACTACGAGCTGTACGGGGACATGAGCCGGCGCGTGATGTGGTACCTGCAGCAAGTAGCGCCGGCCGTGGAAGTGTACTCGGTGGACGAGGCCTTTCTGGATTTGCACGGCATGCAGCGGCATTTTAACCTGGCCGGCTGGGCGGGCGACGTGCGCGGAGCGGTGCGGCAGCGCACGGGCATCCCGGTGTGCGTGGGCGTGGCTCCCACCAAGACACTGGCAAAGGTTGCTAACCGGCTGGCGAAGAAGGATGCCATTGCGGGGGAAGGCTCGGGGGTGTTGGTGCTGGACGATGAGATGCAGCGCGGCGAGGCCTTGAAGCGGGTGGCCGTGGAAGACGTGTGGGGCGTGGGCCGGCGCTCGGCCACTAAGCTCTACGCCGTGGGCATACGCACGGCCGCGCAGCTGGCGGGCGTGGGCGACGCCTGGGCCCGCAAGAACCTGGGCGGGGTGGTGGGCGCACGGATGCTGCACGAGCTGCGCGGGTTTCCGTGCTCGAGCGTGACGGTGGAGGACGAGGCGCGCAAATCGCTGTGCTGCTCGCGCTCGTTTGGCCAGGTGTTGACGCAGCTGGAGGACGTGGCCGGGGCGGTGGCCACCCATGCCGCACGGGCGGGTGAGAAGCTGCGGGAGCAAGGAATGGCGGCACGGCTGCTGACGGTGTTTATCGAGACTAGTCGGTTTGCGAACTTGCCCCCGCCCTACTCGTTTTCGACGCAGCTGACCATGCCCACGGCCACGGATGACACGCTGGTATTGGCAAGCTGGGCTCGGCGGGGACTGGAGCGAATCTGGCGGCCCGGCATGCGGTATGTGAAGGCTGGAATCGTGCTGGATGGGTTGGAGCGGGCCGGCGCAAACCAACAGGCTACGCTATTTGCGGATACTACGCGCTCACCAGAGCGAGCCAAACTCATGAGTGCGCTGGATTCTCTGAACAAGCGTTACGGAGGCGGCGCGGTGCGAGTGGGCGCGGCTGTAACAGCGCCAGGTAAGCAGGAACCGTGGGGGATGCGGCGGGGTGCGAAGAGCCCGGCGTTTACGACAAACTGGGGCGAGCTGTGGAGGGTGCGGTGCTGAATAATGCGGTTATCCTACACGATTAAAGCCACACTAACAATGTCTAATCTACCAATGCTGATTGGGGTCCGGGTTGAAACGCAGCCGGACCTGGAACGGGTAATTATAATTTGGCGCCAAGGTACGGGCAGTGAGTGGCGGGCAATCCTGCCGCGGTTGCTCGACCAACGGCCGGCAACGGCTACGCTGGTGGAGTACGTGATTAGGCTTTATCAGCGGCAGATGCCGGCTGAGGCAGCTGCTGCAGGTTGGCCGGTATTATCGATGCTGGTGCGCATGTCGCTTGGCATAGCCAATGGCGAAGAGGATGCCTGGGAAGCGGCGCATGTGGTGGAATAATAAAAACTAAATAATCGACATCTGTAGCCAGTGCAAGCCTGATAGATTAAGGTTATTAGGGAAGTCTATATTCAGGCGCAAATGGCTGGAATTAACTATCCGATTAGTGACAATTCGCTAATACAATTGGTGGCTTTCTAACAAAAGGGGTTGGAGCTAAATGACCAGGAAGGTATAAGGAATGTCGCGGTGCACCCGACTTGGTAATACCTAAGCAATGTGCTTGCTGGGGCTAGGTGGTATGAGGATGGTGTAGCACTAATGACGGAGCAGAGCTGCGAGCTTCGGCAGAACCCAGCACCACTTAGCTCTAGTGCCACCTGGGGTTTCTACTACCGCCAGCTAAAAAACCAATATTAATGATTATTAACTACAGCCAAATAAATACTATTCAGCTCGAATAGCAGCAGAATAATGAAATGTATCGGAAGCTGTCAACATTACGCTGCACTTGCACTAATATGAGTTTCAGCTGCTGGTGCTCTGAAATAGTGCTTCTTGAATTCGTGAAAAACCAGCTTGTAGGTCAGCAGGAAGGAACGCTTCCCATTCGGAAATAAAGCTATCAAAACTCATGTGTATTGTCACTTCTACATTTGATAAATATTGAACTGCTTGCCAAAGGATTGGTTGTTCGATGAATACAGGCAGCAGTTGCAGTGCTACAATTCTATTTGACTTTCTGTCAACTCGATTTTGATAAAGAGTATCCATAATTGATGTCAACCATTGGTTGAATGGGATATCTAGAATATTTTCTTCTGCATGTATGATATTATCGGCATATGAATTCAAACTATCAGAATATACTACCCAATTCGGATAGGGCGGATTAATTCTCCAATCTGATGCCATTTTTTTCAATGTATAAATTGAAGCAAGCTCACAAATTGCCTCTTCAAGCCAGCCAAACTTATCGCATTTTGGTGGAAAGGGGATATTAATAACATAATGGCAAAGTTCATGAGCGAATTGATATGCATACTGGCTCCAAGAGGTGTCTTGAGTAATTAAAAAAATGAAAGAAGTTTCATTGAAAGTAATGAGTTCAGGATAATCCCTTGGCGGATTGTGCAAACTTGAATGTACAACAAGCACTGGTCGTTCATTTATGATACCTTTATTAAGGTTAGAGTAAAAAATCGAAATTACATTATCAAGTAAGTTGACAACATCTCTGTGCTCCGCTTTACCCCAAGCTTGAGGATTGAGCAAGAAGTTCTGATGTACAGGGAATTGTACAGGGGTCATAAAACTAGTAGCTGACAATGGGTTAATAAAGAGAATGTGGTTTACCAATTGGGATTGTGCGCTTATGCTATGCTAATCAGGCAAAGATTTTTGCTTTGGCCTGACATCAATGGCCAATTTGTTTGCTTAATAAATCTGCGCAGCCTTATACAGCGACTTGCTCATTCACCGATACTTCTAATCCCTGCCATTCCTTGAAATCTAAGGCAATGAAGAGGTTATCGTACAGCGCAGATACCCTGCGTTCTACAGCCTGTTGCCAGGCTGCACGGCGCGAAACTGGCCAGTAACCTGGATGGCCACCGGCATCTACCCACAATTGGTGGTCGGTGCTCGGGATTGCAGACGCTTGCAGAAAATCTGCGGGGGAGACTAGCTGCAAGGTTGTAGCAACCTCCGAGTTTATTGCATCAGTACTTTTTAAGTGCAGCTTATCAGTATGACACTTATTGCCATCGGAACGATTAGCCCACGCCGGCCACGCCCGCAAATTGCCCAACGAGTTGATATAGAACCAGCGGTGGCCATAGAACCGGTCGGCGCCTTTTCCTTCCTCGTACAGCTTAAGCGTCCGGCCTGAACAGACTGCGTGCGAGTAAGGAAGAATATGGTCGTAATCGAAAGGGGTATCTGCAGCATCTTGGCTCATTGGATCATAGCCAACAAACCACTCCTGCAGGTAGGCACGCTGAAACCAGAGCATGAGTTTGCTATGGTGCCAAAAGTGTGAACGAAAACTATGGTATGGGTCGGCTGACAACTCTTCTGTGGCTTCGGAGCGGCCAAATAGTTCTTGCCCATTGCTCAGCCAGCCAGCGGTGGTATTGGCTGGTATATCGAGAATGATTTGCTGCAAGCCAGGCATAGCTGGAGCACCCGCTTTTCGCATCCACTGGCTGAAGATGGCCTGGTCAGGAAAGCACTGGCCACCAGATTGGCCAGTCAGTACCTCGCCGGCTAACCTAGCAAATTTCTGTGCGTCGGGATTTACTACTACTGCGTACATTAAGTACCTCAGCATAGACAATCGACTAGCTGCCAGCAAGTCAGAACTAGATAAGTTAGCTAATATCCAGCTGAACACTGGATGCATTAGTAAAGGGTTGACTTCGAGCAGAAGCTTTTTAGGAAGACCGGGGTCAGTCTGTGAAGCTTTAGGGTTGTAGAGCGCGAGTTTACAGAATTCCACCAGCGTTTGCTTGAAACGGGCAGTGGATTGGTTGTCACCGGGCGCCAGCAAATGCTCCATGCACTGCAGAAATGGGTTTGCTTCCGTGTTAGTAGATGCATGGCTTAACCAACGCCGAAACTGGGGTACCGACGGATTAAGGTCTTGGTAACCTTGTTGACGCCGAGCTAAACGAGCCGCGGCCATAACAACCTTGGTAGGTGACAGCAGATAGCCTACCTCCTTGTCCTCAGTTATCTGCGTGACTAAGTCATAAGCCTTATCCCAAGTTGATTTGAGAAGTGAATAGGACATCTCCTCGCCTGCCAAAACGGTTCCACCAGCATTCACTCGCTGGAAAAGCACCTCTATGGCGTCAGGGGCATTTTCCTTATCGGGATTTGCAGGCTGAATGTCGCCGGGATGCAGGAGCAGCGGTAAGCTACGAGATGGCATGCCTTCAGCTGAGTTGCTGGAAAGCAGCTGTTGCAAGGCAACGAGCAGTTGGTCTAAGTGAATTGGCGCAACTGTGGGTTTCGAAAAGTACGGCGGTATGAGCAGGCTAACTTGCTCCCAAGTAGGCATTTTAAACTGGCCACTCCAACCGCGACATAGACTAATTAAAGCATCGAGCGGCACCGGAACTTCTGCATCAGCTGGCCAGGAAATAGCCTTGGCATCCTCGGATGATGAAGCTACTGGGGATGTGAGGTAATCGTAGCGGGGCTTGCTAGGCAACTCCCGGCGTGCTTTAAATTTCTCACTTTCGTTCAGCCCCTCTGTGGGGTTGCGCCGACGCATGCCCCAAGGCTGATGATTGGTCAGTAAGCGCAGGATAAACCGGCGGTCGTTGTGTTCCGGTTTATCAGAAGGTATCTCAGAGGACAGGTCGACCCACAGGCGGCTGGTGGCGCTGGGTTGGAAACCAAGCAATAATGCCCGGGTACGCTGCTGCCCATCAAGCAAAAAGAAACCATCTAATGTGCTGGTGCTTTGTAGGCTAGAAGTCAGCTGACGGGAATTTTGGCTGCTCTTTCGATGACCTAGCAGCATGCTTCCTATTGGAAAGCCACGCAGAAGGGAGTCCCACAGGCGCTCAACTTGCGCGATGTTCCACACCGCGTTGCGCTGAATAGGTGGAAGCTGAATCAGGTTGTAATGAGAGTTTTCAGCGTCCAAATACCAGGAAATATAATCTGAAACGGAAACGACTGCGACGTCTTGTTGGCCGAAGGGGAAAGACATTATTTGGGTTTTAAACAAAAAGAAGGTTATTCCTTGCGACTCTGGAAGAAGCGGCCGGTTTCCTCATCCTGGAAGTAAACGTAGCACCCTTGTGTGCCGCGAGTCATTAGCACAAATCAAATTTTAATGTTATCAATGCTAGGGTGCAGACTTGCTATGTTCAACGCTGCCTCTTTTTCGTCCCTTATATTCATGATTTTTGCCATAAAGAACTCTAGATCACCTTCCATAACAAAACCACTAGTATCCAGCACAGCGCTGATAAAGCTATGCTTGTCAGTATAATACATGTTTGGCCCTGGCTTTATTATGGAACCAACGAAGTCAATTGCATCAAAAATTTTATCATTACTTATGCTATCCAAATCATCTTCCAATACCTTATAGACCATATACACTAAAAATTCTTTTGGTAAAGAATCTAGATTTTCAACCTTTTCAAAATGTATGTCATCAATAGTCTTGTCGTTATTTTTTCTAAATTTATTCAAATAGATATCATAAATAGTATAAGCTAAAAAGACCTGTGCGTACAATGGTGAATCTGTATTGCCATTAAACAGATTATGAAGAGGGTGCCTTGAATTGATGCTAGCCTGATATATCTCTTTAAATACTATCTTAGCTGAAGCATAAGCAATGTACGGCTCCTCATAAAATGAAGAATACCAAAGCGTAAGTGGCAACTCATTTTGAACGGATTTTTGAAGTGATGTACTGAATGAATTTGTAAAAACTTCACCCCGCTTTGTAATATAACCAATATTCTTATTTTCAAAAACAGTTTTGATATAAGAATTGAATTTCTTATTACTTAATTTATCCTTGAAACTAATTGCGCTTTGGGTATTCGTCGCATCAGTTATCATATCAACCAGTTCAGGATTATCGGTTTGATAGAGCTTTACGGTCAAATAGACATCTGTCAACTTGGACTTATCTTTTAAGAACTCTTGGTATAACAGATAGGTCGTTTGAAGCCCATTTACAATCACTGGATTCTTAGTAGGGATTGCATACTTACCCAACTGAGGATTATGTGGTAACTTAAATTCCTCGCAGATAATTGTTATACCATTATTCAAAAAGGGGAAATAAAAATTATTATCGCTTTGGATAGTTTCAATTATTTTTTCATTTGTCAAATTCGTGCGACCTAAGAACCATCTAATATTATCTGAAAAAGCCTTTTCAATTGTTCCATTTATTCGAAGCTCTTCTTCAAGTAATTCACACAATTGGAACGCATGAAGTCTAAATATTGCTGCCTTAACCTCATATATCGAGAAACTGATGAGGCCTTGATTATCTTTTGATGAAGTAATGTTTGAATTTTCAGGCTTGAAAGTAAAGCCGACAGACTTTCTTCTGTTTTGAGACTTTACTAATGAGCTTATTTTGGCATAAATGTCATTTGAATCAAGTATTTCAAACTCACCCTGCACATGATAGGCATTGTAGAGGTCGGTGTTCTGCGTATATTTTTTGTCTGACCTGTCACCATTGTATAAGAAATGCAGTTTTATCTGCATTACCATTCCACTGTTTACTAACTTTTCATATTCCTTAATTTTAGGCAGTAAGCTGTCTATATTTTGTTTATTTATTTTATTACCGTCTATAAAAATGTCTTTAAAATCATTTCTAAATTTATCGATATCGTTTTGCTTCAAAGATTTCGAATTCTTACATTGGAAAGCGTGTATTGTGTAATCCCCATTATCTCCTTCAAAGTAAATCCCATCGATTCCGCCATCTTGCTTTCCTTTAACAATAATGTCAGAGTGGACTTCATCAAACGGCCTGTCAAGGATAGCAGCAATAGATAAGATTTCAAATGCCTCATCAATCGGTATAGTAAATCTCTCAGCGATTTTATTCAAATAGCTGCTAATAAACATTTGGCAGTTGTTCAATTTATTGGTAGAAGGTGTGCTCATTAGGCTGAAAGTGAAATGTTGTATGTACAATTTGAGGGCAAGCTAGCACGTGATTTGGCTTAACTGGTGGTGTCTTTTTCCATATAGGCCTGACCAGTGGCCAGGGCAGAAGAAATTTGAAAGCAAGTGCCCGCCTCAATTATCTCGCCGATAGCGGAGTAAGTGGCTCACGTCGTGCAATGTTGTTTTCCTTGAGCCCTTTGAATTTGATGAAGTGGGCAACGTGTTTTTTGCCGTTCAGCGGAAAGGTGCCACATAGCCATTTTTTTTTCCTGAAATAGGGGGTATTCAGCTATCGCCAAGTGAGAAATTGAGTCCAAAGACTGTTAAAGTAGGCAGATGAAACCAGCTTGAGATTAGGGTGTAGGCTGCCAATCACGGCGCTCCTTGCGCTGGGTGGCCTGACGGGCCTCGGCGCGTTGCTCAGCGGCTTGCTCGGGGGTGATAAAGCCGCGGACCTCGCGGGCCTTGGTAATGGAGAGCTTTTGGCGAAGGGCCGTAGCGTTTGGGTGGTCGGCGGGGATTTGCTGGGCCACGTGCTCGAGCATCCGCGGCGCGGCCTGGCCGAGCAGCTGCACCGTGGTGGCTTCGGTGCTGGCCCCGGTGGCCTTTTGGTCAAGGTGGCGGTGTTCGAGGTAGCGGGCCTTGCGGTCGAAGTACTCGCTGAGCAGGCGGTAGAGAGTGCTCACGTCGAGGGATTGGAAAAAGTTGGTTCCGTGGGTGCGGGCTTCTTTCAGGGCCAGGATGATGTCCTTGAGGCTGTCGTGGGTGTAGGTTTGGGCCAGGGTGCCGGCCAGCTCGATGAGGTCGGCGGCGTCGGGCTTCTCCTTGACGCGGAGCGAGTCGACGAAGGCGCGCAGGATGACGACGAGCAGCTTGACGACTTCGCGCTCGCCGAAGCGGTGGGTGAGCTGGAAGAGCTTGGGGGCGGCCAAGGCCTGGGCTGGGGTGAGGCCGATGCTGATGTCGGCCAGCATGGCGCGCAGCTCGGGGGTGGTGCTGCGGGCCAAGGCGCTAGTCGTAGCGACTAGAACGGTAGCCAGTAGTTGGGATTCCGGTGTCGGCGTAGGAGCCGGCGCCAGGTTCGTGGAGCTGGGTGCCGGGGGCGAGCTTGAGGCGGTTGTCGGCGGCATCGTTGAGGAAGAATTGCTTAGAGGTGGCGAGCCAGTCGCGGCGCAGGGGCACTTCGCCTTTTTGGCGCCAGTTCAGGATTTTCTCGTGGTAGAAGCGCAGGTCGGCCAGCGCGTAGTCGGTGCCGGCGAAGGCGGCGGTGAATGCGTCGAGGTCGGCGAGGTCGGATTCGGCGAAAGGAATTTCCGGGCGCGGCGGGCGGCGGGTGGTGGGGGCCTTTCCTTTTCGCGCAACTCGGCCCGCTTGATGCGCGGCGGCATTGAAGGGTGGCTCCTGGGCAGTCAGCTCGGAATCGTCGGGCATTAAAAGCTCCTCGTCTGAGGGAGGCTCCTCCCCTCTTTTTTTTTTAGCTGCCGCCTCATCCAGTTTGATTGATAGAACGGGTTTATTCCTGTTTACTATAGTTTCTACCTCTTTATCAAAAGAGACTACGGCTTGACCACGGCTTGCACCAGTGCTTGCACCACTTTTGGTGCTAGTGCTTACATCAGATTTGGTGCAAGCCGTGAACTCATTTGAGTACAGTGCTTGCACCACTTCTGGTGCAAGCGGTGGTGCGAGCTGGGCGGGCTTCAACTCGTGCATGAGGCAGCGGCTGGGGCGGTATTCGGACCGGGAGGGCAGGTAGGTAATGAGGCCGTAGGCCGACAATTCGCGCAGGCACTTGAGGTAAGTGCTGGCGCTGCCGATGTGGGCGGCTCGCATGACTTCGGCCCGCACCAGCATCACCGACTCGGGAAACCGCTCCTCGTTCCATTGGCTGAACAAGGCCACGTACAGGCTGACGTGGTGCGGGGTGGCGTCAGGGTGCCGAGCCAGCAGATCAAAGGCCGTGCGGATGTGGCGGATGAAGTTCATGAGGGGGTCAGCAGAGTTACTGGGCCGGGCCTATTGGGGCGGAGAGCCCGAACAGGTCGAGCTGGCGGTAGTCTGTGCACTTGCCGCGCAGGGCGGCTTCAACTTCGGCAAGGGCGGCGGCGAGGGTAGTTTCGAGCAGGCCAGCGTAGGGGTAGGTTGCCAGCTCGTCGTCGAAGGATTGGTAGGGCGTGGTGAGGTTTAGGACGCGGCCACCGGTGAGCACGCGCTGGCCGATGAGCGTGGCGCCGCCCTGGTGGCGGGCTATAGAGAAACCGGTGACGGTGAAGGACACGAAGAGGGCGGGGAGTTCTTCGGAGTCGTCGGGCCAGTAGTCGGCAGTTTCGGTTAGCTGCTCGGTGAGCAGGCACAGGTGAGGCACCAGGCGGCTGAAGGCGTGGAGGAGGTCGGGGTGCACCTGCTCGGCGCAGGTGAGGGCGAAAGCACGGAGTGGCGCGTCGTCGGTGCGTTGCTCGGTGAATTCGCAGGTCAGATGCAAGTCTTTGAGCTTGACTTTCTGGATGGTGATGATGGAGGTAGATGCCTCGGGACTGTCGGGTCCGACCATAGGGAGTAGCTGGGACATGATGGGAAGGAATTAAGCTGCCTGTGACATCAGCGGGCGGCCCTGGGGCACGGCCGGGGACGGCGGCAGCTGGCGGTGGTAGCGTTTCACGTAGCGGTCGAGCTCAGAGAGGCGAAAGCCCCACTCCTTCTCGTTGAGGCGCACACCGGTGAGGCGGCCGGCCCGGCGGGCCTTGCGGATGCCTTCGGGCGTGAAACGCAGATATTCGGCGGCTTCGCGGACGTTGAAAAGCCGGTCGGGTGGCGCGGGGGCGGGCTTGTTGGCCTCTTCCAGGGCTTTGAGTCGCTGGACGTCGGCGAGCAGCTGCCGCCACTCCTGTTCGGGCACTAGCAGGGCGACTTGCATGGCTACGCAGCTGTGACTTTGGTGGCCCGGGCTTCGAGGGCAGCAACTCGCTCCTTTTCGGTTTCGACCACGCTGATGAAGGCCTCGGCAACGTCGGTGTTGTGGTAGCGGCCGGTGAGGATGTTGTAGACCTGCTGCTTGGAATAGGTCTTGCCCTGGGAAGCCAGTAGCTCAACTGTGCGGCGAGCGTAGTCGTTGCGTTTGGGCAAGGTGGCACGCAGGTCAGAAATAATCTTTGCGAAGTGTTCCATTTTGTTTGCTATTACGTATCTTTGTTTAGATGCTGAGTGTCAAATTTGCCTACTAAAGTTGACAACAGCAAAAAAAGTTTACTAGCTAACGGCAAAAGAAGTGGACCCAAGAGCGCACGTCGGAACCCGCATCAGTGACCTGATGAGCCATTATAACCTGTCGGCCTATCAGTTAGCCAAGAATTTAGGCTATGAAGGTCCACAAAAATTGTATAAGCTCATTCAAAATAAATCCAAGCCGGGTTATGAAACTTTAATGGACATTCTAGACCACTACCCTGAGGTGAGGTCGGAATGGCTCATGCGGGGCATTGAGCCGATGTTCAATAAACCGGAGCCTAAGCCCGAGGCCAAGGAAGGTGCTTATACTGGGATGCCCTACGCCGTCACGGTGGACACGCATGGGCAGGAGGTAATCAGCCTGGTATCGGTGAAGGCCGAGGCTGGCTACCTGCTGGCCCGCAATGTGGACGACACCATGGGCGACCTGGAGACGCTGAGCATCCCCGGGATTCGGGGCGGTAAGTCAGTGCGCGCTTTTGAGGTTGCCGGGAACAGCATGCAGCCCACGCTGAACCAGGGAGACCTGGTGGTGGCTTCTTATACCGAACGACTGGATTTGATTCAGCCCAAACACGTGTACGTGGTGGTGGCTCACGACCGGATTATGGTTAAGCGCCTGCGTGGGCCGGTGAAACGCCACGAGCCCATTGAGCTGCTGTCGGACAATCGGTTTTACGACCCATTTGTATTGCCACAAAATGACTTGAAGGAGCTGTGGCAAGTGCAAGCAGTGCTCACGCGTAGCGTGCCAGCTAACACCAATGACTCCTTTGACCGGATGCTTGTGCTGCTAGAAATGCTGGCGCAGGATTCGCAGCATCTGCGTAGCATTCTGCTGGACGTTGCTGCCCGGTATGATGTGAAGTTGGTAGGCGAAGCAAGTTAATTGCCCCAGCTCGGCTAAACCTGCTAACACGTTACCTAAGGAATGGCTGCTCTACCCAAGTGGTACGTAGGCTTTGAGATTCTATTACTGATTCGTCTGTTTCAAAAGCCCACCCTGCTAGGTGCACTACTAACCCAATGGCTGAAAGCCCAAAACTGGAGGCTTCAAGATTGACGGGTAGGAATGCAGTAAGCGGTTGTTTAAGCTGACCCCCTTTACATTAACTGCTTTCACTAACTATGTTAGTAGTACTGACGCACATTTAATTTGCTAATATTTATAGCAGACAGTAGTAACAGAGCAGCTATTTGGCTACCTTAGCAGAAAAAAGCTGCTATGCTCTTAGACCGGATTATATTTCAAGGCCACGATACTTTCTTGTGCCGCAACAACTGGTTGAAGAAGGGTTACGACTTTATTCAGGGTGGGGGCAATTTCAACAATCCGGAAGCGGTAGTACAACTTGGCGTGGGCAAAAACATGGTTTCTGCCATTCGGTACTGGCTCAAGGCCTTTGGCTTAACGGATGAGGCCGACACCTTGCGTCCAGTGGCTCACGAGCTTCTAAGTGCCGACGGCTTCGACCCTTACATTGAGGACACTGCCACCCTATGGTATTTGCATTACTTGCTGGTAAGCACGGGACGGGCGTCTCTATACCATTATGTATTCAATGAGCTGCGCAAGGAAGGGTTCTCCTTCAGTCGGGTTCAGCTACAGCACTTTGTTACACGAAAGTGTGGGGAGCGGAATACGGCGGTCAACGAGAATACGCTTGATTCGGACATTACCGTGTTTGTGCGGAGTTATGCCCCATCAGGCAAAGATGCCGCCAAGGTTGATATTGAAGAGGAGTCTACTGGCTTGCTACAGGACTTGGGGCTACTCACAGTTAGCAAGACGGATGGGATTCGCTACCATATTGAGAACCTCGAGCGCCCTGAGCTTCCTTGGCAGGTGGTTTTGCGCGTCATCCTGGAAAACAAGGCTTACGGCGAAACCATCAGCTTCACGGACCTTGAAGTTGCGCCCGACTCTCCAGGGCTGGTCTTTGCGCTGAACGAGAAGGGCCTGTTTCACAAAATAGAGGAAATGATAGCGCAGTACCCAACGGCTATCATTTACTCGAGCACCGCGGGCAACCGCGTGCTAACTATCAAGAAAGAGGAAATCAACCTCACTGAGGTACTGAAAGACTATTATGGCCAGACCGTTTAGCCCATCCGTCAATATCGTGCGCGATGAGGCGCAAGAGCTGTCCTACCACCCTACCCCAAACGCCCAAACCGTTTTTGGGCAGTTGGTAAACAACTACCTCTCGGGCATCCACTGCTTTAACATTGTCGGTGCCTATGGCACCGGTAAGTCGGCTTTCTTGTGGGCGTTTCAGCAGACGCTGAGTAAGCAACACGCCTACTTTCCAACCAAAGTGGGCTTTAAGGGCGTCAAAGGGTTTCGGTTCGACCATTTTGTGGGGCAGTATGCTTCGCTGAAGCAAACCCTGGCGCAGCACTTTGTACCTGGCGCAAGTGCTGACACCCCAACAGCCACCATCATAGCAGCGCTGAATGACCAATACCAAGGCTTAGCTAAGGATAAAAAGGCGCTGGTGTTGGTGGTCGATGAGTTTGGCAAGTTTCTGGAATATGCCGCCAAGGAAAACCCGGAGGAAGAGCTGTACTTCATTCAGGAGCTAGCCGAGTACATTAACGACGCACGCAAGGACATTCTCCTGCTGACTACAGTTCACCAAGACGTGAGTGCCTATGCTATGGGGCTCACGCGCACCCAGCGCCAAGAATGGGAGAAAGTAAAGGGTCGATTGAAGGAGCTGACGTTCAACGAGCCCGTGGAGCAGTTGCTGTTTCTAGCAGCACAACAGCTAGGCGCTACCCCCTTCCCCACTGCTCCAGAAGCGGCGACT
Source organism: Hymenobacter plasmatis (assembly GCF_020711255.1). GTDB lineage: Bacteria > Bacteroidota > Bacteroidia > Cytophagales > Hymenobacteraceae > Hymenobacter. The sequence continues at coordinate 84,116 of NZ_JAJFAW010000023.1, forward strand.
AACGCCCGGCTGTTTGAGGTAATTGCGAAGGCCAATGCCTTCCCTCTGCGGGACTACTTCACCCTGGAGGTGCAGCAACAGCTATGGCCAATGGACTTGCTATCGGCAGCGGTGCTGGTGCAAGCACTGCAGCGGTACGGGCAGAACGAGCGGTCCTTGTTCTCCTTCCTGCATTCTAATGACTACCTGGGCTTAGAGCAGCATGCTACTCTGGGTAGCTACTATGGCCTTAGCCGGGTGTATGACTACCTGAGCTTCCACTTTTACTCTTTGCTGACTTCACGGTATAACCCCCACTTTGCACAGTGGGCCATCATCCGGTCGACGCTCGACCAGCTCGAGAAATACTTCGCGGACCCAACTGAGCTGGACACAGCCAATCAGCTGGTGAAAACCATCGGGTTGCTGTCAATCTTTGCGCCGGCAGGCGCCGAAGTCAGCGGTGAGTTCCTCGATAGTTATGCCCAGCTCAGCCTAGGTACTTCGGCGGTGGCACCGGTGTTGCAAGTATTACGGCAGCAAAAGCTTATTCGCTTGGTGCCTCACAAGAATAGCTTCATTCTGTTTGAAGGTACCGACTTAGACATTGAGCTGGCCATTGATGAGGCGGGCAGCCTTGTGGAGCAGGTGACGGACGTGGCAACGCGCCTGCGAGAGTTTTTCACCTTCCCTTACATCGCGGCCAAGCAGATTTCGTTTGAGAAGGGTACGCCCCGCATTTTCGAAGTGCGCATGACGGATGACGTGCTGCTGGACGAACCCAAGGGTGAAGTTGACGGCTTTGTCAACTTGATTTTCTCGGATACGCTCACCCTGGACAAGCTGCGCCAAACGGTGGGCACCCGCCAAGATGCCGTGTTGTATGGCATCTACGGGCGCTCGGGAGAGATTAAGAAGCTCATCCGGGAGATTGACAAGGTGCGCAAGGTGCGCGACGAGAACATCAACGACAAAGTGGCCCGGCGCGAGCTGAACGGCATCCTAGACCACCAGGAGGCACTGCTGCGACATTACGTAATCGACAGTCTCTACGCGCAGGACGGAGCTATTAAGTGGTTCACTACTGGGCCAGCTCCGCTGACCTTCACTGGCCGAAGAGCATTCAACCGATGCCTATCCGCCATTGCAGCTCATGTGTACCCCAACACCCCTACTTACCGGAGTGAATTAGTCAACCGCACCAAGCTGTCATCGGCCATTGCCACGGCTCGCAAGAACTTCATGCGGACGCTGTTTGAGAACTGGCAGCTTCCGGACTTGGGGTTCCCGGCCAAGAACTTTCCTCCGGAGAAGACTATCTATCTATCTCTGCTTAAGGAAACGGGTATTCACCAAGTACTCAATGGCGAATACACACTTACCACTCCTACGGACCCTTCATTTCAAGCGCTGTGGCAGGAAGGAGAAGCGTTTTTGAAACGTTCGCAGGAAGCACCGCTGAAAATTTCGGAGCTGATGCAGGCGCTGTTGCGCAAGCCGCTGAAACTGAAGCAAGGGTTTGTGGACTTCTGGGTGCCGTTGTTTCTCTTCATGAAGCGCCACGAGTTTGCGCTGTACGGGGAACAGGGCAAGTACATTCCGGAGCTACGGCTGGAAGTAGTTGACTTGTTCAGCAAAAGCCCGACTCAATACACAGTGAAGGCCTTTGAATTGCTGCCTGAAAAGCTGGCCCTATTCAATGACTACCGTGAATTGCTGCAATTAGGACCGACCGAGCGGGTTTCAAATGCAGCCTTCATCGAGTCCATCAAGCCCTTCCTGACCTTCTACCGGCAACTGCCCGCGTACGCACAGCGGACCCGTAATCTGCCGGCCGTGACGCAACGGCTGCGCGAAAGCATTGCCACAGCCAGAGACCCAGAAGCGGCTTTCTTCGAGAAGTTTCCCGGAGCTCTAGGATTCAACTTGCCGGAGCTACAGCGCGACGCGGCGACGCGGGAGCGGTATGTGACTACCCTGCAAGAGCACATCACACGGCTGCGGCAGGCCTACCCTGCCCTGCTTGTGCGCCTAGACGAATTCATTAGCAGCCAGGTAGTGGGTAAGACAGTGGACTTTGACCATTACAAACGGCGGCTGCAGGAGCGTTTCAAAGGCTTGGAAAAACACCGCGTGCCAGCAGAACTGCGCGTGTTTCAGGACCGCATCATGTCCAAGCTTGATGACCGGGAATCGTGGCTCAACTCCATGGCGAACTGCATTCTCAACAAAAGTTTGACTAGTTTCGAAGATGCGGACGAGCGGACTTTCCAAGACCAGTTCCAGCAACGCATTTACGAACTAGACAACCTGTGTGAACTTGCGAAAGCCAATCCAAACGCTGAGGAGGAAGACATCTTCCGCTTAGGCATTTCGGCCTTTGGCAAGAAAGAGCAAACCCGCATTATTCGGCGCCCCAAACAACTTAGCGAAGGCGATGCTTTGGTAGAAAATGAGATTAGGGCCTTGCTAGGCTCCGACAAAGCCCGCAGCTTAGCCATCCTAGCCCGCCTATTACAAGAACAACTATAAGTGATGACTAAGCCCCTACGGCACGTACTCGGTATATCTGGAGGAAAGGACAGCGCCGCGTTGGCCATTTACCTGCGCCACAAGCACCCAGAGTTGCAACTTGAGTACTACTTCTGCGACACTGGCAAAGAGCTGCCTGAAACTTACACGCTCATCAGCAACCTTGAAAATTACCTAGGACAAAAAATCACGCGCTTAGAAGCTGCTGAAGAGAGTCCCGAGAATTCGTTCGACCACTTCGTTAAAGTGTACGGAGGCTATTTACCTTCGTCGAGTGCCCGCTGGTGCACTAAGAAGCTCAAGCTAGAGCCTTTCGAGAAGTTCGTGGGGAATGAGCCGGTGGTGTCGTACGTAGGCATCCGCGGCGATGAGGACCGAGAAGGCTATATATCGCGCAAAACGAACATTCAGTCCATCTTCCCCTTCCGCCGCAATATTTGGAGCGAGGACGTGGTGCAAAAGGTGCTGCAGGCCGATGGGCTGGTGCGGCTACGTGAGCTTTATGAGGAACTAAGCGAACCAGCGCAGCAGGCACGAGTCGTGACGCTAGCTGAAACGCCTTTATCTCGCAGCTTCACACAGACACAGAAGCTCAACGCGCTTTTAGATGCGGACACCCGCCTCTTTAACAAGGTGGTGTTTCAGATGCTACGTGACACCGGGTATCCTCTTTCGCAGGCGGAAGACTTCTCGCTGCTTAATAACGACGATAATCTGATTCGGGCAGACATTTTCAAACTGTTGCGCGAAAGTGGTGTCGGGGTACCAGCTTACTATGAGAAGATAACCTTTGAGGTAGACGGGCTGCAAGGCGAGTACGCTCGGAGCCGCTCCGGGTGTTTCTTCTGCTTCTTCCAACAGAAGATTGAGTGGGTATGGCTCTATGAGCAGCACCCCGACCTTTTCCAGCGGGCCCTAGCCTATGAGCGGGACGGCTATACGTGGATGGAAGAGTCGCTATCTGACCTTATAAAGCCAGCTAGGTTGCGGCAGATTAAGCTTGATGCAATTAAAAAGCAGAGCAAAGCAAAGGGACCATCGAGCATGTTCTTGCTTGACATTCTAGATGATGAGGAAGAGGTGGGATGTGCCTCCTGCTTCATTTAGAATATGAAATTAGAACGGAAAGACATCGAGTTTCCGCTCTGGCGGAAGAAAGTAGATGCCTCGGTGTTCAAAGACGCAATCACACCTATCCCCAAATTTTTGTGGAAGATGTGGTGCATTGAACAACTGTTTGAGACGCCTGAATTGCTAAAGGATGGCAAAGTTCCAGTGCGGGTCACCTATGGCAAAAAGTCGTTTGAAGGTGCCTACATCCGGCATGACCCTAGCAAGTCGATGTACCGTCTTTACTTTACCAAACCCCTTGGAGACGCACTAAAAGACGTCTTCGTGATGAGCTACATGCGTAGCATTGAGCAAGACTTACGCAAGTCAAAGGCCAAATACGAAGATGTAGACATAGAGGAAGAAATACCGTTTTGGGAATTCCTAGACATCGAATTTAATGTTGAGCAGCTTGAATTTAGGTTCAAAGCCTATTACACCCAGAAGCCAATTTATACGGAGCTTTTTCAAGAACTGATTAAGTCTCATATCTTGAAGCGTATCGATGATGACCTTCATGATAAAGACCAATTCCGCTTCACAAAGGGCGTTTGGAGAGGACGAGATGAATTAGGCAGTCAGGTAGAGGCTTTGAATGTCATCTACAATCTGATTGATACTAAGAATCGCAAAATCTATGTCGGAGAAGCGGAAAGCCTCACAAAAAGGCTAAAACAAGAGAAAGAGAGTATACACGATTGGGACTTTTATCGATTTGACACATTGCCCGAAGGGCTGTCCAAACGCCAACGCATTGCGATAGAGAGGCTAATCATTCGAATATTCGCTTCATTTTTTGAAAGCAGTAGTGATGTAAAATCAATGAATGTGTCGACTTTCATCTTAGCTAATAAGAAGATTGACGTCTAGGTATATTACCCTTTTAGCGCACGAAGGATAACAGCACACTTAAAGCACCTTAGAATATTGTAAACCAATGACTTTTGAGCAACTCCTGCTGCGTGCAGATGAAGATACCATTGGTGAATTACTTGGGAAGGAAGCTATCAAGCTCATTGGGATTTTAGCTGAATCGGCTTTTAGGCTTGGGGCCCTAAGGGACATTCTGCTTTCCCTTCATTCACCGGAGGAGCTGCTACTAAGTGCTCAATCTAGAGTTCTTCTCATAGATTTAATGCCAATTGCCGATGCTCACAGGCTTACGCAGGCACTTGACCTAAACGTTAAGGACGAATATGCGGGTTTGAAAGCTACCAAGTTTCCTAGAAACTCCTGGCGCGCCAATACTTTGCTTAACTTTTTTGGGCTCTTGCATCCCCAAGATGAAGAGCTAGATGCACCGCCTTCTACCAGAGAAAGCGCAGCTCAATATGCCCTATTTAAGCATCAAAGAATAGCGGCAAGAAAAACAACTGCTATCCTAGAGGAGAATGGTCGGGTGTTACTTCATATGCCCACAGGTTCTGGAAAAACCAGGACGGCTATGAATATAGCATGCGAACACCTACGAAGACATGAGCCAGGAATAGTAGTATGGTTCGCTTTTAGCGAAGAATTATGCGAGCAAGCGGCAAGCGAATTCGAAAAGTCGTGGACTTTCCTTGGTAACAGGACAGTCAATGTTCACCGGCTCTGGGGCAATGTGAGTCAGAGCTTAGAGGAAATACAAGATGGAATTGTGATAGCGGGCCTCGCAAAGCTGGGAAGGATGCTTGATAGTTCACCTACAGCACTTTCCTTATTAGGAAGTCGTACCACCTTACTTATTATGGATGAAGCTCATCAAGCGATAGCTCCTACGTATAGCTTACTGCTTGAAGCGTTTTACAATCTTAGAACAGACGGTCGCTTATTGGGTCTTTCGGCTACACCAGGCAGGACATGGAATGACGTAGATGATGACCAAAGGCTAGCTAACTTTTTCGGTGGTCGTAAGGTCACGCTCGAAGTAGAAGGATATGACAACCCGGTAAGGTACTTAATCGAGGAAGGGTACCTGGCAAGGGCGAAATTTGAACAATTGCACTACACTCCAGGAATTGAACTGAGCAATAATGATATCAAGATGCTCAGCGAAAAATTGGATGTACCGGAGAGCTTATTAGGTAAGCTAGCCTTAGACCAAGTCCGGAACTTAACTATCCTTAATAAGATAGAAGAAATGGTGCTTCGGCACGAACGCATCATTGTATTCGCCTCCAATGTTGCTCACGCGGAGCTTTTGGCAACGGTACTGAGAGCGCGCGGCATTCAAGGTAGTTCAGTAACTGGTAATACTTCTAGCTCAGCAAGGGCCCGCATCATTGCTGAGTTCAAAGATGATTCAATAGGGTCCAAAGTGTTGTGCAACTACGGTGTGTTAACAACCGGTTTCGATGCACCAAAGACTAGCGCTGCGATAATAGCACGTCCGACAAAGTCTCTAGTGCTTTACTCGCAAATGGTTGGTCGAGCTATTCGTGGAACAAGGGCTGGCGGCAATGATGAAGCCGAAATAGTCACTGTTGTTGATTTTAATCTACCTGGCTTTAATAGCATTGAAGATGCTTTTATCAACTGGGAGGACGTATGGACTAATTAATCTTGTACTTAAATACACTTACACCTTAATCCACTCACATAAAAATTTTCACATTAAAAACCCAAAAAGCAAATGCAAGCATCTTCTACCCAGGTTGATTTAGAATACGACATTGTTCCAACGCATCTAGCTGTGCGTGCCATGCGGGACAACGGCTACAAAAATACATCCTTTGCCGTAGCTGAACTCATTGACAACGCTATACAAGCTGGAGCAAAACAGGTGGAGCTTCTTTGTAAGGAGCGCACTGTGCAGCGAGGAGCCTCAAATGTGTCAAGTCTCGATTGCATCGCAGTGCTTGATAACGGATTGGGAATGACACCTGACGTCTTGAGGATGGCCCTACAATTCGGTAACGGCACTCGCCTAGACCCAACGCAACACACCGGCATAGGTCGTTTTGGCATGGGGTTACCGGCTTCCTCGATATCTCAGTGTAAGCGGGTTGATGTCTGGTCTTGGCAAGAAGGCGTTGCTTCAGCTTGGCACACTTTCCTGGACTTAGACGACATCCTAAATACTGGGCAAAAGTCAGTTCCTGAACCCGTTCAGGCAAAAATCCCTGCTCTGTGGGGAAAAGTAGGCAAGTCATTTGGCGAGTCAGGCACACTCATCGTTTGGTCGAAGGTAGACCGGTGCATGTGGCGCACGGCGAGCGGACTAATCAAAAATTCTGAGTTATTGATTGGCCGCGTTTATCGCAAGTTCTTGGACGAGAACAAAGTGAGAATCAGAATGACCGAATTCAATGAGGGAAACATCAGCGGGAGCATGAAGGAGAAGTGGGCTAAGCCTAATGACCCGTTATATCTTATGCCCGAGACCTCATGCCCTACTCCTTGGAATAATACTTCCATGTTCGAGCAATGGGGAACGGATGTAGTCTTTAAAATAAATTTTAATGGCGAGGAGCATCCAGTTACTTTAAGATATTCACTCGCAAAAAAGGAAGCCCGTGAAAAAGACAACAGCGGAAGTGAGGGCTATGGGCAGCACGCAAAGAAAAATGTAGGCATTTCCATAGTTAGGGCTGGCAGGGAGCTTGATTTGGACCAAGGACTCATCAACGCTTATGACCCCAGGGAACGGTGGTGGGGCGCTGAGATAGACTTCCCCCCTGCGCTTGATGAATTGTTTGGTGTTTCCAATAACAAACAGTCGGCTCGTAACCTCTCTGACCTTTTCTCGCAGGACCTAGAGACGCTGCTTGATGGTGAAACACTGCAAACTGTCAAGGAACGAATGAAACAAGAAGATGACCCTAAAGGGCCGTTACTTGATATAGTACAGCAGGTTCGGGCGACGCTAAATGTGTTGAGAGGCCTTATAAAACAGCAAGCTGCAGGCAAGCGAGGAAAGAAACGACACGAAACATCTACCGCAGAAACTACGGCTACACAAAAAACCAAACAACGTCAGGAACAAGGCTACACTGGCAAGTCTGATGCGGATGAGGGTATGCCCGACAGCGAGAAGAAGAAGGAGCTTACAGCCATCCTCACAAATGAAGGAATTTCAACTCAGGATGCTACTCAAATGGTAGCACATACTGTTTCAAATGGCTTGAAGTACCTGTTCGCACATTCATCTAGTGACTCGTCTGCCTTCTTCTCAGTAAAGCCTAAGGCTGGTGTTATCACTATTCTACTAAATTCTGACCACCCGGTTTACGATAAACTGGTTGACATTCTAGAGAAGGAAGTTGAAGAGGTTGACGTGGCTACGCTACAAGAGCGATTGACAAATGCATTGGAAGGACTTAAGCTTCTGCTCTCTGCTTGGGCACGTTATGAAGATGAGCTTGAAGGGCCAAGAAAAGCAGCCGCTCAGGATGCTAGAGGAGATTGGGGTAAAATTGCTAGAGACTTTCTTGCCACAGAATAGTATTTAATTATGCATCTTTTACTAGGGGAGCAACTTGAATCACTTTGCAAAAATGCTATTGACGAAGTTTTGCTTGTTGCTCCCTTTGTAAAAGGGCACATATTGCAACGATTACTAGGTTGTATAGAGCCCAAAGTAGCGGTTCGTATCGTGACACGGTGGAACCCACTTGAAATTCAGGCTGGAGTATCCGACTTAGGTGTGTGGCCCCTTATTGACGGCCGAGAAAACAGCTCGCTGTACCTGTGCTCTCATCTTCATGCGAAGTACTTCAGGGCGGATAAAACCTGCTTGATAGGCTCAGCGAATCTCACTGGCCGAGCACTTGGGTGGAGCAAACAGGCTAATCTGGAATTGTTAGTAAAGCTAAATTCACAATCCTCAGGATTACCTGACTTCGAAGAGGCAGTAATTCTCAATTCTGCTTTAGTTGATGAATCCGTCTATCAGAAGACGAAAGATGCTGTCAATTCTTTGCCAGAAAACTTCATGCTGTTTTCCACCGAGGGCTCAAAGTATGATGAGGCTGGTGACCAAGAAGGCGCAAGCAGCCTAAAAGTATTTCTTCCTACTGAGTGGCTACCTGTTACTCGTTTCCCTGATGTGCTATTCAAAGCATATAGTGGCGACATTAGTAATCTTTCTCAGGCCAGTAAAGAAATGGCAAGCTTAGATTTGGCCTTCTTAGGAATTCCCCCGGGGCTCCCCCTAGTTCCCTTTAAGCACTGTGTGGGCGCATTACTCTTGCAGAGCCCAATAATTGCCCGAGTCGACGAATTCTTGATATCACCGCAGCGCTTTGGCGCCGTCACGGCTCTCTTGAAATCGCTGCCGTGTAGCCTTAACTCTGACTTTGATGCTAATCACTCTTGGCAGACCCTGATTAGGTGGTTCTTATTTTTCTTGCCAGGCCGGTACTCACAAATCAATTCAGAATATTCGGAAGTGTTTATTCGAACAAATACTTAATAAAAAAGCTGAGCCTTATAAGGCTCAGCTTTTTTATTAAGTATTATATGTTTTATATATTAAACACGGCACAAGCCATGTCATTAAGCTCATTGGCTCTCGCCATCACCTCTGCCGCGCTCCACTGTGCTTTCTGGGCGATTTCCTTATTCATAGTTACGGAAGAGGCTGCAAAAATTTGCTTTTTAGATGCAAAGTTTCCATTGCCTCCTTTTCCATTGTCAGCTTGACCCATAAACGTCAGGTTTCCAAGTCTATTCTTTAGAGGCTCTAAATTCAAATCTTTGCCTGCCGGAGGAGCATTCCTAGGATAAATATGCTCAATGGTGCTTCCCGTGAAATCGTAATTTCGCGTCTTGTCTTTGCAAATCGGGCCGCCATGTTTACCATCCGTATACCAGCGCCTGTAGTGTTCCAGGGTTATTAGGAAATATTTCAAGACCTGGTTTGTTCCTCCTGGTTTGTATTCCAAATCATTAAGTAATGTCTTAAATGTATCATCTGACACTGCAGTTACCTGCAACGCATGCAATTGACTCTCAAGACTAGCGACTGAATAAGCCGCGGGATTATTTCTAATACTTTTTGAGTGCGAGTATATTATGCTATTGAGCGGCCCAATTTCTTTATTGCCAATCGTTTTAAATCTAAACATAAAGCGCTCAAGCACTTGTACGACATCCGAGAATTTCTTATATTCTAGCTCAATAGCTGATAACAGCAAAGGTATCACAACTGTAACATGTAATACATTCACAAGTAAGTTCAACCTATTTTCGTCCCAATCTACAATTGGGCTCTTGCTAGGAAATGGCCATTCACCAGCATCCAATTTCCTACAAAAAACGACATTCCTATTTATCTCTTGCGTAGACCTTACTAAACCATTAGCAGATGCAGCGCTCGTTATGGGCGCAGAGGCGCCATAAAACACATGCATAAAATCATCAACAAAATTATTTGTATCGGCTCTTTTGCCTTGCTTAGAAATATAGAGCCATTTCAAAAACTTTTCGGTAGTTGCTGGGTCATCAGCGAGAATTTGGTCCCACAAGCTTTCAACAGAGTCCTGCTGACTTGGATACTTCTCCAGAATTTCTAGCACTCTTGCCCTTAAAAGTTCACCATCAGTTAAACTTTTCCCTCTATCATTAAGGACACGGAATAGAGTATAAGCTTCTAGTTCATTATATGTTACAATATGCAGTAGTGATAAGTCTTCGCTGATTAATGCATCAAATATTTCCAACTGTTCAAGTTTTCCTTTAATATCTGCTGCGTCTACAAGATTAGCAACAGCCTGTACAATTGTCGCATAAGCAAACTTCAAGCGTCGATGAGAGTCTCTGCTTGGTGACGGGTTATGCCCTCTAATTAAATCCTTAAAAAATTGTCTATCCGCTTTGGACAAAACAAGGACATCTACCTTGTGAAAAGCTCCCTTTTTCTTTTGGTTGAACTCAACAAACCGCTTTTCCAGTGTACTGACTTGTTCTTTAATGAAGCTTACAGTTTCATTATTTCCTGCTTTTGAAGCCTCTTCTTCTAATTCTTCGTAAATTTTTATAGTAGCAACCATTAACAATACAAAAGTTGCCATCCGCTGCTGCCCGTCCACTAACTCATACAGCTTTTGCCCCGCCACGCCCGCAATAGTGTGCTCAACGCTGACTATACCCCCAAAAAAATGATTTATAGGTTCTGATGATTGACGTTTCTTGAAGCACTTGGTTATGTCATTGATAAAATCCTCAATCTCCGATTTTTCCCAAGCATATCCTCTTTGGTACTTCGGGACCGCATACATCGGATTCTGTCCGAAAAACACTCCAACCGTGTCATGGGTTGGGTCTACTTTCATTAAGTGTTGCTGGGTACTTGTGCTAGGCATCTCGGTTTGGGTAGAGTTAAAATCACAGGTTACATTAGTACATTAACAACTTAAAATTGTCAGTTTTTATATTTAAGTTGTTATCGCACCCAATTATAGGGTATTCTCTACCGCAAACCTATTTCAGCAGGGGGTTTAGTATATCTGTACTACTGACACTATTCAGTAATGCTGTGCCGTATGTTGCCCAGGACCGTGTTGTGTATTGTAGGTTCTTACGGGGCTGCGGCGGGAGATAACCAATTTAAACGACCCGGCCCCACTGCCGCTCCCAGCAAATTTTGTAAAATGGGTTTGATCTTTTAATTTGCTTGCTCAAAGCGCATTACGCTGCACTTTACAGGGCTTGCACTGGTTCCGTCCAGACCGCTACCGTTTGCAAAAAAGGCCATTTCCACATCGGAAATGGCCTTTTTTATTGCCCAAATAAAAAAGGGTGGCAGTCAGACATCAATTTGTGATGTACTTGGCCACCGTGCTGGGTGAAATCTTTGTGCCCGGGCGATGTAGCCATTCGAATTGCCCTCCCCTTTTAGAGCGAGCGTCTGCTCGACGACAGCCACGGTTTTGGTCGGGGCCTCCAGCTTGATGCCAGCGGCCTTCTTCTTAGCGAGCAAGGCTTTTGTGTTTTCCAAAATCTTTATCAGGTCCTGGGCCGCGATGGTGGCCAGCACCGAGACAATGATGTCACCGAACGGCCCGAGGCTGTCGAGGTAGGGCTCGGTGAACGATTTATAATTCACCCCATGGTCGCGCAGTTCCTTCAGATACTTCAGCGTAGGCAACGCGCCCTCCCGACTGAAACGGTCCAGGCGCCAGAACGCGACTAGGTCGAACTTCTTCTGATACGCCTCGAGCAGTTGCTGCTTGAATTCGGTGCAGTCGGACTTGCTGCCCGACACTTCCTCGGTGAATACTTTATAGCATGGTGCCGTGCTTCTCTGCGAAGTCGCGCAGCTGGTGCGCCTGGTTCTCCGGGTCCTGGCCTTTGTCGCGGGTCGACACCCAGGCGTAGATGGCGACTCACATAGGTCCACAGGTATTCCCGCGTTAAACCTCCCGAGTACTACCTCACGTTCTGCATTGCCAATTGCAATGACTTTTCTCAGAATATCATCCGGAGTGCCCGGATTCTGGTCTCGCAACATTTTCATTAGCAACGCTTCATCATTTGATGCATGCCCATCTACGACATACCACAATGAGTTTTGCAACGCCGCAGCCAGTCGACGGTTACTAAAAATTGATTTTAATGACCTTCCATGAGCAGTTTACATGCTGCTGTCTCTCACCGCAGCAAGCGCTTTTTGGCGACTCTCTGCTAGCTCTGCCTCCAGTTCAAGAATTTTATCATTCTTTTCCTGGCCCTCGGGCAACAGGTTAATCTCATCGCGTTTGGGTTGTGCCGTCACGGCCAGTGTAGCATCAACAGCCGCTACCTGAGCCTCCACTACGACTTTGGCTCCAAAGGCCTCGACGTTGCGCACATTACTTATTAAGGTTTTAATCTCCTTCCCAAAACGCAAAAGGAACCATCCCCCAAGCACTAAGATGATGGGCGGCCAAGAGAGAAACACCTTCAGGTATTCCAGTACCGCCTTGGAAGTTATCACACAATCACAGTCCATAGAATTGATGCCTTAAAAAGTGAGCTGACAAAGCTAATCGTATGATGCTGCCCATGAACCCTCATATCGGTGAAATGTAGGCTTGAACACCCTCGAATAAAGGGTGTAAAAAAACGGCCCGGAAAACCTGCGTTTCCTGGCCGTTTGGGCACTACTAAAAACCCTCCAGAATACGAGCATTTTTTGGAGACCCACTAGTTTACGAAACTCATCTCCCTCGTGCGTTTCTTAAACTTTGAATGCTGAACGAGTTTCTTAAACTCCGCCAGTGCTGCAGCGGCCTGTTGGCCGCCTTTTGCCAAGCTGCTGGAGTAGTTTAAGAAATAGAGCGTTATCATTGAAGTCGCTTTCCTGCAACTTGCGTGAATACCCAATTGCTCAAGTCACTTTTCACGCCAGAGATGATTTTTTACGACTACGAGACCACTACCGGGTTCAAGTTCCATCACCTGGATGTCGAGGGAGAATTTCTCTATGTCGAATCGAACAAGCTCCCGCAAACCCTTGAATTTATCCGTGCGCACGGCCCCATTCGGCTGACCTTGAACGCGCAACGGGGCTTCGCCCTGCCCGACCTGCGCTTCCTGCAGGGCATTGAGCACCTGATTGAAGGGCTGGCGATTGTGGGGGGCGGCCTGGACCTGCAAGGGTTGGAGCAATGCGTCAACCTGAAGTACTTGCAACTGGACGATGACCGGGCTCAACCCCTTGATTTCGGTCGGTTTCCGCACTTACGCCACCTCCGTTTGGACTGGAAACCGCACTACAGCCAAACAACCTTCCCCGACAGCCTGACGGCCGTGCATTTGTGGGGGTATCGTCCCCAAACTGGTTTTAACGAAACCTCCTTGCACAACCTGCGGAACGTTACCACCCTGTCCTTGGTCCAAGCCGCCGGCCAGGATTTGTCGTTGCTCCAGCATTGCGGGCCGTTAACCCGTCTGGGCGTGGCCTACGGCCGGTCCTTGACCGACATCAGCGCCCTGGCCCGGCACGCGGGCACCCTGCAACGAGTGGACTTGGACAAGTGCCGGAAAATCAGCGACTTTTCTGTCTTGGCTCAGCTCACTAAACTGCAGTGGCTCAACGTATGCGATTGCGGGGCCATTCCCAGCGTCTCCTTTGTGCAGCACCTGCCCGAATTGCGCCACTTGGTGTTCCTCGGGACAACGGTCAACGACGGAAATCTGTCGTTTCTGCAAGGCATTGAGTACGTTCGCTTCAACAACAAGCCGCACTACTCCTTGAAAGTAAAGCACTTTGAGGAAGGGTAAGGAACAGCGGCAGGTTGATTTGGTGTAGTGCTCAATACTCTATTTGCCTCACGTATTTGAGTTCAGCCAAACGGTCCCAATAGCAAGAGGGTCGACCTAGCGGCAGCAAGCGCACCCTACGCCCCGCCTCGTACTTTCGGGACGGGCTGCTCTTCCCAGCCCGGGCCAAAGATGCGCGACAGGTTACGAATGAAGCATGGTACGTGCCTAGGCAGTCTGTGCCTGCTCTTGCTGCTCGCGCAGTGTCGCGAGAAAGAGGTCAACCCGGTGACCGTGCCCGTGGGCTTTCTGCCGGAGGCCACCATCGCCCCGAGTGCCCGCACCCTGCCGCGCGGCGATACGCTCTGGCTTGACCTCAACTTCTCCGACTCGCTACTTGACCGCCACAACGGGCGCCGCTACCGCGTCCGGCCCCAGGACGTGGCCTTGCAGTCGTACATCTCCATTCAGCGGTTGACGGGCGTCGGTAACCTGCCGGTCGGCATTGCCCCCTCGTTCCGATTCGTCGAGCGGGTGGGCCGCGCCGCCGCGCAAGGCACCACCACCGCCAGTCTCCAGCCCGTGTACGACGGCAGCCGCTACCGGGCGCGCATCGGCCTGGTTCCAACCCAGGCCGGGGTGACCGCCATTGTCGTCCGCTTGGTGCCGACCGACAGCCGGGGCGAGGGTCGCTTTCTGCCCTTCATTCAGCTGCCGCCCGATGCCGAGGGCCGCGAACAGAAGGCCGTGCTCGGTCTTTCGTTCTATGACATCAACGGGGGCAAGGCCAACAACTTCGACCTGTTCGCCCAGCACACCCGCGCCTTCGCCACCGACCCCGGGGCCGGACCCGAGACCATCCTTTACGAGCAGCACAGCACGTTCACCGTGGAGGTGAAATAAGGCGGCAGTCCCGGGCGCTTCTTGGTAGCCCGTTCAGCAAAACGGTCGTGGCTGTTGCAGAAGTCATGTCCTGCATGGTGCTGCCCTTCGTAGCAGAAGGATGCAAGGCAAGAAGTTG
>NZ_JAJFAW010000024.1 GCF_020711255.1 Hymenobacter plasmatis
GACCAGCAGCGCCGAAGCAACGCTCTATTTATCCAGCATTCGACACCTTATCCGTAAATTTTAACAGGCTCTAAGCTCCGAGGAGGTTTACCAAATTGGCTTGCAAGAGGTAAGTCGAATCAGAGCGGAAATGGATAAAGTTATCCGCGACGTCAAATTCAAAGGTGATTTTAAAGCATTCGTCTCTTTTTTACGCACCGACCCGCAATTTCACCCCAAAACGGGCGATGAATTGCTAAAAGACGCTGCCTTTATTGCCAAAACAATTGAGGGCAAATTGCCCGCGCTGTTTGGCAAGCTGCCCCGGCAACCCTTTACGGTGGTGGCCGTGCCCGAATATCTGGCGCCCAATTACACGTCGGGCCGGTATTCGGGGGCACCTATCAGCAGCAAACAAGCGGGAGAATACTGGGTAAATACCTCTAATCTGCCGAACAGAACCCTTTACACGCTGGAATCACTCACGCTGCACGAAGCCGTGCCCGGCCATCATTTGCAAAAGTCCTTAACCCAGGAATTACCCAACGTGCCGGAGTTCCGCAGAACGTTATACATCAACGCCTTCGGCGAAGGGTGGGGCTTGTACAGCGAATACCTGGGCCACGAAATGGGCATGTACAAGGACCCCTACAGCCTGTTCGGCCGCTTGACGTATGAAATGTGGCGCGCTTGCCGCCTGGTAATTGACGTGGGCATTCATACCAAAGGCTGGACCCGGGAACAGGCCGTGACCTACTTGGCCGACAATACCGCCCTTTCCCTTCTTGAAGTCAACACCGAAGTCAACCGGTATATTTTGTGGCCCGGACAAGCCTTGGCTTACAAAATGGGCGAATTAAAAATCAAGGAGATGCGTCGCAAAGCAGAGGCCGCCTTGCAAGCCGATTTCGACGTCCGCGCCTTTCACGACATGGTGCTTTCCAACGGCACAGTAACCCTAACTATCCTGGAAAAGATGACGGACCGGTTCATCAAAGAGCAGCAGGAAAAAGCGAAAAAGAAGAAAGCCTGAGCTACTCCCGGTTTCCGGCGCGGGCGGGCACGGCGCGGTGCAGCAGCATTGCCCAGCCGTGCAGCGCTAGTTTTGCCCCATGACCACTGCCCTGCCCACTTCCCTCCTGCTCAACGGCCGCGAGTTCTCCTACGCCGCCATCCAACAGTACCCCGCTCAGCTTGAGGCCCCGGTGAACGGCTACGAAGCCAAGGTGCTGGACTTTATCCGGCAGTGGCTCAACGGCGTGCAGGAATTTCAGCTGACCACCTCCGGCTCTACGGGCACCCCGCAGCCCATTGCGCTGCGGCGGCGGCAGCTGGAAGCATCGGCCCAACGCACGGGCGACTTCTTCGACCTCGGGCCCGGCGACCGGGCCCTGGTGTGCCTAAACTGCGAGTACATTGGGGGCCTGATGATGCTGGTGCGCGGGCTGGAACGCAACATGCACCTGACCATCGTGGAGCCGCACGCCAACCCGTTTGAGCTGGTGGCTCCCGAAGCCGAGTTTGACTTTGCGGCCTTTGTGCCCCTGCAGCTCAAGGCGGTGCTGGCCGCCGGCCTCGCCCCGCGCCTAAACCAGATGAAGGCCATCTTGCTGGGCGGTGCCCCGGCCGATACGACCCTGCAAAATGAGCTGCAGCCGCTCCGGGTACCGGTGTACCTCACCTACGGCATGACCGAAACCTGCTCGCACGTGGCCCTGCGCCGCCTCAACGGGCCCGAGGCCAGCTCAACTTATCGGGTATTCAATGGCATCGCGGCCGGGCAGGACGAGCGCGGCTGCCTGACCCTACGCGGCGACGTAACCGACGACCAGCTCATTGTGACCAACGACCAGGTGAACCTGCTCGATGCCCACACCTTCGAGTGGCTGGGCCGGGCCGATTTTGTGATAAACTCCGGCGGCGTGAAGGTGCCGGCCGAAAAAGTGGAGCTGGTGCTGGACGTGGCCCTGGCCGAAATCGGGGAGTCGCGCCGCTGCTTTGTGGCCGGCCAGCCCGACGCGCGGCTGGGCCAGGCCGTCACGGCTTTTGTTGAAGGCTCGGCCCTGGCTCCTGCGCTTGAAAAGCAGCTGCAAGGCCTGCTGGCCGAGCGCCTGGGCCGCTACGAGCAGCCCAAGCAACTGCGCTACGTGCCCGAATTTCAAACCACGGCCACCGGCAAGCTCGACCGCCCCGCCACGCTCCGCAGCCTGGACCTGGCCGGGCAATAAGGCAAGCCCGCGCTAGCCTTTCCGCATGCCTTCCTGGGTGAAAAGCGGCGTCTTGTTTTTCACCACCTTCAGCAAATCGCCGAGGAAAAGCTTGCCCCGCAGGTAAAAAACGGGGCCGTTGAGCTCGCGCTGAATGGCGCCGGCCACCAGCACCGGCTGCCGCCAGCCCACCCCAGCGCCCAGGCCGGCCCACTGAAACACCCGCAGGTGCGCCGCTACGGAGGGCTCCAGCACGCCCATAAATTGCTTGGGCGTTTTGAGCGAGTGGCCGTCGGGCGTTTTGTAGAGCACGTAGGCCGAGCCCAAACCGAGCTGGAGGTTGCTGCTGAGCTCCCAGCGGGGCGTTTCCAATAGCACGTATTCGCCGTATCCGGCCAGGTAGCGGAAGCGCAGGTCGGCAGTTGCATCGGCCGCGGCGTTTTCGGGCCGGGCCTGGCGGGTGGGCACGCCGGTGCTAAGAAAGTAGATGGCCGTGCCGGCCCGGAACCGGTTTTTGAATTCGACGCCCAGCTTCAGGCCGTTGATAGTCGTGAAATGGTAGTTTAGAATGGAATAGCGCGAGTCGTACTGCACTACCACGCGGCGGTGCAGAATGCGCGGCACCGCCCGCCGGCCCACTACCGAATCGGGGGCAGGGGCCTGGGCCCGGCTGCCGGCGGGCACCAGGGCAGCCAGCCAGAGCAACGCGACGAAGCGCAAGGGAAACAGCATAGCACAGGCCAAACACAGCCAATGAGCCGAAGGTTGTGAGGACGGCCAGCATCTAGTACGAGGAAAGGCTCCACCCCAGCCGGATATGGGCGGGCTGGGGCCGCACTTCACCCCCGCTATCGGCTGCTTAACCGGCGCTTTGGGCAGCTTCACCGCGCTTGGGCTGGCAACGGCGGGGCGGGTTCGGTAGTTTTGGCCATGCTCTCTCCCGACTCCTTATTCCAGGCAGCCAACCTACTAGCCATGCTGGGCTGGTCCCTGCTGGTGCTGGCCCCGCGCTGGCGGGGCACCCACGCCGTGGTGCTGCGCGGTGCCCTGCCCCTGCTGCTGGCCGCGGCTTACACCGTGCTCATTGGCTACCAGACGCTCGTGCACCCCGCGCCGGGGGCGGGGTTTGGGTCGTTGGCCCAGGTGGCGGCGCTGTTTCGGGAGCCGTGGGCGCTGCTGGCGGGCTGGGTGCACTACCTCTTCGATATGTGGGTGGGCGCCTGGGAAGCCCGCGATGCGCAGCGGCGCGGCGTGCCGCACTGGGCCTTGGTGCCGTGCCTGCTGGCCACGTTCATGCTCGGGCCGCTGGGCTTTGGGCTGTACTGCGGCGTCAGGCGGCTGTTTCTGCCCAAAGTGGCCAGCCCAGAGCCGGTATTAGCCCAAGAACAGGCGAGCCGCTGATTATTTAATCTTAACCGCTGCCCCACAGCCCACGACATGACCAGCATCTTGCTTCCCCTGGCCGCGCCCCGCCACTCGGGGGCCGCGCCTCATTTTCTGGCCCAGCTGCGGCAAGCCAACCCTGCCCTGTTCTGGACCGGCGCCTTAAACCTGGCCCTGGCCGTGCTGGCCCTGGCGCTGCTGCCCTTTGATGCGCGCGTGGTCACGGGCCTGCCCGTGTGGATGAAGCCGCTGAAGTTTTCCCTGTCCATCCTGGCCTATGCCTGGACGCTGGGCTGGCTGCTGGCCAAGTTGCCCGAGCATGCCCAGTGCAGCGTGCGCCGCCTCAGCCTGGGGGTGGCCGTGAGCATGCTGGTGGAGCAGGCCGTTATCTGGGGGCAGGCGGCCCGCGGAACCACCTCGCACTACAATACCGGCTCGGCCCTGAGCGGCGTGCTGTTTGGGCTGATGGGCTGGTTTATCATGGTCAACACCCTTATGACGTTTTGGGCGCTGTGGCTGGTGTGGCGGCACCGGCCGCGGGGGGCGGCCGGCACGGTATGGGGCATCCGTTTGGGCCTGCTCCTGTTTGTGGTCGGCAGCCTCATTGGCGGGGTCATGATTCACTTCAACCAGCATACCGTGGGCGCGCCCGACGGTGGCCCCGGACTCCCCGGCCTGGGCTGGAGCACGCGGGCCGGCGACCTGCGCGCCGCCCATTTTCTGGGCATGCACGCCCTGCAGGCGGTGCCGCTGTTGGGCTGGGCGCTCAGCCGCTGGGTGCCGGGCCGGGCGGTGCTGCTCACCTGGGTAGGCGCGGCGCTCTACGCCGGGGGCGTGGCCGGGCTATTTGCGCTGGCCCTGGCGGGCCGCCCGCTGCTGCCCCTCTAACGCCGCACCACGCGCCTCGGGCCACGTCCATTCTCATCCCTCTGCCTTTTTCTGCACCCTTTCGTCATGGCTACGCTTCATCAGCTCAATATCCTGGTTCACATCGTGTTTGGAACGCTGGCGCTGCTGGTGGGGCTGGCGCCCATGCTCACGGCCAAGGGCGGGCCGGCGCACGTGCGCACCGGGCGCTGGTTTCTGGTCCTGGCTACGGTGGTGCTCGTGACGGCGGTGCTGGGGCTGGCGGTGTTCAATTTCCGGCCCTTTCTCACCGTCATCGTGATGCTGAGCGTGTACCAGGCTTGCTCCGGCTACCGGGTGCTGCGCACCCGCGCCACCGGCCCCACCCTGAGCGACGGGGTCTTTTCGGCGGTTTTCTTGCTGGGGGCCGGGGCGTTTCTGGCGTTGCTGCCGCGCATTGCGCTGGTGTGGTCGCCGGTGGTGATGTACAGCACCCTCGGCACGCTGCTAGCCATGACGGTCTACGACCTGAGCCGGTTTGGCTGGCTGAGCCGCTGGCGGCGCGGGGCCTGGCTCTACGAGCACATCTGGAAGATGATGAGCACCTACTCGGCCCTGCTCTCGGCCTTTACGGGCACGGTGCTGGGCGCCTACAAGCCCTACAGCCAGTTTCTGCCGTCTATGCTGGGCTCGGCGGTGGCACTGGGATTTATGCTGTATACTTATCGGCGCAGGCAGCGGCGCGCGGCGCCCATGGTGGCCGCCTAGCCGCTGCTTGCCGAGGGCCACTCCATGAAAGACCGCCGTTTCCAGCTCATCGGCATTCCCGCCCTGAGCATTTTGATTGTCTTGCTGGTGACGCCGCTGCATCGCCTGCTGGCCTCGCCCGCCGATTTTTTCATCAATTGGGCCATCTCGCTGTATTTCACCGCGGCGCTCTGGCTCGGCAACCGGGCACTGTGGGCCTGGCTGCTGCGCCGGCTGCCCCACGTGAGCCAAACGGCGCAGCGGCTGTGGGCCCTAGTGGGGCTGTCGGTGCTGTTTACGGCCGCGGCCACGGTGGTTTTGCGGGTGCCACTGCACGCGGTGCTGCCCTCCTACTTTTCGTATAGCCTGCCGGCCCAGCTCCAGGCCATTGGGTTCAACCTGCTGCCGACGCTGGTGGTGAACACCCTGTACGAAAGCCGGTATTTCTTCGAGCAGTGGAAGGCCAACCTGCTGCGCGCCGACCAGCTGGCCCGCGCCAGCACGCAGGCTCAGCTCGACGCCCTGCAAAGCCAGCTCGACCCGCACTTCCTGTTCAACAACCTCAATACCTTGTCGGCGCTCATCGAGCCCGGTAATGCGCCCGCCCAGCAGTTTGTGGAGCAGCTGGCCGATATGTACCGCTACGTGCTGCTGGCCCAGGGCCAGCCCACCGTGCCGCTGGCCGACGAAATAGCTTTTGTCGAAACGTACCTGGCGCTGCACAAAGCCCGCTTTCGCGACAATCTGGTGGTGGAAATCTGCCTGCCGCCGGCCGCCCTGGCCCGCCGCGTGGCCCCGCTCAGCGTGCAGCTCCTGGTAGAAAACGCGCTGAAGCACAACGTGGCCTCGCGCGAGCACCCGCTGCACCTGCGCCTCACGGCCACCCCTGAGGCGCCCGATTTCATCCTCATTGAAAACACCCTGCGGCCCCGCTCGGCTGGCCTGGCGCCGGGCACCGGCACGGGGCTGGCCAACGTGCGGCAGCGCTACCAGCTGCTCAACGCCGCGCACTGCGTGCAAATTGAGCAGCCGGAAGGCAAGTTCGTGGTGAAATTGCCGCTGCTCTAATCCCGCCATGACCATCCTGCTCCTCGAAGACGAGTACCCCGCCGCCGAGCGCCTCCAGCGCCTGCTGGCCCAAGCAGCTCCCGAGGCGCAAGTGGTGGCCGTGCTCGATACCGTGAGCGGCGCCCTGGCCTGGCTGGCTGCCCACCCCGCTCCCGACCTCATCCTGAGCGACATACAGCTCGCCGACGGCCTCAGCCTGGAGATTTGGGAGCAGGCCGTGGTGCCCAGCCCAGTCATTTTCACCACGGCGTTCGACGCCTACGCCATCCGCGCTTTCCAGGCCAACAGCATTGCGTACCTGCTGAAACCCGTGAAGCTGGCCGAGCTCCAAGCTGCCCTGGCCAAGCGGAACGCACAGCGTGACGCTGCGCTTAATGAGGAATTGAGAAGGAGGAATGAAGAATTATCGTCTGGCAATTCTTCATTCCTCCTTCCTAATTCTTCATTAAGCATCGAGCGTTTGCTCGATGCGTTGCCTCGGCTCTACAAAACCAGGTTTCTGGTGCGGCAGGGAGAACAGCTGCTGCCCCTGCCGGTGGCCGACATTGCCTGGTTTAGCAGCCGCCACGAGACCACCACGCTGGTGGCAGCAGACGGCCGCCGCTTCGTGCTCGACTACACGCTCGAGCAATTGGAAAGCCTGCTCGACCCAGCCCAATTCTTCCGGCTCAACCGCCAAATCATTGCCCAACTACCGGCAGTACGCCGCCTGCATCCGCATTTCAACGGCAAGCTGCTGGTGGAGCTGCACCCCGCCGCCAGCGAAGACGTGCTGGTGAGCCGCGAAAAAGCCAGCGCCGTGAAAGCCTGGCTCGAAGGATGATGCTTGGCCGGCTCAGCCGCTAGCTAGCGGTCCAGCCAGCTCTTGAACACGTTCACTTTCTCGCGGCTCACCAGCACCTGGGTGTCGGGCGCCAGGGGCTTGAGCACGGTTTGCAGGCGCGAGTTGGTGTAGTGAATGATGTCCTGAATGGCGGTCTGTTGGGCTAAATACGCCCGGTTCAAACGGAAAAATCGGCGCGGGTCCAGCAGGTTTTCGAGCTGGTCCATGGTGTAGTCTACCACGTATTTGCGGCCTTCGGTGGTTTGCAGGAAGGTGGCTTTTTCGAGGCTGAAGAAATAGGCAACCTGGTTGAGGGGCACCACTTTCAGGTGCTCGCCCACCCGCACCACAAACTGGGTTTTGTAAGCCGCACCCGGCGTGGCCTGCTGCATCTGGTGCAGGAGTTGCCCCAGCAGCGCCGGGTCGAAGGCCGGGGCCGGCGCGGCGGGTGCCGCGCTGTGCAGGGCGCGCAGCTTGCGCAGGGCCGCGCTCAGCTCCTCTTCGTCGATGGGCTTGAGCAGGTAGTCCACGCTGTTCACCTTGAAGGCCTGCAGCGCATACTGGTCGTAGGCCGTTGTGAAGATGACGGGGCAGCGCACCGGCGTGCGCTCAAACAGCTCAAAGCTAAGGCCATCGGCCAGGTGAATGTCCAGAAACAGCACATCGGGCGCGGGCTGCGTGCTTTCGAGCAGGCCCACGGCCTGGGCTACCGATTCGGCCGTGCCGAGCACCTGCACCGGTTCGGGCTGGCGGGCCAGCATGTCGGCCAGGCGACGGGCGGCCAGAGGTTCGTCTTCAACGATGAGGGCGCGGAGCGTCATAATCAGTTACAGCGTCAAAAGTGGCAGTGTCACTACAAATTCGCCGGCCTCCTCGCTCACCACCAGCGGCTTGCTGGTGAGGAAGCTGTAGCGGGCAGCCAGGTTTTTCAGGCCCAGGCCGGACTTTTCTTCGGGCGCCAGGCGGCGGGGGCGCCGCGTGTTGCGCACCGTGAGGGTGTGGGCGGCCACATCAATGGTCACGCGCACCCGCAGCGGGTCGGCCTGGAAGGCGGTGTTGTGCTTGATGACGTTTTCGAGGAGCAGCTGCAGGGCCAGCGGCGGCACGAAGAACGGGGACACCGCGGCGGGCGGCAGGTCCATTTCCACGGCCAGGGCATCGCCGAGCCGGGTCTTCTGCAGGTACAGGTAGCTTTCGGCGAAGCGCACCTCATCGGCCAGCGGCACCAGTTCCTGGCTTTCGCTATCCAGCACGTAGCGGTACACCTGCGAGAGCTGGCGGATGAAGCGCACAGCCCGGGCGGGGTCGTTTTCTTCCACCAACGAAGTCAGCGCGTTCAGGGAATTGAACAGAAAATGCGGGTCCACCTGCCGGCGCAGGGAGTCGAGCCGGGCAATGGCGGTTTCCTTTTCCAGCCGCTCGGCGCGCACGGCCGCCGCCCGCCAGCTCATGAAGAACGAACGGCTGTGATTAAACAGGGAAATGATGATGGTGATGGCCAGCGGCACCAGCACCTGCCCGTACATACGCGGGCTCCAGAGCAGCGCCAATGAGTCGCCCATCAGCGTGAGGAAGGCGGCCTGAATGAGCAGAATCACTGCCACCGACCCGCCCACTGCCGTGGCCACCGTGAGCAGCAGCCGCCGCAGGGGCCGCTCGGCCCAGGAAACGCGACTGTTGAGCCAGTCCACCGCGTAGCCGTTCACAAACCACAGTCCCCCGCTATAAGCGAAGGTGATGGCGAAGGTGATGGCCAGCCTTTTGACACTGGTAAGCGACCCGGGGTTGAGCAACACCGTGAGCACCACCGAGATAAGCAACAGTATCCGCAGCGCCTTCCACTTGCTCACCCACGAGCCCGAAATGGGCAGGTAGCCAACGGTAAACCGGGCAGAAGAATTGGGCTGGGCCATGGGCAAAGGCGGGCAATGTTCCATCAAAGTAAATGAAAAGCCTCGTTGGGCTGGAATTGAAGGCATTCAGGGGTTGTGCTTGAGCCGTTCATGCAGAGTGGGACTACGCATCCCTACCGCACCGTCTGTCATGCAGAGCGCAGCGAAGCATCTTATCGCCGAGGAACGGTCAGGCGGGAGAAGATGCTTCGCTGCGCTCTGCATGACAGACGATTATTGACGTTCACTTGCATTCGCCGTTAGCCTTGAACAACCCTGACTATTTAGTAGCGGCCGTGCCGCCAGCTGCTTCGGCAGCTATTTGCTGCAAGAAAGCCGTGACAGTCTTCTCGCCCCAGCTTGGGCTGAGCACGGTGGCGGGCTTGAAAGTGGCGAAGCTTTGGCGGGCCTTTTCGTAGTAAGGGCGCGCTACCTCGGCGCCGCCGCCAAACATCTTGGGCCGGAAATAGAAGTCGTTGCCCAGCACCAGCAGCGCCCGCGGGTTATTGGGGCTGAGGCTCAAGGCTTGTTCCAGCGCCTCGTGCACGCGGCCCGTGAAGACGGGCCCACGCGTCATCGGCGAGACCTGGATGCGGGCCTGGTAGAGGTAGGCCTGCAGTACGAGCACCTCGGCCTTGTCGGCGCTGGGCAGCTTTTGGGCCTGGTCGAGGGCGGTTTGGGCCTGGTCCAGGAACTTCTCCTTCTCGTCCCCATCCTTGGCGGCGAAGCCCATTTTGACGTAGGCACGGGCCTGGTAGTAGCGCGGCAACCAGTCGGCGGGCTTGGCGCTGGCGGCGCGCTCCAGCTTGGCGATGGTGGCGGGCAGGACGGCCAGTGGGGCGGCATCCTGCTCGGCAATGGTGGCAGCCATCATGGCAGTGTAGGCATCGGCCGGGGCCTGAGCTGCGGGCGCGGCCGGAGAGCCAGCGGTGGGCTGCGATTGAGCCACAGCCGCAAAAGAAGCAGCAGCGAAGGCGAGGGTGAGGATGGTGGTTTTCATGGAATTGAGCTGATTAAATGGAATTGAGCTGATTAAGATGAGGTGAAATCCCTGTCGGTGGTTGATGATTCAAAGGTGGCAGCGGGCCGGGCCGGCCGAAAATCCCTGTTACTGAAGCGTCGGTTAAGGCCGATGAAGCGACGCGACCAGCGGATGACCTTCCGCCGAAAACCGTACCGCTGGCCAAGCGCGCCATGCAACGTTTGGCCCACCAGCAGAATCATACCCGCAATCCATATCACTTTCCCAGCCTACCGATGCTTTTATCCCGACTCGCGGCCTTTAGCAGCTTGCTGCTCAGCACTCCCCTTCTCACCCTCGCCCAAACCGCCGACCCGACCTCCGCGCCCCGCTTCTATGTGGGGCTGGGCGCCTACAGCAGCTACTACCAGCATCTGGGCAATCGGGGCTTCCTCGGCGGCGTGCAGGTGCCGGTGCAGCTCACGGTGGGCTACCAGTGGCGCCCGCGGCTGGCGGTGCAGGTGGGCCTCGCCTACAGTGGCATGTCCCATAGCTACTCCAACTCGGGCTACTTTTATGATTATGCTACCGGCAGCCCGGTCCTGAGTTACTCCAAAATGTCGGGCCGGTACACCGGGCGCAATGCCTCGATGTCGGTGCTGGCCCGCTACACGCTCACGCGCAATCCGGCCCACCGCCTGCAGTTCGATGCGTTGGGCGGCCTCACCCTGGAGCACCGGGCATCCAGCAGCAGCGGCACCCGCTCAGACAGCGTCCAGAGCAGCATCGTGACGTCGCCCTACGGCTACCGCTACTCCCACAACATGCTCCTCCTAACGCTGGGCATGGGCGCGCGCTACCGCATCACGCCGCGCTTCGAGGTGACCTACGACTTCACCATCAACCGCGCGGTGGCGCCAGGCTATTATCTCACGAACTCCTACCTTACCCATACCAATGCGCTGGGCCTGCGCTACCGGTTCGGCAGTAAGTAGCCTATGAGTGCAACTCCGAAAGAGCGAGCAGCAAGCAGCCCAAGCAAAAAAGCCACTCAGCTTGCGCAGAGTGGCTTTTTTGTATTGCTCCAGGATTTATTCGGGCCGCTCGTTCAAGTCCACTTTCTTGGTTTTGTTGATGGAGATGAACACGCCCACGAACAGCATGCGGGGCGCCCCCGGCGTCACGGCCACGCTGCGGAACTGGCCGTTGGCATCGGCGGAGCCGGTGTAGCTGTAGCCATACACGTTGCTGCGGCCCAGCACATTGGAAGCCGACAGGTAGACGATGGTGAACTGCCCAAACCAGTTGGTGAGGTAGCTCACGTTCAGGCTCAGGTCCTGGTAGGCGGGCAGGGTGCTTTGGTTGTAGCCGGGCAGGTTGGGGTTGTGGTAGCGGCGGCCGCTGCCGTAGCCGTACGTGAAGCCCACCTGCGTGTGGAGCTTCTGCACCCAGTACTTGCCCACCACGCTCAGGTTGTGCCGGGCGGCGAAGGTGGGCACGGCCATCACCGGGTCGGCCCGGAACTGGCGGCGGGTGTCCAGCAGCCCGTAGCTCACCCAGTAGTCCACTTTCTTGAACGTGGTGCGGTCGCGCCACAGCACGTCGAGGCCCCGGGCGTAGCCCCCGCCGGCGTTTTGGTAGGTGCCGGGGTTAAAGCTCCGGGCGCCATCGAAGGTTGTGAGCTGGGTGTAGTTTTTTTGGTAGACTTCGGCCCGCAGCGTCCGCTCCTTCACCATGCGCTGGTAGATGAGCAGCAGGTGCTCGGCACGCTCAAACTTGAGCTGGCTGCTGATGCGGAGCAGGTCCGTAGTAGGGCTTTGGTAAAACCAGCCCCAGGCGGCCGATACCTGGCTGTTTTCGCCAGTTTTGTAGGCCAGGCCCAGGCGGGGCGCGGCGTTCCAGCGGCCGAGCAGCACCGAGTATTCGGTGCGAAAGCCGGCGCGGCCCGCGAGCTTGTTGGTCACCACCAGCTCACTTTCCACAAAGCCGGCGCCGCGCTGCTCGTCCACGCCCAGCGTCTGGGTGGGGCCATCGGCCGTGCCCTGATACTGCTGGCGGTAGCGCTGGGCGTAGGCTTCGGCGCCCATTTTCAGGTTAAACCACGTGCTGGCCGAGTCGTTGGTGAGCACCACGCGGGCCACGGCCGACTGGTCGAGCTCGAGCACGGTTTGGGCGTCGGGGCGCACGGTGTTGTCGTCGCGGGTCAGGGCCAGGCCGGTGTTCAGGCTCCAGCCGCGCACCAGCGGGGTGCGGTAGGTGGCGTTGAGGTAGGCGTTGTCGTTGGCCAGGGCAATGGGGTGGCCCGCAGCGGCAAACTCAGGGCGGGCATCGGGCTGGCGCAGGGCCAGTCGCTGCTGGCTGAAGGTGCCGTACAGCTTGAGCATGCCGGCCTGGCCGGTGCGGTGGGCCAGCTTGAGGGAGCCGCCCCGACCCTGCGGTGCCTTATCCCAGCCAAAGCGCTGGGGCACGAGGTTGAAATAAGGCGCGAGGTTGCTGTAATCGGCCGAGACGGCCACCGAAGTCCGGTCCCAGCGCTGGGTGCGCGACAGGCTGCCGCCCACCGACATAAGCGAAATACCGGTCTGGGTTTCCGGCGCAAGGTCCGTCGAGTTCAGTGCCACCACCGCCGACAGCGCCTGCCCAAACTCGGCCGAATAGCCGCCCGTGCTAAACACCGTGCCTTTGAACAGAAATGGGGAAAACCGCCCCCGCGCGGCCACGTTGGGCACCGCGCTGCCGTAGGGCGTTTGCACGGGCAGGCCGTCGAGGTAGGTTTTGGTTTCCGACGCCGCCCCGCCGCGCACAAACAGCTTGCCTTCCTCCCCCACCCGCGTGGTGCCGGGCAGGGCGTTCAGCGCGCCGGCAATGTCACCCAGGGCGCCAGCCGTGGTCACGATATCGAGTGGCTTGAGGGTGGCCGAGCGTTTGTCGTCGCTGGCTTCGAAGGCGCCGGCCGTCACCACCACGTCGCCGAGTTGGGCCCGGTTGGCTTTCAGCCGGATATTGGGCAAGGAAACGGCGCCCTGGCCCAGCGTAAGGGGCAGCTCCAGCGGCTCGTAGCCCACGTAGCTCACCACCAGCGGCAGCGCGCCGGCGGCCTGGTCGGTGCTGAACCGGAACCGGCCCAACGAGTCGGTACTGGCGCCGTCGAAGGTGGTTTTCAGGAACACGTTCACGCCGGGCAGTGGCTGGCCGGCGTGGTCGCGCACCGTGCCCGAGATGAGCGTAACGGAGCGGCTAAGTGGCTGGGGAGCGGGCGCCGTTTGGGCCGAGGCAAGGTGGGAGGCGCTCAGCAGCAGGAGCAGCGGGAGTAGCAAAGTTTTCATGGGGCAGCGGGTAAGGATTGAGCCAAAGGTGCCCGGTGCCCCTACCCGGGCTCAACTTTGTGTTGCCGAATCGGCGAATGGCCCGGATGAAACGCAGCCCCCACGGGATGAGCCATTTTTCCCAAAGCCGCTGGCTTTTTGGCGGTAAAGTGGCGTTTGTGGTTGTTCTACCATTATCCGGCCCACCCTTTCGTCCTTCAATTCAACCCCGCCAAAGTACCTTTACGGTCGAGGTTTTCCGGGCCATTCATCCGGTCCACATTTTGAAGGCGCAAACTTGTCCCCTGGCGGCTACCCCCAACTATGACAGCTCCCGATTCTCCCATTGATTATCAGCGTTTATTTCGCTCATTGCCAGATAGTTTTCTGCTGATGACCCCGGATGCGACTATCCTGGATAATACCGACAGCCACGTGGCCGTCTCGATGAAGACGCGCGAAGAAGCCGTGGGCCGGTCGCTGTTCGACGCCTATCCGTCCGTCGACCAGAACCAGGGCGACATCATTGCCGCCTCGCACGAGCACGTGCGCCAGCACCTGGAGCCGCACTCCATGCCGGTCATTCGCTACGACCTGACCCGGCCCGCCGAGCAAGGCGGTGGGCTGGAGGAAATGTACTGGCAAGCCACGCACTACCCCGTGCTCGACGAGCAAGGCCAGCTACAGTACATCCTACAGCGCACCCAAAACGTAACCGAGCAGTACCGCGCCGCGCAGGAAGCCAGCAAGGCCCAGCAGGCGCTGGCCGATGCCCACGACCGCACCCGGTTTGTGCTCGAAAGCCTGCCCGTATCCATCTGGACGGCGCAGCCCGATGGCGACCGCGACTATTTCAACTCCCGCTGGCTGGCCTTCACCGGCCGCACCATGGACCAGGAAGTGGGCGGGCAGTGGAGCACCAACATCCACCCTGAAGACCGCGACCGGGTGCTCAACGCCTGGAAAGAGGCCGTGGAAAGCGGCAACCTGTACCAGGTAGAATACCGCCTGCGCCGCCACGACGGCGAGTACCGCTGGATACTGGTGCGGGCCACCCCCCGCCGCAACGCCGAGGGCGAAATCACCATGTGGGTGGGCGGCGCCATCGAGATTCATGAGCAGCGCCAGATGGTGGAGGAGCTGCTCGAAGCCAACGAGCAGCAGAGCGCCCTATCGGAGCAGGCCTACGAGCTGTACCAGAAATCTGAAAACCAGCGCGAGACCTTCCACAACCTGTTTATGCAGGCGCCGGCCATGATTTGCATTCTGCGCGGGCCGGAGCACACGTTTGAATTTGTGAACCCGGTGTACCAGCAGATTTTCCCGCATCGGGAGCTGGTGGGCCACATGGTAGCCGAAATCATGCCCGAAGTCAAAGACCAGGGCATCATCGGCATTCTGGATAAGGTGTACCAAACCGGCGAAACCTTCTACGGCAACGAGCTAAAGCTGCAACTGGAGCGCGACGCCAGCAAGCAGCTCCAAGATTCCTACTTCAACTTCATCTACCAGCAGTTCCGCGAAAACGACCAGCCGGCCGGCATCATGGTGTTTGCCTTTGAAGTGACCGAATTGGTGCTGGCCCACCAAGCCCTCGACCAGCTGCGCAATGCATCCGGCGCCACCCCTCAATAAGTGGATGGCTGCCTTCTTCGCTAGCTCCCCTCCTTTTTCTGCAATTTCCGCTTACCTCTTTCCCGAATGGCCCTTACTTCTTTCGACTTTCAACAAGCCCGCGTAAAGCAGGTCTTGTTTAAGTCGCGGCTGCGCTCGGTGCTCTACGGGGTACGTGCAGCGGAGCCGGAACTGTTTTCTATTCACGACAACCCCCTCGGCCAGTGGCTGCAAACCGCGGTGAAGCCCACGTATGGGGCCTACCCCGAGGTGCGCGAAATTGAGCGGGTGCTGCAGCAAATGCTGCACACCGGCCGGGACCTGGCCGCCCGCTATTCCCGCGGGCTCATCGAAGAGTCGCGCACCGGGCTCGACCAAATAAATGGCTACGCGGCTCAGATTGAGGCCCTGCTTACCGAATTTGAAAAAGCAGTTACCGCCAAAGCGTGATAAACCTATGCCGTAAAAAGGGCGGATGGCTACCAAGCCGTCCGCCCTTTTTTATTGAAGCTGTACCGACCATCATGCCGAGCACAGCGAACCGAAAGTCGGCGTAACCATATACCTCGCTCGGGGCAATAATTCATAATTCACTAGGCTGCCGATAATCGGCTGTCATGCAGAGCGCAGCGAAGCATCTTATCACCGGTGAACAATTCGTCCGGACGTGAGAAGATGCTCCTGCGTCAGCATGACAAGAGGCGCGTGAGATACTTGGCTACGCCGACCTCCGGTTCGCCCCGCGCTGCAAGCCCGCCCAAACACAGCTTCATAATGCCTCAGCGGCTACAAGTTGAATAGCGCCGCGGCATTGCGCGTGGTGGCTTCGGCTACTTCTTCCACGTCTTTACCCAGCAGCTCGGCCACGCGGCGCAGCACGAAGGGCAGGTAAGACGGCTCGTTGCGCTTGCCGCGGTGGGGTACTGGTGCCAGGTATGGGCAGTCGGTTTCGAGCAGCAGATGCTTGAGGTCGATGCCGGGCAGCACCTTATCGGCCCCGCCGTTTTTGAAGGTGGCCACGCCGCCGATGCCCAGCATAAAGCCCAGCCTGATGGCCTGCTCGGCTTCCTCAGGCGTGCCCGAAAAGCAGTGGAACACGCCGCGCAGGGTGCCGTCCTGGGCCGCTTCTACCAAGGCCACGGTTTCGGCGAAAGCTTCCCGGGTGTGCAGCACGATGGGCAGGTTGTGCTTTTTGGCTAGCTGCAGCTGAATTTTTAGCGCCTCCTGCTGCTCGGCTAGCAGGGTTTTGTCCCAGTGCAGGTCCAGGCCGGCCTCGCCCACGGCGGCGAAAGGCCGGCGGCCTAGCCAAGTCTCCACCTCATAGAGGTCCTGCTCGAAGCTGCGCGTGACCGAGCACGGGTGCAGGCCCATCATGGCAAAGCAAGTTTCGGGCGCTTGGGCCTCCAGCTCCATCATGGCGTCGATGCTGCTGTGGTCCACGTTCGGCATTACGATGGTACGCACACCAGCCTCCTGAGCGCGGCGCAGGGCGTCGAGCCGGTCGGGCTTAAACTGTTCGGAGTAGAGGTGGGCGTGGGAATCGGTGATGTGCATGGTGGGGCAAAGGTCGGCAGCGCAACGGGGCCACCACAAATTCAGCTCAATTATCTTCCTTTTTAGCTCAATTCAGCCATTAAACGTATCATTACGTTTCAAAACTGATAAATAAGTTTATAAACTGAATCATCCGTTATACATTTGAATCATGGAAGATTTAACCAAGACCGAGGAGCGCATCATGCAGGTGCTGTGGAAGCTGAAGAAGGCTTTCGTGAAAGACGTGATTGAGCACCTACCCGACGAGCCAAAGCCGCCCTACAACACCATTTCGTCGGTGGTGCGCATCCTGGAACGCAAAGGCTACGTGGGCTTCAAAGCCTACGGCAAGACCTACGAGTACTTCCCGCTCATCAGCAAAATGGAGTACCGGGCAGCCAGCCTCAAGCGCATGCTGGCTCAATATTTCGACAATTCCCCCACGGCCCTGGTCTCTTTCATGGTGGAGGAAACCCTGAGCCAGCGAGAAAAGCAGCAGCTGCTCGACCTGCTCCACGATTCCGAAAACCCAACCAAACCCGACGGCGATGCTCACTAGCACCCTCCTGTATCTGGCCGAGGCCAGCTTCTGCCTGGCGGTATTTGCCCTCACCTACCGCCTGCTGCTGGCCCGGCTCACCTACTTCGCCTGGAACCGGGCTTACCTGCTCGGGGCCCTGGCCGCGAGCGTGCTCCTCCCCTTCCTGGCATTTCCCGGGCTGGCCGGGTTTTTAGCTCACTCTGCTGATGCCGCGGCCGGGCAGCCGCTGCCGTTTCGGTTGAGCTGGCAAATGGCCCAAGCTGCCGCCAGTGCCTCGGCTCCCGCGGCTGCTTCGCTAGACATTGTGGAGGTGCTGATGTTCAGCCTACTGGGTATTTACGCACTGGGCGCGCTGTATAAGCTCATTGCCGCCGTTCGCAACCTGCGGGCGCTGGCCGACCTGGCCCGGCGCCACCCCCAAACCAACCTGGGCAGCTTCTCCATCGTGCATCTGCCCGAGCCCAGCCTGCCGGCGTTTTCCTTTGGCCGGCACGTGTTTCTCTCGCCGCTGCACGACAGGTTGAGCGACGCCGAGCGCGAGCAGCTCCTGCTGCACGAGCAAGTGCATGTTCGGCAGCGGCATACCCTGGACTTGCTCGTGGTGGAGGCCCTGGGCGTGGTCTTCTGGTTCAATGGCCTGCTGCCCTACTTCGGCCGGCAGCTCAAGGCGGTGCACGAGTTTCTCGCCGATGAGGCCGTGGCGCGCACGCAGCCCAGCCCCACTACCTACGGCGAGCTGCTGATAAAGCTGGCTTCCCAGCAGCTGCCCTTCGCCCTGGTTCACGCTTTCTCCAACAAACAACTTTTTCTGCGCATCCACATGCTTACCCAACCCAGTTCCCGCCCCATGCAAAAGCTCCGTTTTCTGCTGGTATTGCCCGTATTCGCCTTTGCCTGGGTGGCCACGGCCTGCGCCGGCTCGCCCACGCCGGAGGATGTCCCGGTTGCCACTTCGCCCGCTGATGCGTTCTATTCCTCGCCTTCGGCGCGGCCCATCGGCCGCATCAGCTGGCAGGGCAACACGTACTTATCCACGGCCGAGCTGAGCCAAGCACTGGGCCTGAAACCCGGCGACGCCTACGACTCGCTTGAAGTAGCGCGGCGCCTGAGCTTCGGCACCAGAGGCGGCGACATCACCTCCCGCTACATGGACCACGGCTATCTATTTTTCTCGGTGAGTCCCAAAGCCACGCGCCAGCCAAATGGCACCACCGACCTCGCCTTCACCATTAATGAAGGCCGCAAAGCTGACTTAGGCACCATCATAGTTTCGGGCAATACCAAAACACCGACCACAGCGCTGCTCAACATGATTCCGCTGCGCACCGGCGAGCCATTCAGCCGGGCCAACCTTATCGAAACGCAGCGTATTCTGGCCCAACAGGGGCAGTTTGACCCAGCTAAAATTGGCATCAACCCCAAGCCCGTTATGCGTCCCAACCAGCCCACTGACCTTGTTGATATTGAATTAGTGGTGGTTGAAAAAGCCAAGCCATAGGCTCAGTTACTCCTCCTTGTCTTTCGCCCGACTCAACTGCTCAATGACAGCAGGTTGAGCCGGGTGAATTGCTTTAGTGGGAGCTTTAGCCGCACCAGTTACTCGTAGCGCCGGCCCTTCCAGACCACTGCACCACCCGACACCCGGAACGCTACGAGGCTGATAGTCAACGCCAGGGTATACAACTCAAACAACGGCAGCAGCTGCCAAGGTAAGAGCGCACCGGCCCGGCGATGCGCAAAGTGCGCCAGGGCACCCTGGACCAGCACTTTCAGCCCCCACACGCCAAGCGCCAGCGCCGGCCAGCCCAACGCCGACACGGCCACCAGCGCCGGCCAGAAGCCGCTGAAAAACAACAGCTCCAGCCGCAGGCGCAGCGGCAGCGCCTCCACGCCGCGCAGCCAGCGGCGGCGCTGCTTCATCAGGGCTGGCCACGTGGGGATGGGCAGCGAATCGGCCCGCACTTCTGGGTTGAACACTTGCCGAAAGCTGAAGCCCCGCGCTAGCACGGCCTGGAAAAGGGCGAAATCCTCGGTCACGGAAAAGGGCAGCGCTTCGTAGCCGCCCGTGGCTTCGTAGGCGGCGCGGGTCACCAGCATGTTGTTCCCCATGGCCGTTACGGGCCGGCCCATATCGCTGACCACCTGCACCATGCTGAGCGACAGCAGCCAGTCGATGCCCTGCAGCTGATGAAATAGCCGCGGCCCACTTACGGCCGTGATGCCCGTGACGGTGCCCACGCCCGGTGCCGTATGCGCCAGCAGCGCCGCTATCCAGGTCGGGGGCACGCTGATATCGGCATCAGTGATGAAGAAATAATCGGTGGTGGCGTGGCGGGCCAGGTGCGCCAGCACATTGGCTTTGCCGCGGGCCGCGCCCATTGTGTCGGAGATGGAAACCACCCGAAACTGACCAGCGAAGCCCAGCATGGCAGCCTCGGCCACGGCGACGGTGCGGTCGGTGCTGGCATCGTCCCCCACCAGAATTTCCAGCAGCTCGGGCGGGTAGTGCAGCGCCCGCAGGCTGGCTAGGCAGCGCGGCAAGGCCACTTCTTCGTCGCGCGCCGCAACGAGCACGCTCACGCGGGGCAGCGGCAACGGCAGCAGCCCGGCTGGCGCAGCACCGCGCCGGGAAGCAAAGCGCCCGGCCGTATAAGCCATGCCCAGCAGCCACAGCGCCAGAAAAACCAGGAGGATGCTGAGCAAGAACCCGCTCACAGCGTGAGGAACTGAAAGCCCTGCTCGGCCAGGTGCGCCAGCACCCGCGGCAGCACGAAGCGCAGCCGCGCACTGGCCTTGTGGCTGTCGTGAAATACGAGTATATCGCCGGGCCGCACAGCGGCCAGGGTATAGCGCAGGCAGCTTTCCGGACTCAGGTCGGGGTCGTAGTCGCGGGTGAGCACCGACCACATCACCACCCGATATTCCGGGCGCAGAGCCCGCAGCAAGGGCCAGCTCAGCCGGCCATAAGGCGGCCGGAAAAGTGGAGCTGAAAATGCAGGCACCAGTCCCGTTTCGCCATTCGCATTCAGCCCAATTTCGGCCAAGACCTGCTGGCAGCGGGCCACGTCGGCCAAATATCCGGGGCGGGGTGTGGCCCAGGCGCTGCGGTGGTGGTGGGTATGGTTGGCCACCCGGTGCCCGGCAGCGAAGGCCGCGCTGGCAATGTCGGGGTAGCGCTCCAGGTTTTGGCCCACGCAGAAAAACGTGGCCTGCGCCCGGAAAGCAGCCAGCTGCTCCAGTACCCAAGGCGTTTCGTCGGGAATAGGGCCGTCGTCAAACGTCAGGTACACCACGGGGGCGCCGGTGGGCGTGGTGCTGGGGCCGGTCCATTCGCAGCCGGGCAGCAGGGCATGCAGCAGCCGGGGCGGGCGCGTGAGCAAGGCCGCATCGAGCCGGGAACCCATGCGCATCAGGAGCGCACCACGCGCATAAACGGCACTTCCGTTTCGGGCGGCAGCGGGCCCAGCACCGTGGCCAATGCTTCCAGGAAGGCCGTGAGGGTATTGGGCTGGCCGGCGGCCGGGCCGCGGCCCAGGTGGCGGTGCACTTCGCCGGCCCATTCGCCTACCTCGGTGGGCGTGCCGGCAGGACCGGCCAGGCCCAGGGTAGCTTCCAAGGTGAAGTAGCGGGGGCGTTTTTCTTCGGCTTCGGTTTCGGCCGCGTCCTCATCCTCCTCATACACCAGGGCCGAATAATGCGCCTCCATGGTGGCCTGGGGCGGCGGCAGGTGAAACAGCGCCGTGACCCGCCCAGCTACTTCGTGCCAGCTCAGGCGCAGGCCTTTGGGTGCCACTTTCTCGGCCGGAGCCAGGTTTTCGGCAGCTTTGTCCCACACATAATGCAGCAGCTCACGCGCCAGATAAGGGTCGCTCAGCTCGCGGCGCACCGATGTCGGCCGGCGCCACGCCAGCTGCGGCAGCAGCACATGGGCAAAATTGTAAGGATGCAAACGGGCCATAAGGAAAGGCAAAAGTAACGCTTCGCTTATCTTAATGAGGAACCCTTCGCTCAATGAAGAGTGAGGAATGAAGAATTGGTCGTTGGGCTAATTCCTCATTCTTCATTAAGCGAAGCGTTAACAGCTTCCCATAGTACCTCGGCGCTTCGGGCCCACGAAAAGCGGCTCAGATTCTGATGACCCTGGGTGATGAGTTGCTGGCGCAGCTCCGGCTCCTGCCACAAGCGAGTGAGGCCGCTGGCAATATCTTCCACCTTGTGCGGGTCAACCAGCAGGGCGCCGCCATCGCCGGCCACCTCCGGCATGGAGCTGACGCCAGCCGTGAGCACCGGGCAGCCACTGGCCTGCGCTTCAACGATGGGAATACCAAAGCCTTCGAAATAAGGAACATACACCGTGGCTAGGGCCGCCGCGTAGAGGCTGGCCAATTCCGGGTCGGCTACGCGGCCGGTGAAATGCACTGAGGTCTGGTGGCGCATCCGTTGGTAGGCGTCGAGAATGGGGCCGGCTTTCCAGGCTTTGCGGCCCACGATGAGCAGCTGCGCGGTGGCTACGTCGGGCCCGCCATTTTCCTTGAATGAGTCGAATGCCTGCAGCAAATGGCCCAGGTTTTTGCGCGGCTGCAAGGCGCCCACAAACAAAAAGTACGGCTGGCCGTGACTGAAGCGCCGCCGGGTTTCGCGCTGGGCGGCCTCGGGCTGGGGCTGAAATTGGGTGGCCGGCGCGTTGTACGCCACCCTGATTTTAGCCGGCGCGATGCCATAGGTCTGCACAATGTCGGCCTTGGTGGCTTCCGATACGGCCACTAGTTGCTCGGAGGCCCGCGCAAAGCGGGGCGAGAAAAAGTGGTAGTACTTGCGCTGCAGCAGCCCTACATCGTGCGGATAATGCTCGAAGGCCAGGTCGTGAATGACCGTTACCCGGGGCACGCGGGTGTTGAGGGTCGTAAAGCCGTCGAGGCTGAGAAAGGCCGCCGGCTTGTGGCGGGCCAGCCACTGCGCCACCGCTCCCTCAAACCACGCCACGAACAGCAACGGATGCCGGGCCGGAGGAAACAGCACGTGCGGCACCACATTGGGCCCAAACAGGTAGCGGACGTCAAAAGGCCGGTCGAACAGGAAGTGAAACGTGACCTCGGGGTGCTGCGCCACCAGGTGCCGCAGCGTCTCGTACGTGAAGCGGCCAATGCCTTCCAAGTGGTTGCCCGGCAGTAGGAAACGGGTATTGACAGCGACTTGCACGGAAGCAAAAATGGAATTGAACAAAAAAGCTCCCCTCCTTACCAAGGAGGGGATGTTTCAGCTTGGGCTGAAACGGGGGTGGTTGTGGACGTTGAACGAATTGCAGGAAGTTCAGGGCGAGTCGTTCCGCCATCGTTCAACGATTGCAACCACCCCAGCTCAACTTGGCAGTTGAGCGTCCCCTCCTTACTAAGGAGGGGAGTTGGTTGTTCGGTGTTTACCGCTTCAGGGCCATGATTTCGCTGCGGCGTATCAGCCCCGTCCCCAGCACAATCAGCCCAAAGACAACGGCCATCACTCCAGCTTCGAGCCACCAGTTCAGGGCTTTACTGAAGCCAAACTGCAGCATAAACCACGCCCCGCACAGCAGCCCGAAGGCCAGCAGCAGCCGGGCCAGCAGCCGAAACGGCACGCCCACGCCGGTGCGCTGCGCCACCAGCACCAGGTAGCCCACCGAGACGGCCGCCGCGCACAGCAAGGTATCGAGCGAGGCGGCCACGGCGCCGTAGCGGGGCAGCAAAAACAGGTTCAGGCCAATGTTGAGGAAAATGCTGCCGGCCACCAGCCAGCTCACGGCCCGCTCGTGGGTGGTGCTGGTGAGTAGCGTGCTGTAGATGGCAAAAAAGGCGTGCACCAGCACGTTGATGAATAATATTTTCAGGCACCAGGTCATGCGAGCCACCTCGGCGGGGGTGCTGTGGCTGAACTGCCAGAACAGCACCTCGCCCCGAAACAGCACAAAGGCCACCACAAACAGCAAGGGCAAGGTGAGGACGCGCTGCCCAAACCAGAGCAGCTGGCGTTGGGCCGAAGCATCGCGGGCCACGCTGGCAAACTTGGCAAAAAATAGCGGTAGCACCGTCCAAGCGTACATCATCACGGCATCAACCCAGCGGTAGGCGCCGGCGTAGTAGCCGGCCTCGGTGGGCGAGGCCAGGCGCTCGAGCATCACCATGTCGATGCGCTCGTTCACGCCGTAGAGCAGGGTCATGAGGGCGAAGGGCAGGCTGGCGCGCAGGGCCGTGCTGGCCACGTGGCTCTGCCAGCGGTACTTCACGCGGCCAAACAGGCGCGTCATCAGCCCATAGAGCACCACCGTGGTGAAGGCCGCCGCGCCCAGCCGCGCGCCCACGTAGCGCGGCAGCGTGAGGCCCACCGGCAGGAGCACCAGCACGGCGCCCAGCAGCACAAACTTCTCCACTACCGAGAGCACCGCATCGGTATTGAACTTCTGGTGGGCCTGCAGGGTGCCCCTTAGAAACTGCCCGTACTGCGTGAGTAGCAGGGCAATGCCAATTGCGGCCAGCAGCACCAACTCCGAGCCGCGGTAGCCCAGCACCCAGCCCACGCCCAGCATGGCGGCCAGCGCCACGACGTTGAGGGCACCGCGCAGGGGCAGCAGCGTGGGAAAGGTCTCGGCCATGAATGTGGGCTCGGCGGCCACGCGCTGCACGGAGTAGGGCGTGAGGCCGAGGTCGGACAGGGCAGCCACCACCAGTGTGAGGGCCGAGAGCGCCGTGATGAGGCCAAACGTGGCATGGCCGAGCCGGTCCTGCACCAGGTTTTCAACCACCACCCAGCCGGGTTTTACCAGCAGGTTGAGCAGGACGACGAAGCTGATATTGCCAAAAAACCGTTTGATGCCGACGAGGGTGCTAAAACCGAGAGAAAATAACCTGCGCCGTGCGCCAGAATCGCAAAGCTACGCACCGCGCCGGGCCAGCCGCGCATGGGGGCGCACGGGGCCTTTTTCCGGCTATCTTTGCTCGCCCCTCCCCCGCTCCGCGCCCAATAATTAGGCAGGCGGGGCAAGCGGCTTTCTTCATTGTATGTCTGCACCTTCTTTCTCGCTGGTGGGCCTGGGCCCCATTATCAACCGCTGGAAGTACTTCGTGGCCGGGGCCGTGGCGTTGGCCGCGGTGGTGAGCATTGTGGTGGCGCTGCTGCTGCCCAACATTTACCGCTCCACGGCCATCTTCATCCCCACCAACCCACAGACGGCCGACCCCGACCGCCTGCTCGAGGACAACGTGGAAGTGCGCAGCAAGCTGGAGCTGGGCGGCCGGGCCGAAGACCTGGACCGCGCCATCACCATCGGCGAGTCGCAGCCGGTGGCCGAGCAGATTATCCGCAAGTTTGACCTTTATAAGCACTACAAGGCCGGCACGCCCGGCGACGATGCCAGCGACAACTACGTGCTGAGCGAGTTCAACAGCAACCTCAGCATTGTGCACAACGAGCGCGACGCCATTGAGCTGGCGTTCATGGACAAAGACAAAAACCTGGCGGCGGCCGTGGCCAATGCCATGGTGCACGTCATCGACTCGGTGAACCAGCAGCTCACCCTGGAAAACCGCCGCACCGTGCTCGACCTGTACCGCCAGCGCTACGAATACCTGAGCACCAGCTTCGAGCGCAGCCGCCGCGAGCTGGTAGGGGCGCGCCGCCGCTACGGCATCTACGGCCTCGAGATGCAGGGACGCTACCTGGCCAAGCAACTCATCGAAACCGAGGCGGCGCTGCGCAAGGCCGAGGGCAGCGGCGGCGACGTAGTCGGGCTTAAGCGCGTGCTGCGCGGCCTCACCCGCGCCGATGGCGGCAACCTGCTCAACTTGGAAAACTACGTGCGCGGCACCGACTCGGTGACCATGTTCACGACCCGCGTCACCGACCTGCAAACCCGCCTCATCGCGGCCCGCTCGGCCTACGAAACCGCCGAGTTGAGTATTAAAGGCCGGATATCCAGCGTATACCTGGTACAGAAAGCCTACCCGGCCACCAAGAAGGCCAAGCCCGTGCGCTCGCTCATCGTGCTGGGCTCGGTGCTGCTCACGTTCGTGCTGTCGGTAGTCTTCATTGCGCTGCTGGAGCTGTACCGGTACAACCGGCCCCGGGTGGTGGCCCAACCGGCGTGAACCCGCCCATGACCGAGCTGCTGCACCGGCTTCGGCGGACTTTCGAGGGCCCGCAGCTGCTCTTCATGGGCTTTGTGCTGCTGCTGCTGGCCGGCGGCGCGGCGGCCGCGCTCCGGCAGCAGCCGGCCCTGCTGCTGCCGGGGCTGCTGACGGTGGGCGCGCTGGTGGCGCTGGTGGAGTGGCGCATCCTGTACTACCTGCTGTTTCTGCTGCTGCCTTTCTCCGAAGAAATCGGCTTGTTTGGCAGCCTAAGCATGGACGTGCCCTCCGAGCCGCTGATGCTGGCCCTCACGGCCTGTGTGGGGCTGGCGCTGCTGCTGCGCACGGGGCATCTGCCGCGGCGCGAGTGGATGCATCCACTGATTATTATTCTGGCGCTGATGCTCTTGTGGACGGCCACCGACACGGTTTTTTCGGTCGACAAGGTGAAGTCCGTGAAGTACCTGCTGGCGAAGGTGTGGTACATCACGCCGTTTTTGCTGGGCACCCTGCTCATCGTGCGGCGGCCCAACGACACCTGGCGCTTTGCCGCCCTGTATGCCACCGGCGCCTGCCTGAGCGTGCTTTACGTGGCCAGCCGCCACGCCACCAAAGGCTTCAGCTTCGAGGGCATCAACTGGGCAGTGCACCCGTTTTTTCGCAACCACGTCATCTACGCTACCATGCTGGCGCTACTGGTGCCGTTTGCGTGGTTGGCCATGCGGGCGGCCCACACCGCCGGCCGACGCCTGGCTTGGCGGGTGGTGCTGGGCATTTTGCTCTTTGGGCTGTTCACTTCCTATACCCGGGCGTCGATGCTGTCACTGCCCATTGCTGGGCTGTTTTATGTGGCAATGCGTCTGCGCCTCACGCGGATGCTGCTGCTGGGCGTGGCCCTGAGCGCCACCGTGACGGTGAGCTACTTTGCCCGGGGCTACCACTTCATGGAGTACGCGCCCGACTACGAGCACACCGTGTTCAATGGCCACAACTTCGAGAAGCACCTCGAGGCCACCTACAAGCTGCAGGACGTATCGGGCATGGAGCGGGTGTACCGCTGGATAGCGGCCGCCCGCATGATAGCCGATAAGCCACTGGTGGGCAGCGGGGCCGCCACCTTCTACCCCGAATACAAGCGCTACACGGTGAAAAGCTTCCGCACCTACGTGAGCGACAACCCCGAAAAATCGACTACCCACAACTACTTCCTGCTGCAGCTGGCCGAGCAAGGCATCCCCGGGTTTATGCTGTTCGTCATCCTTATCTCCACGGCGTTGCTGCAGGCCGAGCGGCTCTACCACCGAGCTCAGCACCAGCCCGAAGTGCGCCGCGTGGTGCTGGCCAGCTCGCTCTCCCTGGTCATCATCATCTTCCACCTCACCCTCAACGAGCTGGTGGAAGCCGACAAAATTGGGTCAGTATTTTTTGTATGCCTGGCCCTACTTATCCGGGCTAAATCCTGGTTAGCTAATGGTAATGAAGCGAATAGCTGATTATGGATATGCTGTTGTACTAAGTTCCCCAGAAATCACTTTACCAAAGAAGTTCTACCGAATAGGCCTTGGAATACGGGCGGGCTCCCACCCGCCCGACTGATATGCCCAGCGTGATATTTTTCTGCGGCCGCTCCCTGTTTGCACCCGCATTTCCTGACCCTGCTGGACAAGTTAGACGGTTGGCAGTCCGCGAAAGAAGAAAATACCCCCGTATTTGTTAAGTCCTGTTACTTTCTCTGGTGCAACGTTAGCCGGTTCTAAAAATGCAGTACGCCCTTTTCCTTGTTTGGTCTTGGGTGGGTGAGGCCTTTGCCACCCTGCCTCCCGCTCCCTCATGCCAATTGCAGGCGGTCCTCACCACCGTGCTGAACGCCACGAGTCTAGGCCCCTTTTTGGGTCATTACCTCTGTCACCAGCCAGTTTATTTTCGCTTCGTGCCATCCACAGACAGTGAAGCTCCGGCCTTGCGCGGCATGAATAAGCTGACGCTGCGGGTCCGACAGTGTCCTACTTTGATTTACAACACGAGGCTTGAGGAGCGTCGCTACCCCGTCGTCACGGTGCAAGTGCTGCAATTGGCCCCGGACTCAGCCCGGGTCCGAATCGGCCTGCCCATTGAAGGGGTTGTCGGGCAATTTACACTCCGCAAGGCCGGGGCGTGGGCCATTCGCACAGAAGAGGTGGCCGAGATATAAGCCCTATCGGAATGAGCAATGGCGTTATATGGAAGTAAAGCTTCCTTTGAATGAACCGCTTTTAGTAGAGCTGGCGCACCCTGCCACGTACTCTACAGACCAGATTGAGTTCAAGATACTGGTTCACGAATTACTGTTCACGAAACGCCTACAGGAGATAAACTTTGTGAACTTCTTACACCTCGCCACAGGTAGCGCTCTTGCACCCTGGCCCAACGCAAACCCAGCCGCCCTGTTAGCAACACCCAGGCAATAGGCCTCCAGTCCGCCCATGAGCTTGGGCAGGAAAAGCTTGGCTCTCCGCTACCCCATGGACTTAGCGAGCAGGGTTTGGGGCCGCCGACGCAGCGAAGTGCTGGCGAAACCAAGCGATGCCCCCGTCCACGTCGGCTGGGGTAAGGTTGTGGCCGGCGGGCGTGTCTTGGCGGGTAAGCTGAAAGCCGGCGGCGGATAGCAACGCCGCGTAACGCTCGGTGGCCGCGGGGTCCACCGTGGGGTCCCGACTGCCCGGGTTGAAAAACACCGGGGGCCGGCGCGTGGTGTGCACCGCCGGCACGTCGCGGGTGAGCGGCTGCATAGGGCGCCAGAGCACGGCACCGGCCAGCAGCTCGGGGTAGAGCAGCAGCAGGCTGCCGGCAATGTTGGCGCCGTTGGAGTAGCCCACGGCCACGACCTGCGTCGCATCGAAACCCTCTTTCTGGCTGACCTGCGCCAGGAAGGCGGCCAGCTCGTGGGTGCGAAAGCGCACGTCGTCTTCGTCGAACACGCCCATGCCCAGGCGACGAAAGAAGCGGGGCATGCCGCCTTCCGACACATTGCCGCGCACGCTCAGCACGTTTACGCCGGGCCCGAAGCCCTGAGCCAGCGGCAGCAAGTCGCGCTCGTCGCCACCGGTGCCGTGGAGCAGCAGCACCGTAACGCC
Organism: Hymenobacter plasmatis; assembly: GCF_020711255.1. GTDB lineage: Bacteria > Bacteroidota > Bacteroidia > Cytophagales > Hymenobacteraceae > Hymenobacter. The sequence goes on from NZ_JAJFAW010000024.1 coordinate 28,109, forward strand.
CGTGGGGGTAGAGGTAGCCGCTTGATAGATATAGTGCAGGGGTTGGTAGTTCATCGAACTTAGAGGACGAGTTTGGGCAGGCGTTTTTCGAGCTGCGGGCGCAGCGGCTCGTGTTGTTTGGGCAGCATCAGGCCAGTGCCGAGTTGAGCCAGCGGCTCGTCTACGGTGAAGCCGGGGTTGTCGGTGGCCACTTCAAACAGCACCCCACCCGGCTCGCGGAAGTAGATGGCGTGGAAGTAGTCGCGGTCAATCTGCGGGGTCACGTTGAAGCCCTTGGCGGCAATCTTCTGGCGAAAGTGCAGGTGGGCCGCATCGTCCTTCACGCGGAAGGCCACGTGGTGCACCGAACCAGCCGCGACGTGGCCGCGCGGTTCACCGGGCACTTCCACCAGGTCCACGAGCGCGGCGCCTTCCACCGTGTCGGTGGCGAAGCGGTAGCGGTTCACGTGCTGGTCGATGAGCTTATAGCCGAAAATATCGGTCAGCACATCGGCCGTGCCCTTGATGTTGGCCAGCGTCAGCGTAATGTGGTGGAAGCCTTTGGTGGCCACGTCGGCCCCCACTTCGGCCGTGGTCCAGGGCGTGCGCGGGTCGGGCGTCTTGGACACCACCAGCTCCAGCTTCAGGCCATCGGGGTCGAGCACGGTCAGGTATTGCTCGCCGAACTTCTCGCTCGGCTTGTTGTAGGTGATGCCGTGGTCCTGGAAGCGCTTGAGCCAAAAATCCAGGCTGCCCGCGGGCACGGAGTAGCCGATTTCGGTGGTTTGGCCCGTGCCGCGACGCCCCGGTCCAATGCCTTCCCAGGGGAAGAAGGTCAGGATGGTGCCCGCCGAGCCGGCCTCGTCCCCGTAATACAGGTGGTAGGTGCCGGGGTCGTCGAAGTTGACGGTCTTTTTCACAAAGCGCAGGCCCAGGACTTTGGTGTAGAAGTCCAGGTTGCGCTGGGCGCTATCGGTGATGGCCGTGATGTGGTGCAAACCTAAAATGCGGGGTTCCATGGCTGGGAAATGAAAAGCTGTGAAAGAAAGTAATTAAGAGTGGTACCGGAGGCTGCTGACGTAACGCGCCTCAGATGACCCGGTTGCGGGCGGATTAGCGCGTGGCGACGCCGTTGGCTTTGGCAATGACGTTGAAGGACAACGCGAAGGTGTCATCAACGGCTTTGTCGGCTGCGGCGCCGAACAAGGTCGAGCCAAACGTAACATCGTACTTGGTGCGGTCGATGCTGGCCGTGCCGGAAGCAGCGGCGATGCCGTTTTTCACACTTACTTTGGCCGGGAAGCTGAGCGGGTTGGTTTTGCCTTTGATGGTCAGGTTGCCGGTGATGGTGGCGTTGTTGCCGGTGGCGTCACCCTTCAGGGGCTTGATGCTGGTGATGACGAAGGTGGCCGTTGGGTTCTTCTCCACCCCGAAGAAATCGTCCGATTTGAGGTGGCCCACCAGCTTGGCGTTGTAGTCGGCGTCTGTGAGGTCGGTGTTTTTGATGGAGGTCATGTCCACGACGAACGTGCCGCCGGTAATCTGCGTGCCTTTCACCAGCACCTGGCCGCCTTTCAGGTTGATGGTGCCGGAGTGTTGGCCGCCTATTTTCTTGCCCGTCCAGCCGATGGTGCTCAGCTGGGGCTGCACTTGGTAGGAGGCTACCGCAGCAGTTGCAGCAACGCGGGTGGTGGGCTCAGGGCGAGCAGTGGAGTGAGCCGTGGCAGACAAAACGGTGGCAGCCAGCAGCAGGGGCATCAGGAGCTTTTTCATGGGATAATTTGAGCTGTTATTCGATGTATATACATCAAATGTACGTACATGATTCAATTGCTGACAACTATTTTCCTAGCCACCAAGGCACACAGTAACCAAGCCATTGATTAACATCTTTTTAATTTTAACGGGTATCGAATAAAGGCTACCCTACTCATTAGGCATTCCTCCTAAGAGGCCAGACAGTATCGGTCAATGGCGGGCGAAAAATGTGGTTGGCTCAACTGCAGGCAGGTCGGGGAAAACCTGTTATTGGCGAAGAAGTACACCTTCGTAGTGCCGTATTTGGCCTGGGCGCGGGGGTGCTCGGCAGGCCCACCGGAGCTTTGAGCAACTCGTCCGCCAGCGCATCTGCCGCCCCTTGGGCATGCGCGAAACGTACCTGGAGCTGCCCCCCTCCGCCCCCGCTTGGCACCAGGCTAAACTGCAAAAGGCGAGCCCACCCCCGTGTGGCACCTCGCGGCTCTGGAGGGCTCGGGGGCCCTGAAATCGACGCTGAACGACATGGTGCGCTATACCCAACCCCTGTTGGGCCAGTTTCGCCCCCTTGGCCAAAGCCATTGAACTCACGCACCAAGAAACGTTTCGTAGCCCGGACAACGCCCTCGGGCTGGGGCGCATCGCCCGTTGCCGCGACCGGCCGTACTGGCACCATTCCGCGGAACGGGCGTGGCCCGTTCGTTTGTCGGCTTCGACGCGCAGCGGCAATTGGGCGTGGTCATTCTCTGCGGCCGACCACGTGACGGCCATCGGGCAAGCGCTTTTGGAAAGGTAAAGCGTGTACTGGCTCACTTAAACGGCAGGCAGTGCTGACGTCATGGGGAAGAAGCGAAAACAGTTATCGGGTTGAGGCAGCCGCTCGGACCTTTAGCCAGCGCTGGTACTGCTTGATTTCGGCTTGCTCGTCGCGGACAATGCGGCGGGCGGCATCTTTCAGCTCGGCGTCTTTGCCGAAGGCCAGCTCCACCTGGGCCAGGGCCACGCCGGTTTGGTGGTGCACTTGCATCAGGGTGGCAAAATCCGAATCTAGGGGGCCCGGAGTGGGAGGCAGTTGGCGCAGGGGTGCCAGGGCCGCAGCAATGCGCCGCACGAATGGGTCCTTGGTATTGCCGGGGCGGTATTCCTGGCCCTTGGGCGGCTGCCTGGTGAGGGCCAGGGTGAGGACGTGGTTGTCGCGCGCGTGGCCTTTGAGCACGTGCTGGGCCAGGTCGCGCAGCGTGGCGTCTTTGCCCTGGGCAATTTCCACGGCGGCCAGGCGCTGGGCCCCGGCGTGGTGCACGGTCATGAGGCGGGCAAAGTCCTCGTCCCAACAGCCGTCGCGGTGCACGGTGTCGAGCTGCTGCGCCAGCCGCTGCAGGGTGTCGCGCAGGCTGGGCGGGGCGGCCACGGAGGCCGGTTTGGGCTGGCCAGCGGGGGCTTCTTGCTTGTGGGCGTTGGTGTCGGGCTTGGAATTACAGCCCGTGAATGCCAGACTGGAACCCAAGAGCAGCGCGGCGGGTACGAGATGGTATCTCATGTCCTGGAGGTGAAGTCCATGCGCTGGATGCGCACGGCGTTGAGGATGGCGAGCAGGGCGACGCCCACATCGGCGAATACGGCTTCCCACATGGTAGCCAGGCCGCCGGCGCCGAGGGCTAGCACCACGGCTTTCACGGCGAAGGCCAGCCAGATGTTCTGCCAGACCACGCCGTGCGTGGCCACGGCGATGCGGCGGGCGGTGGCAATCTTGCTCGGGTGGTCGGTTTGGATGACGACGTCGGCCGTTTCGATGGTGGCGTCGGAGCCGAGGCCGCCCATGGCAATGCCGACGTCGGCCAGCGCCACCACGGGGGCATCGTTCACGCCGTCGCCGACGAAGGCCAGGCGATGGCCGGCAGCCTTCAGCCGCTCGACGTGGGCGGCTTTGTACTCGGGCAGCAGCCCACCGTGGGCTTCGGTGATGCCCAGGGTCTGGGCCACGCGCTGCACGATGCTGTCTTTGTCGCCGGAGAGCATAACGATGGTGTTGATGCCCTGGGCTTTGAGCTCGCGCACAGCCTGGGCAGCATCTTCTTTGATTTCGTCGGCCACGGTGAGGTAGCCGGCATATTGGTTGCCCACGGCCACGACCACAATGCTGTCGACCATCTGGTCGATTTCGGCGGGGTACGCGACGTTGAATTTCTTCAGCAGTTTGGTGTTGCCGGCCAGCACCTCGTGTCCGTCGACGCGGCCGCGCAGGCCGTGGCCGGAAATTTCCTCGACGTTTCCAACGGCAAGGGCCGGGTCGGTGGGCTGGACGTACTGCACCAGCGCCTGGGCGATGGGGTGTGTGGACTTGGCTTCGAGGGCCGCCGCCAGGGCCGTGAACCGGCCTTCGGTCTGGCCGGGGGCGGTGACGACCTGCTGCACGGCGAACACGCCCTTGGTGAGGGTGCCGGTTTTGTCCAGCACCACGGTGTCAATCTCGCGCAGGACGTCGAGAAAATTGGAGCCTTTGAATAGTACGCCCGCTTTGGAGGCAGCGCCGATGCCGCCGAAGTAGCCCAACGGAATGCTGATGACCAGGGCGCAGGGGCAAGAAATCACCAGGAACACCAAGGCCCGGTAGAGCCAGTCGCGGAGCACATACTCGTCCACGAAGAAGTAGGGCAGGAAGGTGAGCAGCAGCGCCAGGGCCACCACGATGGGCGTGTAGATACGGGCGAAAGTGGTGATGAACTGCTGGGTCTTGGCTTTGCGGCCCACCGCGTCCTGCACCATCACCAGAATCTTGCTCAGCTTGGTGTCTTTAAAGGCGGCGGTGACGGCAATCTGGCTCAGCGTGTCCTGGTTTATCATGCCGGCCAGCACAGTTTCGCCCATCTGCTTGGTTTGGGGCACGGACTCGCCGGTGAGGGCGGCCGTGTTGAAGGTGCCGCGCTCGGACTGCAGGGTGCCGTCAAGGGCCACTTTCTCACCGGGCTTTACTTCGATGACATCTCCTACTACTACCTCTTTGGGGTCGAGCACGAGACGTTGGCCGCCGCGCAGCACGCCTACTTCGGTAGCCTGGATTTCGAGCAGGGCCTGGATGCTGCGCTTGGCGCGGTTCACGGCCGCGTCCTGAAACAGCTCGCCCACAGTATAAAAGAGCATCACGGCCACGCCTTCGGCGTATTCGCCCAGAGCAAACGCGCCAATGGTGGCGATGCCCATGAGCAGGAACTCGTTGAAGACGTTGCCGCTTGGGATGCTTTGGATGGCCGAGCGAATGACCTTCCAGCCCACCAGCAAGTAGGCCACGCCGTACCAAATGGGGCGCACGTAGCCGGTAAAGAAGCTCGCTTGGTAGTAGTCCAGGGCAATGCCGGCCAGCAGGAGCACCAGGCTGATGCCGGGCACCAGGTAGGGATTGGTGCCGGCAGGGCCGTGGTCGTGTTCGTCCTCGCTGCCGTGGTCATGGTCGGCGGGCTCCTCTTTGGCGACATTTCCTTTGTCCGCCACACGATTGCCGGCGGGGTAGTTGTAGCCCGCGTGCTCCGTGTGGTCGTGGCCGGGCACGTCGTGGCCTTCGGGCTTGGTGGCGGCCTCGGGCGTGAGCTGGGCGCGGGTGAGGGCGCCCACGTTTTCGGGCTGCACCTGCTTGGCGGTGTTCAGCTCCTCGTTGAGGTTATTGAATGAAGGGTCGGGCATGGCGTGGATGGGCTATTCTTCCGCTTCGGCATTCTTGAGCTGGCCAAGGAGTGCATACGCACTTTCAATGGAAAAATCGCAACGGTAGGCCTGGTGCGGCGGGCAAGTGGACTTCGATGTAGCCGTCCTCGCTTACACCCCGGGTGACTGGCACCAAGCAGTAGGTGGCGGCACCAGCCTTGGTGGCCGAGTCGGCCGGCGGCCACGAAGATGTAATTCGGGGAGCCGTGCTGCACCACGGCTTTGTCGGGCTGCGTGGGCAGGGCGACGCGGTTGTTTCCGAGGAAGGCCCGCACGAACGTGCCGGGCAATAGCTCCCCGTGGCTGGGCAGTCTACGCAGCTAAGTCTTACATACATAGGCACAACACGAACACTTGAGCTCAAGTAAACGGTGGCTCAGGCAAACGAGGGAATCCCGACCGGTTTTTCTCTCGGCAACCCCTCGCCCGGGAAGGCTTCCGTTAGAACTGTACCGTAGTGAACACGCCGTTCGTGATGGTGGTGTACGGGCCCGGAATTGAGCTACTTGAGGCACTGACCTTCCCGGCGAAGCGACCGGAAAAGCTTCCTTCGCCGGTAGGAGTCAGCGTGAAGCTCGTGCCGGCAAAATTGTACGGCGAGCCATTGCCGCCGGTGTAGACCAACAGGTTGTGCAGTAAGTAGGTGCTGGTCGGGGAGCCGGGCACTTTGTACAGGCTCAGGCGAAGCCGGCCCACTCCCCCAGCGGCCGGAGTCGGCGTCAGGTCGAGGAAATCATAGAACGTGCCGCCAATACTGCCCGCGCTGCGAGTGGCTTTGGCTTGGCAACTGATGGTGGTGCCGTCCAGCTGGAAGCTGCCCGTATTGGGAGCTGGGGATGCCTCTTCTTTCTTCGAGCAACCGAAGGCACTCATTAATAAAGCAGTGGCTACGAAGGGCGTGGCGAGGAGGCGTACGTTCATGACGGGTGGAGGTAGCAGCTGGGGCGCAGCACCGCTAGACGGTTGACTTTGACAAGCTGGCTGGTGACAAGCAAATATAGAAATGCTGTTGTTTACCATTGACAAAAACAAAGGGCAAAGCGGAGCCACGGCCCGGGCCAGCGCTGCTGCTAAAGCAAAATGCTAAAGCCTTCAACCGCATTGCTTTGCAGCGGAGGCCAACTACCCCACAACGTAAACTACATTACTTAAACCGGCAGCTCAGAATCGTCACATCGTCGGCAAATTGCGCGTTGTGGTCGCTGAAGGCGTTGATGCTGCTCAGGAGTTCCTGGTGCAGCTTGGGCAGCGGCAGGTAGCGGTTGCGCTGCAGCACGGAGAGCACGCCTTCTTCGCCAAACTCGTTGCCCTCGGCATCAAACACTTCGGTGAGGCCGTCGGTGTAGAGCAGCAGCAGGGATTGAGCTGGAATGTGGATTTCGCCCACGCGCAGCAAGGGCAGCTCTTCCATGATGCCGAGCATGACGGTGCCGTGTTTCAGGGTCTGAACGGCCGCGTTGTCGGTGATGAGCAGCGGGTCGTTGTGGCCGGCGTTTACGTAGTGTAAGTGGCGGGTACGGCGGTCGTAAATGCCCAGAAAGGCCGTGATAAATTTCTCGCCGCCGGAGTTGCGAAACAGCAAGTGGTTGAGCTCGGGCACGATGGTGGCCAGCTCAACGCCCTGGCGCAGCAGCGTGCGCAGCCCGGCCTGGAAGTTCGACATCAGCAGCGAGGCCGGCACGCCTTTGCCGCTCACGTCGGCCACGCACAGCAGCAGGCGGTGCTCGTCGATTTCGACCACGTCGTAGTAGTCTCCGCCGATTTCGGTATGGGGTACGTAGCTGCGCTCAATGGCCAGGTGGCTGTCGTTGGGCAGGTTGCGCGGGAAGAGCATGGCCTGCACCTCCTGCGCAATTTCAATTTCCTTGCGCACGGCCGCATCGGCCACGCGCTGCGCTTGCAGGCGGTGGTTTTCCACGGCCCCAATCAGCGTATTGGTCAGGGAGCCCAGAAAGGGAATGAGCTGCTGCCGGTCGAAGTCGCTGCGCAGCCCACCCACAAACACGTACGCGGCCACCTGCTTCTGCCGCATGATGGGGATTACCAGTTCGTACCGGTCCCAGGCCGGGGGTAGGTGCAGGTCTTCCACGGCCTGGGGCTGCGTGACGCCGCCTTCTATGAGGTGCTGGGAGAGGGTGAGCTTTTCGGCCTCGGCCATGTCGCAGCCCAGGGCAATGCGCACCCGAAAACCGTCGTCTTCCAGGGCAAACATCAGGAGCTGCACCACGTTGCGCTGGCCCTGCAGGGTGAGGCGCAGCATGTGGTAGAGCTCGTCGACGGTGTGGTCGCGCGCCGTCATGTCGTGCGCAATGCCCAACACGGTATCCAACTCAAACTGCTTGAGCAGCAGCTGCCGCCGGAGCTGCTTGAGCTGCTCGCCATGCGTTGCCTGGCTCTCAACGGGGTCGGCTAACGGCTCAGCAGAAGAAATTGAAGACGCAGAGGGCATACAGCAAGGTAAGCAAGGCGAAGGAAACACGCGCCATTGGCACAAATTTAACCGGCCACCGGGGTTTTGGGGTCGTAGGCATCGCGCAGGCCGTTACCGAGCAGGTTGAAGCTGAGCACCAGCAGCGAGATGGCCGCGCCCGGCAGCAGCGTGAGCCACAAGCCGGCCTCGGTGCCCAGCAGGTCGTAGCCTTCCTTCACCATGAGGCCCCAGCTGGGCGCGGGGGGCTGCACGCCCAGGCCCAGAAAGCTCAGGCCGGCTTCGAGCAGAATAGCCGCCGCAAAGTTACTGGTGGCCAGCACAATGAGCGGGCCGCGCATGTTGGGCAGCAAATGCTGGGCAATGAGCCGCGAGGTGGGCAGGCCCAGGACCCGGCCAGCCTCGACATACGTGGCCGAGCGCAGGCTGAGCATCTGGCCGCGCACCACGCGGGCCACGTCGACCCACATGGTGAGGCCCACGGCCACAAAGCTGACCCACACGCCTTTGCTATCCAAGGCCAGCGAAATGGCAATGACCAGCATGATGCCCGGAATGCTCCACACCACGGTCATCACGCCCAGCAAAACCGAATCGACCCAGCCGCCGAAATAACCGGCCACCGCGCCCACCGCCATGCCCAGCACCAGCGAAATAAGCACTGCCACCAGCCCAATTCCCAGGGAAATGCGCGTGCCCAGCAGCAGGCGGCTCAACTCGTCGCGCCCGGCCTTGTCGGTGCCTAGCAGGTAGGTGCGGTTGATGAGGTGGTGTTGCTGCACCTCACGCTGCAGCTCGGCCGGGGGGCCGGGGTGGCCCACCACGGTGGCCAGCGCCAGGCGGCGCAGCCGGCCGGCTTCGGCCGAATGCACGCCCCGGGGTTTCAGGATAATGGAGTCGCCCGAAAATTCGTAGCCACCAATGGGTGTTTCCTGCACGTCGGGCTCGCGGCCGTGCAACCAGGTACTGAAGATATTATCGGCGCCCTGGCCGTTGCGGGCCGAATCGGGCAGGGGCTGGCGGAGCAGCAGCACGTGCAGCACGGGCCGCTCCTTTTGAATCTGGACGAAGCCGTGGTTGGCGTTGGGCGAGTTGTCGGGCAGCACCCAGTAGCCCAGCAGCGCCACCACCGTGCACAGGGCAATAAAGGCCAGGCCGGCCACGGCGGGCCGGTTTTGCCACAGGCGCTGGCGCACGTAGTAGCCCGGCGGCCGGGCCACCGCACTGGCCTGGGCGGCCGCGGCCGCAGGTGCGCTCGAAACTGCTGTTGCCACTATTAGCGGGTGTTGTGCTTCAGCAAGCCCTCCTTGGAGGCCAGGTAGGAAGCGTCGCGGGCAATGGCGCCAAACGAAGTGGTTTCGTAGGCCAGCTCCGTATCCACATCGGGCCAGTAGCTGCGGATGAGGCCCTGCTCCAGCAAGTTGCGCAGCTGGCTTTCCAGCTCAGGCGCGGGCAAGCCCGTTTTCTGGAGCAGCGTGCGAAACGGGGTGACGAAGTACAGCTCGTCGAGCAAGTCGAATTCGGGGTCAGTCACGGAAAAATGGCGTGAGGAGGTAGTTGGGCAAATGTAAGGCCACGGGGCGTGTTTACATCTACCGGACAGCTACGGCTCTCCCAGCGGCTACAGCTCCTAGTTCCTGCGATGCCGCGTAAGCCAGAATAGCGCGAATCTCTTTATCCGTAAGGTTAAAGGCGGGCATCTGCTGCTTGTTGTACTTGTTGAACAGGGCCACGGCGTACTCGTCGCCGCCGGCCACAAGCTTGCTCGAGTTCTTAATCCAGGGAATCAACCATGACACTGGCCGGCGCTTCGTGATGCCAGCCAGGGCGGGGCCCACAACCTGCTCATCCACGGCGTGGCACTGCGCGCAGTTATTCTTAAACAAGGCATCTCCCGCCGCAAGTTGAGCTGCTTCTTCTGCCGACACTGGTGTTGAGACTGTTGGCTTTGTGGAGACAGCCAACGTGTCCGACATAGTTGTCGGCTTTTCAACTCCACTTGCAAATTCCTGAGACGAGAAACCTACTAGTCCCGCCGCGCTTAGCAGCGTGAACGCAAATAGCACGACAATCAAAGCCATGCCAACCGAAAGTGCGAAACCAACCGAATTGAACCGCATGAGGAGATGAGCTAAATTGGAATATATATGCGGCAAATTTACCTTCCAAGCCTCTCGCACTCATTTATTTTCGCAGAATTCCTAGCTGGCATTCAGCCCAATTTACCGCACCGCCCTCCCCTTCCACTCATACCCGCCGCGCCAGCCGGCCGCGCCCACGGCCAGCGCATACGGCGCGTACAGCACCTGCAGCGGCAGCAGTCCCCACAGCCACTTTCGCTGCCCGAAAAAGGCTAGCACTGGGCTCAGAAACCAGGCATCGGCGCCGAGCTTGATAACCCACGCCGCCAGCACCCACGGCCAGAGCGCCGGCCAGGCCAGCCCCACTCCTGCTCCGGCGGCCAGGGCCACATTAGCCCCGAGCACCAACACGGCCAGGCGGCGCGGCGCGCGGCTTTGGTAGTGCCGCCACTTGCTGGCCCAGCGCACTCGCTGGCGCAGCAGTGTGGGTAAGGTGCGGGGCGCGGCCGTGCGCACAATAGCCTTTTCATCTGCCAGAAAATGCACCGTGCCGGGGAAGGCCGCGTGTATTTTATGCAGCAGAAACTCATCGTCGCCGCTGGCTACGTGGGCGTTATCCACGAAGCCGCCCACGGCCTCGAAGGCACTGCGGCGATAGGCCAGGTTGGCGCCGTTGCACATGGTAGGCTGCTGGCGCGAGATGCAGGCCCCGCCCACTCCCACCAGGCCCGCAAATTCCAGCCCAACCAGCAAGTGAAGGAACGTAGCCGGCCCCGTGAGCAGCACCGGCCCGCTGATGAAATTGGCTTGGGGCGCGCGCTCTAACTGCGCCGCGTAGGCCGCCAGCCAGCCCGGTCCCACCCGGCAGTCGGCGTCGGTGCACACAAGCCAGGGCGCCTTGGCCGCTTGGAAAGCCGCAAACAGAGCAGCTTTTTTACCCGTTTGGGCCGCCGGCAGCGACACCAGGCGCAGCGCCAGGCCCGTTTCCTGAGCCGCGGCCGTGACCAGCGCCGCCGTGGCATCAGTGGAGTGGTCGTCGGCAATCAGGACTTCGAAGCAAGCGGCCGGCAGCGCTTGGGCGGCCAAATCCCGCAGGAGCTGGGGCAGGGCTTCGGCTTCGTTGCGGGCCGCGATGAGAACGGAAAAGGTTAATGAGGAGTGAGGAGTGAAGAATGAGGAATTGAGCTGGTTTGCCCCCAATTCCTCATTCCTAATTCCTAATTCTTCATTCCCAACCCACCCGCCTCGGAGCCAGCCCATGAGGCCGGCGTATGCCAGGGGCAAGGCCAGCAGCCCAATTCCCGCTGCTATCATCGATTACCGCGCTTTTCGCGCAGGACCCGCAGGCCGGGCACCAGCAGCAAGCCGGCGGCGCTCGGCAGGGCGATGTTGATGACCCACAAACTCAGACTGGCGCTGAGCACCGGCAGAGCCGGCTGGCCCAACAGCCCAAAAAGGTGCGTAGCCGACAGCTCCCGCACGCCCACATCGGCCAAGGCATTGAGCGACGGTACCAGGGACTTGAGTAAAAAAGTGCCGGCCACTGCCGCCAGCCCCGGCCCCAGCGGCGAGCCCACGCCGTAGGCCATGAGCAGCAGCAAAAACTGCCCGCAGAATACGGCGTAGCGCAGCCCCGAAATCGCCAGCACCGCGTGCAGCGCCCGCGCCGGGTAGGTGGGCATGATGGCCAGCGCCGGCCGAAACCGCCGCAGCGGCCGCCACAACCCCAACGCCGCCAGCAACAGCCGCGACCGGTACAGCGGCACCAGCACCAGCCCGCTCAGCAGGAGCGCCGACGCCACCACGCCCAGCCCGGCGGCCGGGTAGCCCTTCAAATAATACGTGAGCAAAAAGTAGAGCAGCCCCGCCACGCCCGCCAGCACCGTGGCCACCAGCTGGCAGTAGCGTCCCAGAAACACGGCCCCGAGGGCACTCACCCGGCGGCTTTTTAGCTCAATAATGCGTCCGGCGTAGTCGCCCACGCGGTTGGGGGTGGCAAAGCCCAGCGTGAGGCCCACCAGCACCGCCCGGAAGCTGCGCCCGAACGTGACGGGCTCCAAGTGGCGGGCCAGGCGGTACCATTTCCAGGCCTCCAGTCCCCAATTGACGGGCACCAGCGCCAGAGCCAGCAGCACGGGCACCCGCCCGGCGCCGCTCAGGGTGGTGGCCAGCAGCGTGCGCCAGGCCGCCGAGGTATCGGGGGCGGCAAAGATGGAGTTGTACAGCAGGCCCAGCGTGAGCAGCGTGACCAGCACTTTGCCCCAAAACACAAGGCGGCGCCATTTACGTTTGCCGGGACCTTTTTCGGGCTTCTTTTCGCTTCTTCCAGGGAAAGCAGTCGGCGGGGGGCCAGGCGCCTTGCCCGCGTCGTAGCTTTGTAAAGGAAGCCCACTGGCTGCTGCCCATTCCGGGCTTCCCGCTTTTTGCTCCCTACCACCGCTACTTTGGCTGCCCCCCTTCGCCCCCGCCCCGCTCCTGCTGTCGAGCTGCTGCCCAAAATCATCATGGGCGTCGACCCCGGCACCCAGATTATGGGCTACGCCCTGATTGAGGTGCGCGGCCAGCGGGTCGACGTGCTGTGCTACGACGTTATCAATATGAAGGCGCTGGGGTCGAATCACGCCGTAAAGCTAAAGCGGATTTTCGACCGCATGCTGGAGCTCATCGACGAGTACCTCCCCGACGAGCTGGCTATCGAGGCCCCATTTTTTGGGGTTAACGTGCAGAGCATGCTCAAGTTGGGCCGGGCCCAGGGGGTGGCCATTGCCGCCGCCCTCAGCCGTCAGATTCCCTACGTGGAGTACGCGCCCACTAAAGTAAAGCAGTCCGTCACCGGCTCGGGCTCGGCCACCAAGGAGCAGGTAGCCCACATGCTGCGCCAAACGCTCACGCTGCCGCCCGTTGCCGAAGCCTCTAAGTTTCTGGACGCCACGGATGCCCTGTCGGTGGCGCTGTGCCACCACTACCAGAAGGGCAACAACGCCACCGTCAGCGGCGGCAAAAGCTGGGGAAAATTTCTGGCCGAAAACCCGGAGCGGCTGGGCGCTAGTACGACCACAAAAAAGACAACCGCCAAGAAAACGGTTTAGAAGCGAGGATTTGGTATTAACCCGAAGGCATTGCAGCGTAGCGGGGTATTTCTCCTAATCCGCCTGTCATGCTGAGCTTGCGAAGCATCTTATCACGTCACTAACGATTCGTGCTGACCTGAGAAGATGCTCCGCTCTGCATGACAGGCGATTTAGAAAATTACCCCACCATGATTTCCCCCGTCGAATACGTTACGGCATAGCCGCTGATGTCCACCCGGTCATCGCGCAGGCGGCACCAGAGCTCGCCGCCGCGTGGCGAAATCTGGCGTGCGCGCAGCTCGGTCTTGCCCAATTTTTCAGCCCAATACGGAATTAGGGTACTGTGTGCCGAGCCCGTGACGGGGTCTTCGGGCACGCCCACGCGGGGCGCAAAAAAGCGCGACACGAAATCGGTGCCATTGCTGCCCGGCGCGGTGGCGATGACGCCCACGTATTCGAGCGCGCCGATGCGGGCATAATCCGGTTTCAGGGCGCGCACTTCGGCTTCAGAGCCGAACACGGCCAGCAAGTCGCGCGAGGCCAGCACGTGGGAGGGCGTGGCCCGCAGGCCATCTACCAGGCCGGTGGGGTGCACGGCCAGCGGCTGGGGCGGGCGCGAGGGAAAGTCCAGCGTCAGGCGCCCATTGGCTTCCCGCGAAACTTCCAGCGGGCCACTTTGGCTGTGGAACACCACCTTGGCCCCCGCGAAGCCGAGGTGGGCAAATAGTACGTGGGCAGATGCCAGGGTGGCATGGCCGCACAGGTCGATTTCGACGGCGGGCGTGAACCAGCGGATGTCGTACTCGCTGGCCGAGCCGGGGCGGGGCACCATGAACGCCGTTTCGGCCAGGTTGTTCTCAGCCGCGATGTGCTGCATCAGCTCTGTGGGCAGCCAGGTTTGCAGCGGGCACACGCCAGCGGGATTGCCGGCAAAGGATTTCTGGGCGAAGGCATCGACGTGGAAGTAGGGAATGGCGGGCATGGTGGTTTTGGTGGGATTGAGCGGCGCGGGCTAAGCCGTGGGCATTTATTCGGCAAGGATACGGCCTGGCGGCGGGCCCGCGGCTACCACTCGGCTCAAACTATTTTCAAAATACCTTAGAGCCCGCGCAACCGTGCCGGCCACTGGCCGGTCAGGGGTGTACAAGGCGGGACCCGTACAGCTTGCCTTTCCTACCAACGTTCTCCTATGCCGCCACCCGTTGCCCCCGTCGATGAGGCCCTGCTGGCGGCGTGCCGGCGCGGCGAATCGGCGGCGCAGCACCGGCTATACCAGAAGCTGGCCTATGGGCTGATGGGCGTGTGCCTGCGCTACTGCCCTTCCCGGACGGAAGCGGAAGACGCGCTGCAAAATACGTTCGTCAAAATTTTCACCCGCCTCGACCAGTACCGGGGCCAGGGCCCCTTTGAGGCCTGGGCCCGGCGCATTGCTGTCACCACCTCGCTGCACGCCGTGGAGCAGCACCGCCTGCGCCACCCCGGCCCGGCCGGCAATACGCTCGATGAGCTGGCGGCCGACCTGCCCACGGCCGAACCATCGGCCCTGGAGCAGCTGGCGGCCGACGACCTGCTGGCCCTGCTGGCTACCCTGCCGCCCGGCTACCGCACCGTGCTCAACCTCTACGCCGTGGAGGGCTACTCCCACCAGGAAATCGGCGAGCTGCTGGGCATCGCCGAAGGCACTTCCAAATCGCAGCTGGCCCGGGCCCGCCGGCTGCTCGAAACCCGCCTGGCGGCCCACCATCACCCGCAATTGCCATGACCGACCGCGAACCCGACGACTTGTACGATGCCCTGCGCGACCGCCTGGCCGACTTCGGCCAGGAGCCGCCTGCGCAGCTGTGGGCCGGTATTCGGGCGCAGCTGCCCCCACCGGTGGCCCAGCCACAGCTTCGGCGCCGGCGGCGGTGGGCGCCCGTGGCCTTGCTGCTTTTGCTGCTCACCATCGGCAGTGGGGCCGGCTGGTTTTGGTGGCAGGGCCGCCACCCATCTGGCTCGAAAACGGATGCCTCACTAGCTACTTCTGCTTCGAGCCAGATGCATACTGAGGTTGACGGCACCCCGGCCTCTAGCCCCACTACCGGCACAGGCGCTGGCCTAAACACGGCCTCTTCGAAGGCAAAGCAGCCCAACACCGCTACTACAACCACGCCCCAAAACCGCTCTAAAGTTGCGGACTTGAGCCAGCCAGCAACTGCGCCCGCCCCTGCTTCCTGGGCCGCTGTTACCGAAAAGACTGTTACTCAAGATGCAGCAGTTTCTAGTGCTGCTCGCCATTCCAGTAGAGTGCCCGGGGTTGGAACGCGGCGCATTGCCCTGTCCGCTGCGGCATCAGCCCGCCCAACAAAGCAGACCCGCGTAAATGGCCTTTGGGCGGCAGCTGGCAATGAATCTGGGAGTAATAAACTGCGCCAGGCGTTCGCCCGAAACAGCGGCCGTAACAGAAGCCATAATGCCGAGCGGGAGCCGGCTCAAGCCAATACCATTGCAGCTCAATTTTCTTCCGCTGCCGCAAAACGTAGCCGCAAGCTTACCGAAAACCTGCAAGCCGGGGCCAGCCCCTCAGCTCCAACTTCTAACTCAGCTTCTTCAGCAATTGTAGCAGCTCAAGTGGAGTCAGGTCAGAATCAGCCTAATGGCGTGGCTGCCAGCTCAACTACTGCCAGCGGCAATGCGCTGGAATCTACCACAAGCAAGGGGGCTGGCGAAATCAACATCTTGAGCCGGCTGGTAGCGCTGCAGTTGGCCACATGGCCCCAGCCCGCCGCCCCGCAGCCGGTGGTAGTAGAGCTACTACCACTCCCCGTACCCGTGCTGGCGCGGTGGTCGGTGCAGGCCACGGCAGGCCCTGCCTTCACGTACCGCTACCTGCAAGGCGCGCCAGCTACAGGCAATGCCACAGGCGGGCCATATGTCAGCGCCGTGCCCGGCGCCTCCTACCCTGTTGCATCGCCCAACACGGTGGCCGAACTGGAACGGCCCGCGCTGGGCGGGGGCGCCCAGGTAAGCGTCCGGCGCACGCTCTCCGAGCACTGGAGCCTGAGCGCCGGCCTGGGCTATGCCGAATACGCGACCCGGCTGGCGCTCCAGCAAGTACACTCCACCTACACCGTCAAAGCGGGTTCGGCCGGGCCCGACTCCAGCAATGCCACCAGCCTTCATCGGCGCGATGCGTACCGCTTTGCCACGGTGCCGGTGCGGGCGGGCTACACCTGGGCCCCGGCCGGGCGCTGGCGGGTGGGCGTGCTGGCCGGAGCCGATGCCGCCATTTACCTGGGTGGTAGCAGCACCGAGGGCAGCAGCTGCGCCTGCCAAACCCAGACCTGGGGCCTCACCGGCAGCCCCTACCGGCGCGTGAGCCTGGGCGCGAGCCTGGGAGCCGAAGTGCGCTACCGCCTCACCGGCCGATGGGAGCTGCTGGCCCAGCCCACGGCCACCTACCTGCTCACACCCCTGGCCCGGCAGGCCACAGCCTTCTACCCGCGCCACCTCTTCGGGGGCACGGCGCTGCTGGGGGTGTCTTTCGATTTGCCCTAATGCCCGAACGCGCGGTTTTCGGTTGGCTGGCCAGCGGCCGAAGGTGCGCAACAGGGTGGGATTTCTATCCACTTTTTTCTTTCTGACTACTACGTATGAAGCATTTTGCATTCGCCTGCCTGGGCGTAGCCCTGCTGGCCAGCTGCCGCAAAGACGACGTTATCATCTGCGGCCCGCCGGTACCCGCTATTCAGCCGACACCGGCAGCCGCATTCGCCGATTTGCGGGCCGCCTCCCCCGCCGTCCAAACCTTTTCCTTTGACCTCGGCCAGGCCCAAACCCTACATACCAGCGGCGGGGCCACGCTGGCCTTCGGCGCCGGGGCTTTCCTGCTGCCCAACGGCACCGTGGCCACGGGAAAAGCCGAACTGCGGGTACGCGAAATCTATACCGTAGCCGACATGATACTGGCAAATCTTCCCACCTCAACCTCCTCCAAGCAGATGCTGATATCCGGGGGCGAGTTCAACATCCAGGTATGGCAGGGCACCAACCGCCTGAGCATGCCCATTGGCCTTCCTCCCCTATTACCGCAGCCGCAGCCCCAGGTGCAGCCGCGCCTTACGCTTATCTCGCCCGTGCCCACGGCCGGCCTCGACACCACGCAGATGATGCTATGGCGGCGCACATCTCTTGTGGGCGCGGGCACTGCAGCCGACACTTCGGGTTGGCAGTTCAACGGGACACCTATTTTTCCCACAGCGGGCTTCTACAAAGCTGCGCTCCCGCTCGATTCCATTGCCAACTGGAATATTGACCAGTTCTGGCATAAATACCAGACCAGCCCCCGCACGGTCGTGGGGGTAGACGTGCCGGCCGGGGGCACGGGCTCTACCAATGTGTTCTTCCGCCCGGTGGGCTTCAACGGCCTGGCTCGCAGCTATGTCTACGTCCCCGCGCCTACTCACTGGGAATGCCCCCTGCCCGTTGGGGCCGATATGATAGCCGTGGTGCTGCAGCAGCGCGATGGGCAGCTTTATTTCGGCACGCAGCGCCTTACCGTTCAGCCCAACTCCACCCTAACGCCCACCCTGCAAGCCCTGACCGCCGCCGAAATCGTGCAGCTCGTCCGCAAGCTCTAAGAAGTAGTTGAGTTAGTCAGAACAGTGTAGAGACGCAACACTTTGCGTCTCGTCGTTGAACGATGACGTGTCAGTAGTCGTGTGAGAAGTAACGTTCTGAAGGCGCCTACGACGAGACGCAAAGTATTGCGTCTCTACATCGTTCTGACATTCCAACAATAAACTCAAACAGCTTATTAGGCCTTCTTATTTGAGGTTGAATTTGATGCGGTGCTAATGTTGGCCGCCAATAACCACGTCGCGCATGGGGTTTTCGCCCAGCCAGTACGGGATTTCGGCCACGCTGCCCACGTTCAGCACCAGCACATCGGCGCGCTTACCGGGCTCCAGGCTGCCGCAGTCGTGCTGCTGGCCGATGGCCCAGGCAGCGTTGAGGGTGGCAGCGGCCACTGCTTCCTTGGGCGTCAGTCCCATTTTCAAGCAGGCCACCGACAAGGCCAGCCACAGGTTTTTGCTGGGGCACGAGCCGGGGTTGAAGTCCGTACTCACAGCCACCGGCAGGCCATTATCGATGAACTCCCGGCCCGCTGCGTACTTCTCTTGCCGTAGAAACAGCGGCACCAGCGGCAGCAGTACGGCCACCGTGCGGCCTTGGCTCAACTTGGCTATGCGGGCCGCCGCGGCGGGCGTGAGGTAGTCGCAATGGTCGACGCTGGTGGCACCCAGCTCGGCGGCCATTTCGCAGCCGCCCAAATCGTGCAGCTGCTCGGCGTGAATTTTCAGGCCGAAGCCCATTTTGTGGGCTTGTTCCAGGTAATAGCGCGCCACGTCCAATGGGAAAGCCCCCTGCTCGCAGAAAATATCCACAAATGCCGCCTCCCCCTTAAGGTCCGACAGCACTTCGCGCAGCAAAAAATCGATGTATGCCCGCGGCCCGGCTTCCTTGAATTCGGGCGGCACCACGTGCGCTCCCAGAAAGGTGGGCACCACGCGCACCGGCTGCCGGTGCCCAGCTTCACGGGCCACGCGCACCAGTCGCAGTTCCGTGTCGCGGTCCAAGCCGTAGCCGCTTTTGGCTTCCAGGGTGGTGATGCCATAGCGGCGAAATCCTTCCAGGTGGTGCAGCGCATTTTCCAGCAGCTCGGCCTCGGAGGCAGCGCGGGTGGCCCGCACGGTGCTCAGAATGCCCCCGCCGCTGGCCAGAATGTCGAGGTAGGATTCGCCGCGCAGCTTGCGCTCGAACTCATCGGCGCGGTTGCCGCCAAATACGAGGTGCGTGTGGCACTCCACCAGCCCGGGCATCACCACGCAGCCCGTGGCATCGATTAGCCGCGTCTCGGGGCCGAGGCGGGCCAGGTTCAGCTCGTTCATGGCGCCCACGGCCACGATTTTATCGCCCAAGCACGCCACGTAGCCGCGTTCGATGATGGTCCAACCGCTCAGGGCCGGCCCCGCCAGCGGGCGGTCGGGCGCGGCCCCGGCCAGGGTAAGTACCTGCGCGGCATGCTGAATCAGGAGCGAATACGGAGCGGAATCGGGCATGGCAAAGGCGAAAGTTGGGCTGGCAAATTACGCCCAACTTCCACCGCCCGGCCGCAAGCCGGCAAACGGGTGGATGGCGGATATTACCCAATTTTTTCGGAGAATTCACGCCTATTGCCAGCGGCATAGCCATTTAGTTTGCGGCCGGCACCTGTCTACTAAGGTCATCATTATCTGCCACCGGAGGCGAGCCGACCCAGCGGTTGCGGCGTGGTTTCCGTACGCTTATCTGCTCCGACTCTGCTTTGCCCCATGTCCGACTTCGACAACGCGCCCCTCATCCTCACCCTCATGCTGGACGACGCGGCCCACACGTATTTCAACGCCCTACGCCGCCGGCATTTTCCGCCCAAAATCAATTACCTGGCCGCGCACCTTACGCTGTTCCACCATCTGCCCGGCGCCGAGCTGGCGGCCGTGTGCGAGCAGCTGCACGACTGCTGCAAGCTGCAGAGCGCGCTCCCGCTGCGGGTAACGGGGCTGCGCTCCCTGGGCCGCGGGGTGGCTTTCACGCTGCACAACGAGGAACTGCTGGCCCTGCACCGGCAGCTGCAGCTCACGTTTGGGCCCCAGCTCACGCCCCAGGACCAGCAAAAGCTGCAGCCCCACGTCACCATTCAAAACAAGGTAGACCCGGCTGCCGCCCGGCAGCTGCTCACCGACCTGCAGACCGATTTTGCTCCTTTTAGCGCCGTGGGCACGGGCCTGGAGCTGTGGGCCTACCGCGGCGGGCCCTGGGAGGCGTTGCAGCAGTTTCCTTTTGCCGCCGCTCCGGCTGCGCGCCCGGCCTAGCTGGCGCGGGTGGCGCGGCCCAGAAACTTACGGCTGGCCCTCCCAGGCGGCCATGCTGGTGCGCCACTCCTGCCGTACCTGCGTCCGGATGGCGCTATCGGGCCGCAGGCCGATGGAAATGGCCGTGCCTTGCTCACGGGCATAGGGGTTGGTGATGGCGCCAAAGCGGCGCAACGACGTAAAATGTGGGGCCACTTCATCAGTGGGCTCGTCGTCGACGATGATGACGGCCTGGCAGTGGTCCAGGGCCGGGTACCAGAACAGGTAGCTGCCGTTCATGCTGCTGGCCCGCGGCATGGGCCGGGCGCGGTTGTAGTAATTGATGGCGCTGGCCTGGCCGTAGTTGCCGCAGGATATGAGCGTGTGGGCCCGCACCGAATCGGGCAGGGTTTGGTAGGCGGCCCAGGTTTTGTCGGCCAGCTCGCGCCAGCCCAGCATGTCGGCGTAGTCCTGGGGCAGGGCGTGGTCGCGGCCGTCTTCCCAGCGGTAAATGCCCAGGTGGGCGTAGCGGGCGTGCAGGGCGGCCATGGCCGCGGGGCTGCGCACCGGAAACATTAGGGGCAGATACATCACCACAAACGCCAGCGGCAGCGCCACCAGCAACGGCCGCAAGGCAGTTTTCCAGCGGAAGTTCCTCAACTCGCCCCATTGAGCTATGCGGGTTTCCCACCACACCGCCCCGAAGGCAAACAGCACGGGGTAGTAGCCCAGGGCGTAGTAGCTTTTGCCGTGCAGGGCGGCCAGCAGCGCCACACCCAGCACCGCCACCCAGCCCACCGCGCAGTAGGGCCGAAATGCCCGCCCCAGCAACAAGGCCAGTAGCCCCGGCACCCACACCCAGCTGGCGGCCACGCACATCAGCAGCTGGTCTTTCCAAAAGCCGGCGGCTTCCACGTGCACCAGCTGGCTGTCGTGCAGCAGGGCCATGTGGTGCAAAAACGGGATGCCGTGCCGCAGCTGCCACAGCACATTGGGCAGCCACAGCAGCCCGGCCAGCCCCATCGCGCCCCAGAAGTGGCGGTTGAGCAGCAGCCGGCGGCTGGACGTGAGCAGCAGCGCCCCACCCAGCGCAGCCATGAAAAACAGCGTGGTGTACTTATTGAGCAAGCCCAGACCCAGCCCAATTCCAATTAAATAGAGGTAGCGCGTCCGCCCCTCCTGCAGGAAGCGCACCAGCCAGTACAGGCAAAACATGAACCCGAACACCTCGAAGGAATTGGGCTGAAACAGGATATTGAGCCGGGCAAAGCCCGTTCCCAGGTAGCAGGTGCAGGCCAGGCTTTGGGCAAACCAGCCGCTGCCCAGCCGCTGGGCTAGCCGCCCCACCAAATACACCGTGGCTGAGCCCCACAAAAACGGCCAGAAATGCACCCACCCCTCGCCCCCGCCCAGCGCCAGCGTGAGCCAGCCCTGCGCCGCGATGAGCGGCGGCACTTCCAGGTAGCCCCAGGCCAGGTGCAGGCCCTGGTTGAGGTAGAGGTATTCGTCGCGCTGCAGCTCGTAAGTTGGGCTGATGAGGAAGTAGCCCGACACGAATTTGAGCAGCGCAAAGAGCAAGGGTACCAGTCGTTTCATCCGGAGCACAAGCAGTGGGTGCGCAGAGGAGCGCAGCGGCACAAATCTATCGGGCCTATTTCATTTTGAGTTGCTTAGATTCCAATATCCGGGCCGTAGTTTTATTTTTTATCATCCCACAATGCCTTTGGTTAACCCACTACCCTGGCTATGATAGTTTACGGCTACAGAGGGTCGCACTTGCGCACCGAGCCCATTCCCGGCGTAATTTGCCCCCACTGCGCTGCGCCCGAAGCCCTGCAAGTAAGCTTGTACTGCCGCTACGCCTACGTCTACTGGATTCCGCTGTTTCCGTTTGCCAAGCCTGCGGTGGCGGGCTGCGTGCGCTGCCGCCTCACTTGGGAAGGCAAAGCCTTGCCCGCCGAGGTGCGCAGTTCGGTGCGGAGCACGAAAAAGCAAACCCGGCTACCACTCTGGAACTGGACGGGCACGGGCCTGCTGCTGCTTGCCCTGGCCTGGGGCGCGGTCGACAGCACTCGCGATGACCGCGCCAACGCGGCGTATTTAGCGGCCCCCCGCGCCGGCGACATCTACACGGTACACGAAAACGACTCCGCCCCGAACTACTCTTTGCTGAAGGTGGTCAGCGCCCGTGGCAATGGTGTACAGGTGGTGGCCAATGAGTTTCAAATCGACAACAACCATCCCATCGACGCACTCAACGCCCCTGCCAAGTACAGCAAAGAACCCTTCACGCTCACCAAGTTCGACTTGCAGATTATGAAGAACAAGGGCCAGCTCACGGACGTGGACCGGCTGGAGGAGTAGCCTACGGCGCCGCTGCTCTTGGGCTACAGGTTGCTCGGAAGCTGCACCAGGCGAAGGTAGTCGCCGAGGCCCGAGGGCTTTTGGAAGACGTGGATGAAGAGGATGGCCTCCTCGCCCCGGCTGCGCCAGATTTCGGCATAAAAGCCTTCCACGGCGTACAGCGTCAGGTCGAAGCTGTCTTCCTGGCGCTCGGCCAGGCGGTGGCCGTGCCGGGCGAGGTGCTCGGCCTGGCAGCGCTGGTGCAGGGCTTTGAAGGCGGCAATGGTCATGGGAGCGGAACGGTGCTTTTGCAAAGTTCGTGCGCAGGCGCCCTACTTTGTGCCATGAACACCTTTCGCTTTCCTCATCCGCTGGTGCTGCTGGTGGGCTTTATCATCCTGGCGGCCGTGCTGAGCTATGTGCTGCCGGCCGGCCGCTTCGACCGCCGGCAGGACCCCGTGGCCAAGCGCGAAGTGGTGGTGGCAGGCTCCTACCACCACGTGCCGGCCACCCCCGTTGGCCCGCTCGACATGCTGGTGGATATCCCTAAAGGTCTGGCCGATGCAGCGGGCGTGGTGTTCCTTATTTTCCTGGCCGGCGGCGCCTTCACGGTGGTGGACCAGACCGGGGCCCTGCGCCACGGCGTGGATTGGCTGCTGGCCCGCACGCAGGGCCGCGAGGTGCTGGTGATTCCGCTCATTGGCCTGCTATTCGCCACCATGGGCGCCCTCGAAAACATGGGCGAAGAAATTATTGCCCTCGTGCCGGTGCTGCTGGTGCTGGTGCGGCGCCTGGGCTTTCCGGCGCTCACGGCCGTGGCCGCCAGCGCGGGCGCCGCGTTTGTGGGGGCCTCGTTCAGCCCAATTAACCCGTTTCAGGTGGGCATCGCCCAGAAACTGGCGCAGCTGCCGCTGCTCTCGGGCGGTGGCTACCGCATGGCGTTTCTGGTGCCGGCCCTCGCCTTTTGGCTCTGGGGCACCATTCGCCATGCCCAGCGCAACCGCGTGCCGGTGGCCGTCACCCCGCAGGACTTGCAGGCCGATGCCGCGGGTTCCGGGCGCCACGGCCTCATCTTGCTGCTGATGCTGCTGGCCTTCAGCTTCTTTGCCTACGGGGTGGTGCAGCAGGGCTGGGGCTTCGAGGAAATGGGCGCGTTGTTCTTGGCCCTGGGCGTAGCGGCCGGCCTGCTGGGCGGGCGCGGCCTCACCGGCACGGCCGAGGGCTTCGTGACGGGCTTCCGCGACATGGCATTTTCAGCCATGCTCATCGGCTTTGCGCGGGCCATTTTCGTGGTGCTCGACCAGGGCAACATCGTGGATACCATTGTGCAGGGGCTGGCCACGCCCTTGGCGCACTTGCCGGTAGCGTTTGCCGCCTTGGGCATGATGGGCGTGCAAACCGCCCTGCACGTGCCCGTGCCCAGCGGCAGCGGCCAGGCCACGCTCACCATGCCGCTGCTCACACCCCTCTCCGACCTCATCGGGCTTTCCCGCCAGGTGATGGTGCTGGCATTTCAGTACGGCGCGGGCCTCTGCGAATTGATTACGCCCACCAACGGCACGCTCATGGCCATGCTCGCCGCCACCGGCGTGCGCTTCGACCAGTGGTTCAAGTTTGTATGGCCGCTGTACTTAGGCTTGCTCGCGCTGGGTATCGCCAGTGTAGTCGTGGGCATCGCCGTTGGGCTGAATTAGCGCATGGGCAGTTGCCGCAAGGCAGTGTTTCGGTTTCTGAGCCGAACGAAAAGTTGAACCAAAAAATAATTTCTAATAGTACCTTGTTTTGCAAGGTACCGGAACTATGTTTGTGCTCTAATTCTTCCGCCCCGAACGCTCCCGCCCTTATTTTCTACCTAAATGATACGCTCCTGGCACTTCCGAACCGTCTTATTTTTCCTCCTCTGCAGCCTTGGCGATGCGGCCCGGGCCGGTTCCGGCTTTGCCGACCTCAAGCCGGGTCCGTACGGCGTCGGCTTCCGGGTGGTGCAGCAATACGATTACGCGCGTTCCTACAGGGACAAAAATGACCCAGTTACGGGCAAGGCGTACCTCGGCGAACGGGCGCGGCCGGTGCAAACGCTGGTGTGGTACCCGGCCCCCAAAGCCGGCACGCCCCTGCGGTACGCCGACTACATGCGCACGGAAGCCACCGATGAGATATTCGGCCGGAGCGCGGCCCAGATAGCGGCGTTTATGGCCGAGCGGCAGCAGTGGACGGCCTCCCGGGTAGGCCCGAAACAAGCGCAGGCCCTGCTCGACCAGCGCATGTGGGCCGTGGCAAATGCCCCGGCCACCACCGGCAAATTTCCCGTGGTCATTTACGCCGCCGGGGGTGGCGGGGCGGCGCACGAAGCGGCCGACCTGTGCGAGTACCTGGCCAGCCACGGATACGTGGTCCTGGCCAGCCGCAGCCTGGGCACGCACACCAAGTCCATGAATTTCGACCCCGAGGGCCTCGCTACCCAGGCCTGCGACATCCGGTTTCTGCTTTCCTACGCCCACACCCTGCCCCAGGCCGATGTGGAGCAGGTGGCCGTAGCAGGCTGGAGCTGGGGCGGGCTGGCCAACGCCCTGGCCGCCTCCCAGGACTCGCGCATTGACGCGCTAGTGAGCTTCGACGGCACCCAGTACAAGGACCTGACCAAAGCCGTTTCCCGGACGCGCCTTGCCCTGCCGTGGCTGTACGTGCAGCGCCGCCCCGAATCGGTGCGCGAGCTGAGCGCCGACGGCATGGAAACCTCCTCTATCCTGCTCAACGAGGCCAAGTACGCCGACCTCTACCACGTAGTCATGAACCCAATGGAGCACGTGGACTTCTCGACCGCGGCCCTGCGCGTGGCCCAGTTGGAGCACTTCACGGAGTATTCCCGCCCCGAAGTCGAAGCGGCCTACCATTGGACCTGCCGCTACACGCTCGAATTCCTCAATGCCAACCTGCAAGGAACCGCCCCTGGTCGCCAGTTCCTGGACCGCACGCCGGCCCAGAACGGCGTGCCCGCGCACATGGCCCTGCAGTACCACCTGCCCGCCCAAACCGGCCCCGTGCCCACGCAAGCCGGCTTTGCGGCCGCGCTGGCCCAGGATGGATTCGCCCACGCGCTGGAAATCTACCGCCAGGTGCAAAAGCAGGACTCTGCGTTTGTTCTCTCCGAAACGGACCTCAACAACTGGGGCTACCAGCTGATACGCGAGGCCCACGACCTGCCGGCGGCGCTGGCCATCTTCCGCCTCGGTACGGAGCTCTATCCCAGTAGCTTCAATCTGTTCGACAGCCTGGGCGAAGCCGATGAGCTCAACCACAACACGGCCGCGGCCCTCACCCACTACCGGCGCTCGCTGGAGCTGAACCCGCAGAACCGGAATGCGCAGCAACGCCTGCAGGTGCTGAGCGCCCCCGCGCCGGCTATGCCAGCCAACTAGAAACATTGGAGAATTAGCGCGCCCCATCGCGGGCGATGCGCCGCTTAGTCGGCCCGCAGCTCGGCGGCCGTGAAGATGCGCGGCAGCTTGCGCTTGCGCTCCACTATCTGGTAGGTAGCCGTGTCGGTGGACTCGTTCCAGAACACGTCCGATACGTGCCCGAAGTGCCGGTACTGGCCGGGCTGCGGCGTCACTTCTTCTACCGAGTCGCCGAAGCTAAACTTGGGCTTGTGGTAGATTTCCTTGAACAGCTCGGGGCGCACCAGAAACTGCTGCTCGTCGTAGCGAATCGTGACCCACTCGCCCTCTTCGTCCTCGCTGATTTTCTCAAACAGCTTGCCCACCGGCTCCAGCAGCTCAAACGAGCGGCGGTTGGCGGGGTGGATATACCGGAAGCCATATTCTGGCGACCAGCCATAAAGACCAAAAATGACGGGTTTGGGACGGCGCATGCTTCTATAAACGGCTAAACAATGGGCAAAGAACACGCGAACAGCCCAATTTGCTCACCGCCTACGAAAATTATCGGCGGGTGCCGCCCATTCTTTTCACTCTAAATCTCTCATTCGCAGGCTTACTCGGCCTGCTTTAGTGATTTCTGGGCGTGCGCCAGCAGCCGGTCGCGGTGCGCGGTGCCGTCGTGCAGGGCATCGAAGGCGATGCGGTGCTCCTGGCCATTGGTACGGCGCACCACCACGTCGGTAGCGCCGGCCGGCTCCACGGCAGCAATGTCGGCCCAGCGCAGGTGGTGGGCCCGGCCAAAGTGGCCCGTGCGCACGGCAAAGCCCTCGGGGTGAAGGTGCAGAAACAACCGCCCCGTCAGCTGCTGCGCGCGAAAGGCCAGCACCACAAACATGCAGGCGGTAGCAGCATAAATCCACGGCAACACGTGGAAGCGGTGCGGGGCGCCCGCCAGCTCGGCCGCGTGGTGGCGATGCCAGATGTGGTAGCCCTCCAGGGCCAGAATGGCGGCCGCGGCCAGCTCCAGCCACGCCACCCGCTCCACCTGAAAAGGGTGGTGGCGCAGGTGCAGCATCTCGCGCACCATCAGCACGAGGTAGACCACCCCTACCGCCGCCTCCAGGCCCGTGAGCAACGTAAGGCGCTCGGCACCAATGACAACAGGCGCAATGCCCCACACCAGCACCAGCGCGGGCCCAAAATGCCCCAGGGTTTTGCCAAACTGCCGCCGTACGTGGCGGCGCTGAAAGAGCGTGGTGCGTTCTTCGGGGGCAGGTGTGGGCGTGGCGGCGTTCATGCCCGAAAGTCGGCAAAAAAAGCACAACGCCGCACGGCAAGATTCATTTTATCCGTAGAACAGCGGTTTGAGCCAAACCAGGCCGTGCTTTGTGGCCGAAAGGTGAGCAGTTTCGTATTGCTGAGTTAACTGCCACTTGGCAGCAGCCGCATCTTGGGCTGCGCCGGCGGTGGCCTCACGTTTTTTTAATGCCCCACTCCTCCGCTTCCGTCCCTGTTCGCGCCAAAGCCGCCCCCAAAGCTCCTTCAAAAAAAGCGCCTTCCCTTGCTTCCGCCACCCTGCAATCGGGCATGGGCGCCGTGCCCCACGACCGGGGCACCACCTTCCGGGTGTGGGCCCCTCACGCCGAGGAGGTGGCCGTTATCGGCACATTTAATAACTGGGCCCCGAAGAAAAACCCCTTACAACCCGAAGGCAACGGCTATTGGGCCACCGACGTGGCCGGGGCCAAGCCCGGCGACGAGTACAAGTTTCACCTCTGCCGCGAGGGCCAGGAGTTTGACCGCAACGACCCCTACGCCCGCCAGGTAACCCACTCGGCTGGCTCCTCGGTCATATTCGATTCCAGTTTTGACTGGGGCGACGACCACTTTCAGATGCCGAGCTGGAACGAGCTGGTGATTTACGAGCTCCACGTGGGCACGTTCAACGCGGCCGATGCCAGCAGCGTGGGCACCTTCCTGAACGTGGTGGAGAAGCTGCCCTACCTGCGCGATTTGGGCATCAACTGCATTGAGCTGCTGCCCGCCACCGAGTTTCCGGGCGACCGGTCGTGGGGCTACAACCCCGCCCATCCGTTTGCGCTGGAAAGCGACTACGGCGGCCCCATAGCCTTCAAGGAGCTGGTGAAGCAGGCCCACCAGCACGGCATCGCGGTAGTGCTCGATGTGGTGTACAACCACTTTGGCCCCGGCGACCTCGACCTCTGGCAGTTTGACGGCTGGAGCGAGAACGACGGCGGCGGCATCTACTTCTACAACGACTGGCGCGCCGAAACGCCCTGGGGCCACAACCGCCCCGACTACGGCCGCCCCGAGGTGCGCCAGTACATCCGCGACAACGCCCTGATGTGGCTCAACGAGTACCGCTGCGACGGCCTGCGGGCCGATGCCATTGCCTTCATTCGCAACGTGCACGGCGAGGACGACCCGGCCGCCGACCTGCCTGACGGCTGGAGCCTAATGCGCTGGATAAACGAGGAAATCGACCAGACCATGCCCTGGAAAATCACCATCGCCGAAGACCTGCGCGGCAACGCCAGCATCACCGAAACGGTGGGCAACGGCGGCCAGGGCTTCGACTCGCAGTGGGACGGCTCCTTTGTGTACCCCATCCGAGAGGCCCTCACCATTCAGGAAGACGCCGACCGCGACATGCAGGCCGTGGCCACGGCCCTGGGCCAGCTCTACAACGACAACGCCTTCCGCCGCGTCATCTACACCGAAAGCCACGACGAAGTGGCCAACGGCAAGAGCCGCGTGCCGGAGGAAATCATGCCCGGCGACGCCGCCCACTGGTTTCCGAAAAAGCGCGCCACCCTGGGTGCGGCCCTGGTGCTCACCGCGCCGGGCATTCCCATGCTATTCCAAGGGCAGGAGTTTCTGGCCGATGGCGCCTTCTCCGACGCCGAACCCCTGCAGTGGGAGCGCGTGGAGGAGCACGGCGGCCTGGTGCACCTCTACCGCGACCTGATTGGGCTGCGGCGCAACCTGGGCGGCAAAACCCGGGGCCTGGGCGGGCAGCACACCAATGTCTTCCACGTAAACAACGAGGCCAAGCTGGTGGCGTTTGCCCGGCAGGCGGGCGAGGGCGGCCCCGGCGACACCACCGTGGTACTGGCCAATTTTGCCAACCAAGGCTACGACGGCTACACCATCGGCCTGCCCGGTCCGGGCCACTGGCAGGTGCGGTTCAATAGCGACTGGAAAGGCTACGACGGCGATTTCAGTGATTTCGACAGCTTTGGCGTCGATGCCGAAGAAGGCGAGCAAGACGGCCTGGGCTGGCACGGCAGCTTTGGCCTGGCGCCGTATTCCGTGCTGATTTTATCGCAGGAAGGCTAGCTTGCGGGCTAGCTGCTCGCCTTGAAAACGGGAAGTGCAGCGCCAGCCCGGTGCTGCACTTCCCGTTTTTTATGGGCCTCACCTCGAACCCTACCCCTATGACGAACGCCTCCAAAGCCATCAACCGCCCTGCCTCCGAATGGGAGAACGCGGCTTTCATCATTGCCGGCGTGTTTTCGGCCGCCTTTGGCCTGAAGGCCTTTCTGCTTTCCAGTCACTTTATCGACGGGGGCGTAACGGGCGTTTCCATGCTGCTGGCGGCGGGACTGAAGCTGCCGCTAGCGCCTTTTATTCTGATAATTAACCTCCCCTTTGTGGCCCTGGGCTACAACCAGATGGGGCGGCGGTTTGCCCTGCGCAGTGCCTTGGGCATCGGGGGGCTGGCGCTGGTGCTGGCCTTTGTGCCCTTCCCCGACGTCACCCCCGACCTGTTGCTCACGTCCGTTTTCGGCGGGGTGTTCATCGGGGCCGGGATTGGGCTGGCCATGCGCGGCGGCGCCGTGCTCGACGGCACCGAAATAGCCGCCCTGCTGGTGAGCCGCCACCTGGTGCTGCTCAAAGTCAGCGACATTATCCTGATTCTGAATCTGCTGATTTTTGGCGCGGCGGTCTTTGTGCTGGGTACCGAGCCGGCGCTGTACTCCATGCTCACCTACTTCGCGGCGGCCCGCGTGATGGAGTTTGTGCTCAACGGCATCGAGCAGTACACCGGCGTCACCATCGTGTCGGAAGCAAGCGAGGCCATTCGCCTGGCCATTACCGAAGGCCTGGGCCGGGGCGTCACAATTTACCAGGGCAAGTCGGGCTTTGGCCGGCGCGGCGACCAGCTCCACGAGCGCGACATCATCTTCACCGTCGTCACGAGACTGGAGCTGCCGCAGCTCCGGGCCGAAGTGCAGCGCCTCGACCCGCAAGCGTTTATCGTGCAATACGGCATCGACGATGCCCAGGGCGGCATTATCAAGAAGCGGCCGCTGCACTAGCTCTAAAACAATCAGTTTAGACGTCATGCAGCGCGCAACGAAGCATCTTGCTTGCACTAATAAACCCAATCGGCTGTCATGCTGACGAAGGAAGCATCTTATCACGTTCGGACGATTCGTTCAAACCTGATAAGATGCTTCCTTCGTCAGCATGACAAATGGCGCGGGTGAGATGCTTCGGTGCGCTCGGCTCGGCCTGACGGCCAATCCGAATGGCGAACCAGAGCACTCGCTTAAGCTTTCTTGAGCAGCTTGAAGGCGTGGGTCCACTGGTTGGCGCGGAAGCCGGGAATGCACCAGAGTATGCTCAGCGGCTCGATGGCCCGGGCGGCTTCGGCGCCACCCATGTCTTCGGGGTCGAAACCGAAGGCGCGCACCACCCCGGCTGCTTCCGATTTGGCACCTTCATCGTTGCCGCAGATAAACATGGTGGGCCGCTCGCCGCCGTAGTCGGGGTTGACCATCACGGCCGCCCCGATGCTGTTAAAGGCCTTCACAAAGTTGGCGCCGGGCACGGCCTGCTGGCACTCTTCCATCAGCGACTCGTCGAAGTTCGTAAAGAACCGTAGCACACCGTTTTTCGGCGGCACGTCATCAATGGGGTTGGTGGCGTCCAAGATGGTTTTGCCGGCCATGGTGCTGGCATCCAGGGTGCGGAGCAAGTGCATAGCCACATGGCCTTTCACGGCCAGCACCAGGAGCTCCCCAAAGGCCGCGGCGTCGGCAAAGCTGCCCACGCGCCCCGCCGAGCCGGCCTTGGCCTGCCAGGTGGCCAGCTTGTCGGGGTGGCCGGTGCCCAGCATCACGGTGTGGCCTTGGCCGATAAACCCATCGGCCAGGGTGGTAGCGACCACGCCGGAGCCCAGAATGCCAATATTTTTCATAGAACGAGCGGGTGTTGAGGTAAAGTCGAGAGAAGATAAAAATAGGGTATATCCGCTTTTATATCAAGCTGAACAGCTGATAATCAACTTACTTTAGGCCTCCTTTTAGCTCAACTATTCCAACGCACCTACCTGGCAATGGGCCCGAAAAAGAGCCGGCTGGAGCAGCGCGATGTGACGCGCCGCTCCAGCCGGCTCCATAACCTGATTCGTTGGGCTCAACAACGCCCAGCCCAATTACACCGTGGCCTGGTCGTAGCGCTCGGTGGCCGGCGTAGGCCACTCGCCTTCAAACATGAACTCGGCCAGCGGCTTGCGAACGCGGGGCGCTATTTCCTTGTCGCGCAGCCCATCGGGCAGGCTGGCGGGGTCGCCGGGGTAGCCCAACGTGAACACGGCCACCGGCTCGTACCCGGCGGGCAGGCCGAAGGCGGTGCGCACCTTGTCGATGGAGAAGCCGGCCATCTGGTGCACTTGCAGGCCCAGCTCGGCGGCCTGAATGGCGAGCGTGGCGGTGGCCTGGCCCACGTCGTGCAGGGCGTGGCGGTTGGGGTTGTCGTCGTGCGAGAAGTGGAGCTTGGCGATGCTCACGACCAGCACGGGGGCGCTTTTGGCCCACACCTGGTTGAATTCGCCCATGCTGCTCAGGATTTTATTGTAGGCTTCGGGGCTGGTGGCGCGGGTGCCCACCAGGTAGCGCCAGGGCTGCTCGCCAAAGCAGGACGCGGCCGAAGAAGCGGCGGCAAAAACCTGCTTGAGCACGTCGGCCGGCACGGGCTGGGTGCTGTAGGCCCGGGGGCTGCGGCGCTGCGCCAGCACGGGCAGAATGGGAGATTCGAGAACGAGGAGGTTGGTGGTATCGGCCATGAGCGGCTAAAAATGATGAGAAAGAATGCCGGTAACCGCGGCCGGGCCCCGATGTTTTGGCGGCCAGCCGGGTGGTTTCCAGCTCAAGTATTCAAAAAAATCCATTTACAGTGGCAACTAAACGCCAATGAGCTTACCTTTCGCCACCTTCCTTCCACCGTTCCTTCGCCTGAGCCCCCATGCCCAATACGTTAATCGCCTCCGAACCCTTGTTTCCCGACGCTTTGCTGGTGGAAGTGGCTTGGGAAGTTTGCAA
The DNA here is from genome assembly GCF_020711255.1 of Hymenobacter plasmatis. Taxonomy (GTDB): domain Bacteria; phylum Bacteroidota; class Bacteroidia; order Cytophagales; family Hymenobacteraceae; genus Hymenobacter. The sequence continues at coordinate 60,064 of NZ_JAJFAW010000024.1, forward strand.
CCAGGTGGGCGGCATCTACACGGTTATCCGGTCGAAAGTGCCGGCCACCATGCCGGCCTGGGACGACCGGTACTGCCTGCTGGGCCCGTACTTTCCCAACCAGGCGCAGGGCGAGTTTGAGCCGCTCGACGAGTTGGCCGTGCACACCGCTTCCGACCCGTTTGGGGCCGCCGTGCGCACCATGCGCGCGCAGGGCTTCGAGGTGCACATCGGCACCTGGCTGGTAACGGGCCGGCCCCGCGCGGTGCTCATCAACCCGTTTCAGGCCTACCCCCAGCTGGGCCAACTCAAGTCGGACCTCTGGCAGCGCCACAGCATCCCCTCGCCCGACAACGACGACTTGCTGCACCAGGTCATCGCATTCGGGCACCTCACCACCATTTTCTTCCAGCACGTGGCGGCGCAGGTGCCGCCGGCGCAGCGCCTGCTGGGCCACTTCCACGAGTGGATGACCGGTGTGGCCATCCCGGAGCTGCGCCGCCTGCAAGTACCGGTGCACCTGCTATTTACCACGCACGCCACCCTGCTCGGCCGCTACCTGGCCATGAACGACCCCAACTTCTACGACCACCTGATGTGGGTGAACTGGGAGGCCGAGGCGCGCAAGTTCAACATTGAGCCGGCCGTGCGCATGGAGCGCGCCGCCGCCCACGGCAGCCACGTCTTCACTACGGTGAGCGAGCTCACGGTGCGCGAGTGCATTTACCTGCTCGACCGGATTCCGGACGCCGTGCTGCCCAACGGGCTCAACATCGAGCGGTTTGTGGCCCTGCACGAATTCCAGAACCTGCACCAGCAGTACAAGGCCAAAATCCACGAGTTCGTGATGGCGCACTTCTTCCAGTCGTATTCCTTCGACCTGGACCAGACGCTGTACTTCTTCACCTCGGGCCGCTACGAGTACCACAACAAAGGTTTCGACCTGACGCTGGAAGCCCTGGCCCGGCTCAACCACCGCCTACAAGTGAGTGGCATCGACCTGAACGTGGTGATGTTTTTCATCACCAAACGGCCCTTCACCAGCATCAACCCCCAGGTGCTGGAGCGCCGCGCCATGCTCGACGAAGTGCACGAAACCTGCCGCGCCATTGAGCACCAGGTGGGCGAGCGGCTGTTCTACGCCGCTGCCTCGAGCGCCGACCACAAGCTGCCCGACCTCGACAGCATGGTGGACGACTACTGGAAGCTGCGCTACCGCCGCACCCTGCAAAGCTGGAAAACCAATGCCCTGCCCTCGGTCATCACCCACAACCTGGTGAACGACCAGGACGATGACATCCTGAACTTTATGCGGCGGGCCAAGCTACTCAACCACCGCCACGACCGGGTGAAAATGGTGTACCACCCCGATTTTGTGTCGCCCTCCTCGCCCCTGCTGGGCATGGAGTACGGCCAGTTTGTGCGGGGCTGCCACATGGGCGTATTCCCGAGCTACTACGAGCCCTGGGGCTACACCCCGCTCGAATGCGTGGCCCGCGGCGTGCCCGCCATTACCTCCGACCTGTCGGGCTTTGGCGACTACGTGCTCCAGACCATCCCCGACCCCGAGCAGAAAGGCATTTTTGTGGTGCACCGCCAGGAAAAATCCTTCGACGAGTCGGCCGAAGAGCTCACCGAAATGCTCTGGCAGTTTGTGCAGCTCAACCGCCGCGAGCGCATCATGCAGCGCAATGCCGTGGAAAGCTCTGCCGAGCTCTTCGACTGGAAAAACCTGCGCGTGCACTATGACCGGGCGTATGCCCTGGCCCTGGACCGGAAATAAGGCACCGTTCTTGCCAACGGGACTGAAAGCGGCAGCCATTCGGCCGCTTCGGCAGCCTGGGTGCTCTATGAAAGTAAAGTCCTTGTTCATTTGCGCAGGCCTGCTGGGCTTTGCCACGTTCACTGGCCTCGCCCACGAGTTCTGGCTGGAAGCGCCGCGCTTCCGCATTCAGCCCGGCCAGGTGCTCAACTTGCATCCGCTCATCGGCGCCGATTTCAAAGGCGAGCCCTGGACCAACAAGGCGGCGAAGGTGCTGCGCCTGGTGCGCTACGGCCCCGCACCTGCCGACTCTACCGACCTTACCCCCACTCCTGGCCTGGCCCCAACCGACACTTTTCGCACGGCTTTCGCCTTTGCGCGGCCGGGCACCCACATTGTACTTCTGCGGTCTACCAATTCCTATATTGAGCTGCCCGCCGAACAGTTTACCGCCTACCTGCGCGAGGAAGGCCTGGACTTTCCGCTCAAGCTGCGCCAGGAGCGCGACCAGCAAGCCACCGCCGGCCGCGAAACCTACCGGCGCTGCGCCAAAGCGCTGGTGCAAGTGGGCGAAGCCAACGCGACTGCCGCCGTTTCGGACAGCGCTTGCCTGCACATATATGGCTTGCCGCTGGAGCTGGTGCCGGAGCAAAACCCCTACCGGCTAGCCACCGGCAAATCCCTGACAGTACGCGTGCTACGAGCCGGCTTACCTGTTTCGGGGGCAGCGGTGCAGGTGTGGCAGCGCCATTCCGGCGGGCTGCCCACCACTCATTTTACCACCCGCGCTAACCAAAACGGCCGCGTGTTGTTACGACTATCCGGACCCGGCCCATACCTGCTGGCTACCGTCAACATGACCGAGGCTCCGGCCAGACTTCGCGACCGCGCCGATTGGCAATCTACTTGGGCTTCGCTCACCTTTGCGGGCCCGCCCGCAGCCCCGTCAAGGTTTACCACGAAACATTAGCCAACTTCACCCAAAATTTTGGGTTTTTTCTTTACCTTCGCCGTTCTCTTACCCTCCTTGCCTACGCTGTATGAAGTACACGATTGATAAAAAAGAAAGCTACACCATAATCACGATTGAGGAAAAGAAGCTCGACACCACTGTTGCGCCCGACCTCAAATCGGAGTTTGTGAAGCTTAACGCTGAAGGCATTAACAACCTGATTCTCGACCTGACCAACGTAAAATATACGGATTCGTCGGGCCTCAGCTCCATTCTTATCGCCAACCGGTTGTGCAATTCTACCGGCGGCCTTCTGGTGCTCACCGGCTTGCAAGACCACGTGCTCAAGCTCATCACCATTAGCAAACTGGAGTCGGTACTGCACATTTTGCCCACGGTAGAAGAAGGCATCGACCGGGTTTTTCTGCACGCCATCGAGCGCGACCTCACGGATAAAGAGTAGGCTGAAGTTGTCAGTGGTTGGTTGTCAGTTGTCAGTTTGTTGAAGCTGGCAACCGGCAACCAACTTTTTATTACCCCCCTGCCAGCACCCTGACCACCGCCACTTATCAACTGACAACTATTTCGCCTTGACTTTTGAGCTGAAGATTTTGGGCTCCGCCTCCGCTACGCCGGTCCTGGCCCGCCACCCCACGGCGCAGGTGCTCACGGTGGGCGCGAATAGCTACCTGATTGATTGCGGCGAGGGCACCCAGTGGCAAATGCTGGAGCACCGCGTGCGGCCCCATCAGCTGCGGGCCATTTTCATCTCGCACCTCCACGGCGACCATTACTTTGGGCTGTTTGGCTTGCTGGGCACCATGCACCTGCAGGGCCGTACCCAGCCGCTGCAAATCATCGGCCCGCCCGGCCTCGACGAGGTGCTCACCACGCAGGCCCGGGTTTCCAACATGCAGATGGGCTTCACGATGGAGTTTATCCCCGTGGATACCGAAGCGCATGCCGTGGTGTACGAAGACGCGCTTATCACCGTGGCGTCGCTGCCCATGCGGCACCGCATTCCGTGCGCCGGCTACTTGTTTTCCGAACGGCCGCGACGTGCCAACCTACTGAAGGACAAGCTGCCTGCCGGGCTCCGCCCCGAGCAGCTCGCGCGCCTGGCGCAGGGCGAAGACCTGGCCGCCGATGAGCACCAGCCCGGCCTGCGCCACGCCGACGTGGCCGGCCGCCCGCCGACCCCGCGCCGCTACGCTTTCTTCTCCGACACGCTGTACACGCCCGCCCTCGCCGACCTCATCCGCGGGGCCGACCTGCTCTACCACGAAGCCACCTTTCTGGAAGACCTGAAGGAACGCGCCGCCCAAACTCACCACAGCACTGCCCGCCAAGCCGCCCAGCTCGCTCACGATGCCGGGGTGAAGCACTTGCTGCTGGGCCATTTCTCGAGTCGCTACAAAGCCCTGGAGCCGCTGCTGCACGAGGCGCAGCCGGTGTTCCCCACCGCCCAGCTGGCCACCGAAGGCTTGGTGGTGAGCTTGTAACCATTTTAATTCGTCACTATTTGTGTTGTCATCCTGAGTGCAGCTCAAGATGACCAAAGCTTGTCGCCATGAGTCCTTTCGTCCACAAAAAGCAGCAGTTGTACCTCGTCCTCAGCGGCATTTTTCTGGTGAATGCACTGCTGGCCGAAATCATCGGCGTCAAGATTTTTTCGGCTGATAAGCTCATGGGCTTGCCCGGCAATCTCACGGCGGGGGTGCTCATCTGGCCCGCCGTGTTTGTCACCACCGACATCATCAACGAGTACTTTGGCAAAGCCGGCGTGCTGCGCATCAGCTACCTCACGGTGGTGCTTATTCTGTTTGCGTTTGGCGTTATTTTCCTAACTACCAAGCTGCCGCCGGCCGATTTTTGGCTCGATGTGAACAAGACCGATAACCTCGGCCGGCCGTTCAACATCGACTTTGCCTACCAGAGCATTTTCCGGCAGGGCCTGGGCATCATCACCGGTTCGATTGTGGCCTTTGCGGTGGGCCAGGTGCTCGACGCCACCATTTTCACGGCCATCCGCAAGGCTACCGGGGGCCGCTTTGTGTGGCTGCGCGCCACAGGCTCCACGCTGATTTCGCAGTTGGTCGACTCCTTTGTGGTGCTGTACGTGGCCTTTTACCTGTTCGGCAACTGGTCGCTGAGCCAGGTTCTCAGCGTGGCCAACACCAACTATTGGTACAAGTTCGCGGCTGCAATTCTGCTCACGCCCGTCCTCTACCTTGCCCACTTTCTCATTGACCGCTACCTGGGCCCCGAAGAAACGGCCGAGCTGCAAGAAGAGGCCGTGGAGAATGTGAGCGTTTGATGCTCTGCCCTTATCTATTCTATTTATATTTTGATAGTTATTCGTCCGTTAATCTTCGTGCTTGTAGCGGCGGCAATGCTGCTGCCCGGCTTGGCTCAAGCCCAGTTTAAATTCGCGCCCGGCACCTACGAGCTGGCCAACGGCGCCAAAGGCACGGCTTCCCTAAAGCTGGTGCTAGCGGCTGGGGGCAGCCCAACCATGGTAGTAGGCGTAAAAAACGGCCGGGAGCACAAGTTTCGCAGCAACGAAATCACCGCCTTCACCATCGATGGCCATCGGTTTGTGCAAGCGGCCAACTTCCGTTTTCGCAGCGGCGACGATGCCGGCTTTCAGGACCCAGCTATTCTGGAAATAGTGGAAACCGGAAAAGTTGAGCTGTTTTATTATTACTACCAGGTCACGATGGGGCCCAACTTTCTGGCCCATGTGAAGCTGCATGTGCTGCGCAAGCCCGGCACCAACACGTTCTTTGCCTACAACCCCGGCCGCTCCCCGGGCTTCGACTCTAAACTAGCTCCCGGTACTTTTGTGGCGGCGCTCTTCCCCGCCGACCCGGTGCTGCAGCGGAAATTTGCTACCAACGGCATCAGCCTGGCTCAACTCCCCGCCGCCGTGCACGCCTACAACCAAGGCGTGCGTTTCACTCCCTAATTCCCTCCATGTCCCGCATTCTTACCGGCATCCAAAGCACCGGCCGCCCGCACTTGGGCAATCTGCTCGGCGCCATTCTGCCCGCCATCGAACTGTCGAAAAACCCGGCCAACGACTCGCTCTACTTCATCGCCGACCTGCACTCGCTCACGACCGTGCGCGACCCGGAGCTGCTGCGCCAGAACACCTACGCGGTGGCCGCCGCCTGGCTGGCCTGCGGGTTCGACACCGAGAAGAACCTGTTCTACCGGCAGTCCGACGTGCCGCAGGTAACCGAGCTGACCTGGTACCTGAGCTGCTTCACGCCGTACCCGATGCTGGCCAACGCCCACTCGTTCAAGGACAAATCGGATAAATTATCCGACGTGAACGCCGGCCTCTTCACCTACCCGGTGCTGATGGCGGCCGACATTCTGCTCTACGACGCCGAGATTGTGCCCGTGGGCAAAGACCAAATTCAGCACCTGGAAATAGCGCGCGACATTGCCGCCACCTTCAACGCCCGCTACGGCGAAACGCTGGTGCTGCCCCAGGCCCGCGTCGATGCCGAGCTGATGACCATCCCCGGCACCGACGGGGCCAAGATGAGCAAAAGCTACGGCAACATCATCGATGTTTTCGCTCCCGACAAAGAGCTGCTAAAAGCGGTGAAGACGATTATTTCCGACAGCACACCGCTGGAAGCCCCAAAAAACCCGGACACCGATACCACTTTCAAGCTCTATTCGCTGCTGGCCACCCCCGAAGAAACGGCCACCCTGCGCGCCAACTACGAAGCGGGCGGCTACGGCTACGGCCACGCCAAGAAAGAGCTGTACGAGTTGATTCTCCGCCGCTTTGCTACGGAACGCGAGCAATTCAATTTCTACATGAACAACCTGCCCGAGCTCGATGCCAAGCTGGCCGTGGGTGCGCGCCGCGCCCAGGAATACGGCGCCGACGTGCTGGCCAAAGTGCGGCAGAAAGTAGGCTACGGGCGGTAGGCCTGACTGGACCTGTCATTGCGAGCGGAGCGAAGCAATCCGTCCTGGTCTCAGCGACTAGCCCAATAATGTGAAAAGCCCCAGCTCTGGATTGAGTCGGGGCTTTTTGCTTTAAACGAGCTTGTCACTTCTGAGGGCAGGTCGCGGAGAGAGGAAAGATTGCCGCGCTGCGCTCGCAATGACAGACGAGACTAACTCATATGCAATGCCCAAAAGCTAGTACTCCTGCTGATTCGAGAAGCTGAAGCCGACTTTGCTGCCGCGGCTCACCTGCTGGTTTTCCAGCTTTTGCTTGACGTTGATTTTCTGAATCTCGGCCAGCGGCGGCGCAATCAAGTCATTATTAACGGCGGCAATCATGGCACTTTCCACGAAGAGGCGCATCATATCGGGGGTGATTGGGTTGTCCGACATGTCGTTGTCGGGCAGCTCCAGCTGCTGCACCCCTTCCAGGAAATAGTGGTTGTTGATGTTGACTAGCAGGCGGCCCACGAGGTAGCCGGGGTCGTTCATGCGTTGGTACTTGATGCTGTCGGCCATGAAGTTGTAGGCCATGATATGGCCGAAGAAGCGCCGCCGGAAGTCTTGGTTCACGTAGGCACTGGACATCGGCCCGTAGTCGTCGGGAAACGTGACGATGTTGGAGTGCATGATAAATATCAGCAAGTCGCCCGAAAACCGGATGTGAAACTCCATCTCGTTGATGGGCCGGTACTCAATCATCACGCTCGAATCCAGCGGCGTGAGCCGGCGGGTTAGCTCCACTACCAGCTCCTGCGAAGCCAGCCGCAAGCAGTCAAATGCCGCCTGCGTATTGCGAAAAATGGCCTGCTTCGCGGTGGATTTCTGCTTGAGGCCTTCGAAAATTTGGTCGAGGCGGTCGGCGGGCGTTTCAGCGGGCGAGCCGGCTTCGGCAGTGGGGAGGTTGTCGGTAGCGGTTGCCCCGGTGTGGCTGGCATTCAGTGCCGGAGTAGCGTCAGACTTGGCTTTCTTCGCCGAGCCGGATTTTGCGGTCTTTTTCTTGAGCGAAGCTGCCGGGGCCGTGGGCTCGACGGCAGTGGGAGCCACCTTTTCGGTGGTGGTAAACAGCTCGGGCTCGGCGTGCTTTTTGGTGGTTGACTTGGCCATGCGAATAGGAAATAACGCCCTGGGAAACAGCGGCGAAAAGGAACACAACGAAGGTAAGCGCAACCGCTGGGGAAATTTCGACTGGGCGGCTACCCTGCAGGTGGTACGGAAATAAGCGGGGCATTAGTTTCGGGCGCAGTTCCTGTAGCTGAGGCAAAACCGGTGGTTCCGCCTTGCCCAAGTGTGGGTGGCGCGCTCAACCTGTCAGCTACTACCCACCCATCGCAGCGGAATGCCACCGTGCGCAGGCCGGCGCGCATTGCCCCCGCCGCGGGCAGCAGCAGCATGGCCTGGGCCAACGGCTGCTCCAGGGCCTCGCCTACTGTGTGCACGGCCCCGGCTGGCACGGCCAGGCGCGCTAGCTCCGCCAGCAGTTCGTCGCCATTGAGGGCGGCTATGCCCTGGCTGAGCATGGCTTCGAGCTCGGCGCGGTGGGTTACGCGGGCGGGGTTGGTTTGGAAGCGGGCATCGGTAGCCCAGTTGGGCTGGCCCAATGCGGCGCACAGCTTCCGAAACTGGCCATCGGAGCCCACGGCCAGCACCAAATGGCGGCCATTGGCAGAGCGGTACACCGTGCCGTAGGGCACAATGCTGGGGTGGCTCGAGCCCATCGGCAGCGGGTCGTGCCCGGTCACGAGGTACGTAGCTGCCATATTAGCCAAGGCCGACAAAGCACTGTCGAGCAAGCTCACATGCACCGAGGCCCCTCGCCCCGTCCTTTCCCGTTGATACAGCGCGGTGAGCAGCCCTTCCTTGAGCTGGTGAGCGGCCAGCAAATCCACCATGGCCACGGGCATCTTCTGGGGTGGCCGCCCGGGGCCATCGGCGTTGAGGTAGTAGAAACCGGCCTCGGCCTGAAGCACGGCATCGTAGCCGGCGCGCGCATTATCGGGGCCGTAGCCGGTGAGGTGCCCGTAAATAAGCCGCGGGTTCTGGGCGGCCAGCGTGGCGTAATCGGCCCTAAGCTTCTCGGCATCGCCGGGCTTGTAGCTGGCCAGCACGATGTCGGCCTGGGCTGCGAGTCGCTGCAGCTCAGCCTGGCCAGCTGCGGTGGTCAGGTCAAGTACCAACGACTGCTTGCCCCAGTTGGAAGCCGCGAAATAGGCCGAAACCGACGCCTCAAAAGCGGCGCTGGGAGTGGCTGTTTCGGCCGCCGTTTTCCAGGTGCGCGTGACGTCGCCGGTGGGGCTTTCCACCTTCAATACTTCGGCCCCCAGCTCCGCAAAAAACTGCCCCACCTGCGGGCCCGCCAGTACGGAAGCCAGCTCAAGAACGCGGAGGCCGGCGAAAGGAAGTTGATTATTCATGGGTTCACAAAATAAGCGGCCGTAAAACCTCCCCAGCAGGTGGCGCTAATGGGCCAGATAGCCGTTGTCCCGCAGTTCCTCCCTCACGTCGCCTTCCAGCTTGAGCAAGCGGCCCTGGTGCAGCAAATAAACCACATCGCAGAGCGGCAGCACTTCGGCGTAGCGGTGGTCGGTTATGAGCAGGCCCTTGCGCTGCTTGAGGCGCTGCATCTCGTCGGCCAGGGTTTCTACGTGCACGGGCATCACGCCGGAAAATGGCTCGTCGAATAGTGAGAAAGCCGTGTCGGCGTGGAGCAGCAGCAAGGTTTGCAGCAGGCGCGCCGAACCGCCCGACAATTCGCCGGCGCGGCAATCGAACTGGGCCCGTAGCGCGGGGAAGCTGGCCGTGGCTTTCTCCAGGTCGACCCCCAGCAGGCGGGCGGCTTGGCGCAGCGGTAAGGAGGGCGGCAGCAGTGGCTCCTGCGGCAGGTAGTTTACCAGTCCCGGCCGGTGGAAAGCCGGCACCACGCGGTGGCCGTTCACGCGTACCGACGCATCGGCCACGGCCCGGGCTCCAAAAATAGTTTGGAGCAACACCGATTTGCCGCTGCCATTGCGGCCCAGCAAGCCCACAATCTGGCCGGTTTGCACGCGCAAGTAAATATTGGCCAGCACCTGCCGCGCCCCAAACGCCACCCGAATGCCGTCGGCTTCCAGCACCTGCGGGCCCGCCGGGTTCCAGGTCGCGGCCCTCACGCCAAGCTGGCCCGCATGGCCAGTGCGCCCCCCAGAAAAACGAGCCCATCCAGCGCCACCACGCTGCTCCACAGGCGCCGGCGCGACATGCCCAGGTTGAAATAGAACCAATACTGGTTGGGCCGCAGCTGCTCGGAGAGGTACCATACCACCGGCGCCGTGGCCAGTTTGGTGAGCAGCAGGCCGGGCAGCAAGCCCACGCTCCAGCCCTCCTGCAATGCCGGCAGCAGCACGGCCAATAGTATCAGGGCCGACAGGCCCAGCATGAAAGGCGCCACCGTCCGATAAAACAGCAGTAAGGCTCGAGCGTGGGTAGCCAGTAGGGTCATAACATGGGCCTTCGTGAGGCACACCAACGCGGGCCGCAGCAGATTATTCTATTCGCCCGGCCCGCGCAAAAACCGGAAATACCACCTTCCGCTCGCCGGGTCCCCACCGCTGCGTTACTTCCTCCGCAATCAGCGCCACGGCGTCTTCGCCCCGCTCCTGCTGGTACTTGGCCACGCTGGACCACGTGCCCAAGTAGTGCAAAAACCACTCGGCCGACCACTGCCGCTGCACCGCAAAATGCGCCCGCCGCACCCGGGCAAAGGGAAAGGGAATGCGCGCGTATTCATCGTCGATGTGCCAGCGGTTGGCGTCCCAATACGGGCCCATGGTGTCGCGGTAAAAATGCCCTATGAGTGCGTCGATTTCCGGGGAGATTTGCACCAGGCCGTAGCCCCACTCGGCCAGCACCGCGCCGGGCCGGGCCACGCGACGCACCTCTTGGTGGTAGGCCTCGGCCTCGAACCAATGCACGGCCTGCGCCACCGTGATGAGGTCGAACCGCTGGGCGGGAAAGGGCGTGTGCTCGGCGCGGGCGGTTTGGTAATGGAGGTTGGGCCGCGGTGGCGCCTGGGCTAATTGCTTTTCGCTCAGGTCCGTGGCATCGACCCGCACGAAGGAGTCGGCCAGCACGGCGGCTACCTGGCCGTTGCCGGTGGCACAGTCCCAGGCCCGCTCGCGGGCCGCTACCTGGGGCAGGAGCCACTCGTAGAGCGCGGCCGGGTAGTCGATGCGGTAGCGCGCGTAGTCGGCGGCTTGGGCTGAAAAACGGTCGAGGGCGGGCATGGGGTAAATGTAGAGATGCCGGATTTGGCAGCGCCGAAGAACATTGGTGTTAAAGAACGGTCATGCTGAGCGGAGCCGAAGCATCTCTACCGCGCAAGTAATCCAATCAAAAGAGGTGGTGACACGGTAGAGATGCTTCGGCTCCGCTCAGCATGACCGGCTGGCGAGATGGGCAAGACAACCCTCTCTAAAATTGCTCTCGACTGTGCCCTATCTTTACACCAAATCAAGCGGTTTGCTGGCCCAAGCACCAAGGTCAGCCCAATATTTCAACCCCAAATAAGCTGAACCTTGACGTTTCACGAATTTAAACTCCACGACGACCTGCTGGCGGGCATCGACGCCATGAATTACCAGCAGGCCACCCCAGTTCAGGAGCAGGCCATTCCCAAAATCCTCGAAGGCAAAGACCTGATTGCCTGCGCTCAAACCGGCACCGGCAAAACCGCCGCCTACCTGCTGCCGCTGCTCGACAAGATTTCGCACGCCAAGCACGGCCACACCACCACCCTCATTCTGGTGCCCACGCGCGAGCTGGCCACCCAGATTGACGAGCAGGTGATGGGCTTCGGCTACTACGTGGAAGCCAGCAGCATCGCCATCTACGGCGGCGGCAAATCCGAGAACTGGGAGCAGCAGAAGCGCGCCCTTACCAGCGGCGCCGACATCATCATCGCCACGCCCGGCCGCCTCATTGCCCACTTGCAAATGGGCTACGTGAAGTTCGACCAAATCAAGTACCTGGTGCTGGACGAGGCCGATAAGATGATGGACATGGGCTTCTCCGACGACATCTTCAACATCGTGCGCCAGCTGCCCAAGGAGCGGCAGACCCTGCTGTTCTCGGCCACCATGCCCACCAAAATCCGCGACTTCTCGCAGCAGATTCTCAAGAATCCCGAGGAAATCCGGCTCGCGGTTTCGAAGCCGGCCGCCGGCATCGACCAGCAGATGTACATGGCATTCGACCGCCAGAAAATCTACGTCCTCGAGCACATCATCAAAACCCAGGACGTGCAGAGCATGGTGCTGTTTACGAGCCAGAAAGCGGCCGTGGGCGGCATCGTGAAGGCCGTAAACAAGCTGGGCATCGAAGCCCGGGGCATCAGCTCCGACCGCACGCAGGAAGAGCGCGAGGAAATCATGCGCGCCTTCAAAAACAAGCAGTTCCCCATCCTGGTAGCCACCGACGTGCTGAGCCGCGGCATCGACATCGACTCGCTGAGCCACGTGGTGAACTACGACATTCCGCGCGCTGCCGAGGACTACGTTCACCGCATCGGCCGCACGGCCCGCGCTGCTACCAAAGGCACGGCCATCACCTTCATCTCCGACCAGGACCAGGACCGGGTGGTAAAAATTGAAAAGCTCATCGAGCGCGACCTCGAGAAGCGCAGCATCACCGAAGAGCTGGGCCTGGGCCCGGCCCCGGAGTTTGACCCCAAGCGCTTTGCAGGTCTCGGTGGCAAAATCGGTGGCCGCCCCGAACGCGGTGGCCGGAGTGGCGGCAGCGGCGGAGGTCGCAGTGGCGGCTTTGGTGGTGGAGGCTCCCGCGAAGGTGGCCCGCGCCGTGAAGGTGGTGGAGGCCGCGACGGCGCTCGTGACGGTGGCCGCCCGCCTCGCCGCGACGCCTCCGACCCCAAAGACCCCAAGCACATCGAGCGCATGGCCAACGCCAAAAATGCCCTCGCGGCCCTCGATGCCGGCCACGCCCCAACCGTGCCTTACCAGCGCCCGCCTCGCCCCGAAGGCGAGGCCCGCCCGCCGCGGGAGCCGCGCGCCCCTCGCCCCGAAGGCGAGCAGCGCCCACCCCGCGAGCCCCGCGCTCCACGTTCCGAAGGCGAACAGCGGCCGCCCCGTGAGCCACGCCCGGAAGGCGAAGCTCGCGCTCCACGCGCAGAAGGCGAATCGCAGGAACCCCGCGCCGAAGGCGAACGCCGCCGGAGCCGCGGCGGCCGCAACCGCAAGCGCGGTCCCAAGCCGGAAGGCGGCGGCGAGGTAGCTGCTCCAGTTGCGCCCGCCCCTACTGCCGAGTAAGTTTTAGCTCAATAAAAAAGCCCCGCTGTGTAGCACAGCGGGGCTTTTTTTATACGTGTTTTTTCCTGCACTACCGTTTTGGATACCAGGTACGAAGGCAGCTTTTGTAATGCTGGGTTGGGCTAAAACACATAGGACAACGAAAAGGCAGCTACTGCTGGCCGCCTTTGAATGGGCACTGGGCCTGATGATTGGGTTCTACTCCTTCATAGAGCGCACCAGTCCTTTCAAAAACTGGATGCCGCCGAAGATGATGGCGCCCCAGGTCATGAAATAAGACCCTCCGTCTGCTGACGCCATGGCGTAGGTAAAGCCCGTGACGAGCAGACCGCCTCCCAGCCACAACCCGCCGTGCAGCATGTCTTTGCGAGCCGCTTCCCGATATAGCTTCTGGTATTCCGGGCGCAGTTCGCTCACTACCGCTTGGGCTACCTCATCGGTCGCGCCATTTCCCAAGAGCAGGGCGTGGATTTGGGCATCCGACTTGCCGGCGTGCATTTGCTGGGCGGCATACTGAAACAGCTGGTCGAGGGCCTGCTGTTGCTCAGCTTGTTCGGCCTGAATCAGGTCCTGGGAGATTTCCATGAAAGTAGAGGGTGACGGGGTATCGCCGGATATATTGAAGAATGTGAATCTTGCTGTTAAGCTACACCCATTCCACGCTTCCAACAACTTCTATCACGCCCCTTCCCCAAACCAGCTCAAGCCTTTTAAGCTAGCCCACTACCTGCCCAATCCCGAATAATACTGTGAAAACCAGCGTGCTCAAGGCCATCTGCTTAAGCAGTGGGTCAATTTGCATGGAGTCCTGCCGCTGCCACACCTGCATGGCATTGAAGGCAAACAGCGGCGTGCTCAGCGCAAACAGCCACTGCCACGGGGAGTGATAAGTAAGGGCCACAAACACAGTAGCGCAGCCCAGGCCCAGCAACAGCAGCAGCCAGTGGTAGCGGCGCGCGCGGGCGGGCCCCAGGCGCACGGGAATGGTGATTTTGCCGGCCAGCACGTCGGACTGGATGTCGCGGATGTTGTTGACGTTGAGCACCGCCGTAGCGAAACAGCCCAGGGCCGCGGCCGGCAGCAACACCTGCATGGGCAGGGCCCGCGTCTGCAGGAAGTAAGTGCCGCACACGCCCACCATCCCAAAAAACAGAAACACCGAAATGTCGCCAAACCCGGCGTAGCCGTACGGATTAGATCCGGCCGTGTAGTTCACGGCGGCCCAGATGGCGGCCAGGCCCAACGCCAGAAAGCCCAGGAACAAGCCCAGGCCCGCGGTGCCCAGCGCAAACCACAGCAGCGCCAGGCCGCTGGCCAAAGCCAGAAGAGCACAGATAAACATGCCGCGCTTCATCTGGGCCGGCGTGATGGCGCCGCTTTGCACGGCGCGCTGGGGGCCCTGGCGGTGCACGCTGTCGGCCCCGTTTTGGGAGTCGCCGTAGTCGTTGGCCAGGTTACTGAGCACTTGCAGCAGGATGGTGGTGAGGGCTGCCAGCCCCACTATAAGCCCGTTGAAGTGGCCCGCCGCCGCCGCCAGAAAGCCCCCGGTAAGAATGCTGGCCAGGGCCAGCGGCAAGGTGCGGGGGCGGAATGCAGATATCCAGGGTGACATGGGCAGCTAGAAGAAATGGAAAGACAAAAGAACGTCATGCAGAGCGCAGCGAAGCATCTTGCTCGCTTCGTTGCAACATTAATTAAATCGGTTAACGATTGTAATTACTGTGGCACGCGAGATGCTTCGCTGCGCTCTGCATGACGGACTTTTCTGTATCCTTGAAGCAGGGGCTACTTCATAATGTCGGCCAGCAGCTCGGGGCTCAGGGGCTTCACGTCTGACTTGTAGAATTTCACCACGTGCCCGTTCTGGTCGACCAGGTACTTGCAGAAGTTCCAGCTGGGGGCACTGTCTACGGCGCCGTTCTGGGTCTTGTCGGCCAGGAACTTGTAGAGCGGAGCGGTGTCGTCGCCCTTCACCGATACCTTGCTGAACAAGGGGAAGGTCACGCCGTAGTTTTTCTCGCAGAAGGTGGCAATCTGGGCTTCGGTGCCGGGCTCCTGGCCGCCGAAGTTGTTAGCGGGAAAGCCCAGCACGGTCACTTTGTCGCCGTGCTTCTTGTAGAGCTCTTCCAGCTCCTTGTACTGCGGCGTGTAGCCACACTCCGAAGCGGTGTTTACAATCAGGAGCTTTTTGCCTTTAAACTGGCTCAATTTCACGTCCTTGCCGTCGATGGACTTCACCGTGAAATCGTACACGGACTTCGGGGCGGCTACGGTTTCAGAAGAGTTGCTCATGGGAATGGGTTGGGCTGGTTTTGCAGCGATGAAAGCTATTGCCGCGGCTGCGGTGGCCAGCGTGAGAAGAGTGGACTTTTTCATTGATTGGAGCGGCGGGATTCATCCGCCGCCTGCATAACTCTTGGTAAGCCAGTAGGGTTTTCGGCCGCGCCGGATTAAGTGGTGGGCGGGGTGAGCCACTTTTCGAGCTGCACCGGCTGGTAGGCCGCGAGCTGGGCCAGCAGCGCCACGGGGTCGGGCGACTGCAGGAGCTGGGTGCGGTTTTCGGCGCGCAGCAGCTCGTCGTCGCGCATGCGGTCGAGGGCCAGCAGCAGGTGGTCGTAGTAGCCGTCTACATTCAGCAGCGCCACCGGCTTGCGGTGCAGGCCGAGCTGGCCCCAGGTCAGGACCTCAAATAGCTCTTCGAGGGTGCCGTAGCCGCCGGGCATAGCGATGAAGGCATCGGCGCGGTCGGCCATCAACAGCTTGCGCTCGTGCATGCTTTTCACCACATGCAGCTCGGTGCAGCCCAGGTGGGCCAGCTCCTTATCGGCCAGAAAATCAGGAATAACCCCTACCACTTCCCCGCCGTGAGCCAGCACCGCATCGGCAATGGTGCCCATCAGGCCCACGCGCCCGCCGCCGTACACCAGCGTGAGGCCCTGGGCCACCATGGCCGCGCCCAACGCCTGGGCTTGGGCAATGTAGAGCGGGTTGGTTCCGGCGCTGGAACCGCAGTAAACGGCAATGCTTTTCATATGCATGTAGCGCGGACTTTGTAGTCCGCGTATCACCGCAGGGCGGCGAAATTAATTTGGCGCAAAATCGCGCATTTGATAAATAAAGGGGCCAGCATTCGCCGCACGCGGCGATACGCGGACTACAAAGTCCGCGCTACATGCGCTCGGGCACCTGCATGCCCAGCAGGCCGAGCGACACCTTTATCTGCTCGCCTACGCGGGCCGACAGCGCCACCCGCAGGCTGCGCTTGGCCACGTCGGTTTCCTGGAAAATGGATACCTCGGCGTAAAAGCGATTGTAGGCTTTGGCCAAATCGTAGGCGTATTGGGCTACTACGGCGGGCGACAGGTTGCGGGCGGCATCGGCCACCACGGCGGGGTAGCGGGCCAGCTCCTGCACCAGCTCGCGCTCGGTGCCGTCCAGGCTGGCGATGCTGCTCCAGTCGGCGGTTTCGTCGATGCCCAGCTCGGCGGCTTTGCGGCGGATGGCGGCAATGCGGGCGTGCGAATACTGGATAAACGGCCCCGTGTGCCCTTCCAGGCTCACCGACTCTTCGGGGTTGAAGAGCATGCGCTTCTTGGGGTCCACTTTCAGCAGGTAGTACTTCAGCGCGCCCAGGCCCAGCATGTGGTAGAGCTCTTCCAGCTCAACATCGTTCAGGCCTTCGGTTTTGCCTTTTTCGAGGGTGGCGGCTTTGGCGGCGGCCACTACGTCGCGCACCAGCTCATCGGCATCCACCACGGTGCCTTCGCGCGACTTCATCTTGCCCGAGGGCAAGTCCACCATGCCGTAGCTCAGGTGGTGAATGGCCTCGGCGTAGGGCTTGCCCAACTTGCGCAGGGTGGCTTCCAGCACCTGCATGTGGTAGTTCTGCTCGTCGGCGATGACGTAGATGCTCGAGTCGTAGTGGAAATCCTGGTACTTGAGCTCGGCCGTGCCCAGGTCCTGGGTGATGTAGACGCTGGTGCCGTCGGCGCGGAGCAGGAGCTTTTCGTCGAGGCCCTCGGCCTGCAGGTCTACCCACACCGAGCCGTTTTCTTTCTTGAAGAATACGCCTTTGCTGAGGCCCTCTTCTACACGCTCCTTGCCCAGCAGGTAGGTTTCGGACTCGTAATAATACTGGTCGAAATCTACGCCGATGTTCTTATAGGTTTCGTCGAAGCCTTCGTACACCCAGCCGTTCATCTGGCTCCAGAGGGCTTTCACCTCGGGGTCGCCGGCTTCCCAGGCCTGCAGCATTTGCTGGGCCTCGGTCATGAGGGGAGCTTGCTTTTTGGCAATGTCGGTAGTCACGCCTTCGGCTTCGAGCTGCTTGATTTCTTCGCGGTAGTGCTTCTCAAATAGCACGTAGTACTTGCCGGCGAGGTGGTCGCCCTTCATGCCCGCGCTCTGGGGGGTTTCGCCCTGGCCGAAGTGCCGGTAGGCAATCATCGACTTGCAGATGTGGATGCCGCGGTCGTTCACCAGGTTGGCTTTGGTGACGGTGGCGCCAGTGGCTTTCAGAATCTCAGCCACTGAGTAGCCCAGGAAGTTGTTGCGCAAGTGGCCCAGGTGCAGGGGCTTGTTGGTGTTGGGCGAGGAGTACTCGACCACCACGCGGCGCGGGGCGTCGGGCAGGTTTACGGGCGCTTCAGCCGGCTGCGTGCGCAATTGGTTAAATACCGTGAGCCACTCCGAATCGGCCACTTCGAGGTTCAGGAAGCCTTTCACCACGTTGTAGCCGCTCACGCGGGGCTCGTTGGTTTTCAGCCACTCGCCCAGCGCTTGGCCGATTTGCTCCGGGCCTTTGCCGAAGGCTTTGGTGAGCGGGAACGTGACGAGGGTAAAGCTGCCGGCAAACTCCTTGCGCGTGGGCTGAAGCGTGAGGCTGGCGGCGGGGATTTCTACGCCAAAAACAGCCTGAGCGGCGGTTTGCAGGGCGGTTTTGAGGGACTGTTCGAGTTGTTGCACGAGGCAAAGGTACGGGCTGGCGTTAACCTCGTCCTCTGCCCACCTCACCAAAAGAAGGGCCGCCAGTTCCGGTTCTATTTGCTGGCTGCTGACCTATCGCCCAGCGGACGAGTAACCCGCCGAAATTCGAAGTAACCTGAAGCCCCTCCTTTGCCTAGCGAATATTTACTGTCCTATATTAGTATCTTTTTAAATTCCATGTAAATTTTATAGATACTTAAATCAAGCACACGTGATAATCAATCTGCCCTCAAGCAAAGACTTTGATAATCTTGCAAATAGCTGCTTAACCCAAGCTTTTAATATTGTTTTTGAAACAGACAAGCATGTCTATGACAATTTTGACAAGGACCTACAAGATGATGTTTGGACTTACTCACAAGAGAAATTAAATACAGCCGTTGTGTTACTCCATCAAGGAATTGAGGCGTTCATGAAGGCAAGTGTAAGCTTAGTTACACCATTGCTGTTGATTGAAGGAAAGAGGTCTGATTGGCCAGTGCTGCCAAAACAGCGGGACAAAGAATTTAATGATTTCTATACAACGCCTTCAGAAGCGTTGCTCTATACATTTTATGCAACTACAAAAAAGGATGTTGACGAGGCACTCATTAGCCATATTGAAGAGATACGTAAAGTAAGAAACCAAATTGTACATGGCATTTCTAGGACTAGGCTCAACCCTAAGTTTTTAGTTGATAAGATTTTAGACACTTATTTATTCTTCAAAGGCAAGGATGCTTGGTGGGAAGCGGTTAGTGGATTTCATTTTAATCATCCATTAACTGGATATTATGATTTGAGTATCGAAACAGCGCAATTCGCAGAAAGACTAGATTATGCTTTGAACATGGTTGGGAAATCCAAAATGGCTAAGCACTTTGCTATCAACCTTAGAGGAAGAAGTTATTTCTGCCCAAAATGTCTTCAGGATTACGTCCGTGGAGTTGGAGAAGATTATAAATATGCTTGGGCATTCTTAACTCCCAATAGTGCTAGTTCAACTTCAGTAACTTGTTTGAATTGCGGTAATGAAAACAAAGTAATCAGGCAGCCATGCCCCTATGATGGGTGTAAAGGCAACGTACTTTATCGTATTGAGGACCTGAGTAAATTCAACGATGCTAGTGTAGCATTAACTGATGAAGCTCCCGAAGCAATGGAGGATGAACATGGGTTTTGCTTAACATGTCAAGAAAATATTTGGTGGAAGGTTCAAGAGATATAAGGTGAAATGACACGTACAAAAAGCCCCGCCAGCTACTGGTGGGGCTTCCTGTTTCTTTAGCGGCTTAGGCGGCGGGCTTGGGGGCCGGGTCTCCTTAGCTGAGGGAAACTTGCCGCTGGCTGCCGTCTAGCGCACAATGCCTACCAGCGGCAAAGCAGCCAATCTGCCATCGGGTACTGACCAGTTGTCGGAACGTCGGCGCTGCGAAGCAATGTTGGGCATGAATTCTTGCTCTAATTCTTCGCCACGTGCTGCTATCCCGTTTTTTCTTCCCTTCCAAATACCGTTTCCTGTGGCTGTTTGTGGCGCTTGTTGCCTCCCCGGCCTGCAAGAACACAGCTCCCGAACCCGCCGCCGCAGCCCCCACCGCCGATACCTCGGTCCTGGCCGGCAGCACGCTGATTGGCGAGTATAGCGCCGCCACCCTGGGAAGCCGCGTGCAGAGCGTGCCGCTGGCCGGCAGCCTGGTGCGCTACCCCATTCGGGTGTACCGCCTCACCTACCACACCCGCACGCCCGAGGGCACTGAGACCACGGCCTCCGGGGCGGTGCTGGTGCCGGTGGCCACCGCAACCCTGCCGGTGCTCAGCTACCAGCACGGCACGCTGGCGCCCAGCAGCGAAGGCCAGGCCCCCTCCTACTACGCCTCCGGCAGCGACGTGTGGACGGTGGTGTCGGTGCTGGCCTCCACGGGCTATGTGGTGTCGGCCCCCGACTACCTCGGCTACGGTGCTTCCAAAAGCCTGCCCCACCCCTACGAGCAAGCCGCCTCGCTGGCCTCCGCTTCGGCCGACATGCTGCGGGCCACGCGCGAATTCTGCCAGCAGCAGAACGTGACCCTGAACCAGAAAAACTTCCTGCTGGGCTACTCCGAGGGCGGCTACGCGACCATGGCGCTGCACAAGCTGCTGGAGGAAAAGTACGCCACTACCCTGCCCGTTACGGCCAGCGCGCCCGGCGCGGGCGCTTACCACAAGTCTGCTTTTGCCCGCTACATTCTCAGCGCCACGCAGCCGCTCAGCTTCCTGAGCACCTACGTGTGGGTACTGCGTACCTACGACCGCATTTATGCCCTGAACCGGCCGCTGTCGTTCTACTACCAGGAGCCCTACGCCACCCAGTTGCAGGCCAACCCGTTTGCCGCCGTGCCCAGCCAGCAAGACCAGCTGTTCACCCCCGCCTTCCGCCAGGCCGTGCTCACTAACTCCGACGCGCCGCTCGCCGCCGCCCTCACCGCCAACGACATCTACGACTGGCAGCCCCGCGCCCCGCTGGCACTGTTCCACGGCACCGCCGATGACTACGTGCCGTTCTTCAACTCGCAGGATGCCTATGATGCCATGCAAAAGCGCGGCGCCACGCAAGTTGAGCTACACCCCATTGCCGGCGGCAACCACTTCTCCTCGACCACGGAGTACACGCTGGGGGCTTATGCGTTTATCAGCAAGTTTTAAATAGCCAACTAAGGGGGCTGTCGATTAGTGGCAGAAATTAAAAGACCGGTCATACAAAGCGCAGCGAACCGGAGGTCGGCGTAGTCAAGCAACTTTACCGCGCCTCTTGTCATGCTGAAGAAGGAAGCATCTTATCACGTTGGAACGAGTCGTTCAGCGGTGAGAGGATGCTTCGCTGCGCTCTGCATGACAGACGATTTTGCTGCTGGCCGCAGTTCGGCCAGCCGCCTTACCGGCTCACCACTTCATCCAGCCGCAGGCGCTGCTCAATGGCCTCCGTAGCCGCTTCCAGAATGTTGAAGGCATTCTTGGCCATGGTGTTCTCGCTGTCTAGCGTGGGGTTGATTTCGACCATCTCGAAGCACACCACCCGGTCGTTTTCGAGCAGGGCGCGGCACAGGGCAATGGCTTCGGGCACGTCGAGGCCCAGCTCAACGGGCGTGCCGGTGCCCTTGCTGAAGCGCGAATCCAGGGAGTCTACGTCGAAGGAAATGTAGACCATGTCGCAGAAGCGCAGCTGTTCGTAAATCTCGCGGGCTACCTGGCGCGGGCCTTTGGCGCGGAACTCGTCCAGCTTGAAGTTCTTGATGCCCAGCTGGTCGATGATGGCATTTTCCTGCTCCTCGGTATCGCGCACCACCACGTACACCAAGTGGTTGGGCGTGAGCTTGGGGCCGGGCTCGCCCAGGTCCTTGAGGCGGCGCCAGAAGAACTCGGTTTCGGGGTCGGGCTGGTTGCGCTGGTGCGAGAGGTTGTCCTGTCCCAGGGCGGCGGCCAGCGGCATGCCGTGCACGTTGCCGCTGGGGGTGGTGTAGGGCGAGTGGATGTCGGCGTGGGCATCAATCCACACCACGCCCAGAGTTTTGTGCGGGTAGGTGGCCTTGATGCCGGCAATGGTGGCGTTGGCGCTGCTGTGGTCGCCGGCCAGCACCAGCGGGAACTCGCCAAAGCGCAGCGTTTGCTCCACGGCGTTGGCAATGCCTTTTTGCACGGTGTAGATGGCGTCGATGTGCTTGGCAAACGGGAACGGGTTCTTGTCGAACAGCACGTGGTTCAGGTCCGGCACCACCACGGAGTTGAAGCGGCGGAAATAATCGGAGCCTTTGTTGAGGCAGGCCACGCGCAGGGCGTCGATGCCCATGCTGGCGCCCCGCGTGCCGGCCCCCAGTTCGGAGCGGACTTCCAGTAATTTGATGCGTTTCATCGGGTGGGAATTTGGGTAGGACATGGGGCATCGTTCCAAGGGGATTCATTCAACAATTATCATTCATCAATTAACAGTCGTTCAATCCGTTAGGAGTGCCTGCGATTGTTAATTGTTAACTGATAATTGTTAAATGAAAAAACCTTCGAGCGCTGCCTTGCGGTAGAGTAGCTCTACCGTAGCCAAGTCGCTATCATTCCATCGTCACGATGCGAGGCGGGACAGCGGTAGAACAACGGATTGTTCCCACTACTTCCCAACCTCGGCGGTACTTTTGACCCGCCGACTGCAAAGGTCGGGTTTTCCCGCCGCATTCAAAAACCCGAATGGATACGTACCACGACCTCATCTCCCAAACCTTCGATTTTCCCACGGCCGATTTTACCGTCCAGGACCACGAGCTCCGCTTCCACGACATCGACCTGATGGCCCTGGTGGAAAAATACGGCACCCCGCTCCGCCTCACCTACCTGCCCAAAATCAGCTCCCAGATTCAGCGGGCCAAGAAATGGTTTGCCGATGCCATTGCCCAAACGAACTACCAGGGCTCGTATTCCTACGCCTACTGCACCAAGTCGTCGCACTTCCGCTTCGTGCTGGAAGAGGCCCTGAAAAATGACATCCACCTCGAAACCTCGTCGTGGTTCGATATCAGCATCATCCGCAACCTGCATGCCCAGGGCAAGGTCGACAAGCAGAAGCACATCATCTGCAACGGCTTCAAGCCCGAGGCCTACAAAAAGGAAATCGCCGACCTGATTAACGACGGGTTTGTGAACTGCATGCCCATCATCGATGCGCCGAACGAAATCGAGTACTACCACGACCACGTGCGCGAGAAGGTGAACCTGGGCATGCGCCTGGCCTCCGACGAGGAGCCGCGCTTCCAGTTCTACACCTCGCGCCTGGGCATCCGCTACGCCGACGCCATCCCGCTCTACGAGAAGCGCATTAAGGAAGACCCGCGCTTCGAGCTCACCATGCTGCACTACTTCATCAACACCGGCATCAAGGACACGTCCTATTACTGGTCCGAGTTGAGCCGCTTCGTGCACAAGTACTGCGAGCTGCGCAAGGTGTGCCCCACGCTGGCCACGATTGATATTGGCGGCGGCTTCCCCATCCAGACCAGCATCCAGCCCGAGTACGACTACCCCTACATGGTGGCCGAAATTCTGCGCACCATTCAGCGCATCTGCAAGGAAGAAGGCGTGCCCGAGCCCAACATTTTCACCGAGTTCGGCATCTTCACCGTGGGCGAAAGCGGGGCCACCATCTACTCTATCCTGGACGAGAAACTGCAGAACGACAAGGAGCTGTGGTACATGATTGACGGCTCGTTCATCACGAACCTGCCCGATACCTGGGCGCTTAACCAGCGCTTTATCATGCTCGCGGTTAACGGCTGGGAAAGAGGCTACAAACGGCTGCAGCTCGGCGGCCTCACCTGCGACTCGCAGGACTACTACAACGCCGAAAAGCACATCTACCAGGTGTTCTTGCCCGAGCGCAAGCCCACCTACGCGCAGCCGCTCTACGTAGGCTTCTTCCACACCGGCGCCTACCAGGAAAGCCTGAGCGGCTACGGCGGCATCAAGCATTGCCTCATCCCCGCGCCGCAGCACGTCATCCTCGACCGCGCGCCCGACGGCACGCTTATTGACACGGTGTTTGCGCCGCAGCAGGAAGCCGCCAGTATGATGAAAATCCTCGGATACTAATAATGCAATTTCTGCGTTGGTAATTTTTCTTAAAATATAGGTGTAGCTCCTTATCTTTGAAGCTGAACCCCGTCTCCCCTCACCCGTTTTCTTTATAATTATGAAAAAGCTCGTTCTGCTCGCTGCCGGTTTTGCGGCCCTTTCGCTCGGCGCTTGCAACCGCCAGGTTTGCCCCGCTTACAGCAGCACCAAAGCAGCTAAGCCCGTTTCCGCGCCCATCACGGCCAGCACCGCTACGCCTGCCGAACGCCAGTAGTAACTGAGCTGGATTGCATAAAGAAGGCCGGCCTCCCAAACGGGAGGCCGGCCTTTTTTATATACCGCTGGTCCATGTAGAGACGCGACACTTCGCGTCTCGTCGTTGAACGTTAATGGCTCAACACACCCAAACGGCGCGGACGACAAGACGCAAAGTATTGCGTCTCTACACCCCAAGAATAATATCCGTGGCGGCCTGCAAATCCGCGACGCGGGGCGTGAAATCGACCGATTCAGTATGCCCTACCATGATGCCGCGCACGCCGATTTTCTCGCCGGCTTCCATGTCGCGGTACCGGTCGCCCACAATCCAGCACTGCGACACGTCGAGGTTGAACCGGGCCACGGCTTTTTCGAACATGCCCGAATCGGGCTTGCGCATGATGGAGTCGCTCACGCTGGGGTGCGCATCGCTGAAATAGAGGGCGTCGAGGGCGTGGCTGCAGGCCGCCTGCAGCTTGGTGTGGCAATCGAGCACATCGGCGGCGGTGTAGAGCTTTTTGGCAATGCCGGCCTGGTTGGTCACCACCACAAGGTAGTAGCCGGCTGCCTTCAGGCGGGCCAGGCTCTCGGGCACGCCGGGGCTCACCACGAAGTCGTCCAGCTTCCAAACGTAGTCGCCGATTTCGTCGTTCAGGACGCCGTCGCGGTCCAGAAACACGGCTTTGTTCTTTGTTTTCATTGGCGCAAAGCTACGGGCCAACCGCAGTAGTGCGGGGCTAACTTTGCAGCCCAATTCGCGCAAGCTCCTTATGAAAATTGCCATCATCGGCGGCGGCATCAGCGGCCTCACCCTGGCCTGGTACCTGCAGCAGGCCGGCGTGGCCTACGACCTGTACGAAGCCGACGCCCGGCCCGGTGGCAACCTGCTCAGCCGGCACATGCCCGAAGGCTACCTCCTGGAAGCCGGCCCTAATTCCCTGCAGCTGAGCACCGAGCTGGAAGAGCTGCTTGCCGACCTGGGCCTGAGCGACCAGATTGAGGACAGCGCGGCTGTGAGCAAGCACCGCTATGTGCTGCGCGGCGGGCGCTACCGCCAGCTGCCCGGTTCGCCGCCCACCCTGCTCACCAACGGCTTTTTCAGCCTGAAAGCCAAGTGGCAGCTGCTTCGGGAGCTGCGCCAGCCCGCGGCCCAGCCCAACGCCCACGAGACTGTGGCCCACTTTTTCCGCCGCCGCTTCGGCCCCGAAATCGTGGACTACGCCGTGAACCCCTTCATGGCCGGCATCTACGCCGGCGACCCGGAGCGCCTGCTGCTGCATAAAACCTTTCCCCAGCTCGCGGCCCTGGAGCAGGAATACGGCTCGGTGCTGCGCGGCCTGGCCAAAACGGGTAAGGGCGCCGCGCGCCGGCGCATCGTCACGCTCCGAGCCGGCGTGCAAACCCTTACCGATACGCTTGCGGCCCGGCTCACCCATTACCACCCCAATACCGCTGTTACCGGGGTGGCTCGCCTCGCCGATGGCAGCTACCAGCTTCAGCTCAACTCGGCGGCGGCCGCTCCTGGCTACTCTCACCTGGCCCTGGCGCTGCCCGCTTTTGCGGCGGCCTCCCTCCTGCAGCCATTGTTCCCAAAGGAATCGGCTGCTTTGGCGGCCGTGCAGTACCCGCCCATGAGCGTCGTTTTTTCGGCTTACGACCGGGCGGCCGTGACGCACCCGCTCAACGGCTTTGGGGCGCTGCACCCCAAGGTGGAAGGCACCTACGCGGCCGGCTCCATCTGGACCAGCTCCATTTACCCCGAGCGGGTACCCGCCGGGCAGGTGCTGTTTACCACGTTTGTGGGGGGGGCGCAGTACGAGGCCGCCGCCAACCAAGCCGAGGGGGCCCAGAAAGCCGCCGTACACGCCGAATTGAGCCGTTTTTACGGCATCACGGGGGCGCCGCGGTGGCAGGGCCGCTACTTTTGGCCCCGCAGCATTCCGCAATTCGACGAGCACATTGTGGGGGCGCACGCGGCCGCATTGGCCTTAGAACCCGAGCACATTCTCGCCGTGGCCAATTGGTGCAGCGGGGTAAGTGTGCCGGACTGCGTGCGCCATGCCCGGCGCGTAGCCGCGGCTTTAGGGGCTTGAAACCAGGTGATTCCTGCCTCGTCTTTGCCGCCGAAAGCATAGGAATATTACGATTTACGCCCTAAATAGCACCTTGGGAATCAGCACGGCCATGCAGCTTCGTGCGGGCAGGCCCTATCTTTGAGCCCATGAGTGAAGGCCTCGTCCTAATTCCTACCTACAACGAGCGCGAAAATGCAGAGCTGATTATCCGCAAGGTGATGTCGTTGCCGCGGGATTTCGATGTGCTGATTATTGATGACGGCTCGCCCGACGGCACCGCCGCCATTGTGCGGGGCCTGCAAGCCGAATTTCCGGGGCGCTTGTTTTTGGAAGAACGCAGCGGCAAGCAAGGTTTGGGCACGGCCTACCTCCACGGCTTTCGCTGGGCGCTCGCACACGGCTACGAGTACGTGTTTGAAATGGACGCCGACTTCTCTCACAACCCCGACGACTTGATTCGCCTGCACGATGCCTGCGCCTACGAGGGCTACGACATGGCCATCGGCTCGCGCTACATCCAGGGCGTAAACGTGGTAAACTGGCCCATGTCGCGGGTTTTGATGTCGTATTTCGCCTCCTGGTACGTGCGCCTGATAACGGGCATGCCCATTCGCGACGCCACCGCCGGCTTCAAGTGCTACACCGCGCGGGTGCTGCGCGCCATCGACTTGGACAGCATCCGCTTTGTGGGTTACGCGTTCCAGATTGAGATGAAATGGCTGGCCTACCAACTGGGCTTCCGCATCAAAGAAGTGCCCATCATCTTCACCGACCGCACCCGCGGCACCTCCAAAATGTCGAAAGGCATTGTGGAGGAAGCCTTCTTCGGCGTGCTGCAGATGAAAATGGGCAGCTGGCTGCATCCGCTAAAGCCCGTGGGGCAGCGACAGCCTGGCGACGCACACGTTAGCTAGTGCGGGCAGAAAAGGCATCCAAGCGGGGAATTGTGCTAAGTCAGGCAGTATTGGAGGTGGCAGCGGTATGCGTGCCGCTTTGCCAACCTGCACCTTGCCCCGGCGTATCTTGCCTCCACGCATGGAAAATTCTCCCCTGTTCTGGCTGGCCTTTAATGCTTTCGTAATTGGGCTGCTACTGCTCGATTTGTTGGTCTTCAACCGCAAGGCCCACGAAATAAAGTTGCGCGAAGCCCTGAGCTGGAGTGTGTTTTGGGTCGTTCTTTCGCTGTGCTTCAACGTGCTGGTGTACCGCACCATGGGCTCCGAAGCCGGCCTGCAGTGGCTCACCGGCTACTTAGTAGAGAAGGCATTGAGCGTCGACAACCTGTTTGTCTTCCTGCTCATTTTCAACTACTTCAAAGTACCCGCCCAATACCAGCACCGCATCCTGTTCTGGGGCGTGCTGGGTGCGCTTATTCTGCGCGGGGTGTTCATTCTGGTGGGCGGGGTCTTGCTGGCCAAGTTTCACTTCCTGATTTACCTGCTGGGGGCCTTCCTGGTGTACACCGGCATTCGGATGGGCCTTACTGGCGACGAACCCGAAATCGACCCCGAAAACAACCCCGTGGTGCGCTTTCTGAGCCGCCACCTGCCCATTACCCGGCAGCTGGACGGCGGCAGATTTTTCATCCGCCGCGACGGCCTGCGCTTTGCCACGCCCCTGTTTGTGGTGCTGGTAATGGTCGAAACCACCGACGTCGTGTTTGCCGCCGATTCCATTCCGGCCATTCTGGCCATCACGCGCGACACCTTCGTGGTATTCACCTCCAACGTGTTTGCCCTGCTGGGCCTGCGGGCCATGTACTTTGCCCTGGCCCGCATGATGCGCGTGTTTCACCACCTGCACTATGGCCTCTCGCTTATCCTGGTCTTTATCGGCACCAAGATTTTAGTCGAAAGCATCTTCCCCATTCCCATGCCCATTGCCCTGGGCGTAGTAGGCGGCCTACTCATCCTGAGCGTTTTGGCCTCGGTAGTGTGGCCGAAAAAGGAATCAGAATAACTGCTTGCGAGCGAGGCCCTACTTGGGTGCTTTGGGCGGCTCCACCTCTGGCGCACCGGAGTTCACGCCGGCATCGGGCGTAGCGGCGCCGGTGTTCAGTAGGTCAATCAAGTTGAGGGGCTCAAACTGGCTGGAGTCGGCGGCGGCAGTGGCGCGCGTGGTATCGGGCCGCGGCGCGAAATGCATGAACTGCTTGGCCGGGCCCCGCAGGTTTAGCGAGTATGCCAGGTTTTCGCGGTCCGCATCTGTAATCAGGCCGCGGGTGGCCATGATGTTGGCAATCAGCCGAAAGAAGTAGCGCGTGCTGCTCCGCAGGCCACCGTAGGAATCGAACGAGTAGCGCGAATACTTGGGCTTGGGAATGATGCTGGCCAGGTACAGGCTCTCGGTCAGGTTGAGCTCGCTGGGGCGCTTGCCGTAGTAGAACAGGGCCGCGTCTTTCACGCCGTACACGCCGCGTTTGCCGCTGGGCCAGCGGTACTTGCTCGGGCCCCACTCAATGATGTTTAGGTACACCTCAAACATGCGCTGCTTGCTGGCCAGGTGCGTGTTTTCGAGCAGCCACACAATCAGGGCTTCTTCTATCTTGCGGGCCACTGTCTTCTGCCGGGTTAGAAACACGTTCTTGACCAGCTGCATGGAAATGGTACTGCCGCCGCGGGCAAAGCGTTTCTCCTTGATGTTCTGAATGGCCGACTTCACAAACGCCTGCTCCATAAAGCCTTTGTGGGTAAAGAAGCGCGGGTCCTCGGCCGTGGTAATGGCGTGAATAAGGTACGGCGAGACTTCGTTGTAAGGCACAAAGTCGGGGTTGGGCGGGCCCACAACAAAGGTGCGCACAGAGTCGCCCTTGTCGTTGTACACGGTGTGCAGGAAGGCCGTGTTCAGCTTGTTGAGGTCTTCGTCGCCGAAGCTGGTGAGCTTGAAGTTCTTGCCCCGCAGGCCGGAATCAAATTTCAGGCTGTCGACGTGCGCCATGTCCAGGCTGCCGCGCAAGTGATAAGTGAGCGTACCCGTGCCCTTCACGCCCCGCACCTCGTCGAAAATACCCGTGGGCAGCGATTCAAAGAAGTCGTTGGCCGGGGTCTCGGCCGACGTCACGTTGATGCTGACGGCCCGGCTGGGCTTCAGGCGCACGTTGATTTCGGGAAAGAGCACGATTTTGTTCACCGTGACCTTGCTGCCCTTTTCTAGCACCGCGGTGCCGCGGCCCAGTGTGGCCACAAAGTCCAGGGCGCCGCGCTTTACTTCGATTTCGTCGGCCGCCAGCTTGGGGTGGTACAGGCTAAAGTTGCGGGCTGCCAGCGAGCCACGCACGGTAAGCCTGCCACCGGTGTCGTCGTTGTCGAAGTCCTTGCTATCAATGCGCACCAATACCGTATCGAAGCTTACCAAAGCCCCAAAGCGGCGCGGCACGTACGGCAGCTGCACCGAGCCGCCCACGCCAAACACCCGCGCCGAAAGGGCGTAGTCGCCCGGCTCAATATGCCCGCTGATGCCCAGCTCGTTTGATACCGAGTCGATGTTGGCCGTGAGCCGGCCCGAGATGTCCCCGTCCTTAATGCTAAGCTCGGGCAGGCGCAGCAGCGCCGTGTGATGCGGGCTGTAATACGTGACGAAAAAATCTTTGAAGCTGGCTTCGCCGGGTACATTGTCGAAAACCGTTTCGAGCACCTGGTTCAGGAGCATCCCATAGTTGGTGCCCTTCGTAGTGTTGCGCGGCACAGTGCTGGTTTTCTGTTTTTTAATCAGAAAGCCGTAGTTGTCGCCCTTAGCGGTTTTGTGAGGCGTGAGGCGGGCCGTGATGATTTCGAGCCCACTGAAAACCGGCCGCCCCGCAAACAGCGACCGCACACTCAGGCTAGCCTCCAGTCGCTTGGCAGTGAGCAGGGTATCGGTGGGGTTAGCACGCGGCACGAGGCTTAGCCCATCGATTTCTACGGTTTTAAAACCCGAAAATTGGGCTGGCCCCAGGGTGAGAATCACGGGGTATTTGCGCTCAACCTTGGCTTTTACTTCGCCCAAAGCGTAGGTCAGCAATTGCTGCCGCTTCCACTGAAACACGGCGAAAGCCAGCAGAAGAAGTGCAGCCAAACTGCCCAGAATGCCGATAAGAAGTCGTTTGGTGGAGGGGGATATGCGCACGGAACTCAATAAGATGGGCTGGATAGCCAGCGCCAAAGGTAAGAAAAACGGTAGCGGCAAGTGGAAATTTCATTGCCGAGTTGGAGGTACTATACGGGTAATGTGTCGGGTACGGGGGAGCAGGCCCTGCCGGCGCGCTCATTTCAGCGAGTACTTTTGCATTCATGCCCAGCCCCCTTACCGCCCTCTCGCCCCTCGACGGGCGCTATGCTCGTGCCACCGCCCCGCTGGCCCAGCGCTTTTCCGAAATGGCCCTGATTCGCTACCGCGTACTGGTCGAAGTCGAATATTTTATTTCGCTGGTTGAGCTGCCCCTGCCGCAGTTGCACGGCGTATCGCCCGAAATCTTCCCGGCCCTGCGCCGCCTCTACGAGGCTTTTAGTGAAGCTGACGCCGAGGCCATCAAGGCCCACGAAGCCATCACCAACCACGACGTAAAGGCCGTGGAATACTTCCTGCGGGACCAATTCACGGCCCTGGGCCTGGGCGCCTACGTCGAGTTTATTCACTTTGGCCTCACTTCGCAGGACATCAACAACACGGCTATCCCAATGAGTTTCCGGGATGCGCTGATGGGCGAGTTGCTGCCGGCCTACGCCCGCGTTCGCAATGCCCTGGCCGACCGCGCGCAGGAGTGGGCCGCCGTGCCCATGCTGGCCCGCACCCACGGCCAGCCGGCCACGCCCACCCGCCTGGGCAAAGAAATAGATGTGTTTGTGGCCCGCCTCGACGCCCAGGTAGCGCTGCTGGCCCAAATACCGTTTGGGGCCAAGTTTGGGGGCGCCACCGGCAACTTCAACGCCCACCACGTCGCCTATCCTCAGATAGACTGGCACGGCTTCGCTACCACCTTCGTCAATGCGCGCCTGGGCTTGCATCGGTCCTTCCCGACTACCCAGATTGAGCACTACGACCACCTGGCGGCCCACTCCGACGCTCTCAAGCGGCTCAATACCATATTGCTCGACCTGGCCCGCGACGTGTGGCAGTACATTTCCCTGGGCTATTTCAAGCAGACCATTAAGGCCGGCGAAGTAGGCTCTTCGGCCATGCCCCACAAAGTCAACCCCATCGATTTTGAGAACGCCGAGGGCAACCTGGGCGTGGCCAATGCCCTGCTCGAGCACTTTGCCGCCAAGCTCCCCATCTCCCGCCTCCAGCGCGACCTCACCGACTCAACGGTGCTGCGCAACCTGGGCGTGCCGCTCGGCCACATCCTCATCGCCCTTGGAGCGCTGCAGCGCGGCCTGGGCAAGCTGGCCCTGGACGAAACCGCCCTGCAGCGCGACCTGGAAGCCAACTGGGCCGTGGTGGCCGAAGGCATCCAGACCATCCTGCGCCGCGAAGCCTACCCTGACCCCTACAACGCCCTCAAGGCCCTGACCCGCACTGGCGAGGCCATCTCGGCGGCCAGCATCCGGGCGTTTATCGAGTCCCTCGACGTGAGCGACTCCGTTCGGGCCGAGTTGCTCCACATCACCCCTTCCAATTATGTAGGCGCCTAAAGTCCTCCTAACTTTGGCCCCCACCTTTTTTTAGCCCACTTGACGCTCCACCCCGATTGCCGCCACTTTCGCGGCGACCTGCCCTGCCGCCCCAACAAAACCCACGGCTATGTGTGCGAGGGCTGCCCGGCCTACGCACCCGTCAGTAGCCGTGTGCTCATCATCAAGCTCGGGGCCATCGGCGACGTCATTCGGACTACGCCGCTGCTGCGGCGGCTGCGCCAGGAACGGCCCAACTGCCACATTACCTGGCTCACGCACACGCCCGCCATTCTGCCGCAGCACGAGGTCGACGAAATTCTGAAATTTGATTTCGCCAGCGCCTTGCAGCTCCAGGCCCGGGAGTTCGACGTGGTAATCAACCTCGACAAGGAAAAGGAAGCCTGCGCACTGCTGAACACTATTTCGGCGAAGGAGAAGTTCGGCTACGCCCTTCGCTCCTACGACGGCGTGGCCTGGCCCCAGAACGAGCTTGCCGAGCACAAATTCCTGACCGGCCTCTTCGACCAGGTCAGCCAAGCCAACACCAAGCCCTACGTGCAGGAAATCTTCGAGCTCTGCGGCTTCGATTTCCGCGGGGAAGAATACGTCTTTGACACCCACGAAGACAAAGGCTACGACTGGAGCCAGCTGCCGCCCGCCGGCCTGCGCATCGGCCTCAACACCGGCTGCGGCGACCGCTGGACTACCCGCCTGTGGAGCGACGAAAAGTGGATTAGCCTAATTACCCAGCTGCAGCAGGCCGGCTACGCCCCCGTGCTGCTCGGCGGCGAGGCCGAAGCGCCCCGCAATCAGCACCTGCAGGCCGCCACCGGGGCCACGTACCTGGGCACCTTCCCGCTCCCCCAGTTCATCAACCTGATGCATCAGATGGATGCCGTGGTTACGCAGGTGACCATGGCCATGCACATCAGCATTGCCCTGCGCAAGCCCACCATATTGATGAACAACATTTTCAACCCGTACGAATTTGACCTCTACGGGCGCGGCCAAATCGTGCAGCCCAACCGGGAATGCGTGTGCTTTTACCGGGGCACCTGCAAGCTGGGCACTAGCTGTATGGAAGACCTGCCCGCCGAAAAGGTGTTCGCCGCCGTGCAAGCCACGTTGCCCATACCAGCAGCAGTTCGCTAGCAGTTGAGCTGAAATCTCTGCCGGTTTATTTACAATCGAGCGGCAACTACTTCAGCTCAACTGGCTTCGGTTGCTCGACAGTAGCGCCAGCCACTTCTTTTAGGGCAGCCACCATAATGGGCCACGAAAACTGCTTTTTCTGCTCGCGTACGCCGGCTGTAAAAGCTGCCTCCCGCTTCTGTGCATAAAAATCCACTACCGCATCAGCAATGGCTTTCGCGGTGGGCGGCACTACGTAGCCCACTACGCCGTCGGGAATTAGCTCAGCGAGCCCGCCCACGTCCGTCACCAGCATCGGCCTTTCAAAGTGATACGCTATTTGCGACACGCCGCTTTGGGTAGCGTTTTTGTACGGCTGCACGATTAAGTCCGACGCACAGAAATAATCCACCACCTTCTCATTGGGAATGAAATCGGTGGCTCGGACTATCCGCGTTTCTAAATTATACCGCTTAATCAAGGCCTCATACGGCGCGGCATCTTCGTAGAATTCGCCGGCAATAATCAGCTTCACCGGCAGGGCCGCAATCCGCTCATCGGCAAATGCTTCGAGCATGATATCCAGCCCTTTGTAAGCCCGGATGAAGCCGAAAAACAACAAATAACCAGTAGTATCCGGTAACTTAAGTGCCTCTAATGCTTCTTGTTTAGACTTTATCGGTCCGAAATTATCGTAGAGCGGATGCGGCCGGTACAGGGCCGGTTTTCGGCCAAACCCACGTCGCTGCAAGTCGCTCAATACGCTGCGGCTCATGGTCACAAACCCATCACATGCACTGAGGAAATAACGCGTGAGCGGCCCATCGCCCGGCCGTTTCTCGTGGGGAATCACATTGTCGGTAATCGCCACCACGCGGCTGTGGCCGTTGCCGCGCACCAGCCGCGCCACCGTGCCCAATGCCGGCCCCATAAACGGCAGCCAGAACCGAAACACCACCATATCCGGCCGCTCGGCCCGCAACCGACGCCCCACCCGCCACCACGACAGCGGATTCACCGAGTTCAAGCTCACTTCAATATCCAAATCCGCCGGCCCCGCCTCGGTGCTGAACTGCGTCTGACCAGGAAAAAGGAAATCAGGGTATTGCAGCGAAAATGTGACAATGTGCACCTCGTCGCCAGCTTCTTTGAAAGCCCGCGCCAGCCGCTCATTATATGTGGCCAATCCGCCCCGCAAAGGGTACGCCGGCCCAATTATTACAATCCGCATTTAGTAATTACGTACTCGTCCGAAAGTACCGGCTTTCCCTTTTCCGGGTGGTTCAGGGCTGTTGATTTGTGGCTTGAGCTAAAAGTATCCGTCGGCAGTTGAGCTGACCGAGAACACCACCGTTGAGCCAGCTCAATTCAGCGTTTCCCGCACCAGATAATCATTACGGCGTGGCCCATTCAGTTGCACCATCTCCGCCAGAAAACCAGCTAAAAACAACTGCACGCCCACAATTACCGCTACCAACGCTAGGAAAAATAACGGCTGGTCGGTCACGTTTCGCGCCCGCAGGTTGTGGTAGGCCAGCCATACTTTCTCGCCCGTCAGCCACAGCGTGAGCAGCATGCCAAAGAAAAACGACAAGCTGCCCAGCGTGCCAAAGAAGTGCATGGGCCGGCGCCGAAACCGGCTGACAAACGTGATGCTGGCCAGGTCCAGAAAGCCGTACACAAACCGCTCCAGCCCAAACTTCGTGACGCCATACTTGCGCTCTTGGTGCTGCACCACCTTCTCGCCAATGCGGCGAAAACCGTTCCACTTCGCAATCACGGGAATGTAGCGGTGCATCTCGCCGTACACCTCAATGCTTTTCACAACGCGCTGGTCGTAAGCCTTTAAGCCACAGTTAAAATCGTGCAGCTTAATACCCGAAATCCACCGCGTAGCACCGTTAAACAGCTTAGTCGGAATGGTCTTCGACAGCGGGTCGAACCGTTTCTGTTTCCAGCCACTCACCAGGTCAAATCGGTCCTCCGTAATCATCCGATACAACTCGGGCAATTCCTCGGGCGAGTCCTGCAAGTCGGCGTCCATCGTGCATACCACCCGGCCGCGCGCCGCCTCAAAGCCCACATTCAACGCCGCCGACTTGCCGTAGTTCCGGTTGAAACGAATGCCCCGCAACGTGGCATCGCCCGTGGCCAATGCTTCGATAACGCCCCAGGAATCATCCGTTGAGCCGTCATCAATCAAAAGCACCTCATAGGTCAGCCCACGCGCAACTAGCACCCGCGCAATCCATTGGGTCAGTTCGGGCAACGATTCTGCTTCGTTGAGCAGCGGAATTACGATAGATAATTCTACCGGAAATACAGCGGACGATTTATTCAAACTCAGGCTTCGAATGCTTAAGAAATGCTGAAATGACTAGCGCCAGCAACACACCAAAAAAAACAGTCCCCAACACCACGCCCACCAGCATTATCGGACCATTCATGAACTTACCAGCCATGGCCATGCCTTGGTCGATTTGTTCATCCGACAGGCCTCCCCTCGCCTCCATGTCCGTGCGGGCCTTCTCCATCATGCGGCCCACTACCTCGGGGTCGATGATGTTCATGTACACATAAGAGAAAATGGCGCTCAGCGCCCCAACTACCGCCGATAATATCGTGCCGATGCCCAGACCCTCCCCAAAGCGCATGAAGCCGTGGTTATTCTCCTTGTAATACCGCATGGCCATTACCATGCCGCCCGCCAGCACCAGAAAGCTTATAAACCGCAACGGGCTTTGCTCCATGTGGGCAGCGAATAAGCCGAACGATACGATAATGCTAATCAGCCCAGTGAGCAGGCCATAGCGCATTCCTACCGAAGCAGTTGTAACTGGAGTAGCGTTTGTTTCCATGTGAATTAATGTTGTGAAAGGTGTGAGTGAGCCGAAAGATAATCCGAATTATTCCCGCAGAAATATTCCCGCTGGCACGGCCAACACCAAACCAAGCACCAGCACCTGCAAAAAATTGCTCGTGGCTATGTCGCCTACCGTCATATTTTCCACGCTTTGAATCTGCTGCCGCTGTTGCTGCGCCGATACCACCACCTTCGCGTTTTCGTGCTGTTGCGCCCGCACAATTTCCATTACTTCGGCCCGCTGCCTGGCCAATGCCGGCTCTCCAGCGGCATACGCCAGCCCCACTACACTGCCTGCCGAAACCAGCGCCGCGAGCAATGCCGTCAAGGCGCCTACGCCTAGCGAGCGGCCCAGTCCGGGCTTCTCGGGTTGCAACTTTCGCCGCAAAACCCACTCGCTGGCCACTGCGGCCAGCGGCACCAGCAACTGAGCCATTATTTGCTTGGGGCCAAAGCCATTATTGCCGGTTAGCTGTAATCCCACCATCCAAGCGGCACACAACATTCCCACTCCGACTCCAAAACGCAACCCCAACCGCGTAACGATGCCCGAATCAGACTTCATAGCGGGAGTATTCGGTTCGAAGGAAGAAACAGTCATAAAAATGCACCTATTAAAGCGGCAAGTTACGAGCCATGCGCCACCAGACCCGTCAGATTGCTCACAAAAGCACAATTCTATGCCGCTACTTTAACCCTGACAACCGCACGCCGGGTCCCATAACGAATTAGTAGGGCCTCGGCCAATAAACACATCAACGCCAAAGCCAAAAAGTAACGCCACAACGGCTGCCCCGTTTGCTGAGCCTGAAACTTTGCCAAATCCGCGCCGCTTTCTCCTGCCTCCAGCACCCGAATATTTGGCCGATTCCCGACCATTTTCCGCAAGTCATCAGCCGAATAAGCAGCCAGTTCTGATTCTCGCTTATCCATATTAAAGGCCAACGTGGTGATTGGTTTCCCCTGCCGCTGCACTTGGTAGAATCCCGGTGAATCCATTCCCTCCGGCAGTTCCAGACGCACTTCTTGGCCCAACACTCGCTGGGCCGGAATGAAGGTCAAACTATCCTTTACAAGCCTAAAGCCCGCTTCATCGGCCGCTCCATTAGGTCTTGCTAGCTCATTGTTCGTTGTTGGCAATTGTAACGTCACCGTTGGTTGAGTCAACGAGTAAGCCGGAAATTGCTCATTCCGGTAGCTCAGCATGGCCATACGGTACATCACCGGCACAAAGAGCGCATGCGCAGTAAAGTCAGAGTACTCTTTTGAAAATGGAGCTGAAAAGACATAGACCCGGCCAGCACCAGTCGGGAAATCAGCAAGGTAGCTCTCCCCATCCCTCAGCCGCAGGATATCTGTTCCCGTCCGTGTCCAGCGTAGCACCGGCGCCACACGGGGCATAGTCACGGCGCGCTGTTGGGCCCCAAATACATCCCGAAAAAACGGTTCCCGAGCACTGGGCATGGCCACATCCCGTAGTTCCGGCGTGCCTGTCACATTCTCCCACTGAGCAGTACCCAGCCCTAAATCCTTAAACAGTTGCTGATACGAATTGTGCGCTGCGGGCGAGGCAGAAGGGACTACTACAACATTTCCACCACGCTTTACTACTTCTCGCAACCCTTCACGCAGCCCTGCATCAATCGCCTCCACTTCTCGCAATATCACCAAATTAGCTTGCCGCATGGCGGCATAATTGACACTTTGAGGCTTAGAGTAAGAATAGGTAAAAAGGGGCTCGTTACCATAGAGTTGTTGAGCCACCGGCTCTGGCCCAATTTCTAATACTCGGATAGCCGCTGCGGGCTGCAGCGTGAAATAGAAAGTATTATCAAAAGTCACAGGAGTGTCTTCAGTGACTACTCTCCCCAATGCCAGCGCATTATCATTTAACTGCACTTGAACAACGGAAGCCGCAGCCTGGCCTGGCTCCACAGTCACTCGAAAAGCTGCAACCTGCCTATTTCCCAAAAACACCTTAACCGGGCTATCATTTGCTACTGCTAGCCCTCCATTTCGAACCCGTACATGCAACCCAATATTGGTACGAACGCGCACAAAAGCATCGTCGAGCCACACACTATCAACATACAAGTTGCCAACCTTCTTCCCCACAAGCGGCACCAAAACCACATTCTGAGCTGGATTTATTTTGGCTAACAGTTTAGGATTGAATGAATCCTTTTGAAAATCAGATAAAATGAATAACGAATTTTTGGATTCAGTTTGAGCTTCAGCTGCCTCATCAATTTTATAATAGGGGTTCCGACTGGTCAATTTTAATTCATCCAGTTTATTCTTATAAGCGGCTTGAGTAACCAATCCATTACCGCTATTCATTAGCTTGAGTCTACCACTTGCGGACTCTAAATTG
The DNA here is from genome assembly GCF_020711255.1 of Hymenobacter plasmatis. Taxonomy (GTDB): domain Bacteria; phylum Bacteroidota; class Bacteroidia; order Cytophagales; family Hymenobacteraceae; genus Hymenobacter. The sequence continues at coordinate 97,874 of NZ_JAJFAW010000024.1, forward strand.
CCCAAACGCCCAGCTTGAGAAATTGCTCCCTGAAATAAGGAACCCTGCGCAGCACCCTGTAGCTGCATACTAAAAGTATTATCGACTAACACATCAAGCACACTTGAGTTAGCCTCCTTTACGCTTTGTGCAGCAGGGATAAAGGGTTTGCAAAAAACCAGTACCATTGTAGCAACTGCCAAAACTCGCGCCAGTAGAATAAATAGATGCTGCACCTTTCGATGTCGCACAGTTACTAAGTCTACCTCCCTTATAAAAGCTGTATTGGTAAATAGCAGCCGATGTGGCCGACGTAACTGAAGCAAGTGAATAGCTATGGGAATGGCAATTGCCAGCAGTGCCAATAAGAACCAAGGATAGGTCAGCTTCATACCAAATGAAAATTGATTAACCGAAAGTATGGCTTACGCCTGTTCTAATTAAGAACAATAAAGTGCTAACTATGAAATAAATTATCAATCACTACTGCGCAAAATTGGTTAGCAACCCTCATAATATCACTAATTATGGCCCTCGGCTCGCGGACGGTTGGGCCGCAAAACGCAAAACGCCCCCCGCTCGGCTGGTGAAAGCGGCGGGGGGCGTTACTCGTAAATAAGGTTGGCGGCGACCGACTCTCCCACCGGTGAAGGCAGT
>NZ_JAJFAW010000025.1 GCF_020711255.1 Hymenobacter plasmatis
CAGCTTCTTCGTGCCGGCCGCCGAGGTGTGCTACTTCGAAGCCACCGGCAACGGCGTGCTGCTGCACGCGGCCGGCAGGCACTACCCGCTGCGCACGGCCCTGGGCCAGCTGGCCGAGCGGCTCGACCCGGCCGTGTTCCTGCGCATTCACCGCTCGTGCATCGTCAACCCGGCCCACATCGTGGATTTTAAGCATTGGTCGCACGGCGAGTACCTGTTTCGCATGGCCAACGGGCAGCACGTCACCTCCTCGCGCAGCTACAGCGCCGGGGTGCAGCAGCTGCTCAAGCGCTTCGCCTGAGCCGGGCCGGGCCGCAAAAGGCCGGTTCACCCCGGAATAGGTCCAGTTGGCCCGTGTCGGGCGTTCATCTTCTGGAGTTGCCCGTTAGCGCACCAGCCCCCCGCTCATGAGGTGGCAACGGCGCACGACATGACCAAACCCTTCCTCTTTTTACTAGCACTCACCTTCATCGGAGCCCTGACAGCCCACGCCCAACATAACCCGGCGGGCACGAAACCGATGCCGGGCATGGCCGGGATGGCCGGCATGCACATGAACCACGGCATGGCCGCCCCGGGCACCCCGGTCGCCGCCTTCCAGCACGGCATGGATTCGGTGATGGTGGTGATGGACGAGGGCATGCGCCGCATGACCGGCGCCAACCCCAACGACATCGACGCCAGCTTCGCGGCCATGATGCTGCCCCACCACCAGGGTGCCGTGGACATGGCCCGCCTGCAACTGCTATACGGCAAAGACCCGGCCCTGCGCCGCCTCGCCCAAAGCATCATCGCCGAGCAGCAGGTCGAGATTCAGCAGATGGCCGCCTGGCTGAAGCAGCATCCGGTGGCGAGCCAGAGTTCTGGCAAATAGCGCCCAATCAATCAGAACCGTCATGCTTCGACTACGGCTGCGCTCCTGGCTTGATGCGCCACATGCTCAGCATGACGTTCTTTTCCCCAATCCCAAATGAAATTTCCCCTTCTCCCCGGCCTGCTGCTTATTACCAGCGCCGCTGCGGCCCAGGCCGTGAGCCACCGCGACCGGGTGTACACCGCCGACCAGATTTCCAACACCGTTTCGGTCATCGACCCCGCCGACAACCAGCTGCTGGGCCAGATTGTGCTGGGCAAGCCGCAGCCCGATTTGCTGTCGGCGCTCTACAAAGGGCAGGCGCTGGTGCACGGCCTGGGCGCTTCGCCCGACCACAAATTGCTGGCCGTGGTGTCGGTGGGCTCCAATAACGTCACTTTCATCGAGACGGCTACGAATGCCATCCGGGGCAGCGTGTACGTGGGCCGCGCCCCGCACGAGGCTACGTTCCGGCCCGACGGCAAGGAGGCCTGGATAACGGTGCGCGGCGAGGACTACCTCTCCGTCATCGACGTGGCCACGCTGCGCGAAACCCGCCGTGTGCCCGTGCCCAACGGCCCCGGCCAGATTGCCTTCAGCCCCGACGGCAAGCGCGCCTTCGTGTGTTCCAGCTTTTCGCCCGAGCTGGCGGTGGTGGACGTGGCCACCTACAAAGTCATCAAAAAGGTCCCCGTGGTGAGCCCCTTCTCGCCCAATATCTTCCCTACCCGGGACGGCCAGCAAATCTGGTTCACGCACAAGGACGTGGGCAAGGTGTCGGTGCTGGATACCAAGACGCTCACCATCAGCGGCGTGCTGACGACCGGCCCCATCTCCAACCACGTAGCCACGGTGGACGTGGCTGCCGGCAAGCTGGCCTACGTGACGGTGGGCGGCGAGGACGTGGTGAAGGTGTACAGCCGCGCCCCGGGTTTTAAGCAGCTGGCCACCATTCCGGTGGGGGCGCTGCCGCACGGCATCTGGCCCTCGGGCGATGGCAGCCGGGTGTACGTGGGCCTGGAAAACGGCGACTCGGCCGTGGCCATCAGCACCGCGAGCAATAAAGTGCTGGCCAAAATAAAAGTCGGGCAGGCCCCGATGGCCCTGATGTACGTGCCCAACGCCGTGCCGGCCGGCGCGGCCGGCGCCACCGGCCTGGGCCGGCAGCTGGTGGACCAGCCCGCCCTCGTCCGCACCCTGAAGCCGCCCACGCCCGGCCCCGCCACCGGCACCATGACCCTGCGCTCGGAAGGGCTGGTGGATTTGGCCACTTTCGCCCTGCGCGGCCTGACGCCCAACACCGACTACGACATCTTCCTGACCAGCGGCACCAAGGCACCCTACCCCCGCGACTACGCCCTGACCACCGTGCGCACCGACGCCAAAGGCGGGGCCATGGGCCAGGCGCTGGGGCCGGTGCAGCGCATCGCGGGCGGGGATTTGAATCCATCCGGCAAAACGTTTTCGCGGGTAATCGTCGCGCCCAAAGCCGCTGACAGCGAACCCGTTTTGGTGGCCGAATAGTCCGCCTTTGGACGGCCACCCAAAGGCCATTAATGGCCGCCGGGGCAACCATTCCTGCTGCAATGCCGAGCTAATCTAAACTGAATTCACTTGTAACCACAACCCTATAACATGCAATCCATTTTCAATCAACACACTGGCGTCAGCTCGCGGGCGCAGTCGCTCAAGCGGTTTCTGCTGCCGGTGGCGGCGTGTGCGCTGCTGCTCGGCGGCTGCAAGAAGGACAACGAGGCCATCGCCGACACCAGCGCGCCGCCGGTGCTCAACATCGTCTCGCCGGTGGAGGGCGCGACCATCATGCCCGGCGGGCGGCTAGGCAACGCCACCACGGCCGACTACAACGGCACGGGCTTCGCCATCAACCTGGAAATCGTGACCAAGGACACCGTCACCATCCCCACCAAGGAAAGCCTCAACATCCGCAACACCGCCGCCCTGGGCCAGCCCAACGTGAACCTGCCCGGCTTCGCGGCCAGTCTCGACGTGGACCTGATTAAGCCCGACGGCGGCACCATCCCGAAGGGTACCAACCTGGCCTCGCTCTTCAACATTGCGGGCACCGACGACACGCCCGGCCCGGGTGTCACCATCTGGGTGAGCTGGCACGTGCTGGAGGCCGTGCCCGCCGGCACCAGCAGCTTCACACTCACGACTTCGGTAACGGACCGCGCCGGCCGCAAGGTCACGGCCACCCGCTTGCTGAAAGTAGGCCCCGGACCCAACGGGGCCCTCAGCGGTGAGGCCCTGACGCCCGCCCCCAAACCCATCACATACGGCACGGTGGACAACCCCGACGGCCCCACGGTGACCATGATTGCCCCGCGCACGCCCAGCAGCGTCAGCCCCGGCATCCAGACGGCCGGCGTGCTGCCGGTCCCGCCCACCAGCGGCGCGCTGTTTTTCATCCAGGTGTCGGCGCTCGATAAGTCGCGCAACGGCATCAACGTGGCCGAAAACGGGGACGGCACCTTCGGCAAGCCCGCCGCCGACCGCGGCACGATTGAGGACAAGACGCAATCCAACGCCGGCGTGAACCGCTACGTGCCGGGCCTGAAAGTCACCTTCGACGTGCCCCTGCTCCAGCCCAACGGCAACGTGATTCCGGCCGGCGGCAACCTGGCCCCGGTGTTCAACACAGCCGGCAGCGAGCTGGACCCGAGCGGCTTCGTGCGCACCACCTTCGGCTGGAGCGTGGGCGGCACCCTGCAGCTGGGCGGCAAAACCAGCGTCACCATCAAAGCCGCCGTAACCGACGCGGCCGGCAAAACCGGCAGCACCACGCAAGTCGTGCAAATCAGCCCCGTGGCCAACGGCCAGCTGCTGACCCCGGCCCCGCGCTAAGGCCCCGAATTTTAGGCCGTAGCCCCGCAACGGTCCGAAGGCTGGCCCGTTTCACGACGAGCCAGCCTTCGTTTTTTAGCATCCCTTCCACTCCATTTTATTCTTCCATGCGCATTACTAACTTATCCACCTGGGCCCTCGCGGCCACCCTGCTGCTCGGGGCCTGCTCGAAAAAGAACAGTGAGGAGACCCTGCCCGACATGGTGGTGCCGCCCGACCCCGGCCCCGTCGCGGCCAGCGCCGCCGACCGGGTGTACCTGGCCGACCAGTCGTCGAACACGGTGTCGGTGCACGACCCGAGCACCAACCGGCTGCTGGGCGTGATTCGCCTGGGCAAGGGCCGGCCCGAGTTCCTGAGCCCGCTCTATGATATGGAGTCCAACGTGCACGGGCTGGGCGTGTCGCCCGACGGCAAGACGCTGGGCGTGATTGCCACGCTCACCAACGCCGTTATCTTCATTGACCTGGCCACCAACACCGTGAAAGGCAAGGTGTACGTGGACCGCAACCCCCACGAGGGCTTTTTCACGCCCGACGGCAAGCAGTTCTGGGTGGCGGTGCGCGGCAAGGATTACGTGACGGTGATTGACGTGGAGAAGCTGCAGGTGGTGAAAAACATCGCCACCGAGCACGAGCCCAGCATGGTCGTGTTCCGGCCCGATGGCAAGGTGGCGTTCGTGGACCACTCCCAAACGGCGATGCTCGACGTGATTGACGTGAAGACCCGCGCGGTGATTGCCCGGGTGCCGGTGGTGAGCAAGTTTTCGCCCAATCTGGTGGTGACCGAGGACGGCCAGCAGGTGTGGATGACGCACAAAGACGTGGGCAAGGTGACCGTGGTGAATGCCCAGACCTACGCCGTGGAAGGCGTGATTGACACCGGCCCCGGCACCAACCACGTAAACATGGCCGGCCCCGGCGGCGGCACCCGCTTCAGCGGGGCCAGCGCCGGCGACTTCGCCTATGTGACGGTGGGCGGCGAAAACGTGGTGAAAGTGTACTCGCGGCAGCGCCAGCTGGTGGCCACCATTCCGGTGGGCCCCAACCCCCACGGCGTGTGGCCCAACGGCGACGGCAGCAAGCTCTACGTGGGCCTGGAAAACGGCGACGCGCTGGTCAGCATCGACACCAAAACGAATACCAAACTCACCGAAACCGGCAGCGGCCAGGCCCCGCAGGCCCTGCTCTACGTGGTGAAAGCCGGGGGCGGCAGCCCCGGCACGGGCAACCTCGAAGCCTTCACGCCGGTGACGCCAGTGAATATTCGGCTGGTGCCCCTGGGTACGCAGCCAGTGCCCGGCGTGGGCGGCGGGGCCACCATCCGCCCCACCGAAGACCTCGACGAAATGGTGCTGGCCCTCAAGCAGCTGGCCGCCAACACCACCTACACGCTGTACCTGTCGGACAGCAAAACCGCGCTGGTGGCCCCGGAACCCGTCATTTCTTTCAAAACCGATGATGGCGGGGCGGTCGAAGTCAACGCCTACTACCAGATTCGGCTGCGGCTGGCGGGGCGCTTTGCCGTGGTGGTGCTCGGCGACAAGAACCCGGCCGGCGCGGTCACGCTCACGCAGCCGTAAGCCGGCTGCTGACCAAAAAGGCCCCTGGTGCATGACGCAGCAGGGGCCTTTTTTATGGGTGCAAACGCTTTTGGCTCGGGTAGCACCGGGGGTGTTGGTTGCTCAACCACCGCCGCCAGCCGGGAGCTGGCAGGCCGCCAGCTCCCGGCGGTGCGCCCGAAAGCGCAGCAGCCCTACCGCCAGCACCAATCCCGCCACGGCCAGCGCGGAGTACCCCAACCGGCCGCCCCGCTCGGGGTGAAATTGAAGGAGCGCCAACCCGAAGCCCACCAGTGCCAGGCTGGTGCGCACGTAGGTGAGCAAGGTCCGCTCATTGGCCAGCCGGGTCCGTTGCAGGGCCAGCCGGTCCGACAGGGCGAGGGGGTTGGTGGGGGTAAGCGGCATGGGGGTGGGCTACGGGAGGGTAATGGCCGCGCCCGGTTCGGCCAGCCGGTGAAACGTGATGCCGTGCTTCTCAAAGTACGGCCCGTAGTTCTCGTAGCGCTGCTGCACGAAGAAGGGCTTGATGTAGCCGTCGTGCACTGGCAGAATCTGCTGCGGCCGCATTTTCAGGGCGAAATCGGCCACCACCAGCTCCGTGAGAAAAGGCGCGGTGACGGGCAGAATGAGCAGCTCCACGCCCGCGAATTGCAGCAGGTTGTGCGCAAAAGAGTCGGCCGGGTTCAGCACCTTGCCATTCACCAGCCAGGCCGTCATCTGTGGCAAGGGGCTGTCGAGAATGGCCTCGTGCTGCACCGGAATGGCTTGCAGCTGAAACGCGCCCAACTCCAGGGGGCCTTCCTCGTGGATTTGCACGGCCAGGCCGTGCTTTTTCAATTCGGCCGCCACTTCACGATTGGAAATGATGACGGCCTGGTGCAGGGCCACGATTTTCTTTAGCGCCACCACATCAAGGTGGTCGGGGTGGTCGTGGGTAATGAGGACGACCGAGACGTCCTTAAAAACCTCCGGTTGCACCAGGCCTTCGTTGAAGGAAAACTTGCCGGGGTCGAAGAGAATTTGTTGGCCGTCGAGCTCAAACAGCAGGCAGGAATGGATGTATTTGGTGATTTTCATGACCAGACTTAAATAGTGGGGAAGGACGGAAATGCGCGCCGAGAAGAGCGGAAATTTAACAGGCAAACGCTTACGGAAACCAGCGCTGCTAGACCCCTGCCGCCTCCTGCTGCTGGCGCAGGTACGCATACAGCCCGCCCAGCACCAGCCCAAACACCGCGTTGGCAACAAAAAAGTACGCCATGCCGCCGGCCGTCAGCACGTGCCCGCCCGCCAAGCCCTGCCCCAGCAGCGGCAGCACCACGAAGCCGTTGAGGACCCAGGGCAGCAGCGAAAACAGGCCGCCTTTTACCCAGCCATTGCCCGGCAGCCGGGGTTCGAACACCAGCACGTACAGCCCCACCATGCCCAGCCCCGTGAGGTAATGAAACAGCAGCTTGAAGCCCTCGGGCAGCCCCCCGGCCGGCAACACCGGCGTGGTATGCAGCAGTACAAGCTTGAGCAGGCCACCGCTTTCGGCGTTGACGGCCATCAGCGGGGCCGCTTTCAGCCCCAGAGTATTGGCGGTGATGGCGACCACGCCGGCCAGCAGGCCCAGGTACAGGCGGGGGTGTTTTTTCATGGGAGGGAGCAGAAAGGAAATAGGACAGGCAATGGGGGAGTATACGGCCACCCACGCGGCACCATTTGGCCCCGATGGGTTCTTCAGTCGCCCAGCCAGCGGTCGGCCACCAGGCCCAACGCGTAGTTAAGCTGCACCAGCAGCAGCAGCCCCGCCCCGGCCGGCACGCTGAGCAAGCACAGGCCCGCCGCTGCCGCGTACTGCACCTGCATCAGGCCCAGGCGGCGCACCAGGGCCCGGCCCACGGCCGCGTGCTCGGGCCGCAGCAGTCCGTGGCGCTGGGCGTAGCGGTAGCTGCCCAGCAACGCCCCGCCCAGCAGCAGCAGGTTGGCCCAGTACACCAGCACGGCCCCGCGCAGGGGGAAATGGGTGGTGAGAAACGCCGTGGAAAAGGGCAGCAGCCCCACCACCAGCAGAAAGGCAATGTGCCACCAGGCCAGCCGGCGGTCGCTGCGCGCCAGGTAGGTGAACTGCGTGCTCTGGCACACCCAGAAAATGCCCAGCGAGAGAAACCCCAGCACGTAGCCCCCGATGCTGGGCAGCAGCGCCCGCAGGGCCGGCCCCACGTCGGCCTCGGTGCGCACCAGGGCGGCGGCCGGCACCCGCAGGTTGAGCACGAGCAGGGTCATGGCGATGGAAAACACGCCGTCGCTGAGCGACTCGATGCGGCGCAGGCTCTGGCCCGCTACTTCAGTGTAGGCCAGGGGCGGTGCGTGGGACGAAGACTGGGCCATCGGCTAGCGCGGCGAACCGCCCGCCCGCCGGGTTTTGCGCGGGGCGGGGGCCTGGCGATGGTCCAGCCGGTCTTCCTCCCGAACGAGCTTGGGCTCTTTGCTCAGGCTTTGGCCGTGGTTCACGCGGCCGTCGCGCATCATGCGGCGGTTTTCGCGCAGCAACTTGTCGTCGGTTTTGCCTTCTTTTTTGAGCATTTTGCCGCCTTCCTGGCCGTGACCCGGTGGGTTGATGGCGGTGAGCAGCAGGCCGGTCAGGGCGAGCAGGCCGGGGAGTTGAGCGAGACGGGTCATGGGGTTTGGATGATGGAGAAGCGGTTGCCGCAGGTACGGCGGCCCGTATTTTCAAACTTGCTTTGTTAGCCCAGCTGCAAGCGAAACAGCGTGGAAAGCGTGCCCGCCACCAGAGCCCAGGCCATGCCCGTAAGCAGGTACTGTTTGGCAATGGTCTTGGGGTCCTGGCTGAATACGTAGCGAAACAGCCAGTGCGGCGTTTCGTGGTCGGCCGGGGGGGCGGCGGGCAACGGGGTGCTAGGCACCGGCATCGGAAGCGAAGGAATAGCCATGCGAATGCGGGAAAGCAAGGTGGAATAGTGAAAACCAAGAGCCATTTGCCCGTCCTGCTGAGCGCAGCCGAAGCAGGACGTTCTTCGTGTTTGCTTTCCGGCCGCCAACGCCCGGCCTATTCCCAGCCGTTGCGGCGGAAAATGGCGTGCCCGTCGGCCGACTGCAGAAAGGCCACGAACTGCCGGGCCGCGGCGGCCTGCGTGGTGCGCTGGGTGAGGGCAATGGGCGTGCCCCGACTCACGCGCTGGTCGCGGGGCAGGCGCACGAGGGCCGAGCCGGGCAGGCGCGGCTGCCAGGAGGCATAGGTTATCCAGGCGTCGTAGTCCTGGGGCTTTTGCTGCCAGAGGGCCACGGCCTCGGCGCTGGTTTTGACCGACGTTTTGGTGTTGTGCTGCAGGTTGCTGATGAGGGCCGGGGTGCGGGCCATGTCCTCGGTCATGCCCATCTGGCCGGCCCCGTTCACGTCGAGCAGGCGCACGCCGGGCCGGGCCAGGTCTTCGAGCCGCTTGATGTGCAGCGGATTGCCCGGGCGTACCAGCACCGCCGACTCGCGGGCATACAGGCTGGTACGGCTGGCTTCGTCGATAAAGCCGGGGTGGGCCAGCTCCGTTTGGGTGAGCATGTACTCGGCCCCGCCGTACACCAGGTCGGCGTCCTGCTGCGCCTGGGCCAGCCACTTGGGCTCGGGGCCGGCCGTGACGGCCACGTCCAGGCCGGTTTGTTTGGTGAAGGCGGCGGCGCATTCCTTCATGGCCGTGGCCGGGCCGCCGGGGCCGTACACGTGCAGGGTTTGGGCGGCGGCCGGCGCGGCCGCGAGCAGAGCAGGAGACATGAGCAATAGAGCGAAGCGGCGGAGCCGGGTAAGCGGGGATGTTTTCATGGGTATTAGCGCGTTACTTAACGGGCGGCAAAAAGCCGTATTTCTGGTACACGGCCTGCCCGTCTGGGCTGTTAAGGAAGGCCACAAAGTCTTCGGCGGCCTTGGCGTGGGGCGCGGCTTTCATCACCCCGGCCACGTAGTTGGCCATGATGTTTTCCTTGGCCGGGATGGCCACGCTTTCCACCGGGTGGCCCAGCATTTTCTGATAAAAGGCCTCCGTGTACCACACCGGGGCCGCGTCGGACTGGTCGTAGAGCACCCTCAGGGGCGACTGGCGGTGGTGAATCTGGGTCAGGTAAGTGCTGCCGGCTTTCACTTTGGTCGTCATCACGGCCGTTTTCAAGGCCGCGCCCCCGGCCTTCTCGTACGATTCCTCGATGCGCTTGCCGATGCCTTCCCATTCGGGGTTAGGCATGCTCACGCGCACCTCGGGCCGGCCCAAATCGCGCAGGCTGGTCACCTTCTTGGGGTTGCCCTGGCGCACGAGGATGGCCAGCCGGTTCTGGGCGTAGCTGGTGGTGCGGGCAAACCACTCCGGCGTCATATCCATGCGGTTTTTGCCGGCCGCGTACACGTCGGGCTTCAGCTCGATGCGCAGGTTGCCTACTACCAGGCTGCCCTGCGTAATCTGCTTAGCCAGGATGCCGGGCGGCAGCGTTTCCACGAAAATGCGCACGTACTCGGGGTGGGCCTTGCGGAACTCCTTCAGCAAATCATCGAGCACCATGAACTGGTTGCCCCCGAAAAACACCACCAACTGCGGGTCCACCACGTCGCCGTAGAGGTCGGGCGCGTTGTCGATGCCCGGCACCGTGAAGGGCACTCCAGCCTGAAACGGCGCGTTCCAGGGCGGGTCAAAGCGGTGGGCCGGCTCGGGCGGCGTGGGCTTTTGGATAGGCATGGTCTGGGCGAAAAGGGCGGCCGGGGCGGCCAGTGCCAGCGCCAGCAGCAGGTGCGGAAGGGGTTTCATGGGGTTGGGTAAGGAAAGCGGAGAAAAGCACGAAAGCAGCGGAGAGCCCGGCGCTACGGATGCACCAGCGACCAGCCCTGGGCCTGCCGGATAATAAGCTCGCCGTTGCCGCTGGGCACGTAGGAAATCAGCGGCAGCAGCTCGTCCTTGCTCATTTTCCTTTCCTTCAGCGTGTTCAGGCACTGGGCCAGAATCACGCCTTTCTGCTTGAGGGCCGTGAGCTGGGCCTCGTAGGGCTGGTCCTTGCGGTAGAGCGTGGTGCCCCCGCCGAAGGCAATCAGCTCCACGGTGAGCTTGCCTTTAAGCCGGCTGTCCTCCAGCGCGTTGCCGATGTTACGCAGCGTCTGCTGGATGAGCTTGGGGTCGTCGCTGTCGAGCTGGTAGATGACATGGTACTGGGCCTGGTCGGCCGTGGCCCCTTGGAAGGCACCTTTTTGAAAAGCTTCGCGGTCATGCATGGCGGTGGCGTTGCGGGTGGCGGGCGTCTGGGCGCGGGCCGAGAGGGTGAGGCCGGCGAGCAGCGCGGCGGTCAGCAGCAGGTGTTTCATGGCAACTGGGGAAAGGGCACCACCGAAGCAGCGCGGTGAAAACGAAAGGGGTGAAACTGGAAATCGGTGCGGGGCTACTCGCCGCCCTTTTTGCCCGCTTCCATCGCCGCGTAGGGACCAAACTGGTGCTGGTGCTGCGTAAACCGGTCGGCGTAAGGCGGGTAAGGGCAGTCGGCGGGCTTCTTTTTCAGGTTGGGGTAGTCCTTTTCCAGGTGGGCCATGCGCGGGCGGGGCAGCGAGTTGATGTAGGCCGCCACGTCGTAGGCGGCGTCATCGGTGAGGATGCTGTGCTCGGCCGTGGCGCCGAAAGGCATGTTGGCCTTGATAAAGCGGGCCGCCGTTTGCAGGCGGTGCATGCCGGCCCCGTCGTTGTAGCTGTCGGGCCCCCACAGCGGCGGGTACTGGTAGCCATCGGCGGCCAGCGTGCCGTTGAGGCGGCCCTGGCCATTGGCTCCGTGGCAGCTGGTGCACTGCTGGGCGAAGACGATTTTGCCCTGCCCGAGATTCGCCTCGCGGTTGGGCATGGTGAACTTAACAAAACCCTGGCCCTTCACCTTCTCCCCCACTGGCACCTGGCGGCCCAGCCATTTCATGTAGGTGATGATGGCCTTCATCTCCTTGCCGTCCACCGGCAGGGGCCGGCCGTTGAGGCTGCGCGTCATGCACCCATTGATGCGGTCCTCCAGGGTGCTGATGGCATCCTCGCGCCCTTTGTAGGTGGGGTAAATGCCCCAGATGCCCACGTAGGGGGCCGAAAACGCCTTCTGGCCGGCCTGTAGGTGGCAGTTCTGGCAGGCCAGGTTGCTGCCGGCCAGCCGCAGGGCCGGGTTGGCCACTTGCGGGCCGAGGTAGTGGGGGGTGTGGGCAATCAGCTCGTGGCCGTAGCGGATGAGCTGGCCCTCCGGGTCGGGCTTCACGCTGTCGAGCACGAAGCGGGCGGGCTGGAAGAAGTTGGTTTTGCTCCCCACAGCCCCCCCGGCAACGTCAGGCAAGCCCGCCGCAGGCCCACTCGCAGCGGCGGCCGTCGTGGCCGGGGCATCGGCCAGCAGGTCGGGCGTTTTAGGGTTGAAGACGACGATGTAGGCCGTCACGGCTACTACCAGCACCATCAGGGCAATCACCCAGGTCAGCAGGCCGGCGATTTTGATGAAGGCCTGCTTGTCTTCCGGCTGCAGCCGAGGCGAGGGGTCGGGAGTGGTTTCCATGAGGCCAAGGAGAGAGGTGAAACAGGCGGCAAAGGCCAGCCAGCGCGCAAAACAACTTGTTTTGCGGAATGCAGACAGTCAATTAGTTAAATCGGGCAAAGCAAGCGCTACCATTCGGTCGCTCTGCCCCGACCAAGCATCTATACCGTGTGTAGAATCACGTAGAGCGAGCCGGTCGAAATCACCACCCAGAGCAGGATGCCCAGCACGTAGGGCTTCATGCCCACCGAGCGCACCACCCGCGCTGACAAACCCGCCCCGATAAAAAACAGCGTGACCGTGAGGCCGATTTTGGCTAGGTTCACCATCACCGGGCCCAGGGGCTTGGCCGCTGGCACGAAGGTGTTGACCAGCATCGCGGCGATGAAGCCGAAGATGAAGTAGGGAATGGTGATTTTCACGCCCTTTTGCTTGAAAATCATGGCCGTGCCGATGGCCACCGGGATAATCCAGAGGGCGCGGGCCAGCTTCACGGTGGTGGCCACTTCCAGGGCCTGGTTGCCGTAGGCCGCCGCCGCGCCCACCACCGAACTGGTGTCGTGGATGGCAATGGCGCACCACAGGCCGAACTGGTTCTGCGTCATGGCCAGGGCGTGGCCGATGGGCGGGAAGGCGAACAGGGCCACGGCATTGAGCACGAACACCGTGCCCAGCGCCACCGACATTTCCTCGTCCTTGGCCCGCAGCACCGGCCCGATGGCCGCAATGGCCGAGCCCCCGCAAATGGCGGTGCCGCACGAAATCAAGTGCACCACGTGCTTGCCCAGACCCAGCCACCGGCCCACGACCAAGCCCAGCAGCAGCGTGCCGAAGATGGACACTACCGTAAACAGGATGCCTTCCTTGCCGGCCTGCACCGCCGCGTGGGCATTCATCCCAAAGCCCAGCCCGATAACCGAAAACTGGAGCAGCTTGGCCGTGGCCTGCTTGGTTTGCGTGGTGAAGGGGTTGCCGATGGTTTGGGCCAGCAGCAGGCCCAGCGCCAGGGCAATGGGCGGCGAGGCCCAGGGCGTGAGGCAGAACACGAAGAACAGCACGAACACCACCTGCTTCAAGGTGAAGTCCTGCCCGAACACCACCCGGGGCGTGTGCAGGTGGCGGAAGAAGCCGGTGGTTTCGTTGAATTCGGGGGCGGCGGTTTCCCCGGCCGGGGCAGGGGCGGGCAGCGGGGTGGAAGCTTGAAGCGGCGTGGGCTGAACTGGGAGGGCCATGAGCGGGAGGGGTTTGTTTCTGAGGCAAATATACGGCGTTGCCCACCGATTGGATTATCCAATAGTATTATCCTGCATAACCAAAGGTTATTGATTGCCCGGGCCGAGCCAGGGTGGCGCGTCCGTTTTGCGTGGCCAAGCCGGCCGCCGCGAGGGCTGGAAACGCCAGCGGCCGGCTCGTGGTGTACGAGCCGGCCGCTGGACGGATGAACTACTGGCCTGAGGGCTTAGAAGCCGGTTTGCTCGTCTTTCAGGTCGAACACGTCGCCGCCGGCCATGCGGGGGTCGTCGAGGGCGTAGGCAGCCTTCTGCTCGCCGGGCGTGCCGTCCGCGCTGGCCTGCACGGCCGCGACGGCCTGATTCTGCTCCACGTGCCCGCGCTGCTGGTGGGGGTCGGCAATGGCTTCGGGCATGCAGTAGTGCTCGGTGGCGGCGGCGTGCTTGCCGCGAAATTCGCTGAACTCGTCGGGGTTGTCGTTCGTGCCGTCGTTGGTCGGGGCTTGGTAGTGGCGGGGCGCGGTGGGGTCGGCGGGGTGGCCGAAGTCGCCGTAGTGCGGGGTGCCATCGTGGGCGGCCGGTTCGGCGGCGGGTTGCGCATCGGTTGGGGCGGGCTGCGGAGTGTTTTCCATGAGTATAAGCAAGTAGGGTGAAGATGGGCGAACCACCCGGTCCGCACTACGCTGCAATGGTACGTAAGCTGCTCATAAAGTGGTGCTTTCAGCGGATACCGAATGGTTATCCGGCATCACCATTTTTTATTTGCCCCCCTTCAGCTGCCCCTGCACGAAGCTCAGGAACCGCTGCGCCGGCCGGGCCAGTGGCTGCCCCTGCACCGATACCGCCTCAAACTGCCGGGCCAGGTGCAGCCCGGCAATGGGCACGATTTCGAGCAGCCCGGCCGCCAGCTCGCGGTCCAGGGCCCGGCGCGACACGAAGCCCAGGGCGGTGGGCGCGGCTTCGAGGTAGCGCTTGATGGCCTCCGTATTGTCCAGGTAGATGGCCACGGGCAGGGCGCTGAGCTTGATGTGCTGCGCCCGCAGGGCAAATTCGAGGATTTCCAGCGTGCCCGAGCCCCGCTCGCGCAGCACCAGCGGGTGGGCCAGCGCCTCGGCCAGGAGCAGCGGCGCGGCGGGCGGGCCGCCGGGTGTGGCGCGGCGCACGGCCACCAGCTCGTCGGGCAGCAGCAGCTCGTAGTGCAGGTCGTGGCTCTTGGTGCGGCCCTCCACGAAGCCTAGGTCCAGCTCGCCGCGCAGCAGGGCCTCGGCAATGCGCTCGGAGTTGGCGTTCAGAAACGAGAGCTGCACCTGCGGGTAGCGGGCCTGGAAGGCGGGCAGCAGGCCCGGCAGCACGTACTGGGCCAGCGTGGTGCTGGCCCCCAGGCGCAGGCGGCCGGCGGCCTCGTCGGGGTCGCGCAGGGCCAGCAGCTGGTCCTCCAGCTGCTGCTGAGCGGCGGCGGCGGCATCGGCGTGGGCGTGCAGCAGGCGGCCGGCCTCGGTGAGGGTCACGCGGTTGCCGCGCCGCTCCAGCAGGCGCTGGCCGTACTGTGCTTCCAGCTCCCGGATGTGCTTGGTAACGGCCGGCTGGCTCACAAACAGCTCCTGGCCGGCCTTGGTCAGGCTCAGGTGCCGGGCCACAGCGGCAAATACGCGCAGACGGAAATCGGACATGGCGGCAAAGTACGCAGATGTGACATTTTGATATGGACAACTAAAGGTCGCGGGCGTAGACCGCCTGATTTGGGAAAAAATCAGCGGCACGCTCACAGCGCCCGGTGCTCACCGAGCGGCTGGCCACGTTGCGTGCCGGGGACACGGTGACTTTAGCCCGCCTGAACCGGCTGGGCCGCAACAGCACCCACATCATGTAGGTGGTGGCCGCTCTGCACGCCCGGCAGGTCCGCTTCGTCGCTCTGGACCTAGGCATCGATACGGCCACCCCGGCCGGGCGGGCGGTCTTGGGCCTCTTCGCCGCGCTGGCTGGGTATGGCCGCGAGAGTATCCATGAGCGGGCGACGGCGGGCATGCGACCACCCACGCAAGCAGGCCCTTGCAAACGGCTGGTGCAGAACGTAATCGTCTGTTGGAATTGCCTTTGTCCCAACCAGTAGCTGCTTCATGCCCCGGCGGCCGAGCGCTAGTCCGTGGCAGATTGATGTACTGCCAGCTCACGGGCGAGCTGGCAGCACATCAATCTGAACGGCGAGTTCGATTTCTCGGACGACGCCCTAAAAGATTCACTCCCCTTCGATTTGGAGGCCCTTTTTGCCTTCGACTGGGAGTCTCCTGCGGCCCCGCCCGTTTAACCTTTGTACCAAACTTTTAACCAAGGCCAAAATTGACTGCGAAGCTGTTTGCGAAACCAACTGGTTGCACATACATTTGCAACCAGTTGGTTTCATAAAATTCCTTGACCCATGCGCAGAGATATTTTTCAAGCCATAGCCGACCCGACCAGGCGAGCTATCATCGCTTTGATTGCCGTGCAGGCAATGACCCCCAACACTATAGCCGAACACTTCCAGACCAGCCGGCAAGCGGTGTCCAAACACCTTCGTGTGCTAACGGAATGTGAACTGGTGACCCAGCAGCAACACGGCCGGGAAATTTACTATTCCCTGCAACTGGAGCGGCTGCAAGAAGTGGACCACTGGCTAAGCGACTACCGGAAGCTGTGGGAAACGCGATTCAATCAATTGGACCAGGTATTATCAACCCTAAAAAACCAGAAGAAATGAGCGACGCTGTAGCATTTGAGTTTGCGGTCGACAAAGCCGCCAAAACCGTCACCATCACCCGGGAATTTGACGCGGACCTGTCCTTGGTGTGGGATGCGTTTACCAAGGCCGACCTGTTGGACCAATGGCTGCCCCCGCACCCCATGACCGCCAAAACCAAATACCAGGACTTCCACGTGGGGGGCAAACGCTTTTATGCCATGGTCAGCCCCACAGGCGAGGAGCGCTGGGCCCTGCAGGAATACACCGCCATTACGCCCAAGACCCACTTCAGCATGTACAATGCGTTTGCCGACAAAGATGAAAACGTCGAACTGCCCGGCTCGGAATGGAATCATACATTCAGCGAGCAAAACGGCACCACCACGGTGCGCATTGCGGTGTACAATGAATCCCTTGAACGGATGGAAAGAATCCTCGAGGGCTTCACCACGGGCATGAAGATGTCTCTGAGCAACCTGGAGAACCTGCTAGCAACCCTAACGGGCAGGTAATCCCATCTCAAAAAGAGCCAGCGGCCACTTCAATCGGGGACGGCTAGCCCCTCCCCTCCCCCACCGCCCAAAAAACAAAGCCAGCCCCCAAAGAGGCTGGCTTTGCTGATTCAGCACTTTCTACCCCTCCCCTACTTGGCCGGCGGCAGCTTGCCGGTTTTGCGCAGGTGCGCGTCGTAGTGCCGGTGGGCGGCTTCCAGATAGTTTTTGATGGTGGTGGGCGTATCCGGGCCGGGCGTGGCCAGCAGCAGGCTCATCTTAATCTCCTGCACCACGGATTTAGCGATTTGGACCGTGTGCAGCGGTACTTCTATCTCCGGCGCGGGCGCAGCTGCCACGGCGGGCTTACGGCCCCGGGTGGAGGCGCGTACGGGCGCAGCCGCCGGGGCTAACGGGGCTGCCGCAACTGGCGCGGGGGCCGCCACCGGAGCGGGCGCCGGTGCTGGGGTAGCCGGAGCGGCTGCCGCGGCGGGCGGTGCGATGGGTTCTACCGGTGCGGGCGGCGCCGTGGCCGTGCGGGTGGCCTCCCCTCCCATCCCGGCCCGGGCCTGCTGGCGGGCTTCTTCGGGCACTTCAATGCGGCGGCGCGGCGTGATTTGTGGTTTCTCGAAGCCCATTATTTCGCGGAGGTTGAAGTGGTGGAGACAGAAGCTGCGGCCGTGGCGCGGCGGTCGGGCAGGCCCAGGCGCTCGATGAGCTCCTCGCAGACGCGGCGGATTTCGTCCGAGGTATCCTTGGTGCCGCCGGCGTAGCGCGCCCAGGCCGGGTTAAGCAGGCTGTAGAGGGTCGACGCACGGGTGTAGGCCTTGCGGTGGCCCAGGGAGGAATTGAAGCGCGAAAGGCCCAGTCCGTCGATGTAGTCGTCCATCTCCTTCTCTTCCCGCTGCCCCGCCACCCGCTTGGTGGGCAGGCCGTAGTACTGAAAGTCAATCTGCGCGTCGTCGGCCGCTTTCTTGATGGCCTCCAGAATAGTCATAAACTCGGCCGTGGAGGCCCGGTCCAGGTAATCCGACACCAGGGGCACAATCACCGCGTCGCAGGCCGTCAGGGCGTTGAACACGTCGTCGCCGTCAGCGCGGCCCGGCACGTCGATGATGATGAGGTCGTAGTTGTGCTCGGGGTTATCGATGAAGTCGAAAATCCGGTTCAGCTGCCAGGGATACACGTCGTAGGGGTACTGGGCGTCGGGGTTGGCCTCGCGCAGCTTGGCGAAGTTGGCGGCGTCCACCTGCTCGCGGGTCTTGACGATGCTCTGCTGGTAGTCGCAGTCGAGCACGGCGATGCGCAGGCCGTACTCGGTGGCCAGCGGGGCGGCGAGCACGAGGGCCAGGGTGGATTTACCGGAGCCCCCCTTCTGGGTGGCAAAGCTGATAACCTTGGACATAGTTGGTGCGGGGTTGCGGGCGTGAGTAGCTGCCGGTCACGAGGACCAGCGGGACAGAAGCCCAAATATAATAGAAAAGCAGAAAAACAGAACATCACTTCTGCTGAAATGCAGAAATGTTTTTACGCAATTAAACAGGAAAATAGTTCTGTTGCATAGTTAATAAACAGAAATGTAAAACAACAGAATTGTATAAAAGCATTTAAGCAGAAATGCACTTTTGCTGAACTGCAGAGTTGGAGGACTGCGGTTCTGCACGAGCATGAAGTGGACATACCTGTATTGTCGAAACAGAAATGCAGAACAACAGAATTATATAAAAGCAGAATTAGTCAACTGCCAGCAGCAGGATTCAGAGAACAGAAACACAGAACTACAGAAAAGCAGAAATACAGTGTAGCCCTACCTCACCCGGCGGACTTTGATAACTACTGACAACAGAAAAACAGAATTGCTGAAATGCAGTAACAGCCTGTTTCACGGAAACGTCGCTGCTGGGCTATAGGCAGCGATTGATGGGAAACAAGGTGCGTGTCTGATGGTGGCCGGCTAGCAGGGTATTATAGTTCCGTATCCGGGAAAGGCGGGCTAAGCCGGAAGCCAGCAAAGGAGAAGGAATAGCGGGCAGTGAAGAAAAAGGCGGCAGCTTCTAACACGGAAGCGGAAAGCTGCGTACTAGCTTCTGACTAACTTTTTACTAAGTGTAGATTAGTCTTAGCAAGAAGAACAACCCACTCCTGCGGCTAATGCCTTAGTCTTGAGTGGTTTATAAACCAGCAAAGCTGATTTATGGGCCATGGGAAGCTAAGTGCCTGATTTAAAGATTGAAAAATGGCCCACAAGGCCGCTAAACCGGAAACAGCACGATGAACACGGAGCTACGCAAGCGGGTCACGCTGGACAACAACGCCCACCGGAAGGCCGAAGCGGCCGCGACGGAAGTGGGCACCAGCCTGGGAGTATATGCCAGCGCGGCGGTGGAATACTTTGCTACCCGGGGCCTGGACCCCCGCGAGACGGAGGCCCGCGAAGGGCAGCTCATCATGCAGCAGATAAAGAAGCTCGGGGACCGGGTATTCGGGTTTCTGCAGGAGCAGGAGCGCACCCTGCTCACGGCCATGCTGGAGGAGATGCTGTGCACCCGCATCACCCTGGACCGGCTGCTGCGCCTGAACGAAATCCTGGTGAGCAACCTCAATGCCCAGCTGGAAACGCTCAGCGAGGCGCAGCTGCAACGGCAGCAGCAGGCGCTCCAGCTGCTGCGTCAGCGCAACGAGGAAGCGGTGGAAAAGCAGGTGAAAGAAGCATTGGAAGCGGCACGAAAGGAGGGGCCCGGCAAGCGCAGTAAGACAGCCGAAGCAGCAGCAGGGCAGGGGCAATAGGGCGGGAAAGCACCCACAATACGCGAGTAAAAAAACCGGTATACCTTCCGATGTACGTCAAATTAATCAACCCCAAAACGCACGGCAAAGCGGCCTATACCAACACCGGCAGCAGCGCGCAGACGCTCCAGTACCTGCAGCACGAAGCGGTAGGGGAGGGGCAGGAAGCCGCATTTTTCAGCGCCGACGCGGACCAGTTGAACGCCGCGCAGGTGCGGCAGGCCATCGATACCAATGTGAAAGGGCTGCGGGCCGGCGAGGCCAAATTCTACTCCCTGGTGCTGAGCCCGAGTGAGCAGGAGCTGGCTCACATCGGCGGCGACCCGGAGAAGCTCAGGGCCTACACGCGGGAAGTGATGCAGCAGTACGCGCAGAACTTCAACCTGCCCGGCGGCCGAAAGCTGGGCAGCCAGGATATCGTGTGGGGCGCCGTGCTCCACCAGGACCGCACCCACCGGGGCACCGACCCCGAAGTCGTGGCCGGCACGGCCAAAGCCGGGGAGAAGCGCACGGGCCGGCAGGCCCACGTGCACGTCATTGTCAGCGCCCGCGACGCGGAGCAACAGATAACCCTCAACCCCGGCGGGCGCCGGCAGCGGTTTGATTTGATGCGCTGGCAGGCGGCTTCGGGCCGGCACTTCGAGCGGCAGTTCGGCTACGTGGCCCAGGAGCATGAGAAGCTACGGCCCCAGGCCACCCGGCAGCGGGACAGTACCCACGACGCCGGCCGGCTGGAAAAGATTGCCGAGCGCGTGGCGCGCATCAACCTGCTGGTGCCCCGTGAGCAGCGCCTGGCGCCGGACACGGTGCAGGGCATCGCGGTGGCCCGGGAATTTGACAAGACCTTTTACCGGATGCTGGCCCGGGTGGAAGAGCGGGCCCGCGACGGACGTCCCATTGACAATGCCCTGCAGCTGCTTAGTACGGGGCGGGAGCAGGCGGCGGCTCCACAGCGCCAGGCCACCACTGCTCTGCACGCGGTGCAGCACCTGATACGCCGCGCCCGGAACACCCAAGACGAGCGTACCGAGCACGTGGCCGAGAAGCCCGGGCGGCGCGGGGCAGAGCTCGACATCGAGATGTAAGTACCCCAGCAATCTACCCCCTTTCCCTGTATCCTATGACCAGTTCACCTCCCCGGCCGGCGGCCCAGTCCCAATCTATCGGCTTGCTCATCGGCCTGCTGCTGCTGGCCTTGCTGGCCGGCGAATGGTACGTGCTGCAGCATCCGGCGAAACTAGCGGCAGCCCGGGCGGCCCAGCATCACGCCGTGCAGACCCCAGGCCTGACGCCCGGCCAGCGCCTGGCGGCCCGGATGGCCGTCATCAATCAGCAACGGGCGGAAGCCCGCCGGGCACGGCTGCAGCGGCAGGCGGGGCCGGTAGTAGGCCAGCCAGCTGCCGAACTGGCCACGGCCACGAGCCGGGCCGGCGACCAGGTAGTGAGTAGGGGAGGGGCGGCCGCGCTGAGCGTGGCATCGGCCGGCCAGGGGTTTAAAGGCAAGCTGCTGGTCAAGGCGGGCCGGTTCTATGAAGCCGCCGGCGGCTATCTGCGGGGGCTGGTGCTGCTCATGGCCGGAGTGCTGGTATTCGTGCTGCCCGCACCCGAGCGCAAACCCGGCGGGCCAGCCCGGCGCAAGCCGCTGCGGCCCGAGGCCGTGCGCGTCGTCGTGGCCAGCTGCGCGGGGCTGTTTCTGCTTAGCGCCTACGGGCTGCTCACCATGGCTTCCTACCCGCCGGGCTTTA
Source organism: Hymenobacter plasmatis (assembly GCF_020711255.1). Lineage (GTDB taxonomy): Bacteria > Bacteroidota > Bacteroidia > Cytophagales > Hymenobacteraceae > Hymenobacter. The sequence continues at coordinate 20,768 of NZ_JAJFAW010000025.1, forward strand.
TCCGGGTGGGCTACCCCGTCGCAGTGACCATGGTGCTGGCCAGCGGCTTTGTGGTGGGGCTGCTACGGGCCGCGACCAGGAGCCCGGAGTTCGGGCTGAGCGTGGAGCGTAAGAAGCTGGAGACGCCGGATGGGTTCAACCTGCCCACGGAAGGGGGCGGTTGGGTGAACGTGCCCAATCCCTACCGCGGCGTGCTGGTGCTGGGCGGTGCTGGCGCGGGCAAGACCTACTCCATCGGGGAGCCGCTCATCGAGCAGCTGGCGGCCAAGAACTTTGCCGGGCTCATCTACGACTTCAAGTTTCCGGTGCTGGCCGAAACGGCGCAGAAAGCGCTGGAGCTGGCCGGGCGCCGACAGAATCCGCCGCGGCTGCTGGCCAACGGAGAGCCCGAGCCGGCGGTGGTGCTGCACGTCATCAACTTCCGCGACCTGACCCGCAGCGAGCGGGTGAACCCGCTGCGGGCCGAGGACATGCCGGTGGTAGCTTTCGCCGAGGAGTACTCGCGGGCCATCATCAACAACCTCAACCCGGCCAGCATCCGCAAGATGGAGTTCTTCGATATCAGCGCGGTGGCTTACCTGACGGGCATCATCTGGTTTTACAAAAAGCACTTTTCCCGCTACTGCACTATTCCCCACGTGGTGGCCACGGCCGTGCACAAGGACTTCAAGCACGTGCTGAGCATGCTGGAAACGGACCCGGAGTGCGCCGGCATGGTGCGCAGCATCGTGACGGCCGTGGAGCAGCGGGCCGAGAAGCAGGTGGCGGCCGTGGTGGGCACGCTGCAGGTGATTCTGAACCGCATTAACTCGCCGGAAATCGTGTGGGTGCTCACGCCCGACGAGGCGAAAGGGGAGGGGTTCTCGCTTAATCTGAATGACCCGAAGCAGCCCGCGCTGCTGTGCATCGGCAACGACCCCACGCTTAAGGAAACCTTCTCGCCGGTGGTCAGCTGCATCATCACGGTTGCCATCAAGCTCATGAACCAGCAGCACAAGCACCGCAGCTACGTGTTCCTCGACGAGGCCGCCACGGTGTACGTGCCGGGACTGGAGCTGCTGCCGGCCACGGCCCGCAGCAACAAGGTGGCCACCATCTACATGACCCAGGACTTAGCTCAAATGACCGATGCCTATGGCCCTGAAAAGATGAAGGTTATGGTGAGCAACCTCAACAACCAGTTTTTCGGCAAGGTCAACTCGCTCGATACGGCCAAGTTCATCTCGGAGCTCGTGGGCCGCGAGGACAAGCAGATGCACAGCACCAGCACGGGCAAGAGCCAGGGCGGGGGAGGGGGCCACGGCAGCCACAGCTCCAACCTGAGCACCAGCTACCAGGAGCGCAACCTGGTGCGGGTGCAGGACGCCATCGGCCTGCAGCAGGGCGAGTTTATCGGGCAGACGGTGGAAACCGAGCGCACCTTCTTCCAGGGCGTCATCTCCCGGGCCGACGCCACACAGGAGCGGTTTCCGCTGCACCCCGTGGCCACGTTCGGGACTGGCGAAGAGGACAGCGCCGCCGTATTGTCGACGGTGGTGCAGGAGAACTACCGGCGGGTCAGCCAGCAGGTAAAAGAAACGCTGGCCCTGCATGTAAACACCTTAGCAGGAGGCACAAAGAATGAGGTGGATTAGCCTCAAAAAGACCGTTAAAAGCGACGTTTAAGCCCTTTTTACTGTTAAGTAAGTACCCGAGTATCCACACCCAGAACCTTATGATGAAGACCTTTTTCACGCCCGCCCCGGCCGGCCTCACCCCCGAGCAGCTGACCGCCCGCCAGGAGCGCGAGCGGCACGCCAACAACTCCATTGCCATCCTGATGAGCAACGGGCCCGCGCCCAGCCCGGAGGCCCTGGCCATCATGCAGCGACACGTGGACGGGGATATAAGCATCGAGGAGGCCATTGAGCTGACTGACGCCATGCTGCTGGCCCGCTACCGGCCGGCAGCCGACTCCGCTACCTCCGAGCCTAACCCCGCGCGCTGATGGTAGCCGGCGACCGATTCAGCGACGAGAACGGGGTGCGGATAAACCGGCTGGGCATTACCGACTCTCAGCAACTGGCCCAGGCCGAAACCGATTCCTCGCTGCTGCGCCTGCAGCGGCTTAATATGCAGGGTGGCATACCCGGCGGGCGCTATGACCACGCCCATCTCAAGCAGGTGCACGAGAAGCTGTTTGAGGGCGTCTACCAGTGGGCCGGCGAAACCCGGGCCGACCGGGAGTTTCAGGGGCACAAACCCACGTACGTCACCGGCTTCAAGGAAACGATGACCTACGCGCCCTACAAGGAGATAGAGCCGCGCCTGAACGCCATCGGTGAGCAGCTGGGCAAAGAGAACTACCTGAAAGGGCTGCCGGAAGAGAAGTTTGCCGAACGGGCGGCCTACTACCTCGACCAGTATAACCATGCCCATGCCTTTCGGGACGGCAACGGACGGACGCTGCAGGCCACGTTTGTGCAGCTGGGCAAGGAAGCCGGCTACCAGGTTGACTTTGCCCGCATCGACCCGGCCACGCTCAACCGGGCCCGCGACCTGGCGATGGTGCGCCCACATGCGCCCCAGGAAGCAGAGAAGAACCTGCAGGCGCTGAAGGCCATGTTTGAGCAGGTCATCAGCCCGGCGCCGGGCCTCGAAGCTGAAAAGCTGCGTGACCCCAGCCAGGCGCGGCCATTAGCTGCCTTATCCGCGCAGATGCAAGCCATGGATGCGCGCCGCGAATTTGAGGTGACGGGCTATCGGGTAATGGACATTGTGGCCAACATGCCCGGGGCCGGCAATTATGAGAAGGGCGTCGCGGTCGGGAAGGGGGTAGAGGCTACTAACCTGAATCCGGCGGCTATTCAGACCCACTTGGGGCAGTTTCAGCAGGCGGCGGAGAAAATCAGCAAGCATCCGGCTTTGCAGGGGCCCGATGCCGCGCAGGACCAGCGGGACGCGCGGCGGTTTCGCGCGGCGGCCGAACAGGTGCAGGTAATAGCAGTGACTAGAGAAGCAGCTAGTGCCCAACGGCCGCTACCCCAAACTCACGCGGAAGCCCAGACCGTTTTTAAGGACGCTGCCAGGCAGGTGGCCCAGGGCCTACGCGAGCACGGAAAAGGACTGGAAGCGACCCGACTGCAGGAAGTGTCCCGGCACGTAGAGCGTACGCCGTTTATTGGCGGGTTGAATCGGGAAAACATCGGTAAATCCATCGACGCAGCGGATAAGATTGCGGCGCTGAATGGCAGTCGACAACTGGACGAGTTGAAAAGCGCGGTAGGTATAATGGAAAAGCCCCCTAAAGAATTGGAACTTGGCACAGCCAAGATGGAAGCGTATGGCCGCGATGTCAGAGGTATAGAACGATAGGCATCAAAGACAGGGTTCGAAAAACCTACGAAAAAAATAGCATAGAAATATGGGTTTTTAGGCCTTGGACGAGGATAGAATTACTATTCGGAAAATGGTAGTTTATCGAACCTTATTCAGCAAAGGAAACCTTTGTAAACAGAGTTCAAGAGGATTATCCAATTGCGTTAAGGCTATTGTGGCCACCCTGCCAGGTAATGGTGAGCTGGATGGGGGCGGTGCCGTCAGCGGCCAAGGCGTCGAGGCGAAGCTGGCGGGCGAGTTTCATTTACTTATTGTAAATACGGAAAAAACCCATAACGACCATTATTCGGGTTCTTTGTAAAAATATTGTAGTGTACAGGGGCTTTAGATTCGAAATGAGGTATCTTATTTTCAATAACAATGACTTGCTCATTGCTGAAAACCTCGGCTATTATACGCAAAACACTGGCTTGGACTTCCTGAGGCAGTAATTTGTCATCAGTAGTCTGCTCAGGGTTTTGCCGTGTTGTGAGTGGAGAGTCAAGGACTATACAATTACTGTGAGGTATCTGCGACACCTTGCAATGCATCAAAAGTCCCAACAAGAAAGCTGAGTAAGTAATAGCCCGCGTTCCTTTACCCGAGTTTGTGCGGGGTTCTCCTCCCAAAACTATATCGAGAACTTTAGGGGATTGGTCAAATGTAATAGGTGGGGAAAATTCTATTTTCCATTCTGTCAGCAAGTATTCTACTTGCTGACAAAAGGAGGCTATTGCCATTGGTGCAAGAGACCTATCCAGCTTGGTGGCCTTTTCACCAGAAGTAATTGACAAGCTGTCTTCTAAATCCCGAAACTGCTCAAGCCTTCTGACCAATAGCTCTCTTTCAAAAGCTTGCGTCCGCTTTTCAGCGAATGACGATAACTGATAGCGTAATGACTCGATTTCTGGAACAATGCCTTGTGCAATACGATTATCAATTTCTTGATACTGAGCTGAAATAGTGTTGCTTTCAGTGGATAATTCTTCCTGCTGAGTAGAAATATTACCTAAGGCTAGCTCTAGTTCAGAAAGTTGTCTTCTGATGTTTGCTGCTTCCTGCTGGCAGGCTTGTTGAACTAGTTCATTGGATAAGGAGTCTCTTTCGCAGACTGCCCTGCGATGGTCGCTTCCTAGAGGTGTAGCGCAGAAAGGGCAGGCGATGTAATGTAAGTCGTCGAAAAGAAAAAGTCCTTCAGAGATAAATTCTAGACGCTGGACATCAGAATAATAATGCTCTTTAAGGGTGTCAAACCGAATCCTTATTTCTGAAAGTGTAAGCGCTTTCGTTTCTATGTCCGAAGCTCGATTTAATAGGGTTCTGCGTTCGCTATCAAGAGTGTTTAGCATTGATAACGCCCGGTTCAATCTGATATTGGTTTGACCTATTTCATTTTCAACATCTGCTGACTCGAGTTCAAGTAATGCAGCTAGTTCATCTTCGAGACGTTTGATAAGGGTTGAAATCATCTTCAACTCTCCATTACGTCCCGCTGATACTACTTCTTTTTTAAGCTTTTTAACAGGTTCGGCAGCACCAATCCCGGTAAGGAGCAGATTGAAAAGCGAAGCTGCTTTCGTTGAATTTGCAAAACCTTTTACCGTGAGCGGGCTATTCTTTTCGATAATACCTACTTCATCAGCTAATAGTAAGGGGCGAAGTGTATGAAACGAAAATTTCTCCGTTATTCCTTCCTCGTTCTTGGGTAGATGGGTTGCCTCCCCAAAACCGCACAACTGGAGCAGAAAAGAGGATATGGTATGTGGATGTTTCTTGCTTGGCTCTTTTTGCTTTAATAAAGTAGATTTTAGCTCTGAAATAGCTTGATAAGCCCCTCTAAAAAGCAAGGTGTCTGTATCCTCAAACTTTCGTTTAAGAGTGTACTGCATCGTAGGGAAAGCGAGTAGTTCTAAGTAAGCTTCTGTATAGCCTTTAGATTGAGCTATTTCTCTGGGCTTATTGCTACTCCCGAGTAAAAAGGCGATGCATTCAAATACCCAACTCTTACCAGTGTCTGTAGGGCCAGTAATAATATTCAGGCCAGGTCCGAAATCAAGAGAGGCTGGTGCCATATTTTCACCTGTGACAACCAATTTTGTAATTCTAAATCCCAACATCGCCTTATGGAGTAATCTTGTTTCGTGCGTTGCTCATCTGCTGCATTTCGCTACCCCAGACAGAGATATTCGAAAGCATTAGCTTAGACATGCTTTCTAGCGAGGTTTGACCAAACCTTTCAACCAGCCATCGTGCGCGTGATTTTAGCGCTTTAGAATAGCTGGAACTTAAATGGTCAGTGAATGGAATCGTCAGGTCAGAAGCGAAATAAACGATACCTTCGCTCGAAAACTCTTTGGTAACTAGCTCTTTTGCTGCAAACATCAAAAGTCCTTTTTCCAAATTTGTTTTGTGTGCAAGCCACTCTCCTGTTCGATATGGCACAGCTGCATGCAGGCTCTCCGGCCCGCCTTCTATGTCAGCAGAGTGTACAAGGATATAATCTAAAAAAAGAAGCCTTTGAAGGTCTGTTTTCAGCGGTCGTAATGCGCCTAGTATATACAGAGCCCGTAAGCCTAGCTCAAGTGGCTGATTAAATGGCCTCGGAATATTATTTGGAGGTGCTAGAGATTTGATTTGTTCCATAGTAGCTAAAAATCCAAGATGTTATCCGACCGTTATTTGCTAAATGATGACAAATGCCAATTCTATCGTTGGCAGATACTTCATTTTGAAGCAAGCTATGGTTAATGGGTAGCAGAGATGCCGTCTGAGTGACGTTTAGTAGGCGCTCAAAAGCATTTGCGTGGCTTCGAGTATAAGTCGGCTTAATCCCAGCCTCAAACTGAGTAAGTAAACTGTCAAAAGCAGTTTCTATATAGTTGTCTCTACTGAATTCTTTTAGGGCTTCTGCGGAATAGAAATCAATTCTGGTTTGCGCGAGATGGTCTTTGAAATGCGGAAAAGAATCCAAATCAGTCTGCGTGTATCCTGCTTTGTTACACGCATCTCCATAGGCTTCGAGTGCTAGCTTTATATAGATTGATTCTCTTGTCTCGTCAATTTCCGCAGGAGGCTGTAGAACTGGCCTCTCTTTTTCCGTTACTATACCAAAAACGTGTGCATGATACTTTGTGGTCTGGTGTTGCTTGATAAATTCCCCTGGAGGAACACTTTCGACAATGGAAAAATCGAAGGCTTCAACGTACTTTTTGAAATCGCCTGATAATATTTCTGGTATATGTTTACCAGCGCCTTTGATGCCCTTTCCCTCCCACCGTTGCAAAAGTTCTTTACGAAGTCTATGCGGAGCATCAATGAGTTCTGATAGTGATGAGCCGACACCTTTGGATGTCATAAGTACATACCTATTTGGTATGTTGATTTCTCCCGTGTAAGTGTAGTGACAAAGCTTCGCTAATTCTTCCCAAAACTCTCCCGGCGTTAACTTATCTCCATAGTACTTACACTGATAGGTGTCATAGCGGCGATTTGGAGTGCCGGGTGGGTCTATCCAAGCCACAACATCACGTCCTTTATCATTAGCTCCCCCACGGCATTCTACCAAATCGTATCGGCTGCGCAAGTATTCATCAGCCCACTGAAGAACAAAGGTTTCAAATTTCTTACTATCAAATGTTGACAGTCGTTCTTCAGGTGTCATGAAATCTCCGATTGCAGCGCTGCCCAACAACCGAGTTCTATTGCCATTAGGCCAAGCCTGTGGTTGGGGAAGTACTGTTAGCGACGACATCAGAGGTATTGTAAGCTGGGCCAACGGATTGATTGATTAAGGATTTGTACAGCTAGCTAAAACGATAAGCTCATTGATTGATGGCTCCGTCCTACGAGTAGATGAGCAGGCGGTGAGCATTTAGCTCGGCCTAGTCACTACTTCCTCGCAGCAGCACCAGCATCTCCTCTTTGGCCGCCACCAGTGTCTGTCGCAAGGTAACTCCCGCGTGCGCGCCTCGCAGCCGGCCCGGCACGGGCGCAGCCGCTGCACCGGCTTCAGGTGCACGGTTTGGGTGTTACCCGGGCCCGTTTGATGGACAAGGCCGGGTTAAGATGTTCGGCGAGCGGATACGCATTGAATTTCGGCGCAAACCCGGCGCACCTAGCCAAAAGTAGCGGAAAGCACGACAATTCTAACATGTCATGGGCACGCCATTAGAAACCCAACGCCTTCGCGGAGTTGTGTTCGCGTGCGTTGTCGAGGCGGGCGTGACGGCGAATCACAGCGCTCGTCTTGTGCTTGGTCTGGTTCAGATTTTATGCTGTCATCCGCGCCACTCGGTTTGGCCGTGGTAACGAAAAGAGGCACGAAAGGCGGAGTTGTATAGCCGGAGCCCAGCCCGTATTAAACCACAACCACTTGACATGATTGATAATCTAGCCCTTGCTGGATAGCCCAACCCCAGCAAACATGCTTCTATGCCTTCTCATCATGTCGGCTCAGGATGGACACCTTCGAGGTTGTAGAACATGCTAACCATGTTTACTGGGGTAGGGGAGCAGAACTGCGATTTTACATGTTGTAAACGAGCGTTTATAGGCTGTTATAATCCTAATTCTTTAGCGGCATTGTGTTGCTGCACGTTGTCCAAACGAGTGTAGCGGCGAATCATCGCACTAGTCTTATGCTTGGTCTGATTCATGATTTTGCTGTCATCGGCCCCGTTGAGCTTGGCCACCGTGACAAAGGAAGCCCGCAATGAGTGAGCTGTATAACCCGGCCCTAGGTAGCGCTGCACCAACGTATTGATGGTCTGGTCCGACAGGCGGTTCGTGGTGAGTCGGTTGCCCTTGCGCAACATCACGAATACGGGACCTTCACTGCGTTCCAGTTGCTCCAGCCAAGCTTTTAAGGAGCGAATAGGGCAGACGGCTGGCTCAGGGGAGTAGAAAATGGCCTTTTCCTCGTAGTCACCCAGCTGGTTAGTTTTGCTCTTGCCTAGCGACACGACGAGGCACTCTTCGGTAAAGCGCAAGTCCTGCACATTGAGCGCCGTCAGCTCGGAGCGGCGAAATGCCCCCGTAAACCCGAGCAGCAGAATGGCCCGGTCTCGCAGCCCGGTCAGTGTCTTCACATCCAGGCTGCGAACCAGTTGTTTGAGCTGCACCAGCGAAAACGCCGGTGCCTGCTTTTGTCGCACGCCGTGCACCCGGCGCACGCCGTCCATGAAAATCTTAAACTGCTTGTCATCCGTCGGCGAGTCAACGCCCCGGACGGCGTGGGCCTTGCTGATGGCCGCGCAGTGCTGTTCCAGGGTGCCGACCTTTTTGCCCGTTTCGGCCAGGTGGGTACAAAAGCCAACCAGGGCATCGACGGGTGCTGGCAATGCTAAGAAGCCATGTTCGGTGCACCAGGCACTGAAGCGCTTCAGGTGGGCCGCGTAGGACCGGGCCGTGTTGGGCGCGCCGGTCAGTCCGGCCTCGACGTAGCGGGCGGCCGCGCCGGTGTGGTGCGCCAACCCGTGACCCACGGGATTCACAGTGAGTGCGACGTCGTTTTCCATGCAGTCTATATATAAGGTATACTTGCCCGGTTTTGGGTTGGGCAAGCAAGATAGTAGATAGGTAGCGATAAAACTTACTAATCGCTACCTATAATTTGAAGAAAATGGCCCCCTTAACAAATGACCGAAACAAGGTGCTTACGGGAGGATGAACCTTCGCAATAGTCCTAGCGCGTTTTATTAGCTATTTGCAGGAAAATCTTAGAGAACAAACTTTCGAAAAAATGGACTTGAACTTACTGACTATAGCTCAGCGGGCCACCCTGAGCTTAACTATTACCAACTCTTTCACAAATGCCTTGTCTAAGATTTCACAAATTGAAGCGCTAGCAGATAAGATTGATGGGTCCGCAGAGTTTACAACTGATGAGAAGGCTCAAAATCGCAATTTTTCTATAATTGGGTTGACTAGCATTTCAGAGCACTTGCTAAATGAAATATTATACCGTGTCCTAATTTCTTATCCCAAGAAGTTGGGTAGCAAGCAATTCGCTGTTGATGAATTGCTGGACGAAGGCTCGATTTTGGAGTTGTTCTACAAAAAAGCTAACCAAAAAGTGTTGGATTTAGCATATGGCAAGTTTGAACGGTTTGTTAGACAATTTTCAGAAACGGTGGAACTAACGGCCCCCTTGAGCCATGAGATTATAGGGAATGTCAATGAAGTGAAGTGTACTAGAGACTGTATCATCCACTCTGATGGCAAAGCCAACGACCAATATTTTGGAAAGGCCGGTCAGCAGGCACGGGTGTCCAGAAACGGCGAAAAGCTGGATACCACTCTTGCATATTTTCACTCCTCAGTAGCAACGTTTACTCGTTTCATCACCGACATAAGAGATGCGTTGCCTAGCAAATATGCTGATTCAACTAAAAGCTATGTTTTCAAACAAATGTGGGAGGCGACTTGCCTGAATCGACGGGTTAAGTTTGACCAAGCGTGGACAATCATTGACGGTTCGATGGTTCGGCCTGTGAAACTCGATAACGATTTTGGCTTTTCAAGCTCCGAGTTGGTCATGCATGACCTCTTTAGGCATATGTATAGTTATGATAGATTCCCTGTTGACTTCCCTCTTCTTTTCAAAAAATGGAAGCCTCAGTCAAACGAGCACCAGATTGCCATTTCATGGTTGGATAATCAATTCTACTTCTAGGTTGATTTAACGTAGGGCAAGCTATTGTCAGAGTTCAACAACTGCTTGTTTTGACCGTATTGGCTAGCTTTGCCTGCCAAACTGATAGCCGAGTATGCTAGCCCAGAAATCCTACGCTTTGCATAGCTGCCCCTCGTCAGCGGTTCACTCTGCGAACTGGCTGCGCTGGGCTCACCAGCAGCCGCTGCCCATCCAGCAGCGGCCCGCCCTGTTTGTCGGCTCTCTCGGGTAACGCTCCCTACTTTCTGAAATCGGTACTCTGCTGGACCTTTAAGCGGCCGGCGGTACTGATAAGCTGATTCCTGCCCGGCCGCGTGCTGCGGCTGCAGGCGGGGCGTTTCCCATCCTTTTCGTTGACATTTTCTATGGCCGCGAGTCCTTATAGCCGCTTTTCCAGCATTTGCCCTACCGTGCAGAAGCTGGTCATTCGGCTCATACAAGAAGAATTCACCCCCTTACTATCTCTTTCCGCTGACGTTTCCGAGGCTGCCTGGGCCCGCGCCGTGGCGCTGGCCGACCCTACTTTCCTGTACTGCACCGCCGCCGAACCTGCCATTCGCATCTGCCCGGAGTCCTACCAGCAGCTGCAGGCATTGCTGCAACGCGAGCTGACCAGGGCGGAGTAGAATGCCCCATCCCATAAGAAAAGCCCGGCCAGGAATCTGGTCGGGCTTTCTCTTTGGTGCAGGTAAGGCTTAGGGTGAACACTGAGCTGCGTACAGCTTTCTTCCCTACTGCCCAAGCACGTACACCGGCACGGCCTGGGCATCGGTGCCGCGACCGGTTTCCTTCTTCACTTCCCGGCCGTCGAGCAGGATGGCGGCCGTGATTTCCGACGCGGCTGTGCCCCCGTCGAGGCTGGCCAGCAGGCTGAGGTGGTCTCCCTGCTTCATCGTGCGCTTGAAGCGGTAAGTGGCCGGCAGCGGGACATTATTGAGCGTAGTCGTGCCGCCGCTTTCGTTATCGTAGCTGAGGTAGTCGGATAGCGGGGCGGTGGGGGAAGAAATGCGATACTCCACCTGGTATTCCTTGGGGCCGGCGGGCGTCGCGTCGTCTTTGGAGCAGCTGGCTACGGTAGTCAGGGTCAGGCCGCTCAGCAGCAGATAAGTCAGTCGTTTCATAGGTCAGAAAAGCAGGGTTAGCGAAAGTGATATCGCAGGCCAGCGCTGGCGTAGCCCGGCCATTGGTCGATAAGCGGGTTGTTGAACAAGTAGCCTTTGGTGGCGGTGGCTACCAGCGAAAGCCGGTTGCCCAGGAAGCAGTCGACTTCCGCCCCGGCCTGCGGGCCGTAGGTAAAGCGCTGCGGCGCCTTGGCGTCGGCAGCCAATTCGGCGGTTCCGTTCTCCCCGGTGCGCTCATAGCCGGCGCCGGCACCCAGCAGCAGGTGCACGTAGGCTATTTCGCCCAGTCGGAAAAGCTGCGGGGCGAGCAGCACCCGGCCCACGTAGCTGGAGTATTCGCCGCGGCCGTTCAGGGTGCCGGATTCGCGCAGCCCGCTGACGTGCAGAGCCAGGCGGTTAGTGAGCATGCTGGTGTAGCTCAGCTCGTAGAAGTTGCCCTTCTCGGAGCGGCCCAGGTGGGCGCCCCAGCTGGAAATGTGTTGGACGTGGCGCTGGGCGGAGGCCGGCACGGCGCCGGCCCCCGCCAGCAGCAGGGCCACTAGCAATAGGTTCTTCATAAGGGGTTAGTTGCGGGGACGGGCCCGGTCCGCTTTGATAAGGGCGTTTTGCACCAGGATGTCGGAATAGACCATTTCAGCCGCCTGCCGCGAGGGGCCGGGCTGGGAGGCTTCGGCCAGCAGCCGGTCGGCTTCCTGGCGCAGCTGCATGGCTTTAATCATGTTGTCGTTCGAGGTATTCAGGGCCACAATCCGCTCGCCTTCGGTCATGGCGTAGCGGCCGGGGTTCTTCAGCGTGGCATTCATCTCGATGCTCTGCTGGGTCATCTCGTCGGCAATCTTGTAGTAGCCGAAAGCGGTGGCAATCTTCTTTTTCTGCATCATCTCCTCGTAGGCAAACGTGGAGACGGCCGCTTCTTCCCGCTTCTGCTGGTACTGCTGGGAGCTCATGCGGTTGTTGCCCGCCGTGGCGCCCGAGCCGAAGCGGGAAAACACGTCGTACACCGTGTTCAAATCCTGCTGGGGGTTGCCCATCTGCAGGGCCTGGCGCAGGCGCTCGGCCTTCTGAAACACGGGCATGTACTGGTTGCTCTGCCCCCGGCCCGACATGGCCAGGGCACGGGCAAACAGCTCCTGCGGGTTGGAGAGGCGCAGGTCCTGAACGCTCTGCACCTTGCGCAGGTCGGCCTGCACCTGGCGCTGCAGCTGGAGGGTCTCATCGGTGATGTTCTTGACCTCCCCGGTAATGTCCTTGGTGACGCCCGCAATCTGCCTGGCATCCTTGATGACCTGGTAGTTTTTGACTGTTTCGGTCCACTGCGCGAGGCGCTTGGCAAACTCCCCAATCTGCACGCCCATGTGCAGCGGGTCATTCACCACCATCTGGGCCTTTGACTCAGCAGCGGTAGCCAGCGTCAGGGCCAGAGCCACGAGGGCCGGCAAAAGCATCTTTTTCATCGTCTTATCCGGTTAGGTGAAAGGAAAGGATTAGCGCGCCACCGCTTCCGGGCCCAGCCGGCCGGCGGCCGCCGTGGTAATCAGGATGGGGTAGCCATCGGGCAGCAGCACGTCGCGCAGCTTGGTGCGGGTTTTGGGCCGGGCGAGTACCGAGGCGGCAACCCGGCCGCCCACGCCCACCACGGAGTTAGCGGCCGAAGCCGAGCGGTCGATGGCCGTGCTGATTTCCTGGGTGGTCTGCTGCTGCAGCTCGTTGCCGGCCATGCCGGCTTCCCGGGCTACGCGCTTCACCGGGTCAATCATGATGCCCGGCATGTAGTTGAAGTCGTAGATGTCGGCCTGCACCCGCGTCGGGCCCAGGCGGTTGACTTCCAGCGTCACGTTGTTGGTGCCCACGGTGGCCACGCCGGCAAAGACCATGTTCTTGGGGAAGGTGACCCCGGAAACCACGGCATCCTCCAGCAGGCGCAGGATGACCACCGAGCCGGTGCGCACCTTCTGCTCGCCGTTGATGACGCACTTGAAAAACACGTCCGGGGCCAACTGCTGCTCGCGCTGGCTGCCCTGGGCCATCATCCGGGTGGCATTGCCCACCTTCACCGTATTGAAGCCATCCATGCCGGGCGCGCTCATCCGGTTGGCCAGCAGCTGCGCGGTCTGGTTGGGGTCGCGGTAGCGCTTGCCGGTCATGCGCTCGTAGGCGGCGCGGGTTTCCGGCGGCGAGGAGCCCAGCATGGCCAGCACGTCCGGGTCGGTTTCAAACGGGGTGCCGTCCACGTCGCGGGTTGGTACCAGGCTGCGCCCGCTTCGGCTAGTAACCGGCCGGGGGCGGCCTCCGCCACTGGCGATGAGGCGCCGGCGCGGCACCACCAGGGTCTGCGCCCGGTAGGAGCCCGTGGCAGGGTCCTGAATCGTGGTTTCAATCGTGTCCACGTCGGCCGCGGCCAGGCGGGCGGCTTCGGTGCGGCGGGCTGCCGCTTGGGCGGCCGCCTGCGCCCGGCGCCGCTTGCGCAGGGCCAGGCCGGTGGTGTCGACCGCAAACACGTCCACGACATCCTGGTCCGTGGCCCGGGCCGGGGCGCTCTGGGCATCCTGCTCCGCGCGGCGCTGGGCTTCAATCTGGGCCGAAGGGGAAGTGGTCGGCTCCGGGGGCGTATTTTCCACCGAGGGGATTTCGGGCTCGATGTTGGCCGAGGCGGCCGCCACCGGCTCGCGCTGCTGCTGAGCGGCTTCCTTGGCCGATTTCAGCCACAGAAACAGGCCGCCGATGACGAGCACCAGCAGCAGGCCGGCGAAGGCCATCCAGTTCGCGCGCAGTATTTCCGTGGGGGTGCGCTTTACGGGCGCGACCGCCGGGGCCGGCTGCTCGCTTTCCGGGCGGACAACCGGGGCGGCTGGTTGGGTAGGGGGAGTGATGGGTTCCATAGTAATAGCGGGCAGCGTTAGATGGTAGCGGCGCGGTTAATCACGCGGGAGGGCACGGGCAGCACCAGCACCCGGGCCCCGTTGAGCTCCCGCAGAGTGACTTCCAGGTAGCCGCGCTCGGTGGCCGCGTACAGGGGAATGGCGTAGGTCAGGTAGCCGGTAGTGCGCCCGGTAATAACCTGGTTGGGTCCGCCGCCGGAGGGAGCCAGCGGGCGCCGGGCCTCGTTCTTTTTGCGGGCCAGAAACTTCTTCTGGGCGTTTTCCACCAGCTGGAAGTCGGTGAAGTCCACGTTGTAGTCGATGTTGGTCTTGTTGATGACTTTGAAGCGCAGGTAGGTGAAATCCTTGTCGTTGCGCACGTTGGCCAGCGTAAGCACCAGGTCGTTGTCGACCACGGCCACCGCCTGGTGCTCTTCGCGGACTTTGCGCAGCTTCTGGAGCTTGCCCTCGACGACGGCTTTCTTTTCCCGCTCCTTGTCCAGGGCCAGCTCGTTTTCCGGGGCCGCACCCGTGGAGGAGGCGTTTTTGCCGTTGATGCTCAGCGTGCCGTCCTTTTGAAAGTCGTAGAGCTGCAGCACCGGGCGGTTCACGTACACGAGCCGGCCCATCCAGTACTTCGAGCCGTAGCGGATGAGGATGGGCGTGGGCGGGGCGTGCTTGCGCCTGGCGCGCACAAACACGGCGTTGGCCTCAATCTTGACCAGGTAGTTGTTGGCCATGCCCACGTCGACCAGCGACACCGGCCCGCCAAAGACCAGGTAGGTAGTGGAAGAGTCGGACACGGCCACGTCCAGCAGGTTATCGCTGGCCACGACGGCAGTGGCCGGAGAAGTGGCGGCGCCTTGTGCGTGAACAGGCGCAGTTTGGAAAACTAGTGTGAGCAGCCCCAACAGGGCCGGAAGGGTGTGAAAACGCATGAGTGAGAAGGATAAAGGGTTACTTAGCCGGGGTAGTAGGGGCCGGAGTCGCGGCGGGGGCCGTCGGGGCCGTGGATGGGCCGGCCGGCGCCAGGCCGCGCTCGGCTTCCTGCAGGCGGCGCTGCCGGTCGGCTTCCTGGGACTGCAGCAGCTCCTGCTCTTCCCGCGTCAGCTGCGGGGAGTAGGGGATGTAGTCGAAGTTGGTGATGAGCAATCCGTAGGGGTTGGCATCCGAGCGGTTGGTTTCCACCAGGTTGAACTTGGCGGCCAACGGCAGCGGCTCCTTCTGCTGGCCGCCGATGAAAATGCGCTGCTTGATGTAGACCGCACCCGACCAGGGGCGCTTGCTCATGTCCACGAGCACGCTGTCCACGGTCACGACGTTGCGGGCGGCGTAGCGCTCGTAGTTCTGCAGCACCTGCCCGCGGGTGAAGCCCTCGTAGATGCGCCGGCCACCCCGGCCCTCAATCAGGGGCAGGGCCGCGTCCAGGTTGGCCTTGTAGGTGTATTGGTCGTGGCCGAACATGGTTTGCATGAACTGGCGCACCAGGTTGCGGGCCTCGTAGGGGGTGTGGGCGTCGTTGCCGGCCGAAAGGGCCGCCACCGAGCCGGTTTGTGAGACGACGTACACGCGCCGGCCGCTGTTTTCGTAGGCCCGGTAGACGAGAAAGCCCGAGGCCAGGGCCACGAGCAGCAGGGCCAGCACGCTGCCCAGCGCCAGGTTGCGCATGGTGGAAAAGGAGGTACTTAAGTCTTTGGCGGTATCCATTGATTGAGAGTCTGGTTGTGGTAAATGGTGCGTTTTCTCTCCACTGCCCTTACTGGCTGATGGGCAGCAGCACCTTTTTGAAGGAGTCATCAAACCCGCCGGCCTGGCCGCGGTACGGGTACACGACCAGGGCGGGCTGCTTCTGCTCGTTCTGGCCCAGGAAGGCGTAGAGCGTGCCGCGCACGGTCAGCGGCTTGCGGGGCGCAATCGGCGTGACCGAGTATCGCTCCCGGCCCGGGACATTCAGGTTGAGGCCGCCGACGCGAAAGGAGGCCAGGGTGTCACGGCCGTTGGGTGAGTACAGCGGCAGCGAGGCCGGTACCTGCTGGCGGCCGAAGCCCTGCGGTATCCACTGCAACACGGCCTCGTAGGAAATGCGGTAGCCGGGCGCGGCTTTCACGCCGTCGGCCCGGTCCGGGTCCGACTGCCACATAGCCGGCAGCCGCAGCTGCATGGGCTCGGCTTGCAGCACCTTGGCGGAAACGACCTGCAGGTAGCCCTCGCGGGGAGTTTGCTCGGCTACGCCGGGCCTGAGGTCCACGGCCGTGATGGGCAGGGGGGCCGGTCGGGCAGTAGTGGGCGGAGTAGTGGGCCGGGTGGCGGCCGGCGCGTCCGGGGTGGTAGCAGCTTCCGGCGTCTGGTTAGACTGGCAGGCCGCGGTCAGGCCCAGGGTAAAGCCGGCTACGATGAATGAGGGAAGATTCTTCATGGATAGGAAGTCAGAAGGATGGGTTATTTGGTCCAGATGCCCGAGGCCCGCTGGCGATAAGACGGGTTCAGCGCTTCCGACATGGTGATGGTGGGCAGGCCCGAGGAAGCAGAGGAGGCGGCTGATTCGCCCGCCTCGCTGCTAGCACCGGTACCACCGCCGCCCCCACCGGTGCCGTGGCTTCCTCCTCCGCCGCGGCTGCCGCCGTTGCCCAGGGCGCGGCCCACGGCACTCGACAGGCCCCCGCCACCGGGCGAGGCCACGCCGGCCGCAGCCGTCGCGGCACCCACGGCCGAGCCAACCATGGAGCCCACGAAGCCCTGCACCGCCGAGGAGCCGATGAACATCGAGGTGAGGTAGGGCACCATCACGTAGAGCAGCACGAAGGCCACGGACATGACCATGAACTTCTCGTCGTCCACCGACTGCTGCGGGCCATTGGTGAGCCCGCCGAACAGGCCGTTGGGGGCCTGCGCCGTCTCGGCGTAAAAGCCGTAGATGGTGTCGAGCAGCACGAACGTGAGGCCCCAGAGCTGCACGGCCAGGAAGTTCTGCAGCCACTTCATGGCCAGCTGCCCAAAGGCCGGAATCACTGACAGCGTCATGGCAATCGGCCCGCACACGTACAGAAAGCCCAGGATGAACTGCTGGATAAACTGCATGATGTGGCGGATGATGAGCACCGCCGTGGCCGTAAACAGGCGGGTCAGGATGCCCGAGAGCGTGAACGAGCTCAGCGTCTGCGAAATGCTGGTCATCAGCGAGCTGGCACCCGCCACGATGTCGCCGATGCCCATGGAGTCGTTGCGCGCCGCGGCGGCCACCGAGGCCGGCGTGGTCAGGTCGCGGATGGCTTCGGCGGCCGACTTGTCGGTGGAGAACATGGCCGTAAAGGCCGCCAGCCCCGCCCCCAGCGTATCCATTAGCGTCTGGTAGAAGAAGAGCAGGAAGAATATCCAGGTGGCCTTGATAATCGGCCCCCAGTCCATGGCCAGGCCGCTGCCGGAGATGAAGCCCCGCCCGATGGTGTAGAGCAGGGCAATGCCCATCAGGCTGGGCGTGATGAAGCGGCAGGCGGTGAGCACGACCTGCAGGGTCTGGTCGCAGGCCCGCAGAAAGCCCGGGTCGATGCCGTAGGCGACCATCCCGAGCATACTCCCCAGCATAGTCATGATGCCAGGGCCCCCTTCCGGGCCTGTTTATCTTCCACAAACTGGTCCACGGCGTAGTCCAGGCGCTGCACCCGCACGGGCTCGTACTCCATCTGCCCCTCGTCGTTGAGCAGCACGTGCCCGTTCTTGTCAGTCCGGGGCCGCTGCTGGGTCTGCTGGTAGAACTTCACCAGCTTGTTGAGGTGGTTGCGCTCCACGGGCTTGGATGTCAGGATGGCATCGAGCTGCGGGGAGGCTTCCAGGGCGAAGACCTTGCCCTTGGCGCCCTGCTTGATGAAGAACTCCCGCAGCGCTTCGGTGGAGCGCACCGACTTAATCAAATCCATCTCGTGGCCGGTCAGGCCCAGCGGGGCTTGCAGCTGGGTGAGCGAGTCAGGGTTGACGTGGCGCAGGATAATCTTGGTGGCCGAGTTGTTGATGATAGCCGGCCCGATTTTGCTGCTGGTAATCTCGGTAATGCCCTGGGTGATGATGGTGACCGAGCCGTTGGTTTTGCGGATGGTGCGGTACATCGATTCGATGAATTCTGACAGCACCCCCGAAAGCATGGTCCAGGCCTCGTCCAGGGCGATGTACTTGATGTCGTCGGGGAACCTGCGGAACAAATCCAGACTCAGCTCGGTGATGAGCATGGCCACCACCGGGTAGAGGTCGGGGTCGGCCTGCACCTTCGCTAGGTCAAAGCAAATGAGCCGGTACTCGCTCAAGTCCACGTCGCGCTGGGCGTTGAGCACCCGCTCGTAGCGGCCGCCGGTGATGTACTGGCCCAGCACCAGGAAGAACTGGTGCATGTCGATGTACTTCAGGTTTTTCTGGTACTGCCGGCGGGCCCCATCCAGCGGGTCCGGCTCCACCCCGTCGCCGGGCTGCGCCACCGGTTTCTGCATTTCCTGGTCGTATTGCTCGACAAAGCGGTAGAAGCTTTCCATGCCGGGAAACTCCTCGTCCTTCTGGTTCAGGCGCGGGCTCTCGTTGAGGCAGGCGTAGTACTCAATCAGAAAGCGCGAGAGTATGGTGCGCTCCGACTTGTCCAGCGCCGTGTCCTTGCCGCCCTTCCAGAGCGCGGCGAGCAGGGCCAGGTGGAAGTTGGTTTTTTCGTCGTTGTAGAGCCACTTGCCCGCGGCGTCGCGCGGGACCACGAAAGGGTTGAACTCAATGGGCCGCTGTGGGTCGTACTCGAAGTAGGTGTTATCGAAGTCCTCGCCGTTGAGCGACTGCAGCACGTTGCGGTAGGTGCCGCCCACGTCCATGATAATCTGGCGGGCGCCCTTCTCGAAGCGCTGCACAATCAGGTTGCCGAAGGTGTAGCTCTTGCCCGAGCCCGAGGGGCCGATGACAATGGCGTTCTGGTTGTCCAGGGCCGTGTTGAACAGGTTTACCTGCACCAGGTTGCGGAACCTATCGGTCAGGAATTCCCCCACCGGGTCGGTTTTATAGGTGGCCGTCCAGTGGGTGTAGCAGGAGCCGCGGTCGGCGGTGCTGGTCAGCCAGCGGTCCGGCACCTGCCAGGCGTTGCCGGGCAGCAGGCCGAAAAACACCGGCAAAGCCAGGTAGCTTTCGACCACGCTTTCCGTGCCGAACATGTAGCGGAAGGCGGCGGTGGCCCGCTCCACGTTCTCGCGCCGGCTGGTGTCGTTGGTGTCCCAGAGCACGCACGAGAGGTGCAGGCCCACAATCTGCTTGTTTTCGGCCCGCACCTCGGCCGTGAACTCCTCTACTTCGGCCGCGCGCAGGTGGTTGTCCTGGGTGGCCAGAAACGAGAGGGAGGCATTAAGCTTGCGGTCGGTATCGAGCGAGCTGAGCTCGGCGCGGGTATCCTGAATGAGCAGGGCCTGGGTAAGCACGTGCGGGCACTGCAGGATGTGGGTGAGCGGGTAGAGCATTGGCGCCGTCACCCCGTACCCGTTGCGCACGGCCGGGTAGGCATCCGAGCCCTGCCCCACCATCGACAGCACGTTCACTTTGTGCTCGCCCACGCTGAAGGTGCCTAGGTCGTTGCCGATTTCGCGCTCCTGCCGGGTGGGCTGGCCGTCGAAGTTCAGGTTGAAGTACTGCAGGTAGAGCTGGTGAATCTCCGCGCTTTGCAGCCGCTCGAACGTCACACCGCCCAGGTTCTTGATGCCCTGAATGAATTCCACGGCACCGCTTTCCGCGGCTTCGAGCGTGTGCACGAGCTGGGCAAAGGGGTTCTTGAGCACGGCCTCGCCGGCGCGGGCCACCAGCGCATTCACCGCGTTGGTCTTGGGTGACTTGACGGCCACCGGCGCGAAGGAGAGGAACAGGTAGGACTTCTGGAACAGCACCAGCCGCTCGAAGAAGTGCTTGTTCATCTTGTTCTCGAAGTAGGTCTGCTGGGTTTTGTCCTCGCGGTAGGGCCGGTCGTAGTAGATGTCGGTTTTCTGGACGATGGTGCCTACCGGCAGCGGGCGCAGCACGCCCACCAGCGCGGTCTGGAAGGTCTCGTAGTCGTCCGAGGTCCAGCTTTCCATCTCGGCGGGCTCCACGCGGAAGCCCACCGCGACGCGGCCGTCCTTGAAGACCACCTTGTCGCCCTCGAAGCTGTGCACGGGCATCACGGCGTTAAACGCGGCCGTTTTGGGCTGTTTGGTCATGGGTGAAAGGAGTGGGAATGGGCCCCACTGCCAGGCGGCGGGGCTGGATGAAGGTGAAGGAGAGCCAGCCCATCAAAAAGCCGGGCGCCTGCCGCTTGCTCAGGTAGCGCAGGCCCAGAATCAGGCCCAGCTCCACCACGATGACAAGCAGGTACACCAGGCGCGGAATCTTGACGGCCATGCCCAGAAAGCCCAGCAGCAGCACCGAGCCGATGAACAGGCCGACCATGATGCCCAGGTCCTGAATGTTCATGCCCAGCACCTGCGCGGGCCGCTCGATGGATTTGTAGGAGCGCATGGCCGTTAGCGTACGCCTCCGTCGCCACCGCCCACGGCGCTGACCAAATCGTCCTTGAAGAGCTGGAAGCCGAACCACAGAATCACGCCGCCCACCAGCCAGCCCAGGGAGCCCAGCGCATCCGGCGCGCCCTGCACGAACTTCATCACCACGCGAATCAGGCCCACGATGAGCACAATGGCGAAAATCACCTGCACGATGCTCACCACGGTTTCCTGCACGCCTTCGAGCGCGGCCGCGGCGCCCCCGCCGCCGCGCTGGGCACGGGCCGGGCTGGTGGCCAGGGCCAGGGTGGTTAGTAGGGCGGCCGCACGCTGCTCGGCTTTGGAAGGCTGGTAGGTCTGGCCGGCGGCGGCCAGCGTGTGCAGGGTTTCAGTGGCCGTGGCGGCGTGGGTACGGGCTCGGGACAGCAAATTGGTTATCATAGAAAGGGGTAATTGGTGAAAACAGGGTGCTTATCTCCCCGAGAAGCAGGTGTGGCAGTCAGGAGGGTTGGGCCGTGGGGATGGGGCTGCCGGCGCCGGGAAACAGGCCGCTCAGAGCGGCGCGCTGGGCCGAAGCATCGGTACACATGCGGGCCCGCCGCTGCTGGCGCAGGGCGATTTCGGCGGCGCGGTTGGCCTGGTCGTTGGGCGTGGGTGCCGGTGCGGTGATAGGGTTGTGGAAGAGGGCTTCCGCCGGCTCCTCATCAGCTTCCGGTAAGGGCTCAGGGGTTGGCGCAGGCGCCGCTGCATCTTCCTGGGCATCCAGCAGGGAGGCCAGGGCGCCGGCCGCGTGGCGAATGGAGGCCGGACGGGGCGCTTCTTCAGCTGGCGCTTCGGGGCCGACTTCAGCTGGTTCCTCAATAGCAGGCTGTGGACTCGCGGCAGGGAGTGCTGCTTGCTCTTCCTCGGCAGCGTGCGCGGGCTCCGGGGCAGGCAGGTCTTCCCGGGGAAGGAGCCGGGCCAGGGCCTCCCCGACTTCGGTGGCAGCTGCTGCTTTCCCGGCCGGCTTGGCGGTGGCGGCAGTGCCGTAGTGGAAGGAGCGCAGGGAATGATGGTTGTGGGTGGCCAGCACGGCAACCGGAGCGGCCGGCTTGCCGCTGCCCTTGAAGCGCCACCACAGCAGCGCGGCCAGGGCACCCAGGGCCAGTATCACCACCAATAAGAGTATTCCGGAACGCATACCGGCCCCTTACGGCAAGAAGCGCAACAGTGTTAGCAAAAAGTTAGTGAAAACTTAAAGAACACTTGGTCGTATGAAGCGGCTACCAGCGAAGCAGCATCCTGCTGATTTCCTCTTCGGATTTGTGGGGAGGCAGAAGATTTGAGTTTTTCCCCGATGGCGTTGCGGCTTCTAAGCCCGATATGCGTCCTTTGGGGTATTGCTCCGATACTTCACCCCCACTGCCCCCGCAGTGTGCCCTCCTTCGCATGGTACCTTCTGACCACCTATCCGCCCCGTTGGGCTTTCCTGACCTTAGCCTGTCCGCGCCCTACAGTGAGTGCCTGCGCTACGTGCAGTTCCGTCTCAAAGCCCTTGCCCAGGGTGATTTAACCTCCTTTTGTGCCCAGCATGGCCTGACTTATACCAACGTCGTCAACCTGAAGAACGGCAAGCTCAAGCGCGACGAGCCCCGGCTGGTGCAGCGCGTGCTGCGCGCCCTGGCCCTGCCCACGGAAATCGTGCGCATCGACATTGGCAGCGGCGCCAACCAGTACGTGTTCGGCAGCGCCGAGCTCCTGGCCCAGTTCCGCGAGCAGCTGGCCTTCTTCGACGCGGCCGCGCAGCGGGCCGGTACCCCGCCGCCGACAACCTAACCCCGGATAGCTTTCCTGCTCGGGCCCGCTTGGGGTGCGGGGAGGAGTCGGAGCTGTCCGGCTCCACTCCCCCAGCCCACCCCATGAACGCACCCCGGGAAAACGACCCCACCGAGCTCGACCGCTTCAAGCGCGACATTGACCTGGTTGACTACGCCCAGCGCCAGGGCTACACCATCAAGAAGGAAAGCCGGCGCGGCGACTGGCACCACCTGGTCAAGGATGACGAGCACGTCATCGTCACCCGCAAGGGCGACCACCAGGTGTACCTGAATACCGGCGACGACCGCGACGCGGGCTCCATCATCGACTTTGCCAAGACCAGGGGCGGCGACGGCCACGGCCTCAACCTCGGCCAGGTGCGCCAGCAGCTGCGCGAGTACCTGGACGGCGCCCCGGCCCCGGCCCGCCAGTATGCGACTCAGTACGCCACCCCGCCCGAAACCGCGCGGCTGAGCAACCTGCCCGTGGGCGACCCGGAGCAGGCGGCCCGGCAGGCCGAGGAAGAGCGCCGCACCCGCCTGATTTCCGAGGTGCTGGGCGTCAAAAAAGAGCTCACCGACCGCAGCTACCTGCACGGGCGCGGCATTACCGATGCGACGCTCGACAGCCCGGCTTTCCAGGGGCGCATCTTCACGGCGCAGCAGAACGAGCACAGGAACACGGCCTTTCCGCTCTATAATGAAAACGGGCTGGCCAGCGTCGAGCAGAAGAACGAGCACTACAAAAGCCTGCTGCCGCTGCCTAAAAACGGCATCTGGGTGTCCCACCCCACCGACGGCAAGGACACCCCGGTGGAGCGCGTGGTGGTGAGCGAGTCGGCCATTGACTCGCTTTCGCATTTCCAGCTCAAGCACGGACAGGACTCTAAGAACACGCTTTACATCGCCACCAGCGGTACGCCCACTGAGGCGCAGGTGGCGCTCATTCAGCGGGTGATTGACAAGCAGGAGCCGAAAGAGGTGGTGCTGGCCAATGACCGCGACGCCGGCGGCCGGCAGTTTAACATCAATTACCTCAATGAGTTGCAGCCGGCCCGCCCCTTCGCGCCAGTGGGCGAGCAGGATGCTTACAAGGAGCCCACCCGGCCCATCGAGTGGCACGCCACTTCCGACAAGTATCACGTGAGTCTGAAAGTGAGCTTCCACCACGACACGCCCGCGCAGGGTGACCAGCAGGTGCAGCAGCTCAGCGAGCGGGTCGCTAAAATCAACAGCACCCAGGAAGCGGGCCCTTCGCTGGCCGCTGAGGTGACGCGCAGCACGGACCGCCTGACGGTCGTGCGAATGAGCGTGGCGCGCGCCGATGTCATGCAGCTGGAAGTAGTAGCCCAGGAGCTTTACCGGCAACGGGAGCAGCTGCGGCCATTGCCGGAGCGCCAGCCGGGAATCTTTCTACGGGTGGATTATCCACTGGCCAAAGACTTCAGCAAAGAGCTGGAGTATACCAACCAAGGCCTGAGCGCCGACCAGATTCGGGCCGCCGCCCAGCGCGAAGAGCAGCAGCGCGAATCGGAGCGCCAGCAGCGGCTGGCCGAGGCCCAGCGCCAGGAAAAAGAACAGCGGGAAGCCGAGCGCCAAGCCCGGCGCGAGCGGGAAAGCAGCCCGGAAGCGCAGCAGGAGCGGGCGCAGGCTGACCAGCGGTTTACGCAGGCGGTGGTGGGCGCCGCCACCGAGGAAAACCGCCCCACCCGCTCCTACCGCAGCGAGCAGGAGGCAGCGGAGCACACCGCGCAGTTCGTGTACGCCCGGGACGCCGGCCTGGTACTGCTGAAAGAGTACATCCACGACAATCCCCCGCCGGCGGGCCGCAAAGTCGATGAAGCCGAGCGGGAAGAGCTGCTCGCCCGCGCCCGCCACGCCGAGGCCGCCGTGGGCGTCAACTCGCCCACGGCAGCAGTCACCGGGGAGAAAACCGTGACGTGGAAGGTGGATGAGCTGCAGCCCGACACCAGCGGGCGCGCGGAGGCCTGGAAAGCAATTCTGGATAATTCCGGCTACTCCATGCAAACGAGTGCGGTCCGCAGCACCGTGGATGAGCAGGGCATCCGGCGGGCAGAATTTGACATCACCTACCGCAACGACCAGCCGGATATTGCCATCATTCACGCCATCGTGACCAACACCACGGCCCGCGCGGAGGCCGGCCATGAAAAGTATGCCGGCGTGAACGTAGTCGAGTCCGAGGCGGACCGGGCCGCCCGGCAGCAGGCCGCGGCAGCCGCCGCTATTCAGCCCCACAACCGGGACCGGAGCCTGGATGTGGCTGCCAAGCCCGATATCGATACCCCGACGGCAGAAAAGGAGGCCGCCCGCCCCGCGGCCGCGGGCAGCGAGAAGCTGGTAGTTATCAAAGTGGACGAGCCGGCCGTAGCACGCGGCGAGCGGGGCCAGGCCGAAGCGGTGCAAGCGGCCCTTACTGCCAGCGGCGCGAAAGCCGGCGAACTACATAGTGCGGTTGACGCCGCAGGCATCCGGCACTCGGAGATGAAGGTCTCTTACCGCACCGACCAGCCTGAGCTTGCCCAGGTGAGCCAGGCGCTCGACGCCGTGGCCCGGCAGAGCGGCAACCACGTGCTTGAGCACGGCAGCGACCGGGCCGAGCGGCAGGAGGCTGCCCGCCACAGTCAGGAAGGTCGGCCAGCTCCGCAGCAGTTGGAGCGGTAATGGTCGTGGGCTAGCAACGAATTGACCGCCTGATAATGGCTTGGCTTGAGGGCTGAAAGCCTATGCGTAGCGCCGACGCGGTGCCCGCCAGCTTAGTGCGCCGCAGTTTCCGACCGGCTTTGGCGCAGCGTCGTGGCCGCCCGCCGGGCTATGGTCCATTTTTCCGTGGTCCATCTGGCTGTGGTCCATTTTGTTGTGGTCCATCGGCTGCGGGCCGTCGCCTGCGGTAGTGGGCGCAGGCGCGGACAGGGGGCGTTGGGCCATGGCGGGGTCGTGGGAGTGAATCATCCGGTGGGGAGCTAGGCGAAGAGTAAAAAAAAGCGGACTCGCGGCCAGCCGCGAGTCCGCTAGTCAAAGAAGTAGTTTCAACGCTCGCGGCGGTTAGCCGCGACCACCGAAACCGGACCTGCCGACTACATTTTCATGCCGTCCATTTTGTGGTGGCCTTTCGAGCCGGCGGGCATTTTCATCTTGCCGCTCATCATCATGCACTGGCCGTCCTTCATTTTCATGGTGGTGCCATCCTTCATTTTGCAGGTGCCATCGGTCATGCACACGGTGCCATCGGCCATGGTCATGTCGGCGGTCATCGGCATCATCTTGCCGCCTTTCATCATCGTCATCTTGCCGTCCTTCATCATACAACAGTCCTGGTGCGACGACTTGGTGGCGGAATGCGCGTGGGCGGCCTTCGGGGCAGTCTGGGCGAGCGTTACATTGGTCAGGCCGGCAATCAGGAGGGTGGCCAGCAGATAAGGGAGCTTTTTCATGGGAGGGGGAAATGATTGTTATGGGGGAACGGGTGCGTAACTGGCCGGACCACGAGCTACTCGTTCACCAAGAGTAGCGCAAGGTGCAGGCGCGGAACCAGCCGTGTCAAAGGTCCGCCGGGGCTGGATGGGATGCCATGACAAGCGCGGGGCTAATGCGTGAGCTTTGTCATGTTAGCCGACCCGGCGGTGCTTGTTGCGAAATCGATGGAATTCAGCAGGTGAAACCTCATTAAACCAAAAACGCCCGGCTCAGCCGGGCGTTTTTGGTTTAGCAAAGGATTAGGCCGCTTGAATTTTAAAGCCGGCATTTTCCACGGCCTGCACGACTTGTTCCGAAGTGAGCTGGTCGGAACTGACGGTCAGAATCTTATCGGGGTTGGCCGTGTCGACCTGCCAGTTGCCGGCTCCGGCTTGCTGGTTGAGGGCGGGCGTGACGGCTTTGATGCAGCCACCGCAGTTGATGTTGGTTTTGAATTGCAGGGTTTTCATGACGAGTTGAGTTAAGGAACCCGCACCGGGTTCGTGCCAATACAACACGCAAAGCTGCGGCCAGAGTGGCACGCCAGGGGTATAGAATTGCGCAGGGGACTTGCATGATTTCCCGTCACCCGGCCGTCAGCAGAACAATAGGCTTAGGCGGCTACTTTCATCCCCGCGCGGCAGGCTGCTTCGCAGCGGCGGCAGGCCTCGGCGCACTCCTTGCAATGCTGCATGTGGGCACCGTGCTTTTCGCACTCGTCGCCGCAGGCCTTGCACACTTCGGCGCACTCGCGCAGCAAATGCGGGCCGTGCTCCGAGCCACGGGCAATCAGGCGGGCCGTCAGGGCGCAGACATCGGCGCAGTCGCGGTCGAGGCTAATGCAGCGGGCCATCATTTTGACGTCTTCTTCTTTGAGGCAGGCAGTGGCGCAGTGCTCGCAGGCGGCGATGCAGGCGTTGAGGGCGTCGAGGAGGGATTGGTTCTGAGCGTGCATGGTTCAGCGGGTTAGAAGTGGATGGCAATGCTTTACAACTCCACCTTATACCCCCTAAGTCTACGCTGGTTTTGCATCAATTGCCCCGTGGCTTGCATCATTTGGCGCTAACAGCAAAGCAGTGTCCTCTCCTAGCTGCTGCCGGAAGGCCGAGGGTGAGCACTGCGCGAACCGCCGAAACTGGCCGGAAAAGTGCGCCAGGCTACCGTAGCCCAATTGCCGGGCAATATGTCCGATGTCAAGCCGGGAAGTAGCCAGCAATTCCTGCGCGTAAGCCAGGCGTTGCCCGGTGATGTAGCTAATGAGGCTTTCGTGGCCAGGCAGCTGGGCAAAAGCCGCGTGCAGGTCGCGGCTGGCCAGACTCATTTCCCGGGCCAGGGCAGGAATGAATTCGCGGTGCCGCAGCGTGTCGGAGCGCCGCAGCAGCCCGGGCACGGCCAGCTTCACCCGGTCAACCAGCGCTTGCGCGGGGCTTTCCAGCAGCGCAAAGCCGGCAGTGGCCAGCGCCTGGCGAATGCACTCCCATTCCAGCTGCTCGGCTGGGCCTGCGACTATCGCCGCGCCCAGCCGCACCTCCAGCACCCGCAGGCCGATGCTTTCCAACTCTCGCCTTACTACCCGAATACCCCGCGAGCAGACCATGTGTTTGATGTATAGTACACAGCGCTTCTCGTCCGACGCAATAGCTGATAGGGTGGGCATGGGCAACGGTTTAAGTAAGGGTGGGGTATCCCGGCCTAAGGGTGGTTGGAGCTCGGTAGAGTTCGACCCTGGGGCGGACTGTTTGAGCGCGCAGAATAGCACGGCAGCCAGCGCGTAATGCAGGCTAGGCAGAGCAGGGCCTACTGTCAACCACGCTCCCTGATTGAGGAGGAAAACCAGGAAAAAGGAAGTAAGATTGGCCAGGTCCCGCCCGCCGTGGCCGGAATCCCTTAATGTGATTCCTATACTTCGGCACCGTACCGACCGCATTTAACGAGCCGATATGGTGCCGAAGTAAGGGCCTGTTTAGCTCCGGGAAAAGGCCACCAGTGGCTTAGTCCGGGGCTCTATTTCTTTACCAGGTCCATGCCGCACTTGGGGCACTTGCCGGGCGCGTTGGTAATGACTTCCGGGTGCATGGTGCAGGTATAGGTTTCGGCGGCTACGCCCGGGCCGGGGTTACCCGCCGGCTGGGCGGTGCTATCGGCGGCGGTGCTGGTGCCGGTTGCCGTGCTGGTTTCGGCCGTGCCCTTGTTGTCGGAGCAGGACGAGAGAGTGGTGGAAAGGCTGGTGAGCACCAGGCCGAGGAAAAGGAGCTTTTTCATGAATGTTGAGAAAGGTGATTAAGAAAAGTGCTGAACCGCAGCACCACAACGGGTTAAGAAATGGTTTTCGGCGGCTTACATGGCCATGCCGTTCATGCTATCGGTGGCACCCTGGCGCAGGGAATATTCGCTTTGCAGCAGGTAGGCCCCCGACACGACGACCCTGGTCCCGGCCGGCAGGCCCGCCGTGATGGGCACGCTGCGGGCCGAGCCCTCGCCGGTGCTGACCCGCACGCGGCGGTACTGCCGCGCGCCGGTTTGCGTCCAGAGATAGCTGTTCTCGCCGTCGCGGATAAGGGCCTCCACGGGCACGCGCAACGCGGTTTGGGCGGCAGGGGCCGTCGTTGGGGAATCGAGCAGGACGTTGGCCTGTGCCCCCGGCAGCAGGCGGCCTCCGGGGTTGGCCAGCTGGATGCGGGCCAGGGTGACCTGGCTGCTGCCGTTGAGCTCGGGACTCAGAAAGACGACGTTGCCCCGGAGGGAGCCGGACTCCCCGGCCACCTGCACCGTGACGCCCTGGCCCAACGGCAGCCGGGCCACGTCCTGCGGATAGAGCTGTGCTTCGACCCACACGGTGGCCAGGTTGGTGAGCGTCACCAGGGGGCTGCCTTCGGTCACGTATTGGCCCTGCACGACGTCGAGGGTCTGCACGGTGCCAGTCGTCGGGCTGTAGTACGTGACTACCGGGTTGGGCCGGCCCCGGGCGCCCAGCTGCCGGAGCTGCGTGGCACTCAGGCCTAAGAGACGCAGCTTTTGAGCCGTAGCCTCGGCGAATTGCCGGTAGGCGCCGCCCTGCTCGCGGCTTTGGGCCAGGGCGAGCAGGTACTCCTGCTGCAGAGCCTGCAGCTGCTCGCTGTACACGGAAAACAGGGGCGCACCCTTCCGCAGCGGCTGCCCGGTTTGGCGTACGTACAGGTGCTCGATGCGCCCGGCCACCCGGCTGCTCACGCTCTCCGTTTGCAGGGCATCGGCGGTGATGGTGCCGGTGAGCACGGTTGGCGCGGGCATTTCGGACGGGCTGGCACCGATGACCTGCGCGTGAATGTTGCCCAGCGTTACCTGCTGCGCGGTCAGCGTCAGGTCCGCGCTGCTGGCCGCGGCGCTTCCCGCCGGAGTCGGCTGCCCGGCCTGTTTTACGAGGTCCATGCCGCAGATGGGGCACAAGCCGGGTTTGGCCTGGTGGACCTGCGGGTGCATCGGGCAGGTGTACACGGCCGCGCTGGTAGCAGCCTTTTTAGCTGCTGGCCCCGTTTTGACGGCTATCAGGTCCATGCCGCAGATGGGACACTTGCCGGGGGCATCCTCGTGAATCTGCGGGTGCATGGAGCAGGTGTAGGATACCTTCTCCCCCACCGCCCTTTGGTCGGTGGGCTTGGTTTTCTGGCAGGCCGCGCTGCTGAGCGCCACCAGCAGCACCAGTAGCCAACGGGCAGTAGCAAGCCGCCAAAAGGGTTGCAGGCTAGTCATGGGCGGGCGAGTTTGGGGCGGATGAGGTTTGCAGAAAGCTTTCGCTGTCGACCAGGTACTGGCCGTTGGTGGCCACGTCTTCGGTGCCGCTCAGGCCCTGCCGGATTTGCACCTGCGTGCCCGTGCGCTGGCCGACCAGCACCGTGACGGGCACGAACGTGGGGCCGCGCCGCACAAAGGCGACCTGGCGGGTGCCGAGGTCCACGACGGCGGCGCGCGGCAGCCACCAGCCGCTGGTGGCCGCGCTCGTCAGCCGGGCGGTGAGGCGGGTACCGCGCCGCAGCAGCCCCTTGGGGTTGGGCAACGACACGCGCACGGCCGGCGTGCTGGCCCCGTTCCGGTAGGTGGGCTCGACCAGCTCCACGCGGGCGCTCAGGGGATGGGTGGGGTCCCCATCCACAAGCACCTGCAGCGTCTGGCCGGGGCGCAGCTGGGCCTGCTCGCCGGGCCCGGGCTGGAACAGGCCCCACACCTGCGCGGTGTTCATGACCTGAAACAGGGTCTGCCCGGCGCTTACGTAGCCGCCTTCCTGCAGCGTGAGCGCCGTGGTTGGTGGGGAAGCAGATGCGGTGGCGGGGGCTGCTTCGCCCGAGCCCATGGCCGAGGCACCACCCATGCCACTACCAGCCGGGGCGCTGGCTCCGCCCATGCCGGCGGGAGACGGCGGGGCTGGTGACGCTGCGGCCACCGCGTTTTCGACCACGTACCCGTCGTAGGGACTGAATACGGCCACCCGGTAGTCGGGGCGTCGGGTGCGGGCCAGGGCGCGCAGCTGGCTTTCGCTCAACCCCAGCAGGCGCAGCTTCTGCCGGGCCCCGTTGACCAGGACCGTGTTGTCGGCGTCGTTGCCCAATAAGAAGATGTACTCCTGCTCGGCCGTCACCAGTTCGGGGCTGTAGAGCTCCAGCAGCGTCTGGCCTTTGCGCACGGGCTGGTAGTTGAAGCGCACGAGCAGCCGCTCAATGCGGCCTCCCACGCGGGCGGCCACGGCCCGGCTCCGGCGCGGGTCGTAGTCGACCACGCCGGGCAGGGTGAGCGTATCAGCAACGGCCCCCGAAGTGGGCCGCACGGTGGCGATGGCTGACACCACGGACCCGTTGGGTGACGTGACCAGGTGGCTCAGACCCGCGCCGGCCGTGTCGGCAGCTGCTTGGGTTGCGCCGCTGGCTTTGGGCACCAGGTCCATGCCGCAGATGGGGCACTGGCCGGGCGCGTCGCGCACGATTTGCGGGTGCATCGAGCAGGTGTACAGCTGCGCGGCGGCCGTGCCCACCGGTTGTGCGGGGGCCTGCCCGGCCGGACCATGGGCCTTGCCTTTGCAGCCGGCCAGCAGCGTGAGCAGCAGCACTACCTGCGCGCCGGCTCGCAGTTTATTGCTCCAGTTCCTGGTCATAGCGCACGTGTAGGTTCATGAGTTCGGTTTGGGTGTCGAGGTACTGCAGGCGGGTTTGCAGCCAGGTCTCCAGGGCTTCGACCACGGCCGGCAGCTGGGCCGTGTTCTGCTGGTAGGCCAGCAGCGTCACCTGGTAATTCTTGCGCAGCGCGGGCAGGATGCCCTTTTCGTAGTTTTCCACCTGCTGGCGCTTAGTGCGCAAATCCGACTGCAGCGTGGTGATGCGGCCGGCCGCTTCGGTGAGCAGGCTGGCCCGCTGCTGCTGCACGGCCTGGGCCTCGTAGCCCAGGGCGGCGGTGTTGGCCTTGTACTCGCGGGAGGCCCACGGGGCGATGGGAAGCGTGACCATGCCCATGAGGGAGAATTGGTTGGGCGTGACGCCCAAGCCGTTCATGTGGTCGTAGCGCACGCCGAAGTCGGGGCGGCGGCGGTTGGCTTCCACGTTCTGGTTGAGGCGCAGCACGGCCAGGGAGCGGTCGAGGCTGCGCACGTCGCTGCGCCGGCGGGACAGCGCCGCCGTATCGGGATAAGGACCGGCGAAGGCGGTGGGCAGCAGCGTGTCCACGGCAAACTCGCCTTCCGGGTCGCGGGCCATCAGCGTGTTCAGGGCAATGGTGTTCTGCCGCAGCTGCCCGTAGAGCTGCTCGTGGTCGTTGCCGTGCATGGCCAGCCGCGCCTGCGCCTGGTAGATGCTGCCCAGGGTGCTCTGGTTGTAGGGGTAGCGGGCCTGCGCCACCTTCAGCAGAAAGGCCAGCAGCTCCTCGCTTTCATCGAGCACTTTGAGCTTCTTCTCCAGCAGCACGCGGCCGTAGTAGAGGCTGCGGGCCTGCGCCCGCATCTGGTTGAACATCGCCGTTTGGTCGGCCTGGTCCACGGCGGCCTGGCCGGCCAGGTATTCGCGCTTGGCCCGCTGCTTCACCGGGTTGGGAATCATCTGCTCCACCGATACCATCTGCATGCCCTCGCCTTGGCCGTTGTTCATTTCCTTGATGGGGCGCTGGTTGTAGGGCGTCATCCAGTAGCCGGCGCTCACCTTGGGCGCTTCCCAGCTGCTGGCGCCCGCCACGGCGGCCTGCTTGGCCTGGGCGCGGTAGCCGTACTGGCGCAGGGCCGGGTTGCGGCGCTCCACGGCCCGCAGCACTGAATCCAGCGGCAGCACCTGCTGGGCCCGAAGCGGCTGCCCGGCCAGGAGCAGCAGGGCCGGCAGTACACAGTATCTAAGTTTAGCGAACATGACTTTCATGGCTTAATGCTTCACGGCCAGCACGTCGAGCTTGCCGAACTTGCGGAGCTCGTACTCCTTGGTCATGAGAAAAATCAGGGGCGTGACCAGCAAAATGTGGGTCGAGGAGGTGAACACCCCGCCAATCATGGGCAGCACGATGGGCAGCATCACGTCGGAGCCCGTGCCCGTGGCCCAGAGCACCGGCACCAGCCCGAACAGGGCCACCGACACGGTCATCAGCTTGGGCCGCAGCCGTTTGGCCGCCCCGTGAAACACGGCGTCCCGCAAATCCTGTTTCGTGATGGTTTCGCTGGAATTGCCCTTGGCGGCCACCAGCTGCTGCATGGCGTCGTTGAGGTAGATGACCATGATGACGCCCGTTTCCACGGCCAGCCCGAACAGGGCGATGAAGCCCACGGCCACCGCCACCGAGAGGTGCACGCCGTAGAAATACACCATGTACGCCCCGCCAATCAGGGCGAAGGGGATGGTGACCAGGCTCAGCAGCGCCTCGCGCACCGAGTGGAAGGCGAAGTACAGGCAACCAAATATTACCAAAAGCACGATGGGCAGGATGAACAGCAGTGTCCGCTGCGAGCTAATCAGGTTCTCGTACTGCCCGCTCCACTCCAGGTAGCAGCCGGCCGGCAGCTTGCCCTGGATGCGCTGCACCCGCTCCATGGCTTCCTTCACGGTGCCGCCCAGGTCCCGGTCGCGCACGTTGAAGAGCACCGCCCCGCGCAGCTGCGCGTTCTCGGAGTTAATCATCGGCGGGCCGTTCACGAAGCGCAACTTGGCCACGGCCGAGAGCGGCACCGGCCCATAGGCGGTGGTCTGGATGGGGATGCGGCCCAGCGCGGCCACGCTGTTGCGGAAGTCTTCGGCCAGGCGCACGTTGATGCTGAAGCGCCGCCGGCCTTCCACGGTAGTAGCGACGGGCGCCCCGCCGATGGCCGTTTCCACCACTTCGTTCACTTGGTCCACGCTCAGACCGTAGCGGGCCAGCTGCGGCCGGTCAATATCAATCTGCAGGTACTTGCCGCCGGTAATGGGGTCCACGTACAAATCCTGCACGCCGGGCACGCCGGTGAGCGCCGCCCGCACCCGCTGCGATACCTGGTAAATGGTATCAAGCTGCTGGCCATAGACTTTTACGCCCACGTCGGTGCGCACGCCGGTGCTCAGCATGTTGATGCGGTTGATGATGGGCTGCGTCCAGCCGTTGACCACGCCCGGAATCTGCAACTTTTCGTTGAGCTCGGCAATGAGCTTGGCCTTGGTCATGCCCGCCCGCCACTCGGCGCGGGGCTTGAGCTGAATGATGGTTTCAATCATGCTCAGCGGGGCGTTGTCGGTGGCCGTGCTGGCCCGGCCGGCCTTGCCGAGCACGCCGGCTACTTCGGGCACCTGCTTGATAATCTTGTCCTGCACCTGCAGGATGCGCTTGACCTCCGTGTTCGACACGTCGGGCTGCGTGATGGGCATGAACAGAATCGAGCCCTCGTCGAGCGGGGGCATGAACTCGGTGCCCAGACTCAGCAGCAGCGGGATGCTGATGGCCAGCAGCAACAGGTTGATGGCGATGGTGGTCTTGCGCCAGGTCAGGCACCAGTTGATGAGCGGGGCGTACACCCGCTCCAGGCCCCGGTTGATGGGATTCTGCTCCTCGGTTTTGAAGGTGCCCTTCATGAAAAAAGACAGCAGTACCGGGGCCAGCGTCACGGCCAGCACCGCGTCGATGAGCAGGATAAAGGTCTTGGTGTAGGCCAGCGGGTGAAACAGCTTGCCCTCCTGCCCGGTGAGCAAAAATACCGGCAGGAAGGAAGCCACGATGATGATGGTGGAGAAGAAGATGCCCCGCGAGACCTGCTGGCTGGACTTCTCGATGATGGCGAGGCGCTCGTCGTTAGTCATGGCGGACGGGTTCAGGGGTGGAAATAGAAGCGGCGGCAACGGGCGAAGAATCAGGCGGAGCACCCGCCGCGGCGGCTTCTTCGGCGGCCTGGTGCAGGGCCAGGTTGCGGTAGGCATTCTCGGCCATCACGATGCCGTTGTCGACGATGACCCCGATGGCCAGGGCGATGCCGGTGAGCGACATGATGTTGGAAGAGATGCCAAAGGCGTTGAGCAGAATGAAGCTGGCGGCGATGGTAATGGGGATTTGCAGCAGGATGCTCAGGGCGCTGCGCCAGTGAAAGAGGAATACCAGCACCACCAGCGACACCACGGCCATTTCCTCCAGCAGCGTGTGCTGGATGTTGGCCACCGACTCCTCAATCAGCCCACTGCGGTCGTACACGATGTTGAACGACACGCCCGCCGGCAGGCCCTTGGCTACCTCCGTCATCTTGGCCTTCACACGGGTAATCACGTCGTCGGCGTTTTCGCCGTAGCGCATCACCACGATGCCGCCCACCACTTCGCCCTCGCCGTTGTGGTCGAAGATGCCCAGGCGGCTCTCGCCCGTCATCTGCACCGTGCCCAGGTCCTTGAGCCGCAGCGGCACCCCGCCGGCGCGGGTAAGCACCGGCACGTTTTCCAGCGTGGCCACGTCCTGGATGTAGCCGCTGGTCTTGATGATGTAGCCGACACTGGCCTGCTCAAACTTGCGCCCGCCGGCCTCATTGTTGTTGCTGCGCACCGCGGCCAGCACCTGCGGCAGCGTTACGTTGTAGTAGGTGAGCTTGGTGGGGTCCACCGTCACCTGGTACTCGGGCTGAAAGCCGCCGAAGCTGGCCACCTCGCTCACGCCGGCTACGGTTTGCAGGCCGAACTTCACGTACCAGTCCTGCAGGGCGCGCTGCTCGCCCAGGTCCAGCTTAGGGGCGTTGAGCGTGTACCAGAGCACGTGGCCCACGCCGGTGCCGTCGGGCCCGAGGGTGGGCGTGATGCCGGCCGGCAGCAGGCGCTGCGCGTAGTTGAGCCGTTCCAGTACCCGCTCGCGGGCCCAGTAGATGTCCGTGTTGTCGTTGAAGATGACGTACACGAAGCTCATGCCGAACATGGAGGCCGCGCGCACGGCCCGCACCTGGGCCAGCCCCTGCAGGTTGGTCACCAGCGGGTAAGTCACCTGGTCTTCGATAATCTGCGGGCTGCGGCCCATCCACTCGGTGAAGACAATGACCTGGTTTTCGGACAGGTCGGGGATGGCGTCAATCTTGCTGGCCCGCACCGAAAACGCGCCCCACACGAGGAGCCCGGCGGCGACCAGCAGCACCAGCACCCGATTCCGCAGGGAAAAGGAAATGAGTTGCTCTATCATGGAGAAACAGCAGGAAAAGCGAAGCGTCGGCAAGCCGGAAACCCCAGCGGGGACCTCGGCGGGCACCGTGGGCACAAAGGCCCGGACGCGGGGGCGGCCCGACCGCCGGGGCCGGACGCACCAAAGCCCCAGCGCCAACCAGCGTGGGGAACAGAGCAACCCGAAAAGCTAGACTAAAAAGGCGTGCCCGCGCACGTAGGCCGGGCACTCGGGCGGCGGGGCGGCGTGCAGCTGCAGGTTGACGGCCGGCTCATCGGCCGGATAAGCCATTTGCGCGAGCTGCCAGACCAGCCGCAGCACGGCCGGGGCCGGCACCACGTCGGGGGCCTGCAGCTGGAAGTGGGCGGCCGAAAGCTTGATGTCCTTCAGCGCGCTGCTCACTTTCTTATCGTGGCAGCAGCGCCCGGCGGGCTTGCCCGTGTCCTGGCAGCAGCAGTTGGTGTCGCTGCCTTGCGCCACCGAAACCGCCGTCAGCTCCTGCCCACAGAAGTGCATGCTGTACACCAGGCCGGGGCTGGACAGCAAATAGCTAAAGAGCAGAAACAGACTAACGAAACGCTTCACGCAGGAATGGGTCCAGGGAAACCCGGATTGTTTGCAAAGTACGGGAACCCCGCCCAGATGTTATTAACAGGATTTCTCCGCAATGGTGCAAGATTCTTCATCCGCCAGGTTGTCGCCCTACCCGATGCTGCTAAGGTCGGCTCAACCAGGAAGACGCCGGACGTAGCCGGCAAAAGGCGCAGGAATCAAGCGCGGGGCGGAAAAGAATGAGCGCATTGGCGGTAAGCTGGCCGTCAAATTATGCAATTCTGCGGCGGTATTTAGTACCAACTTCGCCCTTC
Source organism: Hymenobacter plasmatis (assembly GCF_020711255.1). Lineage (GTDB taxonomy): Bacteria > Bacteroidota > Bacteroidia > Cytophagales > Hymenobacteraceae > Hymenobacter. Next base: position 56,986 of record NZ_JAJFAW010000025.1, read on the forward strand.
GGCAGCCGTTCCTTTGTAGCGTGATTATGGGCTTTCGCCAACTGGCTAAACCGCTCAAAAACCACTCCTTACGCCGCTTTTATGGAACCTGCCACCAAAACCGAAACCCTCGACATCGAAGGCATGACCTGCGCCTCGTGCGCGTCCGCCGTCGAGAAGTCGCTCAGCCGTACGCCCGGCGTGCAGCGGGCCATGGTCAACTTTGCCACCGAGAAGGCCACCGTGGACTACCTACCCACCCAGGCTTCCCCGGCTACGCTCAAGGAAGCCGTCATTAACGCCGGCTACGGCGTAATGGAGCGCGCCCCCGACACCAGCGCCGCCGAGCGCAGCGCCGAAATCGACCGCCAGAAGGCCGTGGCTTACCAGAAGCTCAAGCGCCGATTCGGTGTGGCCGTGGGCCTGGCCGTCATCATCATGCCCCTGAGCATGCTCATGCTCTGGCCGGCCATGATGGCGCGCATTAACATGCAGTGGCTCAACTACGCCCTGCTGCTGCTCACCCTGCCCGTGCTGGGCTACAGCGGGCGCGAGTTCTACGAATCGGCCTGGAACGGCTTCAAGCACCGGGCCGCCAACATGGACACGCTTATTGCCGTGGGCACCGGCGCGGCCTTCCTCTACAGCCTGGCGGCTACCGTAGTGCCCGGCTTTTTCACCAGCCGTGGCCTGATGCCCGAGGTGTACTACGACACGACGGCCACCATCATTGCCCTGATTCTGCTGGGCAAGGTACTGGAGCTGCGCGCTAAAACCCAGACCTCGGCCGCCATGCGCAGCCTCATTGGCCTGCAAGCTAAAACCGCCCGCGTGGTGCGGCCCGATGGCGCGGAAGTCGACGTGCCCATCGAGCAGGTGCAGCTCGGCGACTTAGTGGTGGTGCGCCCCGGCGAGAAGGTGGCCACCGACGGCCTCATTACCGAAGGTAGCTCGGCCCTCGACGAGGCTATGCTCACGGGCGAAAGCCTGCCGGTGCAGAAGCAGGCCGGTGACCCGGTATTCGGGGCCACGCTCAACAAAACCGGCTCCTTCCGCTTTCGGGTGACCAAAGTGGGGGCCGACACCATGCTCTCGCAGATTGTGAAGCTGGTGGAGGATGCCCAGGGCAGCCGCGCCCCCATTCAGCGGCTGGCCGATAAGGTCAGCGCCATCTTCGTGCCCACGGTGGTGGTCATTGCCATTCTCACGTTCGTGCTGTGGTTTGATTTGGCCCCGGCCGGAACCCGCCTGCCGCTGGCGCTGGTCAACTTCGTGGCCGTGCTCATTATTGCCTGCCCCTGTGCGCTGGGGCTGGCCACGCCCACGGCCATCATGGTGAGCACCGGCAAGGGCGCGGAGCACGGCGTACTCATCCGCAATGCCGAGGCGCTGGAAAAGGCGTACCAGGTAAACACGGTGCTGCTCGATAAAACCGGCACCATTACCCGCGGCGAGCCCGCCGTAACGGATTTCTGGACGCTGCCCGACCAGGAACATAACCGACTGCTGCAAGTGGTGGCCGCCGTGGAACGCCAGAGCGAGCACCCGCTGGCCGAGGCCGTGGTGCGCCACGCCGAGGCGCAGGGCGCGGCCAGCCTGACGGCGACCGGCTTCCGGGCCGTGGAAGGCAAAGGGGCCGCCGCCACCGTGAGCGGCCAGGCCGTGCTCATCGGCAACCGCCGCCTGCTGGCCGACGAAAGTGTGAACCTTCCCCCCACTCTCATTGCCCAGGCCGAGCAGCTGCTGAGCCAGGCCAAAACCGTGCTCTACATCGCCGTGGCTGGCCAGGCCGTGGGCCTGTTAGGCGTGGCCGATACCGTGCGCGACACGTCGGCCACGGCCATCAAAAAGCTGCAGGCTCTGGGGATTGAGGTGGTGATGATGACGGGCGACAACGCCGAAACGGCCGCCCAGGTGGCCGGGCAGGTGGGCATCACGCGCTTCTTCGCCGAGGTGCTGCCCGCCGATAAAGCCGGCAAGGTGAAGGAGCTGCAGGCCGAAGGCCGCATCGTGGCCATGGTCGGCGACGGCATCAACGACGCGCCCGCGCTGGCTCAGGCCGACATCGGGCTGGCCATCGGCTCGGGAACCGACGTGGCGATGGAGGCGGCCGGCATCACGCTCATGCGCTCCGACCTGAACGGGGTGGTGACGGCCATTGAGCTGAGTCGCCAGACCATCCGCACCATCAAGCAGAACCTGTTTTTCGCCTTCGTCTACAACACGCTGGGCATTCCCGTCGCGGCCGGGCTGCTGTACCCCTTCTTTGGCATCCTGCTCTCGCCCATGCTGGCGGCCGGGGCCATGGCCCTGAGTTCGGTGTCGGTGCTGACCAACTCGCTGCGCCTGCGCTCCTTCGACAATCATTAATTCCGCTCTGCTATGGATACCCCCGCCATTATCGTCACCGTCGCCGGCCTGGCCCTTGCTGGGTTTGTGCTGTGGTACTTCTTTTTTTCGGCCCGCCAGACGGCCAGCGCCGTGTCTACTTCCGGCGGTGTGCAGGAGGTGGCCATCACCGTAAAGGGTGGCTACTCGCCCGACGTGATTGAGGTAGAGCGCGGCAAGCCCGTGCAGCTGAGCTTCTACCGCGACGAGGAAAACAGCTGTTCGGAGGAGCTGCTGATGCCCGATTTCAGCATCCGCCGCGACCTGCCCGCGTTCAAAACCACGCTGGTGGAGTTGCTGCCCAAAGAAGTCGGGACATTTACCTTCACCTGCGGCATGGGCATGCTGCGGGGTAGCTTAGTGGTGAAATAATGCCGCACCCCATGAAAGCCGATGTCAGCATCGCCCACGTCCTGCCGCCGCCCGGTTCGCACCGGCTGCTGATTAAGAACATGGTGTGCCCGCAGTGCATCCGGGTGGTGCGCGAGGAGCTGACGGCGCTGGGCCTGACGGTGCACCGCGTGGCCCTGGGCGAAGCCGACGTAAGCACGCCCGACGGGGCGGCCCCCGACTGGGCAGCCATCCGGGCCAGCCTGCAGGATGCCGGATTCGAGCTGCTGGAAGACCCCCGCGACCAGCTGGTAGACCGCATCAAAACCCTGCTGGTGGCCCTGATTCACTACCCGCCGCCCGGCCCGCGCCTGCTCAACTACTCGGCGTACTTGGTGGAACACCTGAGCAAGGACTACCACTATCTTTCCCATTTGTTCTCCGCTTCCGAAGGCCTCACCATTGAGAAATTCATCATCCGCCAGAAGGTGGAGCGCGCCAAGGAGCTGATTGGCTACGGCGAGCTGCCCATGGCCGAGGTGGCCCAGCAGCTGGGCTACAGCAGCCCGGCGCACCTCTCGCGCCAGTTCCGGCAGGTGACCGGCCTCACCCCCACCGAGTTTCAGCGGCTGGGACCCGCCAGCCACGCCCGCCGCAGTTTGGACTCGCTGATTTGAACTGGAAATTATGTAAGTCGGGGTCTCACTGTTATAAATCCTGGGAAGAGGCGGTCCGTTTTAGCAATCTAAAAACCATCCTCCCAACTTGATTTTATGAACAAGCTATTTCGCCTTCCCCTGCTGGCCCTGCTGCTGGCTTCCGTTACGCTCGTTTCCTCGTGCAACAAAGACGATTCTGACAGCCTGAAAGTGCAGGCCCACGACCAGAACACCATGATGACCCTCATGCACGACATGATGAAGAAGATGGATGCCATGACGAAAACCCAGGACCCCGACCAGGACTACGCCATGATGATGGTGATGCACCACCAGGGAGCCATTACCATGGCCCAGGAGGAATTGAAAAATGGCAAGGACACCCAGATGCGGGACCTGGCCACGCGCATCATTGCCGCGCAACAGGCCGAGATTACGCAGTTTAACGCGTTTTTGGCTGGGCACCGGGTGGAGACGCCACTCGTACCGGCGTTTAACACGCGCCAGATGATGGCCATGGATAAAATGATGCGTGCCAACGACCTGCGCGTTATCACCGGCAATACTGACCGCGACTTCGCCCAACTGATGCAGGACCACCATCAGAGCGCTATCGAAACTTCGCAGGCCATTCTGGACCTAGGCCGGCACATGGAAACCAAGGCTCTGGCCCAGCAAATTATTGATTCCCAAATGATGGAAATAAAGGAGATGCAGGAATGGCTGCTCAAGAATAAGGGCTACTAAGGCCCCGGCGTTTGCGCTACCTGGCAGAAGCAGCGGGCCCCGATGGCCCGCTGCTTTTTGTTTTTCCGGTTTCGCTGCGCCGGCTATATACCCATCCCACGGGCGCTCCGAACGGCTGGCCGTGGGAGTTGGCCCCGCTTATTGGCGGCCCCCGGGATTCTGCGCATCTTCGTGATTCCATTTATCCCGTTCCCTTTTATGTCGGCCGCACTACCGCCCCTTATCCAGCAATACAAGGCTGATTCCGAGTCTGTTTACAACACCTGGTTCATCAACAACGAGGAGCGCCTGAAGGCCTTCCGCTCCATCCGGCGCGGGGTGCAGCAGGTGGTCAAGGACATCAAGGCCGGCAGCTTCGGCAACGACTTCAAGGGTACCTCGCTCGAATTCGTGCTCAGCGTTATCAGCGAGCAAAAGCAGGTGTTCCAGGGCGCGGCCCACCCCTTCTACTGGAAGCCCAAGCTGCGCATTCCCGATATTTACGAGCACGAGGATAACAAGCGGGCCTTTGGGCAATTTCTGGAAAGCTGCCTGGCCGCCACCACCGAGCAGCAACTGCTCAAGGAAATTGACATTCTCGACCGCCGCAAAATCAAGGGACTGGGGCCGGCCGTGGCCAGCATCCTCTACTTCCTGCACCCGACCCTGATGCCGCCCTGCAACACGGCCATCGTCAACGGGTTCAACGCCTTGTTCGGGGAGAAAATCAAGCTCGGCTCCTGGTCGGAGTACCTGCGGATGCGTGACCGGCTGCGCGACCTCAACCAGGAGCACCGCCAGCATCTCAGCCTCGACTACGGCGCGCTGAGCGGGCTGCTCTTCGACGTGGGCGTGAAAAAGATGATTGCCGGCGACCAGCAGTTTGCCACCGACGAGGACCGCGACAAGTACCAGCAGCAGGCCCAGAAGCGCCACAAAGAGGTGCAGACCGAGGCCCAGGAAGAAAACCAGCACACCGAGATGCAGCACCACCTGCTGCGCATCGGCAAGGCCTTGGGCTGCGACGTGACCACGGCTATCAACGACCGCAACCGCCTCTGCGGCGGGCAGAAGCTCTCGTTTCTCTGCCTCGACCAGCACCCCGAGCTGCCGGTGCCGGCCGATGTGGCCAGTACCATCCGCCTGATTGACATCGTGTGGTTTGCGCCCGGTACGAGTAGAGTGGTGGCGGCCTTCGAGGTGGAGAAGAGTACCAGCATCTACAGCGGCATCCTGCGCCTGACGGACCTGGCGTTTTCCATGCCCGAGAACGAAACGGCATTGTACCTGGTCGTGCCTGATGCCCGCGAGAAGGAGGTACAGGCTCAGCTCTCGCGGCCAGCCATCCGGGCCGCCGGGGCGACTATCCACTACATTCTGTTTTCCGAGCTACGGCAGCATTGCGAGGCGCTGTGCAAGTTTGGGGACTCGCCTGCGGCCATGCGGAAGATTGCAAGAGGAGTTTAGGGTGCAGGTTTCGCTGCTCAGCACAGCAGGGTCAGGTATTCTGTTGCACAAACGCAACAAAGACGTTATATTTGACCTTCTTTGTTGCGCCTATACAACATGAATTGGTACTCTCTTTCCGACTTGGCCATCCTGCGCGAGCTGGGCAGCAGCCTGCGCCAGATTCGGCTCAACCGCAACCAGTCCCAGCAAGCGGTGGCCGACGCCGCGGGCATTGACCGGGCCACGCTGAGTCAGATTGAGCACGGCCGGCCCACCTCGCTGCTCACCTTCGTGCAACTGCTGCGCACGTTGGAGCAGCTCGATTTGCTGGATAGCCTGGTGACCAAAGCCGAAATCAGCCCCCTGGCGCTGGCCCGCCTCGCCAAAAAGCAGCGCCGCAACGCTTCTCCCGCCTCGTCCACTCCTCCCCCACCTCCACCCGCTGAATGGTAGACCTCGCTTTTGTTCGCTTGTGGGGCCAGCCGGTCGGAGTCGTGCGTTGGGACGCGGCCCGGTCGCTGGCCACGTTTGCCTACGACCCCGGCTTTGTGAAGTCCGGCCTGAACGTGGCGCCACTGCAGATGCCGCTGACGGCCCGCGCCGACCAGGTATACGCGTTTCCGCGCCTGAACCCCGACACCTACCACGGCCTGCCCGGGCTGCTGGCCGATGCGCTGCCCGACCGGTTCGGTAATCAGCTTATTGACGCCTGGCTGGCCACGCAGGGCCGCGCCCCCGCCGACTTCTCGCCGGTGGAGCGCCTGTGCTACATCGCCAACCGCGGCATGGGCGCCCTGGAGTTCGAGCCCCAGGTGGGCAATGTGGCCGCGACGGGAGGCGAATCCCTGGAAGTGGCTGCGCTGGTGGAGCTGGCACAGCAGGTGGTCGGGCAGCGTGAAGCCTTCCAGGTCAACCTGCGCGACGGGGCAGCTGATGGGTTAGCGGCCCTGCTGGCCGTGGGCACCTCGGCGGGTGGGGCCCGGCCCAAGGCCATTATTGCCTTCAACGAGGAAAGCGGTGAGGTGCGCTCGGGCCAGGTGAAAGCCCCGTCCGGTTTCGGCTACTGGCTGCTCAAACTCGATGGCGTGCGCGACCTGGCCCTGGCCGACCCCCAGGACTTTGGCCGGCTGGAATATGCCTATTACCTCATGGCCACCGCCAGCGGCCTGCAGATGAGCGAGTGCCGCCTCTACGAGGAAGGGCCGCGGGCGCACTTCATGACCCGGCGCTTTGACCGGACCGCGGAGGGGGAGAAAATCCACGCGCAGACCCTGTGCGCGCTGGCCCACTACGACTACAACCAGCCCGCCTATTCCTACGAGCAGGCCTTCCAGGTCATGCGCGACCTGCGGCTGCCCTACACGGCGGCCGAGCAGTTCTTTCGGCGAATGGTGTTCAACGTGGTGGCCCGCAACCAGGACGACCACACCAAGAACATCTCGTTTCTGATGGATACGGCGGGTCAGTGGCAGCTGGCGCCAGCCTATGATGTCGCCTACGCCTACCAGCCCGGTAACCGCTGGACCAGCCAGCACCAGATGGCCCTGAACGGCAAGCGCGACGGCTTCACCCGGACCGACCTCAAGGCCGTGGCGCGGGAAATGAACATCCGCGGGGCCGACGAACTCATTGACGACGTGCTGACGCACGTGGCGCGGTGGCCGGAGTTTGCCGCTACGGCTGGCATGAGTGAGGAACGCACTGCCGCGATTGCGCAAGCGCACCGGCAAGTAAAATAGCTGGGAGCCGGGCAGTTGTCACCCGAACTACTATCGGAGGCTCTCCTCTGCGGGCAGGATGCTTGGGCTTGTAAAATAAGCGAGCGAATGTAATGGGTGCGTCAGCGCCAGCAATGGACAAACTGCCAGGGAGCAGGATTTCATTATCAGCTGCTGGGTAACCAGCATGAAAGCGAAAAGCGGCAAACGAGGCCTGATTCGGTTTTTTGATTCTTATTTAAGCGTTTGCTTAAATAAGAAAGTAGTAATTTTGGGGAAATCAAGAGTTATGGCCGCTTCCTGCATCCGCGTCTTTGCTGACGCCGCCCACATTGAACACAGCAAGCAGCGCCTGGCCGCGGCTGCGCCGGGCATCGAAGCCGTGGCCGCCGTGCTGGCCCTGGCCGGCAACGAGGTGCGCCTGAAGATGCTGTTCCTGCTGCTGGACCAGCAGCAGCTCTGCGTGTGTGACCTGGCCGACGTGCTGCAGATGAACGTGTCGGCCATCTCGCAGCACCTGCGCAAGCTCAAGGACGGGGGCGTGGTGCAGGCCCGCAAAGTCGGGCAGACGGTATTCTATACCCTGACGCCCGCCCTGCGACCCCTGGTGCAGCCCCTGCTGGCATCTGTTTCCACTTCCCTCACTGCCCCAGTCGCATGAACCATTCAGCTTCTACTCCCACCAGGTCGCTGGCCGGAACGGGCCTGCTGGCGGCGCTGGCAGCCTCGCTGTGCTGCATCACCCCGCTGCTGGCCATCGTTGGAGGGCTGGGGGGCGTCGCTTCCACTTTCGCGTGGCTGGAGCCCCTGCGCCCCTACCTGATAGCGCTGACGGTTGGCGTGCTGGGCTTCGCCTGGTACCAGCAGCTCCGGCCCGCGCCCGGGGCGGACGACGACTGCGGCTGCCCCGTGCCGGGTAATCCCTCCCTGATGCAGTCGCGTGGCTTTCTGGCGAGTGTGACGGTGCTGGCCGGGCTGCTGCTGGCATTTCCCTATTACAGTGCCCGGTTCTACCCGTCGGCGGCGCCCAAACCGGTGGCGGCGGTCCGCGCTGCCCCGGTGTGGCAAACCAGTTCCTACCGCATCGGGGGCATGACCTGCGAGGCTTGTGCCCGCCACGTCGAGCACGCCGTGCAGCAAGTGCCGGGCGTGCAGCGCGTGCGGGTGTCCTATGACCAGGGCACCGCCCAGGTACGCTTTGACTCAAAAGTGACTCCCGTTGCCCAGGTAGAGAAAGCCATCAACGGCACTGGCTACCTGGTGTTGAACCCCACCACCGCCCACTAATCGTCCTGGCTATGATTCCCCTCACGCCCCCTGCCACCACGACTCCCGAACTGACCTCGGTGCTCACCTGCCCGTTCTGCCAGCACGCACAAGCCGAGCAGATGCCCACCGAGGCATGTCAGTGGTTCTACGAGTGCACCAGCTGCGGTACGGTGCTCAAGCCCCTGGCCGGTGACTGCTGCGTGTTCTGCTCGTACGGTACGGTGCCCTGCCCACCCATTCAAATTCAAGGGCGCGGCGGGTGTTGCAGCGCCAACTGAAAAGGCTAAGCCATGCGCAGGCGGAGCCTGGTTTAGAGGGTATAATACTGGCTTATCAGCACCAGGACGCCCACGGCAATGTAGATGCCGAAGCGTTGGAGTTTCTGCGCTGGTTTGTGGTGGTTACACATAGCCCGCCAACAGCGAGTGGCTGCTGACGGGTTCCAGTTGGTCCGCACTCGTGTTGCCCCCAAAAGGAGCAAGTCAATGAGAGTGCGGCCGCATGGCCCGATAGGCAGCAAAGAGATAGCCTTGCCGCTAGTATCAGGCTACGCTGAAACTGGTCCGAAAACCAACGCCTGGTCCCCGGTTAGATTCATGATTTGCAACGGACATTGGCCGGGAACAGCTTCGCGTTGGGCCTACTTCAGCTGTCCCCGGCAGGCAGTACATCCGCCGCTGGATGACCAGCGCCGAGAGCACCGTGAGCCCGCCAATGGCCGCCAGCGCGGCCCCCAGGCCAAAAGCATCAGCCAGCAGGCCGGTGAGCAGTGCCCCAATGGCGTAGCCGGCATCGCGCCAGAAGCGGAAGATGCCCACGCTGTGCGCCCGCTGCGGGAGCGGCGCGTACTCGGCCACGGCCGCCAGGAACGTGGGGTACACCAGCGCCGTGCCCGCCCCCAGCAGCGCCGCCAGCAGCACAAACACGGGGTAGGTGTCGGTAAAGAGCATGGCCAGCAGCACCGCCCCTTGCAGCAGCATACCCCAGAACAGCAGGTCCTTTTTACAAAGTCGGTCGGCCAGCGGGCCGGTGAGCAGCTGGCCCAGGCCCCACACGGCCGGGTACACGGCCGCCACGGTACCGATTTGGGTGAGCGTAAAGCCCTTGCTGGCCAGCAGCAGCGGCAGCAGGCCCCACACCATGCCGTCGTTGAGGTTGTTCACCAGCCCGGCCTGCGTGACCGAGCCCAGGTTGGGGTGCCGCCACGTGACGTCCCAGAAGGAAAGTGGCGGGCCGGCCGGCGCGGCCGGGGCCTGCGCCGCTTCCAGCGCTACGTGGTGGCGGGTATCGCGCACCAGCAGCGAGCCCAGCAGGCCCAGCACCGCCAGCCCGATGCCCAGGTAAAACGGGTAGGGCCGCAGGCCGTATTCGGTGGCCAGCCAGCCCGAGGCAAAGGCCGTGGCTGCCACGGCCAGGTAGCCGGCCGACTCATTCAGGCCCATGGCCAGGCCGCGCTGCTTTGGTCCCACGAGGTCGATTTTCATGACCACCGTGCTCGACCAGGCCAGGCCCTGGTTTATTCCCAGCAGCACGTTGGCCGCAATCACCCAGCCCCAGCTGGGCGCCCAGAGCAGCAGCAGCGGCACCGGCAGCCCGAACAGCCAGCCGATGACCAGCAGGTTTTTGCGTCCAATCTTATTGGCCCAGGCTCCGGCGTAGTAGTTGGCCACGGCTTTGGTGAGGCCAAAAACGACGATGAAGGAGAGAATGGCCGTGCGGGCCACCAGGTGAAATTCCTGCTCGGCCAGCCGCGGCAGGATGCTGCGCTCCAGCCCCACCATGCCGCCGACGAAGGCGTTGACAAGGACCAGCAAACTGAACTGCCGCCAGTTTTCGCGCAAACCAAGTTGAGTAGTCATACAAAGAGGGGAAATAGCGAAGTGGTTACGGGTGCACGAGCACCCAGCCCTCGGCCTGGCGGATAATCAGCTCGCCGTTGCCGGTGGGCACGATTGAGATATAGGGAAGCATATCGTCCTTGGTCAGCTTGTAGGCCTTGAGTGAGTTGGCGCACTGGGCCAGGATGACGCCGGCCTGCTGCAAAGCCAGCACGTCGGCCTCGTAGGGCTGGTCTTTTTTGAACACGACCGTGCCGCCGCTGAACACCACCAGCTCCAGCTCCAGCTTGCCCTTCAGGCGCGGGTCTTCGAGCGCATTTTTCATGTTGTGCAGGGTCTGGTTGATGAGCTTGGGCTCGCTGCTATCGAGCTGGTACACGGCGCGATAGTGCTTTTGGGTGGCGGGCGCACCCGCGAAGCTGGCGGCTTTGGCGGCAAAGGCGGCGTTGGGCGGCGTGAGCACGGGCGGCGTGGCGGGCGTGGTGGCGGGGGGAGTAGCGGGCATCGTAGCAGGCGTTTGGGCGGTGGCGGTGAGGGCCGCGCCGGTCAGCAGCAGCGCGGTAAGCAGGGGGCGAATGGTCAGCATGGAAGCAGGGAATTGGGAGGGGATGGGAACGGGTCGGCGACCCTAAAAATCGTAATTCAGGATGAGATTGAGCTGGTGCAGGTCCACCTTGTTCACCACGTAGCGGGCCTCGCCGTAGGTGGCGCCCAGGCCGCCCTTGTAAATGTAGAGCAGCTGCCCGCGCAGGCCCCGCGCCCAGCCGCCAAACGGGTAGCTCACCGAGGCGTTGAGCTGCCGGTACGAGGGCATGCCATACTTGTTCAGGGCGAAGTCGCGCACATCGGGCAGGTAGTAGTGGCCGTAGCCGACTTCCGCTTTCAGCCCCGGCACCCGGGCAAAGGTGCGGCCGGCCAGCAGCGCCGCCGCGGCGAGCCCGCCGAAGCCTTCCTCCCGCTCACGGGGCAGAAAGGTGTAGAACGGCTCGCGGCCCCACTCGCGCGGAAATAGGAAGCGCCCGGTGCGGGTGATGCGGGTGTAGTTGGCGCTCACGCTCCAGGGGCCGCGCTGGTAGCCCAGGCGGGCGCTCAGGGCATGGGCCTGGCGGCCGGGGGCGCTGTAGGCCAGGCGCGGGTCGGCGTTGCCGCCGTTGCCCACGGTGCGCTGGTAGTGGTACTGCCCGCTCAGGCTGAGCTGGCCCGCGCCCACGGCCCAGCCGGTGGTGGCTTCCGCCATGGTGGCGTTGAACAGCTTGTCAGCATAGTAGTTCCAGACCTGCACGCGGGTGCGCGGCCCCAGCTGCCGGCTCGCGCCAACGATGCCCAGGCCCCGACTGCTCAGCTGCCCGGCGTAGCCCGCCCGCTTGCCGGTGTCGTCCACGCCGGTGGGGTACAGGCCGAGGGAGTTGGCCACCGAGGCCCATTCCGACGTGGAGCGCGTGGCCATGTGCGTCAGCCAGCCGGCCGTGAGGGTCGTGTTTTTTACTTCGTTGAATTCCAGCCACAGGCCCTGCGCGTAGTTCGGGCTCAGGCGGCCGTCCTGCGGGTTGAGTAGGGGCGTCACCAGTAGCTGCCGCCCAAACGTGGCCACCGACTGCCGCCAGCGGTAGCGGGCGAACAGCTCCTCGGGCCGCCCCGTGAGCTGGCGGCGGGCGGGGGCCGTCACGTCAAACAGGCCCACCTCGAAGCGGCTCACTGCCCCCGTGGCGGGGTCGGGCGTAGCCAGGTCGTTGGAGGCCAGGTTGGCCCAGAAAAACCCGCCCACGCCCAGCTGAAAGCCGTGCAGCGGGGCCGTCTCGAACCGCGCCCCGGCCCCGAGGCCGTTGGCGTAGTAATCGGGCCGGTCGCCCTGGTTGAGGGTCGCCATGAAGTAGTTGCGCACCCGGCCGTGCCACTGGCCCCGCCCGAAGGCGTCGGCCAGCGTGCGGGCCTGCACGGTGTCCGCCGGTGGCGGGTATGGCAGGAGCTGGTTACGGCCCGTGACGGGCCGCGTGGGGGCGGGCTCGGCCTGCTGCGCCCGCGCGGCGGCCGGGGCCAGCAGCAGGCCGGCCGCGCAGAAACGAAGAAAGCGGTTCATCACAAGGGCGGGTTAATTGGCTTTGGCCGGCTGCGGGTGCGCGTCCTCGATGGGCTGATACGGCCCGTACTTGTGCTGCTTTTCGGAGAACTTATCCGCGTAAGGCCCGAAGGGAAGGTCCACCGGCTTTTTGCTGATGTCGGGCCAGTCGCGCGGCGTCGCCAGGTGCGGGCGCGGCTGCGAGTTGACGAACGCCGCCACGTCCCAGGCCTGCTTGTTGGTCAGCTGCGGGTGGTCGAAGGTGGCCCCGAAGGGCATGGCCGCCTTCACGTACTTGGCGAAGTTCGACACCCGGAACAGGCCAGCGCCGTCGTTGTAGCTGGCCGGTCCCCACAGCGGCGGGTACTGGTAGCCGGTGTTGTCGGCCAGCGGCTGACCCTGGCCGGCGGGGCCGTGACAGCTCTGGCACTTGGCCGCGAACACCGCTTCGCCAATCACCGGGTCGGCGGCCCGGTCGAGGTAAGCCAGCTTCATAAAGCCCGTGCCGTACACCTTTTTTCCTTTGGGAATGTCCTTCCCCAGCCACTTGATGTAGGCCACGATGGCGCGCATCTCGCGGCTGCTGTCGGGCACGACGCGGCCGTTGAGGCTGCGCTCCATGCAGTCGCCCACCCGTTTTTCAATGCCTTCGACCGACCCCGAGCGGGCGCGCATTTTGGGATACGTCGCGGCCACGGCCAGGTAGTTGTTGGCGAAGCCCTGCGTGCCGGCCTGCAGGTGGCAGTTCTGGCAGTTCATGCCGTTGGTCAGGTGCGCCACCGAGCCCTGCGGCCCCAGGTACTGCGCGGTGTGCGCAATCAGCTCCCGCCCGTAGCGAATCTGGCGGCCGGCGGCCGTGCGCGGAATAGTGGCCGTGTCCGGGGCCGGGGCGGCCGGGCGGTGGTAGCTGCCTGTTGGGGGCGGCCCCTGGGTGGCTTCGTCCTCCGCCGCCACGGGCGCGGGCGCGGCCGGCGGGCCATAGAGCTGCGTGACCACGACCACGATGACCAGCACCACGGCCGCCGTCAGCACCATCAGCAGGCGCGCCATGTGGGGCAGCTGCTGCACCCGTTCATCGGTGGGTTTCATGGCGGGGAGGCGTTAAAGAGGGAAGAAGTTAGTAAGGCAGCTTTTCGCGCAGGGCGCTGTAGGTCCAGGTGCCGGCCAGCGCGGCCAGAATGAGCACGGCGGCCGAGCCGATGCCGCTGCCCAGCTGCGCGAACAGCGGGCCGGGGCAGGCCCCGGTCAGCGCCCAGCCGAGGCCGAAGATGAAGCCCCCAATCCAGATGCCGTGGTTGAATTGCTTGTCGGCCAGCTTGATTTCTTCCCCATCAATCGACTTGAGGCGGTTGCGCTTGATAAGCTGAATGGAAATCATGCCCACCAGAATGGCCGAGCCGATGACGCCGTACATGTGGAAGCTCTGGAAGCGGAACATTTCCTGAATCCGGAACCAGCTGATGACTTCGCTTTTGGTGAGAATGATGCCGAACAACGTGCCCAGCACCAGGTATTTGAAATATTTCATATGCAGTAAGTGAGTTTGGAGGAGGAATCGCGCACGCCCAGCAGGCGCACCACGTTGGCCGGGCCGGCGTGGAAGCTGCCTTCGTGCAGCACCACGCCCAGCGCGTGGTTTTCCAGGATATTCAGCCCGGCAAAGTCTTCGGCCAGCGTGGCCGGCTCGTAGAGCAGGTCGGCGGACTTGGGGCCGCCCGAGGGCAGGCCCAGCTGCCGGGGACTGAAGGCTTCCAGGATGAGGTGGCCGCCGGAAGCCAGGCTGGCGGCAGCGCCGGCGTGTACCGCCCGGCGGTCTGCGGGCGCTAAGTGGGCGTAAATGAGGCCCACGGCGTCGTAGTGGCCGGGCTGCTGCCAGCCCAGCGCCGTGAGGTCCGCCACCTGGTAGTTGAGACGCACGCCCTGGGCCACGGCCAGGCGCAGGGCCTTGGCGCGGCCCTCGTCGCTGAAATCCACGGCCGTCACCTGCCAGCCGCGCTTGGCGGCGTACACGGCGTTGCGGCCCTCGCCCTCGGCCAGCAGCAGCAGGCGGCCGGGCGGCAGCGCATCGAGCTGCTGGCGGAAGTAAGCATTCGGCTCGGTGCCGTAGGCGTAGGTTTCGCCCTCGTAGCGGGCATCCCAGAAGTCAACGGCGGTGGGGGCAATAGCTTCCATAAAACGGTGATTTGAGGGGGCTAAAACATCATCGGATAAACTACCCAGGTCATCAGCAAGCCGCCGGCAAAGAAGCCGATGACGGCCACCAGCGATACCCATTGCAGGTTGGAGAGGCCCGAAATGGCATGGCCCGAGGTGCAGCCGCCGGCGTAGCGCGTGCCGAAGCCCACCAGAAAGCCGCCCAGCACCAGAAACACCCAGCCTTTCCAGTTGGCGAGGTTGTCGAGGGCAAACAGCTCGCGGGGCAGCAGGCCGGTGAAGTCCGTGAGGTGCATTTCGGCTTTCAGGTCCCGCACCGTGGCGGCCGAGATGCCGATAACGTCGGGGTGGCCCATGAGCCGGTAGCCGATGAAGCCGCCCAGCGCGATGCCGAGCACGAACACCAGGTTCCAGATTTCGGCCCGCCAGTTATAAGTCAGAAAGGGAATGCCGGCCGGCACGCAGGCCGCGCACACGTGGCGCAGCGAGGAGCTGATGCCCAGCGCCTTATTCCCCACGAGCAGCAGCGCGGGCACCGTCAGGCCAATCAAAGGGCCGGCCACGTACCAGGGCCAGGGTTGTTGCAGGAGTTCAAGCATGAAAACAGAGGTCGTAAGGAGATAAGCTATTTATTTAGTGGTCAGCTGCTCCGGCCAGTCGAGCACCCCGCCGAGCAGGTTGCTTACCTGCGCGAAGCCGGCGGTGGTGAGCTGGCCGGCCGCGTTGGCCGAGCGCGCGCCGCTGCGGCAGTACACGTAGGTGGGCTTGGTTTTGTCCAGGGCGGCCACGCGCTGGCCGAAGTCGGGCGCGGTGACTTCGATGTTGACGGCGCCGGGCAGGTGGCCGGCGGCGAATTCGTCGGGCCGGCGCACGTCCACGAGCACCGCGCCGGGCTGGCGCAGGCCCTCGGCAAACTGCGCGGGCGTCAGGTTTTGAAAAGCAGGAGCGGAAGTTTTATTGAAACCGAACATGACGGAGGAGTATCAGAAGTGAAAAGGAAAGCATGAGAATTAGCGGATAATGGCCCCGGCACTGATGCCGGAGCCAATCCGACAAAGGGATTAGTGGGCCGCTGTCGCGGTCTGGAAGGATTTCACAGCCTCGCTCAAATCCAGCACCTCGGTGCCGGGCAGGGCGTCGGCCACGATGCTGCTGCCAGCCGCCGAGCGGTAGCCGCCGGCGCAGTGCACCACCACCGGCTTATCGGTCGGAATCTCGCCGGCCCGCTCGCGCAGTTCGGGCAGGGGAATGTTGATAGAGCCCTCGAAAATGGGCTCGTCGCGGTGCTCCACGGGGTTGCGGATGTCCACGATGGTATAGTTCTCCGGGTGCTCGCGGAAGGTCGGCACATCGAGTACCGGCATGGTGGCCTCGGTGGCGGGCGTGCCCACCAGCGCGCCCTTAATCAGCGGCTCGTAGCCGATTTTGGCAGTTTTTTGAATCAGGTCTTCCCGCGTGGCCTCGTCGGCCGCAATCAGGTAGAACGACTCCTCCGGCCCCACGATGGAGCCCAGCCAGGTTTCGAACTTGCCGCCCTGCTGGATGTTGATGGCCCCGTCCACGTGGCCCTTTTTGAACTCGGCTTCGGGCCGGGTGTCGATGACCACTGCACCGGCTTCCAGCGTCGTGCCGGGGGCCAGGCGCGGCACCTGCTGCACGCTCGGGGCGTATTCGGGCGCGCCGGCCTTATTTAGGGCCACGTCGTAGCCGAAGTATTTGGGAATGAACGGCTGGTCGGCCAGCAGCTCTTGCACGAACTCCTCCTCACTCATGGGACGCAGCATGGGGTTGCCGGCTTTTTCGGCCCCGATGCTGCTGCTGTTGGCCCCGCTCAGGGCCTTGCCGCAGAGCGAGCCCGCGCCGTGGGCGGGGTACACCAGCACGTCGGCGGCCAGCGGCATCAACTTATCGCGCAGCGAGTGGTACATCTGCCTGGCCAGCTCCTCGCGCTTGGCGGTCAGGTTACCCGCCTTTTCGCGCAGGTCGGGCCGGCCCACGTCGCCGATGAAGAGCGTATCGCCGGTGAACACGGCCACGTCCTTACCCTCGCGGCTGAGCACGATGCTGAGCGAATCGGGCGAGTGGCCGGGGGTGTTCAGGGCGCGGAAGGTGAGCTTGCCCACGGTGAACTCCTGGCCCTCGTCGAATCCCTCGTGGGCATAATCAGCCCCAAGCAGCTTGCTCACGCGGATAACGGCTCCGGTAGCCTGCGCGATTTCCAGGTGCGACGACACGAAGTCGGCGTGGGGGTGGGTTTCGATGACGGCCACGATTTTGGCCTCATTGGCCTTGGCGTAGTCGTAGTATTGCTGCGGGTTGCGGGCCGGGTCGATGAGCACGATTTCGCGGGCGCACTCGCTGAGGACGGCGTAGGAAAAATGGGCCAGGCCCTTGTCTTCAAACTGTTCGATTTTCATGGGATGAAACGAAATAACGGGTGAAAGAAACGGGAGCGGAAAAGCGGTAAATGGTTGATTAAATGTGGTGAAACAGCAGCTCTTTGGTCAGGATGAACGCGCCCATGGCCAGCGTGAACCAGCCGAAAGCGGGCTTCAGCTTGGCCCCCGGAATGAAGCGGGCCAGGTAGGTGCCGAGCACAATGCCGCCGAGGGCAAAGGCGAGGAAGCCCAGTAAAAACGACCAAGCGATGGGCGTGCCCGCGCTGAGGTCGCCGGTAAAGCCGATGAGTGAGTTCAGGGCAATGATGGCTAGGGAGGTGCCCACGGCCAGCTTCATGGGCAGGCGCGCGCCCAGCACCAGCGCCGGAATGATGAGGAAGCCGCCGCCCGCCCCGACGAAGCCCGTGAGCGTGCCCACTACCAGGCCAATGGTGAGAATGAGCGGGTAGTTAAATGCGTGCTTGTGGTGCAGCTCTTCATCAAGCACTTCCTCGGCCTGCTTGCTCCGAATCATGGAGGTGGCCGCCACCACCATCAGCACCGCGAAGGCCACGAGCACCAGCAGGTCTTTGGTGAAGACGATGCTGCCCACCGTGAACAGCACGTGCGGAATGGCCGGCATGAGCACCTTGCGCACCGCAAACACCGCCATTAGGGAAGGAATCAGAAAGACGATGGCGGTTTTCAGCGACACCAGCCCCTTGCGGAAGTAGCCCGACGCGCCGACCACCGAGGTCGAGCCGACCACGAACAGCGAGTAGGCCGTGCTCAGCACCGGGCTCACGCCCATCAAATACACGAGCACCGGCACGGTGAGGATGGAGCCGCCCCCGCCCATAATGCCGAGCGAGAGGCCAATGAAGATGGCGGCGAAGTAGCCGAAGTAGTGAAGCATTTTTAACGTATGAAATTATGAATGGTTGTTCATGTGTTTTGGCAAAAAAAGCCGCGCCGCTTACAGAAAGGTGCACGCAGCCAGGCACTGAATCACGTCGATGACTTCGCGCATTTTCAGCGAATAAAATATGTTCTTTCCCTCGCGGAAGCTACTCAGGATGCCCTTGAGCTTCATGCCCGAAAGGTGGTGCGACAGCAGGCTTTGCTCTACGTTCAGCCGCTCACTGATGTCGGTCACCGACAGGTTGTCGTGAGCAGCCAATAGTTGCACGATGGCAATGCGCGTGGGGTGGGCCGTGGTTTTAAGAATGAAGGCCACTTTCTCCATTTTTTCAACGGAGAGGCCCATATCAACGGAAAGAGGGGTAGCTGCGGTCATAACTCGTACAAACTTATGAACATTTGTTCATTCATACAAGTGTTGCCCCTACATTTGTTCCCGCCAGCTCATCTTTCCTGGTTCTATTTCCATCGGCTGGGGCCAAAGGGACTTGATAAATATCCCGGCCCACTCCTTCATTTTCCGCCCATGAACCACAAGTCCCTCACCTCCTGGTTGCCGCTGGCCCTGTTTGCCCTCGTCCTTTTCACGCCCCTGCGGCCCATCGTGCTCGGCGGCTTGCAGCGGGGCCTGCTGGCCACCGGCCTATGGAACGCTGCCGCGCCCGCGACTCCGGCCGCCAAAATGCCGGTGGTGCTCACCGGCGGCGCAACTTACCCCCACAACCTGCCCCTGGTTACGCTCGATGGCAAGGCGATTAACCTGAGCGACCTAAAAGGCAAGGTCGTATTCGTGAACTTGTGGGCCAGCTGGTGTCCGCCCTGCCGCGCCGAAATGCCGGGCATTGAAGCCCTGTACAAAAAAGTCGACCACTCGAAAATTGCCTTCGTGATGCTCTCGCTCGATGATGACGCGGCCAAGGCCCGCAAGTTCGTGCAGAGTCAGGGCTACACCTTTCCCGTGTTCCTGCGCACCGGCAACCTGCCCGCGCCATTCGATTCCAACTCTATCCCGTCCACCGTTATCCTCGGGCCCGATGGGCGGGTGGCCGCCCGCCACGATGGCATGGCCGAGTACGATACGCCCGAGTTCAAGGCCTCATTGGAGCAGCTGGCGAAATTGGCCCGCTAGGCTACTTCAGCCGTGAACAGCCACGGCCGGGCAGGGAGGCGGGGCTTTTACCACTACACATTCAGTTAAGCGTTTTGCGAGTGCGGGTATTGAGCTTGTTATTCAAGGCAATAACAGTGCGCCTCATTTTCGCTTCTCGGGATGGTGGCGGAGCCAGGCCTGCACCTGCTCTATTTCCCGCTGCTGGTCCTGCAGGATGAGGTAGGCCACTTTTTGCAGGGCCTCGTCCCGCCCGAGCTCCAGCTCGGCCCGCGCCAGGGTGATGGAGTTCTGGTGGTGGGGCACCAGCAGGGCCGCAAAGTCGCGGTCGGTGCTGCCCGTGCCGGCATCTTCCTGCTGCGGACTGCTGGGCGCGTGGAGGGAGTCCGCGCCGGCGTCCAGCCGGGCAATACTGCGGTGGGCGGCGGGATGCAGGCCACTGGTAGCCGCGTCCAGCAAGCGGCCAAACCGTTCGCTTTGCATCGTGTGCTCCGGAAAGGCAAGGGGCAGCGCCCGCAGGCGGCGGATTGCCGATTCCAGGCTGAGAATGAGTTGCTGGTGGTCGTGGTTGATGTGCTCGGCCGCAGAACGTAAGGCCGGGTCTTGCCCTTTATTCAGTTCCAGGGCCGACATGGCCACCGCGGCCCGGTGGTTTTCCCGCAGCAGCAAGGCAAAGTATAGGTCGAGGTTGTCGGTCAGCGGCAAGGCCCGGGAGCGTTCCACCATGGTATGCAAAGCCGCCATCATGGTCGGTGGCAGCTCACTTACCCCGGTCCCGTTGGTATCATCAGCCGACCCCTGGCAGCCGCTGGCCAGCAGGGCAAGGGCCAGTACCATGCTTACGAAAGCGCGGACGGGCAGAAGCAAGAGCCGGTGGCCGGTGGATGGATTGCTCATGCCGTGGTCGTACTGACGACGTGACTGCAGGCCTCGGGCTCGCCCTGCTGCGTTTCGTGTTGCACGTAGTATTCCAGCAAGGTGCCCGGGGCAAAAGTGTCGGTATCGAGGAAGGGCGAGCGGGCGTTCACGGCCACGCGCTGCCAGGGCGCGGCCTCGCCCCCCACGCGACGAAACACGTGAGCGACTTCCAGCATTTCTTTGGAAAAATCAATGTGGCGGCCGGTGGGCTCCAGGGTCAGGTCGATTTTGGCGGTGTGCATAATAGGAGAATAGAGAAATGAGCTAGGCAACCATGCCCAGCAGGAGAAACAGCAGAAAGCCCACAAAAAAGGCCAGCGTCATGAGCGGGGTTTCGGGTTCTTCGTGGGCCTCGGTCAGCAGCTCCTCCGTAACGAGAAAGAGGAGCGCGGCCAGGCCGAAGGAAAGCACGATTTCGAGCATATTGCCGGTAGCCCCCCGCAGCACGGTGGTGCCGATGCCGGCGCCGATGAGCAGCATGAGCGAGGTGCCCGCCACAATGGCCACGGCCCGGCCCTTGCCGTGGCCGTCCTGGCGCAGCTCGACGGCGGTGGCCAGGCCCAGCGAGAGCAGCTCGATGGTGAGGGCAATGGCCAGCAGCGTGCCTTCTTTGGCGCCGGCGGCAAATCCGATGCCGAGCAGCAAGCCGTCGATGAAAATGTCGATGCCAATGGCCACGAGCAGCCCCCACGGCAGCGCGGCGGCAGTGGCCTGAGTGGGGCCGGAACCGGTGGCTGTTGGCTGGGCTTCTTTGCCGGCGGCTTCCTTTTTTTCGAGGCGTTGGGTGAAGTAGCGCAGCCCGAGCATGGTGGCTACGCCGAGGCCGAAACCAAGGGCCACTTCGTAGGGGGCGTGGTGCTGGACGATGTCGGGCAGTAGCTCGACGGCGACCACGGAGAAGATGACGCCGGCCGCGAAGTGCAGGATGGCGCTGCGCAGCTGTGGGCCGGGGGCCCGCCACACGGCCAGGGCCGCCCCGGCAATCATGACCACGGCCGGCAGCAGCGAGAAGCCGAGCATGGTGGTCCAGGGCGGGGTGACGGCGGTGGGAATGGTGAGCAGCATGGGGGAGCTAGTTGGTGGGGTGGGCTTTGAGCCAGCGCTGGTACTGCTTGATTTCGGCCTGCTCGTCGCGGACAATGCGGCGGGCGGCGTCCTTCAGCTCGGCGTCTTTGCCGAAGGCCAGCTCGACCTGGGCCAAGGCCGCGCCGGTTTGGTGGTGCACCTGCATGAGGGTGGCAAAGTCGGCATCGAGCGGGCCGGGGGTGGCGGGTAGCTGATGGAGCGGTGCCAGCGCGGCGGTGATGCGGCGCATGAACGGGTCTTTGGTGTTGCCGGGGCGGTATTCCTGGTCTTTGGGCGGCTGCCGGGTGAGGGCCAGGGTGAGGACGTGGTTGTCGCGCTCGTGGCCTTTGAGCACGTGCTGGGCCAGGGCGCGTAGGGTGGAATCTTTGCCGCTGGCAATTTCCACGGCCGCCAGGCGCTGGGCACCGGCGTGGTGCACGGTCATCAGGCGGGCAAAGTCCTCATCGAAGCAGCCGTCGCGGTGCACGGTGTCGAGCTGCTGGGCCAGCAGCTGCAGGGTGTCGCGCAAGTTGGGTGGGGTGGCGACCGGGGCCGGTTTGGGCTGGGTGGCGTGGGCTTCCTGCTCGTGGGCGTCGGTGTCGGGCTTGGAGTTGCAGCTGATGAATGCCAGGCCGGCACCTAGAAGCAGCGCGGCTATTATGGGATGGGTTCTCATGGCTTGCTGGTGAAGTCCATGCGCTGGATGCGCACGGCGTTGAGGATGGCGAGCAGGGCCACTCCGACATCGGCAAACACGGCTTCCCACATGGTGGCCAGGCCGCCGGCGCCGAGGGCCAGCACCACGGCTTTCACGGCGAAGGCCAGCCAGATATTCTGCCAGACGACCGTGTGGGTGGCCACGGCGATGCGGCGGGCGGTGGCAATCCTGCTGGGGTGGTCGGTTTGGATGACGACGTCGGCGGTTTCGATGGTGGCGTCGGAGCCGAGGCCGCCCATGGCGATGCCTACATCAGCCAAGGCCACGACGGGGGCGTCGTTGACGCCGTCGCCGACGAAGGCCAGGCGGTGGCCGGCGGCTTTGAGGCGCTCGACGTGGGCGGCTTTGTCTTCGGGCAGCAGGCCGCCGTGGGCTTCGGTGATGCCAAGGGTTTGGGCCACGCGCTGCACAATGGCGTCTTTATCGCCGGAGAGCATGACAATGGTTTTGATGCCCTGGGCTTTGAGCTCCTGCACGGCCTGGGCGGCATCTTCCTTGATTTCGTCGGCTACGGTGAGGTAACCGGCGTACTGGCCCGCCACGGCTACTACCACGATGCTGTCGACCAGCTGGTCGATTTCGGCGGGGTAAGCGACGTTGAATTTCTTGAGCAGCTTGGTGTTGCCGGCCAGTACGTCCTGGCCGTCGACGCGGCCGCGCAGGCCGTGGCCGGCAATTTCCTCCACGTTTTCAACCGACAGCGCCGGGCCGGTGGGCTTGACGTATTGGACCAAAGCCTGAGCAATGGGGTGGGTGGATTTGGCTTCGAGGGCCGCGGCGAGGGCGGTGAAGCGGGCTTCGGTCTGGCCGGGAGCGGTGACAACCTGCTGCACGGCAAACACGCCTTTGGTGAGGGTGCCGGTTTTGTCCATCACCACGGTGTCAATCTCGCGCATGACGTCGAGAAAGTTGGAGCCCTTGAAGAGCACGCCCGCTTTGGAAGCTGCGCCAATTCCGCCGAAGTAGCCGAGCGGAATGCTGATGACCAGGGCGCAGGGGCAGGAAATGACGAGGAACACCAGGGCCCGGTAAAGCCAGTCGCGGAAGACGTAGTCGTCGACGAAGAAGTAGGGCAGGAAGGTGAGCAGCAGGGCCAGGCCTACGACGATGGGCGTGTAGATGCGGGCAAACTTGGTGATGAACTGCTGGGTCTTGGCTTTGCGGCCCACGGCGTCCTGCACCATTGCCAGAATCTTGCTCAGCTTGGTGTCTTTGAAGGCAGCCGTTACCGCAATCTGGCTCAGGGTGTCCTGGTTAATCATGCCGGCCAGCACGGTTTCGCCTTTCTGCTTGGTTTGGGGCACCGACTCGCCGGTGAGGGCGGCGGTGTTGAAGGTGCCGCGCTCGGACTGCAGCGTGCCGTCGAGGGCTACTTTCTCGCCGGGCTTTACTTCGATGACGTCGCCTACTACCACTTCTTTGGGGTCGAGTACCAGGTGCTGGCCGCCGCGAAGCACGCCCACTTCGGTGGCCTGGATTTCGAGCAGGGCCTTGATGCTGCGCTTGGCGCGGTTCACGGCCGCGTCCTGGAATAATTCGCCCACGGTGTAGAAGAGCATCACGGCCACGCCTTCGGCATACTCGCCGAGGGCAAACGCGCCGATGGTGGCGATGCCCATGAGCAGAAACTCGTTGAAGATGTTGCCGCTGGGGATGCTCTGAATGGCCGAGCGCAGGACTTTCCAGCCCACCAGCAGGTAGGCCACGCCGTACCAGATGGGGCGCACGTAGCCGGTGAAAAAGCCGACTTTGTAGTAGTCCAGGGCAATGCCGGCCAGCAGGAGCGCCAAGCTGATACCGGGCACGAGGTAGGGGTTGTCGCTAGCCGGGCCGTGGTCGTGCTCGTCGGCGCTGCCGTGGTCGTGGCCGGCGTGTTCGTCGTCAGCTTCGGCGCCGGGCTCGTGGCTGGCGTGGTCGTCGTGGTCGTGGCCGGGCACGTCGTGGCCTTCGGGGGCGGTGGCGGCCTCGGGCGTGAGCTGGGCGCGGGTGAGGGCCCCCACGTTTTCGGGCTGCACTTGCTTGGCGGTGTTCAGCTCCTCGTTGAGATTATCGGGGGAAGGGTCGGGCATGAGTTGGGAAACGAAATCAGTGGGAAGAAACGGCCGGGTGCGGACTCGCGGGCTCAGCCGGGCGGCGGGCCAGCAGCCAGGTGCCGGCCAGCAGCGCCACGGCCACCAGACCGCCGTAGCGGAAAGAGCCGGTGGCGAACCGGGTGCCCAAGAAGCCAGCCAGCGGATAGGCAAAAGCCCACCATAAGTGGCTCCAGGCGAAGTGGGCGCCGTACACGCGGCCCTGGTGGGCGGTGTCGGTTTGCTCGGCAATGAGGGTTTGGGTAGCGAGGTTGACGGCGTTCTGGCCCGCGCCGGCCAGCAGCCACAGGCCCATCAGCGGCCAGAGGCCGGCGTGGTTGGCCGGCAGCACGGCCAGACTGGTGAGCACCGCCCCGAGGATGAGAAAAGTAGTATGGGCGATGCGCCGGGTGAGCGCGCCCGCCAGCAGGGCCGCCGCCGTGGCCCCAATGCCGAAGGCGGCCATCACCCAGCCGTACTGCGCTTCGGGCAGGTGCAGCTGGCCGCGCACCAGGCCCACGGTGTTCACCAGAATCAGGGCGCCGCTCACGGCGGCCACCAGCTCCAGCAGCAGGGCGTAGCGCATCACGGCGTTGCGCCAGAGCAGGCGGGTGCCTTCGAGCACGGCGGCCACGGTCACGCGCTCGTCGTCATTCACCGAAGCCTCCTCATTGCGCAGCCGGGCCGGCAGCGTGAAAATCAGGATGCCGGAAATCAGGAAGGTGGCCGCATCAATGTAGAAGATGTCGCGGGTTCCCAGGAACGCGGCCACCGCCCCGGCGATGCCCGGCCCGAGCACGCCCAGCAGCTCGTTGGTGGCGCTGGACAAACTCAGGGCCTGCGGCATTTCGTCGGCCGTGGTCACGGCCGGCAGGGTGGCCTGGAAGGTAGGCGTGAAAAAGGCCGTGAAAGCATTGACGGTGAACATGAGCACGTACACCTGCCAGACCTCGGTGACGAAGGGCAGCAGGCCGATGATGACCATGCGCACGATGTCGGCCGTCACCATGATGGTTTTGCGGTTCAGGCGGTCGGCCAGCAGCCCGGCCAGGGGCGCGAGCAGCACGAAGGCCGTCACGCGCAGGGTCAGGGCGAAGGCCAGAATCTGCGCCGAATGGCTGCCGCCCAGCTCGAAGGCCAGCAAGGCCAGGCCTACCCAGGTAAGGGCATCGCCGAGCAGCGAGGTGGTTTGCGCGGCATAAAGGCGGGCAAAGACGGGGTTGCGCAGGCTGCGGAAGGGCGCGAATAGCGAGGAAGCAGGCATAAAAATCAGGGGCGGGGCCAGAACAGGATAATGCCGATGCCGACGAAGCAGACGACCCCGCCGATGACGTCGAACCGGTCGGGCCGGAAGCCGTCAAAGTACCAGGCCCAGGCAATGGACATGACGATGAAAATGCCGCCGTATACGGCGTAAGTCTTGCCGAAGGAAGTGGGCTGCCAGGTAGCCACCCACCCGTAGAGCATGAGCAGTACGGCCCCCACCGCGCCCATCCAGCCGGGCCGGTCGGCCTTGAGCCACTGCCACATCAGGTAGCCCCCGCCAATTTCGCAGAGGCCGGCGAGCAGGAATACCAGTAAGGGTCGGATGATGGGGAGCATGGTAGAGAACCGGACTTATTCTTCCTCTTCGGCGTTTTTAAGCTTGCTGAGCAACGAGTACGCGCCTTCGGTCACAAAGCGTAAGGGCTTGCCCTGCTCGGCGGCGTTCAAATGCACTTCGGTATAGCCGTCCTCGCTCACGCCCCGCGTCACGGGCACCATGCGGTAAGTTGCGGTGCCCGCCTTGGCGGCCGAGTCCGCCGCGACAAATACGTAGGCCTGCGCGCCGAACTGCACCACGGCTTTTTCGGGCAGCGTGGGCACGGTCACCCGGTTGGTTTCGATGACGGCCCGCACGAAGGTGCCCGGCAGCAGCTGCTCATCCTCGCGGTCCTGGTGGGCGTGAATGCGCACGGTGCGCTCCGCGCTGATGGTTTTGCTGATGAGGTAGATGTGGGCCGTGCGCTCGCGGTTCACCGAGTCGTTGCCCAGCGTGAAGCGCACCAGCTGGCCTTCCTTGAGCTGGGGCACGTCCTTCTCAAACACGGTGAGCTCGACGTGCAGGTGGTCGGGGTTCACAATTTCAAACAGCACGTCGGTGGGCGTCACGCTTTGGCCCACGCTCACGTTCACGGCCTTCACGAACCCGCTTTTCGGGGCCCGCACGCTGGCCGTGCTCACGATGGCGCCGCCCACGGGCAGGCCCGCCAGCCGCAGCCGGGCGGCCTGGGCGCTGCTTTTTACCTGCAGGCCCTGGTACTCGGCCCGGGCGCGCTGGTAGTTTTTCTGGGGCGCTACTTCCTGGCGGTAGAGCTCCGCCTGCCGCTCGTATTCAGCTTGCGCCAGCGTGAGCTGGGTGCGGGTTTCGAGGTAGTCCTGCTGGAGCTGCACGAAGTCGGGGTTGCGGATGACGGCCAGCACCTGGCCCTTGCGCACCCGCGAGCCCTGCAGCAGGTCGGTGCGGTCCACGAACCCGCCCAGCGGGGCGCTGACGGAGGCCAGGTTTTCCGGGGGCACATCGAGCACGCCGTTCACTTTCAGGCCGCCGCTCATCGGGCGCTCGGTGAGGGTGCCCAGCCGCACGCCGCCCATCTGCCGCTCGGCGGCCGTCAGGGTTACGCGGTCCGGGGTGGCCTTTTCCGCCTCGGCCCCGGGCCCGGGAGCAGCAGCCGGTTTCGCCGCCTCGTCCTGCGGTTCTTTTTTCTCCCCACAGCCCGCCAGCAGGCCGAACAGCAGGAGCAGATACATCGGTAATGACTTCATGTTTTGGTGGGTTTCGATGGGTGCCGGGGCACCCTATTGGCCGCCGAGCAGGTATTCCAGCTCGATGATGGTTTGATTGTGTTGCAGCAGCGCGTCGAGGTAGTCGAGGCGCAGGCGGCGGGCCCGCTCCAGGTTGAGCAGGTATTCGGAGTAGCCCGTTTCGCCGGCTTTGTAGGCGATGGTGGACAGGCGGGTGATGACCGTGGCCTGCGGCAGGGCGGTGGTTTCGAAGTAGTCCAGGCGCTGCTGCTGCTCGGCGCGGCGGGCCAGCAGCTCATCCACCTGGCCGGCCGCTTCGGCCCGGTACCGCTCGTAGCCGGCCTGGGCCACCTGCTCCTGCAGGCGGGCGGCCTGCACCCGGGCCTTCTGCGGGCCCCGCCACAGGGGCACGGCCACGCCGGCCTGCACGCCCTGAAAGCGGGCCCCGGGGCCGAAGTAGCGCTCCGTGCCCGCCGCGTCGAGGCGCTGGTAGCCGATGATGCTCTGGTTGAAGTAGCCCACCGTAAACTCGGGCAGGCCTGCGGCCTGCGCCACCCGGGTTTCGGCGCGGCGCTCGGCCACCTGCTGGGCCAGCACCCGGGCCTGGGGGTTGTTGATTTTCAGTAGCGTATCCGCCAGGGCGGGCGCGGTAGAGTCTGCCCTGGCGGCCCCCAGCAGCGCCAGCGGATGCAGCACGCTGTCGGCCACGCTCACGGCGGCGGGCACTTGGAGCAGGGCCTGCAGCTGGCGCTGGGCGATCCGGAAATCCGTGCGGGCCGCCAGCAGCTGGGTGCGGATTTCGCCCTGCTGCACCAACGCGGTGGCGGGTTCGAGGCGGGCGGCTTCGCCGGTTTTAAAGCGCAGGTTGGCCGAGCGCAGAAACTCGGTGTACACGCTGTCCTGCCCGCGCAGCACCCGCAGGCGGTGGCGGGCGTGCACGGCCTGCTCGTAGGTGAGCCGCACCTGCCGGCGCAATTCCGCCTGCACCTGCACCAGCCGGGCCCGCTGGCCGGTAATGCGCGCATCCGCCAGGCCGGCGGCGCTTTGGTACACGCCGGGCAGGGCCACGGACTGCGTGAGCGTGAACTGATTGTCCCGGTTTTGAGAGTTATACTGCCCGTAGCTGCCGCTGAGCGTGGTCCGGCCAATGTCGTAGGCGGTTTTGCGAATGGCCTGCTGCGCTTCCAGCGCCCGCTGCCCTGCCAGCACCGTGCCATTGGTTTGCAGCGCCTGAGTAACGGCCTGCGGCGCGGTAAGGGGACCCTGCGCCTGCCCTAAACGGGGCAGCAGTAGCAGCAGGAGCAGCAGGGAGGCCACGGGCAGCGTCTTGCCCGATGGAGCGGGTTGCGGAGCGGGCTCCGGCACTTGTTTGCGCTCCGAGAGGGCGTAGAGCACGGGCAGCACCAGCAGGGTGAGCAGGGTGGCCGAAATCAAGCCCCCAATGACGACGGTGGCCAGCGGGCGCTGCACCTCGGCCCCGGCCGATTGGGCCAGGGCCATGGGCAGAAAGCCGAGCGAGGCCACGGTGGCCGTCATCAGCACCGGGCGCAGGCGCACTTCGGTGCCGCGCATGATGCGCTCCATCAGGTCGGTGACGCCCTCGGCTTTGAGCTGGTTGAAGTAGCCGATGAGCACGATGCCGTTGAGCACGGCCACCCCGAAGAGGGCAATGAAGCCCACCCCGGCCGAGATGCTGAACGGCATGTCGCGCAGCCACAGGGCCAGCACCCCGCCGATGGCCGAGAGCGGGATGGCCGTGAAAATGAGCACCGACTGCCGGAGCGAGCGAAAGGTGAAAAACAGCAGCACGAAAATGAGCAGCAGCGCCACCGGCACGGCTACGGCCAGCCGCTCGGTGGCCTGGCGCAGGTTCTCGAACTGGCCGCCGTAGGTGGTGTAGTAGCCCGGCGCGAACCGGAGCTGCCGGTCGATTTTGCCCTGCAGCTCGTTGACCACCGTTTCCACGTCGCGGCCCCGCACGTTGAAGGCCACCGTGATGCGGCGCTTGGCGTCGTCGCGCTGAATCTGGTTGGGGCCTTCGCGCAGCTCCACGCTGGCCACCTGCTCCAGGGGCACCTGCCGGCCATCCGGAGCGGCCACGAACAGGCGGCGCACGCTGTTGATGTCCTTGCGCAAGTCCTGGCGCAGGCGCAGCACGAGGTCGAAGCGGCGCTCCTGCTCGAACACCTGGCCGGCGGTTTCGCCGGCGAAGGCCGTTTGCACGGTGCGGTTCACGTCGGCCACGTTCAGGCCGAACTGGGCGAGGCGGTTGCGGTCGAGCTGCACTACAATCTGGGGCAGGCCGGTGACCTGCTCGATGTAGACGTCCTCGGCGCCATTGACCTGGCGGGCGAGGCGGCCGGCCTGCTGGGCGTAGTCGGCCAGCTGCTGCAGGTCCTCGCCGTAGATTTTGAGCACTACGTCCTGCTTGGCCCCCGAAATCAGCTCGTTGAAGCGCATCTGAATGGGCTGCTGGAAGCCGAAGGTCACGCCCGGAATCACGCTCACGGCCGCCGCCATCTTATCGGCCAGCTCCTCGCGGGAATGGGCCGAGGTCCACTCCTTCTGGTCCTTGAGGATAATCATCAAATCGCCGGCTTCCACCGGCATGGGGTCGGTGGGAATTTCACTGGAGCCGAGCTTGGCCACCACTTCCTTGACCTCGGGAAACTGCTGTTTGAGGATGCCCGCCGCCTGCTGGCTTTTCTCAATGGTGTAGCTCAGCGAGGAGCCCGTGAGCGTGCGCATCTCCACGGCAAAGTCGCCTTCGGTGAGCTGGGGAATGAACTCGCCGCCCAGGGTGCGGAACAGAAAATACGCGCCCACCAGCAGGCCTCCGGCGGCCGTCAGCACCACGGCCTGGTGCCGGAGCGCGCCCTTGAGCAGGGGGTGGTAGAGCCGGGTGTAGAAGGCCATCATCCGGTCGGAAAAGGTCTTGCCGGATGCCGTGGACCGGCTCAGGGCCAGCGCCGACATCATCGGCACGTAGGTTAGGCTCAGGATGAAAGCCCCCAGAATGGCAAAGGCCACGGTTTCGGCCATGGGCCGGAACATCTTGCCCTCGATGCCGGCCAGGGCCAGCAGCGGCAGGTAGACAATGAGGATGATGATTTCCCCGAACGCGGCCGAGGAGCGGATTTTGCTCGCCGCCTGGTAGGTTTCATCGTTCATTTCTTCCGACGTGAGGCGGCCGCCCTCCGCGTGGCCCGGGGCGTGCCCGCCGTGCAGGCGGTGCACGATGGCCTCGACGATGATAACGGCCCCGTCGACAATCAGCCCGAAGTCAATGGCCCCGAGGCTCATCAGGTTGCCCGACACGCCGAACAGGCGCATCATGCTCACGGCAAAGAGCATGGCTAGCGGAATCACCGAGGCCACCACCAGGCCCGCGCGCCAGTTGCCCAGAAACAGGACCAGCACGAAAATCACAATCAGCGCCCCCTCCAGCAGGTTCTTGGTCACCGTGCCGATGGCCCGGCCCACCAGGGCGGAGCGGTCCAGGAAAGGCTCCACGCTCACGCCCTCGGGCAGGGTTTTGCGGATGGTGGCCATGCGCGTCTTCACGGCCTTGATAACCTCGGCGGCGTTGGCCCCCTTGAGCATGAGCACCAGCCCGCCGGTTACTTCGCCCTGGTTGTTCAGCGTCATGGCCCCGTAGCGCACGGCCGCGCCGAAGCGTACCTCGGCCACGTCGCGCACCAGCACGGGCAGGCCCGTGCTGGTGCTGCGGACGACGATGTTGCCGATGTCGGCCGGACTCGTAGCCAGCCCTTCGGTGCGGATGAAGGCGGCCGTGGGGTTCTGGTCGAGGTAGGCCCCGCCGGCGTTCTGGTTGTTGGCGGCCACGGCCTGGTACACCTCGTTGATGGTCACGCCCAGCGAGCGCAGCCGCTCCGGGTCCAGGGCCACCTCGTACTGCTTCAGGTAGCCGCCGAAGGAGCTCACGTCGGCCACGCCGGGCGTGCCCAGCAGCTGCCGGCGCACTATCCAGTCCTGAATGGTGCGCAGCTCGGTGGCGTTGTACTTCTTCTCAAAGCCGGGCTTGGCGCGCACCAGGTACTGGTAAATCTCGCCCAGGCCGGTGGTGACCGGGGCCAGCTCGGGGCGGCCGGTGCCGGCCGGAATCCGGCTTTCGGCTTCCTTGAGCCGCTCGCTGACCTGCTGGCGGGCCCAGTAAATATCAATCTGGTCCTCGAAGACGATGGTGACCACCGAGAGGCCGAAGCGCGAAAAGGAGCGCACTTCCGTCTGGCCGGGAATGGTGGCCATGCTCTGCTCGACGGGAAACGAGACGAGCCGCTCAATCTCCTGCGCGGCCAGCGAGGGGGCCACCGTGTAGACCACGACCTGGTTGCTGGTGATGTCGGGCAGGGCATCAATCGGCAGCCGTCGGAGCGAGTAGCCGCCCCAGGCCACCAGGGCCAGGGTGAGCAGCCCGATGATGAGCTTGTTGTGAATGGAAAAATGAATCAGCCGGTCGAACATCCGTTGCTGTGAGGGTTAGGTCTAACGCTTCCGTGAAAGCCTGCGGCCCGGTGGCTCCGGCACGAACTGCGGGAGCAACCGGGGTATAACCAATTCAGCGCCAAGCGCTAAATCGCCCGTCACGCACCGCGACGGGCCACCCGAAGGGGGTGGTCAGCAGGAAAAAAAGGGGAAGGGTTAGGCCTGGGGCGGCTGCCACACGGACCCGAGTGCCCGCGTCGGGGCGGCCACCACCAGCCGGCCGTGCCGGGGGCTGGTAGCCCACTCCGTGGGCACCGAGTAAGCCATTTGATTGCCCAGCGGTACGGGCATCAGGGCCCCGCCGCAGCAGTGGCACTGGCACAGCGGCGAGCACCAGTCGCCCATCATGTTGCTGCCGCAATCGGAATGAGGAGTGGCCGCAACTGAGGTTTGCCGCTGGTCTTTGCACACGGTTGTCTCGTCGGCACAGGTCAGGCACGAGAGGCAAGCGAAGTAAAAAGCAAAAAACAGGGCCAGGAAGCGCATCAGGGGCAAAGGTAGTAATTCCCGCCAGTGGGTGCTGCTTCTACCGTATAGGTCCGCTAAAGGTTCCTGGTTGGCCGCCTAGTAGTGGCCCGGCCCCGATTACGGTCCTTAACCAACCAGCAGCAAATCTTCCAGCCGGGTGGTGTACTGCGGGGTCCGCCACCGGGCCTGTCCTTCCCAGGGCGCGCGGGTCTGTCCCCGAGGCAACACCAGAGAAGCCAGCTTCACGGTGCCTTTGCCAAAGCGGCGGTTCAGCGCATCCAGCTCGGCCATTAGTCGGCTCCGCTTTTCCGAAACGGGCCCGGCTTCAAACAGCGTCAGCTGGGTTTGCCCTTCCGGCTCCAGCCCGTCGAGAATCACCCCCGCTTTGGTGTAGCGGTTGCCCGGCTGCCAGAGGCGCTTGAGCGCCGCCCGCGCAAACCGGACCAGTTCCATGGTGTCGTTGGTGGCCACGGGCAGCGTTAATACCGCCGAGCTGGAGTACGGCGGCGCTTCCAGCCCGTAGCGGCTCTTGCTCAGGAAAACTGTGATGAGGTGAGCCGCGTCGCCCTGCCGGCGCAGCTTCTCGGCCGCCCGGGAGGCAAATGCGCTGACGGCGCCGGTGACATCGGGAAAATCCGTCAGCGGCCGCCCGAACGTGCGCGAGCAGCACAGGCTGCGCCGGGAAAGCGTGCCGTCCTCACTCGGGGCCAGCCCCTGGCAGGGAAATCCCTGCAGCTCCCGCACCAGCCGGGCGCCCACCACCCCGCCCAGGTGCCGGCGCGCAAAAGCCTCGGAGCAGCCGGCCAGCCCCGCCGCGGTGGTGATGCCGGCGGCGTAAAGCTTCTGGGCGTACTGCCGCCCGATGCCCCATACATCTTCCGCCGCCACCTGCTCCAGCGCCCAGCGGCGGCGCTCGGCCGTGTCGAGGTAGCACACCCCACCCAGGGCCGGGTTCTTCTTGGCCAGGCGGTTGGCCAGCTTAGCCAGCGTTTTGGTGGGCGCGATACCCACGCAGGTGGGAATGCCGGTGCGGGCCAGCACGTTGGCGCGGATGTCACGGGCAAACGTATCCAGGCTGTCCACCACGAAGGGCTCCATGCCGTGCAGGTCCAGAAAGGCCTCGTCGATGGAGTACACTTCCACCGCGGGCGTTACCTGGCTCAGGTACCACATCACCCGGCGCGACATGTCGCCGTAGAGGGCGTAGTTGCTGGAGAAGACGGCCACGTGGTGCTGCTCCAGCAGGGGCTTGACCTGGAAGTACGGGTCGCCCATCTGCAGGCCCAGGGCCTTGGCTTCGGCGGAGCGGGAGATGATGTTATGGTCAGCCGGGGAATCGCTCCCCCGGCTGCCACTTCAGAACCGTGCGTGAGACTTTCACCTCACACGGCTCC
>NZ_JAJFAW010000026.1 GCF_020711255.1 Hymenobacter plasmatis
GCCGTGGAGTACTTGTCCCATAAGTGCGTGCGAAATTCCAGCCCGGAAAATACACCATCACTCTTTGGGACTATACAGCTAGCGACTGTTGCACTATCAGTTCATCGCCGGGCAGGCCGGGCGCAGCCAGCAGCACCAAAAAATCGGGCCCGCCGGCCTGCTGGGCTGCCCCAATAGCGGCGGTGCCACCCTGGCTGTGGCCTAGCAGTCCCACGTGGTTTTTGACGATGCCCGGTTGGGCCCGGAGCCACGCCAGCGCAGCTTGGGCATCGGTGGTATAGTCGGCGCTGGTGGTGCCGGCCAGCGTGCCACCCGACTGCCCCACGCCGCGGTCGTCGAAGCGCAGCACGGCGATGCCGTGGCGGGTGAGGTAGTCGGCCAGCACGGCAAAGGGCTGGTGGCCCAGGATGGTTTCGTTGCGGTCTTCGGGGCCCGAGCCGGTGAGTAGCACCACGGCCGGAAACGGGCCCATGTCGGCGGGCACGGTGTAGGTACCGGCCAGCGTCACGTTGGCCTTTTCGTTTTTAAACGTGACCTCGGCCGATTGGTAAGGGAAGGGCGGCAGGGGCGTTTGGGGCCGGCGCGCGGTCGGTTTGGCCGCGCCGGTAGTGCGCGTGAGTGTGAGAGGGAAAGCCCGCAGGCCTTGCTTCCATTCCCCGGTCAGCTGCTGGCCATCGGCCGAGCGGCGGCCCGCAAATTGGGCTGCCGGCTGGGCCAGGCGCAGGTACACGCTGTCGCCGGGCGCTGTGAACTGCAGGGCCAGGCCTTGCGCGTGTTGGGCTGGAATGTCGAGCGTGGCCGTGCGCGCGCCGCCGGCAGGGTCGGCGAGGTGCATCATGAAATCGATGGGCCCAACGGCCCCGGCCCAATCGCCGGTAAGGCTGGCAGGAGCGGTTTGGGCCTTAGCACCGATGACGGTGCAGCCCAGTAATGCGGCCAGGAATGCGCGAGTAAATGTTTGCATGAGAAATAGGCAGAAGTGAATAATTGCGTAATGTTACGAAGATAATTAGACAACCTTCTAATTAAATGAATCCATCGTTGAAACATGGCAGCGGCAGCCAATGAGTAGTCACTATTAAGTATTGAGCCAGAAGTTAAAAGCTGACTGCAAACGCAGCTTTCTGGTGGTGTGGTGGAATCTGCTCAGCCGCGTAAAGGGCATTGGTAATGCAATCGGCGGCGCTGTAATTCGTGTAAATAAATACCGGCTTGCTATTGTAGGAAGCAAGCGTACTTGAGCCATTGCTTGGCTTTTCGGCCGAAAACAAAAAGGTCTTTTTACCTGCTTTATCCACAAATGGCACCGGGATATGTGGATTAGTAGCAAAAGCGAACCGGCATACTTCCAGGAGAATATCCTTCCAGGTAGCAATGGGCTGAATAGTGCCATCGGCCAGCCGCAGCTGCTTGGGCTTCTGGCCGGGCTGCAAAGCCAGCAGATGCACTTGAGCTAAATCGGTGAAGCCAGCGGATGGCAAATGCGGCTGCGTGCGCTTGAGCGAGGCCGTGGCTTTGGGAGCTTTAGGCTTCTTGCCATTTGCTAAGGGCAGCTCAACATTATTTACGAGCGACGGTACGGCGGGAGCAGCTGGCACCGAGATACCATGGCCAGCCTGCGTAGCATCCAGCCACTGGATGAGCCGGAGGGCCGCTTCCACCAAATCGGTGTGCCGAAAGTCAATGGTCTCAATGGGGTGGAAGGTGGAATGAGCCGGCGAGTAGCAGTGCCAGTTCAGGCCATCGGTGATGAAGAAATTCTTGGGCTTGAGCGAAAACGCGTAGCCTATCACGGCGCCCACGTGGCCGAGCTTGTCGAGGCTTTCGCCCAGCTTTTTGGCCTCCACTACCGACCGGATGTTGCCGTGGGCATCTTTTAGCACATAGTCGAGCGACTGTTTATTGGCCACCATGCGCTCGGGTTCCACCATCCGCACGTTGGTCGTGTCCCAGCCCAACGCCCGCAGAATCGGGTTAATCAGGGCCGCTCGGGTGGCGGCTTCATTGTTCTGAAAAAGGGCGGCATTGGCGGCGGCATGGGCTTGCACCTGCTGAATAACTTGGTAGATAGCCGCGAGCGGACTTGCAGAGGGCATGAGTGGCTGAATAAGGGAAATGTGGCGTAATGTTAGGCAAAGCACCGCAGTATCGGGGTATTGCCGGGCTACCATGCCGCGGCTTTAGCCCCAGCCGTACCTTCGCAGTCCCAAGCAACTGCATCCGGCCGAAACCTTCCGGCCCCTTCTAGCTGTTGATTCGTTTATGCCCAAAAAAGACTCGTTGCAAGTTTCGGCCCCTGCCGACAATGCCATTGATAACCTCGACCCGCGCGAATTCATCCTCATCAAGAATGCCCGGGTTCACAACCTCAAAAACCTCAGTGTAGCCCTGCCGCGCAACCAGTTTATCGTCATCACGGGCCTGAGCGGCTCGGGCAAGTCGAGCCTGGCGTTTGATACGCTCTATGCTGAAGGCCAGCGCATGTACGTGGAAAGCCTGAGCAGCTACGCCCGCCAGTTTTTGGGCCGTATGGACAAGCCCGACGTGGACTACATCCGCGGCATTTCGCCGGCCATTGCCATCGAGCAGAAGGTCAGCATCAAGAACAACCGCTCGACGGTGGGCACCAGCACCGAGATTTACGATTACCTCAAGCTGCTGTTTGCGCGGGTGGGCCGCACGTTTTCGCCCGTGAGCGGCGAGCAAGTGCGCAAAGACAACGTGGCCGACGTGGTCGATTTTCTGGCTGCCCAGCCCGACGGCACCAAGGCCATGATTCTGGCCCCGCTCTACCGCGCCGACAAAACCCGGCCCATGAGCAAGGAGCTGGATTTGCTGCTGCAAAAAGGCTACAGCCGCGTGGTGGTGAACGGCGTGACCTCGCAGATTGAGGACCTGATAGGCGAGGGCCAGCCCGAAGTAAAAGGCGACGTCTACATTATGATAGACCGCGCCGTGCTCCGGCCCAACGACGAAGACCTGCTCTTCCGCCTCTCCGACTCGGTGCAAACCGCCTTTTTTGAGGGCCATGGCACCTGCCTGCTGCGCCTGAACGAAGACGAGACCCGCACCTTCTCCGACAAGTTTGAGCTGGATGACATCGTGTTTGAGGAGCCCAGCGTCAACTTCTTCTCCTTCAACAACCCCTACGGCGCCTGCCAGACCTGCGAAGGCTTCGGCTCGGTGCTGGGCATCGACGAGGACCTCGTGATTCCGGACAAGAGCATGACCGTGTACGAGGGCGCCATCGCGCCCTGGCGCACCGAAAAGCAGGGCGAATGGCTCAAGCCGCTGCTGAAAAATGGCATCCGCTTCGATTTCCCCATTCACCGCCCCTACAGCGAGCTCAGCCACGCCGAGCAGCGCCTGCTCTGGACCGGCAACAAGTACTTCGACGGCCTCGACAAGTACTTTAAGTGGGTGAGCGAGCAGACCCACAAAATCCAGTACCGCGTGCTGCAAAGCCGCTACCGCGGCCGCACCACCTGCCCCGACTGCCGCGGCACCCGCCTGCGCAAAGACGCCCAATACGTGCGCATCGATGGCCGCAGCATCGCCGACATCGTGCTGCTGCCCATCTCCGACGCGCTGAATTTCTTCCAGAACATGAGCCTGAGCGAGCACGACGCCAAAGTAGCCGAGCGACTCGTGACGGAAATCACCAACCGCCTGGGCTACCTCAATCGCGTAGGCCTGGGCTACCTCACCCTGAACCGCTTGAGCAACACGCTCAGCGGCGGCGAGAGTCAGCGTATTTCGCTCGCTACTTCTCTTGGTTCTGCGCTGGTGGGCTCCATGTACGTGCTCGACGAGCCCAGCATTGGCCTGCACCCCAAGGATGCCGAGCAACTCATCGGCGTGCTGCGCTCCCTGCAGCAGCTCGGCAACACCGTGGTAGTGGTGGAGCACGAAGAGAAGATGATGGAGGCCGCCGACCAGATTATCGACATCGGCCCCGAAGCCGGCAGCGGCGGCGGCAACCTGATGTTTCAGGGCACCATGGCGCAGCTGCTGCAGGACACCGAAACCTACACGGGCAAATACCTGAGCGGGAAAATGGAAGTGCCCATGCCCCGGGTGCGCCGCCCCTGGCGCAACGCCCTGGAGCTAACCGGCGCCCGCGAAAACAATCTCAAAAACGTGAGCGTGAAGATTCCGCTTGGTGTGATGACGGTGGTGACGGGTGTCTCGGGCTCGGGCAAGTCCACGCTCATCAAGCGCATCCTGGCCCCGGCCCTGATGAAAATGCTGGGCGGTGGCGCTGGCGAAAGCACCGGCAAGTTCGACCGCCTCACCGGCGTGAACGGGCAGGTATCGCACGTCGAGTTCGTGGACCAGAACCCCATCGGCAAGTCGTCACGCTCCAACCCCGTTACTTATGTGAAGGCCTACGATGCCATCCGGACGCTGTTTTCGGAGCAGCCGCTGGCCAAGGCGCGCGGCCTCAAGCCCTCGCACTTCTCCTTCAACATCGACGGTGGCCGCTGCGAGGTGTGCCAGGGCGAAGGTCAGGTGAAGATTGAGATGCAGTTTATGGCCGATATCTACCTGACCTGCGAAGGCTGCGGCGGCCGCAAGTTCAAGCAAGATATTCTGGACATCAAATTCCAGGACAAAGGCATCGACGAAGTGTTGGAACTGACGGTGACTGATGCCGTGCAGTTCTTCAAAGGCCAGCCCAAAGTAGCCGAGCGTCTCAAGCCACTCGAAGACGTGGGCCTGGGCTACATCCGCCTGGGGCAGTCGGCCAATACGCTTTCGGGCGGCGAGGCCCAGCGCGTGAAGCTGGCCTCATTCCTGACCAAAGGCGCTACGCTGCAGCAGGATAAGATTCTGTTCATCTTCGACGAGCCCAGCACTGGCCTGCACTTTCACGACATCAGCAAGCTGCTCACGGCCCTGAACGCGCTGGTGGAGCAGGGCAACTCGGTGCTCATCATCGAGCACAACGTGGACATCATCAAGTGTGCCGACTGGCTCATCGACCTTGGGCCGGAAGGCGGCCTCAACGGTGGCCATTTGCTCTTCGAAGGCACGCCCGAAGAAATGGTGAAATTGAAGGATACCAACCACACAGCGCGGTTTTTGGCGGAGAAAGTGTAACGTTACAGCCCGAAACCGCCGTAGCTGCCTGCCGTAGTGCAGCAGACCGAGTTAGAAGAGCTGCCAGTTGAGCTGCTTATCAGGCGATAAGCAGCTCAACTGGCAGCTAATCCAACTGCCCGGACTCCTACGTAGGTTTCGTGCTTTACTTCCCAGCCATGCTCGCACCTTCGCCGGCCCCAGATAATTACGCTGTCCCCAACCGCACTTTCCTGGGAAGGCTGTGGCGGTGGCTGACGGCGTTGGCCATTTTTGGCAACATCTTTCTCAACTACTATTCGAATACCCACCCCTTTGCCGGGCAAACCATGGGCATGGTGTCGGCCAGGTACCCCACTTTGCTTACGCCGGCGGGTTATGCCTTCAGCATCTGGGGCTTGATATTTCTGGGGTTGGCGGTGTATGCCGTTTGGCAGCTGCTGCCAGCTCAAGGGCAGTTGTCGCTGCCTGATGCTCTAGCCAAGCCGCTCACGCTGGCCAATGTGGCTACCGGCGCCTGGGTTGTGCTGTTTGCCTACGAGCAGATTATCCCCAGCGTGGGGGTGATGCTGCTCATTCTCCTTTCCTTGATTGTAGCGTACGGCCGCACCCGGCGGCGCATCTTTGCCGGGGCCGCTCCGGCCTGGATTGGGGTGCCTTTTTCGCTCTACTTGGGCTGGATTTCGGTGGCCTCGGTTATAAACATCACCATTGGGCTGCGGGAATTCGGCTGGCAGGCCGCCGAGGGCCTCTCGGTCACGATGACGCTGGGGCTGCTGCTTGTGATTGTGGCTTTGGGGTTAATAATCAGCCGGGTATTTCGGGATATGGTGTTTCCTTTGGTACTGGCGTGGGCCCTGGTGGCCATTTGGGTGGTGCGCTTGCGCGAAATCCCCGAGTTGGGCTGGGCGGCGCTGGCCGGGGCCGTGGCGGTCACGGTGCTGGGCATTGTATTGTCGCGCCGCGGCGGCCGCAAAACCCCCTGGCAGCTGCGCGACGAAGCCGTAGCGGCCGTCGAAGCAGAAATTGCGGCCGCTCGGGCCGCCAGGGAAATGCGCACGGGCGAATAGTGCGGCGTTGCCATGGCGAATAATCAGCTATAGTAGTGGCGAAGCAGGCGCTGTTAGCTTTGTGCGATTGAACTTCACGCTTATCGCACCTTCAGCTTATGCGCAAAAACCTCGTTGCCGGCAATTGGAAAATGAACCTGACTTACCCCGAGGGCCTGGCCCTGGTAAGTGAAATCACCAATTTGGCCGGCTCGGCTGCTGCCGGCGCCAATGCCCCCGAAATCGTTATCTGTCCGCCGTTTCCGCTGCTGCACGGCGTGGGGCAGGCCCTGCCGCAGAGCGGCAAGTTTCACCTCGGCGCTCAGAACTGCCACCAGAAAGAAAGCGGGGCCTTTACCGGCGAGGTTTCAGCCAAGATGCTGGCCTCGGTGGGCTGCGAATACGTGATTCTGGGCCACTCGGAGCGCCGCCAGTACTTCCGCGAAGATGACGAGCTGCTGAGTCAGAAGCTGAAAGCGGCCCTGGTTGCCGGCCTGAAGCCGATTTTCTGCGTGGGCGAGTCGCTCGACACGCGTGAGGCCGACGAGACCTTTGACTATATCGGTAAGCAGCTCACCGACGGGCTATTCCACCTCAGCAATGAGGAGTTTGACAAGGTAACCGTGGCCTACGAACCCATCTGGGCCATTGGAACGGGTCGCACCGCTACCAGCGCGCAGGCGCAGGAAGTGCACGCCTTCATCCGCGAGCGCATTGCCCGCGCCTACGATGCCAAAGCTGCGCTCGATACCACCATTCTCTACGGTGGCTCGGCTAATGCGCAGAACGCGCGGGAGCTTTTTTCGCAGCCCGATGTTGACGGCGGACTGATTGGCGGGGCTTCGCTGAAAGCAGCGGACTTTACGGCCATCATCCAGTCGTTTTAACCCAGGCCTGGCACCGTTGTTGGAAGGCCGTTAGGCACGTAGTACCCGCGTAATTCTGCGCGGAAATCTCTCGCTTCAGCTATGTTCTTTTCCTTTCTGCTCACGGCTTTATTAGCAACGGCTCCGGCTCAACCCCGGTTGAGCCCTGCGGCGGTAGTTGTCCGCACCCACGCGGCTGGCCCGCTGGAGCCGTGCAAAATCTACGGTTCCGTGTACCTCGAAACCGACCCGAGCCGCCGCAACTACTGCCTGGGCACGGTGTATGTGGAGCCCGAAGAGGCCTTTGCCGACCTCATCGTGTTCAAGGAAGCCAACAAGCTGTTTGCCGACAAAGCCGGCCTGTGGGCCGATGCTCCGGCCCGCGACTTCGCCGACTACGTCCTGTTTGTGACCACCGACCGGTCGCGGGCCGACTTCTCTATTCACTACACCAAAGTGCGCTCGTTTGCTGGCTGCAAGCAATAATAAATAGCTGCTGCGTTGCCGTCGTTTCTTACCGAACTTGCCACCCCGCCCGGGGTGGCATTTTTGTTTTCTGAACCAATACAAATGGAGTTAACGCTACAAAACCTCACCAAATCGTTTGGCCCCAAAACCGTGCTGCGCGACGTGAGCCTGACGGCCCATACCGGCTATTGCGTGGGCGTGCTGGGCCGTAATGGCGCCGGCAAGAGCACGCTGTTTAATCTGCTCACTAATGCGCTGCTGCCCAGCAAGGGCGCGATAGTGCTGGACGGCGAGCCGCTGGGCGAAACCTTCCCCGTGGCGGCCAAGCGCCGCATGGGCGCCCTCGTCAACCAAGGGTATCTGGTGGAGCAGCTCACCGCCGAGGAGTACCTGCAGTTTGTGGCGCGCATCTACGGGCTGCCCGCCGCCCAGGCCCACATCGACAGCCTGCTGGCCCACTTGCTGGAAGAGTACGACAGCGTGCGCACCAAGCGGCTGAGCTCGTTTTCGACCGGCATGAAGCAGCGCGTGGCCATTGCCTCCTGCCTGCTGCACCGCCCGGAGCTGCTGATTCTGGACGAGCCCTTCAACGGCCTCGACGTGTTTGCGGCCGAGCGCGTGCTCTCGCTGCTCAACAGCTACCGGCCGCAAGCCCTCACGTTTGTGTCGTCGCACAACCTAGCCCATATCGAAAAAGTAGCCACGCACCTGCTCGTCATCGACGACAGCGAAGTGAAATACTGGGGCTCTATGGAAGACTTCCTGCAGGGCCAGCGCGCCTTCCTCGGCGATGCCCTGCTGCAGCTCATCCACCCCGCCGCCCAAACTGCCCAGGACCTGACATGGCTGACCACCCAACGCTAAGCCCCCGGCTGGGACACTTTTTGCCCTACTTGCTGCTCCGCCGGCTGCGAGCCGTGGCCTGGCCCGACAGTGGCGGGGAGCGGGCCGTGTTTCTCCTGATTTTGGTGCTCACGGTGCTTTATGGCGCCGGCTTTGGCCTGTTGCTGAACAGCAGTACCAGGAGCGATAAGGTAGCCGACCTGCTTCCTGCGCTCCTGATTGGCTTCAATGCCATGCTGCTGGTCTCGGCGCTGCTGATAGATTTTGTGCCCACGCTGCGCCCCGTGGTACGGGCGGTGCCGGAGCACTTCCCGGTGTCGGCCCGGCTCAATGTGGTGACGGCCTTTTTGCTGGACTTTATCACCCTGCGCCGCCTAACCATCGTGGCGGGTCTGCTCACGGCGCTGGCGGTGGCCCCGCGCCACGCCCAGGTGCCGGGCTTCGGCTTGCTGCTGGTGCTGGGCGCGGCCACGCTCAGCTTCAACTTCCGCTTGCTGGTGGCGCTGCGGCGGTGGCGGCACCCGCTGCTGGGGCTGCACGCGGCCAGCCTGCTGCTGATGTGCTGGTGGCTGAGCCAGCCGCAGGGGCCCCACCACGCGGCGCTGGGCGTGGGCATGGCGCTGCTGCCCTGGGTGCTGTGGGCAGCGCAGCTGTATTGGCTGGGGCCGTACTTCAGTGCGCGCTACCTGCCGGCCGAAGCGGGCACGGCGTCGGCCCCCAGCCAGGTACTGGCGCACCTCTCCCCGGAGTGGAAAGTATACGCCCGCAAAGCCTGGCTGCCACTGCTCATGGGGCTGGTATTCAAAGTGCTGATGGTGGGGGTAGGGGGCTACATGTTGGGCAAAGAAGGCAGAGGCCCGCATATTGGCTTTTTCTCGGTCTTCTTCATGGCCTTTCAGCCCGCCATCGGCTTTACCTATGTCAACAACAACCTGTTTGGCTTCCTGAGCCCGCTCGTGGGCAACGAATTGCAGCGCCTGGGACTTACCCGGCGCATCCTTTTGCTCTATGCGCGGCTGGTGGGGCCAGTGGTGTTAGTCGATTGCCTGCTATCGGCCGCCCTGCTGCTGGGCCTGTTTCCGGCCATGCGCTGGCAGCTGCTGGGGCTGCTGCCGCTGGCTGCCGTGGCGTTTACCAGCGTGGGGCTGTGGGGCAGCCTGTACCAGGCCAAGCCGGTGGTAAAGGCTGTAGACTTTGCCAACATGCGCAACAACACGTCTACGCTCATGAGCTTCTGCACCATTGCGTTTGCTATGTTCTTGTATTTCGTGCCGTGGTGGTGGCTGCGCATTCTGGTGGCCGCGCT
Organism: Hymenobacter plasmatis; assembly: GCF_020711255.1. Lineage (GTDB taxonomy): Bacteria > Bacteroidota > Bacteroidia > Cytophagales > Hymenobacteraceae > Hymenobacter. The sequence continues at coordinate 9,615 of NZ_JAJFAW010000026.1, forward strand.
GGTGGGGGCCTCGGCATGGTGGCCGATACGGGCTGTGCTGCATAACGACGGCCGCCTGCGGCGGCGCCTGTGGGGCAGCATCGGCTTGTAATAAGCGGCCGCTACGGCGTCGGTTTTTCCTGCGACCTTTGCGGCACTAATAGCAACGAGGCAAGCTGCGGAAATCAACAATTTCCGTCTGCACTGCTGCCTCGTTCGTCATGCGTTATTCCCAATCGATGGATTTTATTGAACTGACCGTTGAAGCCCCGCGCGAGCTGGCCGACATTTTGGTGGCCGAGCTGGCCGAAGTAGGCTTCGACACCTTTGAAGACAACGACGCCGGCTTCTGTGCCTACACCACCGAAGAGGCTTTCAACCCCGATGCGGTGGAGGAAATCATGGCCCGCTACTCGGGCATTGGCGACCTGAACCATTCGCACCGCGTCATTACCCGCCAAAACTGGAACGCCGAGTGGGAGAAGAACTTCCAGCCGCTGATTATCGCCGAGCGCGTGTCGGTGCGGGCCCCGTTTCACCCCAAGCCCGACAACGTGGACTATGACATCGTCATCATGCCGCGCATGTCCTTCGGCACGGGCCACCACGAAACCACGGCCCTGATGATAGAAAACCAGCTCGACGTCGACCACAAGGGCCTGCGCGTGCTGGACATGGGCACCGGCACCGGCATCCTGGCCATTATGGCCGAAATGCTGGGCGCCCGCCACGTCCTGGCCGTCGACACCGAGCCCTGGACGGTGGAAAACGCCCGCGACAACGCCGCCGAAAACCAGTGCCGCACCATCGAGTGCCGCCTGGGCGGCGTGGAAACCCTGGCTAGCGAAGCACACTTTGACCTCATTCTGGCCAATATCAACCGCAACGTGCTGCTCGAAGACATGCACGAGTATGCCCGCCTGCTGCCCAGCGGCCGCCCCATCCTATTCAGCGGTTTCTACGAAGAAGACCTGCCCAAAATCCAGGATGAGGCGGCTAAGCACGGCCTCCGCTACCAGCGCCACCGCACGCTGCGCAGCTGGGTGTCAGCCATTTTTGAGAAGGAGTAGGGGCAAACCTCGCCTGGGTATTGAAACCACAAGAGTATCTCAATCGCCTGTCATGCAGAGCGCAGCGAAGCATCTTATCAGGTTCGAACGAATCGTTCGCACCTGATAAGATGCTTCGCTGCGCTCTGCATGACAGGCGTATGTGGTAAAGATGCTTTGCTGCGCCCTGCATGACGTCCTGCCTTTTAGCTCAATTCTAGCTAAATACCCAATCGCATAGACTGCCGCTACGAAACCAGCTTGGGCAGTGCCCGCGACGACTCGCGAACCACCAGCGTGGTGGGCAGCTTCATGGTGCTGGGCCCGGTGCTCTTATGCTTGCGCTCGATTTGCTCGATGAGGCGCTCGGCGGCGAGCTGGCCGATTTCCTGGGCTGGCTGGGTCACGGTGCTCAGGGGCGGGTTGAGCAGGTGGGCCGATTGGGAATTGGTGAAGCTGAGCAGCCCAACCTGGCCGGGAATGTCGACGCCGCGCTCGCGCAGGGCCGCGAGGCAGCCCAGGGCCAGCCGGTCGCTGGCCGTGAAAAACGCATCGGGCGGGGGCGAAAGGGCCAGCAGCTCATCCACGAGCGGGCCGGCCTCGTCGGGGCCGAAGGTGCCGTAGCGCACCAGGTTTTCGTCGAAGGGCACGCCGTATTGCTCCAGGGCGGCGCGGTAGCCAGCCAGCCGCTCCTGCGTGATGCTCAGGTAGGGCGGAATGGTGAGGTGGGCAATGCGGCGCCGGCCGGTTTGGAGCAGGTGCGAGGTAGCGGCGTAGGCCCCGCCGAAGTTGTCGGCTACCACCTGCGTCACAGCTAGTTCGGCGGCCACGCGGTCGAACAGCACCAGCGGCATGCCCTGGTCAATCAGCGCCTGCAGGTGCGACACGTTGGAGGTTTCGCTGGACAGCGAGAGCAGCAGCCCGTCGACGCGACGCGATACGGCCTGCTGAATATTGGCCAGTTCGCGCTCGTACGACTCGTGCGTCTGGAAGATGATGACGTGGTAGCCGCGATTGTAGGCAATGGCCTCGATGCCGTTGATGGCCTGCGAAAAGAAGTTGTTCGCAATCTGGGGCACAATCACGGCCAGGGCCTTACTGCTGTTGCCCTTCAAACTCAGGGCAATGGGATTGGGCCGGTAGTTGAGCCGCTCGGCGTATTCCATCACCAGCCGCTTGGTTTCGGGGCTGATTTCGTAACTGTCGCGCAACGCCCGCGACACTGTCGAGGTCGACAGGTTCAGGGCGTGCGCAATATCCTTGATGGTGACGGGGTCCAAGCGCTTTGACTAAGAAAGGAGAATAAATAGCCGCAGCCGGCTCAACTAAATTACTGGATTACGGGCTCGAATGGTTCCGAAGCAGCAGCCCAACCGGTTGGGCTACTGGCAGCAGCGGCGGCCGCTGCAGGAAATCTTTCGGAGCTTAATCCATTACAAGAGTAGCTAATTCTGGCTAAATAGAAACGGCCCTAGCGTTTCCGACGGTCCGCACGCGACCGAAACAGCTCAAGTCCCCAGAGGCATGGCGCGCGGGGTTCATGGTGTCACCATCTTTGTGCAGTAATCTTACGGTTGGGCTAAGTATTAAAGCCAACTGTTTTCGACAGCCTGCAAAGATGAAATTAGTGCGCGTGCAAAAAGGAATGCTGGCGGCCCTGCTGGCCGTTGGATTGGTGCTCACCGCCTTTCGCCAGCGGCCCGCCGAGGAAGGCCTGATGGAGCGCATCGCGCGCCAGGTGGGCGAGTTCTACGCGGCGGCCCGGGGCGAAAAAGCCTACCTCCACCTCGACCGCCCGGTGTACGGCACCGGCGAAACCATCTGGTTCAGCGCCTACGTCGTCGACGCCTCGCGGCACCAGCTCGATTCCCTCAACCAGGTGCTGCACGTCGACCTGGTTTCGCCCGAGCACAAGGTGGTGGCCCGCCGCACCCTGCTGCTGCAAGGCGGCCGCGCCAGCGGCGACCTCGACATTGCCGATTCGCTGGCCGCCGGCACCTACGTGCTGCGCGCCTACACCAACTGGATGCGCAACGCCGGCGATAATTTCGTGTACAGCCGCCGCCTGAGCATCTGGCCCGCCTCGCCCATTGGCCCCCAGGAACCCAGCGCCGAAACCACTGCGGCCCGCAAACCCAAAGGCGGCAGCGCGGCCGCCGGCAAACCCGACGTGCAGTTTTTCGCCGAAGGCGGCTACCTCGTGGAGGGCTTGCCGGGCGTGGTGGCCTGCAAAGCCACCGATGCCAGCGGCCGGGGCATTGCCGTGCGCGGCCAGATTCTAACCGCGCAAAACACCGTGGTGACCACCTATAGCAGCCGCCACGCGGGCATGGGCCGCTTTGCCCTGGTGCCCGCCGCCGGCCAGCGCTACCACGCCCGTATCACGCTGCCCGACGGCAGTACCGCCGACTATCCTTTGCCCGTGCCGCAGCCCAGCGGCTACACCCTGCACGTGGTAGAAAACGCCCAGGAATTTCTGGTAGAAGCCCGTTACCGGGGCGCTGCCGGGGCGCCCGCGCCTGGCCCTGTGCACCTGCTCACGCAAGTGCGGGGCGTGGTGGCCTACCCGGCGGCGCGCCCGCTGGTGGGCGATGCGCCGGCCGTGTGGCGCATGCCGAAGAAAAATTACCCCAATGGCATTGTACACTTCACCTTGTTTGATGCCCAGGGCACGCCGCGCTGCGAGCGGCTGGCCTTTGTGCTAAACGGCCCGGCCGCGCTGAAGGTCACCATCACGCCTGACCAGCCCACCTACGGGGCCCACGCGCCGGTGCAGCTCACCGTGCGCGTAGCCGATGCCGCGGGCCTGCCGGTGCAAGCCAACTTGTCGGTGGCCGTGAGCGACGCCGGGCTGAGCGCCCTCGACCCCAACGCCGAAACCATTGCCTCGAATCTGCTGCTGACTTCTGACCTGGTGGGCTACGTCGACACCCCCGGCTATTACTTCCGGGAGCAGTCGGCCGCCACGGCCCAGGCCCTCGACGACCTGCTGCTGACGCAGGGCTGGCGGCGGTTTGTGTGGAAGGAGGTGCTGGCCGGTAAGCCCGCGCCCGTCGTCTTTTTACCCGAGCAAAACATCTCCCTCACCGGGCAGGTGGTGAGCGCGCAGGGCAACCGCCCCATTGCCAACAGCCAGCTCACCTTCCTGCAAATGAAGCCGGCCAAAAACGTGGCCACGGCCACCACCGACGCTGAGGGCCGCTTCACGTTCTCGGCGTTCACGCTGCGCGATACGGCCGTGATTACCCTGCAGGCGCGGCGCTCGCAGGGTGGTTCCAACGTCCTCATCCGGCCCGATGCCGGCCCGGTGCCGAGCACGCAGCCTTTGCCTGCGCTGCCGTCGTTGGCTACAGCGCCAGCCGGCGTGGCCGCCTTTGTGCGCCGCAGCCGCCAGGCCCAGGCCGCCGACCTGGACCTGCACCCCGAGAAGGCCGTGCGCAACATCAACCTGGGCAACGTATCGGTGACGGCCAAGCGGGAAACCGTGCCGCGCGATGACCCGCGCCGTTTATATGGAGCCACTGGGGGCACGGTGATTGATTTCGCCAACATGCCGGAAGCGAAGTCGGGTATGTCGGTGCTGCAGCTGCTGCAGGGGCGCGTGGCCGGCCTCACCATCAGCGGCAACCCGCCGAACATGACGGCGCAAATCCGGGGGGCGGGCACGCCGCTGTTTATTCTGGATGGTCAGCGGGTCGATATCGACTTTATCAGTTCGCTGCAGTCTTCCGATATCGAATCGGTGGAAGTCTTCAAGGGAGTGGAAGCGGCCATCTTCGGCGGCAGCGGCGGAGCCATTGCCATCTACACCAAGCGCGCCAACCCCAAGTACAAGGGCGCTGATTTGGCCCCGTCTCCCGGCATTGCGACCGTGAAGGTGCCGGGCTTCTACCAGGCCCGCGAGTTTTACCAGCCCCGCTACAACGCCCTGCTCACCAACCCGCCCGCCGACCCGCGCACCAGCACCCTGTACTGGAACCCCACCGTGCGAACCAATGCGCGCGGCGAGGCCGAGCTGCACTTCTTCACCGCCGATGGCAGCGGCACTTTCCAGGCCGTGGCCGAGGGCCTCAGCCTGGGCGGGCTGCCGGCGCAAGGCACGGGCACCGTGGTGGTTCGGGGGAAGTAGGCTGAGGAGCCTTAGGTTGAGCTAGCTTGCGTAAAAGGCCAGGAGGTTGAGCTGCCGGTGGCGCAGATGAGAACGTTCCCGGCAACGATTGCGCAAAAAAAAGCGCCTCTCTGCCTCGCAGGAAGGGCCTATCGGCTCAGAGTTGGCCTAATATTGTTAGGGCGATACTGCCTTCACTCCCTTGGGCTCACTCGCCGGGGCGGGTGCAACCTTTCCTTTCGTGCGATGAAATCAACTTTGGTATTACTGCTGGCCGGGCTGGCGGCTTTCCTCATGCTGGCCTTTGGGCCGGCGGCCGAGCCGAAAACGCAGATTTTCCTGGTGGGCGACTCCACCATGGCCGACAAGGCCGACCTCACTAAGCCCGAGCGCGGCTGGGGCATGGAGTTCGGCCAGTTTTTCGACGGCAGCGTGGTTATCCGCAACACTGCCATGAACGGGCGCAGCACCAAGAGCTTCCTGCGCGAAGGCCGTTGGGCCAAGGTACTCGAAGGCCTCAAGCCCGGCGACTGGGTGTTTATCCAGTTTGGTCACAACGACGAGAAAGTGGAGGACAGCACCCGCTCGGCCCCGGCCCAGACGCTGTACCGTCAGCTCCTCACCAAGTTTGTGCAGGAAGCCAAGCAGAAAGGCGCTAACCCCGTGCTGCTCACGCCCGTGGGCCGCCGCTTCTTCGATGAGGCCGGCAAGCGCAAAGACGACCACGGCGAATACCCCGGTGTGGTGCGCGAGGTGGCCAAGGCCCAGAAAGTGCCGCTGATTGACTTGCACGAAAAAAGCTGGGCCATGTACTCGCAGCTGGGCGAGCAGGGGTCGCGGCCGCTATTCTGGTCGTACCTCAACGGCTACTATCAGCCCAACCCGGTGCCGCCCGCCAAGAACGACAACACCCACTTTTCGGAGTACGGCGCCACCCGCGTAGCTCAACTCGTGGCCCAGAGCGTGAAGGAGCAGAACCTGGCCCTGGCCAGCCACCTGAGCCGCGCGCCCTTCGATGGCAAGTACCTGTTTGACCTGCCCGTGGTGCTGGAGCCGATGTTCAAAAAGGACACCTTCAACATTGCCAAATACGGTGCCGTGGCCGACGGCCAGACCCTAAACACCGAAGCCTTTCGCAAAGCCGTTGATGCGTGCGCGGTAAACGGCGGCACGGTGCTGGTGCCCCGCGGCCTGTGGCTCACCGGCCCCATTGTGCTGAAAAATAACGTGAACCTGCACCTAGCCACCGGCGCCTTGGTGCAGTTCACGGCCGACCGCAGCCAGTACCCGCTGATTAAAACCACCTGGGAAGGGGAGGAGGCCATTCGCAGCCAAGCCCCCATTTCGGGCGTGGACTTGACCAACATTGCCATCACCGGCAACGGCATCTTTGATGGAGCCGGCGACGCGTGGCGCCCGGTGAAGAAAAACAAGCTCAACGAGACGCAGTGGCAGAAGCTGGTGGCCTCGGGCGGCGTGCTCTCCGACAAGAAGGACTACTGGTACCCATCGGCCGGCTCGATGAAGGGCAACCTGCTGGCTACGGCCGGCACGCCCCGCAAGAGCCTCGACCCGAAGGACTTCGACGACATTCGCGACTTTCTGCGGCCCAACATGCTGAGCCTGACGCGCTGCAAGCAGATTCTGCTGGAGGGCTTCACCATCCAGAATTCCCCAGCCTGGACCATTCACCCGCTGCTGTGCGAAAACATCACGCTGCGCAACGTGACGGCCAAAAACCCCTGGTACGGCCAAAATACCGACGCGCTGGACCTGGAATCTTGCCGGACAGGCGTGGTGGAAGGCTGCACGTTTGACGTGGGCGACGACGGCATCTGCATCAAGAGCGGCCGCGACGAGCAGGGCCGCAAGCGCGGCGTGCCCACCGAAAACTTCATCGTGCGCGATACCAAAGTGTACCACGCCCACGGCGGCTTCGTGATTGGCTCCGAAATGTCGGGCGGTGCCCGCAACCTGTACGTGTACAACTGCACTTTCATGGGCACCGACGTGGGCCTGCGCTTCAAGACGGCCCGCGGCCGCGGCGGCGTGGTCGAGAACATCTTCGTCGACGGCGTGGACATGACCGACATTGCCGGCGAGGCCATTCTGTTCGACATGTACTACGCCGCCAAGGACCCCGTGCCGCTGGCCGGCGAAAGCACCGCGCCCCCCGTGATAGCCGCGCAGCCGCTGAACGAGGGCACGCCCCAGTTCAAGGGCTTCCGTATCCGCAACGTGACGTGCAAAGGCGCCACGACCGGCATTCTGGTGCGCGGCCTGCCGGAAATGAGCATCAAGGACATCAGCATTGAAAACGCGGTGCTGGAAAGCAAAAAAGGCCTGGTGTGCCAGGAAGCCGAGAACATCCGCCTGAAAAACGTGACCCTGCTCTCGACCGAAACCGCACCTGTGATGGAAGTTCAAAACAGCCACAACATCGCGCTGGACGGCATCCACTACACCAAAGGCGCCGAGTTGCTGATGCGCGTGACCGGCGACCGCAGCAAAGACATCCGCTTGACCAATACCAACACCAAGCTGGCGAAAAAAGACGTGGAACTGGGCCAGAAAGTGGCAAAGAAAGCCGTGGTTTTTGCCAAGCGTTAGGCACCGCCTTGGGCTAATTTTTTAAATAAAGAACGTCATGCTGGGCCGCCTGTCATGCTGACGAAGGAACCATCTTATCACGCCTGAGTCGTTCAGCGGCGATATGATGCTTCCTTCGTCAGCATGACAGACGATTGAGCTAGCACTGAGACTGAGCTAAAGATGCTCTGCTCCGCATGACGTTATGTTACCCTTCCTTTATGAAAAACAACCTCCGTCTCCTGATGTCGCTGCTGGGCCTTTCGCTGCTGAGTGAAACTGCCTCGGCGCAGACGGCGAAACCCGCCGCGTACTCGCAGCGCATGGCCGACGCCTTCATCAGCTGGCACCCGGATTCCATCGTCATCGGCAAAAACAAAACCGCCCGCTGGGACTACGAGCAAGGCCTGATGATGCGCGCCCTGGAGCGCGTGTGGCAGCGCACCGGCAACGCGAAGTACTTCACCTATATTCAGAAAGACCTCGACCAGTTTGTGCAGAAGGATGGCACCATCCGCACCTACAAACCCGATGATTTCAACCTCGACAATCTGACCACGGGCCACGCCCTGCTGCTGCTCAGCCAGGTATCGGGCCCCAACCAGGAGCGCTACCAGAAAGCGGCCCAACTGCTGCGCAAGCAGATAGAAGGCCAGCCGCGCACTAAGGAAGGCGGCTTCTGGCACAAGAAAATCTACACCAACCAGATGTGGCTTGACGGCTTGTACATGGCCGAGCCGTTCTACGCCGAGTACAGCAAGGTTTTCAACCAGCCAGCTGGTTTCGATGACGTAGCCAAGCAGTTTGCGCTGATTGAGAAGAACCTGGTGGACCCCAAAACCGGTCTGCTCTACCACGGCTACGACGAGAGCCGCGAGCAGCAGTGGGCCAACAAAACCACCGGCCAGTCGCCCAATTTCTGGGACCGCGGCATTGGCTGGTACAGCATGGCGCTGGTCGACGTGCTCGACTACTTCCCGCAGAACCACCCGCAGCGCCCCGCCCTCATCAAGGCCCTAAAGCGCCTGGCCCCGGTACTGGCAAAGTACCAGGACCCCAAAACCGGCACCTGGAGCCTGGTAATGGCCCAGGAAGGCCGCAAGGGCAACTACGCCGAGGCCTCGGGCAGCAGCATGTTTGTGTACGCGCTGGCCAAAGGCGTGCGCATGGGCTACCTCGATAAAAGCTTCGCCCAGGTGGCCCGGAAGGGCTACGACGGCCTGCTCAAGTCATTTGTGGCCACCGAGCCCGGCGGCGCGCTGGCTTTCAATGGCACAGTGAGCGTGGGTGGCCTGGGCGGCAAGCCCTACCGCGACGGCTCCTACGACTACTACCTGAGCGAGCCGCTGCGCAAGAACGACCTGAAGGGCGTCGGCCCGTTCATCCTGGCCAGTACGGAGATGGAGATTGCCGCCGAAAACGGCATTGGGCAGAACAAAACCGTGGGGCTGGATTACTTCTTCAACCACGAGATGCGCAAAAACAGCATCACCGGCGAGCCGGAGCAGTGGCACTACACCTGGGAGGAGCGCACGCACGGCGGCTTCTGGCTGTGGGGCAACCAGTTCCGAGAGCTGGGCGCCAAGACCGTGGCCATCCCCGCCGCGCCCACTGCGGCCAGCCTCAAGAACCTGAGCGTCTACATCATTGTGGACCCCGACACGCGTAAGGAAAGCCCCCAGCCCAACTACATCCAGCCCGCCGACAGCAAGGCCGTGACCGACTGGGTGAAGGCCGGCGGCACGCTGGTGCTCTTCGCCAACGACACGGCCAACTGCGAAATCAAGCACTTCAACGAGCTGGCAAAAAACTTTGGCGTGCAGTTCACCGACCAAAGCGTGAACATGGTGCAGGGCAGCCAGTTTGAGCAGGGCAAAGTGGAGCTGAGCTCCGGCAAAGCGGTGTTCAAAAACGCCGCGACGGCTTACATCAAGGAGCTGTCGGTGCTGGCGGTGCAGGCGCCGGGCCAGCCGCTGGTCACCAACAACGGCAAGGTCATCATGGCCACCGCCAAGTTGGGCAAGGGCCGGGTCTTCGTCCTCGGCGACCCGTGGCTGTATAACGAGTACGTGGACGGCCGCAAGATTCCGGCTACGTTCGAGAACTTCCAGGCCGGCAAAGACCTGGCCACCTGGCTGCTGAGCAACAAGTAGTCGCGGCGGGGCCGGCAGGGCGGTGACGGTAAGTTGAGCTGGCTTTGGCCCTGCCGGTATGGCAAAACCGGGAGGCGAGGCGTAGCTTAGCGGCTCAACGATGCCCCGGCCTCGGGTGCTACTTCTTCGCTGTTATGACCAAATATTTAATGCTGGCTTCCCTAGCCTTGCCGCTGGCGGGGCACGCCCAAACCACTCCCACGCCGCGGGCCCTGCGCCTGAGCGACCTGGCTCAACTCCGCGATGTGGCCGACCCGCAGCTTTCGCCCGACGGGGCCTGGGCGGCCTACACCGTGACGCGGGCCGACACGGCCGCCGACAAGCGCAACGCCGACGTGTGGATGGCCCGCACCGACGGCTCGCAGAACCTGCGCATCACCACCGACCCCAAAAGCGAAACCAAGCCCCGCTTCAGCCCCGACGGCAAGTACCTGAGCTTCCTTTCGAGCCGCGGCGAAGACGACGCCGGCGATGCCCAGCTCTGGCTGCTGAACCGCGCCGGCGGCGAAGCCGAAAAAGTGACCAAGCTGCGCGGCAGCGTGTCGGACTACGTATGGGCACCCGATGGCAAGCGCATTGCCATGATTATCCGCGATGCCGACCCGGACTCGCTGTCGGCTGCCCAAAAAACCAAGAAGAAAACCGCGCCGCCCATCGTCATCGACCGGTTTCAGTTCAAGCAGGACGTCGACGGCTACCTCAACAAGCAGCGCCAGCACCTCTACGTGTTCGACGTGGCCACGCGCAAGCTCGTGAACCTCACGCCCGGCGTGTACGACGAGCACATGCCTGCCTGGAGCCCCGATGGCAAGCAGCTGGTATTCTCCAGCAAGCGCGGGCCCGACCCCGACCGCCACGACAATTACGACCTCTTCCTCATTGATGCCACGGCCGGCGCCACCGCCCGCCCGCTCACCACCAACGAAGTACCGGACAGCGCGCCCAACTACGGCAGCCGCCCCGCCTGGAGCCCCGACGGCAAGAGCATTGCCTTCGTGCAGGGCGGCCCCAAGGAGCAGCTGGTGTATGCCCTGCACCAGCTAATGGTGGTACCTGTAAGCGGCGGCACCCCGCGCGCTCTCACCGCCGGCCTCGACCGCAACACCACCAAGCCCCAGTGGTCGCCCGACGGCAAGAGCATCTACTTCCTGCTCGAAGACGACCGCGCCGTGTCGCTGGCCCGCGTGCCCGCCGCCGGTGGCAAAATCGAAAAAGTCCTCACCGGCGCCCGCGAGGTGGGCGACTACGCCCTGGCCCGCAACGGCCAGCTGGCGGTGCTCACCGGCCAGGCCCAGCAGCCCAACGAGGTGTTTGCACTGGGCAAAAAGGCCGCCCTGCGCCCGCTTTCCAAGCAGAACGACGAGTGGCTGCGCGGCCTCACGCTGGGCGACGTGACGCCCATTCAGGCCAAGAGCAAGGACGGCACGCTGGTGAGCGGCTTCCTAATCAAGCCGGTGGGCTACCAGGCGGGGCGCAAATACCCCACGCTGCTGCGCATTCACGGCGGGCCGGTGTCGCAGTTTGGCTACGGCTTTTCGTTTGAGTGGCAGTACTTCGCGGCAAATGGCTACGCCGTGGTGGTGGCCAACCCGCGCGGCAGCTCGGGCCGCGGCCTCGACTACAGCAAGGCCATCTACGCCGACTGGGGCAACAAAGACACCGACGACGTGCTGGCCGTGGTAGACTACGCCGTGGCCCAGGGCCTGGCCGACCCAGACCGCCTGGGCGTGGGCGGCTGGAGCTACGGCGGCATCATGACCGACCAGGTCATTGCCCGCGACCAGCGCTTTAAGGCGGCGGTGAGCGGCGCCAGCATCGGCAACGTGCTGGCCGGCTACGGCACCGACCAGTACATCCGCGACTACGAAACCGAGCTGGGCACGCCCTGGAAGAACACCGACGTGTACCTGCGCGTGTCGTACCCCTTCTTCCACGCCGACCAGATTCACACGCCCACGCTCTTTCTCTGCGGCGAAAAGGATTTCAACGTGCCCCTGCTCAACACCGAGCAGATGTACCAAGCCCTGAAAAGCCTGAATGTGCCCACGCAGCTCGTTATCTACCCCGGCCAGTTTCACGGCATCAGCACGCCCAGCTACGTGAAGGACCGCTACGCCCGCTATCTGAGCTGGTACAACAAGTACCTCATGCCGAAAGCAGGCGCCTCCAGCGGCCAATAAGCTCGCCCGGCAGCTCAAATTCAATCTATATATTCGAATGAAAAACAGTTGGTTATGCCCCATGGGTGAAGCCTGGCCAGTTGTTTTATTAGCGCCGCTGCGCTCAAGTAGCTGAGGGACAAACCAACCTGATGAAGGCCGCCGCAAAGCCAGCGTGAGCGCCTGGCGGAAACCGTTGCACAAACGATTATGTGCGAAAATCTAGTTTTTTCTTTCAGAAGCGGTTTTTTTAGCGGAACATTACTTTCCCTTAGCTTCGCTAGCACTATGCCACGCTGCAAACGTGGCGGGCGTAGCCTTCCAACACCAACTACACTCAATGAACAAGCTCTCCACGATTGATTACATCGTTTTCTTCGTCTACTTCATCATTGTATCCGGCTATGGCATCTGGATTTACCGGCGCAAGACCGGCCACGATGGTACCCTGGAGGGCGATTCCAAAGACTACTTCCTCGCCGAAGGCTCCCTGACGTGGTGGGCCATCGGCTCCTCCCTCATCGCCTCTAACATCTCGGCCGAGCAGTTTGTGGGCATGTCGGGTTCGGGTTTCAAAATGGGCCTGGCCATTGCCACCTATGAATGGATGGCAGCCATCACGCTGGTGGTCGTGGCCACGTTCTTCATCCCGGTGTATCTGAAGAATCACATCTTCACGATGCCCCAGTTCCTGAACCAGCGCTACAACAGCACCGTGGCCATGATTATGGCCATTTTCTGGCTGGCGCTCTACATCGTGGTCAACCTGACCTCGATTCTCTACCTCGGCGCCATCGCCATTAGCAGCATCGCCGGCCTCAATCTCGACTTCTGCCTGTACGCACTGGCCGCGTTTGCCGTGCTTATCACGCTAGGGGGCATGAAGGTGATTGGCTTCACCGACGTAATCCAGGTGTTCTTCCTGATTCTGGGCGGCCTGGCCACCACCTACCTGGCCCTGAACCTCGTGGCCGAGCACAGCGGCCAGACTGGCGTGCTCAACGGCTTCCACCTGATGACGCAGCAAGCCGGCGACCACTTCCAGATGATATTTAAGAAGGACAACCCCAACTTCATCGACCTGCCCGGCCTGACCGTGCTGCTCGGCGGCATGTGGATTGTGAACCTGAACTACTGGGGCTGCAACCAATACATCACCCAGCGCGCCCTCGGCGCCGACCTGCCCACGGCCCGCGCCGGCATCCTGTTCGCCGCTTTCCTCAAGCTGCTCATGCCCGTGATTGTGGTGCTGCCCGGCATTGCCGCCTACGTGCTGTACAAGTCCGACGTGTTCAGCACGGAGATGATGCAGAACGGCGAGCTCAACCCCGACCGTGCTTACCCGGTGCTGCTCAACATCCTGCCCGTGGGCCTCAAGGGGCTTTCCTTCGCCGCGCTCACGGCCGCCGTGGTAGCCTCGCTGGCCGGCAAAGCCAACAGCATTGCCACCATCTTCACCCTCGACGTCTACAAAAAAGTCATCAACCCCGAGGCTTCGGAAAAGAAACTGGTGCACGTGGGCAAAGCTGCCGTTATCGTGGCCATGATTTTGGGCGTGCTCATCGCGCCGCACCTGGGCATCGATAAGAAAGGCGGTTTCCAGTACATTCAGGAATACACGGGTTTCGTGTCGCCGGGCATTTTTGCTATGTTCATCCTGGGCTTCTTCTGGAAGAAGACCACCTCGTCGGCGGCGCTGTTTGCCACCATCGGCGGCTTCCTGCTGTCGGTGCTGTTCAAGTTCCTGCCCAATTTCGCCGACCTCTCCTTCCTGGCGCCCTTCGGGTTTGCGGTGAAGAACGCCGACGGCGTTTACGAAATCCCGTTCCTCGACCGGATGGGCTTTGTGTTCGTCATCTGCATCGTGGCCATGGTGCTCATCAGCTTGTTTGAAACCAGCCGCGGCGTAAAAACCAATGGCCTGGAAGTAGACCGGAGCATGTTCAAAACCACCCGCGGCTTTGCCATCGGCTCCATTGCCATCTTGGTTATTCTCACCACGCTCTACACCATTTACTGGTAAGCTTTCAAGCAAAGCTCAATAGGCCGTCATGCTGAGCGCAGCCGAAGCATCTCGCGTGCAATAGTAAACTCAATCAATAAGATTAGTTACAGCACGCGAGATGCTTCGGCTGCGCTCAGCATGACGTTCTGCTTTATGTCAACCCGCCTTTTTACCCTTATTTGCTATGAAACTCCTTCGTTACGGCCCTCCCGGCCAGGAAAAGCCGGGCATTATACAGGGCACCCAGCGCTACGACGTATCTGCGTTTGGCGAAGACTACAACGAAGCCTTTTTTGAGCACGATGGCCTGCAGCGGTTAGCTCAATTTGTGCAGGCCAACGCCGGCCAGCTGCCCCTGGTGGCCGATACCGAGCGCCTGGGCCCGCCCGTAGCCCGGCCTTCCAAAATCGTGTGCATCGGCCTGAACTACTCCGACCACGCCCGCGAGGTAGGCGCCACGCCCCCCGCCGAGCCAGTGCTGTTTCTGAAGTCCACTACCGCGCTGGTCGGGCCTTTCGATGACATCATCATCCCCCGAAACTCGGTGAAAACTGACTGGGAAGTGGAGCTGGCCGTGGTCATAGGCAAGCGCGCTTCCTATGTGGAGGAAGCCGATGCGGCCGGCTACATCGCCGGGTACACGTTGCACAACGACGTATCGGAGCGCGAGTTTCAGATGGAGCGCAGCGGCACCTGGGACAAGGGCAAGGGCTGCGATACCTTCGCGCCGGTGGGCCCCTTCCTGGCCACGCCCGACGAAATGGGCGACGTGGACAACCTGCGCCTCTGGCTCATGCTGAACGGGACCATGGTGCAGGACGGCACCACGGCCAACCTGATTTTCAACATTCCCTTCCTTATTGCCTACGTCAGCCAATTCATGACCCTGCTGCCCGGCGACATCATCTCGACGGGCACGCCGGCGGGGGTGGGCCTGGGCTTTAAGCCGCCGGTGTACCTCCAGCCTGGCGATGTAGTGGAGCTGGGCATCGACCACCTGGGCACGTCGCGCCAGGTGCTCAAGGCCTACGCGGGCTAGTCGCTCAGCTTCTGCCTCTTGTCATGCAGAGCGTAGCGAAGCATGACAGACGGTTTGCAACGAAGCAGTAGAGATGCTTCGCTGCGCTCAGCATGACGTTCTTTTTTGGGTAGACTCTAAGCAGCAAGCGATGGCGGCACAGCTAAAGCGGATAGTTCGAAGCGTTGTAATTCTGAGTATCGGCTTGAGCCTGCAGGCTCAAGCCCAGGCCACGCTTTCCCAGGTTTGGGTGCCCGACCTGGGCAACGGCACCTACAAAAACCCGGTGCTGTACGCCGACTATTCGGACCCGGACGTAGTGCGGGTCGGCACCGATTACTATCTCACGTCGTCGAGCTTCAACAGCGTGCCGGGCCTGCAAATCCTGCATTCCAAAGACCTGGTGAACTGGACCATTATCGGGGCCGCGTTTCAGGAACAGCTGCCGGTAGCCGAGTTCCGGCTGCCCCAGCACGGCAACGGCGTGTGGGCGCCGGCCATCCGCTACCACAACAAGCAGTTTTACCTCTACTACCCGGACCCCGACCGCGGCATTTACGTGACGCGCGCCACCAACCCCGCTGGCCCCTGGGAGCGCCCCAAGCTGATAAAGGAAGCTAAAGGCTGGATAGACCCCTGCCCACTGTGGGACGAAGATGGCAGCGCCTACCTTGTGCACGCCTTCGCCGGCAGCCGGGCCGGGTTCAAGTCCATTCTGGCCGTATCGCGCCTGAGCGCCGATGGCCTGCAGGTCACGGGCGACGACGTGCTGGTTTTCGATGGGCACGCCAAGCACCCCACTATCGAAGGGCCCAAGTTTTACAAGCGCCACGGCTACTACTACATTTTCGCGCCCGGCGGCGGCGTGCCCACCGGGTGGCAAACCGTCCTGCGGTCCAAGAGCGTATTCGGCCCCTACGAAGACCGGATTGTGATGGACCAAGGCAAAACCACCGTCAACGGCCCGCACCAGGGCGCGTGGGTCGATACGCCCGACGGCAAGGAGGACTGGTTTCTGCATTTCCAGGACCAGGGCCCCTACGGCCGGGTGGTGCACCTGCAGCCCATGGCCTGGAAAAATGACTGGCCTGTTATCGGCGAAGACCCGGATGGCGACGGCAAGGGCCAGCCCGTGCTCACGTACCGCAAGCCTCGCGTGCCCGGCCCAGCGCAGCCCCTGGCCACCCCGGCCACTTCCGACGAGTTCAGCGGCCCCGCGCTGGGCCTGCAGTGGCAGTGGCACGCTAACCCGCAGTTGGGCTGGGCCTTCCCCAACGGGCCCCAGGGCTACCTGCGCCTCTACGCCGTGCCGCTGCCCACCGACTTCAAAAACTACTGGCAAGCACCCAACCTGCTGCTGCAAAAGCTGCCGGCCGAGCGCTTCACGGCCACCACCAAGCTCACCTTCACGCCCCGGTTCGATGGGGAAAAAGTTGGGCTGATAATGATGGGGCTCGACTACGCCTACCTCTCCGTCACGAGTCACAACGGGCAGTGGCGCATCGCCCAAACCACCTGCCACGACGCCGACAAGCTCACCCTCGAAACTGGGGCCGCGCCGCTCATGATTGCCGCTCCGGCTTCCGGCACCATCTACCTGCGGGTGCAGGTGAGCCCCGGTGCCAAGTGCCGCTTCAGCTACAGCCGCGATGGCAAGCTGTTCGAAACAGTTGGGCCTGATTTCCAGGCTCGCGAAGGCAAGTGGATTGGAGCCAAAGTGGGCATGTTCTGCAGTCGCATCGGCAAAACCAACGACGCCGGCAACGTCGATTTGGACTGGTGGCGCATCACTGAGAATGGGCAATAGGCGGTAAGCCATCTGCTCCATCTGTCATGCTGACGAACATTTGTCATGCAGAACGCAGCGAAGTATCTCTACCGCGCAACCCGCGCTATCTGTCATGCTGACGAAGGAAGCATCTTATCACCGTTGAACGAGTCGTGCTAACCTGATAAGATGCTTCCTTCGTCAGCATGACATATAGCGCGGGTGCTCTAAGACGAAAGCAGAATTGTAAAATAATTGGGCAGATTATGAAATAAGATATTGTTCAGGTTAATATTGAAAATTCAATCCAAGCCTGAATTATTAATAAAGTACAATAAGTGTTGAAAAAACCGATTGCGCGGCGGCTTAGAGCCATTTGGCCTAAATTGAGCTAGTTAAGCCCACTAATTCCACCGGTGAGAGCGTTAATGCAGGTATGGCATCGTTCCCGGTAACGATTGCGCAAAAATATATTATCCAACTCTTGCTTTCGGGGTCTGGTGCATCAAACCTTTAAGAAGCAAAACCGGCCGCAGCCGAACCGCGAGCTTGGTTTAAACTTCTTCTTGTCTCCGCATCGTCCCTTTTATGACTGCATTTTCTTCTGCTTTTAGTTTAGCCGGCAAGCGCGCCCTCGTGACGGGTTGCGACCGGGGTATCGGTCAAGCCATTGCCTTGGGTCTGGCCGAAGCTGGCGCCGACATCATCGGCGTATCGGTGCACATGCCCCAGGGCGGCGAAACGGAGCAGGCCGTGAAGGCGTTGGGCCGGGAGTACCGCGGCTACCAGGCCGACTTCGGCAATCTGGAGCAGCTCAACGGCTTCATCAAGGAGGTGCAGGCTGATTACCCCACGATTGACATCCTGTTCAACAACGCCGGCATCATCCGCCGCGCGCCGGCCGCCGAGCATTCCGACGAGGACTGGGACGCCGTGCTCACCATCAACCTCGATGCCCCGTTCCGGCTGGCTCGCGCCATTGGCGGGCAAATGCTGAAGCAGGGGAGTGGCAAAATCATTTTCACCGCCTCCTTGCTCACCTTCCAGGGCGGCATCAACGTGCCCAGCTACGCGGCCAGCAAAGGCGGCGTGGGCAGCCTGGTGAAGGCGCTGGCCAATGAATGGGCCGGCCGAGGCATCAACGTGAATGCCATTGCCCCCGGCTACGTGGCCACCGACAACACCGCCGCCCTGCGCCAGGACGAGGAGCGCAGCGCCGCTATCCTGTCCCGCATCCCGGCCGGCCGCTGGGCCTTGCCCCAGGACTACCAGGGCCCGGCCGTGTTCCTGGCCTCGGCCGCCAGCGACTACGTGCACGGCACCATCCTCACCGTCGACGGCGGCTGGATGGGACGGTAAGAGTTATGAGTTCAGAGTTATGAATTGGGAGTTTTACTCACTGGTCATCAACTCATCTGAACGACTTATAACTCATCATTCATAACTCATAATTACCTTAATGACCCAACGCTTCGCCATCGGTCCACGTGAGACGGCCACCCTTAATACAAGTGGTATCCGCGAGCATTTCCTGATTGAAAACCTGTTTGTGGCCGGCGAAATCCAGCTCACCTACACGCACTACGACCGCATGATAGTGGGCGGGGCCCAGCCCAATGGTAAAGCCTTGTCGTTGCCGTGCCCGGAGTCATTAAAGGCCGGCTACTTTCTGGAGCGCCGCGAGCTGGGCGTGCTCAACGTGGGCGGCCCGGGCCAGGTACGCGTGGGCAACGACACCTACGAGCTGGGCAACCAGGACTGCCTCTACGTGGGCATGGGCGCGGCCGACGTGCGCTTCTCGAGCCACGACGCCACCAATCCGGCGAAGTACTACCTGCTCTCGGCCCCGGCCCACCACGCCCACCCCACCACGCTGCGCACGCAGGCCCAGGCCACACCCGTGGAAATGGGCGCCACCGAGACGGCCAACCGCCGCACCATCTACAAGTACATCTACGCCGAAGGCATCCAGAGCTGCCAGCTGGTGATGGGCCTGACGCAGCTGCAGCCCGGCTCGGTGTGGAACACCATGCCCAGCCACACGCACGACCGGCGCATGGAGGCCTACCTCTACTTCAATCTGCCCGAAGGCCAGCGCGTGCTGCACCTGCTGGGCGAGCCCACCGAAACGCGCCCCTTGTGGGTGAGCAACGAGCAGGCCATCCTTTCGCCGCCGTGGTCCATTCACACCGGCTGCGGCACCGCGGCCTACGCCTTCATCTGGGGCATGGCCGGCGAAAACCGCGAATACACCGACATGGACGCTGTGCCCCTCGACGCACTGCGCTAAGCTGAATTTAAAAAAACTCCCACCCAAATTTTTCCTGCACTCATGAAAAAACATTTTCTCCTGCTCTGGCTGCTGCTCTTTGGGAGCATCGGACTGGCGATGGCCCAAAGCCGCCAGATTCAGGGCGTCGTAAAGTCTGCCGAGGGTGAGCCCCTGCCCGGCGTGACGGTGCTGGTAGAAGGCACCACTAATGGGTCTTCCACCGGAGGCGACGGTGCTTACAGCATCACGCTGCCCGCCGCTAGTGCGGCTACGGCCAAGCTGCGTTTCAGCTACGTGGGCTTTACCTCGAAAGAAGTGACGGTGGGCGACCAGTCGACCATCAACGTGACCCTGGCTTCCGACAGCAAGCAGCTGGAAGACGTGGTTGTGATTGGCTACCAGCAGGTGCAGCGCCGCGACGTAACCGGCTCGGTATCGTCGGTGGGAGCGCAGCAAATCAAAGACATCCCGGTGAACTCGGCCGCTGAGGCCCTGACGGGCCGCCTGGCCGGTGTGCAGCTCACCTCGGCCGAAGGCACCCCCGGCAACAACAACGTGCAGGTGCGCGTCCGCGGTGGTGGTTCCATCACGCAGGACAACTCGCCGCTGTACGTGGTCGACGGTATCCAGATTGAAAACGCCCTGAGCGTTATCGCTCCGCAGGACATTGCCTCGGTCGACGTACTAAAGGACGCCTCCTCGACGGCCATCTACGGTGCCCGCGGTGCCAACGGCGTGGTTATCATCACCACCAAGAGTGGGAAAGAAGGCCGCACTTCGGTGAGCTACAACGGTTTTGCAGGCTTCCGCCGGCTTTCCAAAAAGCTGGACGTAATGGGCCCGGCCGACTACCTCAACTGGGAATACGAGCGCGCCTTGCTCACGGGTACGGGCGCCGGCGTATCGGGCGGCACCAGCACCTTCAAGGCGCTGTTTGGCTCCACCAACTTTGCCAGCGATACCCTGAACCGCATCCGCAAAGCTCCTTTCCAGGACTGGCAGGACCAGGTTTTCGGCCGCGATGCTTTCCAGCAAACGCACAACGTATCAGTGAATGGCGGCAACAAAGCCACCACGTATGCGCTGAGCCTGACCAGCAACAAAGAAGACGGTATCCAGCTGGGCTCGAGCTACGAGCGCAAGCTGGTAAACTTCCGCCTCGATACCAAAGCCACCGACCGCCTGCGCCTGGGCGTGAACGTGCGTTTCAATGACCAGCGCAACAATGGCGCCGGCACCGGTGCGGCCCTGGGTAACTCCTCTACGGGCCAGACGGTGAACACCGGCTCGAGCGTGACGTCGCGCCTGCGCAACACCGTGCAGTATCAGCCCTTCATTACCCCTGCGCTCAACGGCAGTGCCGGTATTGACCCCACCACCACCTTCGACCCCGACTTCTTTGCGAACTCGACCCTGATTAACCCGGTGCTGGCCAACAACAACGAGTACCGTGCCGACAAGCGCCGCACCTTCAACATGGGCGGCACCGCAGCGTTCGACATCGCCAAAAACCTGACTTTCCGCTCGACGGGTGGTTTCGACATTACTTACGCCGACTTGGGTACGTTCAACGGCCTCTACTCGCCCACCATCCGGCAGGCAGCAGGCGGCTACCAGAACTTGCCTTTCGCCACCATTGCTACCGGTACTACTACCACCATCAACAACTCGAACGTGTTGGACTACACGTTCAAGAAAGAGGCCCACACGCTGAATGTGCTGCTGGGCGAGGAAACCTACCAGCAGCGCACCACCACGGCCTTCACGCAGGTGAACTTCCTGCCGGCCGACATCACGGCCGAGCGCGCTTTGGCCAACCTCAACCAGGCCGTGCTGCCGGTGGGCACCGTGTCGCAGCCCGTGCTGCCCCAGACCGGCGTGCCGGTTGACTACCGCCTGCTCTCCGGCTTTGGCCGCCTGAACTACTCTTACGAAGACAAGTACCTGCTTACCGTATCTAGCCGCCTCGATGGCTCGTCGAAGTTCAAGCCCGGCCACCGCGCCCGGGTGTTCCCCGGCGTATCGGCCGCGTGGCGCATATCCAAGGAAGACTTCTTCCAACTGCCCGCCATCTCGGACCTGAAACTCCGCTTGAGCTACGGCCAAGCTGGCAACAACCGCATTGCCGACTTCCTCGGCGACCAGCTGTTCCAGGCCGGCAACGTGTCGTACGTGCTCAACCACGTGACCACGCCGGCCACCTCGGCCACCAACTTGGCTAACCCCGACCTGCAGTGGGAAGTGACCACGACCCGCAACGCCGGCATTGACCTGGCCCTGTTCAACAACCGGGTGCAGTTTACCGCCGATGCGTACTACAACACCACCAACGACCTGCTGGTGAACGTGCCCATCCCCGGCTTCACGGGCTATACCTCGCAGCTGCAAAACGTGGGCTCAACTTCCAACCGCGGCCTGGAGCTGCAGCTGAGCGGCACCGTTATTCAGACCCCGGATTTCACCTGGTCGGCCACGGCCAACGCCGCGCTCAACCGCGGACGCATTGAGTCGCTGGGCAGCGGCGCGCAGGAAATCCAGAGCATTCAGTCGGGTTGGGCTGGTTCGGCCCTGTCGGGCGCTGATTATGTGGCCCGCGTGGGCTCGCCGGTCGGCCAGATGTTTGGTTTCATCACCGACGGCTTTTACACCGCCGACGACTTCGAGACTTATAACTACGCCACCCGCACGGGCGTGCTGAAGAAGACCGTAGCCAGCGACGCCAGCGTAACCGGCACGGCCATCTCGCTGGGTAGCATCAAGCTGAAGGACACCAACGGCGACGGCACCGTGACCGACGCCGACAAAACGGTAATCGGCAACGCCAACCCCAAGCTCACCGGTGGCCTGAACCAGCAGTTTACCTACAAGGGATTCGACGCCAGCGTGTTCCTCAACTTCGTGTTGGGCAACGATATCTACAACGCCAACAAGATTGAATTCACCACCAGCACGGCCAACACGTCTTACGCCAACCTGCTGAGCGTGATGAACAACCGGGTGAAAAACATCGACGAGAACGGCGTGCTCATTGCCGACGCCGCCACCTTCAACCGGGTGAACGCCAACGCTTCCATCTGGTCGCCGGTGCGGGGCAACTACTTCCTGCACTCTTACGCCGTGGAAGATGGCTCGTTCTTGCGCGTCAACAACATCACGTTGGGCTACTCGCTGCCCAAGGCACTGATTAGCAAAGGCAAGCTGAACCAGCTGCGCTTCTACGTGACGCTCAACAACCTGTACACCTTCACCAAGTACACGGGCTACGACCCGGAGGTGAACACCCGCCGGGGCACGCCCCTGACGCCGGGCGTCGACTACGCCGCATACCCCCGCAGCCGCGCCTTCCTGTTCGGCGTGAACATCGGCTTGTAATCTCCCATTCCCACCCGCATTTGCGCTAGCATTCAATATCATGAAATCTTTCATTTCAACTTACCGGGCGGCCACTACAGTGCTGCTGCTGGCCGGCATCGCCGGGCTGGCCACGTCCTGCAAGGATTACCTCGATGTGGAGCCCCTGACCTTGACCACCACGGCGGCCACGTTCAGCACGGTGAGCGGCGCCACCAGCGCCGTGCTCGGTGCCTACGACCCGCTCTCGGGCGACAACACCTATGGCACCCGCCTGAGCATGTACTTCCCCTACGACACCGACGAGATGATTAGCTCGTCGGGCACGTTCGACACGGGCCGCCGCGGCATTGCGCGCTACAAGGCCTTTGCCAACAACACCGAAGTAATCAACCCCTGGAACAACCTGTACCAGGGCGTGGAGCGGGCCAACATCTGCATCGAGAACATCCCGCAGATGGAGCTGTACACCAAAGGCACCAGCGCCGATACCGCGGCTTTGCACCGCCTCTACGGTGAAGCCCTGACCCTGCGCGCGCAGTACTACTATGAGCTGATTCGCAACTGGGGCGATGTGCCCGCGCAGTTCACTCCGTCCAAGTCGGGCCAGGACTTCAACCTGCCCAACGCCGACCGCAACGTAACCCTGACCAAGCTGATTGACGACCTATACCAGGCCGAGAAGCTGGTGCCGTACCGCTCGGCTGCCGGCCTCGTGAACGAGCGCATCACCAAAGGCGCCGTGAAAGCCCTGCGGGCGCGCCTGGCGCTGCAGCGCGGCGGCTACTCGCTGCACGGCACCACCATGACCCGCGCCAGCGACTACCTCGACTACTACAAGATTGCCCGCCAGGAATGCCTGGACTTGATGAGCAAGCGCACCGAGCACACCCTCAACCCCAGCTTCTCGGACCTGTGGCGTGGTGTGAACGAGCAGCGCCACGACGTGGCCAACGAAATCCTGTTTGAAGTGGGCATGACTGGCTCAACTGCCACTGGCGACTCCAAGTTGGGCTACTACAACGGCCCGCGCCTGAACGCCTCGACCATCTATGGCTCGACGCAGGGCGCCGTAACCGTGGTGCCGACCTATTTCTACGCCTTCGACTCGACCGACGTGCGCCGCGACATCACGGTGGCTCCTTACCAGATTCCGTCCAACAATAACCAAGCGGGCGTGGCCCTGAATACCATTTATGACGGCAAATTCCGCCGCGACTGGCACATTCCCCCGCTGCCCGGCACCAACAACTACCTGGGCTACAACTGGCCCATCATCCGCTTCGCCGACGTGCTGCTGATGTACGCCGAAGCCGACAACGAGCTGAACGGACCCACCACGGCCGCCGTAGCCGCCCTGAAAGAAGTGCGCACCCGGGGCTTTGGCGGCAACGCTACCCGCGCGGCTGTGGGCCTGAACACCAGCACCAAAGCCGACCTCTTCAACGCCATTGTGAACGAGCGCCTGCTGGAGTTTGGCTCCGAAGGCATCCGCAAGTATGACCTGCTGCGCTGGAACCTGCTGGGCCAAAAGCTGGCCGATACCAAAGCCAGCCTGAACCTGATGCGCACCGGCGCGGCCCCCTACCAGAATGTGCCCCTCTACCAGTATTACAAGGTGGTGAACGGCATGGTGCAGTGGACCCGCTCGTTCTACAAGCCCTCGCCGACTAACACCACGGCCCCCAGCGGCACCACCCGGGTCAACTGGCGCCAGTCGATTGACGCCACCTACGTGGCCAACCTCCAGCCCAACGGCACCAGTGTAACGCTGGGCACAACCACCGTTACCAGCATCGGCAGCGGCTTGGCTGCTGAATTTGTGGCGGGCCAGGGCCGTGAGCTACTGCCCATCCCACAGACCACGCTGGACACCGACCCGGCCCTGAAGCAAAACTCCGGCTACTAGCCAATCCCGATTTCCGCCTTCTGACTTGCTATGGCTGCGCTCCTCACCCCCGAATCTCCCTTGTTTAGCCGTGCCCACACGCGCACCTGGGAGACCGTGGGCGAGGGCGTACGCCGGCAGGTGCTGACCCACGACCCCGGCACTATGCTGGTGAAAGTGGCCTTCGACCGCGGCGGCATCGGCAGCCGGCACCAGCACGTGCACACCCAAATGACCTACGTGGAAAGCGGGGTGTTCACGGTGAGCATCGGCGACGAGAAACGGGTGCTCCAGGCAGGCGACTCCTTTTACGTCCCTTCCGAGGCATGGCACGGGGTAGAGTGCATCGAAGCCGGCGTGCTGCTCGATGTGTTCAGCCCGGCCCGAACCGAGTTTTTGTAATCCAGACTAGCTGGGCTTTTGTCCTGAATCCTTATACATCATGAAAATGCTGCGACTACTGTTCCTGCTGGCGGGATTGGGCAAGGTGGGCCTCGGAACGACCCTCGCCCAGCAGGTGACGGTGGCGCCGGATGGCTCGGGGAATTTCCGGACCATCCAGGCAGCGGTCAACAGCCTGCCCAACGAGGCCAGCCAGCTGCGTACGGTGTTCATTAAAAACGGCACCTACCGCGAGAAGGTGTTTGTGGACGGCAAGGCCAACATCGTATTCAAAGGCCAGAGCGAAAAGGGCGTGGTGCTCACTTATGCCCAGGCCCGCGATGCCTGGCGCTGCGACCCCGCCGGCGGCCCCGACGACTGGGGTGTGGCCACGCTGAACCTGCGCAACAGTCCCGACATCACGCTGGAGAACCTCACGGTTATCAATTCCTACGGCTTCGATGCCAAGGGCGACGTGGTGCTGGACTGCCCCGCTGAGCCCAGTGGCAAGAAAACCGTCAGCAAAACCGGCCACCAGATGGCCCTGCGCACCATGCCCGGCGCCACCCGCATTACGGTAAAGCATTGCACTTTCCGGGCCCTGGGCGGCGACACGGTGAGCCCCTGGGACACCGAGGCCGGCCTGTATTACTTCAAGGACTGCACCATGGAAGGCGGCGTGGATTTCTACTGCCCCCGCGGGTGGGCCTACGCCGAAAACTGCCGCTTTATCTGCCACAACCCCAATGCGGCCATCTGGCACGACGGCTCGGGCAACCGCGACTCGAAAACGGTACTGAAAAACTGCCGCTTCACCGGCGACGACAACTTCAAGCTCGGCCGCTTCCACCGCGAGGCGCAGTTCTACCTCATCGGCTGCAAGTTTGCCAAGAACATGGCCGACGCTGACATCTATTGGGCTGAATCGGGCCCGGGTGCCAAGCAGTGGGGCCGGCGGGTGTACTACTACGACTGCCACCGCAAGGGCGGCGATTATGCCTGGATGAAAAACAACCTGGCCACCGCCGAAAATGCCCCCAGCCCCCGCGCCATCAACGCGAACTGGACCTTCGGCGGCCGCTGGAACGTGGACCCCCGCAAGCCCGCGCTGCCCGCCCCGGCATCGGCGGCGGTCGATACCATTGCTGAGAAAATGCTGGTCTTCCAGCGCAGCGTGGGCGGCTGGCCCAAGGCGGTGGGGGAGGTGAAGGTGAACTACGACCACAAGCTGACTGCCGCCCAGCGTGCGGCCACGCTGGCCGATAAAAACCGCACCGACGCCACCATCGACAACAACGCGACGACCCGCGAAATCACCTACCTGGTGGAGGCCTTCCGCCGCACCAACAACCCGGCCTACCGCCAGGCCGCCGAAAACGGCATCCGCTTCCTGCTGAAAATGCAGTACCCCAACGGCGGCTTCCCCCAGTACTACCCCGATTTCAGCAACTACCGCCACCAGATAACCTACAACGACGACGCCATGGTGCGGGCTCTGACGGTGCTGCGCAACGTGGCCCAGCAGAAAGACCAGTTCGCCATTGTGGACCCCGGCCTGGTGGCTCAAGCCAAAGAAGCCGTGGACCGCGGCGTCAGCTGTATCCTCAAAACGCAGTACGTACAGAACGGCAAGCTCACGGCCTGGTGCGCCCAGCACGACGAGAAAACCCTGCTGCCAGCCAAAGCCCGCGCCTTCGAGCTAGCCTCGCTGAGCGGCGACGAAACCGTGGGCATCGTGCGCTTCCTGATGGGAGTAGACAAGCCTTCTGAGGCCGTGAAAACCGCCATCGAAAGCGCCGTGGCCTGGCTGAATGCTGTGAAAATGGAAGGCTTCGCCATGAAGGAAATTGATGCTCCCAAGGAGCCGCGCGGCAAAGACCGGGTCATCGTGCCCGAAGCCGGCTCCACGCTGTGGGCGCGGTTTTATGAGCTGAACACCAACCGCCCCATTTACGTGGGCCGCGACAGCCAAGTGCACTACCACTTGACCGAAATCGAAAACGAGCGCCGCGCCGGCTACCTCTACGCCGGTACCTGGCCCGCCAAGCTGCTCGAAAAAGAATACCCCGCCTGGCAAAAGCGCGTGAACACCGCACCGGGCGAAGCAAAAAAATAAACGGCTACATCTATCCTTCCATGACGATTCTAACCAAAGAGCTGGTCCGGACTGCCCCCAGCGCGGCCCTGCCCGTAGCCTGGCCCACCGCCGAAATGCTGGCGCTGCCCGAAAAGGTGCTTCAATTTGGCACTGGCGTGCTGCTGCGCGGCCTGCCCGATTTCATGATTGACGAGGCCAACCGCCAGGGCGTGTTCAACGGCCGCATTGTGGTGGTGAAAAGCACCGACGGCGGCGACGCCACGGCCTTTGACCGCCAAAACGGTCTGTACACGGTGTGCGTGCGCGGCGTTGACGACGGCAAGCCCGTTGAAGACAACGTGGTGTGCGCCAGCATCAGCCGGGTGCTGTCGGCCAAAAGCCAGTGGGCTGAAATCTTGGAATTTGCAGCCAGCCCCGACTTGCAGGTGGTGATTTCCAACACCACCGAAGTCGGCATCCAGCTCGTGAACGAGGACATTCACCTCACGCCGCCGCAGTCTTTTCCTGGCAAGCTGCTGGCCGTGCTCTATTCGCGCTTTGTGGCATTCAAGGGCGATACCAGCTGCGGGCTCGTGATTGTGCCCACTGAGCTGATACCCGACAACGGCCGCAAACTCGAAGCCATTGTGCTGGAGCTGGCCCACCGCAACGACCTAGGCAGCGAGTTCATCGACTGGCTCGAATCGGCCAACAGCTTCTGCAATACCCTGGTCGACCGCATTGTGCCGGGCCTGCCCGACCCTGCTACCTATCAGCAGCTGCAAGCCGACCTGGGCTACCAGGACGCACTGCTGACCGTGGCCGAAGCGTATTCGCTCTGGGCCATTGAAGGCGACGAGCGGGTGCGCGAGGTGCTCTCGTTTCACAGCGCTGCGAAGGGCGTGGTCATCCGGCCCGACATCACATTGTTTCGGGAGCTGAAGCTGCGCTTGCTCAACGGTACGCACACGCTCAGCTATGGGTTAGCGCACCTAATAGGCTGCACCACCGTGCGCGAAGCCCTCGAAAATGAGTGCCTGGCCCGCTTCATTCATAACCTGATGCTGGCCGATTTGCTGCCCGGCATACCGTACCAAGTAGACGAAAAAGTAGGCCAGCGCTTCGGCATGCAGGTGCTCGACCGCTTCCGCAATCCCTATCTGGAGCACCGCTGGCTGGCCATAGCCATGCAGGGCACTATGAAGATGCAGATGCGCAACATCCCCACGCTGCTGCACTACTACCAGCAGCACCGGGCCGTGCCGCACTACATGGCGCTGGGCTTTGCAGCCTACCTACTGTTCATGCGCAACACGGCTTCGGCGCCCGGGGTAGGGCAGGGCGAAGCCAACGGCGAACCCTACACCATCCAGGACGACCGCGCCGGCTACTTTGCCGACCTTTGGGCTCGCCTGTCGCCAGCCGAGCTCACCACCACCGTGCTGCGCAACACTGCCCTCTGGGGCACCGACCTGACCCGCCTGCCCGGCTTCGCCGAATGGGTAAGCCAATATTTAGCTCAACTGCTGGAGGAAGGTGCCGCAGCCACGTTGGCAGCGTTCTTTACCAAGAAAGCAGCGGCCGTAAACTCGTAAGCTCAACGTCTGTCCTACTGACGCAGGAAGCATCTTATCGCTGCTGAACGAATTGAGCTAACGTGAGAAGATGCTTCCTGCGTCAGCATGACAAGAGGCGCGAACGAGATGCCTCGAGCAACTCAAGAGACGTACTACAAATCTATAATTATCCTTCCCCGTGAAGCACCAAGTAGCCCGTATTCACCCCGCCGACAACGTGCTGGTCGCCCTCGTAGACCTGCCCATCGGCACCGAAGTGCCGTGGGAAAATGGGTTCGTGACCGTCACCGAAGCCATTCCGGCCAAACACAAGCTCGCGCCCCTGGGCCTTAGCCCCGGCCAGCCCGTGACCATGTACGGCGTGCTCGTGGGCACCGCCCGCGAGGCCATCCGCCCCGGCGGCCGCCTCACCACGGCCAACATTCAGCACGCCACCAACAGCTACGACGAGCACGCCCAGCAGCGCGCCGCGTGGCAGGCGCCCGACGTGAGTGCCTGGCAAAACCGCACCTTCCAGGGCTTCCACCGCGCCGACGGCCGCGTGGGCACCGCCAACTACTGGCTGGTAATCCCGCTGGTGTTCTGCGAAAACCGCAACATCCAGGTGCTGCAAGATGCCCTGATTACCGACTTGGGCTACGGCCGTCGCAAGAGCTACCAGCCTGAAACCCGCAAGCTCCTGAGCTTGATGCAGGCCGGCAAGTCCATCGAAGAAATCCTGAGCGCTGACTTGGAAGCCGCCGAAGACACGGCCCGCAGCCAGCGCCCCTTCCCGAACGTGGACGGCATCCGCTTTCTCTCGCACGAGGGCGGCTGCGGCGGCATCCGCCAGGATGCCCAGACGCTGTGCGGCCTGCTGGCCGGCTACATCACGCACCCCAACGTGGCTGGCGCCACTGTCCTCAGCCTGGGCTGCCAGAACGCGCAGGCCACCATGCTGCAGGACGAAATCGCGAAGCGCGACCCGCACTTCAGCAAGCCGCTTTACATCCTAGACCAGCAGAAGCTGGGCACCGAGGAGAACCTTATCAGCACGGCCCTGCGGCAGACGTTTGCGGGCCTGATGATTGCCAACCAGGTCCACCGCGAGCCGGCGCCGCTGTCCAAGCTCAATATTGGGCTGGAGTGCGGCGGCTCCGATGGCTTCTCGGGCATCTCGGCCAATCCGGCCTTAGGCCATGTGTCCGACATGCTGGTGGCCTTGGGTGGCTCGGTTATCCTGGCCGAATTCCCGGAGCTGTGCGGCGTGGAGCAGGAACTCGTAGACCGCAGCGTGGACCAACCCACCGCCGAACGATTCAGCAGCCTCATGAAGGCGTACGGCGACAGCGCCGTGGCCGTGGGCTCGGGCTTCGACATGAACCCTTCGCCAGGCAACATCCGCGATGGCCTGATTACGGACGCCATGAAATCGGCCGGCGCGGCCCGCAAAGGCGGCTCTTCGCCCGTGGTGGCCGTGCTCGACTACCCCGAACTGGTAACCAAGCCGGGCCTAAATCTGCTCTGCACCCCCGGCAACGACGTGGAATCGACCACGGCCGAAGTGGGCTCGGGCGCCAACATTGTGCTCTTTACCACCGGCCTGGGCACGCCCACCGGCAACCCCATTGCCCCGGTGGTAAAAATCGCCAGCAACACGGCCCTAGCCAAGCGCATGCCCGATATCATCGACGTGAACACCGGAACGGTGATTGACGGCGAAGAAACCATCGAGCAGGCCGGCGAGCGCATTCTCGACTACGTCATCCGGGTGGCCAGCGGCGAGGAAGTGGCCGCCGTGCGCCACGACCAAACCGACTTCATTCCGTGGAAGCGCGGGGTGTCGCTCTAATATTAGAACAACATCAGAAGAACGTCATGCTGAGCTTGTCGAAGCATCTCGCCAGTGGGAGTAATCCAATCGCTGCAACGATGCGGGCGAGATGCTTCGACAAGCTCAGCATGACGTTCTGATAGATTGCCCGCCAGGCAAATTATTTACGCAACCGTTTCCGCTAATAAATAGCAAAATCAGGAGCGTACATGAAGGTGGGTCCCCAAGTCGGGCTCTACCTTCGGCTCCCTGGAAAATACTAGCACCTATCAGGGCGCCGCTCCTGTATTCTTAGTTGATTATGAAGCCTTTCCTCAACGACGACTTCCTGCTTCAGACGGCCACGGCCGGCACGCTCTACCACGAGTACGCGAAGCAGATGCCCATTATCGATTACCACAACCACCTGCTGCCCGACCAGATTGCCGAGGACAAGCAGTTTGAGAACATCACCCAAATCTGGCTGTACGGCGACCACTATAAGTGGCGCGCCATGCGGGCCAACGGCATTCCCGAGCGTTACATCACCGGCGATGCCTCGGACTGGGAGAAGTTTGAGAAGTGGGCTGAAACCGTGCCCTACACCCTGCGCAACCCGCTTTACCACTGGACGCACCTGGAGCTGCAGCGCTACTTCGGCATCACGGAGCTGCTGAACAAGGACAGCGCCCGCCGCATCTACGACGAATGCAGCGCCAAGCTGCAAACGCCCGAGTACTCGGTGCGCGGCCTGCTGCGCAAGATGCACGTGGAAACCCTCTGCACCACCGACGACCCGGCCGATAACCTGGAGCACCACGAGGCCCTCGCCGCCTCGGGCTTCGAAGTGCGCGTGCTGCCCACCTTCCGGGCCGACAAGGCCATGGCCGTGGACGATGCCGCCAGCTACAACGCCTACCTCGACCGCCTGGGCCCCGTGGCCGCGGTTGACATCCGCACCTTCGCCGATTTGGAAACGGCCCTGCGCCGCCGGCACGACTTCTTCGCCAGCGTGGGCTGCCGCTTGTCGGACCACGGCCTCGAGCAGATTTATGCCGCCGACTACACCGCGGCGGAAGTCGATGCCATATTTAGCAAAATCCGCGGCGGCAGCGGGCTGACGCCAGCTGAAAACAACCAGTTTAAATCGGCCATGCTGGTGCTGCTGGCCGAAATGGACTGGGAGAAAGGCTGGACGCAACAGTACCACTTGGGCGCGCTGCGCAACAACAACTCGCGCATGCTCCGCGAACTAGGCCCCGACACGGGCTGGGATTCCATCGGCGACTTCCCGCAGGGCCGCGCCCTCTCCACGTTCCTGGACCGCCTCGACGGGCAGAATAAGCTGGCCAAGACCATTATCTACAACCTGAACCCGGCCGACAATGATTTGATTGCCACGATGATTGGCAACTTCAACGACGGCTCGGTGGCGGGCAAGATGCAGTTCGGCTCCGGCTGGTGGTTCCTCGACCAGAAGGACGGCATGGAAAAACAGCTCAACTCGCTCTCGAACATGGGCCTGCTGCCCCGTTTCGTGGGCATGCTCACCGATTCGCGCAGCTTCCTCTCGTACCCGCGCCACGAATATTTCCGCCGCGTGCTCTGCAACTTGCTCGGCAACGACGTGGAAAACGGCGAGCTACCAGCTGATATGGAATTGCTGGGCCGCACCGTGCAAAACATTTGCTACGGCAACGCCAAGGAGTACTTTGGCTTCGGCGAAGTAGCTCAAGCGGCGCCGGTAGCTGCCACTGCTCAGTAAGTAAACGTCATGCTGAGCGCAGCCGAAGCATCTCGCGTGCAGCAGTAATCCAGCTAGCTCAACGAAGCAAGCGAGATGCTTCGACTGCGCTCAGCATGACTGTTCTTTCAATCAGGTTCTCAATCCCCCAACTACCCATTAAATGAAGCAAGTTGTCACGTTCGGCGAAATCATGATGCGGCTCGCGCCGCCGCTGAATTACCGGTTCGCCCAAACTCCCAGCCTGGAAATCACTTACGGCGGCGGCGACGCCAACGTGGGCGCTTCGCTGGCGGGGTTGGGCGTGCCCGCCGCGCACGTTACTTGCTTTCCGGCCAACGACCTGGGCCAGGCGGCCGCCCAGCACTTCCGCGCCCTGGGCGTGAACATGGACGCTACCGTATTCAACGGTGACCGGCTGGGGCTGTATTTCCTGGAAGTAGGAGCGGGGATGCGCCCGAGCAAGGTGGTCTACGACCGCGCTAACTCGGCTTTTGCCCACCTCGATGCCGCGGCTTTCAACTGGGATGAAATTCTGAAAGACGCCGGCTGGCTGCACTGGACGGGCATCACGCCCGCCATCTCGGCCAGCACGGCCGAGGCCACGCGCCAGGCCATTGCCGCCGCGCGGCGCCTGGGCATCACCGTCTCGGCCGATGTAAACTACCGCCGCAACCTGTGGCAGTACGGCCAAACGGCTCAATCCGTGATGACGGAACTGGTGGAAGGCTGCGACGTGGTGGTGTGCTCCGAAAACGACGCCGAGGACTTGTTCGGCATCCAGCCGCTGCTCGGTACCGACAACAAGTTTGTGTCGGTAGCCCAGCAGGTGATGGCGCGCTTCCCGCAAATCAAGCAGGTCATCACCACCCGCCGCAACACCCACAGCGCGTCGCACAATGGCCTGAAGGGCCTGTTTTACGACGGCAAGCAGTTCCTCGAAACCCTCACCTACGACATCAACCCCATCGTGGACCGCATTGGAGGGGGCGATGCCTTCATGGCAGGTTTCATCTACGGTTCCTTGGCTTACAACAACCCGCAGCAGGCCCTCACCTTTGCCGTGGCTGCGTCGGCGCTCAAGCACACCATTCACGGCGACATTAACTTAGTGACGGTGGCCGAAGTGGAAGAAATCATGAAAGGCAACACCAGCGGCCGCTTGCTGCGCTAAAGCTCACTTACAGATAATGGCTCAACTGACTGCCTCCGCCGATACATTAGCAACATTGTTGCGCTACCCCGTGGTGCCCGTTTTCTACCACGCCGACGCGGCGTATGCCCAGCGCATGCTGCAGGCCTGCTACGCCGGCGGCATTCGGGTGTTTGAATTCACCAACCGCGGCGGCAACGCCCTCGAGGTGTTTGCGCAGCTCCAGGCCTACGCCCAGGAAAACTGCCCCGATATGGTGCTGGGCATCGGCACGCTGTTCACGGCCGAGCAGGCCGAGCAGTTCATCGCGGCCGGTGCGGCCTTTGTGGTGCAGCCCTGCGCCACGGCCGAAGTAGCTGAAGTGTGCCGCGCCCACAACATTCCGTGGCTGCCCGGCGCCCTCACGCCCACCGAAATTTATCAGGCCAGCCAGATGGGGGCGGCAGTCGTCAAAATCTTCCCCGGCAACATCGTGGGGCCTGATTATGTGAAAGCCCTGCGCGGCCCCATTCCCCACATCAAGCTCATGGTGACGGGCGGCGTGGAGCCTACCCGCGAGAGCGTCAGCGCCTGGTTTGGGGCGGGCGTGAATGCCGTGGGCATGGGCTCGCAGCTGTTCAAAAATGCCGATGATACCGACGCGCTTTCCGCCAGCATTGGCGAGCTGATGCAGTTTGTCGAAACGCTGAAAAAATAGTTGCCGACGGCGCGCGTGGCGCGCCCTTGTTTATTTTCCGAGTATTGCCCTGGTTTCAAATTCCCGAACTCGATGAATCCTACTTCCGCTCAAGCGCCGCCCGGCTCCCCGCTGGCCTCCGCCAATGCCGTCATGGGCAAATTCCGCTGGACCATCTGTGCCCTGGTGTTTTTTGCGACCACCATCAACTACCTCGACCGGGCCGTTATCTCGCTGCTGAAGCCGTACCTGGAAACCGAGTTTCACTGGAACTCGGGCGACTACGCCAACATTGAAATTGCCTTCAAGCTGGCCTACGCGGTGGGCATGGTAGGCGCCGGCCGTATCATCGACAAGCTGGGTACGAAATTGGGCTATGCCCTCTCAACGGCTCTGTGGAGCGTAGCCGCCATGGGCCATGCGCTGGTTAGCAGCACGTTTGGCTTTGGCATAGCGCGCGGCTTTTTGGGCATCACGGAGGCCGGTAACTTTCCGGCCGCCATCAAAACCACGGCCGAGTGGTTTCCGCAACGGGAGCGGGCCTTGGCTACCGGCATTTTCAACTCGGGCTCCAACGTGGGCGCCATCGTGGCGCCGCTCACCGTGCCGCTGATTGCCGAAACCATCGGCTGGAAATGGGCCTTCATCATTACGGGCGCACTGGGCTT
Source organism: Hymenobacter plasmatis (assembly GCF_020711255.1). Lineage (GTDB taxonomy): Bacteria > Bacteroidota > Bacteroidia > Cytophagales > Hymenobacteraceae > Hymenobacter. The sequence goes on from NZ_JAJFAW010000026.1 coordinate 44,022, forward strand.
TATCTGGCTGGTGCTGTGGATGTATTTCTACGAAACGCCCGCCAAGCACGCCCGCCTCACTAAGGCCGAGTTTGACTTCATCAACGCCGACATTCCGGTGGGCCTGCCAGCCGAAGGGGTGACCGAAGAAAAGCCCAAGGCCTCGTGGGGCAAGCTGCTTACCTTCCGGCAAACTTGGGCCTTCGTGATTGGCAAGTTTATCACCGACCCCATCTGGTGGTTCTACCTGTTCTGGTTGCCCGATTTTCTGGGCAAGCAATACAACCTCAAGGGCACGGCCATTGCCCTGCCGGTAGCGGCGGTGTACATTTTGTCGAGCATCGGCAGCGTGGGCGGCGGCTATCTACCGCTGGGCTTCATTCGGCGCGGCATGCCGGCGTTTCAGGCCCGCAAAACGTCGATGCTCCTCATTGCGTGCTGCGTGTTCCCCATTGTGTTTGCGCAATGGCTGGGGCATTTGAACATGTGGCTGGCCGTGCTCGTCATTGGCATTGCCGCGGCGGCGCACCAGGCCTGGAGCGCCAACATTTTCACCACCGTATCCGACATGTTTCCGAAGCGGGCCGTGGGCTCGGTTACGGGCATTGGCGGCATGGCGGGCGGCCTGGGCGGCATTGCCCTCACGGCCCTGGTGCAGAAGCGCATGTTTGTGCACTACGAAAGCATCGGGCAGATTGACAAGGCCTACTACATCATGTTCTTCATCTGCGGCGCTGCTTATCTGGTGGCCTGGGTTCTGATGTTTACCCTGGTGCCGCGCATGGAGCCCATTACCCTCGACGAAGAACCCAACCAACCCGCAGCCTAGTGCTGTCTCCCTCCATGAAAAAAGTGATAACTCTGGCCCTGTTGTTTATGCTCGGCCTGACCGCCGTATTCCAGGCCAGCGGCAGCCAGCCCGCCACCAGCAAGAACGACAAAGCCGCTAAAGAAGTGGAGGCCCTGGAGCGGCAGCGCTTTGAGGCCCAGGTGAAAAAGGACTACGCCTTTCTGGAAAAAGCCTTTGCCGACGACCTGATTTACACCCACTCCAACGGCAAGCAGAACAACAAAACGGAGTATCTGCAGAGCATTCGCGACGGCAAAAGCGTGTACGATAAAATTGAAGTGGAAAACCTCAACGTGCGCGCCTACAATGACGGCAAAACGGCGGTGGTCAATGGCCAAATCATCATCTACCAGCCCAACAAGCCCGATGGCACGCCCAACGTGGCCCACCTCAAGTACGTGGTGGTGCAGGTGAAGGACAAGCACAAAGGCTGGCAGGTGGTGCTGTGGCAATCGCAGAAACAGGCTTCTTAGGCCCATACCGGCCGGGAAGTACTCTCATGCAGAGCGCAGCGAAGCATCTCGCGTGCTCAAGTAATTCAATCAATCGTCTGTCATGCTGAGCAGCGCGAAGCATCTTATCAAGTCAGAACAAATCGTTCAGCGGCGATAAGATGCTTCCTGCGTCAGCATGACAAATGGCGCGGGCGAGATGCGTCGCTGCGCTCTGAATGACCGCCTGACTACTGGTTTGCCTTATCATACTTAGCTCCGCTCTATCCAAATCCCACCCATGTCTCAGACCACTGAAAACACGCTGGCTACGCCGGTAGGCATCACGCTGGAGCGCTATATCATGCGCAAGCAATCGGAGTTTGCCTATGCCACGGGCGAGTTGTCGCAGCTGCTGCGCGACATTGCCTTGGCCGGCAAAATCGTGAACCGGGAGGTGAACCGGGCGGGCCTTTCCCGCATTACGGGGGCCATGGGCGAGGTAAACGTGCAGGGCGAAAACCAGCAAAAGCTCGATGTGGAAGCCAACATCCGCTTTGTGCGCGCCCTCACCAACGGCGGCGAAGCCTGCGCCGTGCTGTCGGAAGAGGACGAGGACATTATCCAGACTGGCAATGTGAACGGCAAGTACGTGGTGGCCATCGACCCGCTCGACGGCTCCTCGAACATCGACGTGAACGTGAGCATCGGCACCATTTTCGGCATTTATCGCCGTGTGTCGCGCATTGGGGGGCCGGCTCGTAAAGAGGACTTCCTGCAGGGCGGCCGCGCGCAGATAGCGGCGGGCTACGTCCTGTATGGCTCCAGCACCATGCTGGTGTACACCACCGGGCACGGCGTGGCGGGCTTCACGTACGAAAACTCGCTGGGCGAATTCTTTCTCTCGCACCCCGATATCAAAATCCCCCGTCAGGGCCCGGTGTTTTCCTGTAACGAAGGCAACTGGTTTGATTACCCGGAGTTCGTGCGCACCTTCCTCACTACCTGCAAGGAGCGCCGGCTCACGGCCCGCTACGTGGGCTCGCTGGTGGCCGACTACCACCGCAACCTCTTCACGGGCGGTATCTACCTCTACCCGCCCACTGTGGACAAGCCCGGCGGCAAGCTGCGCCTGCTCTACGAGTGCTACCCGCTGGCTTTCCTCATCGAGCAGGCTGGTGGCGTAGCCGTGACCGGGGCCGATTTAGTGCTAGACGTGCACCCGACTTCCGACCTGCACCAGCGTGCCCCTCTCTTCGTGGGCTCTGCCGATTTGGTGGAGGAGCTGCGCTGCAAAGCGACGAAATAAGGCCACTCTCATGCGTGCCAAGGCCCTTTTGCTTGCTCTGGTGGTCCTAGCCACGGGCTATTCGGCGCACGCCCAGCAGCCCAGTTCAACCGTGCTGGACTGGAAAGCCCCTGCCACGCTGAGCACCTACCTGCTGCAGCAAATGCACGCCCAGTATGCACCGCGCGCCGCCGAGCTGGACCGGGCCGCACAGTCGGCAGCGGGAGCGGCGGCCTACCGCGACAGCGTGCGAGCGCGCTTCCGGCGGGTGCTGGGGCCGCTGCCGGCGCGCACGCCGCTCCGGGCCCAGGTCATCGGCAAGCTAACGCGCGACCAGTACCGCATCGAGAAAATTATCTACGAAAGCACCCCGCACCACCACGTTACGGCCAACCTCTACGTGCCCTCGGGCAAAGGCAAGAAGCCCGGCGTGCTGCTGTTCTGTGGGCACGAGCAGGAATCGAAAGCGACAGTATCGTACCAAAAAACGGCCATTCTTTTCGCGCAGCACGGGTTTGTGGTGCTGGTGATTGACCCCATTTCGCAGGGCGAGCGTATGCAGCTCACCGACGCGGCCGGCAAGCCCCTGGCCCGGGGCGGTACCACCGAACACACGCTGCTGAATGCCGACGCCGCTCTGGTGGGTGAAACCGTGCCCGCCGAGCAGTTCTGGGACAACGAGCGGGGCCTCGATTATTTGCTCACCCGCGCCGAGGTAGATACCGCCCGCCTGGGCTGCCTGGGAAACTCCGGCGGCGCCACCCAAACCGCCTACTTCATGGCCCTGGAGAAGCGGATGAAAGTGGCAGCGCTGTGCAGCTACGTGGCCAGCGGCGAGCGCAACCTGGAGCTCACTGGCCCGGCTGATGGCTGCGTGCAACTGCCCGGCGCTGGTCGCGTGCGGCTCGACCTGGCCGACTGGCCCATTATGTTTGCCCCGAAACCCCTGCTGGTGCTGGCCGGCCGCTACGATTTTGTGGACTACACCCAAATCGAGGCTGCCACGGCCGAAACCCGGCGCGTGTACGCCGCCATGGGCCACCCCAATCAGCTCAACTTATTCACCTACGATGATGGGCACGGCATTTCTCAGCCCAAGCGGGAGGCTGCGGTGGCCTGGTTCCGGCGGTGGTTTTATGGCGATGCCAGCCCAATTCGGGAAGGCGCCCTGGCAACATTGTCTGAGAAAGAGCTGCGCTGCACGGCCACCGGCCAAGTCAATACTGCTTTCCCCAACGAAGTGACCCTGGCCGCCGCACATTTAGCTGCCGCGCAGAAGCTGGCCCCAGCCCGTGCCGCCGTTGCGCCAGAAGCCATAGGAGAACTAGTGCGCCGGGAGATGAACATTTCCTTCACCGCGAATGGCCGGGCATTGTCCATGGCGCTGCTCGACACCGTGCGCCGCAACGGCCTCGTGTTGCAAAAGCTGATTCTGCGCCGCGAAGGCGAACCGCCGCTGCCCGCCCTGCTAGCCATGCCGCCCGCCTCGGCGCACCCTACCCGGGTGCTCATCTGGCTGCCTGATGCGGGCAAAGCCGCTATTCTGGACAGCGCGGCCCAGGTACAGGCCTACCTGCGCCAGGGCACGGCCGTGCTGCTGGCCGACTTGCGCGGCCTGGGCGAAACCACCGACCCTGCTGCTTTCAACGACCCCAAATACTACAACCGCGAGTACCGAAACGCCCTGCTGGCCCTGCACATAGGCCGCCCGCTGCTGGCTCAACGCGTGGAAGACCTGAACTCAATCCAAACTTTCGTGCGCAACCAAGCGCAGCTGTATGGCCTGCCCATGGAAATAAGGGCCAGCGGTCGGGCCGTGGGGCCCGCCCTGCATGCCGCGGTTATTTGGCCCACTTTCGTCCGAGTCGTGGTAGAACAACCGCCCCGGTCATATCAGCAACTACTAGCCCAACCCAGGGCCAAGGATGTGTATTCGGAAGTACTGCCGGGAGTATTGCTACGCTATGATTTGCCGGATTTGCAGCGGGCGTTGGGCAACCGGCTGGTGCTGCCATAGCGCCACGCCTGCAGTTGCTTGGTGTCGGTGGTCACGCCCTATTCTTCGGCATCGAAAGCAGCTCACTGAGATTAAAGCGAAGCCGCTTAGAAGTTAAAGCGCAGTTGCTCTCCACGCCAGGTGCTTGGGGTGCCGGTAGAAGCGGCTAGTAGGCGCTGGCGCTCCCGCTCGTGCGCCCCATGTTTCTGAAGCCAGGCCAAAGCGGGTTCTTCGTCCTTAAACCAGCCTACGCGGGCGGCCCAGGTAGGCCACTCGCTCACGGGCTCTTGACCCAGCTTGGGCAAGTCCTGCCACAGCGAAGGCGCCACCAGCAGGGCAATACACGGGGGGTGCCCCAACTGGGCCCGCACCCGGGGAAAATAATCTTCCTCCAGCCACTCATGTAGCTCAGGCGGCTGGGCGTTTGAGCTTTCTCGCCCATCCAGCAGCCAGTAGCGGCAGCGCCGACGCATAGCGGTTGCCAGCAGCACTTCGCAGGTTTTGGTGACTTCCTCGGCGCTTAGGGCCCGCTTGAGGCGGCCGCGTAGCAGCGAAGAGCCGGTTCGGCACGTTACTGGGCAGAAAGTGAGGCTCGGTAGAGGAGCATCTGGCAAGTGACTGAGCTGAGGCATAGGGTGAGATTGTAATCTCACCAAAGGAACAATATTTATATGATATATGCAAAATATTGTAATAGCTTGATAGTCCGTACTATTCTTACAGTAAACACCCTTGCCTTAGGCTAGCCAGTAGCCAGAAAAGCTCGCACCATCGCCGTAATCAGGTGGTTAATAGCTTCTCGCTGCTCGACTGTCGCTGTAGGTTAGCTCAATTTTTAAGCTAGATGGCATTTGCCGAACAGATAACGCGCGTTGCCCAACCCATGCCCCATACAGCTACAGGAGCCGGGGTGGGTTGGGCAATATGAAGCGCGATTGAAGAGTACAGTTAGAGTATTCCAACTGCCCTCGACAGGCTATGCTTCCGGCCCAAAATCCGGGGCACTTTCCAATAGCTCGTTTTGCCAGAGCAGCTGGTCTTCGCGGATGGGGTAGGGGGCACCATTACGAATGGTTTGGAACACGGCTTCAAACAGGTTCATGTAGTCGCCAGGAGCGGCGGGGTCCGGAGTGGTAGTGAGGCTGCCGTCGGGGGCAGCCAGGGTGAGGCGGCCTTCCTGACCGTGCTTCTCGTGCCCATAGTCGGGCGCCAGGGGCGACGTGCCTTGGAGCAATTGGGCTTCCTGAGGGTCGGTGCGGCCTTTTTGGTAGCTGCCCAGGGTGCCGTGCAGGATGTAGGCGGGGCCGGGGTCGGCGATGAGCAGGCCGGAAGTCAGCCACACGTTCAGGTTGTGTGGGAAGCGCAGGTGCAGCGTAAAGAAGTCATCGACGCGGCTGCCGGCCCGGTACCGGCCCACCGTCTTGTGGCTGCCGAGCGGCTGCCCAAACAAGCTGATGGCCTGGTCGATGAGGTGCGGGCCCAGGTCGTAGAGCAGGCCGCTGCCGGGCAGCGGCTCTTCCTTGAACTTCTTGGTGTGCAGGGCCGGCTTGTAGCGGTCGAAGCGAAAGTGCACTTCGATGAGCTGGCCCAACTGCCCGCTTTCGACCACGCGACGCACGGCGCCAAAGTCGCTGTCCCAGCGGCGGTTTTGGTAAGCCAGGAGGTGGCGGCCCATTTCCCGGGCTAGCGCCACCAGCGCCTGAAGTTGAGCTACGGAGGTGGCCACGGGCTTTTCCAGTAGCACGTGCTTGCCGGCGCGCAGGGCTTGCTGGGCCAGCTCGAAGTGGGTGTTGCTGGGCGTGTTCACCACCACCAGCTCAATAGTGGGGTCGGCCAGCACGTCGGCCACGCTCGGGTAGCTGCGGATGCTGGGGTAGTCGAGGTGCATGCGCTTTTCGGTGCGCTCGGCCACGGCCAGCAAGTCAAACCCGGGGTGGGCGGCCAGAAACGGGGCTTGAAAAAGCTTGCCCGACATGCCGTAGGCCAGCAGGGCGGTGCGAATGGGTGCAGTGGTCATGCGCCAAAGTAAAGTGGTTGGGAATCAACGGGGCCTAAATTCTACGCGGCAGGCCAGCTCCGGGAGGGGCCATTTCAGGGCTGGTCAATTTCATGAAAAGTGTAACAATAGCAGGGAGGCAAAAAGGAGGTTGGCTAGAAAATTGCTGACTGTCAGCAGGTATCAAACTTTAACCCCCGCGGTTGGGGTGTTGCTTTTTAGATTCTGCCTAACTTGTACCGATTTTTTAGCACTGCGTGGAGCACTATACTTTGTCACAGGCGTTTGCGTTGAAAAAGCAGCCCGCTGAGTCGTGGCTGCGTCGTTTCATCGATGCGCGGACGGGGCAGGGGCAGCTATAGCAGCATTTATACCATTGGGAAGGTCCGCGGCTTGCCGAGCGAGCCACAATTACAGACAACGAGACTTTATGAAGCATTTAGTTCTTCTTACTGCATGGCTGGGTTTGGTACTGGGCGGCTATTCGTCGGCTCAGGCCCAAACCAAAGCGCCGGCTCCGGGTGGGGCGGCGCCGGCCGCCGCGCCCCGCTACCAGGTGGGCCGGCTCTCGACCGACCCGGCCCAGTACATCATTGATGTGCAGAGCATGATGGCCAGCACCAACAACGCCGCTGCCCGCGCCATGGGCGCCCGCCTGAGAGAGCTGTGGGGCACCAACCGCCTCACGTCGTCGCAGCAGGCGCGCATCGTGGCCTTGTCGCAGGTGATGCTGGCGAAGAAGTTTCGGCCCCGGCCGCACTTTGAGCAGCTGTACGCGGCCATCATTGGCGGCGCGAACTCGACCAAGCTCACCGACCAGCAAATGGACCAGTACCTCGACGTGCTGGGCCAAACCCTGGAGAAAGAAGCCCCACAGGAAACCGAGAAATTCATCTTCAGCACCAGCCGTTTCTTAAACGGCGGCTACTTCTACCGCTCCGGCTACAGCTCGCTGCGGGCCGTGGGCGGCACGATTTCGTTTGCGTATTCGCCCATTGCCGCGCCGGTTTCCAACCTGGAATTTGGCGCGTCGGCGCCCGCGCCCAAAGACGAGCCGCTGCCGGCCGCCAAGAAGCCTGTGGCCGCGGCCAAGACACCAGCAAAAGCGGCTCCCAAGCCCGCTGCTCCCAAGCCCAAGAAAAAAGCAAGCAGCAGCGGCTGGGATACGGCCGACATGTGGTCGTCGCCCTCGGGTGGCGGCTGGGGCGATTCGGACGACGGCTGGGGTGCGCCTGTGAAGAAAAAAGCGCCGGCCAAAAAGCCCGTGGCCAAAACGGCTACCAAGGCCAGCCCAACCGCCGCGCCCGTGAAAGCGGCCGCGGCCACCGCAAAGGCCGCGGACTTTGAGCCGCCTACGGCTTCGTTTACGCCCTCGGCGCTGCCCTACGACGACTACATGGCGCCGCCGGCCCGTGGCGCCGTAATCGTGGTGAAGGATGCCGACCTGCATATGGGCACGGCCGGCGACTCGGTGGTGCTGAAGAAAGTGAGCGGCACGGCCGTGCCCAACTCCGGCCGGTTTCTGGCCACGGGCGGGCAGTTTGCCTGGGTCATCAAAGGCAATCCGGTAACGGCCGACCTGGCCGGGTTTGACTTCGACATGAGCAAGCCCGAGTTCACGGTGCAGCCCGTCACCCTCACGTATCCGGCCGTGCTGGAGGCCCCCGTGAAAGGCGCGCTCAGCTACAAGAGCGTGCGGCGCAAGCCCGGCGCCACCGACACCGGCTACCCGCGCTTCATCTCGCTCACCAACGACGCCCGCATTAAAAACCTGGGCGAGAATATTCAGTACCGGGGCGGCCTGTCGATGGCCGGCGGCAAGGTGCTCAGCGCGGCCCTCGACGGCTCGCCCTCTAACCTTTTCGTGAGCCTGGGCGGCAAGCCCAAGTTCAAAGCGTCGTCGCGGGCCTACGTGCTGGGCGACTCGGTTATCACGGCCAATCGGGCGGCGGTGACCATCTACGAAGGCGCCAAAGACTCCGTAACGCACCCCGGCACCCAGCTCAAGTACCTGAAAGGCAAGCAGCAGCTGAAGCTGGCGCGCGAAGAGGGCCTCTACAAGAACACGCCCTACAGCGACTCCTATCACCAGATGGATATTCGCACCGAGGCGCTGACCTGGAACCTGAACAGCCCCACCATCGACTTCGCCGTGCTCTCGGCCAAGAACCAGCAAACGGCCGATTTCGAGAGCAAAGAATTCTTTACCAACAGCCGCTACCAGCAGCTCAAGAGCATCAACCGGCTGCACCCGCTGCAAATGCTGGTGGGCTACAGCCAGAGCCACGGCAACGCCAAAACGCTGAACGTGTCGACCCTGGCCACCGACCTGCAAACCTCGGAGCCCAACATGCGCAGCGCCATGGCCGGCCTGGCGCGCGACGGCTATGTGGAGTGGAACCCCCAAACCGGCGACGTGACCATTCTGCCCAAGGGCGCGCACTACGTGGCGTCGGCCCGCGATAAAAAGGACTACGACCATATCGCCATCAAGTCGCTGTCGGGCTCGGGCCGCAACGCCACCCTCAACCTGAACACCAACGAGCTGACGGTGCGCGGCGTGGACCGCTTCAACTTCTCCGACGACTCGGCCACGGTGTTTGTGCGGCCGGACAGCGCCATCATTCGCATTCAGAAAAACCGCAACATCAACTTCAACGGCACGGTGGTGGCGTCGGCCATGCGCTTCAAAGGCCGCGAGTTTAAGTTCGACTACGACGGGTTTTACGTCGACATGGCCAAGATTGACTCCATCGTCATTCGCAGCGAGGCCAAAGACGCCAAGGGCAAGCCCACCGGCAAGCACGCCGACTTTGCCCTCACCAACAAAGGCAAGGTCTCGACCGGCCGCCTCTTCTTGAACGACCCCAAAAACAAGTCGGGCCGCAAGAAGAAGGGCCAGTACCCGGCCTTCGATTCCAAGAGCGGGGCCAACGTGTACTTCCGCAAGCAGGACGTGCTGGGCGGCGCCTACGACTCCACGATGGTGTTCGACATCCCGCCGTTTAAGCTCGATTCGCTCAACGGCATCGGCAAGACGGCCACCGGCTTCAACGGCACGTTCCGCAGCGGCGGCATTATCCCCGACATTCAGACCAAGCTCACCGTGCAGGAAGACGGCTCGCTGGGCTTCGTGTACGACGTGCCCAAGGACGGCTTCCCGCTGTACAAAGGCCGCGGGCGGGTGTTTAACAAGGTGAAGATGAATGGCAAAGGACTGCAGGGCGACGGCACCATCACCTACCAGTCGGGCACGTTTACGTCCAACAGCTTCGTGTTTTACCGCGACTCGGTGGTGACGGTGGGCCGGACGGGCGCCATTGCGGCCAAGAAAGCCGAGGGCGTGGACATTCCGAAAATGAGTTTGCCCACCGGCTACCTTATGAACTGGAACGTGCGCCGCGACTCCATGTTCCTGACCACGCCGCGCACCGGCGAGGCCATCCGCATGTACACCGCCGCCGACCAGAAAACCAAAACGGTGACGGCCTACAACTTCAAAGGAACCGCCGTGCTGACGCCTAAAAACGTGGGTGGTGACGGCCGCCTCGACGGGCCGCAGTCGTTCATCAAGTCGCCGGCGTTCACGTTCAAAACCGACAGCTACTCGGGGCGCAAGGCCACAGTGAGCATCAAGTCGGCTGAAGCCAACAAGCCCGCCCTCACGGCCAACGACGTGGCCTTCGACTACAACCTGAGCCGGGGCTTTGCCGACTTCAAGCGCGAAGAAGGTAGCAAGGCCAGTATCGATTTACCGTACTCGAAGTTTAAAACCACGCTCAGCGGCGGGCACTGGGACTTCAAGAAAAAGCAAGTGGTGCTGCGCGTGGCCGCCAATGCCGACTCCACCAAGTCGTACTTCTACTCCACCAACCCCGACCAGCAGGGGCTGAAGTTTAAGGCCTCGAGCGGCGTGTACGACCTGGCCAAGTACCGCATGCAGGTGGGCGGCGTGCCCTACATCGCCGCCGCCGATGCCTGGATTACCCCGGACTCGGGCAAGGTCAGCATTGGGGCCAATGGCCGCATCCAGCGCTTCCGCAACGCGGGCGTAGTGCTCGACTCCCTGGATAAATTCCACCACTTGGTGAAAGGCAACGTGGAGGTGCTCTCGAAAGCAGCCTTCACCGGCAATGCCGAGTACACCATCAAAACTGCCCGCGACTCGGTGGCACTGCGCTTCGGCAACTTCGAGCCCGACCCGGCCGCGATTCTGGCCGGCAAAGGCAGGGCCGCGCGCAAGAACAAGGACGAATTTGCGGGCGCCGCCACGGTAGGCCCGCCCACTGTGGCCACGGCCGTGGTGAGCCCAGGGAGCAAGTTTCAGCTCACGCCGCGCATCGGCTACCGTGGCAACGTGCTGCTCAACTCGCGGCGCCGCGGCTTTGCTTTCGACGGCCAGGTGCAGCTGCAGTTTGGCAAAGACCGCAAGTCGGCCGAATGGATTGCGATGAAGGACTCCATCGACCCGAAGAATTTCAGCCTCAACCTGAAGGACATCAAGGCCGAGGACGGCTCGCCGCTCGTGACCGGCTTGTTCATGTCGGACCAGACCAACAAGGTGTACCCGCTGTATGCCGCTACCCTGCCCAACAATACCGATGTGTCCATTCTGAAAGTAGACGGCCAGCTGCGGTACGACGACAAAAAGGGCATTTACACCATCTCGCGCAACGACCTGAGCGACGTGAATGCCTACGAAGGCGCCATGCTGGCTTACACCGATGCCACCAACTCGCTCAGCTTCCGGGGCCCGATGACGTTCATTAACTCGAACAAAAACTACAAGCTGGTGGGCAGTGGCGTGGGCACCGCCAACCCCGACAGCGCCCGCTATTCGATAGATGCGCTGCTGGGCTTCGACATCGGCATGCCCGAGAAAGCCGTGGCCGCCATGGGCACCGAGCTGGCGCGCGTGACCAAAGGCTCGCCCGAAGCCCTGGACGGCTCCACCAACGAGCTGTACAAATTGGGCCAGTTTATCGGCAACAAGGGCGTGGAGGAGTACACCATGCGCAAAGGCGCCACCGCCGACCTCATGAAGCTCTCGCCCAAGCTCATGCACACCATCATGCTGAGCAAGGTAGACCTCCGCTGGAGCGAGAAGCGGCGCGCCTGGTACTCGGTGGGCAAGCTGGGACTGGCCGGCGTGGGCAAGCAGCCGCTCAACGCCCTGATTGACGGCCACGTAGAAATCCGCCGCGAAAACAACACCGACCTGGTGGAAATCTACCTCGAGCCCGAGCCCCAGACCTGGTACTACTTCAAGTACGCCAACAACCTGCTGCTGGCGAAATCGTCGAGCGAAAACTTCGACGCCGAAGTGGGCGGCAAGGCCAAGGGCGACTACAACACGGCCACCAGCTACGGCGCCTTCCTCGGCGACTTCACCGACGTGGATGCCTTCCGCTCGCACTTCCAGCGCGACTACTTGGGCAAGAGCGGCAAGCTGACCGCCCGCCCGGCAGCCCCGGCCCCCAGCACCTTCGACACCTTCGAAGGCAAGAAGGGTAAAAAGAAAAAAGGGCAGGAGGACGCCTTCGGTACTACCGACCCCAACGCGGCACCCGCGGCCGATGCCGCCCCCGAGCCCACCAAAAAGAAGAAAAAGGCCAAAGCCAACGACCCCTTCGGCGACGGCGTGATGGAAGATCCCAACGCGCCGGCTGCCACCGCCGAGCCCGCCAACAAGAAGGAAAAGGTGAAGGTGAAAGCCGCCGACACCCCTGCGGCGGCCGACGCAACCGAGCCCGACCTCAAAAAGGTGAAGACCAAGACCAAAGCCGCCGACGCTGCTCCCGATGCCGAAGCCGCGCCCGACCCGGCCCAGGACAAGAAAGAAGCCGCCCGCCTCGCCAAAGAAGCTGAAAAGCAGAAAAAGGAGGAAGAGAAGCGGAAGAAGGAAGAAGAAAAGAAGAAAAAGAAAGCCACCGAGGACCCCTTCGGCGACTCGTAGCCAACGGAAAACTCCCCTCCTCAATCCAGGAGGGGAGTTTTCGTTTTATACCTTTCCTGCATGAATGTCCTATATATCGCCCTTGCCCTGCTTGCCGCCTACCTCCTTGGTTCTATCCCAACTGCGCTGTGGGTGGGCCGCCGCTTCTTTGGGCTGGCCGACATCCGCGAGCACGGCTCCGGCAACGCCGGCGCTACCAATACCTTCCGGGTGCTGGGCCCCAAGGCGGGCTCGGTGGTCCTGCTTATTGATGCGCTGAAAGGCTTTGTGGCCGCCTACTTTTTGCCGGCGTGGCTGGTAGCCCAGGGAGCCATTCAGCCTGAGCACGAACTGTACTTTAAGCTGGCCTGCGGTGTGCTCGCCATTGTGGGGCACATCTATCCGGTCTTTGCGCAGTTCCGGGGCGGCAAGGGCGTGGCCACGGTGCTGGGCATGATGCTGGGCGTGGCCCCGGCCACGGTGGGCGTGTGCCTGCTGGTGTTTCTACTCATGCTGGCCGTGTTCCGCTACGTCTCGCTGGCCAGCATGACGGCGGGCGTGACCTTCGCGCTACTGCAGCTGCTGCCCCAGTTCCGGCCAGCCCAACCGTTTATGGTGTGGGTAGGCTTCTTGCTGGCCGTGCTCCTCATCTACACCCACCGGGCCAATATCGGCCGCCTGCGCAGCGGGACGGAAAGCCGCGTGCCGCTATTTGGGCGGAAGTAGGAGCGGGGGGGCAATATCCTGTGCTCAACCGGCATTTTAGCCCAATTCCTTAGGTAAAGACTTTTGCTGCTGTCTCCTTTATGCGGTCCCTGTTTCGCTTCCTGATTCTGCTGTTTCTCACGCTGCCCGCTGCTGCTCAGAAATACAATACCCCTCTGGGCACTGCCCCGGCGGGCTTCCGGTGGCAGGCGCTGCCCGACATCAAAGCGGCCATGCCCTTGCCCGAAGGCTGGTACTACAAGGCCGACGGGCAGAAGGGCGCCACTACCTACTTCCTGACCCGCGATGAAATAGGGGAGAGCGGTGAGTTTCAGCCCGGAGCGTCGCTGAACGTAGTGCGCAAGGTGAAAGCCAAAACCGGCCGCCAGGCCGCCGACTACGCCGAGTTGCTGATGCTAAGGACCGGGTTTGGCCCGGGGCAGCAGCAGTTGGACAAGACGTCCTCGGTCGACGGCCCGTTCTACAAGCGCGCGGTGCGCTACCGCGAAGCTCCGCCTGAGGCCGAGCCCCGCGTGGTGTACCAAATGGCCCTGGCCAACGCCAAGACCGACACGCTCTACCTGCTCACCTTCGAAAGCCCCGAGAAAGACTGGGCTGATGCCTGGAAGCTGGGCGAGGTAATGCTGCGTGAGCTGGTGCTGGATGCGCGCTTGTAACCGAGCCTGCTGAGCAGCCCAATAATTGCGAATGGAGCCGCGCCGGAACCCCAAAAGCTGTAGGAGCCGTATCGGCAGCGCCCGCTACTTTTACTCCACCGTTCCCAACCCATCACCATACTTCCCTGCCTCGCATGGCCAATTACCTTTCCGACAACCAAACGCGCTTCCTCGACGAGCTGATTGACTGGCTCCGCATTCCTTCCGTGTCGGCCGACCCCAAGTTTCACGGCGACGTGCTGCGGGCTGCCGACTACCTGAAAACGCGCCTGGAAGAAGCCGGCGTGCAGAACGTGGAAATCTGCCCTACGGCCGGCAACCCCATTGTGTACGGCGACTACATCACCGACCCCACCAAACCCACCGTGCTGGTGTACGGCCACTACGACGTGCAGCCCGCCGACCCCTACGAGCTGTGGACCTCGCCGCCGTTTGACCCCGTCATCAAAGACGGCAAAATCTACGCCCGCGGCGCCTGCGACGACAAAGGCCAGGTGTACATGCACGTGAAAGCCTTCGAGATGATGATGCGCGACGGCCAGGGCGGCGTGCCCTGCAACATCAAGTTCATGTTTGAAGGCGAAGAAGAAATCGGGTCCAACAACCTCGAAATCTTCGTGAAGGCCAACAAAGCGAAGCTAAAAGCCGACGTCATCCTGATTTCGGATACCGGTATTCTGGCCAACGACGTGCCCAGCATCGAAGTGGGCCTGCGCGGCCTGAGCTACCACGAAGTAACCGTGACCGGCCCCAACCGCGACCTGCACTCCGGCCTCTACGGCGGCGCCGTGCAAAACCCCATCAACGCCTTGTGCGAGATGATTGCCAGCCTGCACGACAAAGATGGCCACATCACCATCCCCGGTTTCTACGACAAGGTAGACGAGCTGAGTGCCGAGGAGCGCGCCGAGATGGCCAAAGCCCCGTTCTCCGAAGAGGAATTCCAAAAGAGCATCGGCCTGCCCGCCAGCTACGGCGAGAAGGGCTACAGCAGCATGGAGCGCACCAGCATCCGGCCTACGCTCGACGTGAACGGCATCTGGGGCGGCTACACTGGCGAAGGCGCCAAAACCGTCATCGCCTCGCAGGCCCACGCCAAAATCTCCATGCGCCTGGTGCCCCACCAGACCTCGGCCGAAATCACGGAGCTGTTTCAGAAGCACTTCACGAGCATCGCGCCCGTCGGCGTCACGGTCGAAGTGCGCCCGCACCACGGCGGCGAGCCCGTGGTGACGCCCACCAACTCGGTGGCCTACAAAGCCGCCGCTGATGCCATGGAAACCACCTTCGGCAAGCGTCCGGTGCCCACGCGCGGCGGCGGCTCCATCCCCATCGTGGCCATGTTCAAGTCGGAGCTGGGTCTTGATACCGTGCTGCTGGGCTTCGGCCTCGACTCCGACGCCATCCACTCGCCCAACGAGCATTTCGGCGTCTTCAACTTCCTGAAGGGCATCGAAACTATCCCGCATTTTTACCGCAACTACGCCGCCGCGCAAGCGTAGCCGGTAGGCACTATTCAACAAAAAAGCCCGGCTTCCATAGCGAAGGCCGGGCTTTTTTGTGAAAGACCAACAAGATTACCGTCCGTTGAAAGAATAGGTCAGGTACAGCTGAAACGCGCTGTTATGAAGACGGGTCTGATACGTGGTGTTGCCGGTCGTTTCATCCGGCCGGGTATTGGTTAAGGCCCCATTGTAGCGCAGGCCGATGCCGGGGCCGGACTTCTTCTGGTAACCCAGGCCCGCTACGTAGCCGAAATCAACGGTATTATATTCCTTACGGTCGAGCGCGGTAGTGGTACTGCCGTGCTGGTCCTGGGCCTTCAGCAGAAAGCCTACCTGCGGGCCTGCCTCAAAGAAAAGGCCGTCGGCATTTACGTGCAGTAGCACGGGCACATCGATGTAGTGCAGCCGTCGCTTGATGTCGTCGCCTAGCAAAGCCGGGTACTTAGCGCCTTTTTGTGAGTACAACACCTCGGGCTGCAATGCCACCATGTTGCTCAGTCCGACATTCGCAAAAACGCCAGCGTGGAGCCCGTAGGTGCTCGTGTAGCTGTATTTGCCGGCATCAGCGCCCACAAAATTGGTCAGCGACGCGCCGGCTTTCAGGCCCAGCGATATGTCGCTGCGCTGCGCCTGGGCCGCGCCCGCAAGGCCTGCCAACAGGGCGAGGGTAAAAAAGGTCTTTTTCATAAGCAGGGTAGTTGAATAGACTCGCAAAGCTACGCCTGCGCCCGACGCGCTGGCACTCTTACAGCCCAACTTATCCGCGCACTACCCCACGCAAAAGCCCGGTTTCCATGGCGGAAACCGGGCTTTTGCGTTGGTGAGCTTGGGGTTTCTTAGCGGCCGGTGCCGCCGAACGAATACCCAAGGTTGAGCCAGAAAGTGCTGTTTTTCAGCTTGCCATTGCCCAGGCCGTTGGCGGCGGTGTCCTTGTAGGTGTTGGTGATGCCGCCATCGTAGCGGATGCCAATGGACGGGCCGCTGCTGAGCTGGTAGCCCAGGCCCACCACGTAGTCGAGCGCCACGGGGCTCACGTCGCTTTTCACGTCGTTGCCGGCCTCGTTTTTGGCGGCCAGCGCGAAGTTGACTTCGGGGCCGGCTTCAAAAAACAAGCCATCGGCGTGGTAGCGTGCCAGCAGGGGCACGTTGATGTAGGAAACATCGCGGCTCAGCGCGTCGAGCGACGAGCTGGAGCCTTCGGTGGCATCGTAGTACTGCAGCGTGTACAGCAGCTCGGGGTGAAACGACACCACCTCGCCCACATACACATCGGCCATCAGGCCGGCCTGGTACGCCGAGTGCGTCTTCGCGTTGTAGTTGCTGTTTTTGCCCGTGAGGCTGGTGCGGCCGTAGCCTGCCGTGATGCCAATGGAGTTGGTCTGGGCCTGGGCTACGCCGGCCGCGCCAGCCAGCAAGGCCAGGGTCGTGATGATTTTTTTCATGCTATAAGAGAATAGGGCTGCTTTGATACGAATGGTCCGGGCTCTTTTCAGAGCCGGGCAGTATACTGATTAGCGGAATAAATAGTTGGTTTTATACTGTAAAGCCTTGATGATAAGAAAGCCCGGCTCTGTTTCAGAGCCGGGCCTTTTAGCAGCAAAAGCGCCGTGACTACAGGCCCAACGTATAGCCCACCTGCAGCTGGAACACCGAGTTGTGCACCTTCGGGTTGGTAAACTTTGCGCCAAATGCCTGGTAAGGCTTCAGGGCGTCGGCCGTGCCGTTGCCGTCTTTGTACACCTGCGAAATGTCGCCGGCGTAGCGGATGCCCATGCTCAAGCCATTGGGCAGCTGGTAGCCGAAGCCGGCCACGTAGCCAAACGCTATGCGGTTGAAGTCGTCGGTGCTGGTGCCCACGGCGAAGGCCGGCATGCTGTCGCCTTGGGGGTTGGTGCGGTTGGGGCCGGCCAGTACCACGGTGGCCTTATCGCCGGTGTCGATGGCACTTTTCTGGCCGATGAGAAAGCTGGCCTGGGGGCCCAACTCAAAAAACAAGCCTTCGCCGGAGCTGCCCCCGGTGTTCACCCGCAGCAGCACCGGCACATCGATGTAGCTCAGGGTTTGGCCTAACGTGCCGGATACGTTGCCGGTGCTGTTGAATACGGTTGCATCGCTGGAATCCTCGCCGGTGTAGCGCAGCTTCATGCCTTTCTGGGAAAACAGCACCTCCGGCTGCACGGCAATCATATCGGACAAAGCAAAATTGAAGGTGGCTCCGGCGCTGATGCCGAACCGGGACGTTACGTCCTGTTTGTCGGTGCCCGTGAAGCTGGACATGTTGGCGCCCGCCTTAAGGCCGATTTTCATGCCCGTTTGCGCCTGTGCGGCGCCAACCATGCCGGCCAGCAGCCCAAGGGAGAGAATTGCTTTTTTCATGAGAAGAGTGTAGAAGTGAGGAGCTTGATTATCGCCAAAGCTATAGAATAATTGCTATCCGATAATACTACTCTTCCCGGCGGCTCCCTCAAATAATTGAGCTAAATACGGCAAGGCCCGGCGTTCACGAAGAAGCCGGGCCTTGCGCTAGCTAGGTCTGCAAAATTGTCAAAGCCAGGTTATTGGCCAAATGGCAGCAAATAGCCCAGCTGCAGCGTGAACACGTTGTTGAACGCCTTAGGATTCTGGCTGAGGGTTACGTTTTTGGTATCAAGTAGCGAGTGGAAGCCGCGGGCGTAGCGCAGGTCCAGGCTCAGGCCGCCTTCGGTCATAAAGCCGATGCCGGCTACACCCGAAATGTCGAATTGGGTCAGGTCCGACTTGTATTTATCGCCGCGAGCGATGCCAGTGAAGTCCTGGAAGCTGCCGTTATCCTCCACCTTGTCGTTGGTGCCATTGGAAAACCGGGTAGTGGTTTGCTGCTTGTTGGTCGACCCAAATAAGAAGCTCATTTGAGGCCCCAGCTCGAAAAACAGGCCGCCTGCGTTGATGCGGGCCAAGATGGGCACGTCCAGATAGTGCAGCACGCGCTGCTGCTTAAACTCAACTGCGGAAACCTCATTGGGCAGGTTGCTGGTCTGCTTCGAGTTGACTTCGTAACCTTTGCGGTTATACAGGAGCTCGGGTTGCAGGGAGAAAAACCCGTCGCTGCTAATGGGCACGTTGGCGGTGAAACCCGCATTGTAGCCCCACTTGTAATTGCCGAGGTCGCTGTTGAAGTTGGGACCGGCAATTTGCGAAACGTTGTCGCCGGAAATGCTGGAGTACGTGGCGCCGATTTTTGCCCCTAAGCGGAAGTCTTTCGACACTTGTGCCCGGGCCACCGAGATACTCAAAACAGACAGGGCTAGTATTGCAATATTTTTCATGAGTATAAAGTGAAAAGGTGAGATAGGATAAATGGCGGGATAGGATAATTTTAGAGCTGCAAAACTTACTCGACGGGCATCGGCTTTATACCGACGTTTCGAGACGCGGGGTTGCTGAAAATGAAAAATTAATTTTTAGGTAACATGCTGTTATTTCAACTGTTGAGTTGTGATTTTGAGGCTATTATTGAGCTTGTGCGATGAGGGGGGCTTCCTCATTGCGGCAGCTTTCCAGGGGCTTACTGCTATTGCTGCTGGCGCTGGCCGCCCGCCCCGTGACCGCGCAGGTTGACACCACTACGGCCGAGGTTTCAGTGCCGATGCCGGCGGTTGCACCCCGGGCGCCGCTGGTGATGGGGGCCTATGCCCAGGGCAGCATCATCCTGGCGCACACCTACGCCATCCGGCACCTGGTCGCCTCGCACCCCGCGGGGTTTGAACTCAACTTCCAGCGCCAGACCACGGGGAGCGCGCCCTGGCACGGTTGGTACAAGTACCCGAAAGTGGGCCTGGCCCTCACGTACTATGATTTTCACAACCCCGTGCTCGGCTACGTCTGGTCGGCCAGTCCCTACATCAGCAAGTCGTTTTCGCGGGGCCCCAAGCACGACTTCAGCTTCCGCCTCGGCGCCGGCCTGGCCTACCTCACCAATCCCTATAACCAGGACACCAACCACAAAAACACCATCGCCAGCTCGGCGCTGAACGCCACCCTGCAGTTTCGCTTCGAGTACGACTACGCCCTCACGCCGCACCTGGGCCTGCTGGCCGGCGTGGGGCTAAACCACTACTCCAACGGCGCCACCACCAAGCCCAATTTTGGCGTGAACCTGCCCTCCGTGGTGCTGGGGCTCAACTACCACGAGCAGCGCCAGGCTCCCCAAGCCAACGCCAATGCGCCCGCGCCGGCCGAGCTGGGCCACAACTTCTTTAACTTCAGCACCAGCCTGGGCTTCAAGCAGCGCACCGAAGGCGACCGCCACAAATACCTTGTGAACTCGGTGACGGCCGCCGTGGGGCGGCGCGTGAACCGCAAATCCAACCTACTGGCCGGTGTGGAAGGCTTCTACGACCGCAGCCTGCAAGCCCAGCTGGAAGACACCACCCGCGCTGGCCTCAAGCAGCCCGATGTGAAAAAAGTGGGCGCCTTTGTGGGCCACGAGCTGCTGTTTGGCCGGCTGGCGTTCGTGTCGCACCTGGGCTTTTATGTGTACGCGCCCTACAAGTCGAGCACGGCCTACTACGAGCGGCTGGGCCTGAAATACCACTTCACTAACCTGCTGTTCGGGGCCGTCGACTTGAAGATTCACCGCGGGGCAGCCGATGTTATTGAATTCAAAATCGGCGCGAAGCTGTGACACCGGTCGCAAACGCTGCATCCGCTCGGCGCAGCATTTCAACCTAATAGCCCGACGTTTCGGCAATATTTTTAGCCTAACGGCTGGCGTGCGGGCCCATCTTTCGGTCGCGGTTCCCATTCAGCGCCGCGCCACATCGCATGGAAACCTTCTTTCTGGTTAACCGCTACCTGCACATCACGGCGGGCTTTATTGGGTTTTTTGTGGCGCCGGTGGCCCTGGCCGTACGCAAGGGAGGAGTAGCGCACCGGCGCTGGGGCAAGGTGTTTTTCTGGGCCATGGCGGTGGCCGGCACCACGGCGCTGGTCGGCGCCCAGCACATTCACAGCCTGTTTTTGCTGCTCACGGCCGTCTTTAGCCTCTATATGGCGGGGTTCGGCTACCGGTCGCTGTTTCTGAAACACCTGGCCTGGGACGCCCGGGTAGCTACTTTCGATTGGGTGGTAGCGGGCGTGGGGTTGGTGGTGTTTCTCGGCACCGTAGCCTATGCATTCGTCGCCGGCAATATTCCCGTGGGTGTGTTCGGGGCCCTCGGGGCCAGCACCGCCGTCCGCCAGCTGCGCGGCTATGCCAACGCCGGAAAATTGACCAAAAACCAGTGGCTGCTCAACCACATTTCGGGCTTTCTGGCTTCGTACATCGCGGCCGTCTCCGCGTTTTCGGTCACCAGCCTGCGCTTTATTCCCTTTCCGTATAATTTTTTGTGGCCCACGCTGCTGGGCGTGCCTGTTATCCTCTGGTGGCACCGCCGGGTGCGGAGCCAGCCGGTGCGGGTGGCACCAATCTTCGATTTATCCGGCTCACCAGCGCCGGCCCTTCGTAAATAAACCCGGTATAAAGCTGAATCAGAGAAGCACCCGCCGCGAGCTTCTCCAGCGCATTGGCCGCCGAGTGAATGCCGCCCGAGCCGATAATGGGCAGCGCCCCACCTGTGCGGCGGTGCAAATAGCGGATAACCTCGGTGGCCCGGGCCCGCAAAGGCCGGCCGCTGAGGCCTCCCGCACCCAGAGCCGCCACCTGGGCCGCATTGGTACTAAGGTTATCGCGGCTAATGGTGGTATTCGTAGCCACCAGGCCGCTCAACCCCGTTTCCTGGGCTATTTCGATAATGTCGTCGAGCTGCGAATCGGTGAGGTCAGGCGCAATTTTGAGCAGCAGCGGCCGGGGCGCGAGGCGGGCCAGGTTGCGGGCCTGCACCTGCTGCAGCAGCTCAATGAGCGGCTTTTTCTCCTGGAGCTGGCGCAGGTTGGGCGTGTTGGGCGACGACACGTTGACCACAAAGTAGTCGACCACGTCGGCCAGCGTCTCAAAGGCGGCTACGTAGTCGGCAGCTGCTTGCTCGTTGGGCGTGTCCTTGTTCTTGCCAATATTGCCGCCGATGATGAGCTGCCGGTTCTGGCGGCGCGCCAGCCGCGCTGCTACCACAGCCGCTCCGTCGTTGTTGAAGCCCATCCGGTTAATCAACGCCTCGTCCTGCGGCAGCCGGAACAGGCGGGGCAGCGGGTTGCCGGGCTGCGGACGCGGCGTCACCGTCCCGATTTCCACGAAGCCAAAGCCCAACGTGGCCAGCTCATCCGTCAGCGCGGCATTCTTGTCAAACCCCGCCGCCAGCCCCACCGGGTTCGGAAATTTCAGCCCAAATACCTCCCGCCCCAGGCTGGGGTGCTGGTAGTTGTACAAAGCCCGCAGCAGGGCCTTGGCACGCGCGCGGCGCGGCGCAGGTTGTCGAAAACCAGGTGGTGGGCGCGCTCGGCGTCGAGGGAGAAAAGGGCAGGTTTGACAAGCGCCTTGTACATGGGGGGGTTATCCGGCCCAGCCCTCACGGTCGAGGCTGCGGTATTGAATGGCTTCGGCCAGGTGCTGAATCTGGATTTCTTCGGTGCCGGCCAGGTCGGCAATGGTGCGGGCCACTTTCAAAATACGGTCGTAGGCGCGGGCCGAGAGGCCGAGGCGCTCCATGGCCGTTTTCAGCAGCATGCGCCCCGCTTCGCTGATTTGGCACACGTCCTTCACCATCTGCGGCGGCATCATGGCGTTGGAGTGGATATCGGCGTAATCCTTAAAACGCGTTTCCTGCACCTGGCGGGCCTTGTCTACCCGAGGCTGAATGTCGGCGCTGGTTTCGGCCTTGCGCGTCGCCGTCATCTGGTCAAACGTCACGGGCGTCACTTCCACGTGCAGGTCGATGCGGTCGAGCAGCGGGCCCGATACCTTGTTCAGGTACTTTTGCACCACGCCGGGGCCGCACACGCACTCTTTCTCTGGGTGGTTGTAATACCCACACGGGCAGGGGTTCATGCTGGCAATGAGCATGAAGTTGGCTGGGAACTCTATGCTGACTTTGGCTCGCGAAATCGTGACGCGGCGCTCTTCCAGCGGCTGGCGCATCACCTCCAGCACCGTGCGCTTGAACTCCGGCAGCTCGTCCAGAAACAGCACGCCGTTGTGCGAGAGCGAGATTTCGCCCGGCTGCGGGTTGCTGCCGCCACCCACAAGCGCCACGTCCGAAATGGTGTGGTGCGGCGCCCGGAAGGGCCGCGTGCTTAGCAGCCCGCCCCCGGCCAGCTTGCCCGCTACGGAGTGAATCTTGGTGGTTTCCAGGGCCTCCTGCATGCTCAGCGGCGGCAGGATGCTGGGCAGGCGCTTGGCCAGCATGGTCTTGCCGGCGCCGGGTGGCCCGATCATAATCACGTTGTGGCCGCCGGCCGCGGCTATTTCTAAGGCCCGCTTGATGTTTTCCTGGCCCTGCACATCGGCAAAGTCTGCGGAGTATTTGTTGACCGAATGCTGGAACAAGTCACGAGTATCAATCGTGGTGGGCGTGATGTCCAACCGTCCTTCAAAGAAGTCGATGGCATCCTGCATGCTCCCGACGGCTATCACGTCCAGGTTGTTGACGATGGCCGCTTCCTCCGCATTCTCCTTGGGCAGAATAATGCCCTTAAAGCCTTCTTTGCGCGCTTGAATAGCGATGGGCAGCACGCCCTTTATTGGGCGCAGCTCCCCATCGAGCGACATTTCGCCCATGATGATGTACTCGCTCAGCCGCTCCGAATTGAGCTGTTGCGACGCGTGCAGAATGCCCAGGGCAATGGGCAAGTCGTACGCGGCGCCTTCTTTGCGAATGTCGGCCGGGGCCATGTTCACCACCACCTTGGTGCGCGGCATGCGGTAGCCCCGGAACTTCAGAGCCGCTTCAATGCGCTGCTGGCTTTCCTTGATGGCATTATCCGGCAGGCCCACCACGTTGAAACCCGTTCCGGCCGAAACCACCACTTCAATAATAATGGTATAGGCATTGACGCCCTGCACGGCCGAGCCGAAGGTTTTGGTGAGCATAACGGTGGCTCCAACGGCTGGTTGGAGAGTATCAAAACGGATGGTAGAGAAGGAAAGCGGCGCAATTTAAAGCCGGCGCTACAGCGTCAGCTTTTCAATCAGCATAATCAGGATATGAATGGCCTTGATGTGGATTTCCTGAATCCTATCGGCATAGCCCGCGTGCGGCGCCCGGATTTCCACGTCGCTGATGCCGGCCAGCTGGCCGCCGTCTTTGCCGGTAAGCGACACGACCAGCATGCCAGCTTCTTTGGCCGCTTCGGCGGCGCGTAGCACGTTGGGCGAATTGCCGCTGGTGCTGATGGCCAGCAGCACATCGCCGGGCCGGCCCAGCGCCTGCACAAAGCGGCTGAAGACGAATTCGAACCCGTAGTCATTGGCCACGCACGTCATGTGCGAGGCGTCGGTGAGGGCAATGGCGGCCATGGCGCGGCGGTCCTGGCGGTAGCGGCCGCTGAGCTCTTCGGCAAAGTGCTGGGCATCGCAAAGGCTGCCGCCGTTGCCGCAGGTCAGGATTTTGCCGCCGTTGCGCAGGCTGTGGGCCATGAGCTCGGCCGCTTCGGCAATGCGCGCCAGGTTGGCGGGCTCGTTCAGAAACCGGTCGAGTACGGCGCGGGCCTCGCTTAGCTCGGCGTGGATAAGGTCAGGAAGCAGGGCGGAGTCAGGCACTTAAGGGAAATCCAGTATTGAATTAAGTTGGGCTGAGCCGAACGGCTGGTTACAGCAGCGGCCGCTCGGCGGGTGGGGTATTGGGCAGGCTCGGGTCGGTCTGCGGAAACGTGGGGCGGGGCAGGTGGTCGGGCGTGTACGTTTCGGTGGTCCGGGTTTCGGTGGTGCTCACGGTGCCGGCCGGGCCGGTTTCCACCACGGACCCATCAATAATGCGGCCGTCGACGGTGCGGCTGGGTTGAGCTACCACCGGCGCCGTGGCGCGCTGTTGCTGGTCGTACAGCTTGGCTTTGAGCTCGTTGATTTTGCCTTCGTATTGGCTCACCGAGCGGCGCAGGATGGCACTGTCGAGGTTTTCGGTGACCAGGTGCAGGGCCAGCAAAATGGCGCCTATCACAAACAGGGTGTAGTAAAACTGCCGTTCCTGCTCCAGAGCCGACAGGCCCGAGCCCATGCCCATGACGGAAGTGCGCACCGCCGGGACGAAAATGAACAACAGCGCCAGCAACAAGTAAATCATTACTGCAACGGTGACAATACGTTTTAGAGCGAGCATGGCGGAAAAGATTGGTTAAGGCCGAAAGATAGGTACATCAAGTTCCTGCTTGGTGTAGCCCTTGTGTACGCATTAAGGGCACACTTCGCTGTGCTAGGGCATTCGCGAGGGCTTACACCAGCGCGGCATTGGTCTGCATGGAGCTGAGGCGCTGGTATACGCCGCCCTCGCGCCGCACCAGTTCGTCGTGGGTGCCGCGCTCCACGATGCGGCCGTGCTGCAGTACAATGATTTCATCGGCGTGCTGCACCGTGCTCAGGCGGTGGGCAATGACCAAGGACGTGCGGTTTTGCATCAGGCGCTGCAGAGCTTCCTGCACCAGCTTTTCGCTCTCGGTATCGAGGGCCGAGGTGGCTTCGTCGAGAATGAGGATGGGCGGGTTGCGCAAGATGGCGCGGGCAATGCTGAGCCGCTGCCGCTGCCCGCCCGAGAGGCGCGAGCCCCGGTCACCAATCACGGTCTGGTAGCCCTCGGGGCTGGCCAGGATGAACTCGTGGGCATTGGCGATTTTGGCCGCTTCGATGACTTCGGCCTCGCTGGCTTCGGTGTTGAAGCGGATGTTGTTGAGGATGCTGTCGTTAAACAGAATGCTTTCCTGGGTCACGATGCCCATCTGGTCGCGCACCGAGTGCAGCGTGCAGGCGCGCAGGTCGTGGCCGTCAATCAGAATCTGCCCGCCGCTGGGGTCATAGAAGCGCGGCAGCAGGTCGGCCAGCGTGCTTTTGCCGCCCCCGCTCGAGCCCACCAGCGCCACAGTGCTGCCCTTGCGAATCTTCAGGTTGACATCGTAGAGCACCGGCGTGTCGCCGTAGCTGAACTGCAGGTTCTGGAACTCGATTTCGCGCTCGAACGGCGGCAGGGTGGTGGCGCCCGGCCGGTCCCGAATGGCGGGCTCCGTGTCGATGATGCTAAGCACCCGCTCGCCGGCCACCAGCCCGCGCTGGATGTTGCCAAACGACGACGACAGCGCCTTGGCTGGCGTGAGCACCTGCGAAAACAGCACGATGTACGTGATAAACGAAGCCCCTTCCAGGTCCGACTGCCCGCCCAATATCAGCGAGCCGCCGAAGTACAGCAGCCCGGCCACCACCAGCACCCCGGCAAACTCCGAGAAGGGCGAGGCCAGGTCACGGATGTTGTCGATACGCCGCGAGGTGCTCGCGTATTGGTCGTTCTGGGCTTCAAACTTGCCCGTTATGTATTCCTCCGCATTAAAGGCTTTCACCACCCGAATGCCGCCCAGGGTCTCATCAATCACGGAGAGCATGGAGCCCAGCGTCTTCTGGCTGGTTTTGGCCTGCTGGCGCAGGCGCTTGGCCAGGCCCGCAATGATGCCGCCCGAAATAGGCAATAGCAACAGCGTGAACAGCGTGAGCTTGAGCGACATGTAAAACAGCACCGCGAAGTAGGCCACAATGGTGAGCGGCTCGCGGATAACGGCCGTGAGCGTGTTCACCACCGAAATTTCCACCTCCTGCACGTCGTTGGTAAAGCGCGACATCAGGTCGCCCTTGCGCTCGTTGGCGAAGTAGCCCAACTCCAGCCGCATGATGCGGTGGTACAACGCGCGGCGCAGGTTGCGGATAACGCGCGACCGCACCCGGGCCACCAGCCGCAAGCTCAGGTACCGGAACACGTTGCTGAAAAACACCGACACCACTAGCACCAGGCACACAAAGAGCAGCGCGCCCAGCTTGCCGTGCTCGGCAATCACCTGGGCAAAGTAGTAGTTGAAAGTATTGGTGATGTAGTCAAGTGTGAGCGCAAAATCCGGCAGGTGGGTCGGCGCCTTCACCTGCACCTTGCCGGTCTTGTCAAACAGCACGTTCAGCAGCGGAATGATGAGCGCGAAGTTGCCAATGCTGAAAAAGATACCCAGAACCGTATAAAGCAGGTATAGCGGCAGGAAGTCTGCGTAAGGCCGGGCGTAGCTAAGGATGCGTAAATAAGTCTTCATGGATAAGGGCGGCGTGCATAGCTAAGGGCGCCTTGAGTTGTAGATTACTTCAACCAGCCGTCCGGGTATTGATTAAAATTCATGTAAGCGCTGGGCAATGTTCCAGCGCAGGGCCAGCGAGGCATATACTTCGTTGCCGTTGAGGGCGGGGGTGCGGGTGTAGGTCTGGTTGCGCGCAATCAGCTTGGCGTCGAGAAACAGGTTCAGTCGCGGCTGGTACGTGGCCGTGAAATCGGCGTGCAGCAGGCGGCTTTTGTTGCCTTGAGCTACTTTGTTGCCGTATTCACTCACGCGGGTGTTGTACGATTTGAGCACGTTGCCGCCAAAGTTGAAGCCGTTGAGGTCCGCATTGTTGACGTCGAGGCCTTGCTCCGAATAGAAGGCCTTGCCCACCAGCATCAGGCGGGGCAGGGGCTGGTAGCTGAGCACGCCCAGTATCTCGGCCAGGTTGGCGCCCATGGGGTGGGCGAGGGGCTGCTGGTAATGCTGGTAGTTGGTGTAGCTGTCGGCGTGCTGGTAGGTATAGGGCCGGATGTAGTTGAACTCCACCTGCAGGTCGAGGTTGCGCAGGCCGGCCACGTCGATGTACTTGGCACCCAGCTGCACGGCTTGCTTGTTGGCCCACCAGCCGTTGCCGGCGCGCACCTCGCTTATTTTAAACTCATCGAGCACTACTTGGCCGTAGAGCTGAGCGGTGTGCAGCACGTTCCACTTGAAATCCAGCCCAAGAATGGCGTTATCGGCCGAGCCCACGTTCTGCTCCACTGCCCGGTAGAAAATCACCGGGTTCAGGTACTGTAGCTCGAAGCCCCCGCGCTGGTTCACCACGCGCCCGTTCACAATGGTGCTGTCGATGCCGCGGCCGCCCAGCACTGTGCTCTCAAACACGCCGATGTTGAAATTGGGCGTCACGTCGAAGCTGAGGTGGTGCAGCGCCAGGTACTTCTTCGGGTACACCTGGTCCTGATTTTTGCGCTCGGCGGTGAGCTCGGCAAACAGGTTCTGGTAGTTGAATTTCCAGACCCGGGTATTAATCTTCAGGAAGAAGTACGGGGCGCTGTAATCGGAGAGAATCAGCGAGCGGTAGCCATTGCCGATGAAGTTGCGGTCATGGGCCAGCTGCACGTTGATGTGCTTGCTGGCCGCGTAGGTAATGCCCCCGCGGGCCGTGAAGAAGTCGTATTGGTCGGCCTGGTTTTTAAAGTTCTTTTTGAAGCCTTCGTGCGGCACAATGTCGTCGCGCAGAATCCGGTCCTGCACGTAGCCGGGCACCGCCTGCTGGTTGTCGGTCAGGAAAGTATAGAAGCCCAGCTTTTGGTCAATGGTGCCTTCCAGCTGCACGCCCCGCGTGTTTACAAACCGCAGCCCGCTCAGCTCGGTATCCTTGCCGGCTTGCAGCAGCAGCACAGGGTTCACGCGCAGCGTAAAATCAGGCGACTCGACGTGGTATAAATCGGTTTGGTTGCGGTAGAAGTAGTTCAGGAAAGGGCTGGCACTCTGGTTCACCTCGGCCCCTTGCGCAGAGTTAGCCCAATTGTCTTTCAGCAGGTATTGGGCATTGAACCGGTCGGCGCGGGAGAGGCTGCCCGTGCGGTAGGCCTGGGCGCTGTCGGCCGAGAGCATGCGCTCGGCGAGCCGGGCCACGCCGGCGCGGGTATAAGGCCGCGAGCTGGTGTGCGGGTCGTGCAGCGAGTCGGAGCCGAACTTGATGGCGTACCGGTCAATGAGGCGGTACGTGTCGGGGTCGAGCGGCACGTAGTTGGCTCCCTGCGTGGATTTTGTGTTATTGCCCGAAACGCTCTTTTGCCGCGGTGCGGCCGTGCGCGCTGGCTTATCGCGCAGCGGCCGCTCCCGAGCTGCTTTGCTCCGTGTGGGCGGCACGCTATCAAGCGGTTGGTCGAAAATCAACCACGGCGATTTTTCCTCCTTCGCGGGAGCAGCTGGGGTAGCGGGTGCCGTACTTGGTGCCGAAGGCTCAGCAGGTACCGTAGGAGGCACTGTAGGCACGGTTTGGGCGGCCAGGGAGCCCGTCAGCAGCGCCAGCACAGAAGAAAGAAGCAGAGCTTTATGCATAAATACCGATAGTTCTCAATAAAAGCGAAACGGCACGACCAAACGAAAGTCAAGAGCGGCAATTTCTTAACAAACCTACGCAGCAAGCCGTTGGTACGGATAAGCTGAGCCTCTGTGGCCCGTCGCCAGGAGGGCCCATTGGGCCACCCCAAACCGGTGCCGAAGCAGGCCCGACACCGGGTATTTCTTGCCTGCCGCCGGTTTTTGTGCCAACTTCGGGGCCACAGCAGGGTTAATATTCCTGGCTCCACCTCCTTTCCCTTTTTGCAGCATGGCCAAACCCCCACTTCCTACCGCACCTTCTGCCGCGGCCGTGCCCGCCGCTACCGACACGGTCGACGCCCTGGCCCATGTGCACGTTGTGTGTGCCGAGCCCAGCATCGCCAACCATTTTCTGGCCGAGCTACGCGACAAAGAGGTGCAAAAAGACAGCCTCCGCTTCCGCCGCAACCTCCAGCGCCTGGGCGAAATCATTGCCTACCGCATCAGCGCCCACCTCAGCTACACCGAGCAAACCATTCAGACACCGCTGGCCGAAACTCGCGGCAAGCTGCTGCACGACTTTCCCATTCTGGCCACTGTGCTGCGCGCCGGCCTGCCGTTTCACCAGGGCTTCCTCAACTATTTCGACCAGTCGCCCAGCGCCTTTGTGGCGGCCTACCGCATTGAGGGCACGGCCCAGGTGCAGGTGCAGGTCGATTACCTGTCGGCGCCCAGCCTCGACGAGCGGGTACTGATTCTGGCCGACCCCATGCTGGCCACCGGCAAAAGCCTCGTGCAAACCTACCGGGCCATGCTTCGCTTCGGCATGCCGCGGCAGGTGCACATCGCCGCCGTTATTGCCTCGCCCGAGGGCCTGGCGTATGTAGCCCGCGAAATTCCCGAAGCCAACCTGTGGGTGGCCGCCATCGACGAGCGCCTGAACGAGCACGCCTACATCGTGCCCGGCCTCGGCGACGCGGGCGACCTCTCCTACGGCAGCAAGCTCTAGCTCAAGCCACCGCTTAGCGAGTAGCTCAACTAGCTCAGCCCAAGAGTTGGGCTGGTAAGGATGAAGATTTCAGGCCGGCCATAAGGTTGGATTTGGGCTGTGTGCTACCGTTTAGGTTGGGCCAAACAGCATAATAAGCGGCCTGCAAGCGGCGTTTATGGAACCCTCCCTCTTTAAACTTGGTATCTTTGCAAAGCGTCCACCCCGCTTTGTTTTTTACTCTTCACCGCCTGCTTTTTCTCCTCGTTTTGCTCCATCCCGCCGTTAAATGCGCGTCTGTGTTCTTGTTGAGCACGGTCAAGTTTTTGGGCGGCCCACTGGCCGGCACTTCTATGGGACTGCACTTCTGGCCCACGATGGGCCTCACCGTGGCCGGCATGATGACCAGTGTGTTCATCTTCTCAGGCATCGGTCGCGTCTGGATGCAGCACCGGCAGAAGCAGCGACGCCTGCGACGCGAGCCCATCTTTACGAAACGCTCGCGCAACATTATCAAGGTGTTCCGCAAGTTTGGGATGGGGGGCATTGCCTTCCTTACCCCGTTGCTGCTCACCCCCATTGGCGGCACCGTCATCGCGACGCTGCTGGGCGTACCACGAGGGCGCATCTTGCTCCACATGCTTTGGAGCGCGGTGTTCTGGGGCTGTGCCCTCACATTTATCAGCGTGCACTTCGGGCACATGATACACCATCATCACTAGCGCCTGGCAGCAAAAGCCTCGGCCACTACAGTACCAAACAAAATTGACCTACCCGCTCAGCTCTACACTAGGCATGGAGTTGGGCGGGTAGGTCAATTTTTATTTTAGCCGGTATGGCTACCGCCGCTTTCGTGCCTTAATGGCTTTCACACCCGGAGCCGAGCCGCCTTTTTTGCCCACGTTGGCCTTGGAGCCTTTGGAGCTCTTTTTCTTGCCCTCCTGAAATGGCTTGCCGGTGCGCTTGTCGATGGTCACGCCCGGCTTAATCCACTCTTTCTTCTCGTGGAAAGCACCCTGGAAAGTGGGGTCCAGCTTCTTGCGGCGCTCGTCGAGCTCGCGGCCCATCTTCTGCTGCTCTTCAAAAGGCGTCTCCTCGATGGTAACTTCTTCGGGCAGCGGCAGCACCTCAATGGTTTGATTGATAAGGGTCTCAATCTCGCCAATGTGCACCATCTCCGCCTCGTTGGCAAAGGTGATGGCCGCCCCGATGTGCTGCGCCCGGCCCGTGCGGCCGATGCGGTGCACGTAGTCGTCGTGCACAATGGGCACGTCGAAGTTGATAACGTGCGTTACCTGGGGCACGTCGATGCCCCGCGCGGCCACGTCGGTGGCCACCATGTAGCGCACTTCGCCGGCCCGGAAGGCGTCCATGCTGTTCATGCGGGCGTTCTGACCCTTGTTGCCGTGAATCACGCGCACCTCGCCGGCGGGTGCCTTGCGCTCCAGAAAGTGGGCCACTTGGTCGGCGTGCTCCTTGGTACGGGTAAAGAGCAGCACCCGCGTCATGGTCTCAGCGTCGCGGTGCAGCAGGAAATTGAGCAGGTTGATTTTCGTGAGCAGGTTGGGCGCCTGATAGAGCGTCTGGGTTACTGTAGAAGCCGTTTTGGCCGGTGGGCTCACTTCCACGCGCACCGGGAATTCCAGGAATTCCTCGCTCAGCAAGCTCACGCGCTCCGGCATGGTGGCCGAGAACAGCACGTTCTGCCGCTTGCGCGGAATAATCTCTAGAATGCGCCGAATCTGGGGCATGAAGCCCATATCCATCATCTTGTCGGCCTCGTCCATCACGAAGGTTTTCAGCTCCCGCAGCACCAAGTCGCCCTTCAGGTAGATTTCCATCAGCCGGCCCGGCGTGGCGATGAGCACATCGACGCCCTGGGCAATGGTTTCAATCTGCGTTTTCGGCCCCAGGCCGCCGTAGATGGCGAAAATCCGCAGGTCGGTATTCACGGCCAGCGCCTTCAGGTGCGTTTCAATCTGGATGGCCAGCTCCCGCGTGGGAGCCAGCACCAGGGCCCGGGGATTGATGCCCTGGGCATATTTGGCCTTCATCAGCAGGGGCAGGCCAAAGGCAGCGGTTTTGCCGGTGCCGGTTTGGGCGATGCCCAGCACGTCGTGCCCGGCCAACAGCAGCGGAATGGTCTGCTGCTGCACCGGCGTGGGCTCGGTAAAGCCAGCATCAGCTACTGCCGAAAGAAGTTGTTTGTTGAGTTTAAAATCGTTGAACGATGGGGTGGTATTGGGTTCCATTCTGCAAAGGTCGGGTTTTTGAAGCGGAGAGGCTTTGCCCCGACACAACCTTGCGCAAAAATGCCGTCATGCTGAGCTTGCCGAAGCATCTCGCTCGCATCATTGAACCATTGGTTTAGTTACGGCACGCGAGATGCTTCGGCAAGCTCAGCATGACGGTTGCTATGCAGTTGAGCCATCAAATGAACCTCCCTCAGAACTTTTTTTGCCCAATCCCGCTTCCTTTTCTATCTTTGCACCACCAAAACCAACACGGTAGATATAGCTCAGCTGGTTAGAGCGTCGGATTGTGATTCCGAAGGTCGTGGGTTCGAGCCCCATTATTTACCCATTAATTAATTAATTAAGTCCCCGGAGATTTCCGGGGACTTTTTTTTTAATTGCCGAACGTTGTAGTGTGATTGCGGTGCGGAAGTTGGCCTTGGCCCAGCACTCAGCCGTTCAATCAGTATCAATTTAAATCGACAACACCCTAACCATTAAATACATGAGTCTACTCGTCATCGGCAGCGTTGCATTCGACGCCATCGAAACGCCCTTCGGCAAAACCGACAAAATCATCGGTGGTGCTGCCACGTTTATCGGCCTTTCGGCTTCTTATTCGCTAAAGCCCGTGAAATTGGTAGCTGTTGTTGGCGAGGACTTTCCGCAGTCCGACATCATGCTCCTTGAAGAGCACGGCGTGGACGTGGAAGGCCTGCAGGTGAAGCAGGGCGAGAAGTCATTTTTCTGGTCGGGCAAGTATTCGCGGGACCTTAACTCGCGCGAAACCTTGGTGACGGAGCTCAACGTGCTGGCCGATTTCGACCCCATCATCCCCGACAGCTACCAGGATTGCAAGTACCTGATGCTCGGCAACCTGGCGCCGCAGGTGCAGCGCTTGGTTATCCAGCGCCTCGTCAATCGGCCCAAGCTGATTGTGATGGACACCATGAACTTCTGGATGGACATTGCCCTGGAAGAGCTGACCGCCACCATCGAAATGGTAGACGTGCTCAGCATCAACGACGAGGAAGCCCGCCAGCTCAGCGGCGAGTATTCGCTGGTGAAGGCCGCCAAGAAAATCATGGCCATGGGGCCGAAATTTCTCATCATCAAGAAAGGCGAGCACGGCGCCCTGCTCTTCCACAAAAACAAGGTGTTCTACGCGCCCGCATTGCCGCTGGAAGAAGTGTTTGACCCCACCGGCGCCGGCGACACGTTCGCGGGCGGCTTCATCGGCCACTTGGCCGCGACCGACGACATCAGCTTCGAAAACATGAAGCGCGCGGTGATTCACG
Source organism: Hymenobacter plasmatis (assembly GCF_020711255.1). GTDB lineage: Bacteria > Bacteroidota > Bacteroidia > Cytophagales > Hymenobacteraceae > Hymenobacter. The sequence continues at coordinate 77,143 of NZ_JAJFAW010000026.1, forward strand.
GCTCGGCCATGGCGTCGTTCTGCGTCGAGAAATTTGGCACCGAGCGCCTGCTCAACCTCACGGCCGAGGAAGTGGAGGCCCGCGAGGCCCTGTTTGCCGAGCTGGTGAAAGTGGTGCCGGCTACTGCTTTGGCCAACGTAGGCTAAGCTGTAGTTTTCGGTCGGGTGGGCAACTTTTTGGCGGCGGAAGGGTACAACTTATACTCCTCCACAATTAACCTTTTAACGCCATGGGACTCGCTAAAAAAGATTCCGACCTACAGAACGAAAAAACGTCCGTAAACCCAGCGGCTAATACGAAAAAGAAGAGCACGCAAGTGCAAGCTCCCAACGTAAGCAACGTTTCGACCCACGGCAACACTACCGATGGCAACAGCCACGGCAACGAGCCGCGCAAGACTACACCCATCCGCAACAACCCCCAGGGCAACCGCCCCATGTCGGTGGATGGCGGCAAAGGTCCCGGCAAAAAAGGGGACTAATTAAACTGAATTCAATAAAAAAAGCCCTGCCAATTCAATTGGCAGGGCTTTTTTTATTGGTGTAATGATTCTCTAAAAATTCCAGCCCAACCAGTGGCTGAAGCTTTCCTGCTGCGTTGGGCTGGCCGTTTCCAGCTTGTCTACCGCATAGCGCTGGCCAAAGCTGAGGCCCGGCACCGCCGCCAGCTGCACCGTGAGCAAGCGGTTTTGGCGAAACACCGCGACTTCGTAGCTCGGAGCGCCGTTGTTGAGCAAGGACTGCAGGTTCATGTCGACGCGGCGACCGTTGACGGCCACAATTTCGTCGTCCACCGTCAGGGCCGCGGCCGCAGGCGAATTGGGCCAAATCGCCGTCACCTCCGTCCGTTCGTTCTTCACCACCGTGCGGAAGCCGAATGTGCCTTCCGAAGCCGAGCCGTTTTCGGCCATCAGCAGCTGGCAGCCCACCGTGTGCAGCAGCTTATCCAAGGGCTCGGTGAGCGGCGCGGTGCCGTAGATAAACTTGTCGAAGTACGCGTGCATGTCGCGCCCGGCCACCTCGTTTACAATCCTGATGTAGTCGGCCTCGGTGTAGCCAATGCCGGTTTTGCCAAACTCCTCGTACAGCCGCCGCATCACGTCGTCGAGGCTGCGGGCGTGGCCGGAAAGCTGCCGCAGCGTCAAGTCCAGGATGAGTGCCGCAAGCGCGCCCTTGTGGTACACCGACACCTTGCGGTCGGGCACCCCCGACTTGTAGCCGTCGAGCCAGAGGTCCATGGAGGCGTCGGCCAGCGAGAGGTTTTCGCCGCCAGCGTCGTCGTAGTGCTTGCGCAATACCGTGTTCAGCTCCTCAAAATATTGAGCTGGCGTGCGCACGTGGCTGCGGGCCAGCAGGTATTCGCCGTAGTAGGTCGTGATGCCTTCGGCGATGAAGCAGGTGCGGAAGTAGTTTTCGCGGCTGTAGTCGTAGGGCTGCATCTCGGCTGGCCGGATGCTCTTGATGTTCCAGGTGTGGAACAGCTCGTGGCAGCTCACGCCCAGCAATTCCTTGTACAGGCCCTCGCTCATAATCAGCTCGGCCGGGCCCAGCGTAATCACCGTCGAGTTGTTGTGCTCCACACCGTGGTAGTGCTTGTAGGGCAAAAACTGGTTCAGGAAGTGATAATCGGCCACCGGGAAGCCGCCGAATAGCCGCAGCTGCTCTTCCGAAAAAGCCTTGAAATCGGCCAGCAGCTGCGGCCAGTTCAGCTCGGCCTCACCCTGCACCCACACGTGGAAGGGCAGCCCCCCGGCCTCGTACTGCCGGTGCGTCAGCGTGGGGCTGGCAATGAGCGGCGAGTCAGCCAGCTGGTCGAAATCCTGCGCCGTTAGCACATTTGGGGCGGTTTGCGGGAGGCCGCAGGCTATTTGCCAGCCTTCGGGAATGGCCAGGGTCAGGTCGCAGGCTTCCTGCTGGCGGTCTTCCACGTACATGAAGGCCTGCACGGGGTTCAGGTACAGCTGCGACTCGTCGAGCCAGGAGCCGCCGGCGTCCATCTGGTGGGCGTAGAAGTTGTAGCGCACCCGCACCGTGCGGCCGGCCACGTTAGCTATTTCCCAGCGGTCTTTGGTGAGCTTGCCGTAGGGGAGGGGCTGGCCGCTGGCCGCGTCAAACACCTCGACTTTGTGAATCTTCTGGGCAAAATTCTGCAGCTCGTAGCGGCCCGGGCGCCAGGCCGGCAGTTGCAGCTCCAGCGGCGCGGTGGCATCGGCGGCTACGTCCAGCGTCAGCTCAATTTGGAGGTAAAACGTGAGGGGATTCTCAAAGGAAACGCGGTAGTGAATCATCGCCGAATGGGTGTAAAAGTGGCTAAAGCTACTGCGAGCACGCCTATTGCCGGTAAAAGTGTCTGAGGACCTTGCCTTTTCCAGAGAAAGCCCGTACCTTTGCCGGCCCAACTCGAAACTAGACTTACCATGAAACGTACCTATCAGCCTTCGAAGCGCAAGCGTGTTAACAAGCACGGCTTCCGTCTCCGCATGGAAACCGCCAACGGCCGTAACGTGCTGGCCCGCCGTCGCGCCAAAGGCCGCAAGCGCCTCACCGTATCCGACGAAGGCAAGCACAAGCGCTAGCAGTAGGCTATTAGCTGAAAGCTGTTAGCTAATAGCTCACTTTATGCAAGAACCACAATCGCCGGGCTTGCCCTCTCCTCCGGAGAAGGAGCCGGGGGCTGGGGTTACCGGAGCAGCGCCTTCCCGGCGCTATACCTTCCCGAAAGAGGAACACCTGTGTCGCAAGAAGCTCATCGAAGAGCTTTTTAGCAAGCAGGGTTCCTCTTTTGGCGTTTATCCCCTGCGCATAGTGTGGGTGGCTAGCCCGGCGCCCACAGCCGCGCCGCCCCAGGTGCTCATCAGCGTGAGCAAGCGCACATTCAAGAGGGCCGTCGACCGCAACCGCCTCAAGCGGCTCATTCGGGAGGCGTATCGGCTCAATAAATATCGGTTAGTGGAGCAACCCGGCGGGCATCAAGTCGCTCTTCTAGGTATTATCTTCACGGGTAAGGAAAAAAGTCCTCTATCGTTGGTGGAAAAAAAATTAATTTCCGCAATCCATCGTTTATCAGGCACAACGGTGCGAGCATCCGCTCCGCCACCCGCCCCGTAGATTCGCCTACTTGCTACCTGTATTTTTATGACTATCCGTAAAAAACTACTCGCTACCCTGGCCGTAGGTACGTTGGGCCTCGTGTCGTTCCGGGCTGCTTCCGACAACGAGCGGTACTTCGAGATTGCCAAAAACCTGGACATCTTCGTCACCTTGTTTAAGGAGGTGAATACCTATTACGTGGACGAGATAACGCCCGCCAAGCTGGTGAAAACGGGCATCGACGGCATGCTGCGCTCGCTTGACCCTTACACCAACTACATTCCGGAGGACGATATCGAAGACTTCCGCACCATGACCACCGGGCAGTACGGCGGCATTGGGGCATCGGTGGTGAAGCGCAACGGCAAGACTGTAGTGCAAGCCGCCTATGAAGGCTACCCGGCCCAGAAAGCCGGCCTGCTCCCCGGCGACGAAATCCTCGACATCAACGGCGTGGTGGTCGATAAAAAGAGCAACTCCGATATCAGCAAGCTCCTTAAGGGCCAGGCCAATTCGGTGGTAAAGCTGATGGTGACGCGCTACGGGCAGGAAAAGCCGGTGGCAATCGACATCACCCGCGATAAAATTCAGGTGGACAACGTGCCCTACATCGGCATGATAACCGGCGATGTGGGCTACTTCCAGCTCGGGGGCTTCACGGTAGATGCTGGCCGGGAAGTGCGCGCCGCTGTCACCAAGCTTAAAGAGCAGGGCGCGAAGAAAATCGTGTTCGACATCCGCGACAACCCCGGCGGCTTGCTCAACGAAGCGGTGAACATTTCCAACCTCTTCATCGACAAAGGCCTGGACGTGGTGAGCACCAAGGGCAAGGTGACGGAGTGGAACAAAACATATAAAGCGCTCGACCAGCCGCTCGATACCCAGATTCCGCTGGCCATCATCACCTCCAATCGCTCGGCTTCGGCTTCCGAAATCGTATCGGGCGTATTGCAGGACTACGACCGCGCCGTGCTAGTAGGGGAGCGCACCTTTGGCAAAGGCTTGGTGCAAGCCACCCGCCCGTTGAGCTACAACTCGCAGCTGAAGGTGACTACCGCCAAATACTACATCCCCAGCGGCCGCTGCATTCAGGAAATAGACTATGCCCACCGCGCCGACGACGGGTCGCTCGGTAAATTTCCGGACTCCTTGCGCACCGCTTTCAAGACCACTGCGGGCCGTACCGTGTACGACGGCGGCGGCGTAGCTCCGGATATTGAAGTGCAGGACCGCGAAATCGCGGACATCACGCGCACCTTGCTCCAGAAAAGCTACCTCTTCGACTACGCTACGCGTTTCCGCGCCGAGCATACTACGATTCCGCCGGCCCGTGCTTTCCATTTGTCCGATACCGATTACCAGAAGTTCGTGACCTATCTGCAGGGCAAGAACCTCAGCTACAGCACCGACGCCGAAAAAGCCCTCGCCGACCTTGGCAAGAAGGTAAAGGAAGAGAAGCACTACGACGACGTAAAAGCCGAGCTCGAATCCATTCGCAAGAAAGTAACGGTGAACAAAGCCAACGACCTGCAGCGCTTCAAGCCCGAAATCAAGGAGTTGCTGGAGCAGGAAATTGTGTCGCGCTACTATTTCGAGAAAGGCCGCACCGAAGCGGGCTTCGACGACGACCCCAACATCATCGCCGCTGTGTCGGTGCTCAACGACCCCAACCGGTACGCGGCTTTGCTTAAGCCCACTGGTCAGGCCGCCAGCGCTAGAAAGTCGGCCGGGACGAAGTAATTTTGCTCAACCAAACAAAAAGCAGACTCTAGAAGGGTCTGCTTTTTTGTGTCAATCTAAATGCCGACGCTCCTCCTTTCGCTCGAAACTTCGTCTCCGGTTTGCTCCGTCGCCCTGCACCGCGTAGCCGATGCCACCCTGGTCGGCCAATCTGAGCTGCGCCTTGATAAGTCGCACTCCACCCACCTCACCGTCTTAATTGAGCAGTTACTCGCCAATACGGGCCACCAGTTGAGCGACCTCGCCGCCATCGCCGTGAGCGACGGCCCGGGTTCCTACACTGGCCTCCGCATTGGTGGCGCCGCGGCCAAGGGCTTGTGCTTTGCGTTGGATATTCCTTTGATAGCCATTAGCACGCTGCGCGCGCTGGCAGCCCAAGTAGCCGCGGGCACCGCTTCACCCGAGAATTTTCTGTATTGCCCCATGCTGGATGCCCGGCGCATGGAAGTTTACGCCGCCCTCTATACCCACGATGGGGAGGAAGTGCTGGCGCCAACGCCACTTCTGCTGGAGGCCGACACGCTGGCCGAACAATTGGCCCGCCATCCGGTGTTATTCTTTGGCCACGGTGCCACAAAGTTTCAGGCGCTGCTGGGCGAGCATCCCCAAGCCGGTTTTCTGACGGGCATCGAGCCCTCGGCCGTATCGGTAGGGGCGCTGGCCGTAGCTGCGTACCACCGCCAGGAATTCCAGAACGTGGCTTATTACGAGCCGTTTTATTTAAAAGAAGTATACACCACTACGCCGAAAGGCAAGTAGCAGCCCGTCATCGAAAGCATGATGCTGCCTGCTTCGATAGGCACTAACTACCCACGAGCATGGAACCCCTCTTCGTCAACCGCGTCGCCAATAGCGGCCTCGTTACCCTGAATCTGGAAGAATTCATCCATCCCGGCGAGCGGGTGGTGTACGACATCAAGGAAAACCTATTCCACGGGCTCATTCTGCGCGAAAAGGATTTCCGCGAGTTCATCAAAACCAACGATTGGACGCAATACGACGGCAAGAACGTGGCCATCATCTGCTCGGCTGATGCCATCGTGCCCACTTGGGCCTACATGCTGCTTGCCACGAAACTGCAAAACCACGCCCACCGCTACGTGTTCGGCAATCTGGATGCGTTGGAGCAAGCCTTGTTTCAGGAAGCCATTGCCACCATCGATTCGGAAGAATACCGCGATGCTAAAGTAGTAGTGAAAGGCTGCGGCAACGTGCCCGTGCCCACTTACGCCTACGTCGCCATCATGCAAAAGCTTCTTCCCGTGGCCAGCAGCATCATGTACGGGGAACCGTGCAGCACCGTGCCCCTTTATAAAAAGCCCAAAGTAAGTAGCGAGCCAGCTTGAGCTAAAACGGGCAATTTCTAACGCTACGTGGCGCTATAAATCCATCTCAAGCAGCTGTTGCATCAGCAATGCGAAGGCTACCCACAGGGCTTACTGACCAGCAATCCCGCCAGATGCCCGCATCTTTGAGGAGTTAAGTTCCTCAGTATGCCTTCTTCGCTCAACGCTCCTTACAAAATCGCCTTCCTCACCGGTGCGGCCATCGTCATCGCCAACATGGTGGGCACGGGCGTTTTTACCAGCCTGGGATTTCAGGTGATGGGCATTCAAAGCGGCTTCGCGCTACTGATGCTGTGGCTAGTTGGGGGGCTGATTGCGCTTTGTGGAGCCGTGTGCTATGGCGAACTGGCCGCTGCCATGCCCCGTTCGGGCGGCGAGTACCATTACCTGAGCCAGATTTACCACCCCGCGCTGGGTTTCCTATCGGGTTGGGTGTCGGCTACCGTCGGCTTCGCGGCGCCCACGGCCCTGGCCGCTTTAGCGCTGGGCGAATACGCCAAGAGCCTGTTTCCCACGCTGCAGCCCACCTGGCTTTCGGTAGCCGTCGTGCTCCTTCTAACCGTCGTTCACGGCAGCAGTACCCGCATCGGTAGCCGAATGCAGGTAATTATTACCGCCCTGAAAGTGGTGGTGCTGGTGGTTTTCATCGGCGCTGGTATGGTAGTAGGAGAGGGGCAGCCCCTAAGCTTTCTACCCGATGACGCTGGTTGGCAGGCGATGCTTAGCCCAACTTTTGCCGTTTCGCTGGTTTATGTGAGCTACGCCTATTCCGGTTGGAACGCCGCAGTGTACGTCACCGGCGAAATTGAAAACCCCAAACGCAACCTGTCGCGCATCCTGCTGGCCGGTACCGCCGTCGTGCTTCTTCTATATGTTGGGCTCAACTATGTGTTTCTCCGCTCCACACCGCTAGCTGGGCTGAGCGGGCAGGTAGAGGTGGGCTTTGTAGCAGCTACTTCGCTTTTTGGCCCTTTTGGTGGTCGGCTGATGGGCGGTGTAATCGCGGCCCTGCTCGTTTCCACCATTAGCTCGATGATTTTTGCCGGCCCCCGCATCGTCCAAACGATGGGGGAGGATATCCCGGCCTTGCGCTGGTTGGCTCCGCGCAGCCGCGCCGGCATCCCCGTGCGGGCGCTCCTGCTCCAAACGGTCATTACCTTGGCCTTTGTGCTCAAGCCTAGCTTCAAAGAAGTATTGGTTTACGCGGGCTTTGTGCTCAACCTATTTACGTTCCTCACCGTGCTGGGCCTGTTTGTCCTCCGGTGGCGCCGGCCGGACTTGGAGCGCCCGTACCGCGCGTGGGGCTACCCCATCACGCCCCTCGTTTTTCTGGGCTTGAGTGGCTGGACGCTGGCGTTTATTCTGCGCGACAAGCCCACTGAATCCCTCTACGGCCTGGCCACTTTGGGCGTGGGACTGCTGGTGTATTTCCTGGCCATGCGCACTGCTCGCCCCGTGCCGGTGCCCAAGGCTAAAGCCCTGCCGTAACTTGCGGCATCATCTGCCGGCTTCATTCTCTGATGCCGGTTGTTTTTAATACACTACTATATAATGTATCCCCGCACCGCTGCGCTTCGGTTCCTGCCGGCCGCTTTGCTTCTGCTCACCGCTTGCTCCGAGTCGAACACTAAGACCGAAACGGTTTCTAAAACTGCTCCTGCCGCCGAAGAAACCATGGCTTCCACGGCCGCTGCCATAGATTCCACCAAACCTGCTACACCAGCACCGGCAGCCCCGCGCCCCAACCGGCTTACCGCGCCGGATACCGCCTACGCCCAGGACGTCGCGTCTTTCCTCGGCGGCCAGCGCCCCAGCCAGCACAGCGACCTGACCAAGCTTGCCGAGCAGCCCGCCTGGCAGGCCTTTGCTGCGGACCAGGACAAAAGTTGGGCTAAATACCGCGCCACCCACACCACCAGCATGACCAAGTGGGCCAGTACCGAGCTGGACGAAGTGCACCGCAGCAGTCCCACCATCTTCTACCCCTTCAGCGGCCCCGATTTTCTGAACGTCTTCACGATGTTCCCCACCAGCCAGACCTACGTGCTGATGGGCCTCGAGCCCGTGGGCAGTGTGCCGGCCCGCGCTTCTTTAGAAAACCCCAAGCTGTTTCCCGCCGTCAAGGCTTCGCTGTGGTCGGTGCTCAACTTCAGCTTTTTCCGCACCAACGACATGGCCGTGGACCTGAAGTCGGTAGAGCTCGACGGCGCCCTGCCGCTGATGATGCTCTTCGCCGCGCGCACCGGCAATCTAATCACGGCCATCCGTCCCGTGCAGCTTGATGCCAGCGGCCAGCTCACCGATGCGCCCACCGATACCACCCAAGCCGCGCATCCGAAATCGGTGCCCGGCGTAGAAATGAAGCTGCGCGGCCCCGACGGCCAGCCCAAGACCGTCTATTACTTCTCCACCGACCTCAGCAACCACGGCCTGCAAGTCAAGCCGGCCCCCATCCAGTTCGTGCGTTCCCTGGGCCCGCTGACCACCTACGTCAAGTCGGCCACGTATCTCATGCACAAGCTCTACTTTAGTGAGGTTCGCCGCTTGGTACTGCGCCACAGCCGCTACATCCTGCAGGATGACTCGGGTATCGCCATGAAGTTCTTCCAAAAAGGCGCCTGGCAGTTCAATTACTACGGCACCTACAAGCGCCCCATCAACCTGTTCGCCAAGCATTATCAGCCCGAGCTCACCGCCGCCTACACCGACACTCTCCATCGTCCCAAAGCCCTGCCCTTCGGCACCGGCTACAACTGGCGCCAGACCGACTCCAATCTCCTCCTGGCCCGCCGCCTTATCCCATTGGCCGACTAGTCTCCCATAAAAACTGCCTCCCAGGGCCGTGGTGGCAACACCACGGCCCTTCTTTATTCTTGGCTGCTATGAAATTGCCCTATCAGTTACGCACTTATCGGTACTATATAATAGGAGTGGCCATCACGCTTCTCATTGCCGCTTTGGCAGCTCAAGCCTCTACCACGCGTCTGGTACCTCCTCTCTTTAGTAAACAGACGTGGAATAAAAACGCACCTTCCACCAACTCGCCCTTACTGGATAGCCTGCTCCACGCCAATCCGCAGCTAGCTCAAGTAATAGCCCGCCCCGATACCTACGAGCTCCAGATTATCTATACCCAAATCAACCGCGACGCTCAAAACCGCCCAACATTCACCCCCCACACCTACCACCTCAACCCGCGCCAGTACTTCAACCCCGCCAGTTTGGTTAAGCTACCGGTGACTGCTCTTGCCCTCGAAAAACTGAATCAGCTCAATAAGCCCGGAGTAAGTCGCCACACCATTATGGCTACCGGCACCGCCTTCCGCTGCCAAACCACCGTCCGGTTCACTGCCCCTGCCGATTCCGACCAAGCCACCACCGTCGGCAACTACATCAAACGAATGCTCCTAGTGAGTGATAATCTAGCCTACAACCGCCTCTACGAATTCCTGGGCCAGCGCCCCCTCAACGACCGCCTCGCCCAGCTTGGTTATCCCAACGTCCGCATCACCCGCCGCTTCGCTCCCTGCGATACCACTGCCAATCGCTACACCAATCCCATCAGCTTTCACACCCGTCAAGGCGATACTTTATATAAGGAGCCCGCCAAAGTCAATCCAGTTCCCTACAACAGCCCTCTCGGCCGTGTCCTCAAAGGCCGCGCCCACCAGGCCGGTGGCCGCATCGTCCCCGAGCCCTACGATTTCACAACTGCCAACCATCTCCCGCTGGCCGATATCACGGCCATGCTTCAAAGCATTCTGTTCCCGGCCTCCGTTCCCCTAAGCCAGCGGTTTAACCTGACACCGACCGACTACGCCTTCCTTCGCCGTTACCTCCACGCCACGCCGCATGAGTCCGGGTTCCATCCCTACGCCCGCTCACGCTACTTCGACGCCTATAAGAAGTACCTCTACTACGGTCGCAACCCCGACGTTACTCGCCAATCCGCCTTACACATCTATAATATAGTAGGCATGTCACACGGCTACTTAGCTGACGTCTCCTACTTCGCCGATTCCCTGCACCAGTCCGAATTCATGCTCAGCGCTGTGCTGTACGTCAACCGCGATGGCATTATCAATGACGGTGCCTACGAATACGACTCCATTGGCTTGCCATTTTTAGCCCAACTCGGTCGCTCAATCCAGCAATACGAAGCCCAGCGGCCCCACCAGTTCCACCCCAACCTGGCCGAGTTCTTCGCATCTGAGCCGACACGTTAAAAAATCTCAAAGAAATTGACGTTGGTAAGTAACTGATTCCTAAACGGCCCTCCGACGAAAAGCCTCTGCTCCGTGCTCTGGTGAGTGAAAACATTAGCGCAGCTCTTTTCTGCCCCGAAAAAATCCGCTACTTTTGCAGTCCCAAATCGTCAAACGGACATCGGGTCTTCAAAAGCAAAAGCTCTCGAAGAAAAATTGAAAGCTGCGGAACTTCATGAACGGTTTGCTTGTCTTACCTCTCGTGCTGCCTGAGCAAAGTCCTAGAAAAGTTATTTTCGAAAGACGTTGCAAAAGCCGAAAAAAGTGCCGTACCTTTGCAGCCCGCTTCGATAGGAGGCGGAAAGAGTTGAAAAGCGAAACAGGAAAAAATTTAAAAACTTCCTACGAAAGCTTGACAATTCAAAACTTCTTCTTACCTTTGCACTCCCAAATCGAAAGAGACGGGGGAAACGGAAAGAGAGACACCGGCCGCAGGGCCACACTATCATGCCAACTGGGCGCGATACACGTTCTTTGAATGCTTGGAAAAGACAAATGGTAAGACTTGCTTCGGCAAGTTGACAACCAAACGTAACATTGAATA
>NZ_JAJFAW010000027.1 GCF_020711255.1 Hymenobacter plasmatis
ACTACGGCGAGGCCGTGCCCGGCCTGCGCCCCCTGCGCATCCAGTCCAAGTCGCTGGCCGGTGCGGCTGGCCTGCCGGCTGCGGGCTTTGACTTCCGCAACGGGGCCAATGGCCTGGCGGGCCTAGTCGGCAACGCGGCCCTCAACGGCACCGCGCTGGCGCCCATCGCCGGCGGCGGCTTTGGCGAGTACTTGCTGCGGCCGCAGTCGGGCCCCGGCATGGGCAAGCCGCGCTCGGTGGACTTGCTGCCCATTTTCCACACGGGCGTGCCCAACCTGATTCCCTACCAGTTGGCCACGGGCAAAAACGGCAACCCGCTGGCGGCCGGCAAGCCGTTTATCAACAACTTCCTGCCCACCTTCGGCGACATGCTGCGCCTGAACATGGCCGTGCCCCCCACGGACCGCAATTCGGCTGATTTCAGCTCCGAAGGCTTGCTGGCCGCTGCCAAGCTGGGCCTGACGGACCCGCGCTACAACGCCAATAACACGCTGCAGCTGATTCCGAACATGGACGGATTCCCCAACGGCCGGCGCCTGGAGGACGACGTGACCCGCATCGAGCTGCAAGCCGTGGGCGGCGTGGTGCTGGCCGCCATCGGCCTGTGGTACGACGACTACAACCCCGCCGCCACGCCGGCCCCGAGCCCGGTCACGGCTCAACTGGGCAATGTGCTGGGCTTTAGCACCAACATTGAGAAGAACGACACCACCTTCAAGGCCGCTTTCCCATACTCGCAAACGCCCTGGAGCGGCACCACTGCCCAAAAGCAGGTGCTTTCGCAGCGTACCTCGGGCCTGGGCATGCAGCCACGGCTGGCCAGCATAGAGGGCTACCCCAATCCCTTCGTGGGCAGCACCACCTTCCATTTCGACCTGGCCATGGCCTCAAACCTGAGCATCGTGGTGAGCGACGTGACGGGCCGCAAGGTGGCGACCGTGATGACGAACAAGAGCTACGGCGCCGGTGAGCACGAAATTACCTGGAAGCCCGGCAGCGAGGTAACCGCCGGCCAGTACATTGCCACGCTGTATAGCGGCAAAACGATGATACAGTCGGTGCGTCTCGAGCGGCACTAACCCGCTGCGTGAGCCGTTGCTACTGAAATAAGAGCCGCCGGTTGGTCCTGTAGGGGCCGGCGGCGGCTCTTATTTATTTTATGTTTGCCGTATTCCCCGATTTGGGCTAACTCTTTTTCCTGCACTGCTTTGAGAAAGTACCTATACCCGACTTTGCTTCTGGTTTTTGGCGTGCTGGTGCTGGCCATCTTCGTCTTTAAAAAGCCCGATGCCCGCATGCCGGCCCTGAAAGAGCGGCACGGCGACCTGGCCGCCGGCGGCGAATGGCTCAATACCAAAGAAGCCGTTCGCGGCTTATTGGCCAAGCTGCGCCGCAACCCCGACGACTACAAAAGCCGCCTGCTGCTGGCCCAGGCCTACATGCAGGAAGGCCGCGTAACCGGCGACCATGCCTACTACGACGCCGCGGCCATGAAGCTGCTGGACGCCGTGCTGCGCGCCGAGCCCGAAAACTTTGAGGCCATGGCCTGCAAGGCCACGCTGAGCCTCACCCAGCACCACTTTTCCCAGGGCCTGGCCCTGGCCCAACAGGCCCAGCAGCTCAATCCCAACAGCGGGTTTGTGTACGGGCTGCTGACCGACGCCCACGTGGAGCTGGGCCAGTACGACGAGGCCATCAAAATGGCCGACAAGATGAACCAGGTGCGCCCCGACCTGTCGGCGTACGCCCGGGTGAGCTACCTGCGCGAGATTTACGGCGACGTGCCCGGGGCCATCGAGGCCATGACCATGGCCGTGAAAGCCGGCCTCAGCGGCATGGAACAAACCGAGTGGACGCGCGTGGCCCTGGGCCACCTGTACGAAATCAGTGGCGACCTTGCCCGGGCTGAGGGGTGCTACGAAACGTCGTTGCTGGTGCGGCCAGGCTATGCCTATGCCCTGGCCGGCCGGGGCCGGGTGGCGGCCGCCCGCCAAAACTACCCCGCCGCCATCAAGGACCTGCAGCAGGCCCGCGCCATGGTGAAAGATTACGCGTTTTCCGACGAATTGGTGGACCTGTACCGCCAAAGCGGGCAGTCGGGCAAAGCCGACGCCATGGCCAGGGAATCGATTGAAATGCTGGCCAATGCCGCCAAACAGGCCGACGAAGACGAGGAGTTGGGCCACTACGCCGACCGCGAGCTGGCCTATGCCTACCTCAAAACTAACGAGCTGGACAAGGCCCTGGAGCACGCCAAAATTGAGTACGCGCGCCGCCCCGACAACATCGACGTGAACGAAACCCTGGCCTGGGTGTATTTCAAGCGGGGCCAGTACGCCGAAGCCCAAAAGTACATGCAGGTGGCGCGGCGCACCCATTCGCAAAACCCGGTGCTGCTGGGCCGGGCCGGCCTCATCCTGACCAAGCTAGGCAAAGTAGCAGAAGGGCAGGCCCTGCTGGAGAAGTCCCTGCGCACGGCGCCTTACCTCAACCCCGAGCTGGCGGCCGAAGGCAAAGCCCTAATAGCGGCCCGGTAAGATGCGTGCTGTGCTGCTCAACTCGCCCAAGCGCGCGGTTCCGGCCGGGTTGGTCGTGCTGGCCTTCGCTTTGCTGGCCCACCCCGCGGCAGCCCACGTGCTCGATGTGGACCTGAGCAAGCTTTCGCGCTCCGAGATTTTCTGGACCTACCTGCGGCTGGGCTTTACCCACATCATTCCGCTGGGGTTCGACCACATTCTGTTCATCATCAGCCTCTACCTGCTCGAGCCGCGGCTCAAGCCCGTGCTCCTGCAGGCCACGGCGTTCACGGTGGCGCACTCCATCACGCTGGGGTTGGCCATGTACGGCTTCATCCGGCCGCCCGCGGCGATTATTGAGCCAGTTATTGCGCTGTCCATCCTGTTTGTGGCCATCGAAAACATCATCACCGACCGGCTCAATCCGTGGCGGGTAGCCATCGTATTTGGCTTCGGGCTGGTGCACGGCATGGGCTTCGCCAGCGCGCTAACCGGGCTGGGGCTGCCAGCCAAGGACTATTTCGGCTCGCTCATTTCCTTCAACGTGGGCGTGGAATTGGGCCAGGTCTCCGTGATTCTGCTGGCCTGGGCCGTGGTGGGGCGCTGGGCGGCCGATAAAAGCTGGTACAAGCGCCGCGTGGTGGTGCCCGTGTCGGTGGCCATCGGCTTGGTGGCGGCTTACTGGACGGTGGAGCGGGTATTTTTTACCTGAGAACCTCCCGGCCCAACCATTGGAATACGCCGTTATTTGGTAGTTATTTCTATCGACTTTTCAATTGCTATGCTGCGTACGCTGCTCGCCTTGCTGCTTTTGGCCAACTACCTGCTGGTGGTAGGGGCGGGGCTGGTGGTAGGCCGGCCGGCGGCGCCGGCTTTTTCGGCGGCGCATCCCTACGTGCACAGCCAGGGCTGCCAGCAGCAGAACTACCTGCGCCTCGACTGCTTTGAGCAGTGCAACGGCTACCAGCAGGAAGTGAAAACGAAAGTACCTACGGGCACAGGCCTGCACTTTTTGGCGCAGATGAAAGGCCTGGACGTGCATTGTGACATGGCGCAGGAAGTCCAGCCCCCGCAGCGGGTATTTCCACCGGCAGGGGCTGGCCAGCCGGTCGAAAAAGGGGCCGTCCAGGTTGCTGGGTTTGCGGGCCACGATTACCCACCGCCCCGCCGGGGATAAGTTGATTGCGGCTTCCGTCAGGGGGAATCCCCACCCGCCGGGGCCACCAGATGCCCTTGCTGCCAAGCCAGGCATCGCCTTCACTTATCCTTAAACGGACACCTTTAAGCCAGGCTGATAGTGCCCGGCCGGTGTCGCTTTTCCGGCTCTATGATTTCTAACACTTTACTAAAAGCCTGCCGCTTTAGACCGGTAGTGCATGGCCTGGGCCTGTTGGTGGCGGCCTTGCTTTTCACTCAGGTATCGTTCGCTCAGGGCCCGGCTACGCTGCGCGGTACCGTGGCCGACTCCGCTTCCAGCCAGCCCCTGGAGGGCGTGAGCGTGGGCCTGGACGGCCGTCCTGGCGGCACTACCAGCGATGCCCGGGGCAACTTCCACCTCGGCGGCATCGCGGCCGGTACCTACACGCTGCGGGTGGGCGCCCTCGGCTACCGGGCGCAGGCCCTGTCCGTGACCCTGGCCGCGGGCGAAACCAAACGGGTGGCGGTGGCCCTGCCCACGGCCGCGCTCAACCTGAGCGAAGTGACCGTGAACCAGCCGCGCGACCCCAACCAAAGCCTGGCCGCCATCAGCCACATCGACCAGGTACTGCGGCCCCTGAGTTCGGCCCAGGACCTGCTGCGGTTGGTACCGGGCCTTTTTATTGCCCAGCACGCGGGCGGCGGCAAGGCCGAACAGATTTTTTTGCGCGGCTTCGACTGCGACCACGGCACCGACTTCGCCGTGAGCATCGACGGCCTGCCGGTGAACATGGTGAGCCACGCCCACGGGCAGGGCTATGCCGACTTTCATTTTGTGATACCCGAAACGGTGGAGCAACTGAAAGTATACAAAGGCCCCTACACCGCGCGCTTTGGCGATTTTGCTACTTCGGGCGCCGGCGACTTCGTGACCAAAACGCGGCTGGAGCACAGCCAGGCCAAGCTCGAATTGGGGCAGTTTGACACGCGCCGCGCCCTGGTGATGGTGGACTTGCTCGGGGCCGGCCATCATTTGCTCAGCAAGCAGCCCGAAAGCGCCTACGTGGCCTCCGAGTATTACTTCACCAATTCGTATTTCGACGCCAAGCAGCACTTCAAGCGCTTCAACGGCCTGCTGAAATACACCGGCCGGCTCTCCGACAATACCTCACTCACGGTGCTGGGCTCACGCTTCAGCTCCACGTGGAACGCCAGCGGCCAAATTCCAGAGCGGGGCGTGCGCGACGGCCTAATCTCGCGCTACGGCAGCATCGACCCCAGCGAAGGCGGCCGCACCAGCCGCACCAACGCCTCGGCCGTGCTCACCACTGCCCTGCGCCACGATGCCGTACTGCGCCAGCAGGTGTACTATTCCAAGTACGATTTCAGTTTGTTTTCCAACTTCACCTTCTTTCTGCACGACCCCGTGAACGGCGACGAAATTAACCAGGCCGATAACCGCCACCTGTTCGGCTACACCAGCACCTACGACCGGGATACGTGGGTGGGCAGCCGCACCCTGCACAGCACGGTGGGCGTGGGCACCCGCAACGATTTTTCCCGGGTGGACCTGCGCCACGCCGTGCGCCGGGTGATTACCGATACCACTACCACGGGCCACCTTTTCGAGCAAAACCTGAACGCCTACCTCGACGAAACCCTGACCCTCACCGACCGCCTCACCGTGAACGCGGCCGTGCGGGTCGACGTGTTTACGTTTGATTTCCGGGGCTTGCTGGCCAACGACAATACCCAGGCGCTGAAGCCGCTGCGGGGCCGGGTTACGCACGCCCGCGTGTCGCCCAAGCTGAATGTGTACTACCAGCTGTCGCCCGCCGTGCAGCTGTTTGCGCGTTCCGGCTTTGGCTTTCATTCCAACGATGCCCGTGCCGTGATTCAAGATGCTACCGCCAGCGTGCTGCCCCGCGCTACCGGCTACGAGGTGGGCAGCACCTTCAAGCCCGTGCCCAGCCTGGTGGTGAACGCCGCGCTGTGGGGGCTGCACCTGCAGGACGAGCTGGTGTACGTCGGCGATGAGGGCGTGACGGAGCACACCGGGCCCACCCAGCGCTATGGCCTGGACCTGGCCGTGCGCTACCAGCTCAGCCGCCGCTTGTTCTTGGATACCGACCTGAACTACAACCGCGGCCGCCAGCTAGACGCGCCGCCCGGCGCCGACTACATCCCGCTGGCGCCCACCTTCACCACCATTGGCGGCCTGACCTACAAGGACGCGCGGGGCCTGAGCGGCAGCCTGCGCTACCGCCATATTGATAGCCGCCCGGCCAACGACGACGGCAGCATCCAGGCCCGCGGCTATTTCCTGCTCGATGCCGTGGTGGCCTACACCACGCCGCGCTTCCAAGTCGGCGCCACCGCCGAAAACCTGCTCAACGTAGCGTGGAACCAGGCCCAGTTTGCCACCCTTACCCGCCTGCCCAACGAGCCCAATGCGGTGGATGAGTTGCATTTTACCCCCGGCACCCCGTTTTACTTGAAGGTGAATGCGAGCGTGTTTTTCTAGGCACGCCTGCCTGTGCCAAAAAAAGCCGCTCCGGATATCCGGAGCGGCTTTTTTGTGGGTGCCCCGGTCGGGGTTAGTAAAGCGCTACTTTCTGGCTGATTTTAAACTCGGGTACCGTCAGCTGGTAGATGCCAGACGGCAGCGGCTTGCTGATGGCGAGGCGCAGTTCATTGGAGCCGGTGTAGAGGCGGGCGGCTTGCTCGTGCACGAGGCGGCCGGTGAGGTCGAACATACGGATGGTGACGGTTTGCTCGCGGTTGGTTTGCAGCACCAGGTCGATGCGGTCGGAAGAAGTGGGGTTGGGGTACACGCTCATCTCGGCGGTGGGTGCATCGGGCGTGGTGGCCAGTGCGGCCGCGTCGCGGCGGCCGGTCATGGCGCCCGTTACCACGGTGGGAGCGGTGTAGGTGGCCTTCACAAAGCAGCGCTGGGCGGGGTTGGCGGCAGAGGCGTTGCTGGCCTGCAGCGTGTACCAGCCCTCGGCCGGCACGGTGTAGGAGCCGGTGAGGGTGCCCGTGCCTGTGAGGCTGCTCACGATGTTGCCGGCGCTATTCACCACGGCTATCGTGAGGCTGCGGGTGGCGTCGGTGGGGTAGAGGTTGTAGGTAATCACCTTGCCGGAGGCTACGTAAATGCGGCCGGCTTTGCGCGTGGCAGTGGAAGAGGCGGGCAGTTGGCCGCCCTGGCCCAGCGAGCGGGCGTCGCGGTCGCCGAGGTCATCGGCCAGCTCCCATTCCTGGCTGGTGGTCAGGGCGGGGCGGGTGTAGCCGGTGGTGGCATTCACCGGCGCCCATACGGAATAGCCGCGGCGGCCACTGGCGGCCGTGCCGTTGCACGGCGGCGTATTGATGGCCACCGTTTGCGAGCCGCTCACGGTGACGGTGGCGGTGCCATTGGCGCCCGAGTAGTCCTTGAGCACGGTGCCCGCGGGGAAGTCGCAGCTCACGGTGTTGTTCTGCCAGGTGGCGTAGCTGTCGTTGATGCCGATGATGGCCTTGGTGCTGCGCTCAATCACGAGGTGGTCGACGGCTTGATAGCGCACTTTGTAGGCGCCGTCCTTGAAATGCAGGTTCTGGTGGCACCACACGAGGTTCACCAAATCGTCGCGGGTGGGCAGGTCCACGGTGCTTTTGGGGCTGTGGGCGTAGCGCTTGCTGGTATTGCCCACGTTGAACAGGTCTTCGAAGAAGAGCATGGGCGAGCCGTCCATAGCTAGCGCCGCAGCGTAGGCGGCCGACAGGCGCGGGTCGAACGGGTCGATGTGGGGCGCCAGCTCCGAGCCCGTGTTCCAGCCGGTGTAGTTGCCGTTGGCATCGAGCTGTGGCCGCATGGTGTCGTGGTTGTTCACGAAGGGCACGGTGCGGTGCACGTAGGTGCCGTTGGTGAGCACCACGCGCGTGCCCTGCTGGTAGCCGGGCAGGGAGCCCAGGTCGAAGCTGCCGCCCTGGCTCACGATGTTGTAGAGGCCGTTACGCAGCGAGAAGTCAAACGTACCCGAGCGGTTGTTCACGTTGGTGCACCACTGGTCCATTTGGCTTGAGGAGCCCACCCATTCGCCCACGGCGTACATGGTGGCGCCGCCCGAAGCCCAGCCGGCGTTGCTTTGCAGGTTGTAGAGGAAGTCTTCGCTGGCAAAGTCCGGGAAGTGCTTCACCGCGTCGAGGCGCACGCCATCGAAGCCCACTTGCTTTTTGTACCACACCAGCCAGTTGCGGTTGCCGGTGCGCATGTAGTCCGAGGCCTGGGCGGGGTTGTAGGTGGCGTTGGAGCTCAGGCCGTTGGAGCCCGGGTAGTAGCTGATGTCGGGGCCGAAATACGGGGCGTTCCAGTCGCCCGAAGTGGAGTTGTTGCCGGGGTTGGGGTTGAAATTCTGCCAGTTCTTGGAAAACCGGCCGCTGCGCGAGAGGTAGTCGGCGGCGCTTTCGTCGCCGGCCGGCTTGCCGTAGCTCACGTAGCGGAAGTTCTTGTAGCGGTTGGTGGTGCCGTCGTCGTAGGCGGCCGGGTCCTGGCCACCGGCGCCCGACGAAGAGCCGGCCCCGTCGTTGTGGTTGAGCACAATGTCCTGAATCACCTCAATGCCGTTGGCGTGCAGCACGGCCACGGCGCGCAGCAGCTCGTCTTTGGTGCCCATGCGGGTGGCCAAAAAGCCCTTCTGCCACTTGTCGCCCAGGTCGTAGTTGTCAAACGGCGAGTAGCCGTTGCCCTGGTTGCCGTTTTTGATGGTGGGTGGAATCCAGATGGCGTCCACGCCCATGGTTTTCAGGCGGGGGGCCAGGTCGGCCAGGTAGTTGGCCCAGCCATTGGGGTAGTTGCTGTTCCAGTAGTCCCACCAGAAGGCTTGCAGTACCACTTTTTGGGCTCGGGCAGCCTGGTTGCCCAGCCCAAGCAGCAGCGCAAGCATCAGCAGGAACCGAGCCGCGCGGGGAATGAAATTTTGAGGAGTAGATTTTGGCATTGTGTGGGAATTTTGGTTGTGAAGAAATGAAGAAAAAACTGTATGGTATCAGGCGAAGCCGGACTCGCTTATCGTTCTGATTTATAAGATGAAAAGGTGTATTTTTGCGCAGGGGTTGCCAATAAACGGCATATATTTTTAATCGTTGCTCTAATAAATATTTACTTTATTTATTTATAATTATTAAGGGTTGACGCGTCTGCCACAAATAGCCATTTTTGCGACCTATTGGGCAGGGTGCAAGGGTGCTGCGGTCCTGGCAAAAGATTTTAAACTCTCCTTTTTTTAAGTAAAATATTGGGCTGTTTCTTTCCCAGCAGTACCTTCAAGTAATGGTTGTATCGGTTGAATTGTGTGCTACTCGGGCTGTTTCCAAGTGGTCGGCTTGGGAGCGTTGCTTTTTGGTTGCAGTAGTGGTTGCGGGGCTAGGCAGTTGCCAGGTGCGCGCCGACGAAGCCCACGCGCTACCAAGCTCAGTTCAGGCCGCAGTGCTGGCGACCCGGTCCGCCGCAGTTTCAACTCCTGCTGCCGAGACCCTGCCTGATTCGCTTGCTCTTACGCCCATCGCCCCGCTGCCCAATGTGCCCGACACGTTGCGCCAAGCCATCCGGCAGCTCCACGCGGCCCTGGGCCCCGCGGCAGCGGCCTTGCGCCCGGCCGTGCTGGAGCAGGCCTGCGTGGGCTACCTCACCCTGCACCCCACCGGGCGCATCGAGCGCGGCGGCTTGCTGGCCGTGGCCGATATGGACCTGCCCAATACCACGGAGCGCCTTTGGGTGCTCGATTTGCGCCATGCGCGGGTGCTGCACCGCAGTCTGGTGGCCCACGGCGAAGGGTCGGGAGCTGTGCGGGCAACTCGGTTTTCAAACAAAGAGGAGTCGGCCTGTACTTCGCTGGGCTTCTATCGCACCGCCGATACTTACGACGGCATCCACGGCTATTCGCGCCGCATCGAAGGGCTCGACAAGGGCCAGAACGCCAATGCCTACGACCGGTACGTGGTGCTGCACGCCGCCGACTATGCCAGCCCCAACTACATCCGGCAGCACGGCCACCTGGGCTACAGCCGCGGCTGCCCGGCCCTGCCGCCCGAGCAGTTCAAGGCCATCATTGCCACGGTGCGGGTGGGCAGCATGCTGCTGATAAGCGGCCCCGGACTGACCTCGCGCTGGCTGGATGGCCGAGCTGCCGGACGGCGATTTCTGGCGCGGGGCTGGGAATAAACCGCCTATCAGCAGGGCCGTTGAGCTGGCGCCCGGGCCCATAAGCGGAATCTTTTGAGAACCTCAGAGGTTGTAAACCAGCCACCGACCCGTGTTCTCACGTAGAAGGTGGTGAATCAGTAGCTGCCTGTGCGGCTGCGGGTTCTACAAGACACCAGCTAACCCATGAAAATTATGCACCAGCCCAGCGTAGTACAGCGTAAACGCAAGTCGCAACGGCGGGCCCGTCTGGCGCGCCGGGTGATGCCTTTTCTGGCTTCGCTGTTTCTGGCCACGCCCTTAGCCGGCCCGGTATCGAAGTCGATGGCTGGTACGCGCAACGAGCTGCACCTGCCGAGCAAAGCTTTTTCGGCCGCGGCTGTGTACGACCAAAAACTGCGGGCTACTTACGACGCCCTTGGGGCGGAGCAGCAGGGCCTGCGCTTCGAAACCTTCGAGAAAGCCATGACCGGCTACCTCAACCTGCGCCAAGCTGGCCGCCTCGCCGACGACAAGCAGCTGCTGACGGTGGTTGACTTCGACCTGCCTTCTACCGAGAAGCGCCTGTGGGTTTTCGATTTGGCCAGCAACAAAACCTTGTTTCATACCCTGGTGGCCCACGGCCACAACTCCGGCGAAAACGAAGCCACCAACTTCTCCAACACCGACCAAAGCAACATGAGTAGCCTCGGCTTCTATGCTACCAGCAAAGAATACGAAGGCAAGCACGGCCGCAGCCTGCGCCTGGAAGGGCTCGACGAAGGCTTCAATACCAACGCGGCCAGCCGCTCGGTGGTGATGCACGGGGCCGACTACGTGAGCGAAGAGTTTATCAAGCAGAACGGCCGTCTGGGTCGTAGCCTGGGCTGCCCGGCATTGCCGCTTGACCAGTACGCGCAGATTATCGACGCCGTGCATGGTGGCACCTGTCTGTTCATTAACCGGTCGGACGCCAGCTACAACTCTAAATACCTGAACGAGGACGCCGCCATCACCGCACTGGTTTCTACCGCTTCGACCGCTGCTAACCACAGCTAACGACTAGCTTTCAACAGATAAAAAGGCCCCGAATGGATTTCCATTCGGGGCCTTTTCTTTTTCAAGCCACGTCTCTCCGATAGTTCTTCCGAATTGAGCTAAAGTAATTGCTCTCGCACAATTAAGCGCGTAGAAAAATGCGGTCATGCTGAGCGCAGCCGAAGCATCTCTCCCGCCGTAGTAATCAATGCTAGCTCAACGAAGCGGGCGAGATGCTTCGGCTGCGCTCAGCATGACCGTACTACGGTTACTTATGCACGATTAAAGGCGGGCTGTGCCAAGCAATTGCTCCGCTGACGCGCATTTTAGCCCAACGGCTTACTGCAGCTTTACGCCGAACTTCTTGCCGACGCCTTCCAGGTCCTGCACCACGGCGTCAAGGAGGGGAATGCCTTCCAAGATGCGGTGGGCTGCCATTTCCCGCTCCGGGTCGCCGGGAATCAGCACCTTTTTGCCTTCCACGGCGTGGGCGTTGCGGAAAGTCGAAATCCAGTTGTCCATGTGGGCTTTGAACTCGTCGGCGGGCCGAAAGGCATCCACGCGCATGGCCCCGAAGAAGTGCCCCAGCCCCTGGCCCACCGGGTCGGTAGGGGGCTGCAGAAAGGCCACGAACGGCGGCACCCACGGCCCGTAGTTCGCACCAGAGAGCACAGCCGAGAAGATATCCACAACGCTGCCCAGAGCGTAGCCCTTGTGCGAACCCGTGGCGCCGCCCAGCGGCAGCAGCGCACCGCCGTTCTTCACCGCGTTGGCGTCGGTCGAGCCGCTGCCGTCGGCGTTTTGCACCCAGCCTTCGGGGACCGGCAGCTGCTTGCGTTGGGCTATTTCGAGCTTGCCGTTGGCGGCGGTGGTGGTGGCCAGGTCGGCCACGAAATCTGGCTGCTCGCCAGCGGGCACGGCCACGGCAATGGGGTTGGTGCCCAGGAGGCGGTCGAGGGAGTAGGTGGGTGCCACCAGGGGGGAGGCATTGGTCATGGCCACGCCTATCATGTCGTGCGCCAGGGGCAGCATGGCGTGGTAGCCGGCAATGCCGAAGTGGTTGGAGTTTTTGACCGAAACCCAGCCGGTGCCCACCAGTTGAGCCTTCTCAATGGCCACGCGCATGGCCTTGGGGCCCACCACGAGGCCGAGGCCGCCGTCGCCGTCTACCACCGCCGTGCTCGGCGTTTCGTACGTCACACCTACCCGGGGCGTGGGGTTGATGCGCCCGGCTTCCCAGAGCCGCACGTAGCCCACCAGCCGGGCCACGCCGTGCGAGTCGATGCCGCGCAGGTCGGCCGAGAGCAGCGTTTCGGTAGCCAGGGTGGCGTCGGCCTCGGGGCAGCCGATGCTGCGGAAAATGGCTTCGGTGAACGCGAAAAGCTGGTTGTAGGAAAAGGTCATAATGGGGCTAGGCCGCGAGCATTTCTGCCAGCAGACCTTCTTTTAGGGCATAAGCCGAAGTGCGAATGCGGGTGATTTCCGAAATGCCCAATACAAAGTCGATGAGCACCGAGGCCACTACCAGCATGTCGGCCCGCATGGGCAAAATGCCGGGCAGGGCCACGCGCTGCTCGTGGTTGCCGCTGAGCAGGTGTCGGTAGCTGGCCTGGAAGCTGCCTACTTCCAGCTCGGTGCAGGGCGGCAGCTCCGATTCCGAGCGCAAGCGCCCGACTTGCATGTCGGCCAGGCTGTCGAAGCTGCCGGAGGCGCCCACCAGGCTCACAGGCTTGTAGCGGTGCACCGCTTCAATGAGCGGGGTGAGCACAGTGCTCAAATATTCCTGCTCGGCCTCCACGGAAGCGGCCGGGAAAATGCCGCTGGGGTCGGGGAAAAAGAGGTCGAGCAGGCGCTGCGCCCCAATTTCAAAGCTTTGCTTCCAGAAAATGGTGCTGTGGTTGGCCACGATGAATTCCACCGAGCCGCCGCCAATGTCCATGATTAGGCTGGGGTCGGTGCCCAGGTCCACGGCCTGGCGCACACCGGCACAAATCAACTCGGCCTCCCGCTCGCCGGGGATAACATCGACCTGAATACCGGTTTGCTCGAAAATGTCGCGCACCAGGTCGGGCCCGTTACGGGTCACGCGCATAGCGCTAGTGGCCGTGGCGCGAATTTCCTTGACTTCGTGCAGCTCAATTTCCTCCTTGAAGCCGGCCAGCGTGTGCAGGGCGCGGGCATACGCTTCGGGGGCAATAATGCCCTGGCTGATGCCGCCCTCCCCGAGGCGCACGCCGGCTTTGGTGCGCAGCAGGGCCAGCGGCTTGTCGCCGGCCACGGCGGGCATTTCGACAATAAGCAGATGGAAGGTGTTGGTGCCGAGGTCGATGAGGGCCAGGCGGTGATGGGGAATTTGCGTCATGTAAGAAGGGGTTTGCACGGCCGCGGTAAGGTCCTTGTGCATTCGAATAATGGGCAGGTGCTCCCCGTTGGGGAAAGTAAGGGCAAAATGCTCGTCGGCGAGGTAGCCCAGGGCCCGGTACAGCGGCTCGCCGGGGAGGGTGGCGGCCAGCTCCAGGCGCCGAAAGCCGGCCTCGTACGCCGCCTTTTCGCTGAAATGAACGATGGCCCGGCCAATGCCCTGCCGGGCCCACTGCGGCAGTACAAAAAACGCCCGGATGCGACCGGGGTGCTGCGCCGGGTCCAGCAACTGGTCCTCGGCGGCTTTGGTCTGGTCGCCGCCAAACAGGGTGCTGCGCTTGCTCCAGCCCCCGCAGCCTACAATCTGGCCCTCGGCTTCGGCCACGTAGTAAGTGCCGTCGTTGATGAGCTGGGTGTCTACGCCAAACATGTACTGCAGGGCGCTGTCAATCTGCCGCGGCGTGTAGTAGCCAATGCTGAGCCGGCGAACGGACGCTTCGATGAGCGCATTGAGCGCCGGCACGTCGCCCAGGGTGGCCATACGGATGGAATAGGGCATGGCTAAAAGACGTAAAGCAGCTGACGGAATAACAAAAAAGGCGGGCGTCGGGGCAAGCTGCGGCCTGCCTCCCTAGTTGGCGAACCGGCAAAACGTGCCCAGCGGGAGCTTGCGCTGGCCGGCGTCGTGTAGGTAAATTTCGCCCAGTTCGCGCACGCTTTTCTCGCCGGTAAAAATCTCGGTTACGAGGTTGTCGAGAATCAGCGCGGAGAAGCCCAGCGAGTACAGGTTCACCACAAAGAAGTGGTCGGCGGGGTCGAGCAGCTGCTGGCTAAGCTTGAGCAGTTCGTTGAGTTCGTCTTCGAGCTGCCATTTTTCGCCGTTGGGGCCGCGGCCGTAGGCGGGCGGGTCCAGAATGAGGCCCTGGTACTTGCTGCCGCGCTTCACTTCGCGGCGCACGTACTTCATGGCGTCTTCCACCAGCCAGCGCACGCCGTCGAGTTGGCTGGCTTCCATGTTGTCGCGGGCCCAGAAGTTGACCTGCTTCACCGAATCGAGGTGCGTGACGTCGGCCCCGGCGGCGCGGGCGGCCAGCGTGGCAGCCCCGGTGTAGGCAAACAGGTTGAGCACGCGCGGCTGCGCGGCGCGGCGCAGCTTGGTCTGGTTGTAGATGAACTGCCAGTTGGGGTCCTGCTCCGGAAACAGCCCCACGTGCTTAAACGACGACAACCCCAGCCGGAACTTGAGCTTGAGCCCATCGGGCCGCTCGTAGGCTATCAGCCACTGCTCGGGCATGGCGGGCTTGAGGCGCCACTGGCCTTTTTCGGTGGAGCCGGCGGCGCGGGCAAAGGCGGCATCGGCTTTCTCCCATTCTTTCAGGGGCAGGTGCGGGTCCCAAATGGCTTGGGGCTCGGGGCGCGCCAACACGTACTTACCGAAGCGTTCCAGCTTTTGGAAGTTGCCGCAGTCGATGAGCTCGTAGTCGGGCCAGGGGCTCGTGGTCAGGAAATCGTACATAGAAAGGGCAAAGGTAGGGGAGGGCCGATTTGGTGGGGCCCCGGCTTGTGGTTTTTGGCTTTTGGAGCTTCATGTGCCGGGCTGGCGACAACTGCATTTCCACGCTTTTAGCCCACCTCCTTCATTCGGCCCAACGGCTCTTAAAAAGCGTTTTTCGTAGAAAGAGGATGTTTAGAATCCCCAAAGACCCCGAATTACCAGCGTGGGTATTTCTGGCGCTGCGCATAGGGTCGCTGTTGGCAGTGGCCATTGTAGCGGCCATCGTCGTGAGGTGCAGCGATTACTAAAGCAGCTCAGGACGCACATGGCAGCCTCATGGGTGTGAATTTCTGGTAATTAAAACCCTTAAGGCGGCGGTAAACGCTGTTCATCGAAGAATGCCGGCTAAGCTGATGGCTAACACCTAGCTTTACCGGATGCTTACTGCAAACTGGAAGAAGTTGGTGGGCTTGATTGTGGTGCTCCTGGCCGGGCTTGCCCTCGTGCTTTGGTGGCCCCGCACGCCTGCGCCGCGCCCAGCGCTTCCGCCCGAAACCTATGTCCAGCGCCGCGAGGTGAGGCGGCCCCACCGTGGGCAGGTTTTTGACCGGAAAGACTCGCTACTGGCTTATACCGAAAGGCGCTACCTGCTCAGCTTCACACCGCGCCAGCCCCTGGATTCGGCTCGTTTTAACCGGCTGTTGGGCTGGCCCGATAGCGCGCTGCAGGCCCGGGTGGCCGATATCCGGCGCCGGGAATTGCCCATGCAAATTGAGCTGACTTCCTCCGAGGCCGACACCGTGCGCCGGCACCGCCGCGAGTGGCCCCACCTCACGGTGCGCGAGTACACGGCGCGCACCTTCACCGTGCCCGTGGCCGCCCCGGTATTGGGCTATGCCTACGCGGCGGCCCAGCCGTTTCTGTACCAGGCGCAGCGGCTGGCCCGCGGCCGCTTCTACCGCCTGCGCAATGGCGGTGTGGAAAGCTACTACAACGGGCTGCTCACCGGCCGCCGCGGGGCCTATCATCCGCTGGTAGACGCGCGGGGCCGCCAGCACGGCTCCTGGGCCGCCGACACCGTGTACCGCCCCGGCCAGGACCTGCACCTCAGCCTCGATACCGAACTGCAAGCCTACGCCGAGCGCATCCTGGCCGAACGCCGCGGCTACATTGTGGCCCTGGAGCCCGCCACGGGCGAAATCCTGTGCTACGTATCGGCCCCCACCTACGACCCCGCCGTGATTATGGCGCCGAGCGGCGGCCGGGCGCGCCGCGCGCTGCTGCTCAGCCCCGACATGCCGCTGCTGAACCGGCCCGCTACCATGGCCAACCCGCCGGGCTCGGTATTTAAGCTGGTGAATGCGGCCGTGGCCATGCAGTTGGGCGCCATCACGGCCAATGCCGCGTTTCCCTGCGACCAGTCGCTCATCAATTGCGTGCACCACCATCCCAACGCCCGCAACCTGACGCAGGCGCTGAAGTACAGCTGCAACCCCTATTTCTACCGGGTGCTGCAAACCGTGGTGGACAACGTGCCCGATTCGCTTGCCCAACCCGCCGATACCTGTGCCGTGCGCCACCAAAACCTGATTGCCTGGACGCGGTACGTGAAGTCGTTTGGCCTCGATACCCTGCTCGGCGTGGACGTGGCCCGCGAGAGCCCCGGTTTCATTCCCACGGCCGCTTACTACGACCGCCGCCTCGGGGCCTGCAACTGGACCTATCACAATATTTACTCGCTCAGCGTGGGGCAGGGCGAAATCAACCTCACCGGCCTGCAAACGGCCAATGTGCTGGCCACCATCGCCAACCGAGGCTGGTACATCACGCCGCATTTTGTGCGGGCCGTGGGAGCGTCGGGCACGCCGCTGCCCAAGTTTCGGGAAAAGCACCGCACTCTGGTCGACAGCGTCCACTTCGCCGCCCTCATTCCGGGCATGGTGGCCGCGCTGGGCCACGGCGGCACCGCCGACCTGGCCAATCTGTTCGATGTGGGCATTAGCGTAGCCGGCAAAACCGGTACCGTGCAAAATGACGAGGGCGACGACCACGCCACTTTTGCCGGCTTTGCCCCGGCCAACAAGCCGAAAATTGTGGTGGCCGTGTACATCGAAAACGCGGGCTACGGCGGGCTCTCGGCGGCGCCATGCGCGGCCCTCATCATGGAAAAATACCTGCGCGGCAAAATCGCGCCCAAGCGCAAGCGCTGGGAGGGGTGGCTGCGCTGCGGCAACCTGGCCGAGCAAGGCCACTAAAGGGAATTGAGCCGGCGGAACGGTTTCTTTGCAGAATAGATTTTGGCTGCAGCTTTAGATGATGCTAAACAGTCAGCAGACCGTCATGCCGAGCGTAGCGAAGCATTTCGCTCGCGCCTCTTGTCATGCAGAGCGCAGCGAAGCATCTTCTCACCTTTGAACGACTCCGGTGTGATAAGATGCTTCCTTCGTCAGCATGACAGCCGACTTAATTAATACTGCACGCGAGATGCTTCGCTGCGTTCTGCGTGACGTCCTTTTAAAAGCCACAGGTTATTCTCATGCAATTCCACAAATACCACGGCACCGGCAACGACTTTGTCATCATCGACGACCGGAACCGGCAGTTTGATGA
This sequence comes from Hymenobacter plasmatis, assembly GCF_020711255.1. Lineage (GTDB taxonomy): Bacteria > Bacteroidota > Bacteroidia > Cytophagales > Hymenobacteraceae > Hymenobacter. The sequence goes on from NZ_JAJFAW010000027.1 coordinate 17,318, forward strand.
AACCAACCACGCCCTGATTGCCCACCTGTGCCACCGCCGCTTCGGTATCGGGGCCGATGGGCTGATGCTGCTGCGGAACCTGGCCGGCTACGATTTTGAGATGGTGTACTTCAACGCCGACGGCCGGCCCAGCTCCATGTGCGGCAACGGCGGCCGCTGCCTCGTGGCCTTTGCCAAATTCCTTGGCGTGATTCAGGACACGGCGCATTTCCTGGCCGTGGACGGCCCCCACGATGCCCGTGTGGAGCCCGACGGCACCGTGCGCCTGAAAATGCAGGACGTGGACCCAGCCCAACCTGCCGGCGCCAACGATACCTTCCTCAACACCGGCTCGCCGCACCACATCCGCTTTCTGCCCACCGGGCTCGACGAATTGAACGTCTTCGCCGAAGGCCGGGCCCTGCGCTACGGCGAGCCCTACGGCGCGGCCGGCGCCAACATCAACTTCGTGGAGCTGCCCGCCGACCCGGCTCACCCCTGGCCCGTGCGCACCTACGAGCGCGGCGTGGAAGACGAAACCCTGAGCTGCGGCACGGGCGTGACGGCCGTGGCCCTGGCGGCCAGCGCGCGCGGGGCGGCCTCGCCGGTGCGACTGCGCACACCCGGCGGCCAGCTGGAGGTGGCTTTTGAGAAGCGCCCCGATGGCGGATTTGAGAACGTGTGGCTGAGTGGCCCGGCCGTGCGCGTATTTAGCGGCGTAGTAGAGGAGTAACCGGCGTGCGGCCGGTTTGCCCACCCGGCTTTACCATACACCATGACACAGCCCGTTCCAGCTACCAAAGCTCCCGCTTCTTCCGCTGCCGTGCGCCTGCGTGCCCTTGAGCCCGAAGACCTCGACTTTCTGTTTGCGCTGGAGAACGACCCGGACATTTGGGCCGTGTCGGATACGCTGGCGCCGGTGTCGCGGCACGCTCTCCGTGAGTACTTGGCGCATGCCACCGCGGATTTCTACGTAGTGCGCCAGTTAAGGCTTGTGGTTACTACTGAAATTAGCAGCCTGCCAGTGGGCGTAGTCGACCTCTTTGATTACGACCCGCTGCACCAGCGGGCCGGGGTGGGCATCACCATTCTGGCCGCCGAGCGCCGCCACGGCTACGCGCGGCAGGCCCTCGAGCAGCTGAAAAACCACGCCCGCCAAGCCCTGCGTTTGCACCAGGTGTATGCTACTATTGGTGCCGGTAACAGCGGCAGTATGAGGCTGTTTCGCGCGGCCGGGTTCCGGCGGGTGGGCACCCGGCTGGCGTGGCTGCGCACACCCACCGGCTGGGACGATGCCGTGGAATGGCAGTGCCTGCTGTAGCCTGGTGAGGCTGCCGGCCCATTAATACGCTTCTATATTATTGGCCTGCGATGCTCCTAACGGAAATATTTAGCAAAGTAAGCTGAACCATATCCTTACTTGAAGGAGAGCCGTATAGGGTGGCAAGTGCCCCGGTCGTCTATCGTGTGTTGGTCCGGAGCGGCGCGAAACTTTATTTTCTTGTCGTTATACATGCCACCATCGTCGACGGCGGAAGTGCCTCTGCGTGCCTCCGCCACCGCTGCCCGGCCCAGCGAATCAGCTGCCGAAACTACTCCTGAATATACCCTGCCCGACCTGGTTTGCTTTGCGCATTTGCACTGGGACTTTGTATGGCAGCGCCCCCAGCATTTGCTTTCCCGCTTTGCCCAGTACGGGCGGGTTTTTTATGTAGAGGATGCCTTCTACCACGCCGACGATTTGGTTGAGCCGCACGTAGAGGTAAAAGAGCGCGACAACGGGGTGAAAGTGGTGGTAGTGCATTTGCCGCAGCGCCTGCGCCACGACGAAACCGCCAGCGACCAGGCCCAGTTTGAAGTACTGAGCCAGTATTTCAGCGAGCAAAGCGTTACGAAATATAGTTTCTGGTACTACACGCCCATGGCCTTGGGCAAGTCGCGCCACTTCCAGCCCTTGCTCACCGTGTACGACTGCATGGACGAGCTGGCCAACTTCAAGTTTGCCCACCCCGAACTGAAGAAACGCGAGCAGGAGCTGTTCCAGAAGGCCGACCTCGTGTTCACGGGCGGCCACACCCTGTACGAAGCCAAGCGGGAGCAGCACCCCGATGCCCATGCTTTCCCGAGCAGCATCGACAAGGCCCACTTTGGCCAGGCCCGCGGCCCGCTGGCCGAGCCCGCCGACCAGGCCGCCATTCCCCACCCGCGGGTTGGCTTTTTTGGCGTGGTCGACGAGCGATTGGATATTGAGCTGCTGCGCGAGCTGGCTGAGAATCATCCGCAGTGGCAGTTCGTCATCATCGGGCCGGTGGTTAAGATTGACCCGGCCGTGCTGCCCCGCACGCCCAACGTGCATTACCTGGGCGGCAAGGACTACAAGGAACTCCCAGCTTATTTGAAAGGTTGGGAGGTAGCGACATTGTTATTTGCTGACAATGAAAGCACTAAGTTTATCTCGCCGACCAAAACTCCGGAATATCTGGCGGCGGGCAACCCGGTAGTGAGCACCCCGATTCGCGATGTGGTGCGGCCCTACGGCGACCTGAAACTGGTGCACATCGCCGACAACGCCCAGGACTTCGGCGCGGCCATTGAAAAGGCCCTGACCCAGCGCACTGACGCCGACTGGCGCCAGCGCACCGACGATTACCTGGCCACCATTTCCTGGGACCAAACCTGGCAGGACATGGTGAACCTGATGCAGCAACGCCTCGCTGCGAAAACCCCTGATGCGGCCACGGCCGCAGGCACCCCACTGGCCGTCAAGGTTTCGGAGGTTACGCCTCCGGCAGCGGCTCCGCGCTTTTAGCCCAATTATTTTCAATAGCCTTTCCACGCTTCCATACCCCTACGCACCATGTTCGATTACCTCATCGTTGGGGCCGGTTTTGCCGGCAGCGTGCTAGCCGAACGGCTGGCCACCCGCAGCAATAAGAAGGTCCTCATTATCGATAAGCGCAACCACATTGCTGGCAATGCCTACGACCATTATAATGAGGACGGCATCCTGGTGCACAAGTATGGCCCGCACATCTTCCATACCAATTCGAAAGATGTCTTCGACTACCTCGGCAACTTCACCGACTGGCGCCCCTACGAGCACCGCGTCCTGGCCTCGGTTGACGGCCAGCACGTGCCCATGCCCATCAACCTCGACACTATTAACAAACTCTACGGCCTGAACCTGACCAGCTTTGAGCTGGACCAGTTTTTTGCTTCCGTGGCCGAAGAAGTGCCCGTCATCAAGACGTCGGAAGACGTGGTGGTGAGCAAAGTGGGCCGCGAGCTCTACGAGAAGTTTTTCAAGAACTACACCCGCAAGCAGTGGGGCCTCGACCCCTCGCAGCTCGACAAGTCGGTGACCAGCCGCGTTCCTACCCGCACCAACCGCGACGACCGCTACTTCACCGACACCTACCAGGCCATGCCCCTGCACGGCTACACCCGGATGTTTGAGAAGATGCTCGACCACCCCAACATCAAGGTGATGCTGAACACCGATTACCACGAGGTAATCGACTTTATTCCCTTCAAGGAAATGATTTTCACCGGCCCCGTGGATGAGTATTTCGACCACAAATTCGGCAAGCTGCCCTACCGCTCGCTGGAGTTCAAGCACGAAACGCTGAACAAGGAAAAGCACCTGGCCGCGCCCGTGGTGAACTACCCCAACGAGCACCCCTACACGCGCATCACCGAGTTTAAGGCCCTCACCGGGCAGGACCACCCCAAAACGGCCATCGTGTACGAGTACCCGCAGGCCGAGGGCGACCCGTACTACCCCATTCCGATGGCCGAAAACGCCGAGTTGTACAACAAGTACAAGAAGCTGGCCGACGAAACACCCAACGTGCACTTTGTGGGCCGCCTTGCCACCTACAAGTACTACAACATGGACCAGGTGGTAGCCCAGGCCCTGACGCTCTACAAGAAGCTGACAGAAAAGGAGACCGCCGCCAAGCCGGCCCGCCCCGCTATTTCGGGCAGCACGGCCTTGGTTGAAAAGCTGGTGAGCCGCTCGCCCAAGCAGGAGTAGCGCACTTCCTCCTCGGTAAGAAGGGGAGGGGAACACCAATTTATTATTCAATTAAGCCCCGCCATTTTGGCGGGGCTTTTTGTTTTGGGACGGTTTTAGCGGAAGGCTCCGTAAATTTGGGGTGCGCCCCGGCGCTTATTCGTTAAAAAACTACCTGATGTTTGAATTCCTAGGCAAGACCGTCGCCAAAATATTTGGCTCCAAGTCGGAGCGCGATTTAAAAGAAATCGTGCCCTACGTGGCGCTGATTAATGCCGAATATGCCAAACTGGCCGGCTTGACCGATGACCAGTTGCGCGAGCAGACCAAATCTGTCCGGGCCCGCATCGACGAGCGCCTCGCCGGCCTCGATGGGCAAATAGCGGGTTTGCACCACCAAATCGACAGCCAGCCCCAGCTCGACATAGCCCAGAAAGAGGTATTGTTCGAGCAGATTGACGCGCTGGAAAAGCAGCGCAACAAGGACCTCGAAGTAGTATTGCTGGAGGTATTGCCGCCGGCTTTCGCCATTGTGAAGGAAACGGCGCGCCGCTACAAAGAGAACGGCCAGCTGGTGGTAACCGCCACCGACTACGACCGCGAATACGCTTCGCGCAAGGCCAACGTCACCATTCAGGGCGACCAGGCAATCTGGGCCAACAAATGGCTGGCCGGCGGTGCCGAAATCACCTGGGACATGGTGCACTACGACGTGCAGCTGATTGGCGGCGTGGTGTTGCACCAAGGCAAAATTGCCGAAATGGCCACGGGCGAAGGCAAAACGCTGGTTTCGACTTTGCCGTCGTTCCTCAATGCGCTGTCGAAGCGCGGGGTGCACCTCGTAACCGTGAACGACTACCTGGCCAAGCGTGACTCCGAATGGAACGCGCCGCTGTTCGAATTCCACGGCATCACCGTGGACTGCATCGACAAACACCAGCCCAACACGCCGGAGCGTCGCGCCGCTTACCAGGCCGACATCACCTACGGCACCAACAACGAATTCGGCTTCGACTACCTGCGCGACAACATGGCGCGCGACCCCGAGGAGCTGGTGCAGCGCAAGCATCACTTCGCCATGGTCGACGAAGTAGACTCCGTGCTGATTGACGATGCGCGGACGCCGCTCATCATCTCGGGCCCGGTACCCCGCGGCGACGTGCACGAGTTCTACCAGCTCAAGCCGCGCATTCAGCGCCTGGTCGACGAGCAGAAGAAGGTGGTGCAGAACTACCTCGTGCAGGCCCGCAAGCTCATCGCCGAAGGCAAAACCGGCGTCGAGGAAGGCGACAAAAACGGCGAGGGCGGCCTCATGCTATTCCGCGCCCACCGCGGCCTGCCCAAGAGCAAGCCCCTCATCAAGTTCCTCTCGGAAAGCGGCATTCGCGCCGTACTCCAGGCCACTGAGAACCACTACCTGCAGGACAATTCCCGGCAGATGCCCAAGGCCGACGAGCCGCTGTTCTTCACCATCGATGAGAAGAACAACCAAATTGAGCTAACCGAGAAAGGCATTGACTTGATTACGGCCCAGGGCGAAGACCCCAAGCTGTTCATCATGCCCGACATCGGCATGGCCATTGCCGACATCGAGAAAAACGCCACGCTTACGGCCGAAGAAAAGCTGCATCAGAAGGAAAAGCTGATGAGCGACTATCAGGAGAAGAGCGAGCGGGTGCACACCGTAAACCAGCTCCTGAAGGCCTACACGCTGTTTGAGAAGGACGACCAGTACATCCTGACCGAAGACGGCAAAGTGAAAATCGTGGACGAGCAAACCGGCCGCGTAATGGAAGGCCGCCGCTACTCCGACGGCCTGCACCAAGCCATCGAGGCCAAGGAAAACGTGCGCGTAGAAGACGCCACCCAGACCTATGCCACGGTGACGCTGCAGAACTACTTCCGCATGTACCACAAGCTGTGCGGCATGACCGGCACGGCCGAAACCGAAGCCGGCGAGTTCTGGGAAATCTACAAGCTCGACGTAGTGGTAATTCCTACCAACCGCGCCATCAGCCGCAAGGATTCCGACGACCAGGTGTACAAGACGGTGCGTGAGAAATACAACGCCGTGGCCCTGGAAATCCAGAAGCTGGTGGAAGCCGGCCGTCCCGTGCTAGTGGGTACCACGTCAGTTGAAATTTCTGAGCTGGTGAGCCGCATGCTGAAGCTGCGCGGCATCCAGCACCAGGTACTGAACGCTAAGCAGAACCAGCGCGAAGCCGAGATTGTGGCCGCCGCCGGTTTCCCTGGCACCGTGACCATCGCCACCAACATGGCCGGCCGTGGTACCGACATTAAGCTGCGCGAAACCTCACGCGAGTCGGGTGGTCTGGCCATCATCGGCACGGAGCGCCACGAAAGCCGCCGCGTCGACCGCCAGCTGCGGGGCCGCGCCGGCCGCCAGGGCGACCCGGGTACTTCGCAGTTCTTCGTGTCTTTGGAAGACAACCTGATGCGCCTGTTCGGCTCCGACCGGATTGCGAAGCTGATGGACCGCATGGGCATGGAAGAGGGCGAAGTGATTCAGCACTCGATGATTACCAACTCCATCGAGCGGGCCCAGAAGAAAGTGGAGGAAAACAACTTCGGCACGCGCAAGCGCTTGCTGGAGTACGACGACGTGATGAACGCCCAGCGCGAAGTGGTGTACAAACGCCGCCGCAACGCCTTGCACGGGGACCGCATGGAGGTGGATATCCTCAACATGATTTACGACGTGAGCGAGGACATCGCCGCCGGCCACAAAATCACGGGGGACTTCGAGGACTTCAAGCTGGCCATCATCCGGGTGTTTGGCTACGATACCTACCTCACGGCTCAGGACCTCACCAGCCTGCAGCTGCCGCAGCTCACCCAGAAGCTATACGAGGAGGCTCTGGGCTACTTCCAGAGCAAGAACGAGCATATTGCCTCCAATGCCCTGCCGTTGGTGAACGACCTGTTGAGCAACGGCGCGCCCTACGAGAACATCGCGGTGCCTTTCACCGACGGCAAGAAGCAGGTACAGGCCATTGCCAACCTGCGCAAGGCCCAGGCCACCGGCGGCCACGACATCCTGCGCCAGATGGAAAAAGTGGTGGTGCTGTCCGTGATTGACACGGCCTGGACCCAGCACCTGCGCCAGATGGACGACCTCAAGCAGGTGGTGCAAAACGCGGTGTACGAACAGAAAGACCCGCTGTTGGTGTACAAGTTCGAATCGTTTGAGCTGTTTAAGCGCATGATTGGCAAGGTGAACGAGGAGACAACTTCCTTCCTGTTCCACGCCGACGTGCCCGTGCAGCAAGGCATGGTGGGCACCAACGCCGAGCCCGAGTACTACCTCGAAGACGAGGAGCCCCAGCCTCAACTCACCGTGGAGCACGAATCGATGCTCGACACCCTGGGTGCCGGCCCCGAGGACATGGGCCCCAACGACCAGCCAGCTGTAAAGCAGACGCCGGTGCGCAGCCATAAAGTGGCCAACCGCAACGACAAAGTGAGCGTGCAGTACATGGACGGCCGCGTGGTGCGCGACGTGAAGTACAAGACCGTGGAGCAGGACGTACTGGAAAACCGCTGCGTATTGGTCGACTAGAGGCCGATCTTTAGCTCAACAAAAAGAAACGCCCCGGCCAGTTGGTCGGGGCGTTTCTTTTTCTAACACATCCTTAAAGGCTGTAACTACATTCACATATATTAATTCCAACTTCTACCAAAACAGTCTGCTGATGAAACACATCTTCTCTTGTTTGCGCGGGTGGCAAGCTGCCGCTCTCTGGCTTGTTCTAATAGCCCAACCGCAAACTCATGCACAAGCCCCCGCTTGGCAAAACGCAGTAGCCCCCGGGCAGGCGATTAATAGCTCTTCCAATGCCAGTGCAATGGCAACCGATGCCAGTGGCAACGTTTACCTCGCTGGCGTGTTCCGCGGCACCGTTCAGTTTGGCAGTACCACCTTGACGAACACTGGCAGCACTTCAGAGCTGTACTTAGCCAAGTGGAGCAGCAGTACCAATAGCTTCGTATGGGCCCAACGGCTCGCGGGAGGCGGAACTTCAGCCTTCCTTACCGTTAATTCTATGGCGGTGCAGGGAACCGGCATTTACCTAGCCGGAAGCTTCAATAGCACAATCGACTTCGGCAGCGCGAGTCTGGTAAGTGCTGGCGACGGCGACGGCTTCATAGCCAAGCTTACGGATACCGGTACCAACGCCAGCTTTACTTGGGCCCAACAGGCCGGAGGCCCCACAGAGGACGATGCCCGGGCCTTGGTTGTAAATGGAGCCAGCGTGTATGTGGCTGGCAGTTTTTCCGGTGCTACAGCTCGTTTTGGCAGCGTGCAACTGAGCAGCGCGGGCAGCCAGGACATGTATGTGGCCAAGCTCAGCGATGCGGGTACGAGCAGCAATTATGTGTGGGCACTGCGGGCAGGCGGCGTGGCTGACGATTTTGCCCAAGCCGTGGCCGTGCAAGGTACCAGTGTGTATGTAGCCGGAAGCACCACCAGCCCCACAGCCAGCTTTGGAGGCAGCACCCTTGCCAATGCGGGCCTTAGCGATGTGGTTGTGGCCAAACTCAGCGATGCCGGGACTTCCGCGAGCTTTGTGTGGGCCCAGGGAGCCGGTGGGCCAAGCAATGACCGCGCCGTGGCAATGAGCGTAAATGGCCCAAACGTGTACGTGGCTGGTACTTTCGAAAGCAGCACGGCCAGCTTTGGCAGTGCTACCCTGACCAACGCAACTCCAGTCGGGAGCCAGGCAACCGACTTATTCGTGACTAAGCTTACCGATGCGGGTACCACTGGCAGCTTTACCTGGGCGCGGCAAGCCGGCGGCCCAAGCAATGATTTTGTCAATTCCATGGCCCTTAACGGCTCGTACGTGTACCTGGCTGGCAACTTCAGTAGCGACAAGATTTCCTTTGGAAACTCGATTTTGACCAATGTCGGCTATAATGGCATCAACCCGGATGTGTTTGTGTCCAAGCTAACAGATGCAGGCGCAACTGGCACTTTCGCCTGGGCGCAGCAAGCTGGTGGCTCGAACAGTGACCAAGCCAATGAAGTAGCGGTAAGTAACACCAGCGTGTACGTAGCTGGCTTGCTGCAGCCCCCAGCAAATTTTGGCAACTATACTATTAGTGGGCTATCGAGCACTTCCTCGGTTGCCTATCTGGCTTACTTGCCTGAAGTTATCACGTTGGCTACGACTTCCCCAACCTGGCTGGAGGGAGTAAGCGTGTTTCCCAATCCGGCTCATATCAAGGCCACCGTGCTGGTGCCCGCCGTTCCGGGGGCTACTTCCGCCACGCTCACTGTGCTCGACGCACTTGGCCGTAGCGTGCGGACTCAAATCGCTGCCATTTCAGCTAGTGACCGGCAGGTGGAGCTTGACCTTACTGGCCTGCCGGCTGGCCTGTATGCCGTGCGGCTAACCTCTGGCAGCCGCACGGACACGCGCCGCCTCGTGGTAGAGTAAAGATGCTAGCGCTGGGGCGGGCGATGGCTATACACTTGGCTATCGGCCAGCCACTCGCGGGCAGCGGCTTCGTCGTTGAAGAAGTAGGGGTAGAACTCGTGCTGGGCCTGTTGGCGCAGCAGCGTTTCGGTGGCGATGCTCCCGATTTCCTCGCGGTGGCTTTCGCTGGCCACGCAGGCCAGAAACACCGGCGAGCCCAGCACCATTACCACCTGTTCGGCCAGCAGTTCTTTGAGCCAGTCCAGTAGGGCAGGGGAGTACTGGTCCTGGCTGCGCATATCGAGCAGCCAGAAGCGGCAGCGGTTGTGTTTAATCGCGGCACTCAGCAACTCTTGCTGCGGCGGATGCAGGATGTGGTCGGGCACGTTGCTCAGCCAGCGGCCCACCAGCAGGTTGGTCCGAGTCTCGTAGTTCAGCGCAAATACATCGGAAAATGACGTGGGCATGGTTCTGATAATAAAGTAAGTAAATGTAGCGCTAGTCTGCTGTGTATTTGAACTGTGGCCTGCCGCCATTCAAAAGGGCAGCGCATGAGGGGCAGCGCATGCTTAGCTCAATTGTAAGGGCAAGCACTACTGCGCGGGCCGCATACCATAAGTATCGGTTTTAGTAATGGGAGGCAAGCGGCCCGTACTGTAAACAGCGCCGTATGCATAGTCCATTCACCCTACCTTTGCCCCATGACGCTCGCCGCCCGAATTGACCACACCCTGCTGCGCCCCGATGCTACCGAGGCGCAGATATTACATCTATGCGAAGAGGCCGCTGCGCACAGCTTCGCCAGTGTGTGCGTGCCGCCGTGCTATGTAGCGCTGGCCACCGAGAAGCTGGCCGGCACCAGCGTGGCCGTGTGCACGGTGATTGGGTTCCCGTTGGGCTACTCTACTTCCAGTGTGAAGTTCAAGGAAGCCGAAGTGGCGCTGTACGACGGGGCCACGGAGCTGGACATGGTCATTAACATCGGGGCGCTGAAATCGGGCAAAGCGGAAATGGTGCAGGCCGAAATCCTGGACTTGGCCGATTTGTGTCACGTGCACCAGGCTTTGCTCAAGGTCATCATTGAAACCGCCCTGCTTTCGGAAGCCGAAATTGAGCTGGCTTGCCAGTTGTGCGTGGGTGGCGAAGCGGATTTTGTAAAAACCTCTACCGGCTTTGCCAGCCGTGGCGCTTCGGTGGAAGACGTGACGCTCATGCGCCGTGTATTGCCCGAAAACGTACGCATCAAAGCCGCTGGAGGCATTCGCACCCGTGCCGCGGCACTGGCAATGATTGCGGCGGGTGCCGACCGCATCGGCTCGTCCAATAGTGTGGCCCTGATTGCTGAAAACGATGAAACAACTGCTGCCTAAGATGCTATTGGCCTCCCTGCTGCTGACCCTGGCAGCTTGCGGTAGCACCGCTCCGAAATCCCCGCGTGCCAGCTCCCCAGCCGATACCACGCTGAAGAAGTCGGCCGGCACCGCGGCTACCCCCGCCACCATGCCGGCGGAGGACGTGACGAAGTACCGGCCCGTGTTTAGCATGCCCAAAGCCGGGCCGGCTGCAGCTCCCGTGAAAACCATGGTAGCGCCCACCAACCAGGTGAATGCGCAGATTGAGCAGCGGCTGCGCGACCAGGCCTACACCAACCAGAACGTGAAGTATGCTCAGGGCTACCGCATTCTGGTGTACCTGGGCTTGGAGCGCGATAAAGTGATGGCCATTCGCCGCAACATCATCGGCCGCTACCCGGATGAAACCGACTACATCACGTTTAAGTCGCCAGTTTACCGCCTTTACATCGGCGATTATCTCACCAAGCTCGATGCCGCGCGCGGCCTTGCCAAGCTGCGCGGCCTGGCCCCGAAGCTGGAGCTGGAATCCACGCAGGTGCTGCTGAATAAGAACCCCTAACCCTAGCAGAACAAAACTCCCCTCCTTATCAAGGAGGGGACGCTGGCGCGACGCGCTAGCTGGGGTGTTTGGGTCGTTGAACCATGGGCAAACGATTTACAGCCGAGTCGTTCTTACATCGTTCAACGGCTCAACCACCCCCGTCCGAGCCGTTGGCTCGAACATCCCCTCCTTGGTAAGGAGGGGAGTTGCCGTTCAATTCCCAAGCCATGACCGAGCTTCTTCCCCAAATCCAGCGCCTTGCTGCTCAGTACGCCGCCGATACCGTGGCCATTCGCCACCACCTGCACGCCCACCCCGAGCTGTCGTTTGAAGAAACCCAAACGGCCGCTTTCGTTACGCGGGAGCTGGAAAAGATGGGCCTTAGTCCCCGGCCTATTGCCAATACCGGTGTACTCGCCCTGATTGAGGGCCAGCCCGGCGGGCCCACCATCGCCCTGCGGGCCGATATGGACGCCCTGCCCATCCAGGAAACCAACGACGTGCCGTACAAGTCTACCAACCCTGGCGTGATGCACGCCTGCGGCCACGACGTGCACACGGCGTCACTGCTGGGTGCAGCCCGCATTCTCAACGACCTGAAGGGGGAGTTCCGGGGCACCATCAAGCTGATGTTTCAGCCCGGGGAAGAGCGGCTGCCGGGCGGCGCTTCGCTGATGATAAAGGAAGGCGTGCTGGAAAACCCCAAGGTGACGAGTGTGCTCGGGCAGCATGTGTTTCCGCACCTGCCAGCGGGCAAAGTGGGCATTCGCTCGGGCCGCTACATGGCCAGCACCGACGAGCTGTACCTGACCGTGCGGGGCAAGGGCGGCCACGGCGCCATGCCCGAAATGAACCTCGACCCCGTGCTGGTGGCAGCCCACATCATCGTGGCCGCGCAGCAGATAGTGAGCCGCCGCGCCAGCCCCAAAATCCCGTCGGTACTCAGCTTCGGCAAGGTAATCGCCAACGGTGCCACCAACGTTATTCCCAACGAAGTATACATCGAAGGCACGTTCCGCACCCTCAACGAGGAGTGGCGCGCCGAGGCCCACCAGCACCTGCGCCGCCTCTGCGAAGGCCTGGCCGAGAGCATGGGCGCCGTGTGCGAGCTGGAAATCCGCCATGGCTATCCCTACCTCGAAAACGAGCCGCAACTCACGGCCCGCGTAAAAGCGGCTGCCGAAGAATTCCTGGGCCCCGAAAACGTGGTGGAGCTGGACCAGTGGATGGCCGCCGAGGATTTTGCCTACTTCTCCCAAGCGGCGCCAGCCTGCTTTTACCGCCTTGGCACCCGGCACGAAGACGGCCGCTTTGCTTCCTCGGTGCACACCCCCACCTTCGACATCGACGAAAAAGCCCTGGCCACCGGGCCGGGCCTGATGGCGTGGCTGGCCATTAAAGAGTTGGCCGCGAAATAGCCCAACCCGGCCGGGCGCTACCATTACCTTGCAACTATGAAATACTGGTATTCTTTTGCCCGCTGGGGCGCTGCCGTGCTGACCGCTGGCCTGCTGCTGGCCCAACCGGCTGCCGCCCAAACCCGCCGCGCCACCCTGGACCTGCAGCTCTGGCCCGAACTACAGGCCGAACTGGCGCTCAAAAACGGCGATTATCTGTTCCTGGGCCTGCGCGGCCAGCGCGACCTGGAAGTGGCCAGCTACAACGGCGATGCCCGTCGGCTGGGTTTCGACGAGCGGCGCGTCACGCTGGGGTACGAGCATTTCTGGAGCGAGCATTGGAGCGGCGGCGGCACGCTGCGGCTCGAGGCCATGGGATTCCGGCGGCTGGTGCTGGTGCCCGAAGCGCTGCTGCGGCACCGCAGCAGCCTGGCAGGCCTCACGTTTGGGCAACGCCTGAGCCTGGAGCGTACCTTGCCCAACAACGCCGGCTACGTGGGCGGCCCCGGCCCCGATGGGCAAAACTGGGCCCGCCTGCGCGTCGACCTGGAGAAGCTGGTGCCCGTGGGCAGCAGCGGCTTTGCCCTGCGCCCCCGCCTGAGCTACGAAGCGGCCACCCGCATACGCCTGCTTAAGTCCAACACCGACGCCAAGCAGCGGAGCATTGACTTCACCAGCGCCCGCGCCGAATTGGGCTGCCGGGTCAGCGACCATTTCGACATCACGCCATGGGTGGCTTCCCAAACGCGCTACAGCTTCACCCTCGCCCAAACGGATGTCAACGGCAACGTGACCATCCCCGCCGCGCGGCTCAATTTGACTACTCCGGTCATTGGGATTGATGCCCGGTTCACGCTGTTCCAGGGCAAGGCCGTGTTCGAAAGACAGCAGTTGCCCACCCAGCACTAGCTTACACTTAGTCGAATTGTGACATAATGGCTGGGTTTGCGCTGCGCTGAAAAGAGGATTGAGGCGCTTGAAATGACATTTTTGACTTCAACGTAAGTTGAGGGCGTCGGGAGTATTTAGTAAATAAAGACAAAATGTCTTCATTTGACGCGGTAGCTCAATTGGTATAGATTTTAAGGAAAGAGAGGTGTGCCGATGCACGGCACGTCTTTTCTGCAAACCTTAATTCTTCTTACCATTTACATGGCCACTTTGCTCTATAACCCCCGCCCTTCGTTGCGTCCTAGCCGTGCCTTGAGCGCCATGCTCGCCGACATGCTACGCGACCCGCAGACTACCACTGCGCAACCCACGCCCGCTTTTACCCCCGCCGCTGACATTCTGGAAACGGCCGAAGGCTTTGAGCTACAGTTGGCCCTGCCCGGCGTGAAGAAGGAAGCGGTAACCATTGAATTTCTCGACGGCGAGCTGGTGATATCCGGCGCCCGGCCCAACCCAGCTTCTGCTGCCAAGGAAGCCGCTGCAACCGCCACCGAAATCACTGCCGCTGACGAAACCAAACCAGCCGTGGTAACTCCGGAAGTCCCCGCCGCTCCCAAATTCCGCCGCGTGGAAACCAGCTACGGCGCGTTCTCCCGCCGCTTCCGCCTGCCCGAAACGGTAAACGTGAAAGGCATTGGCGCGGAGCTGACGGATGGCATCCTGCGCGTGACTCTGCCTTTCGACACCGAAAAAGTAACCAAGCAGCACATTGAAATCCGCTAATAGCGACCGGTTTTGCAAGAAAGGCGCTCTGCGGGGTGCCTTTTTTGCTTCCGTCGGTGTTGTTGGCGTAGTTGCTCCAATTGGCCCTTTTTCTGCTAAAAGCAACCCTGAGACACGAAAGCGAATCCTTCGGACGTTACCGAAAAATAATGCCAGTGGCGCTCATTCGGTTTTCATCCTTGGTTCCTTAAATTAGGTTCTTCATTAACCCAAATCACCCTCTCATTTTTCCTTACCCATGCAAGCAAAACAAATGATGCTCGGCCTGTTCGGTTCTGCCATTCTTGGCGGAGGCGTGGCCGTGGGGGGATACAAGCTGTTGGAGCCAATCCCCGTGGTGCCCCAAGCCGTAGCTGCTGACCCCCAGGTACGTTATACCTCCGAAATGCGGAGCAGCACTTACGCCGTACCCGAAGGACTGAACTTCGTAGCTGCCGCGGCCGCCGTGACCCCGGCCGTAGTACACGTGATGACCGAATACGCCGCGCCGGCCGTTGACCAGCGCCAGCAGCAGATGGACCCGTTTCTGCGCCAGTTTTTTGGCGACCAGCTTGAGCAGTTTCACGGCCAGCAGCCCCAGGGCGGTGGCCAGGGTTCGGGCTCGGGCGTGATTATCGCCGCCAACGGCTATATCGTAACCAATAACCACGTCATCGACAAGGCCTCCAAGATTGAGGTGGTGCTCGACGACAAGCGCAAGTTCGAAGCCGAGCTGGTGGGGGCCGACCCCAACACCGACCTCGCCGTGCTGAAAGTGAAAGCCGACAACCTGCCCTTCGTGAAGTACGGCAACTCCGACGACGTGAAAGTGGGCCAGTGGGTGCTCGCCGTGGGCAACCCCTTCAACCTGAACTCGACCGTAACGGCCGGTATAGTTTCGGCCAAGGGCCGGAACATTGATATCCTGCGCCGCAAAGACAACATGGGCATCGAGTCGTTTATCCAGACCGATGCCGTGGTGAACCCCGGCAACTCGGGCGGCGCCCTCGTGAACCTGAATGGCGACCTGATTGGCATCAACTCGGCCATTGCCTCGCACACGGGCTCGTTTGAGGGCTATGCCTTCGCCATTCCCAGCTCGTTGGCCAGCAAAGTGGTCGACGACCTGCTGAAATACAAAGTGGTACAGCGCGCCCTGCTCGGCGTGCAGATTCAGGAAGTTGACGCCAAGCTGGCTTCCGAGAAGAAGCTCAATACCTTGAACGGCGTGTACGTGCAGGGCTTTAGCGAGAGCAGCGCTGGCGCCGCGGCCGGCCTGAAGATGGGCGACATCATCACCCAAATCAACGGCGTGGCCGTGAACACTTCCTCGCAGCTGCAGGAGCAAGTGGCGCGTTTCCGCCCTGGCGATAAGATTAAAGTGAACTATGTGCGCGGCAACACGCCCAGCGAGGTGACGGCCGTTCTGCGCAACGCCACCGGCACTACCTCGGTGGTGCGCGAAGAGCCGACTTTGGCCTCCATCAAGTACGAGGGTGCGACCATTGCGGCCGTGCCCGCCCGGGAGCAAGCCAAGCTGGGCCTGGAAGGCGGTGCCAAAATCAGCGGCATCAAGGGCAGCAACTTCCGCGAAACGGGCATGGGCGATGGCTTCATCATCACCCGCATCGACAAAAATCAGGTGACCAAGCCTGCCGACGTGAAGCAGTATCTTGACGAGGCCCGCGACAAATCGGGCGCGCTGGTAGAAGGCGTGTATCCCGATGGGCGCAAGGCTTACTACCCCATCGGCCAGGAGTAATCCAGCTGATGTCTTGAATCGAAAAAAAAGCCCCTGCCGGTTTCGGCAGGGGCTTTTTTGTGTGCTTTTGGGCGAAGAGGAGGAAGACTCCCTACCGCGCCCAATTAGGGCAGTCGCCGCTCTATATAACCTGAGCTAAATATACCAAAAGCTTCTGCTGGACAACATCTAAACATGTTAGCTCAACTAGCCGGTGTGGCCTAACATAGGAAAACCCGGTTTTATTGAGCACGTATAGCTACCCAGAATAGCTTATTTGCCGTGTCCGTGCCGACATTTCCAACCAGCGCCTTTTCTCTAGAGTACCGCCCCGATTTAGGCATCCTAATCGGCCGGTGGTTGCAGGCCTTGCCTCCGCCCGAACTGCAGGGCACCTACGAGGCCATGCTCGCCGCAGCCAAAGCCAACGGCAACTGCCGCTTCTGGCTGTTGGACCTGCGCCGGCGCCCGCTGGCCGGCCCCGACCTGAACGAGTGGTTTCGCGACCAGTTTTCGCCCCAGATAGCCTCGGCGCTGGGCGGGCCGCTGTTCACCGCTTACCTGGCCGGCCCGCACCAGCGCGTGGCCGCCGAAAGCGCCGAAATGGAGCTGCACCTACGCCACGCGGCCACCCTCGATTCGTACCCGCTGTTTTACGACGACGAAGCCGAGGCCATGACTTGGCTCACCGACCAGCAGGAGCGGGCCGGCGTGCGGGTGCGCGAAAAGAGCCGGTTGGGCTAATTGGGGCCTGGGGCGGTGCCCAGGGGAAAATTGAGCTGGGATGGGTGGATAATGGGCAATGCGGGCGGTTACGGCCGCGGTTGGTGGCGGGAGTTGGCTTTCCGTAGATTTGTGGGAGCATCCTCCCACCGTATTCCCGCCCTTTCCTCATGAAGCTAGCCCTCGAAGAAGCCACCTCGGCCGCCGACGTAACCGTTGCGCACCCACACACCGACCCCCACGGCATTCAGGACGTACTGCGCCAGTTGCACATCGAAGCCGACAATGCGGCCTATTGCACCGGCCGCAGCTGGGGCGGCCACGCCACCGCCAACCGCCGCACGGTGCTGGCTCCCGCCGATGGCCGCCCCATTGCCAGCGTAGCCTTCGCTACCCCTGACGACTACGATACGGTAGTAAAAACCGCCCAGGAGGCGTTCAAGACCTGGCGCCTGGTGCCGGCCCCCAAGCGCGGCGACATCGTGCGCCAGATTAGCAACAAGCTGCGCGAGTACAAGGAGCCGCTGGGCAAGCTGGTGAGCGCCGAAATGGGCAAAATCCTGCAGGAAGGCCTTGGCGAAGTGCAGGAGATGATTGACATCTGCGACTTTGCCGTGGGCCTCTCGCGCCAGCTGCACGGCCTCACCATGCACTCGGAGCGCCCGGCGCACCGCATGTACGAGCAGTACCACCCGCTGGGCATTGTGGGCATTATTTCGGCCTTCAACTTCCCGGTGGCCGTGTGGAGCTGGAACGCCATGCTGGCCGCCGTGTGCGGCGATGTAAGCATCTGGAAACCCTCGGAGAAAACCCCGCTCACAGCCGTAGCCGTGCAGCACATCATCCGCGAGGTACTGGCCGATAACGACATCCCCGAGGGCGTATTCAACCTCGTTATCGGTGGGGCTGACGTTGGGGCCGCCATGGCCGCCGACAAGCGCGTGCCGCTGGTATCGGCCACGGGCAGCACCCGCATGGGCCGCAAAGTAGGGGAGGTGGTAGGCGCCCGCCTGGGCCGCGCCCTGCTGGAGCTCGGTGGCAACAACGCCATCATCGTTACCAAAAACGCCGACCTCGACATTGCCATCCGCGCCATTGTGTTTGGCGCCGTGGGCACGGCCGGGCAGCGCTGCACCAGCACGCGCCGCGTCATCATCGAAGAAGGCATTTACGAGGAAGTGAAAAACCGCCTGCTGGCAATTTACCCCAAGCTGCCCATCGGCCACCCCCTCCAGGAGGGCACCCTGGTGGGCCCGCTGATTGACGCCGACGCGGTGAAGATGTTCGAAGACGCCCTCACCAAAGTGCAGGCCGAGGGGGGCAAACTGCTCACCGGCGGTCAGGTGCTGAGCGGCGCCGAGCTGCACGGCGGCCACTACGTGCAGCCCGCGCTGGTGGAAGTGGAAAACCACTACCAGACGGTGCAGGAAGAAACCTTTGCGCCCATTCTCTACCTAATCAAGTACAGCGGCGACGTGCAGAACGCCATTGAGCTGCAAAACGACGTACGCCAGGGCCTGTCGAGCAGCATCTTCACTCTGAACATGCGCGAGGCCGAAGCCTTCCTGGCCGCCACCGGCTCCGACTGCGGCATTGCCAACGTGAACATCGGCACCAGTGGAGCTGAAATCGGCGGCGCGTTCGGCGGCGAAAAGGAAACCGGCGGCGGCCGCGAGTCCGGCTCCGACGCCTGGAAAGTCTACATGCGCCGCCAGACCAATACCATCAACTACTCTGCTGAGCTACCGCTGGCGCAGGGTATTAAGTTTGATATCTAGCGGCTGGGGCTTTTGCTCCTAGCTAAAGAAAGGCCCACCTGCTACTGCAGGTGGGCCTTTCTGATTTTTATTAAGAGTGTAAAATAGCCCAGGCCAGCAGTTTTTTACTGACCATAGCAGAGGTCACCGTGGCCTTTGTACACGAGGCCATCGGCGTTGTTGACAACGTAATAAATGCGAAAAACCTCTTTTGCGGGAGCGCCCATTTTGGCGTAATCAAACATGTAGGACTGGCTCAAAATCAAGTTTACTGGCTCAAGCCGTTGCAGCACCTGGTACTTGCGGTTGACAAAAACGACGCGTAGGGTGTAGGTGGCGGCGCCCCCGCCGGGGCCTCGCTGCGTTTGCAGGGTCCAGTTGGCCTGGCCGGCGAGGGCGGGGTTGGGGAAAGCTTGGCGGGCGCCGACGAGCGCCGGCTGTTGGGGGCCGTTCAGGTCAAAGTTTATTTCGGGGAACAGGGCGCGCTCCTGCGCGTTCCAGGTAGCATCCGAGGTCCAGTCGGTCGGATCCTGCGGGCCGTTGGGCATGTTGCTGGCGTCGCGGTAGGTAATGCCCTCATCGGCTCCGAAGTCAATGGTGGGCTCGGTTTCCTTCTTGGAACAGCTGCTAAAAAGCACCGCCGACACCAGGAGCAGCAAGGGCAAATGAATGAAAGGTAGTATAGGCTTTACCATGGTAGAAGAGTAATTTGCAAGCAAGTTACGGGCGGGTAATACAGGTGCAACCCTTATGCCCGGTGCACAGTCCTTTGCTTGCTTAAGCCTCTTAATCCACCTATCTGCATGGAAGCTGCCGTTGCATACGTTGACATCAATGCGCCCCTGGTGGAGCGCTGCCGCCTGAACGACCGCCAGGCCCAGGCCGAGATTTACCGTCGCTACGCCAAGGCCATGTTCAACGCGGCCCTGCGCATCACCGGCGACTACGCCGAAGCCGAAGATGTGCTGCAGGAGTCGTTCCTGAGTGCTTTTCGGGAGCTGAGCGGCTACAAGGGTGATTCCTCGTTTGGGGCGTGGCTCAAGCGCATCGTGGTCAACAAAAGCATCAATTGCCTGCGGCAGCGGCGGTTGGCGCTGGTGCCGCTGGGCGAGCAGCACCACGAGGAACCGGCAGAGCCCGCCGGCGCTTCCTACGAAGAAGAAGCCGAAACCCATTACCGCGCCGACGTGCTGCGTCGCTGCATCCAGGAGCTGCCCGATGGCTACCGGGTGGTGCTCAGCCTCTACCTGCTGGAAGGCTACGACCATCTCGAAATAGCCGGCATCCTGGGCATTTCCGAATCCACTTCCAAGTCCCAATACAGCCGGGCCCGGGTTCGGCTGCGGGAGCTGGCCGCGCAGCGCGGGCTCAGTTAACTAATAAATAGCTATCTATCGTTATAATTAATCACATAACCTTTCACTACCCTTCATCCTTTTTCGCTCGGTCGCGGTTCTATATATCCCCGCTACCCATTTTGAACCTGGAAGAACCGTGCGTCTGCTTTTCATTCATGGACACTAAAAAGAATAATTCATTGGAAAACTTCGTCGAGCGGCACCGTGCCGATTTCGACACGCACGAGCCGCGCCCCGACCTGTGGGCCGCGCTGGAGCAAAAGTTGGCCGACCCGGCTGCCGCGCCCTCTGTGCCGCCGGCCATGCGCCGGGCCGATGCCGGCCAGCTGGCTCCCCAGGCCGTGGCAGTAGCTGCCGCTGGTCCGGTGCGGCCTGCCAGCTGGCTGCAGCGCTACGGAGTGGCTGCCGCACTGGCGCTGCTGGTGTTTGCGGCCGGGGCCAGTGAGGCCTGGAAAACGAGACACGCCGCTCCCGCGGAGCTGACCGCGGCCACCAGCCCGGCCAGCTCAACCAGCGCCCCCGAAGCTCCGGATGCGGCCCTCTACCAAGGCGGCAACCCCGTGGCCATGGCTGCCACCGACCGCACCATCGGCGCCGATAGCCAGCTGGTGCGCGCCGTGCGCGGCATGGAAGCGTACTACACCACCCAGCTGGCGCGCCGCCAAAGCGAGCTGCGGGAGCTGAAAGGCCCCGGGGTAGCTGGCATGAACGCCGACTGGCAGCGGGAACTGGTGTCGCTCGACTCGAGCTATCGCAAGCTGAAGGTGGAGCTGCTCCACCATCCGCAGCCCGATGCCGTGCTCACGGCCATGAACCGCAACCTGCAAATTCGACTCGATATCCTGGACCAGCAGCTGCACATAGGCACGGCCCCGCAGGAAGAAGAACGTAGTACCGGCTCCTTTGTACTGGCCGATAGCCAGCATTCATCCCGATGAAAAAGCGCATGTCTCTTGGATTTTGGCGGGTAGTTGGGCTGGCCGCACTCGCGCTGGCCGGGTTGCTGAACCCCACGGCGGGTACGGCCAGCCCAACGTCCCGCCAGTGGGTACCCGTGGGCGCCTGCTTGCCCGCCCAGTCCCTGGCCATAGAGGCATTTGTCAGCGATGACTACTTGTCTGGCTCGTCGCAGAGTGTGCAGCCAGATGGTCCGCAGCCAAGCTGCTCTCAGCCCGAACAGACCCGCGACCAGGACGGCCTGAACCTGCAGGCCGAGCAGCGCCGGCGCCTGAGCCGCAGCTACGCCGTGCCGAAAGCGGGCCGGGCTTTCTCGCTCAATACGCGCTACGGCCGGGTGCAAATCAACCCCTGGAATAAAAAGGAAATCAAGGTAGAAGCCGAACTGGTGGCCCGCTCCGAAACCGAAGCCGGCGCCCGCCAGGTGCTCGATGCGCTGGGCGTGGAATGGCTGGACTACGATGCCCGCACCGGCGGCGTGGCCGTGAGCACCAAGTTTGGCCCGGTGCTGCGCGGGCGGGCCGGGGGCTGCCGCTACGAAGTAAACTATACCGTGTGGCTGCCCCGCACCACGGCGCTGCACGTGTTCAACAGCTTCGGCGAAGTGACCGTGACCGGCGACTTAACCGGCCCCACGGAGCTGGCCGTGGAATACGGCGCCCTGCGCACTGGCCGCCTCGAAGGCCAGCAAAACTTCGTGCACATCGGCAACGGCGACTGCAGCATTGCCTACGCCGGCCGCGCCAGCATCGACGCCAGCTACGCCCGCCTGCGCCTCGACGAAGGCAAGACCGTGGACCTGCGCAACAACCACTCCGACGTGGACATGGGCACCGTGCAGGACCTGACGGTGCACAGCAAGTACGGCGACGTGGCCCTGGGCACGGTGCGCAACCTGCGCGGCTCGTCGGGCTACTCCCGGTTTACCATCGACCGGCTCGACCAGGGCATTGACATGGCCCTGCGCTACTGCCCCGATTTTGTGGTGCGCGACATGGGCGCCAATTTCCGCCAGGTGAACCTCGACGGCGGCTTCAGCACCATTCGCCTGGGCTTTGCCGAGGCCCCCAGCTTCCGGTTCGATGTGAGCACCGAGCAGGGCCAGATGCTGGTGGATAAAAACATGGTCCGGGTGCTGTCGCAGGAAAACGGCCCGCAGACCAGCGACGTGCTGGGCGTATACGGCGGGGCAGCGCCCGGCCGCAACGCCGGCAATGTCAACATCAAGGTGCGCTACGGCACCGTGCGGTTTAGCAAGTAGGAGGGCAGAAGCCCAAGCTGAAGCGGAGCGTCCGCTTACCTTCGGCCATGATTCGCCTGCTGCTTCCGCTGCTTCTGCTTGGTGCGTACCCCTTGGTGGCCCAGCACAATGCCGGCAAACCCCAACCCACTTCTGCCGTGCCCGTGGCCCAACCGTCAGTTCTTCGAACGTATGCCCTGCGCCTGCACCCCGGCGATGACCTGCGCCAGCAGCTCACGGCCTTTGTGGAGGCGCACCACATTGTGGCCGGCACCATGCTCACCTGCGTGGGCAGCCTCACGGTGACCACGCTGCGGCTGGCCAACCAGGAAGGCTCCACCGAGTACCGGGGCCATTTCGAAATCGTGTCCTTGGTCGGCACGCTCTCAACCAACGGCTCGCACCTGCACCTGGCCGTGTCCGACAGCACCGGCCGCACCATCGGCGGGCACTTGCTGGATGGCTGCCGCGTGTACACCACCGCCGAAATTGTGCTGGGAGAACTGCCTGAGCTGGATTTCCGGCGCGAAACCGACCCCACGTTTGGCTACCAGGAGTTGGTGGTGCACCCGGCGCCTGCTTCGGGGAAAGGAGTGCCGCAAAAGAAGAAGTGAGCCCAACCGATTACGAGCCGTTTATGACCGTTGCCGATACTCCCCAAGCCGCTGCCTTTCGTCGGCAGGTCCTCATCCCCCTGAAGCTGCGGCTGTTTTTGATGCAGAAGCTGCCCATGGCCTGGCTGGCGGGCCTGCGCCTCCGGCAGCTCACGCCGGAGCAGGCGGTGGTGACCATCCGCTTTAAGTTTCTGACGCAAAACCCGTTTCGCAGCATCTATTTCGCCTGCCTGGCCATGGCGGCCGAGTTTGCCAGCGGCATTCAGGCCATGATGCACGTGCAGGCCGGTGGCCCGGTGTCGATGCTGGTGGTGAAGCTGGAGGGCGACTTCACCAAGAAAGCCGTGGGGTTGATTGCCTTCACCTGCCCCGATGGCCCACTTATCGCCCAAGCCGTAGCCGAGAGCCGCGCCACCGGCGAAGGCCGCACCGTGGTGTGCACCAGCACCGGCGTAGACGAGGCCGGCGACGTGGTAGCTGTCTTCCGCCTCACCTGGTCGTTTCGGGCGAAGCGCTAGGGCATTGAGCGCTGCTGGGTTGGGCTGAAAACCTCATTCTGAGCCTGACTCCGCAAGGCACAAACACCCAAACACAAAATGGTGCAAAAACCCGGGAAATCTGAATAAATAGGTTTTACTTTCGGCCGGCGTTGGGACGCTTTGTTCCCGGCGCCGGCCGTTGCTTTTCCCCAATTCGTATGCTCCATAAACTCAGCGCCCTTCTGCTGCTAGTGCTAGGCATCTGCTTGGGCAGTGGCTGCGGCCATTCCCAGCGCCAGCCCAATGCCAAAGCCCAGCCTTTTGAGGTGACCGAAGCGTCCATAGAGGACATTCAAGGAGCACTAAAGCGCGGCGACTGCAACTGCGAGCAAGTGGTGGGCGCTTACCTGGCCCGCATCGCGGCCTACGACCAGCCCACCCGGCTCAATGCCATCGTGGTGACCAATCCGGCGGCGTTGGAAACCGCCCGGCAGCTGGATGCGGAGTACCGCCGCACGGGCCAGATGCGGCCACTGCATTGCATTCCGGTGATTGTGAAGGACAACTACAACACCGCCGGCTTGCAAACCACGGCGGGTTCGCTGGCCCTCAAAGGCTTTGCGCCCGGCAAAGATGCCTCGATGGTAAGGGCCCTGAAAGCGGCGGGCGCCATCGTGCTGGCCAAGTCCAATATGGCCGAGTGGGCCTTCAGCCCCATGGTCACCATTAGCTCCATTGCGGGCGAAACCCGCAACCCGTACAACCTGGAGCACGTGCCGGCGGGCTCGAGCGGCGGCACCGCGGCGGCCGTGGCCGCCAGCCTGGGCACCGTGGGGCTGGGCACCGACACAGGCAACTCCATCCGTGGGCCTTCGTCGCACAATGCCCTGGTGGGCTTCCGGCCCACGCTGGGGCTGCTGAGCCGGGCCGGCATTGCGCCGCTCTACCTGCGCAACGACACCGGCGGGCCCATGTGCCGAACCGTGGCCGACGCCACGCGCCTGCTCGAAGTAATGGCCGGCCCCGACCCCGCCGACCCGCTTACTTCCTACAGCGCCGGCAAGGAACCGCAGGGTGGCTACCGGCAGTTTCTGGACAAGAAGGGCCTAAAAGGGGCCCGGATTGGGGTACTGCGCACGCTGAGTGAGCGCAGCCCCGACCCCCAGGTGAAGGCCGTTTTTGAGCAAGCCGTGGCCGACCTCCGCAAAGCCGGCGCCGTGGTAGTAGACGTGGAAATTCCGGATTTTGACAAAGTGAGCAAGAACCAGTGGTGCTCGGTTTTTAAGCACGACATCAACCAGTACCTAGCCGAGCTGGGCCCCGGCGCTCCGGTCAAAAACATCGATGAGGTGCTGGCCTCGGGCAAGTACTCTGCCTACATCAAAGAAAACCTGCAGGATGAGCTGTCCCACGGTGTGGTGCCCAGCCCAAGTGCCGCCGGCTGCGGCGAGGCCTACACCGACCCGCGCCGCATTGCCTTCCGCAATGCCGTGACCGCCGTAATGGACCAAAACAAGGTCGGGGCCCTAGTGTACCCGACCTGGAACAACCCGCCCGCCAAAGTGGGCGACTTCAAAGGCTACCGCGGCGACAACAGCCAGCTAATAGCCCCGCACACGGGCCAGCCCGCCTTCACCGTGCCCATGGGCTTTACCTACGACAGCCTGCCCGCCGGGCTGCAGTTCCTGGGCCGCTCCTTCGATGAAGCCACGCTGATAAAGTATGTGTATGCCTATGAGCAGGCGACGCATCACCGGAAGGCTCCCGCTAAGTTTCCGGCGCTGCCTAAGACGGCCACGGCTGCGCAGTAATATTTAGCTCAAGTAGCTCAAGTAGCTCAACTGTAGCATGTCCGCGCCGCCTGTCATGCAGAGCGCAGCGAAGCATCTTATCGCCGAGGAACGGTCAGGCGTGAGAAGATGCTTCGCTTCGCTCTGCATGACAGGCGGCGCGGGGCATAACAAGCGGTTAATGCGAGCTCAACATCCAGCCCAACTAGCTCAACTGGGCTAGTTAGAAACGGTCTTGCCCTTTTCCGTCAGCGCCAAAAGTTCCTGCAGGTAGCTGCCCCAGATGGCGGGGTTGGAGTGGGTGCCGTGGCCGGTGGTTAGGTCGGTGATGGGCAGCAGGATGTAGCGGCCTTTGGGCACCTTCTTAATTTCGACTTCCAGGATGCCCAGCTCAGGCGGGTTCACCTGGTCATCGGCAGAATTGATGGCGAACAGCGGCGCCTTAATGGCGGCCAGGTGCGGCGCGGGGTTATAGTCGCGGGAGGCGTCAAATTGATAAATCATGTCGTTGGCATCCAGTGAGCTGAAAAAGCGCGCCTCGGTTTTGGCCAGGGCTGCTTCGGCCAGCTCGCGGGTGGGCGCCGCCTTCTGCATTTGCTTGGGGCTACTGGTCATGAAAATCAGCGATGATATGGCCCCGGTGAGGCCGGTTTTGGGCTGGGTGGTGTAGGCGCCGCCTTTCCATTCGGGGTCCATCTCAATCAGGTCGATGGCCATTTTGCGGAGCATGCGGTTGCGGCCGGCAATTTCTACCGGCAGGCTGGCCAGCGGCATCAGCGCATCCATAAAATCGGGGTATTTATAGCCCCACACCCAGGTTTCCATGCCGCCCATGGACGTTCCCATTATCAGGCGTGCGTGCCCAACGCCCAGCTTTTCGGTGAGCAACCGGTAGTCGGCCACCACCATGTCGTCGTAGGTGTACTTCGGGAATTGCATGCGCAGCCCGTTGCTGGGCTTGCTGGACTTGCCGTGGCCGATGGCATCGGGCAGGATGATGTAGTATTTGGCCGCATCCAGCAGCTGCCCCGGCCCAAACAGGCGGCCGGCAAACTGCTCGCTCAGAAAATTATTGCCCGCGCCCGTGGTGCCGTGCATTATCACGACGGCATTCGCCACCTTGCCGCTGCGGTCTTTGCGCGGCTGGCCCACCGTGGTGTAATGCACGTTCAGTGTGGGCAACGTTTCGCCACTCACAAACCGAAACTGAGGCAACACAAAATCACCTTCTACCGGCGCCGGGTAGCGGGCTTGCGCGTGGCCAGGCGCTTGCAGTAGCACCAGGCAGAAAGTGAGAAGGAAACCGAATCGAGAAAAGGCCATGGCAGTAGGTAATCGCTAAAGCGCCAAATTGAGCTAGATGCTCTCAAATGACGCGCAGAAAAAGCGAATTCCAAATGCTAGACCTTGTTCCTGTGGAACCTCACCACCGCTACAATTTCATCTCCTTAGGCTCCCGCTCGCTGGTAATCACATCCACCAGGCCGTCTTCGCTCACTACCACGGCCAGGCACGGGTAATCGGAGCTTTCCACGTAGCGCAGGGCCGAGTTGTAGCGGGCGCCGCGGGTGCTGTCGCCGCGGCCCGAGGCGCGGCCGTCGAGGATGACGCCGATGGAATAGCAGTAGCCTTCGGGGTCGAGCAGCACGGCCCCATCGATGCTGGTGACCAGGCGGGTGATGAGCGGCGTGAGCGGCACCGGCTCAATGAGCGTGCACTGCAGCTTGAGCCGGTCGGCTTCGGCCAGCGCCTCGGTGGTGATGACCAGTAGGGTGCCGTGCTTCTGGCGGCTGGCTTCGAGCACCACGTCCCAGAGGCGCTCCACTTTGGGGGCGTCGGTGAGGCCGAAGGTGTGCTTGAGGGCGCGCCGGAAGCTGGTGCGGCTGAGGCGGGTGCGCGGCAGGCCGGGCAGGCCATAGTGCGAGCGCAGCAGGACGTGGCCGGCGTGCTGCAGCTCCCAGGAGTAGTGCGTAACGAAGCTGATGACGAACAGGTCCTCGCGCACGGCGTCGTACTGCCCTATCTGGCGGCCCAGGGCGTATACGTTGTCGCCGTCGGCAAGCAGGTGCACGTCAGGGGTGGTCATTTCCAGCAGCTTGCGCACGGCGCGGTAGTCCGTGAGCTCGGTGGGGCA
Source organism: Hymenobacter plasmatis (assembly GCF_020711255.1). Classification (GTDB taxonomy): domain Bacteria; phylum Bacteroidota; class Bacteroidia; order Cytophagales; family Hymenobacteraceae; genus Hymenobacter. The sequence continues at coordinate 44,492 of NZ_JAJFAW010000027.1, forward strand.
GGTGAGGGCGAAGATTTCCTCCACGTTGGGGTGACCGCGGCGGGCCAGCAGCATCTTGCCCACGCCCTCGGCGCCCTCGTAGCGCAGGCTGCTGATGGTGTTGCAGGTGGCAAACAGCTTGGTGTTGGCCGGGTCGAGGCCCAGGGCCTGGGCGGGGGTGTCGAGCAGGGTTTTGCCGGCGCCGCGCAGCAGCTCTTCGCTTTCGCGGGGGCGAATGAAAATGCTGGCGCCCGGCTCGGCCTCGCTCAGCGCCTTTACGCCTTCTTCGTTGAAGCGGTACATGGCCGCTACCAGCAGCGACGGGGCCAGCGGCCGGCCATCGGTATAGAAGCGGTAGGGGCGCAGCGATGGATACGCCCGCAGCGGCTTGCGCTGCAGGCGCAGCACCGTCACCACAAAATAGCCGCGAATTTCGACCGGCCAGCCGGCAAAGTGCTGGTGGGTGGCGTGCTCATCGAGCGCGTCGAGGGTTTCCTGCACGGCGTCGCGCACGCCCAGGCCCTCGTGCTTGCGCCGAATCATGGCCGGGGTGGCGTCGTCGCGCTCGGGGTAGGGGCGGGGCGTGGTGCTCTGGATAACCCGGCCGCGGGCCACGGCATCGGCAAAGGGCGCGGCGGGCAGGCCGCAGTCTTCCGGCTCGAGGCAGCGGGCAGGCAGGGCGGGGTCGGTGGGCAGGGCCAGCAGCACCACCTGCGGCTTCAGGTCGTCGTCGAGGGCATCGAACAGGTCCTGCGCCAGGGCTTGCGCGGCTTTGTGGTAGCGCGTTTGGTGGGGCCAGAGCAGGGTGGGAGCAGGAGCGAGGGCAAGGGAAGACATAGGCGTCGGCGCAAAGCAGGGCTCTGCGTCAATGAACAAGAATACGGTAGGATTGTGCCCAGTGCCCGGTAAAAAGCAAGGCGCCGCCCCGCGCCCCGGCTACAATTGGAATAGAACCGGCAACACCATCTTTTGCTTTATTGGCTTGCCCTGGTAAATGGCCGGCTCCCACTTCGGCGCGGCCTTGATGAGGCGCAACGCTTCTTCGTCGAGGCCGGAGCCCATTCGCTTTACCACGCGGGCATCGGTCAGGCTGCCATCGGTTTGTACCACAAACTCGACCATAACCTTGCCCTGAATCTTGCGCTGGCGGGCCAGCAACGGGTATTTCTGATTTTTTTCAATCCAGTCGAAAAATGCCTGGTTGCCGCCCACGGGTTGCGTGGGCCGGTCGGGCGCCACCACGGCAGGACGGTCGGGGTTGGCCGAGGCGGCAATGTCGGCGGCCGAGGTGGTGATGGGCCGCTCCTTGGCCGTAGTGCGCACCACTTCGCTGCCCGGCGACATCACAAACGACACCGGCACCACCACGCGCTGCCGCACCACCTGGTTGCGCAGGTGCTTGGCGGGCGTCCATTTCGGGCCGCTTTTAATCAGGCGAATGGCTTCGGCGTCGAGTTCCGGCGACACCGGCGTTTCCACTTTTACGTCGTTTACGGTGCCGGTTTTCTCTACGATAAAGCTGACCTTCACCGTGCCCTGAATGCCTTTGAGCATGGCGTTGGTGGGGTATTTTTGGTGGGAGGCCAGAAACTGGGCGTAGCGCTCGGTGCCTCCAATGGGCACGGCGGGTTGAGCTACCGAGTCGTACACTTGCGAGGCCGACGGCTTGGGCGGCATCTTGCGCTTCTGAGCCTGGGCACTCATGCTAAAAAAGCAGAGGCAGCTCAACAGTAGGAGCAGCGGGGATTTCATGCGGGATATGAAGTGGAAGGGAATTGGACAGGACAAGGACTGGATTTGCAAATAACGCTAACCAGAACGGAGCGCCCTAAAAACCTTGCCAGGACGCACGGCGGGTATCGGGTGGGCTAACGTAATTTGAGGACCTTTACTTTTACCGTCAGCCACGTTTTCTTATGAGTAAGCAGCAACCATCCCGCGCCCCCGAGCCCGTGGGGGCGTATCCGTACACCCGCCGCGTGGGCAATCTGCTGTTTCTCTCGGGCGTGGGGCCGCGCCAGCGGGGCGAGCCCAACGTGCCCGGAGTGGAAATCGATGAGGATGGCAATATTCTCAAGTACGACTTTGAGCGCCAGTGCCATGCCGTGTTTCAGAACGTGCGCTACATCCTGGAAGAAGCCGGCGCCGAGTGGGACGACCTCGTGGACGTGACCGTGTTCCTGACCAACATGCGGGACGACTTTCCCGTGTACAACCGCCTCTACGCCGAGTACTTCGCCACGGCCCAGCCCTGCCGCACCACCCTGGAAGTAAACTGCCTGCCCACGCCCATTGCGATTGAGCTGAAATGCATCGCGGCGCTTAAGGGCTGATAACCTCGGCCGTGTGTTTGGAGTTAGCCCTGCCGGGGAAGGCCCCGGGTAATTCCTGTTTGCATGTACGTTCGTAAAAATATTCGCTTTGGGGTGGTCTGGAGCCTGTCGTGGCGCAGCCTGCTTCTGTTCACCTTGTACGACTCGGCCATTTGCCTGCTCTACGAGTACGGGGGCGTGCGCTGGATTGACATTCCGTGGTCGCCGGTGGCCACGCTGGGCACGGCCGTGGCCTTCTACATCGGCTTCAAGAGCAACGGCAGCTACGACCGGTTCTGGGAGGGGCGGCAGCTGTGGGGCACCATCGTGAACGTGAGCCGCACCTGGTCCATTCGGGTGTTTCATTTTGTGGAGCCCATGGCCGGCGACCGCCTGCCCGATTCCGAAGACCTGCGCGACCTGCACCACCGCCTGCTCTACCGCCAGATAGCCTGGGTAAACGCCCTGCGCCTGCACCTGCGGCGCGAAACCGCCGAGCTCTGGGACGCCGAAGTGGCGCCCTTTCTCGACCCCGCCGAAGACGCCGACGTGCGCCGCATGAGCAACCCACCCACCCACCTGCTGCGCCAGCAAAGCGACGAGCTGCGCCAGCTGCACCAGCGCGGGCTGCTCACCGAGTTTCGCCACGTGGCGATGATGGACACCATCCAGGATATGTTCAATGCCCAGGGCGGCTGTGAGCGCATCAAAAACACGCCGTTTCCGCGGCAGTACGCGTTTTTCAGCTTCGTCTTTGTGTGGGTGTTTGCCGCCGTGCTGCCGCTGGGGCTGGTGGCCGAATTTGCCAAAATGGGCCCCGGGCACATCTGGCTCATGGTACCCTTTGCCGTGCTGGTGTCGGGCGTGTTCAACACCATTGAGCTGGTGGGCCACACCAGCGAAAACCCCTTCGAAAACCAGATGAACGACGTGCCCATGACGGCCATTTGCCGCAGCATTGAAATCGACCTGCGCGAGCTGCTGGGCGAAACCGAATTGCCACCCAAAACTGAGCCCGTGAAGGATGTGCTGTTCTAAGTAGCTCAACCCAAAGCCGAAAGAACATCAAACTCCCCTCCTTACCAAGGAGGGGACGCTCAACTGCCAAGTTGAGCTGGGGTGGTTGAATCGTTGAACGACTTGCATTATAATCGTTCGCCCATCGTGCAACGGCTCAACCACCCCCGTCCGCGCTAAAGCGCGAACATCCCCTCCTTGCTAAGGAGGGGAGTTTGATGTTCTGCTTAGTGGAAGTACTGGCAAAAAGTAAGCTCGACCAAACGCGGAGCGGGACGCGGGCGTAAGCAGGGAATCCACATCCTGCTTCCCACCCTATGCCCACAAAAATTCCCAATCCCGCCCGTACTTCAGGCGCTACTATTTCGTCGTGGTTTGGTACGGCGCCCGCGCTGCCCCCGTTTGCGCCACTGGCCGAGGATACGACTACGGATGTAGTGGTAGTGGGGGGCGGAATCGCGGGCCTGACTACCGCGTATCTGCTCAGCAAGGAAGGGCACAAGGTGCTGCTGCTGGAAGATGGGGAGCTGGCCAGCGGGGAGTCGGGCCGCACTACCGCGCACCTCTCGTATGCACTCGACGACCGGTACACTACCCTCGAAAACCTGTTTGGCCGAGAGGGCGCCCAACTGGCGGCAGAAAGCCACGCTTCGGCCATCGACAAGATTGAGCAGATTGTGCAGGACGAGCAAATCGACTGCGATTTTACCCGGCTCGACGGCTTCCTGTTCCTGCACGCCGACGGCACGCACCAGGAGCTAATGGAGGAGCGCGACGCCGCTCACCGCGCGGGGCTGCCGGCGGTAGAATGGCTGCCCAACGCCGGCACCACGGGCTTCGAGCCCGGGGAATGCCTGCGCTGGCCGGGCCAGGGGCAGTTCCACATTCTCAAATACCTCACGGGTCTCACCCAGGCCATTGTGCTGCAGGGCGGCCGCATCTGCACCCGCACCCACGTGAGCGAGGTGCACGGCGGCCCCCACGCCCACATAGTAACCGAAGACGGAATCTTGGCGCGGGCCAAACGGGCCATTGTGGTGGCCACCAACACGCCCTTCAACGACCGGGTGGTAATGCACACCAAGCAGCACCCGTACCGCACCTATGTGGTGGGCGCCCGCGTGCCCAAGGGCTCGGTGACCAAGGCCCTGTACTGGGACCTGGCCGACCCCTACCACTACGTGCGCCTGCAGGAGGTGCCGGCCGGCCCCCGCGGCGGCCAAACCGATTACGACCTGCTGATTGTGGGCGGCGAAGACCACAAAACCGGCCAGACCGACGACCCCAGCGCGCACCTGCGCTGCCTAGAGGAATGGACGCGCGACCGGTTCCCGATGGTGAAAGACTTCGAATACCGCTGGTCGGGCCAGGTGATGGAGCCCACCGACGGCTTGGGCTACGCCGGCCGCAATCCGCTCGACGCCGACAATGTCTTCATCATCACCGGCGATTCGGGTCACGGCATGACCCACGGCACGCTCGGGCCCATGGTGGTAGCCGACCTGCTGGCCGGCCGCGACAATGCCTGGGCCAAGCTCTACGACCCCGGCCGCATCACGCTCAAGCGGGAAAGTGCCCAGGAATACCTCAAGGAAAACCTGAACGTGGCCATTGAGTACACCGATCTGCTCACGGGCGGCGATGTGAACACCGTGGAGGAAATTCCCAACGGCTCGGGCGCCGTGATGCGGCGCGGCATTACCAAAATAGCCGTGTACAAAGACGAAAAGGGCGCCGTGCACGAATGCTCGGCCATCTGCCCGCACCTGCACTGCGTGGTGCACTGGAACGGCCTGGAAAAAAGCTGGGACTGCCCTTGCCACGGTTCGCGTTTCACGGCCCTGGGCGAGCTGCTCAACGGCCCGGCCAATACCGGGCTGGCGCCGGCCTAGCGTCGTTTATTCCCTTTATTCCTTACATTTTATCTCCCTTCCACCTTCCTGTGCCCACACCCAAAAAAGTGTCTTCTGAAAAAGCCTGCCCGCCGCCGCGCGGCATCCTCATTGCCATTGGAGGGCACGAAGACAAAACCCCCAACCCCGGCACCGACCCCGAGGCCGAGTACGCCCCCGATGCCATTCTGCGGCGCTTTGTAGATGAGCTCCGCGGCAAGGGCCCCGTCATTGTGGTGCCCATTGCCTCCGAAGACCCCAAGGAAGCCGCCAAAGACTACGTCGATGTTTTCAAGTCGCTGGGGGTGGACCGGGTGGAAGTGTTCGACGTGCGCGAGCGGGCCCAGGCGCTGGACGAAGCGGGCCTCGAGCTGCTCAACGAAGCGGCGGGCATCATGTTCACGGGCGGCGACCAGCTTCGCCTCACGGCCTTGCTGGGCGGCACGCCGTGGCTCAACCGGCTCAAGGAGCGCTACACCCACGACGAAATCGTGATTGCCGGCACCAGTGCCGGCGCTGCGGCCATGAGCACGCCCATGATTTACCAGGGCCGCGACAACCAGGGCATGCGGAAGGACGAAATCCACATCACCACCGGGCTGCGCTTCCTGCACGATGTGGCCATCGACACGCACTTTGTGGCCCGCGGGCGCATCATCCGCATGGCGCAGATTATCGCCACCAACCCCAGCTGCATTGGGCTGGGCCTGGAAGAAGACACCGGCGTGGTAGTGACCCAGGGCCGTGAAATAGAAGTCATCGGCAGCGGCGTGGTGACGGTGGTAGAAGCCCTCACTTCCACCACTACCAACATCCACCTCATCAAGCCTGGGGAGCCGTTTACCATTCGCGACTTGCGCGTGCATATCTTGAGCAACGGCGAGCGCTACACCTTGCCGGTGCAGGAAGACATGCACAGTTGAGCTGGACTGGGGCAGCCCAACTGGCGGGCGCAGGCCGGAAGCTCATCAGTTGGGCCAAATGGCGGTAGCTTCGGGCATGCAATGCAAGCGGCGGCGGTCCTCTTTTTTTCGGCGCTTGCCCGTGCTGCTGTGGCTCGCCGTAAGTTGGGCTGGGTGCCGCTCGCGTGGCGAAGAAGCGCCCGCTCCGGCTGCAGCGAAGCTTAGCCCACTGCCTGCCCTGGCGGCCCAGGATGCCGTGCTGTACGAAGTGTTTGTGGCCGATTTCAGTGCTGCCGGCACCCTCGATGGGATGCTGCCGCGGCTCGATTCGCTGAAGGCCCTGGGGGTGAATACGGTGTGGCTGATGCCGATTTATCCCACCCACGGCTCGCCCTATGCCGTGGACGACTACGATGCGGTGAACCGCGAATTTGGCGATATGGCGGCCTTTGACCGGCTGGTGGTGGCCGCCCACCAGCGCGGCCTGCGCGTGATGCTCGATTGGGTTGCCAACCATACTTCCTATTACCACCCCTGGATTCTGGCCCATCCGGACTGGTACACCCACGACGCCAGCGGCCAAATCATGCACCCCGACCCGCAATGGACGGACGTGGCCGACCTCAACTACAGCCAGCCGGCCCTGCGCCAGGCCATGGTGGCGGCCATGAAAAGCTGGGTGACCGAGCACGCCATCGATGGCTTCCGCTGCGATGCCGCCGACCTGGTGCCCGATGATTTCTGGCAGGCGGCCCTGAGCGAGCTGCGCCAGGCCAACCCCAACCTGTTTTTTCTGGCCGAAGGCCGCCGGGCTGCCCACTACGCCTCTGGCTTTCAGCTCGCGTTTGGCTGGGATTTTTACACCGCCCTGCAGAATGTGGTTGTTCGGCATGCGCCGGCGGCTACGCTGGGCGCGGCCCATGCGCAGGAGCTGCAAAACGTGCCGGCCGGTGCCTACCGCCTGCACTTCACCACCAACCACGACGAGGTGCAGGCCGCCCCGCCGGCGGTGCGCTTTGGCAGCGAGGCAGCGGCCCGCGCCGCCTACGTGGCCACGCTGGCATTTGGGGCCGCTCCGCTGCTCTATAACGGCCAGGAAGCCGGCGACCCAGCCCAACTCAACAGCCCCACGCGCCAGCCCATTCGCTGGAGCTACGACCCCAGCGCCGGCCGATTTTACCGCGAACTGCTGGCGGCCTACAACCGCCTCCCGGCGCTGCGGGCTGGCCCCGCCGAGTACTTCGACCAAAGCCCCAATGCCGTGGTGGTGCGCCACCGGCTCAACGGCCAGGAGGTGGCCGTGCTCGTCAATCTGAGTAATGGTCCGGTCTCAGTGACGCTGCCCACGGCCCTGCAGGGGGCAGCGTGGATGGATGCGCTCACGAAAATTGCCGTGCCCGGGGCATCGGTAGTGGCCCTGCCCGCGTATGGCTACCTGGTATGGCAGCGCTAAAAACCACGCACCGCCGCCTGCCCCGCCCGCCAATGAATAGGAACCTGAAGTTGCCTTCGATTCCGCTCCGCTTGTTTCTTTGCGTGGCATGAACACCCAAACGCGAAGCCTGCAGTATTTCTTTTTCGGGCAGAATTTCTCGGATGGCGTGCGCACCACGGTGGCCATTTTGCTGCCGGCCCTGCTACTGGCGCAATTGGGCCACTTCGACGCGGGCCTCACCGTCTCGACCGGGGCAGTCTGCGTGAGCGTGACCGATACGCCGGGCCCCCCCGGGCACCGGCGCAACGGCATGCTGGCGGCGCTGGTCCTGGTGGGCATCACGGCCCTGCTCACCGGCGTGGCGGCCACCAGCGTGTGGCTGCTGGGCCTGGAAGTAGCCGCGCTCAGCTTCCTGTTCACCATGTTCCTGATTTGGGGCAGCCGGGCGGCCGCGGTGGGCACGGCCGGGCTGCTCAATGTGGTGCTGCTGCTGGCGCATCCGCCCACGCTGGCCCAACTGCTGCCCCACGCGGGGCTGCTGCTGGCGGGCGGGCTCTGGTACGCTGGGCTGGCGCTGCTGGTGCACCGGGTGCGGCCCTACCGGCCGGCCCAGCAGGCGCTGGGCGAGTGCATCCATGCCCTGGCGCGGTTTATGGAGCTGAAAGCCGAGTTCTACAACCCCGAAACCGCCCTCGATGCCGACTACCGGCAGCTGGTGGCCCAGCAGGTGGTGGTGAATGAAAAGCAGGAAGCCGCGCGCGACTTTCTGTTCCGCACCCGCCAGATTGTGAACGAAACCACCAGCATCGGCCGCCGCCTGGTGCTCACCTTCGTGGAAACAGTGGATTTGTACGAGCGCATCACGGCCAGCTACTACGACTACGCTACCGTGCGCGCCGCCTTTGGCAACAGCGGCGTGTTGCCCCTGGTGGCCGCCCTCATTCGCGACATCGCCACCGAACTCGACCAGCTCGGCGTTGCCATTCAGGCCAACCGCCCCGATGCGGGCCGAGCCCCCGACCTCAACGCCAAGCTGGCCCAGCTGCAAGCCCGCATCAGCGCCCTCGACGCCGACCCCAGCACCGGCGGCAGCACGCTGGTGCTCAAGAAAATCCTGGTCAATCTGCGCGACATTATTCGCCGGGTGGGCAACATCCGGCGCTACTTCGATGAGAGCCGGGCAACAGCCGCGCCCGTTCCCAGCCGCGCCGCCGAGCACGCCCGCTTCGTGGCCCACCAGGAAGTGGAGGTGCAGGCTCTGAGCGAAAACCTCACGCTTAAATCTGCAGTGTTCCGGCATGCCATGCGCATGATGCTGGCCTGCATCGTGGCTTTCGCGGTAGGCGAGGGGCTGTGGCACGGCCAGCACAACTACTGGATTCTGATGACGGTAACCATCATGCTCAAGCCCGGCTTCAGCCTGACGCGCCAGCGCAACACCGAGCGCATCATTGGCACGCTGGCCGGGGGCGCGCTGGGCGGCGCGGTGCTGTGGCTGGTGCACTGGCCTCCGGCACAGTTTGGCGTGCTGGTCGCGTTTATGGTGCTGGCCTACAGCTTCCAGCGCACCAAGTACCTGCTCACGGTGGTGTTCCTCACGGCCTACCTGCTCATCCTGTTTAGCTTCCTGGGGTTGAGCTACATTGGGGTAGTCGAAGAGCGAATCGCTGATACGCTCATTGGCTGCGCCATTGCTTTCTCGGCCGGCTACTTCCTGTTTCCCAATTGGGAATCTGAGCAGCTAACCGACTACATGGCCGCTGCCCTGCGCGCCAACTTGGACTACCTGCGCCAACTGGCCAACCGCCTCGCCGGCCGCCCTCTGCCGCCCAACGAGTACCGCCTGCTGCGCAAGCAAGTGTACGTGACCGGCGCCAACCTAGCCGCTGCCTTCCAGCGTATGCTTACCGAGCCCAAGCGCAAGCAGCACCGCCCCATCGAAACCCACGAATTTGTGGTGCTCAACCACATTCTGTCGTCCAACATCGCCGCCCTCACCGCTACCCTGCGGGAAGCCGCGCCCGCCGTGCCGCCCTTTCCCGCCGAGAGCCGGCGGGCCCTCACCAGCGCCCTGGCCACCCTCCACAAAAGCCTCACCCGGATAGCCCCCGCCACCGCAACCGCCGCCCCGGAGCTAGGCCCCGCCGAGCCCGCAGTGCCCGTCGCCCCTGAGGATAAGTCCCTACTGGAGCAACTCACCTTCCTCCAAAAAGTGAGCGGCGACATCGGCAAAGTGACCGAAGTGCTGGCGGGGAAATAATTAATGAGGAATGAAGAATGAGGGATGGAGAATGAGGAATGGAGCTGAAGGGCCCGAACTTTCTCATTCCTCATTCCTCATTCCTCATTAAGCGCAGCGTCAATACGGTAGGCGCACTACCACGCGGGTGCCGTAACCCGGCGACTCAATGTTGACGGTGCCGCCCAGGTATGCGGTGCGGGTGCGCACGCCGCGCAGCCCAATGCCGGTGATGGGGGCATCTTCGCCGCGCCCGAAGCCGCGGCCATCGTCTTCTACGCACAGCTCCAGCACCTCGGGGTGGAGGCGAAGCTGCACCTCTACCTGGTGGGCCTGGGCGTGGCGCACGGCGTTGTTCACGAGCTCGGCCACAATGCGGTAGGCGGCCGACTGCACGGCTTGGGGAAGCTGGTCGATGTCGGCGTCGAAATGCGTGATTACCCGCGGGGTGCCGTTGAGGTTAAGGGCTTCGCAAAGCGACGCCACAGAGCGGGTGAGGCGGTTGGTGCCGGGCTCGGCGGGCAGCAGGGCGTGGCTCAGTTGGCGCACCTGCTCGTAGAGCTGGCCCAATATTTCTTCCGTGAGCTGGCCGATGGAGCGGGCCTTGGGTGCGGCGGCCAGGGCTTCGCGCACAGCTTCACTTTGCCAGGCCATGTGCAGCGCCGCCAGGTTGGGGCCCATGGCATCGTGCAGCTCGCGGGCCAGCTGCTCGCGCTCGGCGTCCTGGGCGGCTATCAGGCGGCGGCCCACCTCGTTGCGCTGCTGCAGCTCCTGGATGCGCAGCCGGGCATTCTGCCGCAGCGTGTGCCGAAAGCGGCCCGTGAGCAGCGCACTCAGTACCAGCAGCTCCAGAAACAGGCCCCAGGCCAGCGTATTGGGATAGACGGGGTTGTAGCTGGTCAGGCCCAGGTGGTTGAGCCAGAATACGGCGTAGCCCGTGAAGAAGAAGAAATACGTGAGGGCATAGTAAGCCGCCAGGCGTCGGCGCCGCCGGCCCATGAACACCGTCAGCAGCGTCACCCAGCCGTACCCAAACACAAGCAGCACGAGTAGCTCTCGTGCGCCGTTCAGCACCTCCACTAGGCCCAGGTTGTGCTTCACGGCCCAGGGGAACAGCACCGCGTACACCGCTACAAAGGTGACCGCCGTGCCGGCCAGCCAGTTGCCAGCTAGGTACAGCCCGCGCCAGCCGCTGCGCAGCCGCAAAAACAGCTGCATAATGCGAATGCCCGCCGCGCCCGCCAGCACAATAAAATTGTACTGCCCCACCGACCAGATGAGCCGGTACAGTCCCGCAGGCAGGAGCATGGCGTCCAGCCCGTCTTCCATCATCAAAAACAGCGTGACGCACACCACGTAGGCTCCGTACCATAAGTGAATCCGGTCGCGCAGAAAGGCGAAAAGCACTAGGTTGAACAAGGCACTGCTCAGGTAAAAACCCAGCAGCCACACCCAGTGCCGCTCAAACGGAAAGTGCATTTCCCAGCTCAGGAAGTGCTCGGCGGTTTCGATGTAGGTGGGCAGGTACACGCCGCCGGTGTGCACGTCGGCGCGCAGGTACAGCACCGCCGCCTCGCCCGGGTTCAGGGTAAACGGAAAGCTGAGCGAGCGGGCCGGAAACAGGCGCTCGGTGGCGGGCACCCAGGAGCTGGCCGCTCCCAGGCGGGTAAACGTGGTTTCGCCCTGCCGGCGGCAATACAGCGCGGCGCTGTCGGTGAAATTGAAGATGCTCCACAGAAAGCGCAGGCGCTGGGGCTCGGTGTTGCGCACGGGCAGCCGCATCCACACCCGCCGGTGCATGATGCCCAGATTCAGGGTCTTGTGCCAGGGGCCGGGCCGGAACTTGCCTGCCCGCCATTGCGCTTCGGCCTGCTCCGGGCTGGCCGGTACGCCAAACGGCTCAGTGTAGTAGCGGTACGCCTCCGAAATATGCACGCCCTTTGGGTCTTTCAGCAGCAGAGTATCGCGCAGCGTGTGGGGTGGGTCGGCGGCCTGCACGGCCCAAGTACCCAATAGCCAGCCCCCCAGCATCAGCGCAATGAAGAAGCGAAACCGCATGGGTAAATTAATGAGGGCTACCGGGTTGGCAAATAACTACAAAATCAAGGATAAACCGTTCTTTAAATTGTTCTTTTAAAAGAAAACCGGGATGCCCCAATGCTGTGGAGCACCGAAACATCCCGGAAATACGGATTGCGCTATATAGGGCCGTTATTTCGCAGCCACGCCGTCGGGCTTCAGGGTGCGGCCCAGCCAATCGAAAAACACCCGCTGCCAGAGCACCGAGTTCTGGGGCTTGAGCACCCAGTGGCCTTCGTTGGGCAAGTACAGAAAGCGGCTCGGGATGCCGCGCAGCTGCGCCGTGCCAAAGGCCTCCATGGCCTGGCCCTCAGGCACCCGGAAGTCTTTGCCGCCCTGAATGACCAAGATGGGCGTGTCCCAGTTTTTGGCAAACAGCTGGGGGTTGAATTCCTGGTAGGACCTGGGCGTGGGCACATCCCAGGGGGCGCCGCCCATGTCATGCTTGGCAAAGAACATTTCCTCGGTGCTGGGGTACCAGCTGGTGAGGTTGTAGAGGCCGTCGTGGGCAATGAAGGTCTTGAAGCGGCCTTCGTGGTGCCCGGCCATGTAGTACACCGCAAAGCCGCCGTAACTGGCGCCTACGCAGCCACGCCGGTCCTTGTCCACAAACGGCTCCTTGCTGATGGCGTCGATGGCCGAGAAGTAGTCCCGAATGGCCTGGCCGCCCCAGTCGCCCGAAATGGCGTCGTTCCACTCGCGCCCGAAGCCGGGCAAGCCGCGCCGGTTGGGCGCCACCACGATGTAGCCATTGGCGGCCATCAGCTGGAAATTCCAGCGGTAGCTCTGGCTCTGGGTGATGGGGCTTTGCGGACCGCCCTGGCAGTAGAGCAGGGTGGGGTACTTCTTGCTGGGGTCGAAATCGGGCGGGTAAATGACGTATACCTGCATCTGCTTGTTGTCGGTGGTGGTCACGCGGCGGTCTTCCACCTTGCCCAACTTGATGCCGGCCAGCTCCTGCTGGTTGATGCTGGTGAGCGGGGTTTCCTTGCCGGTTTTCAGGTCGAGCCGCACGAGGTCGGCGAAGGCCGAGAGGGTGGTGCGGTTGGCCACGGCCCGGTCCTTGCCCACCAGCTCAAACGCGTTGTAGTTCTGCGCGCCGCTGGTAATCTGGCGGATTTTACCGCCCTTGCTCGGTACCGAAAACAACTGCTCGGCGCCGGTCACCACAGCCACGAAGTAGAGGGTTTTGCCGTCGGCGCTCCAGCGCACGTTAGCCGCGCTCAGCTCCGAGCCTTTGGTGATGTCGACGCGCTTTTTGCTGGCAAAATCATAGACCACAATGCCGTTGCGGTCGCTCTCGAAGCCCGGTGTGGCCATGCTCAGCCAGGCCACCTGTCGGCCGTCAGGCGAGAAATTGGGCTCGGTGTCGTAGCCGCCCAGGCCCTCGCTCAGGTTCACGGTTTTCTGGTCGTGGATATCGTACAGATAGATATCCGAGTTGGTACTTTCGGCTTCGGCCTTGCCCGTGAGCTTGCGGCTGGTGTAGGCCAGGCGGTAGCCGTCGGGCGCGAAGGCCAGCTGCTCGGCCCCGCCGTCGGGCATCAGCGGCGAGTCGAACTTCTCGCCGGCCATCACGTCCTTGCCGTAGCCGGTGGGCCTGCCATCGGGGGCCAGAGGTTGGAAAAACACGTGGCTGGCCAGGTGGTCGTCCCACACGTTCCAGTGGCGGTAGTTCAGGTCGTCGATGATTTTGGCGTCGGCCTTGGGCAGGTCCGGGAACATATCCAGCGTAGTTGGGCCGGATTTCACGTCCTGAGTGTAGAGGATGAAGTTGGCCTTGGGCGCATACTTGAGGTTGCCGAGGCCTTGCTCCGGAAACTCGCTGAGCTTGGCTTTGCCCGAGCCGTCGGCGTTTATCACGTAGAGCTGGTCGGTGCCGCTTTCGCCGGAGAGATACGTCAGCTTGCCGTCGGGGCGCCAGTTCAGGGTGCTTTCCGAGCCGGGCGTGTCGGTGAGCTTTTTGGCTGGCCCACCGGCCACGGGCACGGTGTAGATGTCGGCGTTGCCCTTGTTCTCGGCCAGGTTGTACTTGGTCACGGTGTAGGCCACCGTTTTGCCATCGGGCGAGACGTGCATTTCGCCCAGGCGGCCCAGCTGCCAGAGTTTTTCGGGGGTGAGGACGGTGGGATTTTGGGAGTGAGCCACCAGCGGCAACAAGGCTAGGGCGGCGGAGACGAGCTTGTTCATGCCCGAAAATTAAGCCTTGCCGCGAAATGAACATTCACCCGCATTTCCGCGCCTCCTGTCATGCAGAGCGCAGCGAAGCATCTCTACCTCAGTACTAATCCAATCGCCTGTTGTTAATCGGCTGTCATGCTGACGAAGGAAGCATCTTATCACCTTAGAACGAGTCGTGCTGACCTGATAAGATGCTTCCTTCGTCAGCATGACAAATGGCGCGAGCGAGATGCTTCGCTGCGCTCTGCATGACAGATAGCAGCTCAACATGACGTTCTATTATCACCGCAGTGCCCAACAAAAAGCCTCGTCAACTTAATTGACGAGGCTTTTTGTTAAAGTTGAGTTAGCTCAACTGACCGGCGCTTGGGCGCAGGCAGGGACTATTTGCTTGACTTTTTGCGACCTGAGCCGCCGGGCTGTTTCCCGCCGCCGTCTTTCTTATTGACGGTAGCCCAGGCGCGGGCCTCGGCTTCGTCCTTGGGAACGCCGCGGTTCTCGTAGCCTTCTTCGATGTGTTCGGCCTGACGCTTCTGCTTGTCGGTGTACTTCGACTTATCTCCCTGAGGCATGGCAGTAGATGATTGGAAAGTGGAAGGAACGCGGCCCGGGGCGCTGGGCCGCCGTATTTTTACGCGCACGGTGGGGGAGTGGTTCGGTTGAGCTAACTATCTTCGTCCCCGGTTCGGGCCTTTCTATTTTACTATGCGCCACGTCGCCGATATCCCCCATCCCAGTGTCAAAATCACGCTTTTGGCGTGGAACGGCAAGTTCCTGCTGAAGCTGGAGCAGGGCAACCTGGAGCAGACCTACAAGGTGGCAGAGCTGGACCTGCTCACGGGCACCGACGCCGAAGTGCGCGAGCTGCTGGATGAGGAATTTCTCACAGTAGCCATTGCCCGCTTCCAGGCCATGCGCGCCGATTTGCAGGCCGCCTTCGAACGCCACGAATTGCGCTAAGGTCACTTTTACGCTACCCTTCCCATGCAAAAAATATATGCCCTGATGCTGGCCCTCGCGGGCTTGCTCACCGCCGCCCCGGCCATGGCCCAGCTTTACGACGTGCGCGCCGGCGAAGTGAACTACAACAAAGGCGCCCGGCCGGCCCTGAAGGTGCAGGTGGACGGCAAAGCCTCCGATGTGCGCGATTTTCTCCAAAGCTGGATGAAGAGCAACTACAACATCCGGTTCAAGAGCGGCGGCGTGCTGGGCATTGGCAAAAACGACGTGCTAGTAGCCCGCCAAACCCCGGCCAGCTCCATTTCCGGCAAGCTCGTCGACCTCTACGCTTCCGTGGTAGCGCCCGCCGATTCCGTGTCGGAGGTGGCCCTGTTCGGCGGCTTCGACGACCACACGTTCTTCGACCCCGACAAAACCGCCACCGAGTACGGCGCCCTGCGCACCATGGCCCAAAACTTTGCCAGCGCCGCTCGCCTCAACGCCTACCGCACCATGATTGCGGACGCCGAAAAGAAGGTTAAAACCGCGGAAAAGGAAAAAGAGAAGCTCGAAAAGAACCGCGTGTTTCTGCAAAACAACACGACTTCGAACCTGGCCCGCATCGAGGAATTAAAGAAAAAGAACGCCGAAAACCTGCTCCAGTCGCGTGCCGACTCGGTTTCGCTGATTAAGAATTCGCAGGTGCTGGAGCAGAGCCGGGTGCGGCTGCAGCAGCGCCGCGACCGCCTCTCGGCCCTGGACCGGAAAAACTAGCCCCGGCGCGGGCCGTACTCAGGTCATGGAAAACCCATCTTCTCCCCTCGACACCCTGCGCCAGCTCAAGGAGATGCTGGATGCGGGTGCCCTCACGCCCTCCGAATTTGAGGCCCTGAAGCAGCGACTGGTTTTCACCGCGCCCAGTGTTTCGCCCCCGGCCCCCACCGCAGCCGCCGAGCCGGTGGCGTCGGCGCCAGTGCCCGCCGCTCCCATTGCCCCGGTTGTGCCCCCGTTGTATCAGCCCACGGCTCCGCCTTCCCCACCCGTGGCGCCGCCTCCTTCGCCAGCGGCCACGCAGCTCCCGCGCTACGAAGACGTGCCGCTGAACTCGACGCTGAGTGCCGGCGTGCCGGTTTCGGCCCGGGCCGAGGCAGCTGGGCACGCGGCCGTGCCGCCGAAGCCTCTGTACACTGCTCCCGAGCCCTTTCCTCCCATTGAGCCACGGGCTGATGCCGACGCGGGCTGGGTGGCCAATGAAATCCCGGAGTCTGAAGTGCGGGCGCCCCGCAGTCCGCTGGCCCTGATTTTGTCCATTGGCGGCTTGCTGGCTTTGCTGGGGCTGGTTATGTACCTGTCGTCTAGCCGGCACCCTTCGGAGCGCATCTCCAGCACCAGCCAGACCGCGGCCGATTCCTTGGCGGCCCCGGCGGTCGAAACCGGGCCCCAGGCGGCCCCAATGGCCCCGCAGAATACGGCCCCGCCCGAAACCATCCGCGTGCGGCCCACCAACCCGGCGCCGCCGATGCCGCGCCGCCCCGCCGCGCCCGTCCGCGACTCGGCCGTGGTGGTGCCGCCAGCCGCTACCGCCCCGGCCGATTCGGCCACTACCCCGTAGCGCCCGAGCAGCCCGCTACCGATGTGGTTGCTCGCTCAATCTCAACACGTTCGCCTTGCGGCCGTATGCTAAACCTCCGTCATCACTGGCGGAGGTTTTCTTTTTTCTATTCTCAACACCCGCAACTATGACACTCACTCACCTCCTTCGGCCCGTGGGGCTGGCCGTGCTGGCGGCTACCGGCCTGCAGCTGGGCAGCTGCTCGTCGCCCGCCAACAACGAATCGCAAAGCATCGCCGTGGCCGCCGGGCCCGACTCCACCAAGGCCGGGGCCAACTCGCCGCTGCGGGTAGTGGCCCAATTCACGGGCCCGCAAATGGTGGGCGTGGCCGTGGCCCCCGGCGGCAAGATATTCGCCTGCTTTCCGCGCTGGGACTACAACCCCGTGTTTCCCATCGCTGCCGTAGGGCCCAACAATACCCTCACGCCCTACCCCAATGCCAGCTGGTGCACCTGGACCGATTCCGTGAAAAACGAACCCCAGAAGCACTGGATTTGCCCCCAAAGCGTGTTCGCCGACAAAGCCGGCATGGTGTGGGTGCTCGACCCCGCCTCCCCGGGCCTGAAGGGCACCGTGCCCGGTGGCCCCAAGCTGGTAAAAACCGACCCCCAAACCGGCCGCGTTCTGCTCAATATTTCCTTCCCCGAAAGCGTGGCCCCCCGCAAGTCTTACCTTAACGACGTGCGAATTGATTTGCAGAACAACTACGCCTACATCACCGAATCGGGCACGGGCGCGCTGGTAGTGGTCGACTTAAAAACCAACAAATCGCGCCGCCTGCTGGCCGGCCACCCGTCCACCAAGGCCGTGAAAGGGCTGGTGATAAAAGCCGAAGGCCATCCCATGATTGATGCCCAGGGCAAGCCAGCTCAATTCAACGCCGACGGCATTGCCCTGAGCACCGACAACGCCTACCTCTACTACTGCCCGCTCACCGGCCACACCCTCTACCGCATCAAAACCGCGGCCCTGCGCAACGCTTCCCTCAGCGAAGCCCAGCTGGGCCAGCAAGTGGAGACCGTGGGCGAAATCCCTGCCTCCGACGGCCTGGAGATTGACGCGGCCAACAACGTGTACCTCACGTCTTTCGAGCGCAGCGCCCTGCTGCGCCGTACCCCCACCGGCAAAATCGAAACCGTTGCCGCCGATTCCCGCCTGCAGTGGCCCGATACCTACAGCTTTGCCGCCGACGGCAACCTGTACGTGGCCAACTCGGCCATTCACAAAATGGCTAGCTGGAACAAGGGCGTCGAACAGCCCCACGAGCCGTTCCGCATCTTCAAAATGCCGCTGCCGAAGTAGCCCAACGGGAAATTATAGACATCAAAAAAAGCCGCGCCTTCAACTGGCGGGGCTTTTTTATTAGGTAGCAATAGGATAAAGGATAAGCTAATTTATTCGAGCGCGACCTTCTGGATTTTTACGCCTTTGGTAAAAATGTCCAGGTTTTCGCTGGGATGTGCCAGCACGTCCATGCAGTGGTGGTGCCGTTTATTCATGGTGTCGTGTATGGTATACACGCCATCTAGCTTGGCCGAGATACCGGTGACGCGCACCGTATCGCCAAACTTAAATTCACCGCCCCAGGGCTTGAGCAAATCGCGCGACAGTGCCATCCAGCGCTTTTTGGTCCCGTAGTGCGGTTTTATGCGTGAGTTATCAGCCGTCACGAACGGCTCATCGTCGGTTTGGCCCGGTACGGCCTCGTATATGGTGGCGGTCACCGTATACTTTAGGCTGTGCGGAATGAATGATTTGGTTTTCTTTTCGCGGCGCGTACTGGCGGGCCGGCGGGTAACCTCTAGCGGAGAAACGAACTTAACCAGACCTGTTGCTTTCGTGGTGGCTGGTGCGGAGTAGAAAAGCGGCGATGTCAACGCCGAAGCTGCTAGGAGGAAGTCTATTAATAGCCGTACATTATTCATTTAAAAGGGTTTCGATGGCTGCCATTTCACGCCTGGCAGGATAGGCTTTTTCCATTTTTTTAAAACGGGAAAAGTATTAACGATGAGACACATACATAAGTTCTCTAAAAATAAATTATCCAATTGAAAAGGCCCTGAGGCGCCGTATATTGCCCTAATAGTCGAAAGTTTATACAAGGGGAAGTAGTCTAAGCAGGAGCTTGCTACGTACTTAAGAGGTTGTAAACTCGGCAGCTGTCTTAGGCCCGGCACCCACATCGAAGTGCCGCCTCGGCTATCCCCGCGAATTTTGATAAATTGGCCCGCCAACCTGCCGAGCTTATTTGACTTCGGAAAATTATTGAGCTGATAGTCAGGTAAATTTGTTTACCCGAATTCAGGTTTTTGCCTGTCTGCTAAGCGACTTACTTTTACGCAGCCTTACCTAAGCTGCTTTTCTCATGGACGCATACTCGTATATCGCCAACGCCGACGCGGCGGCCATTGAAATCTTATACCAAGCCTACCAGCAGAACCCGGAGTCGGTGGACTTCGGCTGGCGCAAGTTTTTTGAAGGCTTCGACTTCTCGCAGCAGTTCCCGGAAGGGGCGCCGCTGGTGCCCGGGGCTAATGGCGCCGGCACCGCGACTGCTTCCGGAAATGGCGCCGCTGGCGCTGTCAAACCTTCGGTGGCCCCCGGCCCCCGGCCGCAGCCCGACGACTACGGCGTGCTCAACACCGACGCTTCCACCAACAACGCCCCCGCGTTTGCGAACGGCGAAACGGCCGGCGACAAGGAAACGGCGGTGCGCAACCTCATCCACGCCTACCGCAGCCGCGGCCACCTGCGCGCCAAAACCAACCCGGTGCGCGAGCGCAAGGACCGCAAAGCCCGCCTCGACCTCACCGACTTCGGCCTGAGCGAAGCCGACATGGATACGGTGTTCCGGAACGGCGAAGGCCTGGGCCTGGGCGCCCAAGCCACGCTGCGCGAGATTGTGGCGGCGCTGGAGAAAATCTACACCGGCCCCATCGGCTTCGAGTACATGTACATCCGCGACCCGCAGGTGCTGGACTGGTTCCGCGCCAAGGTGGAGCACGACTCGCTGGCCTTCAACCCCGGCGTGGAGTACAAGAAGCGCATTCTGAAGAAGCTCAACGAAGCTGTCGTATTCGAGAACTTCCTGCACACCAAATTCCTGGGCCAAAAGCGTTTCTCGCTTGAAGGTGGCGAAACCACCATCCCGGCGCTCGACGCTATTATCGGCAAGGGCGCGGAGCTGGGCGTGAAGGAAGTGATGATTGGCATGGCCCACCGCGGCCGTCTGAACGTGCTGGCCAACATCATGGGCAAGACGTACGAGCAGATTTTCTCGGAGTTTGAAGGCACCGCCGTGCCCGACTTGACCATGGGCGACGGCGACGTGAAGTACCACATGGGCTACAGCTCGGAAGTGGAAGCCAGCGGCGGCCAGAAAGTCAACCTGAAGCTGGCGCCCAACCCCTCGCACCTCGAGGCCGTGAACCCCGTGGTGGAAGGCTTTGTGCGGGCCAAAATCGAGCACCAGTACGAAGGCGACTACCACCAGATTCTGCCCATCCTCATTCACGGCGATGCGGCTCTGGCCGGCCAGGGCATTGGGTATGAGTTGACGCAAATGTCTCTGCTGGAAGGCTACAAGACGGGCGGCACCATTCACTTCGTGATTAACAACCAAGTGGGTTTTACCACCGACTTTGAGGACGCCCGTTCGTCGATTTATTCGACGGACCTGGCCAAAATCATCGATGCGCCGGTGGTGCACGTGAACGGCGACAACCCCGAAGCCGTGGTGTTTGCTGTGCAGCTGGCCACCGAGTACCGCCAGCAGTTCCACGCCGACATCTTCATCGACATGGTGTGCTACCGCCGCCACGGCCACAACGAGTCGGACGAGCCCAAGTTCACGCAGCCCACGCTCTACAACATCATCTCGAAGCACCAGAACCCGCGCGAGGTGTACAACGCCACGCTGGTGCAGCGCGGCGACGTGGACGCCGAACTGGCCAACCAGATGGACAAGGAGTTCCGCGACACCCTGCAGGCCCGCCTGGACATGGTGAAGCAGCAGCCCCTGCCGTATAAGTACCAGGCACTGGAAAACGAGTGGCGCAGCCTGCGCCGCTCCACCCCCGAAGACTTCGACCAATCACCCGAAACCGGCATCAGCGAAGACACGGTGCAGCGCGTGGCCAAGGCCCTGACCACGATTCCGGAAGGTTTCAAGCCCATCAAGCAGATTGATAACCTGCTGAAAGAGCGCCGTAAGATGTTTTACGACACCCGCGTGCTGAACTGGGCCGCCGGCGAGCTGCTGGCTTACGGCTCGCTATTGGCCGAGAAGCACATTGTGCGCGTGAGCGGCCAGGACGTGCAGCGCGGTACGTTCTCGCACCGCCACGCCGTGTTGCACGACGCCGAGACCTCGGCCCCGTACAACTCGCTGAACTTCCTGGAAGGTGAGCACGAGCAGCTGAGCATCTTCAACTCCCTGCTGAGCGAGTACGCGGTGCTGGGCTTTGAATTCGGCTACGCCATGGCCAACCCCACGGCCCTGGTGGTGTGGGAAGCCCAGTTCGGCGACTTCGCCAACGGCGCCCAGACCATGATTGACCAGTTTGTGGTAAGCTCCGAAAGCAAGTGGCAGCGCATGAACGGCGTGGTGATGCTCTTGCCCCACGGCTACGAAGGCCAGGGCCCGGAGCACTCCAACGCCCGCCCCGAACGCTTCCTGCAGCTGGCGGCCGAGTACAACATCGTGGTGGCCAACATGACCACGCCGGCCAACTTCTTCCACGCCCTGCGCCGGCAGCTCACCTGGAGCTTCCGCAAGCCGCTGGTGGTGATGTCGCCAAAGTCGATGCTGCGCCACCCGTTGTGCGTTTCGCCAGTTGAGGAATTCACCAGCGGCACCTTCCGCGAGGTGCTCGGCGACACCTTTGCCGAAGCCAAGAAGGTGAAGCGTGTGCTGCTGTGCTCGGGCAAAGTGTACTTCGACCTGCTGGAGGAGCAACGAACTTCCAACCGCACCGACGTGGCCATTGTGCGCCTCGAGCAGTTGCACCCCTTCCCCAAAAAGCAGCTCGCCGAAGAGCTGGCCAAGTACCCCAAGGCCAAGCTTTACTGGGTGCAGGAAGAGCCCGAAAACATGGGCTACTGGAACTACATGCTCCGCTACATGCGCCGCGAGTTGGAAGACGTTATTGCCCGCAAGCCATCGGCTTCGCCGGCCACCGGCTACAACAAAATCCACGTGAAGGAGCAGAAGGAGCTGGTGGCCCGGGCCTTCGACAAGCCCAAAGAAGCCGTGGCCGACAATAACATTGAAGCCACGGCGGAAATCGCCAAAAAGGCGGACTAGTTTCGCCAGCCACGCTGCTTCTTTACACCATTGATAGGCAGCGTTTGCATCAAACTCAGCAACTACACTTTCTCCGCCACCTTAGTTTATGGCTCTCGAAATCAAAATTCCCGCCGTTGGCGAATCCATCACCGAAGTCACCATTGCAAAGTGGCTCAAGAAAGACGGCGAGGCCGTGAAGCGCGACGAAGTCATTGCCGAGCTGGAATCGGACAAGGCCACCTTTGAGCTGCCTGCCGAAGCCGACGGCGTGTTGACCATCCGCGTGGCCGAGGGCGAAACCATTGGCATCGGTACCATCATCGCCGACTTGAACGGCGCGGCTGGTAGCAGTGCTGCTCCTGCCGCGGCTGCACCGGCTCCGGCCGCAGCTGCCGCGCCTGCTGCTACGGCCGACCCCATCAACAAAGGCGAGCAGAACCCAGCAGCCAGTGACCAGGCCGGCTATGGCGGCAAGCCCGAGGGCGGTGCCGCAACGGCTTCGCCAGCAGCCCCGGCTGCGGGCGGTGGCGGCTCCATCGAGATGAAAATCCCCACCGTGGGCGAGTCCATCACGGAAGTAACGGTAGCCAAGTGGCTCAAGCCCGACGGTGCCCAGGTGAGCCGCGACGAAGTCATTGCCGAGCTGGAATCGGACAAGGCCACGTTTGAGCTGCCCGCCGAAGGCAGCGGCACCTTGCGCCACGCCGTGAAAGAAGGCGAAACTATTGCCATCGGCACCGTAATTGCCCGGATTGAAGGCGGTAGCGGCGCTGGTGCTGCGTCGGCTCCGGCCGCAGCCGCCCCGGCCGCTGCTCAAGCAGCTCCGGTTGCGGCGCTGGCTTCGGCACCCGCCGCTGGTGGCGCGGCTACTTACGCTACGGGCGTGCCCTCGCCGGCCGCCGGTAAGATTTTGGGTGAAAAAGGCATTTCGGCCACCGACGTAGCCGGCACCGGCCGCGACGGTCGCATCACCAAAGAAGACGCGCAGAATGCGCAGACCCGTCCGGCGGCTCCGGCCCCGCAAGCGGCTCCTGCTGCGGCACCGGCTGCCAGCAGCGCGCCCGCTGCCACCGGCAACCGCACCCAGCGCCGCGAGCGCATGAGTAACCTGCGCAAGACGGTGGCCCGCCGCTTGGTGACCGTGAAGAACGAGACGGCCATGCTCACCACCTTCAACGAGGTGAACATGCAGCCCATCATGGACCTGCGCACCAAGTTCAAGGACAAGTTCAAGGAGAAAAACGGCGTGGGCCTCGGCTTTATGTCCTTCTTTACCAAGGCCGTGTGCGTGGCCCTGAAGGAGTGGCCCTCGGTGAATGCCCAGATTGACGGCACTGACATCGTGTTCAACGATTTCTGTGATATCAGCATCGCGGTATCGGCTCCCAAAGGCTTGGTGGTGCCCGTGATTCGCAATGCGGAGCAGCTGTCGTTCGACGGCATCGAGAAGGAAGTGGTGCGTCTGGCCGTGCTGGCGCGCGACAACAAGCTCACCATCGAGCAGATGACCGGCGGCACGTTCACCATCACCAACGGTGGCGTGTTTGGCTCCATGATGAGCACCCCGATTATCAACGCCCCGCAATCGGCCATCCTGGGCATGCACAACATCGTGCAGCGCCCCATCGCCGAGAATGGCCAAGTGGTGATTCGCCCCATGATGTACCTGGCCCTGAGCTACGACCACCGCATCATCGATGGTCGCGAGTCGGTGAGCTTCCTGGTGCGCGTGAAGGAACTGCTCGAAGACCCCACGCGCTTGCTATTGGGCGTGTAGTTTAGCTCAATTCATACTAGAGAAGCGGCCGGCAGTTACTGTCGGCCGCTTTTTTGTGCGCCGGGGTAGCCCAATTTCTTTCGTTGGCGTTTAAGAGCTCTCATTCTTTCCCGCTATGAAATATTCGACCAAGCGCCCGCGTCCCGCGAAATTCTGGCCCGTAATGGGTTTTGCCACGCTGGCCGGGATGCGCAGCATGAGCGCCCCAGCCTTTCTGAGCCATTACCTCTCGCGGCAGCCCCACGCCGGCCTGGATGGTTCACCATTGCGCTTCATGCAAAAGCCTCTGACCGCCAAGGTGCTCAAGGCCATGGCGGCGGGCGAGATGGTGGCCGACAAGTTACCCGGCATGCCCGACCGGATTGCGCCGCCCGTGCTGCTGGGTCGGCTGCTCTCGGGCGCGTTGGTGGGGGCGGCCTGGTACAAAGCCCGCCACGGCAGCGCCTTAAGCGGCGGGCTGTTGGGCGGGCTAGGCGCCGTGGCTTCCACGTTCATCAGTTACGCCTTGCGCGTGGGCATCAGCAAGCAGGCCGATGTGCCGGTAGGGCTGGTGGGCGTGGGCGAAGATGCACTAGTGGTGGCAGGCGGTTCGGCATTGCTCAGCGGGCAGCAGCCACCACACGGCGAATGGCGACCCATGTAACGCTGATTGTAGCGCGGACTTTGTGGTCCGCGTCCCAGAACGATTACCGTCTTTACTGCGTGGAGACGCGGACTACAACCGTAGGTCGGCGAAGCCAAAGTCCGCGCTACTACTGAGCTACTACAGCAGCGACAGCGGGTTGGGCGTCATGCGGTGCTCAAACATGGCGCCGATGCTCTGGGCGCGGGCTTTGGCATCGGTGGCTTTGGGGCCAGCAAATAGCTCGTCGACGCTGGCATTGAACAGCGCCAGCCACTGCTGGAAGTGGGCCGAATTGATGGGCAGCGGGAAGTGCTTGGCAAAGGGCCGGCCTTTGTAGCGGCTGGTGCCCAGCAGCACGCTGCTCCAGAAGTCGTACATGGTAGGCAAATGGGTAGCCCAATCTACCTGGGCCACGTCGTTGAACACGGGCCGCAGCAGCGCATCCTCGTTCACCCGGGCATAGAAGGTGTCCACCAGCTTCACGATGTCGGCTTCAGTGCTCAGGTCGGGGAGGAGGGTAGCCATGGTAGGAGGGCAGTGCCGGTTAAGTGGGTTCGTTTTGCCTCGTCTCAACTGAGCGGGCAGGCAGAATTAGATGAACAGCTCAGGCCGGAGGCCGGTGCCTGAAGCGGCAAAAATCAAGCCTCTACGGCCACTTCGTGAGCTGCTACCGCAGCGTTGGGCTTGCGCCGCCCGCCCAGCACTACCAGCACCACGGCCAGTACGATGAGTGCTGCCCCGCCCAGCATTTGCGGGTTCAGCACTTCGCCGGCGAAAGCCCAGCCCAGCAGCACGGCCACCACGGGATTTACAAACGCATACGTGCCTGCCAGAGCTGGCTCAACTACGCGCAGCAGCCAGATATAAGCCGTGAAGGCCACAATGGAGCCAAACGTGACCAGGTAAGCGTACGCCATCCAGGACTTGGCCGTGACTTGGGCCAGCTCAAACCCGGACGCCTCGCCGCGCACCAGTCCCACCACGAGCATGGCCGCGCCGCCGCACAGCATCTGCATGCCGCCCGAGAGGAAAGGGGAGGGGGCTGGCTGGTTTTTCTTGGAATACAGCGAGCCCACCGACCACAGCAGGGCCGCCAGCAGTACCGCCGTCACGCCGATGCCCGCGTGGCCCGGCCGCGGCACGCCCGCCGAGCTGGGGTGCGCGGCCAGCAAATACATGCCCAGCATGCCCGCCGCCAGCCCCACCGTGACCCAGCGCGTGGGCCGGGGCGTAACGCCGCTCAGCCAGCCCAACAATGCCAGAAACATGGGCACCGTGGCCACCAGCAGCGAAGTTGTGCCGCTGGGCAAATACAGCACGCCAATCGTGGTGCCGCCATTTCCAAACCCCAGCAGGCAAATGCCAATCACAAAGGCGTGGCCCCAGCCGCGCCGGCTCGGGCGCGGCTCGCCGCGCAGCCGCATGAAGGCGTAGAGCAGGCCCCCCGCCAGGCCGTAGCGCGTGCCGGCCATGAGCAGCGGCGGCATGCTGGCTACGGCAAATTTCATCACCAGGTAGGTAGAGCCCCAAATAAGATAAACCGCGGCAAAGGCCGTGAGCATCGCCACCCGCGACGGCGTGGCAGAACTAGTATCAGACATAAGAAAGCAAGGGGAGCCGAAGAAACAGGCTTCGGGCAGGCCGATTTTAATGGAATGTGGGCCTGGCGCCGCTTACCTGCAATGCACGCTAAGTGCGCGATTGGCCACCCTACAACGGTCAGGCAAAGATAAAACAGCTTTCCCGGGGCTGACTGCTATTCGGCTGTGTGCGCCTGGTAGCTGCGCATGGCGGCTTTGCTCATTTGCTCCCTGGGTGGTCTGGCTAACGCATGGAGGCAGGATTAGAGGCGATAAATAGCCGTCAGGCATGCGTAACTGGGCTGAAGTAGTCTAAAACTGCACCCGGTTGCGAAGTCAAATCGATTGTGGGAGTTATTGATGCCATGCTTGCTTATAAAAAACAAGTTTTAAGAAATATGCCTTAAAATTTAAGGTTGTTTTTCAGATTATTGATTTATATTTGAAATGTTGACCCTTCAAAAAAGGGGGGTGTTTTGAAAATAAATGTTGTAGATGTTAAAATAGCCATTGAATAATAGGGGGTATCTGTTGGCTGATTATTTTGGGTTTTATGATACAAATACAAATCAAGTACTCACCTTTTCTAACGTTCTGCGAGCATGAAGCACATCCTACTCCTTTTACTGCTGACCTCCGCAAGTCTGCTGGCTCATGGCCAGGCCGACTCCACCGATACTGGCAAGCTGACCCTATCGGGCTACCTCGATTCCTACTACCTCACGGCGCTCAACCGGCCCAAATCGGGTAACCTGCTGGGAGTGGACCAGCTGGCCGGCCGGGCCTTCGACCGCCTCACCGACCAGTTTGCCCTGGGCCTGGTGCAGCTCAAGTTGGGCTACAGCTCCCGCAAATCCGATGTGGTGGTGGACCTCACCTTTGGGCCCAATGCGGAGATGGGCAACTTCGGCAACACCACCGGCGCGTTTAACTCCTACCGGCCGCAGTCGCCCTACGGGGCGGCGCTGTACGGCACCTCGGCGGCCATCAAGCAGGCGTATTTCACGTACCGGGCCACGCCCAAGCTCAGCTTCACGGTGGGGCAGTTCGGCACGCACATCGGCTACGAGGTAATCGACGCGCCGCTCAACTACCACTATTCGCTCTCGAACCTCTTCAACAACGGCCCCTTTTATCACGTCGGCCTGAAAGCGGTTTACGCCTTCAGCGACCGCACTTCGCTGATGGTGGGCGTGGTAAACAACTGGGACAACCTCACCGACGACAACAAGCAGAAGTCGCTCATTAGCCAGTTCACCTACAAGCCCCTGCCCACCTGGACGGTGTACCTGAACTGGATTGGCGGCCACGGCGACGACACTTACCTCAACTCGCTGGTGTCGGCCGGCACGCTGGCGCCCGGCTTTGGCCACTACAACCGCCAGCTGTTCGACCTGACCACCAATTATCAGGTCACGCCCAAGTTCTACCTCGGCCTGAACGCTGCCTACGGCCGCTACAATTTCGACACCGAATCGGACCAGGAAACCAATGCCGTCAACGACCAATACGGCAGCACTTCGCCCGGCTGGGGCGGGGCCGCGCTCTACACTAACTATGCCTTCAGCGACGTGGTGGGCGTGGGCGTGCGCTACGAGTATTTCGAAGACAAACACGCCGTGCGCTACCTGCAGGCCACCAACCGCTCCCTGACCGTGACGGCCCCCATCACGCTGGCCGCCGCCAAGCTGCTGGTGAAGCCGGAGCTGCGCTTCGACTCCTCGCCGAGCCACTACTACGAGAATGCGCTGGGGCAGGGCATTACCACCCAGACTACGCTGGGTGTGGCCTTTATCTACAAGTACTAGCCCCCTGCCGCCCATGTCTCTCACGCATTCTCCTTATGCCGTGCCGTGGCTGCTGGGCCTGCTGGCCTGGCTGCTGCTGGCGGCCTCGGCGGCCGGGGCGCAGGCCTTGCCGCTCGACGAGCAGGGCCGGGTGGGCTTTGCCGAAGTAGTGCTGGCCGACTCGCTGCGGGCCGCCACGCTCTACGCCCACGCCAAAACCTGGCTGCGACGGCGCGGCTACGAGCTGGCCGAGGCCGACTCCGTGGCCGGCCGGCTGGTGGGCGCCCACGCCTTCGGGGTGTACGACCGCGGCTACATCACCAAGCGGCTGCACGGGAAGGTGCACTACCGCCTCACGGTGGAGGTGAAGGACGGCCGCTACCGCTCGCAGTTCACCGATTTTTCTTTCGCTTACTACCGCGAAGACCGCACGGCCCGCCCCCTGCCCACCGGCCAGACCAAGCCCCTGGAAGACGCCACTGCCCCCGGCTGGCAAAAGCTGTGGGAAACGCACCGACACGATGCGCTGCTCACCGTGACCAGCCTGGCCGACGAGCTGAAAACGGCCATGCTCAACGTGCCCAAGCCCAAAGCCCTTCCCGTTTCGCGGGCCGCCGACTGGTAGCTCAATTCCTGCATTCAAGTACTCAACCTTCAATTTCTAACCGCTTACCTCCGATGCAAAAGCCCAATTTTATTCCGCTGCTGCTACTGCTGGCGCTTGGCCTGTTGGCCACGTTCATGCCGGCGCTGCCCACCACCATTGTGACCGAAGGAATCAACACCGGCGACACGGCCTGGATGCTCTGCGCCACCGCCCTGGTGCTGCTGATGACCCCCGGCCTGGCCTTCTTCTACGGCGGCATGGTAAACTCCAAAAACGTGATTTCGACCATGCTGCAGAGCTTCGTGGCCATGGGCATCATCAGCCTGTTGTGGGTGGTGGTAGGCTTCAGCCTGGCATTTGGCACCTCGCTGGGGGGCTTTGTGGGCGACCCGCGCACGTTCTTCCTCTTCAAAGGCGTGCTGGATGGCAAGCCCTGGTCGCTGGCGCCCACTATTCCGCTGATGTTGTTCGCATTCTTCCAGATGAAGTTTGCCATCATCACGCCGGCCCTCATCACCGGCTCCATTGCCGAACGCATCAACTTCAAGTCCTACATCGTGTTCATTGTGCTGTTTAGCCTAGTGGTGTATGCCCCGCTGGCGCACTGGGTGTGGCACCCCGAGGGCTTCCTGTTCAAGCTGGGCGTGCTGGACTTTGCCGGGGGCACGGTGGTGCACATGTCGGCGGGTTGGGCCGCGCTGGCCTCGGCCCTGTACCTGAAGCCCCGCAAGGCGTATGGCTCATCTGAGGTGGTGGCGCCGGCCAATATTCCGTTTGTGCTGCTGGGCACGGGCCTGCTGTGGTTCGGCTGGTTCGGCTTCAATGCCGGTTCGGCCACGGCGGCCAATGCGCTGGCTGTAAGCGCATTTGCCACTACCAACGTAGCTGCTTCGGCGGCTGGCCTGGCCTGGATTCTGTTCGATGTAGCCCGGGGCAAGAAGCTCTCGGCGGTGGGCTTCTGCATCGGGGCAGTTGTAGGTCTGGTGGCCATCACGCCGGCCTCGGGTTTCGTGACGGTGCCGGTGAGCATCTTCGTTGGCGTCATTGCCGGCATCACCAGCAACTTCTTTGCGCACATTCGCTCCAAGTCGCGACTTGATGATACCCTCGACGTGTTTCCCTGCCACGGCATTGGCGGCATGGTAGGCCTGATTATGACGGGCATCTTCGCCAGCAAAGCCGTAAACTCGGCCGCTGTAGATGGCCTGGCGTACGGTGGTACCACCTTGTTTTTGAAACACATGCTAGCCCTGGTGCTGGTGTCGGCCTTCGCGTTCGGCGCCTCCTTCGTGCTCCTGAAAATCACCGACCTGATTACGCCGCTGCGCGTTTCGGAAGAAGAAGAGCTGCAGGGCCTGGACATCAGCCAGCACGAGGAAAAGCTGCTGGTGGGCGCATAAGGCGCGTTCAGCTAGCCCAGCGGTGGCGCACTGCTTCCGCTTGGTTAATAGGTATGAATAGAAAGGCCGGGGCATTTGCTCCGGCCTTTTGCCGTTTGGGCGCCGGGCCGCTAGCGCGAACCGCCCCGCCCGCCCATCTTTGCCGCTGTGAAATTCCTGCCTCTTTCCTTGCTGCTCGGCCTGCTGGCCGGGTACGCTCCCCGCGCCGCCGCTCAGCTTCTTCAGCCCGCCCCCGCCGCCTTCACCCGTGCCGATTCGTTGCGCGGCGGACAGTCGCCGCTCCGTACCTGCTACGACATCAACTACTACCACCTCGACGTGAAGCTGGACCCGGCCCAGCGCTACCTCAGCGGCTCAAACCTGTTTCGCTTCACCGCCACACGCGAGTTCAACCGGCTGCAATTCGACCTCTTTGCCAATTTGAAGGTAGAAAAGGTGCTGTACAAGGGCAAGGAAATGCCCTTCACCCGCGAAGCCAACGCGGTATTTGTCACCTTCCCGAAGGCTATTGCGGCTGGCAGCCGCGACGAGTTTACGGTGTACTACTCCGGCAACCCCACCGTAGCCAAAAAAGCGCCCTGGGATGGGGGCCTGGTCTTCGCGCAGGATGCCGCTGGCCAGCCGTGGGTCGCCTCGGCCTGCCAGGGAGTGGGCGCCAGCATCTGGTGGCCCACCAAAGACCAGCAGGCCGATGAAGTCGACAGCATGCTCATCAGCGTGACGGTGCCCAAGGGCCTCAAGGACGTCTCGAACGGCCGCCTGCGCAAAATCACCAAGCTGAAGGGCGGTTTCACCCGCTTCGACTGGGCCGTGCGCAACCCCATCAATAACTACGACGTGGCGCTGAACGTGGGCAACTACCAGCGCTTCGGCGACGTGTACCAGGGCGAGAAAGGCCCGCTCACCCTCGACTACTGGGTGCTGCCCGAAAACCTCATCAAGGCCAAAATGCAGTTTGATGCCAACGTGAAGCCCATGCTCAAAAGCATGGAGCACTGGTTCGGCCCGTACCCCTTTTACCAGGACGGCTACAAACTGGTGGATGCCCCGCACCTGGGCATGGAGCACCAGAGCGCCGTGGCCTACGGCAACAAGTACCTGAACGGCTACCTGGGCCGCGACCGCAGCAACACCGGGTGGGGCCTGAAATGGGACTTCATTATCATCCACGAAAGCGGCCACGAGTGGTTCGGCAACAACATCACTACCAAGGATATTGCCGACATGTGGGTGCACGAAAGCTTCACCACCTACTCGGAGGCGCTGTTTGTGGAAAGCCAGTTTGGCAAGCCAGCGGGCCAAGAATACATCCACGGCCAGCGGCGCAACATCCAGAACGACGGCCCCATTATCGGCCCCTACGGCGTAAACAAAGAAGGTTCCGGCGACATGTACGACAAGGGCAGCAACCTGCTCAACGCGCTGCGCACCATCGTCAACGACGACGAAAAGTGGCGACAGATGCTGCGCGGCCTCTCCAGCACCTTCTACCACCAGACCGTGACCGGCCAGCAGGTTATCGACTACTTCAACCGCGAAAGCGGCAAGGACCTCAGCAAAATATTCGACCAGTACCTGCGCCACGCCAGCCTTCCCACGCTGGAAGTGCGATTCGAAAACAACCAGACCCTG
Organism: Hymenobacter plasmatis; assembly: GCF_020711255.1. Lineage (GTDB taxonomy): Bacteria > Bacteroidota > Bacteroidia > Cytophagales > Hymenobacteraceae > Hymenobacter. The sequence goes on from NZ_JAJFAW010000027.1 coordinate 75,775, forward strand.
GCCCGCTGGGTATCCGAAGTGCCGAAATTTGACATGCCAGTTCGCATGCGGCTCAAGGGTGGCGAGTACCAGTTTGTGCCGCTCACCACGAAGTTTGAGGTTATCAAGCAGCTCCCCGGCGCCGCTAAGGATAACCTGGAAGTGGACACGTTCAACTACTACATCGGCGTGCTGGTGGAGTAAAAAGAACGGTCATGCAGCGCGCCGGGGAAGCAGGTTTGTTGCGCCTCTTGTCATGCTGACGAAGGAAGCATCTTATCACGTCCGAACGAGTCGTTCAGCGGCGATAAGATGCTTCGCTGCGCTCTGCATGACAGACGGCTTGTAACGAAGCGGTAAAAACGCTTCACTGCGCGCTGCATTACGTGCTTATAAAAACCTACTTCACCGCACCGCCTGTGCCTTACCTTCGCGCAGCGAACAATCACCGAATATCTGGCTCTATGAATCAATACGACGTCACCGTCATCGGCTCCGGCCCGGGGGGCTACGTGGCCGCCATCCGCTGCGCCCAACTTGGCCTCAAAACGGCCCTCATTGAGAAATACCCCACCCTGGGCGGCACCTGCCTCAACGTGGGCTGCATCCCCAGCAAGGCGCTGCTCGACTCGTCGGAGCACTACCACAATGCCCATTCGGTGTTTGCGGAGCACGGCATTGGGCTGGAAAACCTGACGGTGGACATGAACCGCATGATTGACCGCAAGGCCGGCGTGGTGAAGGCCAACGTCGACGGCATCGCCTACCTGATGAAGAAGAACAAAATCGACGTCCTCACCGGCGTCGGTTCGTTCGTGGATAAAACGCACATCAGCATTGCCCCCACCGCGGGCGGCGAGGCCCGGCAAATTGAAACCAAGAACGTCATCATCGCCACCGGCTCCAAGCCCACGGTGCTGCCGTTCATCGCCCAGGACAAGGAGCGCATCATCACCAGCACCGAGGCCCTGAACATCCGCGAAGTACCCAAGCACATGATTGTGATTGGCGGCGGCGTAATTGGGCTGGAAATGGCCTCCGTGTACGCCCGCCTCGGCGCGAAAGTCTCGGTCATTGAATTCCTCGATTCGCTCATTCCGACCATGGACCGCGGCCTGGGCAAGGAGCTGAAGCGCGTGCTGGGCAAAATCGGCATCGAGTTTTTCCTGAGCCACAAAGTGACCGGCGCCACCCGCGAAGGCGACAGCGTGACCGTGACCGCCACCAACCCGAAAGGGGAGGAGGTGAAATTTGAGGGCGACTACTGCCTCGTGGCCGTGGGTCGCGTGCCTTACACCGCCGGCCTCAACCTGGAAGCCGCTGGCGTGCAGATGGAAGAGCGCGGCCGCATCAAGGTCGATGAGCACCTGCAAACCAACGTGCCTGGCATCTACGCCATCGGCGACGTGATTCGGGGGGCTATGCTGGCCCACAAGGCCGAAGAAGAAGGCGTGTTCGTGGCCGAAACCATCGTGGGCCAGAAGCCGCACATCAACTACCTGCTCATCCCCGGCGTGGTGTACACCTGGCCCGAAGTGGCGGGAGTGGGCTACACCGAGGAGCAGCTCAAGGAGCAGGGCAAGGCCTACAAAGTGGGCTCGTTCCCCTTCAAAGCCAGCGGCCGCGCCCGCGCCAGCGGCGACACCGACGGCTTCGTGAAAGTGCTGGCCGACAAAACCACCGACGAAATCCTGGGCGTGCACATGATTGGGCCGCGCATCGCCGACCTCATCGCCGAAGCCGTGACCGCCATGGAGTTCCGCGCCTCCGCTGAGGACGTGGCCCGCATGAGCCACTCGCACCCCACCTACGCCGAGGCCATGAAAGAAGCGTGCCTCGCCGCCACGGAGAACCGGGCCATTCACATGTAATTATTGCCGCCTTAGCGGTAGTAAACGTAAATGCAAAAGAGGCTGAAGCTCCCGTAGCTTCAGCCTCTTTTGCGTTGCGATATAGTGAATGGGAGTGCTTTTAATCTCTTTATTGCCTAAAAATTCCCTTAGTAAAGTTGTCGGAGTACAGCCTCATTGATGATTGTCAGGATATTTTAAGCGCTGGCAGCATCAGCTATTTCCGTCCGGGTCCGTTTGATATCATAACTCCTCCGTTACAGGAGAGTAGCCCGGACTCCCCGTTCCATTCTCGGCTGTGATGGTTTTGAAGTCTTTCAAAATCTGCGCCCTGCCAGCCAAGAATGAAATGAAAATCTACATCAAACACATGAGCAGCCTGCGCTGCAAGATGATAGTGCAGGCCGCGCTGGCTACCCTGGGGCTGCATTGCGGCAACGTGGGATTAGGGGAGGTGGAGGTGATGGAGAAAATGACGGCCGACCAACACCAGTGCTTACGGCTAGCCTTATTGAAATCGGGGCTGGAACTGATGGACGACCAAAGAACCCGGTTGATAGAAACCATTAAAATGGTTGTTGTGGAAATGGTGCAGCATGCCGTGGACGTGCCCAAAGCCCGCAATTCCGAATACATCAGCGAGAAGCTCCACTACGACTACACCTACCTCGCCAACCTGTTTTCGGAGGCCACCGGTACCACCATTGAGCACTACATCATTGAGCACAAAATAGAGCGGGCCAAAGAGCTGCTGCTATCCGGCGAACTCAACCTGACTCAGATAGCCTATCGGCTGAACTACAGCAGCGTGGCGCATCTGTCCAACCAGTTCAAAAAAGTGACGGGACTGACGCCCTCATTCTTTAAAAAGCTCAAGCCTAATCGGCTAATTGTGCCTGAATGTGTGAATGGTGTAACTCTATTCTGCAATCGTGTAAGTACTTCAGAATTCAAATGGGTGAGCTTTGCATCGTGAAATAATTTCACGAAGTAAATCCCTATTTATGAAGACAAAATTCCTCGCTATTTTAACCTGGGCGGCCGTATTGGCTTTGCCTAAAATCAGTGCTGCCCAAGTTGCGCCGGCGTTAGGAAACGCGTCCAGCTTTGCGTTGTTTACTGCAGTTGGCGCCGTCGAAAACTCCGGCCCCACCATCATCAACGGCGACATTGGCACCAATGCCGGCGCTTTCAACGGTTTTCCGTTGGGCGTAGTGAACGGCAACATTCACGTAGCCGATGCTTATGCTACGCAAGCCGCTACGGATGTGCAAACGGCCTACGGCTACATGTCGACCATTCCGTGCGTAACGCCGGTGGCCGTATACGGCGGAACCCCGGCCGTCACGATGGGTCCCGGCTCCTATTGCGTGGGCGGGGCGAGCACCCTGGCCGGCACCCTGATTCTGGACGGCGGCGGCGACCCAAACGCGAAGTTCTTCCTTCGGGTAACCGGTGCCTTGACTACGGGCGAAAACTCCCTCGTGTTGACCCAAAACGGCGCTACTCCCAGCAATGTGTACTGGCAGATAGGCGGTCAGGTCACGTTGGGCCGAAATTCGGTGATGCGGGGTACGCTGCTCGTTAACGGCGCCATCAACATGATTGCCGGCGCTTCGCTGATAGGCCGGGGCCTTTCGCGCGAGGGTGCCATTACGATTGACACAAATACGGCCAGCCTGCCGAGCTTCGTTGTAGCGCCAGTAGTGACCTCAACCGTTTGGCTGGGCAACCGCACCACCGATTGGTTTACGGCCACGAACTGGTCGGCCGGCGTGCCCAGCAGCACCTTGGACGCTAGTATTCCCTCCAACACGTCGCCCTACCCGCTGATTGCCGCTGGCAACGCGGCCGCCAATAACCTGACCATTGGCACCGGCGCCAGCCTCATGCAAAGCGGCGGTAGCCTCGACCTGAAAGGCAATCTGAGCAACAGCGGCACCATCAGTGCCACGGCGGGCACCGTGAACCTGAGCAATGCTGTAACAACCCAAATCCTGGGCGGCAGTGGCAGCACTCAATTGTGGAGCCTGACTATTGCCAATCCTAACGGCGCCATTCAAGGCGGCGCGGTGCGCATCCACGGTGTATTGGCCCCGGCCAACGGCAACCTTACTACCAACGGCCAAACCCTAACGCTGCTCTCCAACGCCGCCGGCACGGCCCTGGTGAACAACAACGGTACGGGCAATGTAAACGGCAACGTCACGGTGCAGCGCTACATTGCCTCGACTAACAGCGGCTTGGGCTACCGCCACTACAGCGCCCCGGTTTCGGGTAGCACGGTGGGCGACTTGGCCACGGCCGGCTTCACGCCTGAAATCAGCCAGGGCAGCGTTTACAACACTTCGGCCACGCCGGGATTCACCACCCCGTTCCCCACCGTATTTGCCTACGACCAAAGCCGTCTGGCTACGGTTACCAACAATTATTCGGCTTTCGACAAGGGTTTCGTGGTGCCAGCCAGCCTAGCTTCTCCGCTGGCCGTGGGCCAGGGCTACATCGCCAACCTCAGCGCTTCGCAACTGGTTGACTTTGTGGGCGAACTGACCAACGGTAACCAGACCCTGAGCCTGAGCCGCAACGCGGCTGCCACAGCCAACGCGGCCGACGCCGGCTGGCAGCTGGTCGGCAATCCTTATCCCGCGCCGCTCGACTATAGCTTAGTAGCTGCAAGCGACCGCACCGGTCTGGACGCCGCCATCTACGTTTACGCCAGCGACGGCCCCTACACCGGCCAGTACCGCGCTTACTTGCCCCCCGCAGGTAATAACCCCGGCATCGGCAACTCTGTGCTGCCCGTAGCCCAAGGCTTCTTTGCCCACGTCAGCAGCGGCCAGGCTACTGCCTCGCTCACCTTCCGGAACAGCCAGCGCCTGACTACGCCCAACAGCACCGCATTGCAGCGCTCCACGGCCGAAACCCGGCCCATGGTGCAGCTCGAGCTGCGGGCCGGTAACGGAACCGCCGATATGCTCTATGCTTACGCCGAGGCTAGCGCTACGGCAGCCTTCGATACCCAATTCGATGCCCTGAAGCTGCCCAATACGTCGGGCCTGAATCTGGCTAGCGTGGCTGCCACCAGCGAATCCCTGGCCATTGACGCCCGCCCGGTCTTCACGGCAGCCACCGTGCTGCCGCTGACCGTGGGCGTGCCCACCGCCGGTACCTACAAGCTTGCCGCCGCCCTCGACAACCTGCCCGCCAGCCTCGATGCCATGCTCACCGACGCCGCCACGGGCCAGACAGTGAACCTGCGTTTGCAGCCCGCTTATTCGTTTAGCGTGACCAGCGCACAAGCCGCGGCTTCGATGACCGGGCGCTTTACGCTGCATTTTGCCGCTCGCTCCGTCCTGGCCAATGCTCAGGCCCTGACGGCCGCCGAGGTGACGCTTTACCCCAACCCGGCCCACAACGCCTTCACCGTGCTCGTACCGGCCATGGCTGGGGCTACGCAGGTGCACGCCGACCTGCTCAACACGTTGGGCCAGGTAGTGCGCCGCCAGAACGCTGCGCTGGCTGCCACCGGCGCCCGCCTGGCCGTGGACGCTTCCGGCCTGGCTGCCGGCGTCTACACGTTGCGCCTTCAGGTTGGCGCTACCACCCTGGCCAAGCGCGTCGTTATTCAATAAATTATGTGGGCCGGCTTCCATAAAGGCCGGCCCCGTATTGTTTTTAAAGCAGCAAATTCCATGAAATCACTTCTTTCTTCCGCCACGCGCGTGCTGACCTTGTGTGTGCTGGCCAGCCTGCCCGCTTTAGCCCAGCCCGGCTCGGGTGGCCCGGCACCGAGCACTCCTCCAGACCCCACGCCGGTTCCCATCGATGGCGGGGCTTCGCTGTTGGTGGCAGGCGGTGTGGCTTACGGCATTAAACAGCTCCGCGCCCGCCGTCTGGCGCGTCGGTCCACCAAATAAGCACCCACACAGAAATCATGTTGACAGCGGCTTTTCTTCCGCTGGCCGCCACGGAGGACTGCACTATTCATATGTGCTTGCCCCCGCGGCGTAAACGCAAAAGAGGCTGAAGCTCCCGTAGCTTCAGCCTCTTTTGCGTTTACGCCTTATCAACTCTGGTTAATGGCCATAGCTCACCACACGCGTAATCTTCCAAGCATCGCCCTGGCGCTGCCACAGCATCACAAATTTGAAATTGCCGCAGTCGTCGCGGCCGTTTTCGACGTGGCAAAACCGGTGAATGCCGATGTGCATGGCCCCGTAATCTTTGATGGGGTATACCTCCAGGCTGCCCGGCACCAGCATGCGGGTAATGTCGAGGGTTTTGGCAAACATGCGGGCAAAGCCCTCCTTCGTTTGGCTGAAATTGCTGAGGCCGCCTTTGTCGTGGTAAAACTCCAGGTTGGCAGCAAAGTATGACATGAGCTTGTCCACGTCCTTGGCATTGAAGGCGGCAAACATGTCTGCATCGAGCTTGGCTACTTGTTGGTATAGCTCATCCTTGGCCACTAGCTGTGGAGCCGGAGCCGCCGTTGGCTGGGGTAGCTGGGCAGGCTCCTTTTTACGCCGGCTGCTTTGGCCATAAACAGTGCCGCAGCAGGCACAGGCAAAAAGCAGCAAAAAGACTACGATTGTGCTTCGCATAAAAAGGTCAAGACTAGTGGTTGAGCTGAATAACTGGTTCCATAAAGGGTGAACGGAGTGGTAATGAAAGATAATATTATATCTGCAGGATAGGTACTTGTTTCGAAAACCACTGCACCCGACAGCATACACGGTCCGTTTTCCCTAAACTGTTAGGTGTGATGCATGGGCCATGCAACGGTTGAGTGCTACAAACGCAAAAGAGGCGGCAGCTCCCGGAGCTGCCGCCTCTTTTAATATTGAGCTACTTGTTTAGAAGGCTAATACTCCTTCTTTGGGGTCGGGGCCGTATTCGTTATCGCCACGGGTGCCTTCGGTGCAGAAAAGCACCAGCAACCAGATAGCGCCTACCAGCGGCACCAGCGCGATGAACATAAACCAGCCGCTCTTGCCCACATCGTGGAGCCTTCTAACACCCACAGCCAGGCTGGGAATGAGTAAAGCAAGAGCGTACAGACCCGAGATAGCGCCGCTGCCAGCGCCAGAAAACACGTAGTCGGCTACTCCAGCTACAAGAGAAAAAAGAAAGTTAAACAAGACAAACATCCAGTACTCCTTCCGTCGGGCGCGGCCGCTGAAGACGGCGTAGTTTCTTAAGGCTTGTAAAAAGTATTCCATTCGCAAATTGGACTAACGTTCCTACTCGTGAGGCTTTTCGGTGACGCCCCGTTTTTTAGAGTGGGTTCTGGCCTCCACTTGCTGTCACCGTTCAATAGTTCTGGCAAATGGCCGAATTGCTTTAAAATGGTCACTAAACAGCGGGCAAGATAGAGGTTGATTTCAATATTGAGCTATTGCCTAAAAAATCGCGACAGCCAATAACGCTTGCTTGGGATTATCCACGAAAAAAGTTGTTTCGGACGAAGGAGGGGCGGCTTTCCTGATGGAAATAGCAGAAACGCCCGGCGGCCAAAGCGGCCGCCTAGCCCCGCCTGGTAACGTAATGAATGAAAGCCTCCTAAGCCCGTAATTCTTGCTGTCTATGCACTCCGAACCCACTTATCTGACGGCGCGCATGGCCGCGCCCGCCATTGAAGCCCACTTTGCGCGGCACCGGGCGGCTATTTCAGAAAAGGTACACCGGCTGGCGCCGCCACCCGAAAGCCATTGGGTGGAAGCCATCATCGACGTGGCTTTCTGGGCCAGCCTGCGTCGGGAAGAGGGGCACCTGCCCCGGATATCGTTGGCGCTGCTGCCGCCGGAGCACGCCCGGCAGCCGCTGATGCTGGGCCAGCGCCGCCGCCTCACGCCCTACAACCTGCTGAAGCTGGCGCCCGCCGTCGAGCAGCCCGGTATTCACCTGGGCGTGTGGCACGACGCCGACGGGCTCCACGTCTGGGGCACGGCCACCAGCATTCCGCCGCTGTGCTTTGTGCTGGAAGTGGTGGAAGCCGGCCTGCTGGTGGTGAAGCACTCCCGCGCCGGCGGGTTTGGCAAGTACGTGAACGTGGCCGTGCTACGCGGCGACCGGCTGCAACTCGTGGACGAAGGCAACGTGGGCCTGAGCGACTGCCCGGCCCTGCAGGCCTTTCTGCCCGGCCGCAGCCTGCCCACCGGCAGCGGCGAAATCGACCACGTGCTGCTGGGGCTGGCGGCCGCCATGCGCGCCCACGGCCGCGGCGGCCTGGTGCTGGTGGTGCCGCCCGGCTCCAGCCAGTGGCAGGAGTCGGTGGTGCAGCCCATTACCTACCTCGTCGACCCCGCCTACAAGAGCATTCGGGCCGGGCGCCCGGGGCCCGCCAAGCGGCGGCCCGACCAGCCCAACCCCGACATCGGGATGGTGGGCGGCTTCACCGCCATCGACGGGGCCACGGTGATTACGCAGGAGTACCACCTGCTGGCGTTTGGCGCCAAGGTGACCCGGGCCAAGGGCAGCAGCAGCGTCGACAAGCTGGTGCTGACCAGGCCGGTGGTGGGCCGCGAGCCCGTGCACCTGCACCCCGCCCAATACGGCGGCACCCGGCACTTGGCCGCGGCCCAGTTCGTACACGACCAGCGCGATTCCCTGGCCCTGGTGGCTTCCCAGGACGGTTTTTTCACCGTATTCGCGTGGTCCGATGCCCTGCAAATGGTGCACGCCCACCGGATAGACGTGCTGCTGTTGTAGCTCCAGCTGCTTTCGTGCCTTGAATCTGGTGGTGGCCACCCCAGCGCAGCAAATGCGGGGCTCACAACTGCTAATCCTGGCCCCAATAACTGAACAGTAGCCGCCCCAACGGTGCTGTTGAAAGGAACTGCCCTGACAAAAGCAAAACCTTCTGCGCATGCCTTGCGAATACCATGTTGCGCTGGCCCGCAGTACCCCCGGGTACTGCATTGGCTAGTGCGTTAGGTCTTTACTTCATTTGGCACTGTACTTCACTCTCCACAACTATGGGCAAAGGCAAAAAGAAGAACTCGAAAAAAGACCAGGTTTCGGATGATTTGCTGGACGCCGCAGCCCTGTCGGTCAAGAAGTTTCGCAAGGTCACGAAGCAGATAACCAAGCTGAGCACTGGCCAGAAGATTGTGGGTGGCATTGTGCTGATTGCTGCGGGCCTCACTTATCTGGCCAAGCAGGACTTTGAAGCCGACGAAACCCCGGCTCCGGAACCTCATAGCCACGACCACGCGCTAGCTCATCACCACAAGGCCAAGCCCTTCGCGGTTGAAGAGCATGCTGCGTCCGATGAGGCAGGCCATGCTCCCCGAAAACCCAGAAAAAGCATCGCGGCAAAGCACGAAAGCTAAATCAGTTCTTAAGCTCGCTTTCCTGCGCTTCGCCCTTTCTTTAGGCTGGCGTATTGGGCATTGGACCGCGTTATCCGTTTGATAATCCTTAATCTTTCACTTCAACAAAACGCCATGAAAAAGACTAAAAAAGCCAAAGCGGCAAAGAAACGCACCCTGCTCGGCGGCGCAACCAAATCCCTCAAAAAATTGGGCAAAGGCACAGCCAACGGCATTGGCGGCCTCAGTACGACCAAGAAAGTAGTCGGCGGCGCTGCCCTGTTGGCCCTGGGCTGGAACTACCTGAACAAGCGCCGCGGCAAGAAGGCCGCCAGTGCCAACGCTACCGCAGCCGAGATGCACCTGAATGCGATGGACGGAAACGAAGAGAACCAGGCCTAGTGCGGGACAAGCTCCTGCAGTCGATTGATTACTAATAAAAAGAGGCGAATGCTCATTGAGCATCCGCCTCTTTTTATTAGTAATCAGTGCAAACTAGGCAGCGGGCGCAGCCGGCGCCGGGGGCGGCGTAGCGCTGGCAATTTTCACGCGCACGGCGTTGGGGCCTTTGGGGCCCATTTCTACTTCAAAAGTTACTTTGTCGTTTTCGCCGATAGGGCCGCCGGCCAGGCCGTTGGCGTGCACGAAAATGCTTTCCTGCGTCTGCTGGTCTTTAATAAAGCCGTAGCCTTTCGATTCGTTGAAAAAGCTCACGATGCCGGTACGCACCGGGTCCACGTCGTCTTCGGCCGTGCGCCGGGCCACCCCAATCTGAATGTCCTCGTCTTTGATGACGCGCTTCTTCTTGGGGTCGGGCGGGGTGGACGAGATGTTACCATCCTCGTCTACATAGGCCAACATTTCTTCCAGCGGCTGGCCTGATTTGGCGTTTGCCTGGCGCTCTGCTTTGCGCTCTTCCTTCTCGGTCTTCTTCTTGGCCCGCTTTTTCTCGTTGTCCTTTTTACCAAAAGTCTCTTGTGACCTACCCATAGTTTTGTGCTGCTAAATCGTTGTATCTGTTTTTCCTAATCGAAGTAGACGGACAAAACAGAGGAGTGGATTGCTACGAAGATACGACATAAATACAGGCTTTGGGACGCTTAGGATTCGAGCCAATGCTTAATAATCGGCACATTGGCATGTGATTCTCTTAGCTCAACTTTCTTTAGACGGTGTTATGAACTTGTGAGCGAAATTAGCGGGTATGGAAGTTACCCGCCGCGCCTATCCCAGCGACGTCACC
>NZ_JAJFAW010000028.1 GCF_020711255.1 Hymenobacter plasmatis
GCCGTGGAGTACTTGTCCCATAAGTGCGTGCGAAATTCCAGCCCGGAAAATACACCATCACTCTTTGGGACTATACACCTAATCGAGCTGGCTATCCTAAAAGCACATCGGATACGAGTTGGGCTGCTGAGCCCCACTTGAAGGCAGCTTGTGGTCACTTAAAAATCGAATTTGGGAATACCCAAGGGCCGCCCACGTGCCTTTGCTGACCAAAAACAGGCTATGGCGAGCCACACCCATTAAAATTGGTTTGTGTTAAGATTATATAGTATGTTATTCTTGAGTTAATTTCAGCCCCTAAATCATGACTATTGGCATTTAAAGCTTTTCTATGGATTCTACTTCTTCTCCCGTCATCCGAGTTGCAGTATTGGGAGGAGGGGTAGCGGGCATGAGTGCGGCGCACGAACTGGCCGAGCGCGGCTTTTCGGTGGACGTATACGAGCGCCAGCCCCACTACGTAGGCGGCAAGGCCCGCTCGGTGGACGTGCCCCACACCGGCACCGAGGGCCGCCCCGACCTGCCGGGCGAGCACGGGTTTCGGTTTTTCCCGGGCTTCTACAAGCACGTGACCGATACCATGAAACGCATCCCGTACGGCACCAACCCACAGGGCGTGTTCGACAATCTGGTGGCTTCGGAGCGGGTGCTGCTGGCGCGGTTTGGAAAGCCGCCGCTGCCGGCGCTGGTCAACTTTCCCAAGAACCTGGCCGACCTGGAAACGATTTTTCAGGACCTGACCGGAGCCGACACGGGCCTCAACGCCAGTGATATTAAGCTGTTTGCCGGCAGCTTGTGGCAGATTCTTACCTCGAGCTACGAGCGGCGGCAGCAGGTGTACGAGCGCCAGAGCTGGTGGCAGTTTATGCAGACCGACGAGCAAGGGCACCGCGACGGTTACCCGGACGGCGCCGTGACGCCCTACGAAACGTACTGCGTGGGCGGCCTCACGCACTCGCTGGTAGCGGCGCAGCCCAAGTTGATGAGCATCAAAACGGGCGGCGACATCCTGCTGCAGCTGCTGCTGCTCACGGCCAACCCCGAGGCCCACACCGACCGCATCCTCAACGGGCCCACCAACGAAGTTTGGCTCAACCCCTGGCTGGCCCACCTCACGGGGAAGCTGGGTGTGCGCTACCACCACCACCGCTACGTCACGCGCTTCGACTGCGACCCGTACACCCGCCGCATCACGGCCGCGTACGTGCGGCCAGACGTGGGCGACGCCGAGGAGAAAATTGAGGCCGATTACTACGTCGCGGCCATGCCCGTCGAGCGCATGGCCCCGCTCATCAGCCCCGACATGCTGAAAGTGGACGAAACGCTGGGCTTTATCAAAATACTGGCCGCCCCGGAAACCCAGGCGCTGAACTGGATGAACGGCATTCAGTTTTACCTCAACGTGGACGTGCCCCTGGCGCCGGGCCACATCATCTGCCTCGATTCGCCGTGGGCGCTGACGGGGATTTCGCAGGCTCAGTTCTGGCCGCAGCACCCACTGTCCGGGTACGGCGACGGCCAGGTTAAGGGCCTGATTTCGGTGGACGTGAGCAACTGGTTTGAGAAAGGGCTGAACGGCAAACTGGCCTCTGACTGCACCCTGCCCGAAGTGGTGGAAGAAGTGTGGGCCCAGCTGAAAAAGAGCCTCGTGCAAGCCAGCGGCGAATGCCTGCTGACCGATGCGATGCGCGTGGGCTACTACGTCGATTCCGACATCGAGCCCGATACCCACCGCCCCACGCCGCCGCCCGTGCAGAGCCCCTTTGCCACCATGCACAACACCGAGCCGCTGCTCGTGAACACGGCCAATTCCTGGAGCCTGCGCCCCGCCAGCTTTTGCGGCATCGAGAACCTATTTCTGGCCTCCGACTACGTGCGCACCAATACCGACCTGGCCACCATGGAAGGCGCCAACGAGGCCGCGCGCCGGGCCGTGAACGGCATTATTGCGGCCAGCGGCAGCAGCGCGCCGCTCTGCAAAATCTGGCCCCTGCACGAGCCCGACGTGCTGGCCGTGCTGCGCTGGGAAGACCGCCGCCGCTTCGCGAAGGGCCTGCCCTGGACCGATAAATTGAGCTGGCTGGGGCAGGTCTTGCACGAGGCCAATCACTTGTACCATAAAATCCGAGGTTTCCGTTGAGCGCCCCCATTCCGTCTATATCACCCGCTGCTAGTGCCGCTGCTGCCGCTCCCATTTCGGCTGCCCGGCCGGGGCTGCTGCCGGCCTTGGGTCGTTTTTTCGCGGCCCTCGCTGAAGGATTTAATCGCCTGAGCGCCTGGTTTTTTCCGGCCAGCTTTGGCGGCGCGCTCGATGAGCGCCGCCAGGCCCGCATCATCCTGAATTCGAATTTGCTTACCATCCTCTTCTCGCTCAACTTTCTGGGCCTGAGCTGGTGGGGCACGTATACCCCGGGCCTGATTATCATGTCGGGCAGTGCGGTCGTGTTTTTGGCGCTGGCGCTGGGGTTCCGCTACCGACTGTATTCGTACACCACCTTCGGCTACCTCTACGTGGCGGGCGGCATCCTTACGGTGGCCCTGAATAGCTACTACCAGGGCGGCTACTACGCGGCCACCACACCCTGGCTGGTGCTCTGGCCGCTGGCGGCCACGTTCTTGCTGGGCCGGCGCGGGGGGCTGATATTCTCGCTCGTGAGCCTGCTAACGGTGGTCTTTTTTTGGGTGCTGGTGAACCAGCACATCCCGTTGCGCAGCTACGTGCCGGTGGTCAAGCTGCACTTCTGGCATCTGGACATTCTGGTGGGCATGATGCTCATTATCCTCATGCTGGCTTTGGTGTTCGATAACATCAACTCGCACACCCTGCACATCATCAGCGAACAAAACGTCCTGCTCTCGGAACGCACCGCCCAACTGGAGCAGTCGCTCACCGACCTGAAGGAAGCCCAGACGCAGCTGATACAGAAGGAGAAAATGGCCTCACTGGGGGAGCTCACGGCCGGCATTGCCCACGAGATTCAAAACCCGCTCAACTTCGTCAACAACTTCGCCGAAGTCTCGGCCGAGCTGGTGACCGAACTCCAGGAAGCGCAGGCGGCCGGCGACGCAGCCGAAGTGGTGGACCTGGCCGGCGACTTGGGCAAGAACCTGGGCAAAATCCAGCAGCACGGGCGCCGGGCGGCGGGCATCGTCAAGGGCATGCTCGAGCACAGCCGCACCAGCACGGGCGAGCGCACGCCTACCGACTTAAACAGCCTCTGCGACGAATACCTGCGCCTGGCCTACCACGGCCTGCGCGCCAAAGACAAAAGCTTCAACGCCACGCTGAATACCGACTTTACGGCGGACCTGCCGACGGTGCGAGTAGTGGGCCCGGACGTGGGCCGGGTGCTGCTCAATTTGTTCAATAATGCCTTCTACGCCGTGCGCCAGCGCCAGCAGCAGGGCGACGCCAACTACCGCCCGGTAGTAGAAGTAAACACCCGCCTGGTCAATCAGCAGGTGGTGATTCAGGTGCGCGACAATGGCATCGGCATGAGCAACTCCGTGCGGGAAAAGGTCTTTCAGCCCTTCTTTACCACCAAGCCGCCGGGCGAGGGCACGGGGTTGGGCTTGTCGCTTTCGCACGACATCATTGCCCAGGGCCACGGCGGCGCGCTCACCGTGGAGAGCCACGAAGGCCAGGGCACGACCTTCTCCCTGGGCTTGCCCGTGACCAGCCCGGCCTAACGGCTGCCCTGGTCAGCCCCGGTTTTGCTATTCAGCTGGTTTGCTTACGGCTGCAGCTCGCTCAGGATGGGGTGGGCCAGGCTGGGCAGCGTGGCTTGCTGCGGCTTGAGCAGCTCCAGTACCGTGATGTCGTTGGCGCCTTTTTTCAGCCACTCGGCGGGCACGTACAGCGTTTGCTGCGGCCCAATGGCCCAGTAGCGGCCCAGGTGGTGGCCATTGACCCAGACGCAGCCTTTGCCCCAGGCCCGCATGTCCAGGTACGTGTCGGCTGGGGTGGCGAGCGTGAACGTGGCCGAACGCAGCACCGGGGCCGCCGTGGCCGCCGGCGCTGGGGCCGTGCCCTGGGCCACCACCGGCGCCGTATCGAAAGGCAGGCGATACATACGCCAGTCTTTTACCTCCCGGCCATCGAGGCGCACATTCTGAGTGATGCCTTTGGTGTTCTCCAGCAGGTACTTGCCAAAATTGATGCGCCCCATGTTCTCCACTAATATATCCAGCTGGACCGGGCCCTTCGGCAGGGCGAGGCGCAGGCTGTCCTGGTTGAGGCGGCGGTCGAGGGTGCCCACGCGCTGGCCGTTCACCAGCACCACGGCGTAGTCGCGCAGCTCGGTAATTTTCAGCAGCTGCGTGCGGCCACCCGGCACGGTGGCGCGGTACAGCACAAAGCCATACGCCTGCCGGAGGCCTTCGAAGGTGAGCGGCGTGCTGCTGAACACGGGCGCGGGCAAGCGGCTGAGCAGGCTGGCAACCCGGGTGAGCTGCAGGGTGGGCAATGCGGCGGCCAGGCGGGCCGCCGGCACCGGCGGAAGGGGCTGCCCCGCGGGCCGGTACTTGGCAATGACCTGGCGGAAGGCCAGAAACTTGGGGGTGGCGTTGCCGGCTTCGTCGAGCGGCGCGTCGTAGTCGTAGCTGCTCACCTGCGGCTCGTAGCGGGTGGTGCCGCCCTTGTAGTTGGCCCCGTTCATGAAGCCGCGGGTGCTGCCGCCGTGAAACATGTACAGGTTGATGGATAGGCCGGCTTTCAGCACCGAATCCAGCCGCGCCGTGTACTTCTCGGCCGGCACGGTGTGGTGAGGGGCGCCCCACCAGTCGAACCAGGCCGGGTACCATTCGGCAATGAAGTACGGACCCTGTCCGTTGTGATTGGCGCGCACCAGCGCCTTCACCTCCCGGGGCTGGTCGAGGCCGTTTACGGCGGGCAGCAGGCCGGGCAGGTGGCCCGCAGCTACGTCATTGGCCGGGTCGCAGGTATAGAGCAGGCCGTCGAAGCCGACCTGCTGAAACAGCTGTTTGTTGAGGGCCAGGTACTGCTTGTCGCTGCCGTAGGAGCCGTATTCGTTTTCTACCTGCACCATCAGCACCGGGCCGCCGTGGTTTACTTGCAGCGGCGCCAGCTGCTGGCCCACGGCCTGAATGTAGCGCCGGTAGGCGGCCACGTACTGTGGCTCCTGGCTGCGCACTTTCAGGCCGGGCACGTTCTGCAGCCAGTACGGGTAGCCGCCAAATTCCCACTCAGCGCACACGTAGGGGCTGGGCCGTAGCACCACCCACAGGCCTTCTTCCTGGGCCATGCGCACGAAGGCAGCCACGTCATTATTGCCCTTGAAATCGTACTGGCCCGGCTGGGGCTCGTGCGCGTTCCAAAAGACGTAGGTGCCAATAGTATTTAGCCCCATGGCCTTGGCCATTTTCAACCGCGAGCGCCAGGCTTCCCGCGGGATGCGGGGGTAGTGCAGCTCGCCCGAAATCATCTGAAAGGGCTGGCCATCGAGCAGGAAGCTCTCGGCCCCCAGCGCAAACGTGTGCCGGGGAGCTTGCGCCTGGGCTACCAGACAGCAGGCGCTCAGGACACTTAGCAGCAAGAAGTGGCGAAACCCTTTGCGGAGCGCGAAGTCCATTTTAGAATTTTGATGGGTTTTTAGAACTGGTAAGGCTGGTACTGCGCAGCCGTGGTTTAGCCACTGCAGAAAGCCGAGCAGCAAAGAAGGCTACTGCCGCCCTCACAACCCTTATGCACTCTCCTGACAGCCGACCGGCGGATGCGGATTTTGCAACGGCCACGGTTTATAAAGAGAAACAAGCGTGGCTTTCGGCACCAAGCGGCAGCAGTAAAAACAACCTACTGCTGGCCGGCTGGGCGGGTTCGGCTACCTGCGTTTCCGTCCTTACCTTCAAGGGGCAAACTGCTGCGATGCTACCCTTGCAAACTGCATCATTATAAAACAGGAGAACCTCGCCGTCCACGCACTTGCCTACTTCGCTCCGGCTATGCCCTACCGCCACACCATTGACAGCCGCACCTACGTTTTCGATGACCTGAAAACGCTGCTGGCGCGGGCCTCGCCGCTGCGCTCCGGCGATGTGCTGGCCGGGCTGGCCGCCACGACTGCCGCGGAGCGCGTAGCAGCTCAATTTGCCCTGGCCGATGTGCCCCTGCGGCAGTTCCTGACCGAGGCGCTGGTACCCTACGAGCAAGACGAAGTCACGCGCCTGATTGTGGACACCCACAATGCGGGCGCGTTTGCCGGCATCGCCCACTTCACCGTGGGGCAATTGCGCGACTGGCTAGTGTCAGACGCGGCCGATGCCGCCTCGCTGCACGCGCTGGCGCCGGGCCTGGCGCCGGGCCTGACGCCGGAGATGGTGGCCGCCGTCTCGAAGCTGCTGCGCAACCAGGAGCTGATTGCTGTGGCCCGACGCTGCGAAGTGGTGACGCGCTTTCGCAACACGCTGGGACTGCGCGGGCACCTGGCCACGCGCCTGCAGCCCAACCACCCCACCGACGATTTGCGCGGCATCGCGGCCAGCCTGGTCGACGGCCTGCTCTACGGCAGCGGCGACGCCGTTATCGGCATCAACCCCGCCACGGACAGCCCCCGGGTGGTGCACCAGCTGCTGCAGATGCTCGACGAGGTGCGCGAGCAATACGCCATCCCGACCCAGACCTGCGTACTCTGCCACGTCACGACCACGCTGGGCCTCATTGAGCAGGGCGCGCCCGTGGACCTCACCTTTCAATCCATCGGCGGC
Organism: Hymenobacter plasmatis; assembly: GCF_020711255.1. Lineage (GTDB taxonomy): Bacteria > Bacteroidota > Bacteroidia > Cytophagales > Hymenobacteraceae > Hymenobacter. The sequence goes on from NZ_JAJFAW010000028.1 coordinate 6,724, forward strand.
ACCGAGGCGGCCAACCAGAGCTTCGGGGTGAGCCTGGCGCTGCTGCAGGAAGCCTGGGAGGCCACGCTGGCGCTGCGACGCGGCACGCTGGGCCAGCACGTGATGTACTTCGAAACCGGCCAGGGCAGCGCCTTGTCGGCCAATGCCCACCAGGGCGTTGACCAGCAAACCTGCGAGGCCCGGGCCTATGCCGTGGCGCGCCGGTTTTCGCCCCTGCTGGTCAATTCGGTGGTCGGCTTCATCGGCCCGGAGTACCTCTACGACGGCAAGCAAATCATTCGGGCGGCGCTGGAAGACCATTTCTGCGGCAAGCTGCTGGGCCTGCCCATGGGCGTAGACGTGTGCTACACCAACCACGCCGAAGCCGACCAGGACGACATGGACACGCTGCTCACCCTGCTCGGCGTGGCCGGCTGCAACTACATCATGGGCGTGCCCGGCGCCGACGACATCCTGCTCCACTACCAGTCCACCTCTTTCCACGATGCGCTGTACCTGCGGCAGGTGTTGGGCCTGCGCCCGGCCCCGGAGTTTGCAGCCTGGCTGGAGCAGCAGGGCATTTTCACGGCCCACGGCCAGTTGCTGCCGGCGGCGGCCGCCGCCCGGCGGCTGGGTCCCCTGCCCTCCGTGCTGCGCTAGGCTCAATCCTCCTACCAACCTAATAAACCGTCTCAATGTCCAGCCCAATTGTCCTGCCCCCGCCCGGTGCCGCGCCGGAACCCGACCCTTGGAATGCACTGCGGGCATTTACCGCCGCGCGCATTGCGCTGGGGCGCAGCGGTACCAGCGTGCCGCTGCGGGAGTCGCTGGCGTTCCGGCTGGCCCATGCCCACGCCCGCGACGCGGTGTACTCTGCCCTGGCCCTGGAGCCACTGCGTGCCGGCTTGGAGCAGCTGCAGTTCCCCTTCTGCGCGGTGCAGAGCCGCGCCCAAACCCGCGAGCAGTACCTGCAGCGCCCGGACTGGGGCCGACAGCTAACCGAAACTTCCCGGGCGCAACTGGCGGAGCTTGCCATTGGCGAATCCGACATCGCCGTGGTCCTGGCCGATGGCCTGTCGGCCACGGCCGTGAACGGCCACGCTCTGCCGCTGCTGCGACAGCTGCTGCCGATGCTGAAAGCGGCTGGCTTCCTACTGGCCCCGATTACGCTGGCCGAACAGGCCCGTGTAGCGCTCGGCGATGAAGTGGGCCAGCTACTAAGGGCGCGGCTGGTGCTGATGCTCATTGGCGAGCGGCCCGGGCTGAGCGCACCCAACAGCTTGGGCGCCTACTTCACCTACGGCCCCCGGCCCGGCCTCACCGACGAGGCGCGCAACTGTGTGTCCAACATCCGCCCCGAAGGGCTGACTTACCCGGCCGCGGCGGCCACGCTGTTTTACCTGCTGCAGGAGGCGATGCGGCGGCAGCTTTCCGGGGTTGGGCTGAAAGATGAGTCGGACTTGCGGTTAGGCTAATTCCGGGCGGTGGGAATCTTAAAGAGGTTCCAGCGGGCAGCGGCGGCTAGCTCAATCCCAGTTGTGCAGGAGGCGCCTCACCAGAATGATTTGCCCGGTGTGGTAGGCGGTATGGTCGGCGATGAGCACGGCTTCCCGAAACAGCGACTGGCCCGTGCCCTGCGGCAGGGGCGCAAATAGGTCCTGCGCCGGCTCATCGAGCACGGCCAGGAACCGGTCCCGGTCGTGCGCAATCTGCTTGAGCGTAGCCTGCAAGCCTTCGGCAGTACCGGGCGCATCCGGGCCGGGCCAATACTCATCCGGCCACGAGGGCGAGACGTGGGCCGGGTTCAGGCAGAACTCGACAATGTCCCACTGCGTGATTCGAATGTGCTCCACCAGCTGCCAGAGGGTATAGGGCAGGTCCGGCACGGAGTGGTTGAGCAGGTTCGTGGGGAGTTTGGCACAGGCCTCGGCCAGGGGCACGTGGGCATTGCCGTGGTGAAGCAGCTGCCGGAGTTCGTCGACGATGCGGGCGCGGGTGGTTGGGTCCATGGGTGGGGCGGGGTTGTGGTGAAGGCCGGAAGTTAGCCATCTGCGCGGGTTGGGCTAGAGCAGATGAGGCTATTCATACATTGCACCGGACCTGCCCGCTGCGGGAGGCTTTGACAGGCAGGCCACTACCTGGCTCCGTTGTCGTGGTTCAAAAACAATGTCACCGGCATTGCGCATTAAAACCCGCTTTCAGGACCTTTTAAAGGGCTTTTTAATGTACTAGCAAAGTACCGCCCGTTTGTGACAGCGCCTTTCCACGCCACAAAACGCCCGCCCCCTCCTGCTCCAAGTCATGCGCCTTCGCTACCGTTGGTTGTTGCTCCTGCTGCCCATCGGCTGCGGGCCCACGGACCCGCCCCCCACGCAGGCGCCGCCCGACGAGGTCGTGGCGCCCGCACCCGTCGCCACACCCGCTCGTGCCGTCAAGCCCGTGTTTGATGTGCCCGCTCTGGCGCGCCTCAACATCGACCAGCTTCGCGCCGCCCTGGGTCCCGTAGCAGGCCATGATGACACCGAACCCACACCGGAAGAACGCAAAGAGGGCATCGTGGAGTGGGCGAAACAATTCAAGCGCGATACCACCACGCTGCGGGTAACCTACGACGTAAACACCCGCCAGGTAATCGACTTCTTCATCACCAGCGCCCACGGCCGCGCCACCGACTATGTCCCGTGGCTGCAGCTGGCCCACATTTCGCCCCAAGACCCGCGCTGGAGCATCGAGCCCTTTGCCATACCTGGTCGGCCCGGGGTTTACCTCGGGGTGCGGGTAGCTGCTAAGTAGCTCAACTACTCTTGTGGCTATTCGAAACACAACAAAACCAACTGACTTACAGCGCGTTTGCAGTACCGGTGTTGTCCCCGCTGCGCCCGCCATCCGGCTGCCTGCTACCAATTGGGTTACTCCCAGACGCCAGTCCCAGCCATTGAGCTAAACCACCCACCTGCCAAACCATGGTTGCGCTAACTCCCGGCCTGTTCGTGGTGCCCGTCGGCGCATTGGCTGGAGCGCTGGGCCTGTATGCCTATTTCCTGAAAAGGGCCACGAATAAACCGGTGTTTAGGCGGTTTGTTGGGACGGGAGCGGTGCTGGCTTTTCTGCTCAATTATGCCTGGGAACTAAGCCACTGCACCTTATATCAGGGCATCAGCTACGACCTGCCGCATGTGGCCTTTCTAGCCCTGGCCTCGCTGGCCGATACCATTATGGCCGGGCTGCTCTACTTCGGCTTTGCCCTCGTGTATCGCAATGGCCTTTGGGCCCGGCACCTGCCGGCCGAACGCATTTTCTGGCTGGTGGTAGCGGGCGGCACCGGCGCCATCTTATCGGAAGTCGCCCATCTGGCGGCGGGAAATTGGGCCTACGCCACGCGGATGCCCATCATTCCGGGCATCGGAGTAGGCCTGACCCCAGTGTTGCAGTTCATGGTCCTTCCCGTTTTGATTTATAGCCTGAGCGCCCGCTTCACCGCGCCCAGCGCAGCACCGCCCTCCCGCTCCAGTTGAAGGCCGATAAGGTCCTGGGTTATCGTTGCGAAGGCGATGGTTCTCAGTTACGGCGCCCACCGCGAGCAGCCCGGAAGCAAAGTCTGACAAACCTCATCCTTTTCGATGAGCCAAGTCAAGGCATGGCATAAAATGGGGCCCGACCTTTGCACTACCCCCGGAAAGCACTCCGGGAATAGCAGGTGCTACTTCTTCGACTTTACTTTTTCAACGGGCCATGAATCCAGAATTACAGCGCAGCTTGGACAATAATGCCAAGCAGTGGCAGGCCCTTTCGCTTTCTATTTCATTGGCGGAGAAAACGGGCTTCGATGCCCTGCACGACGGTTTTTTTGCCACGCACGGCCCCAATTTTATGGCCCACGTATACCGCTCGGCTATCGAGCAGGTGCTGCAAAACATCCCCGATGCCGAGCGCAGCAAGCTCCTCGCCGCGCTGCAGCACGCCATGGAAGGAGCCATTGCCAAACACGCGTACGCCCTGCCTACTGCCGCCAATTGCCTGGCCTGCCACTCCCAGACTCTTGTAGTTGGCCGGCTGGAGCAAATAAGACTGTAAGCGCCTCGCCGCCTCTTTCGATTCCCATGAAAACTGCCCTGCTTCTATGTGCCATCCTGCTGCGGGCCGGTGCCGGCCTGGGGCAGCAAATCACGCCCGACCTGGTTCCGCCATTGGCCTTCGTGGAGCTGCAAAAGCAGTACCCGCTGGCCGCCAACGTGCGTTGGGCCAAAACCCACGGCCTCTACGAGGCCCGCTTCGTTCTCGACCAGGCTCCGCACGTCATTCGCTACCGCCCCAACGGCGATTTGGAAGCCACCGTGACCGACCTGGCGGGCACCAGCGCCCTGCCCGCCCCGGTGCAGCGCATGCTGGGCCTCCGCTACTCGGACCTTACCTTTTGCAAAGTGGCCAAAATCGAGAATGTGAAAACGGGGGATGTCACCTACGAAACCGAATCCTGCGACACGGACAACCCCGATGTCATCACCTTTACCCCCGACGGCCGCGAGGTGCATCGGCCCCGCCCCAAGCACCGCCCGCAGTAGGCCGCTGGCATTGCCGGCAAGCACATCGGCTTGCAGCTATAGCGGTTTACGGGAGTGTATTAAGGGCATGAACAGGTGCCCGGGCCGGTTAATACCGTCGGGTGCAGTGAGCTAACCAGTTGGCTGATAAACGGCAACCGGGCGCGCTCTTTTTCAACCAACGAAAGCTGGAGGGTGAATACCGGGGCCGGGGTGCTATCGGCAAGCAAATGTCGCTTAATATTGGGCTTGAGAATGGCCTTTGCCATGACGTTGCGTAGCCGGGCACGTCCCAGGGGAGCGTGCCGGCAACGCGATGGAAAAACCCAAACCCGCAAACAGCTAACATGGCAAAAATTAAAGTAGCGAACCCGGTGGTTGAGCTGGATGGCGACGAAATGACGCGCATCATCTGGAAATTCATCAAGGACAAATTGATTACGCCGTATCTGGACTTGGATATCAAGTATTTCGATTTGGGCATTGAGCACCGGGACGAAACCAACGACCAGGTAACCATCGACTCGGCCAACGCCATCCGCCAATACGGCGTGGGCATCAAGTGCGCCACCATCACGCCCGACGAGGAGCGGGTGAAGGAGTTCAACCTCAAGCAGATGTGGAAGTCGCCGAACGGCACCATCCGCAACATTCTGGATGGCACCGTGTTCCGCGAGCCCATTGTGATGAGCAACGTGCCCCGCCTCGTGCCCAACTGGACCGCTCCCATCTGCATCGGCCGCCATGCCTTCGGCGACCAGTACCGCGCCACCGATTTCGTGACCAAGGGCAAGGGCAAGCTCACCATCACCTTCACACCCGAAGACGGCGGCGAGGTGCAGTCGTTCAACGTTTTCGACTTCAAGAGCGACGGCGTGGCCCTGGCCATGTACAACACCGACGAGTCCATCCGTGGCTTCGCGCACGCCTGCTTCAACCAGGCCCTGATGAAAGGCTGGCCGCTGTACCTGAGCACCAAAAACACCATCCTGAAGAAGTACGACGGCCGCTTCAAGGACATCTTCCAGGAGATTTACGAGCAGGACTACCTGGCCAAGTTCAAAGAAGCCAGCATCACCTACGAGCACCGCCTGATTGACGACATGGTGGCCTCGGCCCTGAAATGGAACGGCAACTTTGTGTGGGCCTGCAAAAACTACGACGGCGACGTGCAGAGCGACACCGTAGCCCAGGGCTTCGGCTCGCTGGGTTTGATGACCTCCACGCTGGTAACGCCCGACGGCAAAACCATGGAAGCCGAAGCCGCCCACGGCACCGTGACACGCCACTACCGCGACCACCAGGCCGGCAAGCCTACCTCCACGAACCCCATTGCCAGCATCTTCGCCTGGACCCGCGGCCTGGAATTCCGCGGCATTCTGGATGGTAACCAGGAGCTTATCGACTTCTGCAAAGCCCTGGAAACCGTGTGCATCGAAACCGTGGAAAGCGGCAAGATGACCAAGGACCTGGCCGTTTGCATCCACGGCAACAAAGTGGAGCACGGCCGCGACTACCTCTACACCGAAGAATTCCTGGCTGCGCTGGACGAAAACCTGAAAATCAAATTGGGCCAATAAGTCTTTCGCCACCTCAATAAAAAAGCCCACCCGGTTATCCGGGTGGGCTTTTTTATTGAGGCTTTTTCTATTGAGCGAATGGGCAAACCGCCAACCATTCTGCGCGGCAAAATTGAGCTAGAGTGGTTTCGGCGTGCGTGTAGGCAGTAGCGCGGACTTTTAGTCCGCGAGTCCGTAGCGCCAACTGCCTCGCGGACTAAAAGTCCGCGCTACGGTACAGCGATTCCGAAACTACTCTAAGCCCGGACTACAAGCGCTGACTAAAGGCCTGGAGCAGCGCCGCCACTTGCTCCGGCGCCTCATAGGGCAGCAGGTGGCCAGCCCCGGCGATGATTTCCAGGGGCGTGCGGGCCGGCAGCAGCGGCAGCGTGTGCTGTAGGTGCACATGGGGCGGCAGCACGCTGTCGCGCTCGCCGGCCATGACTAAGCACGGCACCCGCAGCCGGCTCATCCGGTCGCGGATGTCTTCTTGGCTGCCCTGCAGCAGCCAGGCATTCCAGGCGGGCTGGCAGGTGCGCAGGTTGTCGTGTAGGATTTGCTGGTGTAGGGCTTCGGGCAGGGGGCGGGCCGTGATTTTCCGAAAGGTTTTTTCGGCTTCCTCGGCCTTGCCATAGGCCTGCTGGCTCTGCTGGCGGTCGGCAGCCGTCATGGGCTCGGGGCCGGGCGGCGAAGGGCTCAGCAGGGCTATTCCCACCAGGCCGGGCGGCTGCCGGGCGGCCAGGGCCAGCCCAATTTTTCCGCCCATGCTGTGCCCTATCAGCGCGTAGCGCTCCAAGTGCTGCGCGGCAATAAACTGCGCCACATGGTCGGCGTAAGCGTCCAAGGAATAATCGGTTTCCGATGGCGGGGCGGCCCCAAAGCCGGGCAGGTCGGGAGCCAGCACGCGGTGGTGCGGCGCCAGCAATTGGGCCAGGGCCCGGAATTCGCTGCCGGAGCCGGCCCAGTAATGAAGGCCGATGAAGGTGAGGGGTGCGGGCATAAAGCAATTCGTACGCAAAGCAGCGGCGCACGGCTCAGCTTAGTGCACCAGGTCGGCCTATCAGGAAGGTGAAAGTGAATTAACCGCGGAGCCGTCCGCGGGGTTGAGCATACACGTAGAGAATGCGTTGGTGAAGTAGCTCACCCGAAACTCAATCGTCCTTTCCTTTCCCACATGGCTATCAAGAAACCCGCTGCATCGAAACCTACCGCGAAGGCAAAAGCACAACCTAAACCGGCTGGCAGCGCCCCGCCCGAATACCGCCCCACTGCTGCCAAGATGAAAGCCGAAAAGCTGCCCTACCCGGCCAAGCAGTCGGACATGCTGCAGCAGCCCGCCACGGACCTGTCCGGCTACCGCGCGGCCGGCAAGCTCCAGGGCAAGGTCGCCCTCATCACCGGGGCCGACTCCGGTATTGGCCGGGCCGTGGCCATCGCCTATGCCATGGAAGGTGCCGACGTAGCCGTGCTCTACAACGAGAACATCTCCGATGCCGAGGAAACCCAGCGGCAGGTAGAAAAGCGTGGGCAGCGCTGCCTGCTGCTGCAGCTCGATGTGCGCGACCGCGAGCAGTGCCGCCAGGCCGTGCGCCGCACCCTGGCCGAGCTCGGTGGGCTGAACATTCTGGTGAATAATGCGGCGTACCAGATGAGCCAGGAGAAGTTTGAGGACATTACCGAAGAGCAGATTCGGCGCACGTTCGACACCAACATTCTGGGCTACATCTGGATGGCGCAGGCCGCTATTCCGCACCTGCAAAAGGGCGACTGCATCATCAATACGGGCAGCATTGTGGGCGAGTCGGGCATCCCGATTCTGGTGGATTACTCGGCCAGCAAGGCCGCCATTCATGCCTTCACCAAGTCGCTGGCCTTGTACCTGGGGGAGAAAGGCATCCGGGTAAACTGCGTGGTGCCGGGGCCCGTCTGGACCCCGAACATCCCCGGCACCATGCCCGCCAGTGAGATTAAAAACTTCGGCCACGAAGTTGCCCTGAAACGCCCCGGCCAGCCCGAAGAACTGGCCCCCGCCTACGTGCTGCTAGCCTCGCAGGACGGCTCCTTTATGACCGGGTCATTGGTGCACGTCACGGGCGGGCGGCTGTAGCTCAATTTCTGCTGTTTATGAAGATTCCCACCACTTATCCGCCGGGCACGGTGCGGGCGCTGCTCGACACCCCGGCCGTGAGCCCGGCCACGCGCAAGGCCTTGCAGCAGCGGCTGCACGCCTCGCAGCAGCCGTATGAGCCGCGCTTTTTTGAGCCCGCAGCGTTTGTGCTGCTGCGCGCGGTGTGCCAGCGGCTGCTCGGCCAGGCCGACCCGCCGCTGGTGGAGGTGGCCTACTGCATCGACACCCGCCTGCACCTGCAGCAAGCCGACGGCTGGCGCTACGACGCCCTGCCGCCCGACGCCGACTCATACCAGCTGAGTTTGCGCGGCCTGCAGCAAACCGCCCAGGCGCGCCACGGACAGGACTTTGTGGCGCTGCCCGGCCCGGCTCAGGATGCTTTGCTTACCGCCTTCCAGCGGGGCACCATCGAAGGCAAAGCCTGGCAAGGCTTTGATGCCGCCCTGTTCTTCCAGGACTTGCTGGCCGAGGTTACCAGCCTGTTCTATGCCCATCCGCTGGCGCAGGAGGAAATAGGCTACATGGGCATGGCCGACCTGCCCAACTGGACCCACATCGGCCTGAACCAGCGCGACCCGCGCGAGCCCGAGCCGACGGACTGAAAAACGTAGCTCAACCGACTCAATTTTTAACTTCTTTCCTTGCTCGTCCGGCTTATGGCTGATGCAGACCTGCCCTCTTCTTCCGCGACTCCAAAGCCGCTGCCCCAGCCGGCCCGCTCCCAGCCCACCGACACTGCCGAAATAGTGGACTGCGTGGTGGTGGGCACCGGGGCCGGGGGCGCGCCCCTGCTGGCCCGCCTGGCCATGGCGGGCCTGAAGGTGGTGGCTCTGGAAGCCGGACCCCGCCATGACGCCCGCCGCGATTTTGCCACCGACGAGAAAGCCCAGGAATTCCTGTTCTGGAACGACGAACGGCTGTCGGCGGGCCGCACGCCGACCTCCTTTGGCAACAACAACTCGGGGACCGGCGTGGGGGGCTCCACGCTGCACTACACCGCGTATACGCCGCGCCCGCAGCCCGACGACCTGCGGCTGCGCACCGAGTTTGGCGTGGGCCAGGACTGGCCGCTGGCATTTGAAGACCTGGAGCCTTACTACGACGAGCTGGAGCACTTATTGGGGATTTCCGGGCCGGCCACCTACCCTTGGGGGCCGCCACGCCGCCGCGCTTATCCACTGGCCCCGCTGCCGCTGAACGGAGCCGCCCAGCTCATGCAGCGGGCCTGCGAGAAGCTGGGCATTCGCACGTCGCCGGCGGCCAATGCGGCGCTGTCGGCGCGCTACTACCAGGAGGGCATCGGCTGGCGCGAGGCCTGCACCAACCGCGGCTTTTGCCAGGCCGGCTGCTCCGTGGGCGCCAAGGCCAGCATGGACGTCACCTTCATTCCACTGGCCGAGGCCCACGGCGCCGAAGTGCGGGCCGGCTGCTTCGTGACGGAAATCGAGCGCGACGCCCGGGGCCACGTAACCGGGGTGGTGTACGAGCAGGACGGGCAGCGGCATCGCCAGCGCTGCCGCCACCTGTTTTTGTGCGCCGGGGCGATAGAAACGCCGCGGCTGCTGCTGCTCAACCGCCTGGCGCTGGGCAGCGGGCAGGTGGGCCAGAACTTTATGGCCCACCCGGGCATGCAGGTGTGGGGCACGTTTACCGAAGAAGTCCACCCGTTCAAGGCCATTCCCGGCGCGCTCATCTCAGAAGACACGCACCGGCCCGCCGGCGCCGATTTTGCCGGCGGCTACCTGCTGCAAAGCATCGGCGTGATGCCCGTCACGTTTGCCAACCAGGTAGCGCGCGGGCGCGGGCTGTGGGGCCCCGCGCTGCGCGACTACCTGCGCCAGTACAACCACATTGCGGGCATCAACATTCTGGGCGACTGCCTCCCCCACCCCGACAACTACCTGGAGCTCTCCGGCGAGCCCGACAGCCGCGGCCTGCCCAAACCCCGCGTTCACTTTTCCTTCCACGAAAACGAGGAGCGCCTGACCCGCCACGCCGAGGGCGTGATGCGCCGGATTTGGGCGGCGGCCGGGGCCGAAGACGTGTGGGCCTTTTCCCGCTCGGCCCACGTCATCGGCACGTGCCGCATGGGCCACTCGGCCGATGCAGCCGTGGTAAACGCCGAGGGCCGTGCCTTCGAAGTACCCAACCTGTACATCTGCGACAACAGCGTATTTCCCAGCGCCCTAAGCGTGAACCCCGCTCTCACCATCATGGCGCTGAGTTTGCGCACGGCCGATGCGTTCCTGGCCCGACAGCGGCGCCGTAACCAATAAGTAGCGGTGTCATAAGAAGCTGTGTCATTTTGCATTCAGCACGACTGTAGAGACGCAATACTTTGCGTCTCGTCGTCCGCACCGTTAGCGAATCGTTCGACGAGGAGACGCAAAGTATTGCGTCTCTACACCTGTGCTTCCTGTCTCCTTATTAACGCCAACAGCATCTAATGTGCAGCCCGGCGGCGCTCTCGAACAAAATTACTTTTTCCCGCCTTCTGTAGGCAAATAAGCCCCTCAGCACCATGCCGAAAGACTTTCTGAGCCTGATAAAGGAGAAGTACAACGATGGCCACTACGAAGGCGACCAGTACGGGGGGGCGGCCGGCCGCGACGGCAGCGGCCTGCCCACCGGTGCGCCCAACAACTTCATGTTTGCCACCGGCATCGAGTGCTCGTACCCCACCATCGACCACGGCCGCACCCGCCGCGACCTGCTGGCCGAAACCGGCCACTACGACCGCTACAAAGAAGACCTGGGCCTGGTGCGCGACCTGGGGCTGAAGTCGCTGCGCTACGGGCTGCCGTACTATTCCATCCACAAGGGGCCCGGCAAGTACGACTGGGATTTTGCCGACGCGGCGATGGCCGAAATCAAGCGGCTGGGCATCACGCCTATTCTCGACCTAATGCACTTTGGGGTGCCCGACTGGCTGGGCAATTTCCAGAACCCCGAGCTGCCCATTCACTTTGCCCAATACGCCGGGGCAGTGGCCAAGCGCTACCCGTGGGTGCGCTTTTTCACGCCCATCAACGAAATCTACGTCACGGCCAAGCTCAGCGCCCGCGAAGGCGTCTGGAACGAGCAGCTCAAGGACGACCGCAGCTTTGTGACCGCCATGAAGCACCTGGTGGCGGCCAGCATCATGGCCACGCAGCAGATTGCCACGCACCGGCCCGACTGCATCATTGTGCAGAGCGAATCGGCGGAGTTCCTGCACGAGTTGCGCTCGGACCCCAGCCCGGAAATCATTCTGCAAAACAAGCTGCGCTTTCTGGCCCTGGACCTGCTCTACGCGCACCACCCCGATGCCGACGTGCTCAACTTTCTTTATGACAACGGCCTGACCCGCGCCGAGTACGACTGGTTTATGGCCGGCGAGCCGCCCGGCTACCAGGTGATGGGCAACGACTACTACGGCCGCAACGAATGGATAGTGCTGCCCAACGGCGAGCGCCAAACGAGCATGGACGTGCTGGGCTGGTACAACATCACCAAGGAGTACTACAACCGCTACCGCAAGCCCGTGATGCACACCGAAACCAACGTGTTTGAAGCCGAGGCGGCGGCCGGCTGGCTCTGGAAGCAGTGGGTCAACATCATGCAGATGCGCCAGGACGGCGTGCCCGTGCTAGGCTTCACCTGGTACTCCCTCATCGACCAGGTGGACTGGGACATTGCCCTGAGCCGGAAGGTGGGCAAGGTCAACGCCTGCGGCCTCTACGACCTCGACCGCAAGCCCCGCCCCGTGGCCGATGCCTACCGAATGCTGCTGAAGGAGTACGGCCAGATTACCATCGTGCCCCACGGCGAGCTGTTCGAAGTAACCAACGAGCCCGCTACCCTGAAGGTGGAAGTGTAGCGGGCCAAGGGCCGCTTGCGGCACGCGCCTCAGCAGTAGGTGAATTAAGTTTGTGGCACCTTGCCCCTTGCCGTAACTTGGTGGCAATCAAGGCCGCTGCCCTGGTCCGAGCAGCGTATACCCAGAACGCCCCACACCTGTTGGCAATCCTTTCGTTTGTCCCACTCGCGGCTTTCCCTTGCCTGCATGACCGCCGCCGACCATATCCAACCCTCCCCACCATCTCCTGACGCTTCTGGGCCTACAGTGCTGCCCCAGCAGGTGCTGCTGGGCATGCCGTTGGCCGTGTTCGCGCTCAACCGGAAGGTGCAGCTCACGTTTGCCAACCCCCAGGCCGTAAACCTGCTGGGGCTGGCCCACGCCCCACTTGGCCCGGCCCAGGCCGAGGCGCTGCCGGCCCACCTGCCCGAGGCAGTGCGCCTGGCCCTGCACCAGGCCGCCAACGCTACCGAGCCCGTGAGCGGCGAGTTTCTTTTGTCCTACTGCCAGCGCTGGGTTGAGATGAGCACCCAGCCCACCGGCCCCCAGGTGCTGGTGTACTGGCAAGACGTCACGCGCCTCGTGCAGCAGCGCCAGCAGTACCAGGCCATGGCCGACCTCTCCCCCAACGCCGTGGCCCGCTGGAGCCCCGGCCTGCGCCTGCAATACGCCAACGCGGCACTGGGAGCCGCGGCCGGGCAGCCGCCCGGCGCGCTGCTGGGCAAGGCCCTGACCGAAATCAACCTGCCCACTTCGTCCGATGGCGCCTACTCGGCCAAGCTGCAGCGCGTGTTTGCCACTGGCAAGCCCGAAGAGTACAACCATTCGCTGGCCACGCCCAATGGCGAACAGCGGTTTCATTCGCGGCTCGTGCCTGAGGTGCACGCCGGGCAGGTGCTGGCCGTGCTGGCCATCACCCACAACATCACGGCCCTGCAGCCGGAGGAAACCGAGCTGCGCGCCCGCAAGGACCTGCTGGAGGCCATTTTTAACCGCTCTACCCTGGCCCTGCACCTGCTCCGGAGCGTGCGCGACGAGGCCGGCCACATCGTGGACTTTGAAGTGGTGCTGGCCAATGGCCTGGCTGATGAGCTGGCCGGGCGCCCAATATTGGGCCGACGCATGCTGGTCGACTGGCCGTACGCCAAGGAAATGGGGCTGTTCGATGGCATCGTGCGCGCCGTGGAAACTGGCCAGTTGCTCGACTTGGAGAATTCCTTCGATGCCAATGGCGCCACCGGCTGGTTCCGCTGGACGGCCGTGCAGCTTGGCGACGGTGCGGTGGTGGCCATCGAAAACATTACCGTCCGCAAGCAGAGCGAACAGGCGATGCGGGAAAGCAAGGATCTGCTCCAAGCCATCTTCAACGCCACCCTCGACAGCCTGGAAGTTCTGAAAAGCGTGCGCGACGAGGCCGGAAACCTAGTCGATTTCGAATGGGTGCTCACCAACGAGGCGTCGCACCGCCTGCTGCAGCGGCACACCATGGTGGGCCATCGCCTCCTGATTGAAGAGCCCAACATGGCCCCCTGCGGCGTGTTTGCGCACTTCTGCCAAGTAGTGGAGCAGCAACAGCCCCTGGATTTTGAGCTGCCTTACCCCGAGCCACACTCCCAGACGTGGTACCACGTGGCGGCCGCGCCCTTCGGCGACGGGCTGGTGGTGACCTGGCACGACATCACGGCCCGCAAGCAAGCCACCGCCGACCTGCTGCGCTTGCAGCTGGCCCAGCAGCAGCAGCTGGCCAACGCCGTGCTCGACGCCCAGGAAGTGGAGCGCCGCCGCATTGCCGAAAGCCTGCACAACGGCCTGGGCCAGCTGCTCTACGCCGCCCAGCTGCAGCTCGACCAGATGCTTACCCTCACCAATGCCGATGCCTTTGCCAGCGCGCACCGCAAAACCGTCGAGCTGCTCAAAACTGCCATTTCGCAAACCCGCACCCTTTCCCACGAGCTCATCCCCACCATCCTCGAAGACTTTGGGCTGGCCGTGGCCCTGCGCGAAATCTGCCGCGACTACAGCTCTCCCTCCCTGCACCTGACCTGCCTTGCCGACAACCTCCCGCCCCTGCCGCCGGGCCTGGCCCTGGCGCTTTACCGCATGGCCCAGGAGCTGGCCAACAACATCATGAAGCACGCCCACGCCACCGAGGCCACGCTTTCCCTGGCTAGCCGGGCCGGCTGGCTGGAGCTGCAAGCCCGCGACAACGGCCGCAGCTTCGACACCACCCAGGTTCCCACCCGCGAAGGCATGGGCCTCAAGGCGCTGCGCGACCGGGTGAAGCTGCTCAACGGTCAGTTTCGCATCAGCTCGTCCCCGGGAAATGGCACCATGGTCAACATCTTGATTCCGCAGGCTGCCAACCCAGGCTATGCTTCATTTTACTAGCACCACCTGATTTATTGGGATACATTTCCTGAGCTACCCTGGGCCAAACATAGGAAGGAACCTTTACTTTTAAATAAGAATTTGTAAATTCAAGCTCTTGTTTTACAGATTTTTATCTCGCTCCATGAAGTTCCTGAAAGCCACTATTTCCTTCCTAGCCCTTCTGGTAATGACCACCTTGCCCGCGACCACGGTTCTGGCTCAGAAGGCGCCCAAAGTCATTGCCATTGTGAACCGCGCCGACTGGTGCGGCACCTGTAAGGCTCACGGCCCGCGCGTGATGGCCCTGGTTCCCAATTATGCCCGCAAGCCCATCGTTTTCGCGCTCAACGACCTGAGCAATCCCACCACCGTGGCTGCTTCGAAAGAGCGCCTGACCAAGCTCGGCGTCGAGAATGTGCAGGGCCCCATGATTTACACGGGCGTGATTCTGCTGGTCGACGCTGGCACACACCAGGTCCTCAAAACTGTGAGCATGGCCGAGCCCAACGCCCAGATTGAGGCTGAAATAACGCAGGCCCTGGCTCAGAAATAACGGGCGGGCTGCTTCCTAAAGAACGTTGCCTGCCCCTTTTCAGGGCATCTTCTGCAGGCCTTCCCAGCGCACCTGCCAGCCGGTTTTGGGGATGCCGGGATTCTGGGTGGGGCAGCCGTCGTAGCCGGCGCACATGAGGGCCACGGCGGCAAGCAGGCCGCCATTGCCGGGCAGGTAGATGGGCAGGCGGCCCTCCTGGTAGTTGTGGCCGCTGGGCAGGTAGGTGTTGGTGCGCACCTTCATGAGCAGGGCGTCTACGGCGCGGTCGGGCAGGCCGAGGCGGGTGGCGGTCATGGCCGTCATGGGGAAGTCCCAGCCCCAGGTTTTATCCCAGTTCCAGTCTTTCCAAATCAGGTCGAAGGTGCGGCGCATGGTGGCCGGGTCTACCTGGCCGGTGGCGGGCATCATGCCCAGCGCGGCCAGCACCGAAGGGTGGTCGGTTTTGTATTCGGGGTTGGTGTAGGAATCGGGCGCGCTTTCGGCGGCCAGGTACACGCCGCCGGCCTGTGGCAGGGCCGAGAGCTTCTGCAGCACCTCGTCCCACTGGGCGTTGTGGGGCTGGCCCAGGCGCTCGTGCCACTGCTGGGCCGTGGCCAGCGCCCAGTGCCAGTACACCAGCTCGAAGGTGGGGTTAAAAGTGTCTTCGGCCTTGAACCGCTCCTGCGCCGGAATCACGCCCTTGCCCAGGATGTAGCGGTTTTTGTCTTTCTCAAAAAACGGGTAGCTGGCAATGAAATCGGCGGTGGCAAATACCCGCTCCTGGTACAGCTTGAGGGTGGCCGCATTGGGGTGCGCCCGGTAAGCTTCTTCGGCAAAATAGATGGTGTGCGGCTGCTGCCAGAGCAGAAACGCCCCAACGGACGACGGGCCTTCCTCGCCCCAGGGGTCGGTCATTTTTTGCCAGCGCACGCCAGCGTAGCCCTGGCGGCGGGCAATGCCACGGGCCACGGCCTGCACGTCGGGCCTGGCGTACCAGGTCAGGCTTTTTTCGAGCAGCGCGGGGCGGCCCCAGAGCGCAAAGTGGGCCGAGTGCCACCAGTGCATTTCGAGGTGGGGCCGGCCGTACCAGCTGTTGAGCACCAGGCCAGTTTCCTGCGGCGGCTGCGAGCCCGCGTTCTGCAGCTTGGTGAGGTACTGCGACAGCACAATGCGCCGCTCCAGCTCCCGGGCCCGCGGGTCGGTGCTGCCGCTGAAATCGACGGCGCCCCCGCTCTTCCAAAACGCTTCCCACTGCTGGCGGCTGTTGGCGCGCGTGGCGGCAAACGAAACCAGCGGCGCAGCGGCCCGGCGGGGCGCAAACCGGCAGCTTACTTCGAGCACGCTTGCCGCTTTGCCGGGGCTCAGCACAAACTCGTGCGGGCGGACCGGAGCCAGCGTGGCCGCCTGGGCCCAGCCCAACGCCACCGTGTAGCGGGTGGTATCGAGCTGGTGCGACAGCAGCGCGGCCCCTTTTTGCTGGCTGACGATGGCCGAACGGTGTTGGTCGTTATGGGAATAGTCGGTGCCCATATCAGCCCAACCCGCGGTGGGAAACGGGAAGCGCAGCGCCAGCTTCAGGCGGCCGGTTTTCAGCAGCGCCGACTCTACACGCACCGCTATGGCGTCCTGCTGCTGGTGGCCCACCGTGATGACATCCACCGCCGTGCCTTCCAGGGTGAAGTGGCTGGTGAGCTCGCCGGTCCAGGGGTTGAGCACCTGGCGGATGTTGCGCAGGTCGTGGATGGTGGCCGGCTGGCCGTTTTTCTTGAGCAGCCGGAAGCCGAAGTTGCCCAACTGCAAGCGGTGCGGATTGGCCCGCAGGTAGTCGACGGCGTCTTTGTTGCCCGGCGTTTTCACTTGCACCGAATAGCTCACCGGGCGGCCATTCAGCACATACTCGCGCAGGCTTTGGGCAAACTGGTAGCCTTCCTTGTTCGGAAAGCGGTGCCAGCCCCACTCCGACTCGGTGCCCAGCGGCACGCCCTTTTCATAGTAAGCCGGGAAGGTTTGGAGCCCGGTGATATCGGCTGTGAAGGCAAACGCCCCGTTGCCCACCGACAGCGACGACAGCGTGTCGGTGGTCGTATTCACCACCCGGTGGCGCTCCACCAGCGCCTTGCGGTCGATGGCGCCGGGCACGGCCTGCGCGGCCGCAGCGCCGCCCACTGCCACAAAGCAGCCAGCGGCAAGGAATCGAAACAAACGAAAAGTGGAGGGCATAAGCGGGAGCAGAAGGAGCAGTTAGTTGCGTTGCAGCGTCACGCTCATCAGCCCAATTACCACGTCGTTGGCGAGGGCTTGCAGGGTGAGGCTTTTGAGCTTTTTGCGGGGGTTGAGGGGCATGTCCAGCACGGTGGCCGCACCGCCGTCGATGGCCCGCGTGCTAAAGCCTTTGATGGCCGTGTACTGAGTGAATTCGCGGGTGAGCAGGCCGGTTTTCAGGTGCAGGCGGTACGGGTGCGGGCCGGTGCGGAAGGCAAAGCCGTCGTCGGCA
Source organism: Hymenobacter plasmatis (assembly GCF_020711255.1). GTDB lineage: Bacteria > Bacteroidota > Bacteroidia > Cytophagales > Hymenobacteraceae > Hymenobacter. The sequence goes on from NZ_JAJFAW010000028.1 coordinate 24,165, forward strand.
TAATCCTGCTCGATGGGCCACCAGTTGTCGGGGTTGCGCAGCGGCAGCGTGTCGGTGGTGCCGTCGGTGTAAGCTATGCGCACTTCGCCGTTGAGGAACTGGCTTTGCATGGGATTGGTGGAGCCGGCCATGAGCAGGTAGGCGTGCGAGGCCTGGCCGGTGAGGGGCAGCGTGCGCTGGCTGGGGTAGTTTTTCCACTGCGACACGAACAGGATGTTGTTGGCGCCAGCTGCGCCGGGCGTGCGCAGCGGGATACCGCCGGGCAGCTCAATGGTGTTCCTGGCGCCAGCCAGCCGGCGTAGGCCTGCATCGTCGATATTGGCTTCTGTGAGCGGGTAGCACCAGTTGCCGATGCCCTGCGTGGGCAGCTGCAGCGTGGGTCCGGCGGGCCTCGGCGCCAGGTATTGGTTCTGGAAAATGCGCGTCACCCGGTCGTTGAAATATGCCGCCAGGTCCACGGCGGCCCACTTGGCGCGGGCCAAGGCCGTAGCTGCTGGTACGGCAGCCAGCGGCCGCGCAATGGTTACGCCAACCGGCTCCCACCACTTTAACTCTCCCTGCCGCAGCTGCACGAAAGCGGTATGGCTGCCCGCAGCTCCGGCCACCTGGGCGGTCAGTTCGCCTCCGGTGGCTTTCACCTGCTGGAACACGTGCTGCGGGTCGAACACCTGCGCAATGCCCGCGTGCGCAAACCGCACATCAAGTGGCGCACCTGCCTGGAAATTGGGCTGAGTTGGGACGGCGTCGGGCGCGTCGCCCTGCCACCGGATTTCGACGACATACTTCGCCGCTGGCGCGCTATTCAGCTCAATTACCGGCCAGTCCACCGCGGCATCCAGGTTGCGCCACGGCACCGGCTGGCCGTTTACAGTGACTGATTGCACAGCTGCCGCCCGGGCCTGCACCTGCAGCTTCAGTCGCAGGGGCTTGCTGAAAGCCGACCGGATGGTGTAGGTGTCGCGGGAGCCCTCCCGCTTGAAATCGAAGGAAATATCGGGTACGGTCAGGGCCGCTGCGTTCCACGCCTGGGGCAGGCCGGGCCGGATGAGCAGGGTGCCTTCCAGGGCATTGGGCACGATGCCGAACAGGCCCTCCACCAGCGTGCGGGCCGCCACGCCGACGGGGTCGGCAAAGTCGCGGTATAGCTCGCCGCGGTTGGCATCGTAAAAGGAAATCTGCTGGAAGTTGCCGGGGCTGGCGCCGAGGTACATGCTTTCGAGCAGGGCACTTTTCCAGAGCAGAAAGGCCTGCTCGGTGCGGCCGGACTGCCAGTTGGCCAGCGTGGTGTGCAGCACCTCGGCCATCACCACGTTGTTCAAGGACCAGTCGTAGGGCTGCCAGTTGGTGGTGGACAGCAGGTGGTAGCCGGCATCGGGCAGGCCGGCGGCGCGCACGGGGATGTGCGGAATTTCCGCGTCGACGTAGCGCAGCAGCTGGTAGGCCTGAAAAGCGTCGGGCACTTCCGAATCCAGCGCGTGGTACACCGTCCAGAGGCCGGCGGCGGGGTGGCGCTGCTGCAGCCCCAGCGCATCCTGGTACTCGGCAAACCAGCCCTGCGGCACCAGCCACAGGCGGCTATTGAGCGATTGGTGAATATGGGCCGCCTCGCGGCGGTAGGGCGCGGGGTCTTCGCCCAGCAGCTGGGCCAGAGCGGCGGCTTGCTGGTTGGCAAAGTAGTTGTAGGCCGAGGTGTGGGTGACGGCGCCGCCGCTGTACTGCAGGGCGTCGCTGGCCCAGATGGCGGCGTAGGCGTCGTAGAGACCGTCGTTGTCGGGGTCGAAGTTGCGCTTTTCCCAGGCCAGGTGGCGCTGGAGCACCGGCCACATTTCGCGGGCAAAGGCCAGGTCGCCGGTCCAGTGCAGGTGCCGCAACAGGGCGTCGATGTACACCAGGTTCATATCGTAGTGGTGGGGCCGGAAGTCGCCGTCGGGGTTGCGGCAGATGTAGCCGCTGCTGAACACGGCCGTACCCAACTTCTCGAGGTGCCGGGCCAGGTGCAGGGCGGTGTCCATCACCACCGGGCCGGTTTCGGGGCTGGTGAGCTGCGATTTGGCGTAGGCCCGGAAGTGCGACTGGCCGCGGTCGTGCCAGCCCAAGGGGTCGGCAGCGTAGGGCCCGCGCCAGCCGTTGAGCCGCATGCGCCAGGCCACAGCCCCGTGCATGTAGGAGGGCGCCTCCCAAATGGCATCGGCGGCCACAGCCAAGGCTCCGCCGAGGGTGTTAATGTACGGGTCGGGCGTGACCACGCGCACGCGCCCGGCCAGCGCCTGTCGGGCCGCTTCGGCGCGGGCAAAAGCGGCAGGCAACGCAGCATAGGCAACGGTTGCAGCGCCCGCGTCAGCCGGCTTTTGCACCGAGAAATACAGCTCCTCCCCCGCTCGCACGGGCACCATGCCCACCACTACCGGCATGGCCGACGCGCCGGACGCCCACAGCTGCGCCGGCGATTCCTGCTGCACGGCATCGGCCACGTGGCTCTTTGCCTTGGTCGGGAATGTTCCGGTCAGGGTTTTAGGTGCCGGCATCCCATTGCCAGCCGCGGCGGCCACGGCTTTGGTGGGCTTCTCCCCTATTCCATAAGTGAGCGTAAACGTGTTGCCCTGCAGCGCAAAGGCATTGCCCTGGCAGTAGTCCGGCTTCAGATAAAAGCTCGATTCGGGGTCGGCCCCAATGTCGCCGTCGCGGCTGAACTTCTTGCCCGTAACGCCGCCGAAGGCCCACAGCAGCTGCACCTTTTTGGCCGACACATTTTCGAACTGCGCTTTCACCACCACGCCTTCGGCATCGGCCAGGGCCAGCACCTCCAGGTGTAGTTTGCCGGCTCCCAGCAGCGGGTCGGTGATGTCGTAGAGCAGGGCGCCGGGCCGGTAGCGAGCGGTTATGCTTTCAGCCTTAATCAGCCACTTACTCTGGCCATTGGCCAGCAGGCCAAACTTCAGGTTGCCGCCCATGCCGGGCAGGTACAGGGCCACTTCCGGCAGGTCGCCAGCCTCGACGCGGAAGGCGGTATTGGTGCCGTAAAGGGCGCGGTTGAAGCGCCGGGTACCGTTCGTGATGACGAAATCGGTGCCTTCGGGGTGGTAGCGCAGGGTGCGCGGCTGGTTGTGCCAGAGAGGCGGCGCTACTTGGGCTTGAGCTTGGCTGATTAGGAGCAGGAGTGTGCTGACCAGCCAGAGGAACCTCACCCCCCGGCCTCCTCTCCAAAAAAGAGGGGGAGTCAGACGATGCAAGCCCGCGCGGAATAGGCACCCCCTCGTTGTTGGAGAGGGGGTCGGGAGGTGAGGTTCAACAATCCGTCTTTTCATTGAATCTGGAGCTGATTAACCACCACGCCCGGGTCGAGCAAATAAAGCCGGATGGTAGCCGGGCCACTGGCCGCCACCTCGTGCGGGGTTTGGCCCTGCGAGAAGCCGCGCAACACGTTTTCCTTCCACTGCTTTGAGTCGGCTGGCACGTTCACGTCCACAATCTGGGGCGGACTATTATTAACCGAAACGGCGTAGCGCAGGCCGCGCCCAGTGTATAGCCCAAAGGTGGGCAGGCACCGCACGGTCACCGTATGCGGGCCCGCGGTCAAGTCGGCCCGGTATTCCAGATAGGGCGCATTGGCCACGACAGTGGCGAAGGAGGGCACGTCGTAGGGCTGCCGGGTGAGGCCGTTGCCTTCCAGGCCGAGGCCTGGTAGTAGCGTGAGATGCTCGTTGTTAGCTTCTTTTTTGCCAGTGTAGGCGGCAGCAGCAATCAGCAGTGGCGCAGGTCCAGCGGCCACTTGAGTTACTGTAGTTTTCTGAGCTGCTTTTCCTTCTGCTACCAGAGCGGCTGTGGCTACGGGCGGCATCTCAAATACCTTCTGGTCGCGCGGGTGCGAACTCATCATGCCGGCCCACTTGCCGCCCGCAATTTCGTTGTTGTAGCGGTGGGTCAGGGCTTGAATCTGGTCGTAGGCGGCCTGGGCTCGTTGGGCTAAAACCAGGGCCCGGTTATCGCCTTGTTTGGCCAGTTCCAAGCTGCGGGCGGCGTAAATCACTTTTTCATTCATCAGCCGCGCACCCTGCGTTGGGTACAGCACCAGTTCGAAGTAGGCGTCCTGCAGGGTGGCGGGCACCTGCTGCTGTAGCTTCTGAGCTTCAGTGGCAATTTTCTGATAGTCGGCCAGCCGCTTGTCGGCTTCGACGGCCGTGAAGGTTACGCCGCTCAGGTGCTCGGGCTTGGCGGCCTGGGCCAGGCGGTAATACTCCTGCTTGATGTGGGCAATGGCGGGCGCCAGCTTGGTCCCGAAGGTTTCGGTGGCCCAATGCAGGGGGTACTGCGCAGCGGTGGCGGGCGTCCAGCGGCCCACGTTCCAGGCCAAATCCAGGGCAAACTCGGTTTCCAGCTCGGCGGGCTTGATATCGCCCACGTTCACCACCCACAGCCGCCGGGCGCCCAGCGCGTAGGCCTTGCTGAGCTCATAGCTCACCAGCGGCGGCGAAATGCTCGACAGCCACAGATAGTCCTGCGGCGCGCCCCAGTACGAGAGGTGGTAGTACACACCGCTGCCACCGCTGCGCTTTTGCTCTTCCTGGTTCGACAGCTGCCGGATATAGCCGTGGTTGTCGTCGGCCCACACAATGGTAACATCGTCGGGCAGCTTCAGGCCGGACTGATACAGGGTCAGCACCTCTTTGTAGGGGCAAAAAATCTGGGGCACCGGGCGGCCATTTATCGGCTTCACATAGGCCCTGAGCAAACTGCGCTGGTCGGTGATGATGGAGTCGAGCAAACGCACTTTGGCGGCGCGGTCGGGCGGGCCGGGCATGCTGCCGTCGTGAATGCCGCGCATGCCCACCGTGTACACCGACTCGTACCGGGCCGACTGCTTCAGCCGGTCTTCCCAGTAGCGGTGCATCTGCGGGCCGTTGAGGTCGTAGCGCCACTCGCCGGGCTTCTGGCCGTACTCGTACTCATAGTTTTCGGCCCACTCAAACACGTTGTTGCGGAGCATGGGCTCGCAGTGGCTCGAGCCCACCACAATGGCGTAGCGGTTAGCTAGCACCGGGTCGGCCGGGTAGTGGTAGAAGGCCTTGGTGCCGGGGTGCATGGCCGGCCAGATGTAGTTGGCTTTCAGGCGCAGTAGCAGCTCGAATATGTGGGCATAGGTATTGGGGCCAATGTCGTGCACGTCTTTGTCGAGGTGGCGGGCGGCCCAGGGGCGCAGGCCCCAGTCCTCGTCGTTCAGGAAAATACCCCGGTACTGCACCGAGGGCGGGCCCTGGACGAGCCGGCCGGGTTGCACATACAGGGCGGCGTGGTGCGCGGGCACCACATCGGCCCACCACACCCACGGCGACACGCCCATGCGCCGCGCCACCTCAAACACGCCAAACGCCGTGCCCCGCCGGTCACTGCCGGTAATGACCAGCGCCCGCGGCACGCCCGGAAACGGCTTTTCAATTACACTAATGGCATAGCTTTCCCACTGGCCCCGCAGCGGGCCGGGCTTGAGCTTACCGCTGGCCACGAGCTGGTCTATCAAGCGGGATTTGCCCAGTGTGCCGATGATTACTGCTGGCCCGTTGGGCAGTTTTGCCGAGATTCGCAAGGACGGCCGCACGCCCGTCACCCGCGCCACGTCGCCAGCAAAAGCTTCGGCCGCTACGCGCACTACTTCAGCATCTTTGGCATCGTAGTACAGCGGCGCGGCTTGGTGCGCGTGCACCAGCGGGAAAGCCTGCGCCGCATAGGCTGACGTGAGCGGAGCCGTGAGCGGGCCTTGGGCGTGGCATGGACAGGCGGCCAGCGCCAATAGCACAAGGGCGAGGAAATTAAAGATGGTGCTTCGTTGAAACATAAGTGGGAAAGGCTGCCAAAAACCTGTCATGCCGAGCGCAGCCAAGCGTCTCGCGTAGGGTAATCATTACAATCGTCTGTCATGCTGAGCTCGCGAAGCATCTTCTCACGCCTGTGTCGTTCAGCGCCGATAAGATGCTTCATTCGTCAGCATGACAAATGGCGGCGCAGTCGAGATGCTTGGCTACGCCGACCTTCGGTTCGCTGCGCTCTGCATGACGTTCTTTTTTTGCTGGCTCATGGAGTTGGAGACCCGGCTGCGTTTTCATACACTTCCACCTCCACCAATCCCAGCGTACCGGGCGGGCCCGGCTGGTCAGTGGCCGCAGTGGCTACTTTGGTAGCTTCCAGTTCCGAGATGTTAAAGGCGTCTTTGGCTTGCGTGGTGCCAATCAGCTCAACTCGCAGTTTCTGGCCCGTGCGCGGCGGAAACACAGCCGTGAAGTAGCCCAGGCTGCGTTCCGTGGTGCCCCGGAAAACCTCCTGCCCATCTACCAGAATGCGCAGCGGATAAGTGCTGGTGCGCCAACCCGTGAGCTTCATCGCCACCTGGCTGATGGCGGCGGGCCGGGACAGCGCGAATTCAAACCAAGGTTGGGCATCCTTGCGGTCGCTGACCCACTCCGACAGCTCGTTGTCATCAATGCTGAACGCCGCGTTGGTAGCGTTGGAACTGGCCGCGACGCCCGCAACCAGCACGCTCACCCGCGACACCGTGAACGACGGCCCGGCCGGCGTGGGCCCGCGCTGCAAGCTTACCGGCAAGTCGGCGCCGGGCACCCGTGTGGCCAAGCCATTTTTCACGGCCACGGGCTGCGATTTCAGGCTGATGGTGGAGGGTTTCAATCCTTCAGAAGTAGCCGTGAGGGTGATTTTGCCGGCCTGGGTGGTAGTGCGAATAAGTACACGGTTCACGCCGCCTTCTACCGGCAGGCTTTTGGCCAGAATGTAGTTGCCCGGGCCCTGAGCCAGGCCACCGCGCCACTCGGCGGGGCCGCTCAGGGCAAAGTTGACCAGGTTGAGCGCCGTGGGGCAGCGGCGGCCCTGGGCGTCCACTGCTTCTACTTGCACGAGGGCGAGGTCGGTGCCGTCGGCGTGCAGGCCGGTGGGGCTGGTGGTGGGCGTGAGGCGCAGGGCCACGGCGGGGCCGGCGGTCTGGTGTTCGGCTTCGCTTGTTTTGCGGCCGGCGGCATCGTAGCTCACCGCGCGCAGGGTGCCGGGCTGCCAGGCCACTTGCCGGAACGTGAACAGGAACCGGTGGCTCTGCTGCCCGTTGCCCAACGAATTGCCGTTGAGAAACAGCTCAACCCGCTCGCCATTCGACACCACCGAAACGTCCTTCACCACGCCGGGTTTGTAGTTCCAGTGGCCGATGATGTGGGTGCGCGATTTCTCGGGCTCGACCCAGCCGTCCCACATTACCTGGTGGGCGAAGTAACCGTCTTTGGCAATGCGCAGGGCGTCGACCTCGCCGCTGCGGCGGTAGTTTTCTTCGCCGCGGTAGTGGGTATTGGTGTCGGAGAAAACGATGTTGACGCCGCCGGCGCTGCTGCGGGTGCCGGTGCCGGGCCGCTCGTGCCAATAGTCGTACCAGCGCATCACGTCCTCGCGGGCCTGCGAGTCCTGGTTGCGGTTGTACTCGGCCGCGCTGGCGCCTTTGTAGGGCGGGCCGGCGCCGTCTTTGTGGAAGGGCGGCGAGAATTCGTCCCAGTACTTGCGCAGGGCTTCGTCGCGTGAGTACTCCATGGCCCATAGGGGCTTGGTGGCGCTTTTGTTGATGTAGAGCATCTCCCCGCCGTACTCGGCCTCGGGAATATCCAGCATCTCGCGAGAGCCAATGGCCCGGCCGCCGTGCGGGTCGTACCGGTCCCGAATATCCTTTAGCTCCTTCATGTGCGCGGCGCTGATGCTCTCGTTGCCGCCCTCGTAAAACACGATACTGGGGTTGTTGCGATTGTACACAATGGCGTCGCGCATTAGCTCCAGGCGCTGGCCCCAGCGGCGGTCGGTCACGTCTTTTTCGGCGTCGCCGGCGGGCATGGCTTGTAGCAGGCCCACCCGGTCGCAGCTTTCGATGTCCTGTTTCCAAGGGGTCACGTGCATCCAGCGCACCAGGTTGGCATTGCCGGCCACCATCAGGCCGTTGCTGTAGTCCGAGAGCCAGGCCGGCACACCCAGCCCCACGGCGGGCCACTCGTTGCTGGTGCGCTGGGCGTAGCCGTGCACCTGCAGCACCCGGTCGTTGAGCTGGATGAGGCCGTGGGCAAACTCGGTTTTGCGGAAGCCGGTGCGGGTTTTTACTTCGTCTACCACTTTGCGGTTGGCTACCAGTCGGGTGGTCACGGTGTACAGGTAGCCGTAGCCCCAGCTCCAGAAATGCAGGCCGGTGAGCTGGGCGCGGGCGGCCACCGTTTTGGTTTCGCTGGGCTGCAGCGTGGTGGTGCCGCCGCTGAACGTGCCAACGACCTTACCGGAACCATCGGCCACGGTGGCCTCAAACGTGAACGTGCGCGGGGCGGCAAACTCGTTTCTCACCTGCGCCTCGGCTACCACCGTGGCCCGGCCGCCGGCCACGTCAAAGTCCTGGGCGTAGATGTAAACGCCCGTGGTGCCCAGCGTGGAAAACAGCGGCAACGTCTGGTGCAGCGGGCTCATCACGTGCAGGAACACGTTTTTGGGAATGCCGCCGTAGTTGGCGTTGAAGTTGCGGTTGCTCCACTGGTAAATCTGGCCCGAGGCTTTTTCCTTGTAGTCCCAGTCGTTGTTGATGCGCACGGCCAGCACGTTTTCCTGGGGCGCGGGGCGCAGCAGCGGAGTTATGTCGAAGCCAAAGGCCATCACCCCGTTTTCGTGCTGCCCGATGGGCTGGCCGTTCAAATAGAATTCGCCAGCCTGCCGGATGCCCTCAAACTCCAAAAACACCTTCTGGCCCGCGGCCCCGGCCGGCAGCCGGAAATGCTTGCGGTACCAGGCAATGCCCTTGCTCAGGTCCTTGATGTCTTTTTGGAAGGCTTCGCTTTCGTTCCAGGCGTAGGGCAGCGTCACGGCTTTCCACTGCGCATCGTCGTAGCTGGCGGCCTCAGCACCAGGCGCCTCTCCTACCCGCACTTTCCAGCCGGGGTTGAAATTATACTTCTCTCTGCCCGCAATAGGCGCGGCGGCTAGCATCGCCGGCACCAGCCCCCACCACAACGCCACGCACAGCCAGCGCCGCAATGCCAGAGGCCGCGGTGCCATTGAGCCTGAGGAAACACGCGGGACTTGATACATGGCACAGGGAGAAAGGGGACTGCCCGCAAAAGAACTCGACCCATCTGCACTCACTGTCCTGTACTGTGCGGTATAGGCGGGCCTAACGTGTCTGGGGGTGGCATCGTGGAAAAAAGAATATCCTGCTGCGCATAGCGCAGCAGGATATTCTTGTCGTTGGCCTATTGAAGTTGCTCAACTTGGGCTGTTTAGTTTCAGCTCAAGTGCAGTGGCGGCCGGTTAATATCCGGGGTTTTGCTCGTAGAGGCCGGGGGCCGAGCTCAGCTCCACTTGCGGCACGGGGTAGAGCAGCAGGTTGGCCGTAATGGGGCGCGTGATTTTGTTGCCCACGTCGTCCTTGGGCACCCAGGCGTTCATCACGGTCAGGGCCAGGCCGGAGCGCATCAGGTCGTTCCAGCGCAGGTTTTCGCCGGCAAACTCGCGGCGGCGCTCCTCCATCAGGCTTTCCAGCGTGAGGGTGGTGAGCGCCGGCTGCGCGGCGCGCACCCGCAGGGGGTTGATGAGCGTCAGGGCATCGGCCGTGGAGCCGCCCACTCCCCGCACGAGGCATTCGGCTTTCATCATCAGAATGTCGGCGTAGCGCAGCACGATGTAGTTGATGGACCAGTCGGTGCGGCTGGCGCCCTTGGCGGCCACGTTCACGTATTTCTTGTAGAAGGGCCGGGTATCCGTCACGTTCTGGTAGGTGTAGCCCAACTGGATGTTGACGCCCTTGCGCACGTCGGTGGCGGCGTAGGAGGTATTCACCAGGTCGTTGGAGCAGGGCTTGATTTCGACCGAGCCGGCCGAGAACGTGAGGCCCAGCAGGCCGTAGTAGCCATCGGGCACCACCACGTTGCAGAACGACGAGCCCAGGCTGCCGTTGTTGATGTACTGGATGTCGAAAATCACCTCCGAGTTATTCTCGTTGGTGGGCGAGAAAATGGCGGCGTAGGTGGGCTGCAGGGCGTAGCGGGCCGTGCCGCGGGCAGCAATGAGGTCGTCGAGCAGCACGGTGGCTTTGTCGTACTCATTCAGGCCCAGGCCTGGGCCGTTGATGCCGTAGTTGGGGCCCGAACGGGTGAGGTAGACCTGCGCCAGGATGCCTTTGGCAGCGCCCGCCGTGACGCGGCCAATGTTGTTGCCGGTGTAGGAAACGGGCAGGTTGCTGATGGCAAACTGCAGGTCGGAGATAATCAGGGTGTACACCTGGGCCACGTCCTGGCGCGGAATCTTGGATACTTCCTGCGGCAGCAGGGCGTGCTCAATCACGGGCACCTTGCCAAACTTGCGCACCAAATCGAAGTACATGAAGGCCCGGATAAACTTCGCTTCGGCCTCGTAGCGGGTGCGCAGCGAGCCCGTTACGGCCCCGTTGGCGGCCAGCTGGTCGAGCATGGTATTGGCCCGGAAGATGGCCGAGTAGTCCGAGGCCCAGGCATCGGCCACGTAGGGGTTAATGGAGAGCGTGGGCGCGAAGTTGTTGATGGGGTCCCAGTCGCGCGAGCCAATGGCGCTCACGGCGTACATGTTGTCGGAACGCAGCTCGGAGAGAATGACTTCGCGGTCGGGGAAGCCGCGCAGCTGGCTGTACACCGACGTCATGGCCTGGTCGAAATCGGCCGCCGTTTTGTAGAAGTCCGGCACCGAGCCATTCGAGATGGGCGTCTGGTCCAGGTCCTTTTCGCAGCCGCTCAGGGCCACGCCGCAGGCAATGGTTAAGAGAAGGAGGATACGTTTCATGGGAATTCGGGAAGGGAGCGGGGCAAACCCAGCCGATTAAAAAGTAAGGTTAAGACCCAGGACCAGCGTTTTGGCCAGTGGCAAGCCGCCGTAGTCCGAGCCCGACACGAAGGTGCCGGTGTTGCTCGTGTTCAGGGCGTCGGGGTTGAGGCCGCCGTAGTAGTTGTCGTGGCCAAACCAGTTTTCGGCCGTCACATACACGCGGGCGCCTTGGGCCACGCTTTTCTTGATAATCAGGCCCAGGTCGTAGCCCAACGTGATGGAGCGCACCCGGTAGTAGTCGGACGAGTACAGCCAGTCGGTGTTGCGGATGAAGCCGAAGCTGCCCGTGGCCTTGCCCTTGATGCCCGCGCCGGGGTTTTCGGCCGAGAACCACCGGTCGCGCACGCGGCCCAGGGCGTTTTCCTTGTAGCCCACGCTGGTCCGGTCGATGGCGCGGCCCAGGGTGGAGTAGATGGATCCGCCGCGCTGGCCCTGCACCAGAAAGCTCAGGTCGAAGCCTTTGTAGCGCACGGTGTTGGTCATGCCGTAGGTGTAGGTGGGGTTGGGGTTGCCCACCACCTGGCGGTCGTTGCTGTCAATCTTGCCGTCTCCGTTGAAGTCTTCGTACTTGGGGTCACCGGCAGTTTCGGCCCCAAACAGGGCGGCTTTGTTGTCGATGTCGGACTGGCTGAGGATGCCGGTTTGACGCACCACGAAGAGGCTGTAGATGGGCAGGCCTACTTTCAGGATGTTGCTGGGCGTGTCGAGGCCGTTGGGCACTTCAATGGTGCCGTCGCCGGGGCCCAGGTGGACCACCACGTTCTCGTTGTGGCTCACGTTGAACGACGTGTTCCAGGACAGTGCGCCTTCCAGGTTGCGGGTGCTCAGCTCCACCTCCCAGCCCTTGTTGCGCACCTCGCCGATGTTCACCAGGTTGGTGCCGAAGCCGGCGGCCGTGGGCACGGGCACGTTCAGGAGCAGGTCCTGGCTGGTTTTGGTGTAGATGTCGGCCGAGGCCACGATGCGGTTCTTGAACAGGCCGAAGTCCACCCCGAAATCGATGGTGCGGTTGCGCTCCCATTTCAGCTGTGAGTTGCCCACTTTGTTGGGCGCCTGGCCGGTCACCTGCACGCCGGAGGTGCCGCCAAAGGCGTAGTTGGCGAAGCCCAGCGTGGCAATGCTGCTGTAGTCGCCGATGGTGTTGTTGCCGGAGTAGCCCAGGCTGCCGCGCAGCTTCAGGTCGCTCAGGAACGTGACAGGCTGCAGAAACGACTCCTGCGAGAGGCGCCAGCCCGCCGACACGGCCGGAAATACGCCGGCCCGGTCTTCGAAGCCGAAGCGCGAGGAAGCATCGCGGCGCACGCTGGCCGAGAGCAGGTACTTGCCGTCGTAGGCGTACTGCAGGCGGCCGAAGTACGAGAGCAGCACGCTCTGGGTCTCGGTGGTGAAGTTGCTGCCCGTGCCCGTGATGTTGGTGGCGCCATTCAGAGTCGTCACCGTGTTGTTGATGAAACCGCCCGAGGCGGCCAGAGCCACGTTGTCGAGCTTGGAGAAGTTGTAGGAATAGCCCAACAGCGCCGAGAAGTCGTTTTTGCCGATGACCTTGCCGTAGGTGGCCGTGTTTTCGTTCACAAACGTCTGGCGGCGGAAGCCGCTGTACGAGCCCGAGGCCAGCGAAGTGGCCAGGTTGCGCGTGGGCGGCTGGTACGACTTCGACGTCACGTCGTTGTTGTCGAAGTTGAGCGTGGAGCGCAGCCGCAGGCCCGGAATGGGCTGCAGCTCGCCAAACACCGTTCCGAGGGTACGGAACGTGCGCGTGTCGCCTTTGTAGGCATTAATTACGGCAATTGGGCTGGCCGCGCTTACGGCCCAGCGGTACACGTCGTTCTTGCCGTAGCCGGTGTTCACGCCGGCGGTGTCTTCCACAATCGGGGTTTCGGAGAGCAGCTGGTGAAAGCGGTTGTCTTTGCCCTCAATGCCGGGGTCGGTCGAGATGGAATAGGTCGGAGTCAGGGTCAGGCCGAAGCGCAGCTTGTCGCTGGCTTTCACTTCCACGTTGGCGCGGGCCGAGTAGCGCTTGTAGTCCAGCCCAATGGCGAAGCCCTGCTGGTCGTTGTAGTTGCCCGACACGTAGTAGTTCACGTTGTCGGTAGCGCCGGAGGCACTCACCTGGTAGTTCTGGCTGATGCCGGTGCGGTAAAGCTGGTCCTGCCAGTCGATGTACTGCAGGCCGGGGTGGCCGGGCATGGCCCAGCGGTCGTCCAGCATCAGGTCGGGGTTCACGTTGTTGCCGGTCAGGCCCAGGATGGTGCGGCGCTGGGCCGTGGTCTGGCTGGCGGTGCGGCCCGCGCCCGATTTCACCCAGTTGTTGTTGATGATTTCCGTGGCCCGCGAGGCCCACTCCTCGCCGCTGAGCACGTCGAGCTTCTTGGCCGCCCGCGAGCCGCCCGCGTAGGAATTGACGCTGATTTGGGGCTTGCCTGACTTGCCGCGCTTGGTGGTGATGAGCACCACGCCGTTGGCCGCGCGCGAGCCGTAGATGGCCGCCGCCGCGGCGTCTTTCAGTACCTCAATCTTCTCGATGTCGTTGGGGTTGATGTTGTCGAGCGGGTTGCCGCTGCTGAAGCGGCCGCCGCCGTTGGCCGCCACGCTCTCCAGCGGGAAGCCGTCTATCACATACAGCGGCTCGCTGCCGGCCGAAATAGAACCCGCGCCCCGCACCTGGATGCTGAAGGCCCGGCCCGGCACGCCGGAGGTCTGCTTTACCACCACGCCGGCCAGCTGGCCCACCAGCGCCTGGTCGACGCGGGCAATGGGCCGCTCCTCAAGCTTGCGGGCGTCGAGGGTGGCGATGGCGCCGGTTACGTCGCCGCGCTTCTGGGTGCCGTAGCCCACCACTACTACTTCGTCCAGCGCCTTGTTGTCGTCCACCAGCTTTATGGTGATGCTCTCGGCGCCGCTGAAGCTGTGCTCCTGGGTCTTAAACCCAATGGAGCTGAACACCAGCGTACCGGCCGTTTCGGGCACGGCCAGGGCAAAGGTGCCGTCCACGTTGGAGGTAGTGCCGATGGTGGTGCCCTTCAGCACCACGGTCACGCCGGGGAGGCCTTCGCCGGAGGGCGAAACGATTTTGCCGGTCAGTTGCCAGTCGGCCACCATGTGGTGAGCGGGACGGGTGGGGGCGGCCACCGCACCGGGGCCATTTAGCAGCAGCAGTGGCAAGCAGACGGCCAGGCCGTATCGTTGCCAGGTGTAACGCTTAGTCATGTGAGAGAAACTAGGGGTGAGATTTTGAGAAAAAGGCGAGCGGTAGAGGCAGGTATCTGTGACCAAATTACTTTTCCCTAAAGCCCCTACCCTCCTGTAGACTACTGCTTAGGGCATTATCCTTGCTAAAAATTGTGGCGGCGCCAGCTCAATTTTGGCGCGGCTACGTGATTTTGAAAATGAAGGCCGAGGCCGTGAGGGCCGCGCCGCCCTGCGAGGCGCCAAACAGGTAAACCGGCTTGCCGTGGCGCAGCAGCAGCTGCGGGCGCTCGAGGCGGCCGTAGCGTTTCAGGCCGGCGGGGGCGGGCGGCGGCTGCACGCCGTAGTCGCGCAGTGGCAGGAAGGCGATGGTGGGAAACGTCCACTGCCGGCCGTCTTCCGACTCCAGGTACAAGCCCACTTCCTGGCTGTACACGCCCATATCGCGGGCCAGCATCCGGAACTTGCCATGCTGCCGCCACACAAAAGCGTCTTCAAACTGCTTGTTGTTGCCCTGCCTGGAGAAGTCGATGACCGGGTTGCCTTCAAATTTCACGTAGGGGCCTTGCAGCTTATCGGCAATGGCGAGGCCGTACTTGCGGTTGCCGCGAATTTCCTTGCCTTTCGCCTCCTCATATTCCCTGGTATTCCAGGACTTGTAGTAGAGCCAGTACTGCCCGTTGGGGTGCTTGATGAAAGCCGGATTAGTGGTGCAGTGGTCGTCCCAGGCGCCGGCGGGGCCGGGCTCAAGCAGGGGCGCCTCGGGGCGCGTCCAGGGGCCGCTGAGGGTGGGCGCGGTGGCCAGCCCAATGCGTTTGGTGTCGGTTTTGCCGTTGGAATTGCCCATGTAGAACAGGCAGTACTGGCCGTCTACAAACTGAATGCTGGGGTTGTGGCAGGTGGTGGCGTCCCAGTAGCCCGGCCCGCGCGGGGCCAGCACTGTTTCGAGGAAGGTATAAGGGCCTTCGGGGCGGTCGGCCACGGCGTGGGCTATTTCTGAGCCGTTGAGCCAGCCGCCCATGCCTTTTTTGGCCGGCCAGCGCGAGAAAAAGACGTGCACGCGGCCATCGGGCCCATAAATGGGCGAGTTGCACCATACGTACCAATCGGGCAGCTCCAGGGCCCGCCCCACCGGCCGCAGGTGCTTGCTGAACCTGGAAAAGCTGCCCCGGGGATAATCAATGAGGCGAACACTAGCCAGGCCAGCCCAGGCCCGTGCAAACGGCGCCAATACCAATCCAGTAAGAAATGCACGACGGGCAAGCATAAGGCGGCTGAAAAAGGTGGAGTAGCTAAGAGCAGCGCAAGAAACCCGGCGGCCTTACCCGCACTCTCCTGTATTCTGGGGTGCTGCCCCGGCCAGTGCTGGCAGACGCATGGCGCTGCTGCTCCTGCGGCGGAGGGCATGACAGTGCAGGTAAGCGCCCGTACTGGCAGCGGGTACTTTTAGTCCCGATAGTACCCTGCACGCGCCACTCACTATGAAAAACCTGCTTTTTGCGGCCGCCTGGGCCAGTTCTCTGCTCGCCACCGCCGCGGTGGCCCAACCCGCCAAAACGGCTTTCAAATTTGATTTTGGGCCCGGCAAAGCGGCGTCCGGCTACCAGCAGGTGCTGCCCACGGCGGTGTACAGCTCCACTACTGGCTGCGGCTTCGATTTCGGCACCACGGTATCGGGCGCCGACCGCGGTGGCAAGGACGCGCTGAAGGGCGACTTCGTGACGAGCGACAAGCCGTTTTATTTCTCCGTGGACCTGCCCGAAGGCAACTACAACGTGACCGTGACGCTGGGCGACGCGCAGGGCGCTTCTTCCACCAGCCTGCGGGCCGAATCGCGCCGCCTGCTGCTGCAAAAGGCCGAAACCACCCCCGGCAAGTTCATCACCCAAACCTTCACCGTCAACATCAAGAGCCGGCAGATTACGCCCACCACCACCGTTCAGCTCAAGCCCCGCGAGCTGAACAAGCTGGACTGGGACAACAAGCTGACGCTGGAATTCAACGGCGCCCACACCTGCCTCAACTCCCTGGAAATAACACCGGCGCCCACGGCCGTCACCGTTTTTCTGGCCGGCAACTCGACCGTGGTTAACCAGGACGACGAGCCCTGGGCCGCCTGGGGCCAGATGATTCCGCGCTTCTTCAAGCCCGGGGTGGCCATTGCCAACCACGCCGAATCGGGCCTGAGCCTGGGCAGCTTTCTGGGCTCGAAACGCCTCGACAAGGTGCTGAGCGTGATGAAGCCGGGCGACTACCTCTTCATCGAGTTTGGCCACAACGACCAAAAGGAAAAGGGCCCCAACGACGGCGCTTACCACTCCTACACCGAGCGGCTGCGGCACTTCGTGAGCGAGGCCCGCAAGAAAGGCGGCCTACCCGTGATTGTGACCTCGACCAGCCGCCGCAGCTTTGGGCCCGATGGCAAAATCGTGAACAGCCTCGGCGACTACCCCGCCGCCGCCCGCGCCGTGGCCCAGCAAGACAACGTGCCCCTTATTGACCTCAACGCCATGACCGTGAAGCTCTACGAAGCCATCGGCCCCGAGGAATCGAAGAAGGCCTTCGTGCACTACCCCGCCAACACCTACCCCGGCCAAACCCAGGCCCTGGCCGACGATACCCACTTCAACCCCTACGGCGCCTTCGAAATCGCCAAGTGCATCGTGGAAGGCATCAAGGCCAACAAGCTGGGCCTGGTGAAATTCCTGCGCAACGACACCCCAGCCTTCGACCCCGCCCACCCCGACGCCCTGGCCAGCTGGAACTGGCCCAACAGCCCCCGCAGCACCGTGATAAAACCGGACGGCAATTAGTTGCCTATCAATCCAAAGGCAATGCGCAGCGAGGCAACCTTTCGCTTTGCTGCAAATCGTTTGTCATGCAGAGCGCAGCGAAGCATCTTCTCACGGTTCAACGACTCGCGCTAACCTGATAAGATGCTTCGCTGCGCGCGGCATGCCGGGCGGGCAAACAACAACCTATGAACAAACTTCTCCTCATTACCCTGCTCCTATTGAGCCTGCATCCGGCTTTCGCGCAGCGAAAACCAGCTCAAGTACTGTGGTACGACCAACCGGCCAAGGTGTGGGAAGAGGCGCTGCCGCTGGGCAACGGCCGCCTGGGCGCCATGGTTTTTGGCCGGCCGGCCGAAGAGCTGATTCAACTCAACGAGGCCACCCTCTGGACCGGGGGCCCGGCCAACCCCAACCCGAACCCGCAGGCCCCCACCTACCTGCCGGAAGTGCGCCGCTTGCTCTTCGCCGGCGACAACGGCGCGGCTGTGAAGCTCATGCGCAAGATGCAGGGCCCCAACACCAACGCCTACCAGCCCCTCGGCGACCTGATTTTGCGGCAGCCGCTGGCCGGCGCGCCCACCCGCTACTACCGCGACCTGAACCTGGCCGATGCCACCGCCACCACCCGCTTCACGGTGAACGGCGTGGAATACAGCCGCGAGGTGTTCATCACCGCCCCGGACCAAGTGGTGGTTATTCGGCTGAAAGCCAGCAAGGCCCGGGCGTTGAATTTTAGCGTTTCGGCCAAAAACCAACTGGCCTTCACCAAAGCCGTGGAGGATGGCAAGGACTTGGTGCTGCGCGGCAAAGCCCGCATCTACGCCGACGAGCGCCGCGCCATGAAGCCGGTCGTGTACCAGGACAGCCAAAGCTGCAACGGCATGCGCTACCAGCTGCGCATCCGGGTGGTGAAAACGGATGGGCGCGTGCAGGCCGACAGCATTCTGCACATCAGCGGGGCCAGCGAGGCGGTGATTCTGGTGTCGGGCGCCACCAGCTTCAACGGCTACGACAAATGCCCCGACAAGGACGGCAAAGACGAAACCAAAGAGGCCCTGCGCTACCTGAACGCGGCCGCCGGCCAGAGCTTTCAGCAGCTGAAAGCAGCCCACCTTAAGGACTATCAACAGTACTTCAACCGGGTCAGTTTGCGGCTCGATGGGGCCGTGGCGCCCAACCTGCCCGTCGACCAGCGCCTGAAGGCCTACAAAGCCGGCCAGCCCGACCCGGCGCTGGAGCTGCTGTACTTCGACTTCGGTCGCTACTTGCTCATTTCTAGCTCGCGCCCCGGTGGCCCGGCCGCCAACCTGCAGGGCCTCTGGAACCCGCTGATTCGGCCCTCCTGGCGCAGCAACTACACCACCAACATCAACCTGCAGATGAACTACTGGCCCGCCGAAGCCTGCAACCTCACCGAGATGCAGGAGCCGCTGCGGGCCCAGATTGCGCGCTTTGCCCACAACGGCACGGCCACGGCCGCCAACTACTACCACGCCCGCGGCTGGGCCGTGCACCACAACTCCGACCTCTGGGCCCAGACCAACCCCGTGGGCGAAGGCAGCGGCGACCCCAAATGGGCCAACTGGAGCCTGGGCAGCCCCTGGCTGAGCCAGCACCTCTACGAGCACTACCGCTTCACCAACGACAAGACTTACCTGCGCGCCCAGGCCTACCCCCTGATGAAGAGCGCCGCCGAATTCTGTCTCGACTGGCTGGTGGAGCACAACGGCTACCTCGTGACGGCCCCCTCGACCTCGCCCGAAAACAGCTACCTGCTGCCCAACGGCAGCAAGGAAGTGGTGACCATCGCCTCCACCATGGACATGTCCATCATCCGGGACTTGTTCGGCAATATCATCGAGGCCGATTCCATTCTGGGCATCGACGCCGACTTTGCCAGGCTGTTGAAAGCGAAGCGCGCCCGGCTCTACCCACTGCACATCGGTCAGGCCGGCAACCTGCAGGAATGGTACGGCGACTGGCCGGACGTGGACCCACAGCACCGCCACGTCTCGCACCTGTTTGGCCTGCACCCCGGCCGCGAAATCTCGCCCCTGCTCACTCCCACCTACGCTGCTGCCGCCCGCAAAACCCTCGAAGTGCGCGGCGACGAAGGCACCGGCTGGAGCAAGGCCTGGAAAATCAACTTCTGGGCCCGCCTGCTCGACGGCAACCACGCCTACAAGATGTACCAGGAGCTGCTCAAAGTCTCGACACTCAACAACCTCTTCGACACCCACCCGCCCTTCCAGATTGACGGCAACTTCGGCGCCACGGCCGGCATTACGGAAATGCTGCTCCAAAGCCAGCTCAACGACGTGCACCTGCTGGCCGCCTTGCCCGCAGCCTGGCCCAGCGGCCACGTTTCCGGCCTGGTAGCCAGGGGCGGCTTCGTAGTCGATATGGACTGGCGAAATGGCCAGCTCACGAAAGCCCGTATTCTGTCCCGCACCGGCGCTCCACTAAGGCTGCGCACCAACGGGCCGGTGAAGGTGAAAGACGTAGCCGCAACTACCGCAACGAGTAAGGTAAATGACCGGCCGCAGTACGTGACGTCTTTTGCAACCAGGGCGGGCAAAACGTATGAAATTTTAGCTCAATAACTGAACGTCATGCAGAGCGTAGCGCCTCGCGTGGGGAAGCAAGCCATAATCGTGTGTCATGCTGACGAAGGAAGCATCTTATCACGGCTCAACGACTCGTTACGCGAGGATAAGATGCTTCGCAGGCTCAGCATGACAAGAGGCGCGAGCGAGATGCTTGCCTACGGCGACCTTCGGTTCGGCTCCGCTCAGCATGACGGGCTACTTAGCTACTTAATGAATGTCTAGAATGAAAATCCCCGCTCTCTTCGCGCTCCTGGCCCTCAGCTCCTGCGCTACCCGCGCCCAAACCGCTTTGAAGCCCAGCGAAGCCCTGGTCTTCTGCTATTTCAAAGGCAACGGCGAGGATGGCCTGCACCTGGCCAGCAGCCGCGATGGCTACACCTGGACGGCCCTGAAGCACGACAGCACGTTCCTACGCCCCACCGTGAGCAAGGACAAGCTCATGCGCGACCCCTGCATCATTCGGGGTCAGGACGGGCTGTTTCACATGGTCTGGACGGTGAGCTGGCAGGACAAAGGCATTGGCTATGCCAGCTCCAAGGACCTGATTCATTGGTCGGCGCAGCAGTTTCTGCCGGTGATGCAGCAGGAGCCCGAGGCCCGCAACTGCTGGGCCCCGGAAATCAGCTACGACGCCCGCAGCAAGACCTACCTTATCTATTGGGCCAGCACCATTGCGGGCAAGTTTCCGAAAACCCAGAGCACCGAGGAAAAAGGCTACAACCACCGGATTTATTCGGTGAGCACGAAGGATTTCAAGACCTACACGCCCACCCGCCTGCTCTTCGAGCCGGGCTTCAACGTGATTGACGCCAGCATTCAGCCCGATGGGAAGCGCTACGTGATGTTCCTGAAAGATGAAACCCGCGAGCCGGTGCAGAAGAACCTGCGCGTGGCCTTCAGCGAGCAGCTGGCCGGGCCCTACGGGCCGCCGTCGGCGCCCATCACCGGCAATTATTGGGCTGAAGGCCCCACGGCCGTGCGCTTGGGCGCAGAGTGGCTGGTGTATTTCGACAAGTACCGCGAGCACAAATACGGCGCCGTGAAATCCGCCGACCTGACGCATTGGACCGATGTATCTGACCAAATCAAGCTGCCGGCGGGCCTACGCCACGGCACCATTTTCCGCGTCACGGCCAAGGAGCTGAAACGCCTGGAGCAACAATAGCCCATGATAGATTTCCTGAAAAGCACCTGCCATCTCGCTGCCGGCAGCCTGCTGGCGGCCCTGCTGCTCGGCGGAGCCGGCCAGGCCCTCGCGCAAAAAACCGCTGCCAAAACTCCCATTGCTAAAGCTATTTCCGCGGCTAAATCTCAGCCCAACGCGGCGGCCAAGCCCGCGCCCAAGCCGCTGTTTTGCGACCCGGTGTATGATGGCGCGGCCGACCCGGTCGTCATCTGGAACAAGCAGGCGAAGAAGTGGTGGATGTTCTACACCAACCGCCGGGCCACCGACACCACCGCCACCGGCGTAACCTGGGTGCATGGCACGCGCATCGGCATCGCCGAATCCGCCGACGGCGGCACCACGTGGACCTACCGCGACACGGCCAACATCGGCTACCGGCCCAACCCCGGCTACACGCATTGGGCCCCCGACATCGTGGAGGATAAGGGCCAGTACCACATGTTCCTGACCTACGTGCCGGGTACGTTCACCGACTGGAATCACCCGCGCGTCATCGTGCACCTCACCAGCTCCGACCTGCTCAACTGGCGCTACGTGCAAACCCTGCCCCTGGTCACTGACAAGGTGATTGATGCCAGCGTGTTCCGGCTGCCCGATGGCACCTGGCGGCTGTGGTACAACAACGAGCGGGACCACAAATCCATCTACTACGCCGACAGCCCCGACCTGCAACACTGGACCGACCACGGCCAGGCCATCAACGAGCGCGGCGAAGGCCCCAAAGTCTTCCGCTGGCACAAGCAGTACTGGATGATAATCGACAAATGGCAGGGCCTGGCCGTGTACCACTCCCCCGACCTTCTGCACTGGCAAGCCCAGCCCGAACGCCTGCTCGAAGCCCCGGGCCAGGGCCTGGACGACCAGGCCATAGGCGGCCATCCCGATGTAGTGGTGAGCGGCAACCGCGCTTATTTGTTCTACTTCACGCACCCCGGCCGCAGCAAAGCCCACCCCACTCCGGACAATTCCATCGCCGCCAAGCGCAGCGTTATTCAGGTAGTTGAGCTGGAATTCAAAGACGGCAAGCTGACGTGCGACCGGGATAAACCGACGTTTGTGCGGCTGCTTAATCCGCGGCAAGATTAAGCCTCCGCGGGACCTCTCTCGATGGCACCTCACCCCCGGCCCCTCGCTATTGGAGAGGGGCCGGGGGTGAGGTGCCGCCTAAAACAAGTCGTCCTTCACCGGCGCGATGTAGGGCTGGGGCTTGCTATCCGTTGGCGGCAGGCCGAAGTAGAAGTACAACGTGCGCTTTACAGGCGCGCCGCTCAGGTGGTTGGTTTCGCTGTTGGGCCCCAGGTTTTTGGGGTTGTTGTCGATGTTCAGCCCAAGCTTGGTGCCGATGGGCGGGATGGCGTCCAGGAAGGAAATATCGCCGGTGGGCGGGCCAGGCTGGGGCTTCACCCCGCTCAGGCCGTAGAAATTGAAGCGGCGAATGAACAGGCCCTTGTCGAGGCTGGCGATGAGGAACTTGCCTTCCACGGTGTTCATCTCCATCCAGGCAATGTCGGCGAAGTACCCCTTGAACTCGGGGTAAATCCAGGGTGCGGCGGCCGTTTGGGTGTTGTTGTTGGCGTTTTCCCACACGTTGGTGCTCACGCCTTGCAAGCGGTTTTTCCAGACGCGGTACGGGCCCTGGCCCAGCCACTTGGCTCCGATGACGAAGTTCTCCGGGTAGGTGAAGCTGATGCCGGTAAAGGGGTGGTCGCCGGTGAGGGCGTACTCGTATTCCATGCGCAGCCAGCCGTTGGCGTGCATTTTCCAGCGCACGGCTTTCAGGTCGCCGGTGTAGGTGGCTTCCACCACTTCGCCGTCGGGCTCGGTGCGGTGTTTCAGGCCGGTGAAGGCGGCGGTGCCGGCCACCAGCACGGGGCCGTTGGTGAAGGAGAGCTTGTCGCCGTTGTTGCCCTTCACGCCGGAAATATGGCCGTTGCTTTTATTGAAAGTGACGGCGATGTTATTGGCCTTCAAAGTCAGCGTGCTGTCAATGTCGGTCACTTCCACGGCCGCCTTCGCTTTGGTTTCGAGGGCCAGCACGCCGTCGAGCAGCTTGGCGTTGCCGCCGGTTTTCCAGGTCCACTTGTACACAAGGTTCTTGAACGGGTCGTAGGCCGAGAGCACTAGGGCATCGTAGTTTTTCCAGTCCTTGGGCAGCTCCAGTTTCAGCTTGCCGGTGGCCAGCGGAGCCAGCGCAGGGCTTTTGATACGGCTTTTCTTGCCCGTGATGCTGCCCGCAAAGGGGTCGCTGGGCTTGCGGTAGTTCACCAGTTCCCACTGAAAAAAGCACTGGCTGAGGTTGGTGAAATGGTAGCGATTTTCGACCTCCAGTGTGCCGTTGAACCTTGTGGGCAACTCTTTTAGCCCAATTTTGATGGGGGAGAAAATCTCGCGAATGGCAAAGAAGCTTCCCTCCTTCTCGCGGTGCGGCCCCATGAGGCCATCGGGCGCGTTCACGCCGTTCACGTCGATGATGCCGCGCTGGTCGGTGCGCACGATGCCTTCGTCCACCATGGCCCACAGGAAGCCACCGCCCGAGCGCTGCGACTTCCAGTGCAGCTCCCACATGTCGGCCAAGCCGGCGCCTCCCCCACCGTCGTCCTGGCTGTGCAGGAATTCGGTGGGCATGTAGATAAGCGAATCAGCGAGGATTTTCTGCGTGCTGTAGTAATCCTCGTAGTGGTTGCAGTCGATGCCGCTGGCCGCGTTGCCGGGGCGGTGGTGCGGGTGAATAACGGGCCGTTTGGTGAGGTCGTACTGGTAGAAAATGGCGTCCAGCTCCTTATTGGTGCCGCCTTCGTTGCCGTTGTCCCAGAAAATGATGCTGGGGTGGTTCTGGTCTTTCTCCACCATGGAGCGCACCAGCGGGGTGCCGGCCTTGGTGCTGTAGTATTTCTGCCAGCCGGCCAGCTCGTCGAGCACATACAGGCCCAGCGAGTCGCAGAGGTGCAGAAACTCGGCATCGGGCGGGTAGTGCGACATGCGCACGGCGTTCATGTTCATCTCCTTCAGCAGCTTCACGTCCATGAGCTGGATGGAGTCGTTGAGGGTACGGCCGGTTTCGGGCCACCAGCTGTGGCGGTTGGTGCCCTTCATTTTCACTTGCGTGCCATTCACGTAAATGCCCTTGCCGCGGCGCACTTCAATGGTGCGGAAGCCAAACGACTCGGTGGTTTGGTACTGGGTTTCGGGGCCGGTGCGCAGCGTGAGGCGGGCGCGGTAGAGGGTGGGCGTTTCGGCCGTCCACTGGCGCGGGTTTTTGAGGGTGGTAGTCAGGCGGGCCACGGTGTCGCCGGCGGCTACCTCGGCACGGGCGGTGCCCACGGTTTGGCCGGCGGCATCCAGGATGTCGGCCTGGAGTTGGGCTGGCTGCTTCACGTTGCGCACGTTGGCGCGCAGGGTGAAGGCGCCGTTGGCGCGGGCATCGATGGCAATGTTTTCGGCGTATTGCTGGGGGTAAGACTGCAAATACACCGGCCGGAAAATCCCACCAAACACCCAATAGTCGGCCAGCCGCTCGGCGTTGTTCACGCTGGGCTCGGCCGACATCTTGCTCACTTTCACTTCCAGCACATTGGCCTCGCCAAACTTGAGCTTGTCGGTGATGTCATACTTGAAGCGGTAGAACGCGCCCTGGTGCACGGCCCCGGCCACCTGGCCGTTCACCTTCACTTCGGTATCCGTCATCGAGCCCTCAAACACGATTTCGACCCGCCGCCCGCGCCAGCCGGCCGGTACCGTAAACGAGTGCTTGTACAGCCCCTGCTCATCCGCAAAGCGGAAGTTCTTGCCGTAGGTCTTGTAGTCGCGGCCGTAGTTGTAGAGGCCGAAGCCCTGCTGCTCCCAGCACGAAGGCACCGCAATGGTGGTCCAGAAGCCGCTTTTGCGCCCGCCGGTGCAGTAGAAATCCCACTTCACCGTGGCGCGGTTGTCGCGGCTGGAGAGGTACTGGATTTGCTTCTGGGCGGTGGGCTGAGCGCGGGCATTTTGCGCCAGCAGCAGGGAGAAAAAAAGGAAGAGAAAGTATTTGGGAGGCATATCGGACGGTGTAGAGACGCGACACTTCGCGTCTCGTCGTTGCTGATGTTGTTATAGGTTGTGCGTTACTGAGCCGTTCAACGCCGAGACGCGAAGTGTCGCGTCTCTACACTGTTCGGCGCTTAGTAGTGCGTGTGGTTGACCACACTGTTTCTCAGGTACTCTAGGTTTTTCTTCTGGTCCTTCCCGCTGTGGGTGGCCCGACGGCTGCCGAACACACTCAGCCGGCCTTGGCTCAGAGTAATGACTTCCTCGGCGCCCTGGCCCATGAAATCGAACATGTGAAAGACCGGGTCGGGAAAGTAAAGCTCGCCGGTGCCCACGTCGTTGAGCCGGAATTTGTGCCAGAACAACTCAGTTGAGCCATCGCCACGCCAGTTGCCGCGCACGAAATCGGGGTTGCCGTTGATGGGATTGCCGGGCCACTTTTTCACCAGGTTGCCGCTGTTGTCGAACCAGTAGAGCTGGCTGGAAAGGGCCGGCTCGCCGGCTTCGCGGCTGCCGTAGGTGCGGCCGCCCACTACCACCTGCGGGCCGGGCACGTTCTTGAGAAAGTTGCCCACGGCGAGCTGCTGGCTGTGCTCGGCGGTGTTTTGCCAGATAATTTTGCCGGTCAGGGCCTCGTACACAAACACGCCGGTTTCGCTGTTGGCCGTGGCGATATCGAGCTTGCCATCGCCGTTGATGTCGATGAACTTGTAGCTGTCAGCGTGGTCGTGGTTGTCGGGCAACAGGTCGAAGCGGTTCCAGATTCCCTGGCCTTTGGTGCTGAGCAGCAGCGAGCCCACCAGCACCTCGTCGAGGCCGTCGCCGTTCAGGTCTACGGGGTAGATGTAGTGGCCGAGGTTGTCCTTTTTGCGGTGCTCGGTGTGCTGCCACAGCAGCTTGAGGTCGGCGGCGTAGGCGGTCACGTTTTCGGTGCCGCCCATGTCGGTGTAGGCCACCAGGTCGTTGGCGGGGCCGGGGTGCAGGTGCGCGATGGCCAGCCGAAAGTTGTTGTACACGTGGGGCAGCGGCTGGGTCGGCCAACCTGTTTTGCGCAGGATTTTGCCGGTGCGTCCATCGGCCACCACTAGCCATTCTTTGCCCTCGATGAAGCGCCAATGCACCACCTCGGCGCGGCCGTTGTGGTCGAAATCCCAGAGCACGCCGGGGGCTTCAAATTCTGACCGTTCCTTCACGTATTCGGAGGGAGCTTTATAGGCCCACAATTCCTTGCCGGCATTGTCGAAAACGTGAGCCGAGAAGTCTGGCTCTAGTACCAGGAAATCCGTTTTCCCGTCGCCGTTCACATCGCCAAACTTCACGGCGTTCGACTGCGGAATGGTGTACTGCCGGAGCAGCTGCACATCTTCAGGCAGCTGGTAGGGCCGCACGTCTTCTTCCTTAAGACTGGCATTTTTAGCAAGCACCAGCACGTCTACCACCGGCCCAATTTCGATGCGCGTCAGCTTCACATAGGCCGGGCCAGCGGGTAGCTCAAACGTGCCCCCGGCCTGCCAGCTCAACGCACCCCGTCCGAAGCTAGCGGCCGTTACCTTGTCGTTGACGGCGACTTTGAAGCTGGTATTTTTCTCGCCCTGGCTGCGCACAAACAGCGTGTAGCTGCCGGCCTCCGGCACCTGCACGCGCACCTGCATGTTGGTTTTCGATTTCAGCACCAACGCCGTGTTGTTGAAAATCCAGGGGGCGTGCAGCGTGCCGGCATCGGCAATGATGTCGCCTTTGGGAATTTCCTGGATAAAATTCGAGGCGGGAATGATAACCGTGGCCGGCAACGGCGCTGGGCGTACTGCGGGCGCCTGGGGGGCCCCGGCGGGCAGGCCCAGCAGGCAGCAAAGCAATACGGCCAGTGCGGCAGGTTTTTTCATAGAAAGCAGCGGCGGAGCCGTCGGCAGGGGCCGGAAGGGGGGCCGATTTTCCGGCCAACGCTCCAGCGCATCGAAGGAACAGCCCGGTCCGGCCGCAAGCTTCCTGTACCTTCCTGCCAGCCGGCCCAATGGCCTACTGCACGTCGCTGAGCTGCACCAGTGCCGGGCCATCCTGCACGGCCATGTGCAGCCCAGCCAGGCGCACCCGGCGGGTGTGCTCCAGGGTGAGCCCGCGCTGGGCCCTAATGCGGCAGCGCCGAAACCGCACATCGGTAATCGGGCTGCCGGGCAGGCCGTGGAAGTCGCCCACCACGGTGGTGCTGCCCCACAGGTGCACGAGACGCACGTGGCGCACCACCGGCAGCACCGGGGCGGGCGGGGCCAGCGGCGGCACCATGCGCCAAGCCATGTTGAATTCCACGGCTTTGCCCGTGCCCAGCAGCTGCATGTTTTTGTAGGTGATGTGCTCGACCACGCCGCCGCGGCTGGGCTGCGACTTGAAGCGTATCGGGGCCCAGTTGCCGGCGTCGGCCACGCAGTTGCGCACCCTCACCCGGCGGATGCCGCCCGAAGTTTCGCTGCCCATGGCCACCCCGCCGTGCCCGTAGCCGAAGTGGCACTGCTCGATGAGGATGTGGGCGCTGGGCCGGTTTACGCGCAGGCCATCAGCGTCTTTGCCCGATTTGATGGAAATGCAGTCGTCGTTCACGTCGATGCTGCAGCCCACAATGCGCACCTTCTCGCTGGAATCCACATCGATGCCGTCGGAGCTCGGGATGTTGTGGTCGGCGGTGATGGTGAGGTTCGCCACGGTCACGTTGCGGCAGTAGAGAATGTGCAGGCACCACACGGCCTGGTTGTGCAGGCGCAGGCCGGCCACCCGCACGTTTTGACAGTTCTGCAGGCCCAGCAGGCGCGGGCGCCCGCGCGGTGGGCCGATGGGCTGGGCGTTGGCTTGGCGTTGGAGCTGGGCCTGCCGCACCCACTCATCGCCGGAGCCGTCGATGGTGCCTTCGCCGGAAATCACGAAGTCGGTCAGGCCATCGGCGTTCACGAGCGCGGCGGTCCACTCCCGCTCGATGCCCTCCCAGCGGGTTTTTACCTGCGGGTAGTCGTCCGGATTAATCGAGCCTTTTAGCACCCCCTCCTTCTCAATGCGCAGGCTGACGTGGGGCCGGAGAAACAGCGCCCCGCTCACAAACACGCCGGTGGTCACGACCACCACGCCGCCACCCGCCGCCGCGCACGCATCCAGCGTGGCTTGAATGGCGGCGGTGTTCAGGGTTTGGCCGTCGCCTTTGGCCCCGTAGGCCGTAATCGGATACTGCTTGGCGGGGTTGGCGGCCGTGCCGGTGGCGTGGGCCGGCGCGCAATTCAGCCCAACCCACGCCATTAGCAGCGCTAGGACCATATAGCAGCGCCTTGAATAGCTAACGGGTTTCACTGGTAAAGCTAAAAGCGCAGAGAAAAGAGGTGGCCGAGAGCAGCGCGGGCAAGTTGAGCTAGTTTTCGACTACTAAATCTTCTTCAGATACTTGCGCAGCGCCAACCCTTTGGTGGCGCGAATTCCCTCCGCCACAGTGGCGGCATTGAGCTGCGCGCCGGCCTCGATGGTGTGCGTGTGGTCTTTGGAGGTGAAGTACACGGTGCCCACTTTGGCCTCGCCCTCGCGGTCGTATTTATCGGCTACCAGCTTGTTCAAATCAATGAAATACGCCCCACCCTGCCGGGCCGCTTCGGCCGCCCACTTGGTGTAGCCATCCGTGGCGCGGTTCACTTTGCCTTCTTTCCACCCATTGCGCGGAATGAGCGAGCACACCACCGGCGTGGCGCCTTTGGCCTTGGTATCGGCAATTAACTTGCGCAGGTACCAGCCGTAGCTATGCACCACTTCCTGCTGATTGGTGAGGGGGTTGTAC
Organism: Hymenobacter plasmatis; assembly: GCF_020711255.1. Classification (GTDB taxonomy): domain Bacteria; phylum Bacteroidota; class Bacteroidia; order Cytophagales; family Hymenobacteraceae; genus Hymenobacter. The sequence continues at coordinate 52,629 of NZ_JAJFAW010000028.1, forward strand.
ACTTCCTGGCTTTCCTCGCCGTTGCTTTTGATGGTGCCGCGAGCGCGGGCTGTGTCGGCCAACGGGCCATCGTCATTGTGCCCAAACTGCATAATCACGAAGTCGCCGGGCTGAATCTTGGCCTGCACCGCGGCCCACAGCCCCTTGGTTTGGAAGGTACGGCTGCTGGTGCCGCCCAGCGCGTCGTTTTCGATACGAATGCGGGTGGTGTCGAAGTGCGCGGGCAGGTAGTTACCCCAGCCCCAGAGGCCGCCGTCGCCTTTGCCCTTGCCGTTTTTCACGGTCGAGTCGCCGATGAGAAACAGCGTGGGCTTGCGCCCCTTCTGAGGCAGCAGCGTGAAGGCCGAACTCAGCAGGCACACGAGCAGCAGCCCGTAACCCAGCACGGTGCGGCCAAATGGATTATTGAGCTGGCTTCCGGGTTTGTCGTTTGATTTCATAAATGGAAGGAGTTAATTCTTAGCCAGGTATTTATTCAAGGCCAGCTTCTTGTTGCTTCTAATGCCGTCGACCACCGATTCGGCGTTCAGGCGGGCGCCGGCTTCGTTGGTGTGGGTGTGGTCGCCGGGGAAAAACTTCTTCACCTCGTCCGGGCCCAGCTTGTCGTATTTCAGCGCCGTTATTTCATTCAGGTTGATGAAGACTACGCCCTCTTGTTGGGCTACTTCCTGAGCCCACTTGCCGAAATCGTTGCTGGCGCGGATGACTTTCCCATCCTTCCACTCGTTGCGCGGAATCATGGAGCAGACCACCGGCGTGGCCCCTTTGGCCATGGCTTCCCGGATGAATTTGCGCAGGTACCAGCCGTAGGTATTCACGGTTTCGGGGTGGCCGTCGGGCCACACAAGGGCCTTGGTTTCGTCGCCGGTGCCGCGCAGCACGCCGCGGCGGCCGGCCTTGGTGGTGTCGGGCGCGCTGCCTTCGTTGTGGCCGAACTGCATGATGAGAAAATCGCCCGGCTTGATGGCGGCAATGGTTTTCTCCCAGCGGCCTTCCGTGATGAACGTGCGGGTGCTACGCCCGGCCTTGGCGTTGTTGCGCACCTTGATTTTGGTGGTGTCAAAGTAGCTGGCAACGACATTACCCCAGCCCATCTGACCGTTGCCGTTGTTGTTCACCGTGGAATCGCCGATGAGGTAGAGCGTGGGCGGCGCCGCCGGCTTGCCAAAGCCCACCAGCAGGAAAAGGACCGCGGCCACTGTCAGGCAGCGGGTAGCAAACCAAGATTTATTCATCGTAGAAATTGAGAATGGAAGCCGACGGCTCAGGGGTTAATAGTCAAAAGTTGCACCAAAGGCCTGCCGGGGCATCCTGCACTCACCTGCGCAGCGGCGGCCCAAACTCGCCGCGGCCCCGCTACAGGGCTTTCATGCCTTCGCCCAGAAAAAAGCCAGTGTGCGGCGGCTGGTTGTAGCCCACGTTTTCGCGGGCCACGCCCAGGCGGTAGGCACGGTCCTGCATCAGCGTGGTGAGGCGGTGCGTGGTGGGAATGGTGGTGCTGAAAATCAGCAGCGCGGAGTTGTCGGCGGTGCGCCAGACTACTTCTTCGCGCCAGTCGCCCAGCAGGTCCGCGCTGAGGCAGGGCGTGGCTTTGGAGCCGTTGCAGGAGGCCCCACCGAAGGCTTTGCCCTCAAGCAGCTTGTTGAGCTGGCCGGCCTGGTAGTCCCATTTCTCCACGCGGGTATCGTTGAGCAGCTCGCGCAGCAAGTCGCCGTCCCACCACAGGCCAAAGTTGACCGAGCGCGGCGATGGGCCGATGCGCTCCCCCTTGCAGGTGAGCAGGCCCAACTCCGGGTTGCTCACCCAGACTTCGGCCCCGGGGTAGCGCGGGTCGATGTCGGCGGCCATGCCGCGGCCCACGTCCTGGCCGGGCAGCCGGGCGAAGAGGATTTTTCCGGTTCGGGCATCGTACATCGCGGCGCCGGGGCCGTTTTCGTAGCCGGGCACTTTCTCTTCGTTTTCGTGCACACCCCAGGCCTCCAGGCCGGGCGTGTTGGGGTCGAGGTCGCTCACGTGCAGGGCGTCGCCGTGGCGCAGGCCGGTGCTGTAGAGCCCGGTGCCGTTGTCGTCGACCACCATCGAGCCGTACACGATTTCGTCCTTGCCGTCGCCGTCTACATCGTTCACGCTCAGGCCGTGGTTGCCCATGCCGGAGAAGGGGTTCTTGCCGTCTTTCGAGTCGAACACCCAGCGCGACTTGAGCTGGCCGCCGCGCCAGTCCCAGGCCGCCAGCACGGTGCGGCCGTAGTAGCCGCGGCACATCACCACGCTGGGGCGCTGGCCGTCGAGGTAGGACACGGCGGCCAGGAATCGGTCGGCACGGTTGCCGTACCGGTCGTTGCCGCCGTTGCCGCCGAGGCCACCCCAGCCACTGAGGTCGCCACGGACGGGCAGATAGGGCGTGCTGGCCAGCGCCGCGCCAGTGAGACCGTTGAACACCGTGAAATACTCTGGCCCGGCCAGGATGCGGCCGTACTTGGCATCGCGGGCCGTGGGCACGCTGGGGCCGTCGCTGGGCACAGTGAGCGAGCGGTAGTCTTTGGTAGCATCGCCCACAGCTTTGCCCAGGCCGTCGATGGTGCCATCGGCGGTTTTGCAGGCCACTTCGGCTTTGCCATCGCCGTCGAGGTCGTACACCATAAACTGCGTGTAATGCGCCCCCGCCCGGATGTTCCGGCCCAGATTGATGCGCCAGAGGCGGGTGCCATCCAGCTTGTACGCGTCGAGAATGACGGGACCGGTGAGGCCGCCCTGGCTGTTGTCGTGGGCGTTGGTGGGTTCCCATTTCAGCACAATTTCATACTGGCCGTCGCCGTCCAGGTCGGCCGCGGAGGCGTCGTTGGCGGTGTAGGTGTAGGCGCTGGTTTCGGGGCCGCTGCTCACAGTGCCGCCAGGCGGTGGCTGGAGCGGGAGGCGCAGGAAGCCTTCTGTCCAGGCGGTGGCTAGAGTAGAGGCGTCCGAAGCATCGGGAGTGGCGGCAGCTCCGGCCACGCGGACGAAGTACCTCGGGGATGATTTCTTACCGGATGCGTCCAGAAAATTTGTGCCCGCAGTCAGGGGCTGGTCATTGAGCTTGGTGGGGGCTCCAGTACCATTGGCGCTGTACACGTTAAAGCCCACCCCGGGCACGTCAGAAGCCAGCAGGCGCCAGCTGATGAACACCCTGCCATCGGGCTGAGCAATGGCTACTACCCCGCGCCCCAGCCGTTCGGGCTGCGCCTGTGGGGCCGGGGGCAAGGTAGCCGAAGGGCCCGCCCCAAGCAGGGCGGCAGCCAGGGCGAGCGAAATGCAGCGGGATTTCATCGGGCAAAAGGAATGACAGAGTCAGTTGGCAAAAAAAACGGCGGGTTGGAGCCCGCCGTTTTTGAATTATTCAGGCTAGTTGTAGCCGGGGTTCTGCTGCCAGAAGCCGGGGTTGATGCGCAGCTCCAGCAAGGGAATGGGGAAGAGCAGGTCATGCTCGTCGAGCTGGCGGGCGGTGGCCGGGGTGGTAAGGCGCTTGTAGGCCGTCATCACCGAGATGGCGCGGCCGGTGCGTACCAGGTCAAACCAGCGCAGGCCTTCGGCGGCAAACTCGTACTTCCGCTCCTTCTGGATGGCGTCCAGGAAGGCGGTTTTGGAAGCTGCTTCGGGCGAGGTGGCCGTGTAGGCCGGGATGCCCGAGCGGGTCCGAATCTGGTTTACCAGCGTCAGGGCCAGCGGCGGCACCGAACCGCTTTCTTCGGTCAGCACCTCGGCATACATCAGCATCACGTCCTCGAAGCGGATGATGGGAAAGTTGTTGGAGTAGTCGCGGTTGTTCTGCGGAGCGGTGGTGCCTTTTTCCAGGAACTTGGTGTACTGCGCTCGGGTCACGGTGATGGCGTTGGTAGTCGGGTTCACATACACGGTGTCGAGCGTGGCTTTGCGGCGCAAATCCTTGAGGGACCAGTTGCGGCCCAGGAAGTCGGGGCTGGGCGTGATGTCGGTCTGGCTGGGCGCGAAGGGCGACCACCACGACGGGAACACGCTGCCCTGGTCCCACGGAATGGTGCTGCCCAGGCCCACGCCGCCCGAGGCGTACTGGATTTCAAACACCGCGTACTTGTTGTCGTTCACGGTTTTGAACAGGTCGGCGAAGTTGGCGGCCATCGAGAACGTGGTGGGGCCGGCGGCGGCGTACACATCCATCAGCTGCTGCTTGGCCAGCGGCAGGGCGCTGGTCTGGCGCAGCGGGTAGCCGTACATGGTGAGGTACACGCGGGCCAGCATGGCCTTGGCGGCCCATTTGGTGGCGCGGCCCTTGTCGGTGGTACCGTAGGAGGCCGGCAGGTTGGCGGCGGCAAAGGTCAGGTCGTCAACGATGAGCTTATACACGTCGGCAATGGGTGCGCGCGGCACCGTCTTCGACTCCTCAATGCCCAGCACGTGGTCGGCAATGGGCACCGGACCCCAGTAGCGCACCAGGTCGAAGTAGGCGTAGGCGCGCATGAACCGCGCTTCGCCCTTGAACTGGTTGACGCGGGCAAAGGAGAAGGGCTGGATTTTCTCGAGCAAAATGTTCGAGCGGTACACCACTTCAAACAAGTCGGTCCAGGTAGCCTGAAGCTGGCCGAGCTGCGAGGTAGCCGTGAAGTTGCTGATGTCGCTGAAATCGCGCTGCACCGTCTGCACCTGCGCGTTGATGTTATCGGAGCGAAACTCCGACATGTTCCAGTTCGAGCTTTGCGGAAACGAGAGGGCGCCGTTGTAAATAGCAATTACGCCCTGGTTTACCTGTGCTTCGTCCTTGTAGAACTCGTCGGCCGTGTTGTTGGCCACGGGCGGAATGTAGAGTTCTTTTTCGCTGCAGGAAGATGCCAGCAGCGTGCCCAGTCCCAGTGCGGCGGAGCACGCCAGAAGTTTGAGTGCGTTCATCGAAATATCGGTTTAAAGGGAGTGGGAGGCGATTATATCGACAGGTTGAAGCCGAACGTGTAGGTGCGGGCCTGCGGGTAGCTGCCGTTGTCGTAGCCCCCGGTTTGCAGCGCCTCGGGCGAGAAGCCGCCGGTGTAGCTGTGCCAGATGTAGGCGTTTTCAAGCGCGAAATACACGCGGGCCCCGCTGTAGAAGCGCTGCTTGGGCAGGGTGTAGCCCAGGGTGATGTTCTTGATGCGGATGTAGTCGGAGCTGTACAGCCAGCGCGAGTCAAAGTAGGCGCCGGTGGTGGCGCCGATGGCCGGCGTCATGCCGTCGCCGGGGTTGGCTTCCGACTTCCAGCGGTTGTTCCAGTTCGAGGCGTGGTTGTAGAGGTAGCCCATGCCCGGCCGGTCGATGGAGCGGCCGATGAGCGAGTACAAATCGCCGCCCTGCTGGGCGTTTACCAGCACGTTCAGGTCGAAGCCTTTGTAGCGGAAGTTGTTGGTTACGCCGAAAATAAACTTGGGCTGGGGGTTGCCAATGATGGTGCGGTCGTCGTTGGTGATGACGCCGTCGCCGTTCACGTCGCGGTATTTGCTGTCGCCCACCTTGGTGCCCGACATTTTGGGGCCGGCGTCTACCTCGGCCTGGGTCTTGTACACGCCGATGGCGTCGTAGAGGTAGAAGGAGTTGATGGGCACGCCCACTTGCAGCAGGCTGGTCAGGTTGGTGAAGCCGCCGGGTACGGGCGTGTTGTCGGTGCCCAGGCGCACCACTTTGTTGTCGTTGTAAGAGGTATTAAAGGAAGTGTTCCACTGGAACGCACCCACGAGGTTGCGCGAGTTCAGGCCCAGCTCCACACCCACGTTGCGCACATCGCCGATGTTTTGCAGGCTTTTGGTGAAGCCGGTGATGGACGACACCGGCACGGTGTAGAGCAGGTCGGAGGTGTTTTTGATGTAGTAGTCGGCCGATACCTGTAGGCGGTTGTCGAGCACCCCGAAATCCACCCCGTAGTTAAAGCTGGCGGTCTGTTCCCAGCCCAACACGTCGTTCTGGAAGTTGGCGGGGCTGTAGCCGGTGGTGGGCGTGCCCGTGCCCAGGGGGTAGTTGTTCACGCCTAGGGTGGCAAACTGCGAGTTGCTGGGAATGCGGTTGTTGCCGGTAATGCCCCAGCTGGCCCGGAATTTCAGGTCGCTGATAACCGATATGCCCTGCATAAAATCCTCGCCCGACACGCGCCAGCCCACCGACACGGCTGGGAAGTAGCCAAACGGCCGGCTGTTGCCGAACTTCGAGGAGCCGTCGCGCCGCAAGCTGGCCGACACCAGGTACTTCTGCTTGTAGTCGTATTGGGCGCGGGTGAAGTACGACAATAGCATGTCCTTCACCGGCACGGCAATGTTGTTCTGGCCGGTGGTGGAGTTGGCGCGGTCAAACAGGTAGGTCCAGTCGTTGGGCAGCTGGGTATTTTCCTGCTGCGACCGGTCTTCCTGGGTGCGCTCGACGGAGTAGCCCGCAATGGCGCTCAGGTTGTGGCTGCCAAACGAGCGGGTGTAGTTCAGCACGCTCTGGAAGAGGTAGCGCGTGTTGAAGGTCTGGTAGTAGCGCGAGCGGCTCAGCGCGCCCTCGTTGCTGGCGTTGAACCAGTTGCGGTCGGTGCTGGTGGGGTAAAACTGCTGGTCCTGGTAGTAGCCGTTGTCCATAGCGCCCAGCAGTTGCAGCTGCAGTCCCTTGTAGAGGTCCAGGTTCAGGCCCATGTTGGCGTTGAGGCGGGTGCGGGTGCCCTGCACCTGGCTGCGCTCCAGCACCGCCACCGGGCTGATGTAGTTGCCCGAATAGTTGTAGGTGCGGTAGGGCTGAGCACCCACGTAGTTGCCGGCGTCTTTGGGGCCCACAGGGGGCATTTGGGCGGCGTTCAGGGCCTGCCCGCCGGTGCCGTCTACACGGCCCAGGCTGGCCCATTCCATGCTGGGGGCCAGGGTCATAAACAACTTGATGCCTTTCTTAATCTGGGCATCGAAGTTGGCCCGCAGTGTGGCGCGCTTTAGGTTGGTGCCCACAATCACGCCGTCCTGGTCGAGGTAGGAGCCGTTGATGTTGTAGTTCACGTTGTCGGTACCGCCCGACACGCCCACCGTGTACTGCTGCATCTTGGCCTTGCGGAACAGCGCATTCTGCCAGTCGGTGTACGCCAGGCTGTCCTGGCCATAGGCCCACTTGGGGTCGTAGGTGTAGCGAATGATGTTGGTGGTGCTCGGCGGCACGCCGTTCACGGTCAGGCGCTGCAGGCGCGTGGCCCGGGAGTCCTCGGGGCGGTTGAGCGGATTTTGCTTCACCCAGTCCTCGTCGATGCCTTCTTTGCGCATCTGAATCCACTCTTCGGGCGACTGTACGTCGAGCTTGCTTTCCACCTTCTGAATGCCCGTAAAGCCCGAAAAATTGAGCTTGGCCGCGCCCTTCTTGCCGCGCTTGGTGGTCACGAGCACCACGCCGTTGGAGCCGCGCGAGCCGTAGATGGCCGCCGAAGCCGCATCCTTCAGCACTTCAATATTGGCCACGTCGGTGGGGTTGATGCCGCGGAGGTTATCCACGGGCACGCCGTCCACCACGTACAGCGGCTCGTTCGAGGCATTAATAGAGGCCGCGCCCCGCACCCGAATCTGCAGCTCGGCGCCCGGCTCGCCGGATGGCGTTTGCACGTACACGCCGGGCATCTGGCCCACCAGCGCGTTTTCGATGCGGTTGACCGGCCGTTCCTCGATTTCCTTGGCCGTAACGCCGGTGATGGCGCCGGTCACATTGCCGGCTTTCTGCGTGCCGTAGCCCACTACCACTACTTCGTCGAGGCCCTTGCTGTCAACGGTCAGGGCGGGGCTGATGGTGGACTGGCCCGCAATGGGCACTTCCTGCGAGGCATAGCCCACGAAGGAGAACACCAGGGTCCCGCCTTCGTTCGGTACCTGCAGGGTGTAGGTGCCATCGGGACCAGTGCCGGTGCCGTTGGTAGTGCCCTTCAGCAGCACGGTCACGCCGGGCAGGGCTTCTTTGGTGTCGGCAGTGGTAACCTTGCCGCTCACGCTGCGGCTCTGCGCCAACGCCCCCGGCGCATAGCCAGCGAGCAGCAACAGGAGCAAGCAAGCCAATCTGTAGAGCTTGTTCATAGAGAAATAAGTTGGCGGTTTTAAAAAGTGTACAGTCAAAGCGGAGTCATCAGCTAGGCGTCTTTTACCCAGCCATCAAAACTATTGCAATCGTTTGTGTACACTCACCTGTCCTCTCCTGTATTCTCCAGTTTCTATACTAATTTTTCATATTTATTACAGCTGGCTGGTTGTATCTGCCGGCAGCCGGCAGCAAAAAAACACGGCCCCCGTCGATGGACGGGGGCCGCGCTGTTTATCATGGAAGGCTATGCGCTGAATATTGAGCTATTCGCGGGCACTCACCGAGGCAGAGGCTTCCTTCTCGGGCTTCTCGGAGCCCAGGTAGTTGCCATAGCCCACAATCACCGTAGACAGCACCACCGCCAGAATGCCCAGCGACACGGTGCGCATGGTGAGCTTGTTGGCCCCGCGCCACTCGTGCAGGTACAGGCCCCAGAAGCTGCTGAAGGCGATAATGAAGGCCATGTGCAGCGTCCAGCCCGAGAAGCGGTAGGCACCCATCTGGCTGTCGCCCATGCCGTAGAAGAAGAACTGGAAGTACCAGGTGGTGCCGGCCAGCGCGCAGAAAATGACATTGCGCAAAGCCGGGGCCGACGGATTGAGGTAGTCGGTGTAGGTCTTGTTTTTGATGTTGAGGTAAATGCACCACACCGCGTTGGTGGTGAGGCCGCCGAGCAGGATGATAACCAGAATGGCGTTGTTGGCAAACAGTTCGCTGGTGCCGGAGTGTTTGGCGATTTCGGCAATGGGCTGGCCAGCCGTGAGGCCAAAGGAGAAGCAGGCACTCATGATGCCCGAGAACACAGCCACCAGCACGCCCTTGCGCAGCGAAAACTCGGCAATGGTTTCCTGCTTTTGCGCGTCGGTGAGCGACCTTTCCTTCATAAAGCCGGCCAGGCCGCACACCACAATGCCCATCACGCACACCACCAGTCCCATCATAATCACCTGCCCCGAGGCCGAGTGAATCAGCTCCGGGAAAGTACCCAGCCACAGTGGCGGCACCACCGTGCCGAATACTGCGCACAGCCCCAGCGTGACGGCCATGCCCAACGACAAGCCCAGGTAGCGCATGGCCAACCCAAAGGTGAGCCCGCCGAAGCCCCAGAGCACGCCCCATATATAGGTCCAGAGCAAGGTCGAGTGGTCGGCCTGGGCCAGCACCCCAAACAGGTTGTGCACCGTGAGCGAGCCCATGATGATGGGCGCAAATACCCACGACACAATGCCGCCCACCAGCCAGTAGCTTTCCCAGGCCCAGCCGTTGACCTTCTTATAAGGCAGGTAAAAACTGCCGGAGGCAAAGCCGCCCAGCGCGTGAAGGATTACTCCCCAAATGACAGCCATAGTTATAGGGTAAGGTTTTAGACAAAGCTGCCGGGTTGCCGAGCGCAAACCCTCCTGTGCTCTCCTGACCGTGAAGTAAAGCCAAATGCGGCAGCCGGCGGGCATTCCTTTTTCAGTTGAGCTGATTTCTACTATCTCCTTTCTTAACATCTAACATCTTTTTTATGAGCGAGCAGGAGAGTGCAGGAGGTTACCCCCGCCCCGCCCGGGCACCTTTGTAGAAAAGCAACCCTATCCCGTTTTCTGGTCAACGAAACAGAAGCACTATCATGGAAAAAACGCTCACTTTCCAACACGTCAGCTACCTCTGGGACGAGGCCAAGGCACTGGAGCTGGCCGGCGACGAAGTCGCCCTGTTCCTGTACCGCTCCAACCTGCTCGGCGCCGACCTGCGCCTGACGAACTACGCCGGCGGCAACACCAGCTGCAAAATCACCGCCACCGACCCCGTGACCGGCCAGCCCGCCGAAGTGATGTGGGTGAAAGGCTCGGGCGGCGACATCGGCACGCTCACCAGAGCCGGCTGCGCCAACCTGTATGTGGAGAAACTGCACCAGCTCAAGAACCGCTACCGCGGCCTCGAACACGAGGACGAAATGGTGGGCCTGTTCGAGTACTGCCTCTTCGACCCCAAGTGCGCCACGCCCAGCATCGACACCCCGCTGCACGGCCTGCTGCCCTTCAAGCACATCGACCACCTGCACCCTGACGCGCTGATTGCCATTGCGGCGAGCCAGGACGGCGAGCAGATTATGAAAGAAATCTGGGGCGACACCATGGGCTGGCTCCCGTGGCAGAAGCCGGGCTTCGACCTGGGCCTGCAGCTGGAGAAGATTGTGGCCGACAACCCCGGCCTGCGCGGTGTCATCCTCGGCGGCCACGGCTTGTTCACCTGGGGCAACACCAGCTACGAGTCCTACCTCAACACGCTCGAAGTCATTGAGCAAGCCGCCACCTACCTCGAAGCCCACTACGGCCAGAAAGGCCCCGTGTTCGGCGGCGTGAAACTGGAGCAGACGCTGGATGCCGCCGGCCGCCGCCAGGCCGCCGCGGCCGTGATGCCGGTGCTGCGCGGGCTGGCCAGCAGCCAGCGCCGCATGCTGGGCCACTACACCGACGACGCCCGCGTCTTGGAGTTCGTGAACTCGAACGACCTGCCGCGCCTGGCCGCCAAAGGCACCAGCTGCCCCGACCACTTCCTGCGCACCAAAATCCGCCCGCTCGTGCTCGACCCCGAGGCCATGCTCGCCGATGCGGCCAGCGTGAAGACGTACCTGGAAGCGCAGTTTGAGGCGTACCGCAAGGACTACGCGGCTTACTACGAGCGCAGCAAGCACGCCAACTCGCCGGCCATCCGCGACGCCAACCCCGTCATCATCCTCTGGCCCGGCGTGGGCCTGTTCTCCTTCTCGAAAGACAAGCAGACGGCGCGCGTGGCGGCCGAGTTCTACACCAACGCCATCAACGTGATGAAGGGCGCCGAGGCGGTGAGCACCTACCAGGGCCTGCCCGAGCAGGAAGCGTTCAACATCGAGTACTGGCTGCTCGAAGAAGCCAAGCTCCAGCGCATGGCCCCGCCCAAGGCCCTCTCCGGCAAGGTGGCCTACGTGACCGGCGGCACCGGCGGCATCGGCAAAGCCATTTGCGAAGAGCTGCTCAAGTTCGGCGCCTGCGTGGTGGCAGTGGACCGCGACCGACTGGAAGAAACCCAGGACGAGCTGCGCAAGAAGTATGGCAAGGACAGCGCCCTGACGGCGGCCATCAACGTGACCGATGCCGAGAGCATCGCCGAATCCCTGCGCCAGAGCATCCTGCAGTTCGGCGGCGTCGACATCATCGTCAACTGCGCCGGCCTGAGCATCAGCAAGCCCTTGGCCGAGACCACGCAAGCCGACTGGGATATCCTCAACGACGTGCTCGTCAAAGGCCAGTTCCTGGTGAGCCAGGAGGCCGTGCGCATCCTGCGCCAGCAAGGCCTGGGCGGCGACATCGTGAACATTGCCAGCAAAAACGGCCTGGTGGCCGGGCCCAACAACGTGGCCTACGGCACGGCCAAAGCCGCCCAGCTGCACATGTCGCGCCTGCTGGCCGCCGAGCTCGGCGGCGACAAGATTCGCGTGAACACCGTCAACCCCGACGCCGTGCTGCGCGGCAGCAAAATCTGGGAAGGCGACTGGGCCGCCGGCCGGGCCAAGGCCTACGGCATCTCGGTGGAAGAGCTGCCCCAGCACTACGCCAAGCGCACGCTGCTGGGCGAAGAATTGCTGGCCGAGGACATCGCCAAGGCCGTGCGCGTCTTCGTGGACGGCTCGCTGAGCAAGAGCACCGGCAACGTGCTCAACGTCGACGGCGGCGTGGCCATGGCCTTCGTCCGCTAAGCACCGGCCGTTGCCCGCTTATTAGAACGTCATGCCGCGCGGAGCGAGGCATCGCGCCTGTGGTAGTATCCCTTTCGATTGGATTACTGCTGCACGCGGGATGCTTCGCTTCGCGCGGCATGACGTTCTATTTTATTTAATGCCAACAACTCTGTTCCGGAAGTGCTTTTCGCATCGCCAAAAAAGCTACATTTGGGGCAGCCTCCTTTCTCACCTTTATCTCATGCGATTGAATTCCGAGTGTTTAGACTGGTGTTTCTCCGAAGTCTAGCGCCACGCACTCGCATGGTTTGCCCACCGCCGCCGGCATGTATCAGTTACAACTAAAGCCCCTTGATAAAACGCCGAAGTACAAGCAGATTGTGCAGTCGGTCATCATGGATATTGAGCGCGGTGTGCTGAAAAACGGTGACCACCTCCCGAGCATAAGTGAGCTAAGCGTGGAACACTACCTGGCGCGCGACACCGTGGAAAAAGCCTACCGTGAACTGCGCGAGCGGGGCTTCATCACCTCGGTGCAGGGCAAGGGCTACTACGTGGAAAGCAACGACACCTCGAAGCTGAAAATCCTGCTGGTGTTCAATAAGCTGAGCTCCTACAAAAAGATTATCTACTACGCTTTTCTGGAAACCCTCGGCGACCGCGCCACGGTAGACCTGCAGATTCACCACTACAACGTGAACCTGTTTCAGGAAATCATCGAGAAGAACCTCGGCAAGTACAACTACTACGTGGTGATGCCGCACTTCACCCTCGACACCGATAAGTCGCTGTACCACGCCATTCTGAACACCATTCCGAGCCAGGAGCTGGTGCTGCTCGACAAGGACATTCCGGAGCTCAAGCACGATTGCCTGCGCGTATTTCAGGACTTCGACAAGGACATTTTCACAGCCCTGGAAAAGGCCGAGGACCTGCTGGAAAAATACACCCGCCTGGTGCTGGTGCTGCCCTCTGACGCCAACCACCCGGAGGAATTGCCGTGGGGCTTCCGCTCCTTCTGCCTGATGCGCAATAAGGAATTTTCGGTGGTGGAAAACGCCATGAACGAAGTGGTGCAGGCCGGCACGGCCTACGTGGTAATCCGCGAAACCGACCTAGTGGAGCTGGTGAAAAAAATCCGCCAGACCAGCTACCTGCTGGGCCGCGAAGTGGGCATCATTTCCTTCAATGAAACCCCGCTCAAAGAGCTGCTGAACATGACGGTGATTACCACCGACTTCGAGGCCATGGGGCAAACTGCAGCGAACCTGCTGCTGGAGAAGCAGCGGGTGAAAGTAAAGAACCCGTTTTACACCATTCGGCGCGGGTCGCTGTAGAAGAGCTAGCGAAGCTTTCGAGGCTCGTACCTAGCGCCGCGCATCAACTTGCTCGCACTATTTGTCATGCAGAGCGGAGCGAAGCATCTTATCACGCCTGAGCTAGTCGTTGAGCCGTGATAAGATGCTTCGCTCCGCTCTGCATGACAGCCGATTGGGCACTACCACGAGCGAGATGCTGCGCTCTGCATGACGTTCTATTTGCAGCTTTCAAACTTTTCCTGGCAAACAGGAGAGCCCAGAAGAGTTAGGGCCAGGGAGTACGGGTAATTTGCTCTTCCCAAGCGGGTATTTATTCACAAATCCCACCCCAACGCGCATGTTCTCTGACCAACGCCTTGCCGACCTCAACCAGCCGCTGCTCGCCGAGCACCAGCTGCAGTTCCAGCACCTCGCCGATTCGCCGCGCCTGCGCCAGGTAGACCTGCCCGGGGTGGTGCAAAAACTGATGGATTTTCAGGTGGCCATTCCGAGCTGGGCGCTGGGCACGGGCGGCACCCGCTTCGGCCGCTTCGCGCTGGGCGGCGAGCCGAGCACACTGGAACAAAAAATCAGCGACGTGGGCATTCTGCAAAGCCTCAACCGCTCGTCGAATTCCATTTCGCTGCACATTCCCTGGGACATTCCGCAGGACATCCCGGGCCTGCAGCAGCTCCTGAAAGAGGAAGGCCTGGTGATTGACTCGGTCAACTCCAACACCTTCCAGGACCAGAAAGACCAGCCGCACTCCTACAAGTTCGGCTCGCTGAGCAACACCGACAAGGCCGTACGCGAGCAGGCCATTCAGCACAACATCGACTGCGTGCGCTACGGCCGCCAGCTCGACGCCCGGACCCTGACCGTGTGGCTGGCCGACGGCTCCAACTTCCCCGGCCAGCAGCACTTGCGGCGCGCGTTCCTGCGCACGCAGGAGTCATTGGCGGCCATCTACGAGGCCATGCCTTCGGACTGGACCATGCTGGTGGAGTACAAGCCCTACGAGCCCAACTTCTACTCGATGGTGATTCCGGACTGGGGCACTTCGCTGGCGCTGTGCCAAGCCATTGGTCAGAACGCGCAGGTGCTCGTGGACCTGGGTCACCACCTGCCCAACACCAACATCGAGCAGATAGTGGGCCGCCTGCGGCAGTTCGGCCGCCTCGGCGGTTTCCACTTCAACGGCTCGATGTACGGCGACGACGACCTGACCACAGGCAGCATCAAGCCTTTCCAGCTGTTCCTGATTTTCAACGAGCTGGTGGACAGCGCCGTCGACAAATCGGTGCCGGCCGAAGCCGTGGCGTACATGATTGACGCCAGCCACAACGTAAAAGACCCGCTGGAAGACCTGTTGCAATCGGTCGAGAACATCCTCTCGGCCTACGCCAAGGCCCTACTCGTGGACCGCGACGCCCTCAACGAGGCCCAGGAAGCCAACGACGTGGTGCGCGCCGAGGAAATCCTGCGCGACGCCTTCCTCACCGACGTGCGCCCTCTGGTGGCCGAAGCCTACCGCCGCAGCGGCGGCGCCCTGAACCCCATCGGGGCTTACCGCGCCGAGGGTGTGCGCGAGCAACTCATTCGCCAGCGTGGCAAGCACAGCGTCTCTACCGGGTTATGAAAAAGGCCATGAAAAAGTCGGTTTATGCGGTGTTCGACATTGGCAAGACCAATAAGAAGCTGATTCTTTTCGACGAGGACCAGCAGATAATTGACGAGGAGCAGCACGTGTGCACCGACGTGCTCGACGACGACGGCTTTGTGTGCGACCACTTGCCCCGGCTCACGGAGTGGGTTCTCGACCACTGGCGGCAGCTGCGCACGCATGAGCACTACACGGTGAAGGGCGTGAATTTCACGGCCTACGGCGCCAGCTTTGTGCACCTTGGGGCCGACGGCCAGCCCATGCTGCCGCTCTACAACTACCTCAAGCCGCTGCCGGCCGAAATCGAGGAGAAATTCTACGCCGAGCTGGGCCAGTCGCCCGAAGACTTTGCGGCCGACACCTGCTCGCCGCGGCTGGGCATGCTCAATTCCGGCCTGCAGCTGTACTGGCTCAAGTACGCCAAGCCCGAGCAGTACGCCAAGATTCATACCTCGCTGCACCTGCCCAACTACCTCTCCTACCTGATTTCGGGCGAGAAATTCAGCGACTACACGTCCGTGGGCTGCCACACCGCGCTCTGGGACTACAAGCGCAACCAGTACCATGACTGGGTGCGCCGCGAGGGCATCGACGAGAAGCTGGCGCCCCTCACTCGCGACTCCATCGCCTCAGTGGTCGATGGCATTATGGTGGGCGTAGGCATGCACGATAGCACCGCCGCCGTGATGCCCTACCTGGCCGAAAACGACGAGCCCTTCGTGCTGGTGTCCACGGGCACGTGGTCGGTCACCATCAACCCGTTCAACAGCCAGCCCCTCACCCCCGAGCTGCTGCACCGCGACTGCCTGAGCTTTATGACGCCGCGCGGCGAAGCCACCCGGGCCGCCCGCGTGTTCCTGGGCCGCGAGCACGACTTCCAGGTAGAGCGCATTGCCGCCCACTTCCACGTGAAGCCGGATTTTTACCGCTCCATCGTGCTGGCCCGGCCCTACGACGAGACGTCGGCCGACTTTAAGCCTGCCTGCATGGCCGGCACCGGCCCCTTCCCCGACCAGCCGGCCGGCGAGTGGGACCTCTCCGGCTTCCGCACCGCCTCCGATGCCTACCAGCACCTCATGCACGGGCTGATTGCCATTCTACTCGAATCCATCCACTTGGTGTGGCAGGGCGAAAAAACCATCTTCGTCGACGGTGGCTTTGCCCGCAACCCGCTGTTTATGCAAACGTTGAGCTGGAACTTCCCGAAGGCCGAAATCCGCACGCTGGAAGTTCCGCAGGCCACCGCTTTGGGCGCCCTGGTGCACCTGGAGCAGGGCGAGGCACTGAAGAAAACGCACCCGCTTTTCACCGATGAGGATGATTTGCCGCTGGTGACGGCGCAGGACCGAACAGTTTGAGATGTTGAGCTAAATACCAAGAACGTCATGCTGAGCACAGCATCTCGGTCGCGCCACTTGCCATACTGACGCCATTTGTCATGCTGACGAAGGAAGCATCTTCTCACGATTGAACGAATTGAGCTAACCTGATAAGATGCTTCCTTCGTCAGCATGACAGACGACGGGCATAGTACTGAGGTAAAGATGCTGCGCTCAGCATGACGTTCCATTAAGCATTGTGTACTAGGTTCAATCCGCTATAAAACCAGAATGAAAGTCGCCCTATTCGTCCCGTGCTACATCGACCAGTTCTACCCCCAGGTAGGCGTGGCCACGCTGCAGCTGCTCGAAAAGCTGGGCGTGCCGGCATACTTCCCGGCCCAACAAACCTGCTGCGGCCAGCCCCTGGCCAACAGCGGCTGCGAGCGCGACGCCCTGCCCATTTACAAGCACTTCGTTCGCACCTTTCAGGACTACGACTACGTGGTGGCCCCCTCGGGCAGCTGCGTGTACCACGTGCGCAAGCACTTTGATAAGCTCGAGCAAACCGCCGAGGTGCAGCACGTGCGCGGCGCGGCCTACGACCTGATTGACTTCATCAGCACCGTGCTGCAGGTGGAAACCCTGCCCGGCGCCTTCCCCCACAAAGTGGGCCTGCACCTGAGC
This sequence comes from Hymenobacter plasmatis, assembly GCF_020711255.1. Lineage (GTDB taxonomy): Bacteria > Bacteroidota > Bacteroidia > Cytophagales > Hymenobacteraceae > Hymenobacter. The sequence continues at coordinate 69,348 of NZ_JAJFAW010000028.1, forward strand.
TGCCACGGCCAGCGCGGCCTGCACCAGGCCAACGAATCGGAGCTGACGCCGGTGCGCGACGGGCAGCTGCGCCGCCTGCTGGCCTCCCTCGATGGAATTGAGCTGACCCACCTGAACCGCAACGACGAATGCTGCGGCTTCGGCGGCACCTTCTGCGTGTCGGAAGCCGGTATTTCGGCCCGCATGGGCCAGGACCGCGTGGCCGACCACGTGCGCAACGGCACGCAGGTGCTCACCGGCAGCGACATGTCGTGCCTGATGCACCTGGAGGGCATTGTGCGCCGGGCCCAGCTGCCCATGAGGGTGATGCACGCCGCCGAAATTCTTAACGGACTTACGCCATGAGCCACGCCCTCCGCGCCGACCAGTTTTTGCTCGATGCCGACCGCACCACCTGGCACGACGAAACCCTGTGGTTTGTGCGCGAAAAGCGCGACCGCGCCGTGTACGCCGTGCCCGAGTTCCAGGCGCTGCGCGAGCTGGCGTCCCAAATCAAAGACCACACCCTGAGCCGGCTCGACCGGTACTTGCAGGAGTTTGAGGCCGCCGCGCAGGCCAACGGCGTGCACGTGCACTGGGCCGCCGATGCTGCCGAGCACAACGCCATCATCCTCGCCATCATCCGGCAGCAGGGCGCCACGCGCATCGTCAAAAGCAAGTCGATGCTCACCGAGGAATGCCACCTGAACCCCTACCTCCTCCAGCACGGCATTGAGGTGGTGGACACGGATTTGGGCGAGCGCATCATTCAGTTTCGGGAGGAAGCGCCCAGCCACATCGTGCTGCCCGCCATTCACCTGAAAAAGGAAGACGTGGGCGACACGTTCCACCTTCATTTGGGCACCGAAAAAGGCGAAAGCGACCCGCAGCGCCTCACCGAGGCCGCCCGCCAGCACCTGCGGGCCAAGTTCCTGGCCGGGCAGGTGGCCATCTCGGGCGTCAACTTCGCGGTGGCCGAAACCGGCGGCGTGGTCGTGTGCACCAACGAGGGCAACGCCGATTTGGGCGTGAACCTGGCGCAAGTGCACATCGCCTGCATGGGCATCGAGAAGCTGATTCCGCGGCTCACCGACCTGGGCGTGTTCACGCGGCTGCTGGCCCGCAGCGCCACCGGCCAGCCGGTGACGACCTACACCTCGCACTTCACCCAGCCGGTGGCGGGCAAGGAAATGCACGTTGTCATTGTGGACAATGGCCGCACGCAGCAGCTGGGCCGGCCCGATTTCCGAGCTTCGCTCAAATGCATCCGCTGCGGGGCCTGCATGAACACCTGCCCGGTGTACCGGCGCAGCGGCGGCCACAGCTACGACTTCACCGTGCCGGGCCCGATTGGCGCCATCCTGTCGCCCAACATCGACATGAAAAAGCACGCCTCGCTGCCGTTTGCCAGCACGCTCTGCGGCTCGTGCACCGACGTGTGCCCGGTGAAAATCGACATCCACACCCAGCTCTACAAGTGGCGGCAGGTGCTGGGCGAAGCCAACGAAATTCCTGCTTCCAAGAAGTGGAGCATGAAGTTCATGGGCCGCCTGCTGGCCAGCGCCCGCGTGTACGGCCTGAGCGGGCAGTTTGCGCGCAAGGCCCTGCGCTTTCTGCCCCACGGCCTCACGCACGCGGCCTCCTTCAACGCCTGGGCCGTGGCCCGCGAGTTGCCCGAGCCGCCCCAGCAAAGCTTCCGCGAGTGGTACCAGCAGCAGCCGAAACCCGTTCCGCAGCCCCCGCAACCGCAAGTACCGGCATGAGCAGCGCTTCCCGCACCCGCATCCTCCTGGCGGCCCAGGCCAACAAGCCGGCCGAAACGCTGCTGCCCACCGTGCCCGATTTCGGCGGCGAGGCCACGGCCGAGCGGTTCAGCGCCGTGCTGGCCGGCATCGGCGGCACCGTGGTGTGGCTCGACGGCTTGGGCCAGTTGGGCTCGACGCTCCAGCAGCTGTTTCCGGAGGCGCGTAATACGGCCTCTCCCCTGTTCGCGGGCACTGTGCCGGTGGATGCCGGCACGCCCACCGAGGTGCTCGCCGACATTGACCTGGCGGTGTTGACGGGCGAAATCGGCGTGGCCGAGAATGGTGCCATCTGGCTGCCCGAAGCCAACATGCTGCACCGGGCGCTGCCCACCATCACCCAGCACCTGGCGCTGGTGCTCGACCACCGGCGCATCGTGGCCACCATGCACCAGGCCTACGCCCAACTGCCCGGCACGGGCGGCTACGGCACGTTCGTGGCCGGCCCGTCCAAGACGGCGGATATTGAGCAGTCGCTGGTCATTGGCGCCCACGGCGCCCGCAGCCTGGTGGTGTTGCTGTACTAAACCACCTCACGCCCACTGCCGTCAGAACATTGTAGAGACGCCACACTTGGCGTCTCGGCGTCCGCGCCGCGTGGGTATCGTTCAACGACGAGAGGACTGCGCTTCTACCTAGAGCACGATGTTCGACCCTCGCTCAGCTTGTTCGGGCAAAAAAGAAGCGGCCCCCAATGGAGGCCGCTTCTTTGGCTTTGGGGTTCACAAAAAAATCTAAAACTTGATGTTCTGGCTGTTTTGCACGGCCACGGGCTCCTGGTCCTGGGCGGTGATGTTCACGTTTTTGATGGTCCAGCCGGTGGCGTAGCTGATGCCACCGGCGGTGGCGGCGGTCATGGTGATGTTGTCGAGGGTGATACCTTCGAGCAGGGAATTGGGCTGGCCTTCGGCCGAGATGGCGGTTTTGGCGTTCGTCACCCGCACGTTGCTGATATGCACATTGCGGAAGTGGGGCATGCCTTTTTCGGCTGGCTCCACTTTGGTCAGCATGGCTTTCCAGTGGGCGGGCAGGGTTTCCTGGGTGTAGCCGGCGGGCAGCGTAGAATAGCTGTAGGCGGGGTTCCAGTTCATGGTCATGATGATGCCGAAGCCCACATCGGCCATTTCAATGTCGTCGACCCAGACGTCTTCCACCGTGCCGCCGCGGGTGAGGGCCGACTTGATGCGGATGCCGGTTTTGGTGCCCTTGGCCTTGAGGCGGCGGGCAATGATGTGGCGGATGCCGCCCGAGGTTTCGGAGCCGCAGGTGAAAAGGCCGTCGCCGGCGCCGGCCACGCAGTCCTGGATGAGGACGTACTCGCAGGGGCGGTTCACGCGCAGGCCGTCGGCGTCGCGGCCGGCTTTCAGGCAGAAGTTGTCGTCGTTGCAGTCAATGTCGCACTTTTGAATCAGCACGTAGCTGCTCGAGTCGATGTCGATGCCGTCGGTGCTGGGGCCGTGGCCGCCGAGGTTGTTGCGCACCACGATGCCTTCCACGGTCACATTCTTGGAGTAGAGCACGTGCACCGTCCAGAAGCCCGAACGTTGCAGGGTGATGTTCTTAATGGTAACGTTGGAGGCGTTGGACACGAGCAGGGCGCGCGGCCGCTTGGCGTCGTAGTCGATAATCCAGCGCAGGCCCTTGGGGTCATATTCCTTGCGCATGGCCCAGTACTTGTCCCAGAACACTTTGCCCTGGCCGTCGATGGTGCCTTCGCCGGTGATGGCCACGTTGTCCTGGTCGAGCACGTTGAGCAGGGCGGCGGGCCACTTCATCTCGATGCCGGCCACGCGGGTCTGGATTTCGGGGTAGTCTTTCAGGTCCTGGCTGCCGAGCAGGGTCACGCCCTTATCGAGGCGCAGCGTCACGCCTTTTTTCAGGAACAGCGAGCCGGTGAGGTACTGGCCGGGGGCCAGCGTCACGATGCCGCCCTTTTTGGCTGCGGCGTCAATGGTTTTTTGGATGGCCTGCGTGGCGAGGGTTTTGCCATCGGCCACGGCGCCGTATTTCGAGGCCGAGAAAATGGTTTTTCCAGTCGGCAGGGACTTGGCGCCTACCTGCTTGGTCCACTCGGGCGAGGTGTCGGCGGGCGCCGGGTTCAGCCACGCAAACAGGGAAATAAGCAGCGTAAGAAGCAGGTTCATATAGTCGGGAGGCTAAGTCGGAAAGCAGGGAGAGTGACAACACTGACATGATGCGCGGCAGAAACAGATGAAAGAGGACTCCCACCCAATCTTTTTTCCATCCTGCTACGCATCAGTCAGGTTGTATTTCTCACTCACTACACAAAGCTGGCTTCCCCTCTAGCTCAAACCTTCCCGCACCCTCCTGTTATGGCGAAAGACTTTTTCATTCCTGCCCAACGAGTGGGAAGGCCGGCTTTTTAGTCCATGTGAAACACGCATTCCAGCGGCTGCACCACCGGCGAATGGTCGGGGTTGGTTTCCATCAAATCGGCCATGTAGGCCCACCAGCGCTGCATAATAGCGGTGGCCGGCAAGGCGGCCGTGGTGTGGCCCACTTCCCGCTTCTGCACCGCAAACAGGGTCCCGCTGGCGACGTCGAGATAAATGGAATAATCGCGGATGCCCGCCTGCTGCAACGCAGCGGTGAGCTCGGGCCAGATTTCGGTGTGGCGGCGCTGGTATTCGGCGGCCACGCCGGGCTTGAGCTTCATGGTGAAGGCTACTTTATCCATGGCAGTACTTATTGAACCGGCGCTCCCAGGGAAGCGGGCGTGAGGGTGACGGGGCCCAGCAAGCCCGACTCCAGGGGCTCCCACTTTTCGGCCGTGAAGAGGCCATCGGCGCCGCGGTTTTCTTTGAGCTTGGCGGGCATGTTGGTGTTGTAGAAAATCTTCCAGTCCACGTGGTTGCGGTCCAGGTCGGCAATGCGGTTGGCCATGAGGTTGCTCACCGTCACGGTCAGCGTATTGGTGGGCCGCAGCCGGGACTTGGGCAGGAACACCTGGTAGACCGGCCCAATGAGCGTGCCCATGGGCTGGCCGTTCACCAGCACGCGGGCGCTTTGGGCCACGCGGCCCAGGTCGAGCAGCCAGCCATCGGCAGTGCCCTGGGGAATGGCAAACGTGGTGGTGTAGGTGGCTGTGCCGGAGAACTTCTTGCCCGCCTCGCCGGCCAGCGTGGTCCACGAGGCCAGCTCCCGGGTTTGCAGGCGGGCCGGCAGCTCCGGACCACCCGAAAGGAAGGCCAGGTCCCAGGGGCCGGTGAGGGGCTGGGCCGCGGCGGCGGGGGTCAGGTAGGCATAGGCGGGGCCCGTTACGGCGCCTTCGTTGGTATCCAGGATGCAGGTTTCGCCGGGCGCCAGCTGCAGGTACACTTCGGGCGTGCCCTGGGCCGAGGTGCGCACCGAGGCCATGCCGGTTTGCTCGGTCATGGGGTTGTAGAGGGCCGCCGACTTGGCGGCTGTGTGCAGCGGCACCCAGCCTTTTATGGCCTTCTCGCCCCAGTTGGCCAGGAAGTAATAATGGCCTTTGGCGTGGCTGCGACGCATAAACTGCAGGCCGTTGTCTACGAGGGTTTCGCGCTTCACGCCGGCTTGGGCCAGCAGCTGGCTCACGTCTTTGCCCAGGAGCACCCGCCCTTTGCCCACGGTGGCTTGCTGCACGCCGGCTTGCTTAGTGGCCGCGAAGTTGAGCTGAGCCAGCAGCTTTTTGAAGGCGGCGCGACGGGTGGCCAAGCTGCCCAGGCCGGGAACGTCGTCGGGCGCCTGGCTTTGCAGCACGATGGTGGCGCCGTTCTGGGCCAACTTCAGCAGCTGCTGCAGCGTGGGCAGCGGCATGAGATGGGCCTCGGGCACCAGCAGGGTTTGGTAGGTGGCGCCGCCGCTGGTAGTCAGGCCCTTGCCGGCGTTTACCACCTGCTGCACCTGCTTGTCGGAGATGAAGTCGTAGCCGTAGCCTTTGGCCAGCAGCATTTCGCTGGTAGCTTCGATGGGCATGCCTTTAAAGCCGTGCTCGATGCCATCGAAGTGCTGGAGCAGCACCTTGCCGGGCCGCGTATAGGCGTCGGAAATGGGCAGGTACAGCAGCACGTCGTTGCTGGGCTGGCCGGCTTGCAAAAACGACTGGCAGCGGGCGGCGTACTGGTTCAGCTTGCCGAAATCCGTCCAGAACGGGTTTTGGGGGTTGAACTCCACGGCGGCGTAAAACAGCCAGCCCGGCCACTTGGCCGCCTGCGGCGAATAGGCAGTGCCGTGGTAAAACACGTGGTTGACGCCGCCCAGCAGCATGCGGTCGACGGCCTTTTTCACGTCGCTGAGCTTGCTTAGGAAATGGTCATTCTCCCAGGTTGCCGTTTCGGCCGACGTGAGCGGCTTGCCCGTAACGTGCGCGGCCGACGACGCAAACTTGATGCGCGTGAGGTCCTCCCCTTCCGTTTCGGGGATGTCGGTGGCGGCGTACAAATCCAGGATGTTGGCCGGTGAGCCGTGGGCCTGGTTGCGAATCAGCGCGTCGTGGGTTTTGGCCCAGGTGCCCCAGGTTTTGGTGTAGTTTTCGAGCAGCAGTTCCGAAATCGTTTCGCGGTAGTCGGTGAGCACGCGCTGGTTTTCGTCCTCGGCGGCTTTGTTGAACAGCGCCGGCAGGTGCTGGCGCAAGTCGTAGCCGCGCCGCTTCTGAAACTCCGCAAACATCAGCGGCGTCCAGTTGGCCTCGCCCTGGGCATCGTCTACCTCGTACGAGTCGTTGAAAAACGCCCGGATGGGCTTCACGTCGTAGCCTTTGAAGGCCTTGTCGAAATACGCCAGGTAATGGTCGGTGGCGGTTTTGGAGAGGTGGTCAATGACGTCGCCCTCGCCGCCGGGGCCGGCCCGCTCCACCTGCTTGCCGTGCCAGCCCTGGAAAAGGGCGTACAGCGTCCAGGTGCCGGCCGGCGCCGTCCAGCTCAATTTTCCATCGGCGCCCACTTTGCTGGTCAGGTCCAGCGTCTGGCCTTTGTCCGAATAGGCCATCAGCGTTTGCAGCGGCAGCGGCTTTTCGAAGCGCACCTGGTCCAGCGCCAGGGTTTGCAGGTTTTTATTGGTGGCCACGGGGTCCGAGAGCTGCTTGAGGTCCACCTTGTGCCCCACGGCATTGGCAATGGGCTTTTGCATGAAGCTGACCGGCTCCGTCAGGCTTTCGCCGCCTTTCACCGAGTAGGTGCTGTACGCCACGTACTTCGACGCATCTACCGGCGCCACCCACGGCCCGCCAAAGGGCCAGCCCGAGGCCTGCGCCATGTCGATGCCCAGCCCCAGGCGGTTGGCTTCCGTGAGGGTGTGCGTGAGCATGTCCATCCACTTTGGCGAAAGGAAATCGATGAACTGGCTTTCGGCTCCCTTCACGCCGTAGATGGTCGTGATTTCCATGCCGCCCAGCCCCGCCTGCTGGTACTGGGTGAGCAGGTGGGTGAGGTCGGCTTTGTTTACGGCGCTGCCCTCCCACCACCAGCGCGTCCAGGGCTTGGTTTGCTGGGTGATGGCCGGCCATTTGGGGGCCTGGGCCCCAGCCGGAAGGCTGAGCGATGCCAGGGCCGCGAGGAAAAGCGAAGGAAGGAGTCGTTTCATAGTAGTTATTTCAGCTTGTATACCTCGCTGCCCGCCAGCAGGAAGCAGCCCAGGCCGTAGTCTTCAAAGTCGGGTTTGTTGGTGTAGCTCACGGGCTGGCTGTCTTTGGGCTCCTTGCCGGTGCCCTGCACGTAGCCCAGGAAACCGTCTTTGTGGATGCAGTCGGTCACCATGCCTTTCCAGGCTTTGGCGATGATGGGCTCGTACTGCTGGCGGTCGAGCAGGCCGTTGTTGAGGCCCCAGGCCATGCCGTACACAAACAGCGCCGTACCGGTCATTTCCTTGCCGCCGAAGTGCGTGGGGTCGTGCAGGCTCACGTTCCAGAAGCCGTCGGGGCGCTGCAGCGGGGGCAGCGCCTGCATCATGGCCAGGTACATTTGCTCGTATTCGGCGCGGTGCGGGGCGTCTTTGGGCATCACGTCGAGCACGCGCACCATGGCCGCTACCACCCAGCCGTTGCCGCGGCTCCAGTAGCAGTCTTCGCCGTTGGGCTCTTTATATGGGGGCACAAAGTCCTTGTCGCGCCACCAGAGTTTGTCCTGCGGGTTGTAGAGGCCGTTGGTGCCGTGCTTGGTTTTGGAGTAGTTGTAGATGCGGTACATCTTGCCGTAGTAGGCCGTGTCCTTGGTCAGCACGCCCAGCTTGGCAAACACAGGCATGGCCATTTGCAGGGCATCAATCCAGTTCCAGTCGTCCACCTTGTCGCTGCTCACCATGGCGTCCACGCTGGCCTTGATGTCGCGCAGGCGCTCGGGCCTGGGGTCTATCTGGTACAGCTCCAGGTAGGTCTGGCCGGCGCACTGGTCGTCGGCGTTGCGGTTGGTCACGCCGTTGCGGATGCCCCACTGGTGCTTTTCGCCCCAGTCCACGGCGTAGTCGTAGTAGCGCTTTTGCTTATCGGTCTGGTAGAGGGCCATCAGGCCTTCGTAGTACACGCCGCGCGTCCAGATGTGGCTGGGGCGGGCCTTGTTCGTCACGATTTCCTTGCCGGTATCGGGCCACTTCTTCATGAAGTAGTCGTTGGTCCGGGTCATGGCTTTCAGCACGGCCTTTTTCTTGGCCAACTTCTGCGCCTGGGCCGGCTGCAGCACAAGCAGCAACAAGGCACAAAGGCAGGCTTTCAGGGTGGGATTTAGCATATAGTAATTGTGTCTTCCAAACTTGGCTTTTGCTAGTCAGGCCGAGCGCAACGTCTCGCGTAGGTAAGCAATAATCGTTTGTCATGCTGAGCCTGCGAAGCATCTTATCACGTCAGCACGACTCATTCAAGCGTGATGAGATGCTTCGCTGCGCTCTGCATGACAGGTAAATGCCCTCTGCATGACGTTTTACTTAGGAAGCCGCTTTCGCAATTTCCACGGCGTACACCTGCTCTTCGCCTTCAAAATTGGCCCTAAAAACCAGCCATTTGCCATCGGGCGTGAAGTGGATGTTGGGCTCCAGCTTGTAGCCGTGGTGCTGCATGTTCACGAGCCGCTCGGCCCGGAACTTGTTGCCTTCGGGCCGAAACAGGTTAATCCACATGCCGTCGGGGGCTTTAGCCACCTGGCCGGCGTCGCCGCCGTCGCCGGCAAAGAGCTTCTGGTCGGGCGAAATATTGAAGTGAATGGACCATTCGTTGCGGTCCATTTGGTAGAGCTTTTCCTGGCCAGTTTTCACGTTGGCCCCGGCCAGATAAAAGGTCACGCTGCGGGGCTTCTGCAAATCAAACCAGATGGTTTGGCCATCGGGGCTGAAGAACTCGTGGCCGGCAATCTCGCCGTCTACCGTGCGCTTGTGCATCAGCCGCACGGCTTTGGTTTTGATGTTGATGTGCCAGATGCGGTCCACCTTGCCCCAGGGGCCTTCGTGGCAATACATCAGCAAATTGGGGTCGGTGGGCGAAAACTGCACGTGGCCGAGCCAGGTATTCTCCTTGTAGATTTCCTGTAGCTGCCGGGTCTTCGTGTTTATCGTGAATAGCGCGTGCTCCACGTGGGCATCGTAGATGCGGTTGAAAAAGTCGGACTTTGCCGGGTACTTCCTCAGGATGTCGCGCGCTTCCTGCCCGGCCATGGAGCCTGCTAGCACGGTTTCATCGGCGTTGAGCGAGGTGATGCTGGCCGGGTAGTCCTTGGCAAATACGTACACCAGCCGCGTTTTCCGGGTGTCGACGTTGGTGGCGTACACCGTGTCGCGGGTTTGGTAAAACACCTCCCGGTGCCGGGGCGCCACAATCTCGCCGTGCACTTGGGCAAAGTAGCGGGTCACGGGCGTGGCCTGCCGGGTCTTGAGGTTGAGCACGCGCAGCTGGTGGCCTTTGGCATCGGTGTGGTAATACACCATCAGGTCGCCCTCGCTGCCTTTGGCTTTCAGAAACGGGTTGTTGTGAAAGTAAAAGCCGGCGTTGCTGCCGTCCTGCGGGGTGAGGCGCATCACTTTGTGACCCGTGCTCTGGTCTATCCATTCGGCCGCCGGCATGGGCTTTTGCCCGCCCGTTTCGAGTTTGGCCTGGGCCAGCGCCTGGGTGCTCAGCAGCGCCAGGCCGCCGCAGAGGATGGTTGCAATTCCAATTCGGGTTTTCATAGCAGGGCGGGCAAGTGCAAGTGTGGAACAACCCGGGCCAGCAGCCTTGGCCGCCTCCGCGCCGGTGCGCGGCCCTTCTCTTTTCCAGCTTGCGGGCAAGCCATTGAGGGAAGAACGCATGCAAGAAACCGCGCCTTCAATCCCAAACTCTCCTGTACTCTTCGGTGTGGCCCAGCCACGGCTTCGCCTCCTGCTTTTAGCCCAACCGGAACGGCTAGCTCAACCCGACCCCAACGCGCAGCGGCCCAACCAGCCCAACTCGATAACCTACGAAATCAGCCCTTCGCTAATGGCTAAGCGGATGAGCGAAGCGGTGTTCTTGGCCCCGGTTTTGGTGATGATGTTCTGCCGATGGGTTTCGATGGTGCGCTTGCTGGTAAACAGCAGGTCGGCCATTTCCTGGTTGGTAAAGCCATCGGCCACGAGCCGCAATACTTCCAGCTCGCGCCTGGAAAGCGTCACCGGCGGGTCGGCGGGCATGAGCCGATGGGCCACGGGCAGGCCATCGAGCTGTTTGGCCATCGTTTCGGCCCCTTCGTGCAGCTTTTGCAACGTGGCCAGCCCAACTTCCGAGCACAGAAAGGTGTGGCCCGCGGCCACCGTCCGGATGCCGTACACCATCTCCTTCAGCCCGGCCGACTTCAGCAAATAGCCGTGGGCGCCGGCGCTGAGCATTTGAATAACCCGCTCTTCGCCGGCCGTCACGGTCAGAACCAGTACCTGCACCGCCGGGTGGTGGGCCCGGAGCTGGCGGATAATTTCGACGCCTTCCATGCCGGGCATGTTCAGGTCCAGCAGCACCACGTCGGCGGGCGTGGTGGGCAGCAACTGCAGCAATTCTTCGCCGCGGCCCGCTTCGCCCACCACTTCCAGCCCGGGCTGGTCGGCCAGCAAAGACCGCAAGCCGCTGCGCAGAATGGCATGGTCGTCGACTAACAAAACACGAATCATGGTCAGAAAACGAGAAGGTAAGCGTTGCTCATTTCCGGCACTGCTTCGCCGAAGCAGCCCTGACACAACTGACACAAGAACAAGCTAAACAATTACATCCAACGAGTAGTTTACAAACTCGGTTTCAATGATTTTAAAGCCAAAAATTCTGCATGTCGCTAGCTTAGCCAGCTCAACCATCGGCACGCGCCAGCCGAGACTCCGGCTACTTGTAGCGGGGCACTGCCCATAGTATCGGCTCCTGAAGCGCCAGCGGGCGCAACACTATTCCAGCGCGGGCAGCAACTTGAAATTCGAAGCGTCGACCAGCGAATCGACCAGCGCCGGGCCGGGCTTGGACCGCGAGCCTACCAGGCACTGCCGCAGCTCCGTGCTGGCGTGGGCTACCACCATCTCGATGCCCTGCGCAGCGAAAGCCTCGTGGTACGTCCGCAGCAGCAAGCCCGTGTCGGGCGTGGCATCGGCCAACGCGAGCAGGCTGCAGTCTACCCACACGCTGGTCTTGCCGCTGCGCCCGGCCCGGTGCAGCGCGCGCGCCAGCGCACGCGGGTCCGTGGCCTGCCGCTCAGAGGCCAGAATCAGCAAATAGCTCTTGGGCAACTGGTCGCAATAAACGGTAAGCATATGGAAAAGCGGCGCGCTGCTCCCAAGTCTGGGAGTGCTGGCCTTGGCTCTTAAACCCGGTATACGCAGATGCCGTTCCGCTTGATTGTCTGAACAATACTGATTCTGACTGCGGTTACTACGGATTTCCAACCTACGGGCAGAGGTAAACACAAGCCGCCGGCCCCGATGCCCACCCGGAAAAGGTGGGCGGGCTTTTCAGGAGAGGGCTGCGAAGGCGGAAGCGGAGTATGTTTGGGAATGAGTTGGCCGCCGTGGCATCGGTTCAAAAGCCGCCAGTTGCTATCCGGGCGCACTGAGGTGGTCTAGCTATGACGGACAGAATTGGGACGTGGTTTGCAGTTGGGTTTCGAAGTGGTTGGGCGAGTGGTAG